>NZ_JALKEV010000078.1 GCF_023017105.1 Halalkalibacter sp. APA_J-10(15) | reverse complement strand
GTCCCAATCAGGTTGTCAAAGGCTCTTTTCACTTTGACAATCTGATTGGGATGTGGAACACTCCATGAATGGTTGTTGTGCAGAAAAAACTTAATCTTTTGGTGTCCGGAATCTTGACATAGATCCAACGATAATTTGGAAATAAAGCATTCTTTACTTTCCACCACTTACTTCTATCAGCTATTTCGCTTAAAAAACTAAAGATATAACCAATAAAAGTTGCGACTGGAAGAAAGCGAACAAAAGAATTTTTCCCTAGCAATGGAGTAGTTAACCAGGGAATAACTAATGTACTAAAG
>NZ_JALKEV010000017.1 GCF_023017105.1 Halalkalibacter sp. APA_J-10(15) | reverse complement strand
CTAATACGGGAAAACATGGTCAACAAGAGGTATACCATATGCATTATCATATTATTGGTGGTCGTCAATTAAAGTGGGAAATATAATTAGCTCACTGTACAATCCTTATTGCACTAAAGGGTGGCTTATCTAGAACAAAAGATGTAACCCTCTTGTATTTTAGTTGAAGAGGTATCTAAAGGGGAAAAAGATGAATACTACTGTTTACATGATAAGACACGCAAAATCACCATTTGTTTTTGGACAAGAAAGAACAAGGAAACTATCCTTCCAAGGTGAAACTGATTCTAAGAACGTCACGAATGTAATGAATAACAAAGAAATTGATGTAATTGTTTCAAGTCCATTTACAAGAGCCATACAAACAATTGAAGGAATTGCCAATGCTAAAAATATAGAAATAAAAGTATTTGAAGAATTAAAAGAAAGGCAATTAAAAGGGTCTTATAAACTACCAGAAGAAGAAATACAACAAGCTATAAAAAAATCTTTTGAGGATTTTGATTTCTATTTATCGGGCGGAGAGTCTGTAAGAGACGTACAAAATCGAGCTTTACCTATATTCAAAGACCTATTACATAATTATGAGGGAAAGACGGTTGTTATAGGAACTCACGGGAATGTAATGACAATTATTATGAACTATTTCAATGCCGGGTACGGATATGATTTTTGGAAAAGAACATCTAAACCTGATATATATGAGTTGAATTTTTCAGGTGGAAAACTTCAGTTTGTAAAAAGATTGTGGAATTAAAGTTATTGCACTGTAGGGGCGATAGCGAAACAAAAGCTGTCGCTTGTTGTGCTATACGGAGCAGAATTCTTTAGCTTTAATTGTGTTTTTTGAAAGGGGTTATAACCCAATTATGTTATATTATGTTATTTATATTTTTATGGGAGAGATCTATGACTGATATAATCTTAGATAATATCAAGATTACAGTAGACTCAAATGACAATGACTACGAACAGATCTGTAATAATTTGTATGAGTACAATGTTCGTGCGAAAAATGGTTTGCTTAAAAAACCTGGTAAGGATATTAATTTATATTTAAAAGATGAAACAGGCAAAGTCTTGGGCGGTTTGTTTTGTGAAACCTGGTCTTACGGTTTGTATATTGATGTATTTTGGATAGCGGATGATTACAGAAACAAAGGTTATGGAAAAATCATGATAGCAGAAGCTGAGAGACTAGGGAAAGAACTTGGCTGTATATTTTCTCATACTTGCACGTTTACGTATCAATCCCCGGAATTTTATACGCGTATGAGCTATGAGGTTTTTGCTGTTAATGATGAATATCCAGAAGATATAAAACAATTTTTCTTGAAAAATAAACTATAGAGTCTGTTCAAAAAGATTTTTTTCCCAGACTTCAGGCAATGAGCGTAGTCGCTACTCGTCTTCCTATGAGTGCGTTTCTCATGTCATATTTTTAAAGTCATGAGGACGGATTTTATAACTATAAGAAAGTTAATTAAACATAGTTTGTTAAAAGATGCACTTAAAGTATCGGAGCAGGATAGTTGAAAAACTTCGCGAATAACTCATCTATGGATTATTTACGAAGTTCTTAAATTAAATTAAGACGTTAGCCGAAAGAAGTTTAGTTTAGGAGGAGTCTACATGATATTAGAAAAAGTCATAAATAGAATTGTAATACAAAGTGAATATAAGGATTTTGTTGATAAGTATATAGATAATATACTTACCGAATTTAAAGGTAAGATTCATAGCATTTATATGTGTGGCTCGATTCCAAAAGGAACTGCTAAACCTTTTAAGTCAGATGCAGACTTTACTATTGTATGTGTAAACCCAAAAGATATTGATTACGAAAGATTGTCAAATATTAAAGACAGGCTTTTGGAAGAATATCCAGTAGTAACTAAGATTGATACGATAATTTGCTCGATTGACGATGTATTAAGTAAACCGAATGAGTGGGGTTTTTGGGTTAAGATAATTTGTGTTTGTATGTATGGTCATGACGTTGGTGAAAAAGTATCACCGATAATTATTTCTCCAGAGTTCATTTTAGACTTAAATACAGAGACCAAGGAGGAAATAGATCGTATACATAGTTTACTTTGTAATGCTAGTGATAACACAATGAAAACTAGATATATTAAAGGTTACTCTAAGAGATTAATTCGTGCATTATACTCTTTGGTTTTAGAAGATACAGGTGTATGGCAAGATGACATTATTAAGATGAAGAATGCCATATTAAACTATTGTGAGATTGACTCCGCTTTAGTTGATTATCTATATGCTTGTTACTTGGATAGTAATGTACTTGTTGAAGAGTTTCTGGGAATTGCAGATGAAGTATATAGCTATTTTGAGAACGCCTTAAATGCAATGGCTGCTTCCAGAACTTCCTTCGGCTAACACTTCGGATCGTTTGCGCAGTTGCCCGAAAAAAGGACCTTCAAATGTAAAAATGAAGGCCAACAAAATTATGATCATATGAAATGAAAAGTAGCACGGCAATTGCGCAAATCCATGTTGAACGATGCCGCGATGGACCACCGCAAACTTATGGGCATTGTTATTTGTTGCCATCCCTTCTTCGATTTTCATCATCTGACCTTCCATAATCGGGCGCAGTTGTTGCATAAGGGCTACGCTTCAATGAACTAACGGAGTGCTTTCCTTGAATAGAGAATGACAGTCCTTGTTCCACTATTGAGCAGGTTTATTGAATAAAACTTATTGGAGGTTATTATTATAAAAATGCCAACACATATAGTTGCAGTGGGCGGTATCGTAGAAGATGAACAAGAAAATATATTATTAGTTAAAACACATCATGGAGGGTGGGTTTTCCCTGGAGGGCAAGTGGAAGTAGGGGAAAACTTAATGGATGCTTTAATTAGAGAAATAAAAGAGGAAAGTGGTATAGCTATAACAAACTTAATTGGAGTTTATTCTAATACGGGAATTTATAAATGGCACGATGGTGTAACTGATGTTCCAACGAAACTGATGTTAGATTATGTTTGTAAGTCTATTGGAGGAGAACTATCTACTTCCGAGGAAACAACAGAAGTTCGATGGGTAAAAAGAGAGAAAGTATTAGATTTGATTTCAGAACCCGCAATTCGTACCAGATTTAATGCCTATTTGGACTTTGAAGGAAAAATTAATTATTTGGAATACGTTACTAAACCAGAGTTTGAATTAAAGGAAAATAGAACAATTTAGACATCCCTTATTAAAGTAATGGGGTGCGATGCTTTAACAAGGCATCGCTTGCCTTATTGCGCTAACTGGCAGGTTACTTGAAAAACAGTGAAGAGAATGTTATTGATAAAATTATAAGGGGGCATTCGATGAATAAGGTAGCAATTCACGTTATTAATATTTTAATAGGAGTTATAACCATTGGATACAGTTTATTCTTTACATGAGGTTTAATGGCTTTCGGTCCTGAAGGGAATATGATTATACTTGCTCTCCCTTTTGTAGTAAGTTTAATATGGTCAGTTGTCTATTATTTACAAATTAAGTTTAATTCAGTTAAAAATTTTATTCTTTTGTTATTAGTAGAACTAACATTGTTTTACATTATTGTGTCATTGATTGACCTCAACTAACGGAGAGGTGTGACAAGTTCTGTAATAAGCGTTTCTAACGCGAAATACAGGGGATTCACTAGATGAATTCTAACTTTACAAGGGAGAATAGGAATGACGGAACCACGTTTCCAGAAACTATTCCATCAATACTCCTGCGTGCGTTATAAATAACAGTTTATGAGGTTCGAAGCACAGGTAGATTCGGTTGAATGAAAGCTAAAGCCATCTTTATAAAAGGGTATGCTGACAGATAGACCGCATGGCTGAAAAACTAGATATGGTGAGAATAGTTCTAATCGAAAAGAACTGACGAACTTCCGAAGGTACGGGTCTAAAGTTAGAACATAGAGGAAACCTATGGCTCTTCTTACGAAGAGGTGAGTGATGTAGAGTAAAAATCTCCCCTATGAAATACATTATACTGGACAACGGCGGTATCAAGCTCACAGGCTCAGAGGAAGCACCTACCTCTAGAATGGATAGCTACTTTGTAAGGTACTTGGGAAGTAAGAAACATCGATACATGGACTGTTATCCTAGATGGTTGCTATAAGGCGAAGCCGAAATGCATTTACTCTTGCGAAGGTAGGGGCATGACTGAGGAAGCTTCTGTAATGGAAGTGGAGGAACAGCCCCAAGTCTAGTAATATAGAATGATTATTTTCCTAACGTGAATTGCACCAGTCGGGTAAGAATGTGGGAACATCATCTAAGAGAGGATGATGCCACAGTGCAAACGCTAAGATATTGGGACTACTACGATATGACAGATACGTTTTCCGAACTATATGAAAAGTCGTCTAGAAAGGAATCATTTTCTCATCTATATGACATCATTACTTCTAGGAAAAACATTCTGCTTGCGTATCGAACGATCAAGTCAAATAAAGGGTCAAAGACACCGGGAACAGACAAGAAAACGATTAATGACTTAAAAAAGCTATCAGAAAATGAAGTCGTTAATGAAATTCAAAACAAGTTAAAGAATTATCGCCCTAAGAAAGTACGACGGAAATTGATTGAGAAAGAAAATGGTAAGTGGAGACCGCTAGGTATCCCATGTATTATAGATAGAATTATTCAACAATGCTTTAGACAAGTGCTTGAACCAATCATGGAAGCAAGGTTCTACAAACATAGTTATGGTTTTAGACCGTTAAGGTCTACACACCATGCTATGGCAAGAGTACAATTCCTTATTAATCAAGCTCAGCTCCACTATGTGGTGGACATTGATATTAAAGGATTTTTCGATAATATCAATCACACCCTACTAATGAAACAGCTTTGGAATCTAGGAATCAATGACCGACAGGTTTTAGCCTGTATATCTAAAATGCTAAAAGCTGAAATTGATGGAGAAGGAGTTCCCACAAAAGGCGCACCTCAAGGTGGTTTGTTATCACCCTTACTATCCAATGTAGTGCTTAATGACTTGGACCATTGGGTAGCTGAACAGTGGGAGTTCTTCCCCCTTCACAAAGATTATAAATCCCGTGAAGGTGAGCTCTATGCCAAGAAGCGAACGACTTTAAAAGAGGGTTACCTCGTCCGCTATGCAGACGATTTTAAGGTCTTATGCCGTGATTGGAAAACGGCACAGAAATGGTATCATGCCATAAAATTATACTTGAAGCAGCGATTGAAACTAGATATATCACCAGAAAAATCTCAAGTTATCAACTTAAAAAAAACAGACTCTGAATTTCTTGGTTTCACTATCCGTGCAAATAAAAAAGGGGAAAAGAGAGTAGCGCACACAGGCTTAAAAGAAAACAAAAAACGTAAAATTAAAGAAACATTCAAGAAACACGTTCGGAAATTAAATGCCTCGCCAACTACTCGTAACGCTTTACTATTTAACAGTTTTGTCTTAGGCATCCATAATTATTTCAACCGTGCCACCCACGTCTACAATGAGTTCTCACGACTTGCCTACGATGTGCGTCCATTTATATATAACCGCCTTAAATCTGTCGGTAAGTTTGGACATCCTACAAACGCTCCGCCAACTTATAAGAAGTTCTACAGTTTAGGAGCCAAGACATTCAAAATAGCCAGTGTCTATCTCTTCCCGTTAGCCGATGTAAAAACGAAAAATGCTATGAATTTCAGTCAGAGCTTAACACCTTTTACATCTGAAGGAAGAACGAGAATACACAAGCAATTACGCTCAGATATCCAAAGAGAAATTGCGCTATTGTTGGAATCGAATATTCAAACACGAAGTGTTGAGTATATGGATAATCGTATTAGCCGATACAGTATGAAAATGGGGAAATGTGAAATCACAGGCGTATTTCTACAAGCTCGTGACGTTCACTGTCACCATTTCATCCCCATACATCTAGGTGGAGATGACACATTTAAAAACCTTAGAATTCTGCACAAAGACATACATATGGCAATACACCAAACAGATGAAATGGCAATACATTCACGCTTAAAAGGCTTTAATATCACAAAGTCAATGTTAAAGAAGTTGAACACATATCGTGAAAAATGCGATCTAAGAACAATCATGTGATCTCAATTCTATCGAAGTAACAAGGAACTTATAATCCAGTACATATTATTAGATGGCACGCGGAATGATGGGAAACTATCACGTTCCGTGTTGGGCAGGGGAAAAGCTGGAGATAACTTCAAATGCTTACCTATTGCTACCTTATGTTTAATAAGAAAACTGAAAAACAACAGATCAATTTACTGCGTAGAACAACCATACTATGCAATAAAAAAAGAATATACAACAATCGGGCGCTTTAATGAAATAAGGAGCACAGAAATGATCAAACATTTTTATAAAAGAATGACTTAATTGAATATATTAAGAGCGTGTTTTGATCAATCTTTTTTCAAAACATGCTCTTTTCTATGATCGTAACACTGGGAGACCTCGCCTGGTAAGGGAATTTAGCGTGCAGTGTCAATCGGTCAATTTCAGGGGCGTCACTTGGGATGATATGTCTCACACTGGTAAGAGTGACTATCAGGGCGTGTCTGGTGCATATATGTGACGTAAGATCGAGATGGCCTACTATTTCGCCGATCGTGCGTTGATTTGGTCCTTGACTGGTGGACTGGAAGCGGTCTGTAACGTGTGTTATGATAACGGAATAGTTAGAAAGTGGGACATGAACGTTTATAATATCGACTGTAACAAAAGGAAGAGGTGATCTAACTAATGGGACGTAACCGCGAATTCGATGTGGATCAGGCACTGGATGCTGCGCTTTGCGTGTTTTGGCGTAAAGGCTACGAGGGCGTGTCGTACACTGACCTTACGCAGGCTACAGGTGTCGAACGACCCGCTCTCTATTCGGCGTTTGGCAACAAGGAAGCGTTGTTCCGCCAAGTTTTGGCGCGCTATTATGAGCACTACCTAGATTTCTTTCCAGCGGCGCTAGAGCTGACAACCTCGCGGGAGGTGGCCGCACACATTCTCCACAGCGCGGCTGAATTGCATACTCGTTACCCGGATCGCAAGGGGTGCCTTGGTGTTCACGGCGCCTTGGCTGGCTCGGACGATGCCGAACCTATTCGAAGTGCGCTGATCGATGCGCGTTCGGAAGGAGAGGAATTGCTGCGTGATTGCTTCGAGCAGGCAAAGCAGGAGGGAGATCTGCCGGAGACCGCTAATTGCGCTGCGTTAGCTGCATTCGTGATGGCGATGACCCACGGTATCGCTGTTCAAGCGAAGGCTGGCTTTAGTCGCGACATGCTAGAGGCTGTTGCTGAGCAAGCGCTCTCTACTTGGCCTACTGGCAGTTCTATTCACCCGTAAGAAAGTCATCCTACTTAGTGCAGAAGAATATAGTGGTCATGATACCAAAGTTTAGGCAATTGCCCACGGTGCCTTTGGGTCCATTACGACGGTGACAGATGGTGGGTTATGCTGTGAAGTGGATGAATAACCTGAAATTAATTCATAGATTCTGTAGTTAAACAATAGCTTTCATTTAAAATTAATTTGCTTGCTATGTAGTTAATAATAGTTAACCATTTAGAGACGATCACTTTTTAGTGGTCGTCTTTCTTATCTAGCTAAAATACAAGGCCACTAAGCTTTCAATTTGTTAAAGTGAGTGAATCAAAAGAAAGAAATTTGCTGAAGCATCTCAATGATTTTCAATTAAGTTCGACGCGGATGATCTGGCGGTGTTGGATCATTTATACAAGAGGTCATTGATCAGAAATACAAGCAATTAGCAGGCATATCAAAGGAGATAGATGATAGTATTAAGAGTGTCTCGAATTTGACATCCGCACAATTCCCTTTGTTTTCGAATGTGAGGAATCGAAAAGAGGAGACAGTGGAAGTGACCTCAGAAAGGGTAAAATATAAATATTTAAGGAGAGTAATGCTATGCATAATGAACCGGAAGAAACTTGCGTGCCAAAAGGAATTGCTTTAAAAGATACTGGCTTTGGATATACACTATCTGTTATAGGTGGGAAATATAAGATGGTTATTCTATATTGGTTGCTAGAAAATAAGGTGATGCGATTTAATGAGCTAAAGCGTAGCATAGGTTCTATTTCTTTCAAGACATTAAGTGTGATGTTAAAAGAAATGGAAGCAGACGGTATAGTGGTGCGTAAAGAATACCCGCAAATTCCTCCAAAAGTAGAATATTCGCTTTCTGATCGAGGACGCTCCCTTCTCCCCATTTTAAATATGATGTGTGACTGGGGCGAAATGAATCAAAACGTAGATGAGTAAATGATAGTTCAATAACCCGAGGGCAAGCAGGATTTTTCCCGCTAGTTGCCTTCGGGTTTGTGTTTATAGATTATTCAAAAACGCTAAATACTCTTTTGTGTTGCGATCTAATTCATTGACCACTGGCTTTAAATCTTCTTCTTCTGTTCCTCCAGGATTCTGTTCTTCACCGTAAAACGCATGAATGGAACGATAATCTGCCTGACAATAAAAAAAAGTGGTTTCAAACGGAATAAGTATTTGTTCCAAAGTATGTCCGTATCTTCCATTTTCACTATAGTCACTTGCCCTGATACCTGCGGAAACAGCTAATGCCACTTTGCGATTCTTTAATTTATCCCCGCCATTGGATCCATAAGCCCATCCGTAATCAAAAACTTCATCAAGCCATTTTTTTAGAAGGGATGGACTATTAAACCATTGAATGGGAAATTGCAGAACAAGATTTTCATGTGATTCGATTAACAGACGTTCTTTTTCTGCATCAATCTTTTCTGTCGGGTATTGCTTATACAATTCATGTACCGTGTATGCTTCAGGGTATTTTTTCAGCTCCTTAATCCATTGCTTATTAACGATAGATGTTTCTATGCTCGGGTGTGCGACTACAATAAGTGTTCTCATAGAGTATATCCTCCTTTAAGTTTATTACTCTTTGAGTATAGAATACGATTTTTAAATGTGTAAGTACGCACTTTTAAAACAGGTACTTTCGTAAAAGTAAGTACTTATAGGAGGAAAACGATAAATAAAGTGTGCTTACTTTTAGCTTTTGCTTGTTCTGCAATTGGGCTGGGTATGAGATTGCAATAATCTCTTTTGTCGGCTTTCCAATTATACTAAATCCTTTCTTTCCTGTTTTATGGAAAATAGAACTACTATAAACATTAATTTCATGTTCAGTGTTTATAGAGTGTTGCAAGATATAAGACGACGGTATTCTCGAAAAGCTCTACCACCGCCACTAATGCAAAACCACCTCAACATGATTGCTTTTCCATCCATTCATTCAAGTGACTTAACTGCGCATCGATTTCATTGCGTAACGACACTGCCCAATTATCGTAGTTGTCTACTAATATCGTTTCGGGCATGAAGGTTGGTAACTGTTTGCACAGCTCGTATCGAATCGTCGGGTCTTTTTCGAGATATGCTTGACGGACAATGGCAACAAAATCGACTAAATCACATTTGATTTTGTATTGGATTGAAACGGTTCCTTGCTGAGACAATAATCCATTTACAGATGCGATTGGATGCCGTAGCAATTTTGCCACATAATGAAGACACACCTTCAAGTTTGCTTTTGCTTTGTCCTGAGCAAGGTGGGGAAAAAGCTCTTCACATAATATATCGCGTGTCGTTACCGGATGAAAGGCTAAATAAGTCAGTAGTCTCTTGGCATGACGCTGATTCCATCCAGTTTCAATGGGAATCGAATCAATCTCGACACGGAATCTGTGTAATAGATGAATATCAAGAATGGGAACTCTTCGCGATTCTATTTGCTCTTCTGGCTGAAATACCATTTGTATAAATTGTTGTGATTCTTTTCGGGAGAAGTTATCAACACTTATCCGTGTTGCAAATAGCCTGACCCATTCCGCTACAAGTTCAGGTTGCTCTAGAAATAGAAGAAACGACGCATTGGGCACGGTTATTAGTGTGCTGTTTTGCAATAGAAAGGAACTTGCATTAAGAAATGAGTTCGGACTTGTCATATTCAATTCGCCTGTTAATAGAAGGACCGGACACGATACATCGGCAAGTTCTAGAAGCAGTGCTGAATTCGATGTCAGCTCAACCACGTTAGAAAAATGCCCTGCTGGGTAGCCGAGCAATACTTGGAAATAACGTCTGAGATCTGTATTCTCTGGACCAAGTGTCGTATATCCTCTTAACAGTTCTTTGTACTGGTGGAGAAAGTGGGGATGCCCCGCTTCCATCGTCTGTTTCATATGTGGAAATACGTGCCGTGCTAAATGGGAGTGCGCATTATTTGTTGACATATACGGAAGCGACATGAGTGAAAGGGCTTTGACATGATCAGGATACGCGCGGGCGTACTTCACAGCTAAATGTGTTCCATAACCAAATGCGACTATATGGACTTCTGATAGCTCCAGTTTTGTAAGGAGTTTATTTAAATCCTCACACAGAACGTCCCATGTGATCGGCGCCTCCTCAAAATGACTTTGTCCATGCCCTCGAATATCGTACTGCACAACGGAAAAGTCCGCCACAAGTAATTCGCTAAAGCGCCCCCAGCATGAGGAATCAAGTGCCAGTCCGTGAATGAGCAAAAGTATCTCCTGACTCCTGCTATTACTATCACTCCATTCGTAATACATGTTATGTTCATTTATTGATACTAAAGGCATGTATTCGCCTCCTGTTTACATAGTTGTTGCATTCTATTTCGACAATAATACTTATTTCCCTTCTTTCTGTTACTTTCTTATTATCTGTTCTTAGTTATAATGAACTACAGTAGCTAGAAGACTTTAAATGATATTGATACATTCATGTCTATCCTTTTTGCATTATTAAAAGATGGTGGGGTTATGGTTTTATGTGATTTTCATCCATTAAGAAGGTGTACGGTTAAAGGATTTGGTGCACAAATCCAATATGAGATCCAGCCAAATACACTATAGACTCATTTATCCTTGAAGGTGAGCATACAATTAAAGATTTCTCTGGATCAACATATGAATTTGAAATGGTTATTGCATACGATGATGTTGATGAGTTTGGGATTCGTTTGCGACAGTCTGAAGAAAATGAGACAGTTGCCGGAGTCGATGTGAACTCAGAAAAGGTTTTCCTCGATCGATCCAATGCAGGACTTGAAACATTAGTTGACCGAAATGGAGACACTTTTCAATTTGGAAAACGTTTTGAAACGGATTATCCAACTGACAAAAAACAAATAAAACTAAGAGGATTAGTAGATGAATCTTCGGTAGAATTATTTATCGATGATGGGGAGTATGTTTTTACAAACCTTATATACACAAAACCAACAAATAGAGGAATTGAGCTATATTCACATGGCGGTAAGGTAGAAATTCTCTCTCTCGACTTTTACCATCTAGATTCGATATGGAGAGTGTCTCCGGCAGATGGAGAAATAGAACGAATCGTTGTGAGTGAGGAAGAAGTTGTTTTAGAAGTCGGAGAACTTACTGAACTGATTGCTCATGCAAAGCCAGATTGGTTAAATGTATTATCCCCTTTTGAATGGGAGGTTGCAAAAGCAGGTCTAATTGAATTGAAAGCAATTGATGAAACAACCGTTTCTATTACAGGAATAGAAATGGGTACAACCTCAGTTACGATAAGCGATCCAAATAGTGGTATCTTCAAAGACATTACTGTGAGAGTGGTGGAGGATAGAACCTCTAAGTATACTGACGGTTGGGGGCCATCTCCTTTAACGGGAAGGGTTTCTGGTAATTGGGATATATTCGATCAGACAAGTTTAAGTAGTCATATTGAATTCAGCCCTGAGTGGAAAGAGATTTTTAGAGAGGAAGTTCTTACTACTGACTTTAGCGTTTCTACTGATATACAATGGATTGACCAAGGCGATGAAGGCTTTCCGAAATATGGAGTTACTATTCAAGACGAAGAAGGAACAATGGTCTCAGCCTTTTTCAACGTGGATATTAATCAGCTTGAAACATTTGCAAGAAACCACCATCAAGATTTCGGCTGGGAAGGCGTAGATTTACCAGCAGGTACGGATCTTCAAGAAGCATCAACGTTAAAAGTAGAGAAAGAAGGTGACATCTTTACTTTTTATATAAATGGTGAACAAATGTATGAAAGAATAGTCGAAATGAAAGGTGACATGAGTGTAGGTCTAATAAATGAAAATACAAAAGCTGAATTCCGTAATTTTGAAGTTGAAAAACTATCGGATCCTATTTTCGATCATGAAATCGATGTAACTGACTTAGAAAAATTAATAAATTCAGCAAAAGGAATTACTAATAAGGGTGTAACGGAAGCATCTTATCAAAGATTGCAAGAGGCCATTAAAAGAGCAATTGAAGATCTTGAGACTATCACTACCGATGAAGAGTTGTTAATTGCTATTGAACGATTACAAGAAAGTATTAATGATTTACAAATAAAGGAATTGTCTCCTGTCCCCATAAAAAAAGAGATTGATGTAAGAGACTTGGAAGAATTAATAGAAAGAGCTATAAAGTTAACAAATAAAAGTATGACAGAAGAATCTTATCAAGTACTACAAGTTGCTATAAATAGTGCGATGGAAAAGCTTGATAATATAAATTCAGACGATGAACTAAATAAGGCGATAAGTGAACTACAAGCATCAATTTCGGAGGTTGAATTCTCTCTTCATGAAACGAAATCACAAGAAGGGGACGATGAGGTACTATCCGACAGCGATAAATTACCGAATACAAGTACTGTTTTGTTTAACTTTTTATTGCTGGGAATTGTATTGGTCACAATCGGTGGAACGGTAATGTATCGTTATAGAAATAGAGAAAATGAAAGCTAAATACGTAAGATGCACTCATTGTTGAAGTGGCTGTCCGAAAGGGGTATTACCTTTTCGGGCAGTTTTTTATGTACTTTTTTAACAAGAGCATTGTGAATGTTAGTAGATTTAAAATATTGACAGAGGGTAAAATTCTCATATACTATATATGTTACCGGTTGACACAAGGTGAATTAATTACGCTTCTAGTGATGCATACATATAGTTCTACAATTATCATTTTTACCATATCAAGGTAGACTAATGCTATACTAATACTAATATCGTTGTCTGGTGCTCTCATTTTATTCAAACCTACTGGAGAGTGATTCTTTCGATTGTGCTTGTGATATTATGTAAATAAAATATATCGCCAACAGCTGATTATATAATAGTTCCCACAAAACACATGTTAAAAATTGTATTGTTTTATAAATATTTGTTGATGTTAGGAGAATGGAAGTTGAAACCGAAAATAAGTGATGTAGCAAAAAAAGCCGGTGTATCTAAAACAACAGTTTCCCGAGTGCTTAATAACAGAGGTTACATTAGTGAAAAAACGAAAGACCTCGTCTATAAAGCGATGGAGGAACTTCATTATGTACCCAACGATTTAGCGCGTTCTTTGTATAAAAAACGCTCCTATATAGTTGGTTTAATCGTACCTACAACAGGTAATCCATTTTTTGGGGAATTAACTTTTCATATTGAAAATTTATGTGACGAATTAGGATATAGAGTTTTATTATGTAATAGTTCCAGTCGAAGTGATAAAGAACAGAAGTATTGGGATATGTTACTTAGAAATCAAGTCGATGGAGTAATTGTTATAACGTATAATCGAGGACTAATAAATTCAGATAATAAAAAGAATCCTGTTGTAGCAATCGATCATTATTTATCTGATACGATTCCTGTCATTGGTTCTGATAATTATGAGGGAGGAAAACAGGCAACTGAATTATTAGTTTCAAAAAAATGCAAACAAATTATTCATATTCATGGACCAGACTCATTAGAAACACCAGCAAATTTACGTAAAAAAGCGTATGTAGATGTTATGAAGTCATATAATCGCACTCCTATCACCTATAGTGTGGAAAATGTACTTGATTCTAATAATCATATACAAGTGATATCTACTTTATTTGATCAGTATCCTGATGTGGATGGTATCTTTGCAAGTGATGATTTATTAGCTGCGGCTGTGATTGCAGAAGCAAAAAAAAGAGAAATTTCAATACCTGATCAATTAAAAATCATTGGTTACGATGGAACGGAGACAAGTAAAAGTCTCTTACCTGAATTGTCAACGATCCAGCAGCCAATAGACCAAATAGCAAAAGTAGCGATTGATTCATTACTGAAAATGATAGAAAATGAGAACCATGATTTACAATTAGAAACATGGTTGCCTATAAAATTAATAGAGGGAAGTACGACTTAAAGTTAGCCATTGAATTTAGTGGATTTGCAAGCGGTCTTATTCATTCTCTTTAAAAAGCGACTCTTATCATTGGGGAATTATGACATTTTTTCAAAGTAAGAGTTTGTTTTTATTAAGGAGGAGAAGGGACTATTTTTTTGGCGAAGATATGATCGTTATGGAACCGGTTGACACATGAAACCGGATGACATATAATCTAACTGTGGAATTCATTCCATCATAAATGTAAGAAGAAAAGGAAAGGTCATTTAGTTATGTCATTTCAGAAAACGCTATTATTAGCTCTGTGTAAAGGTATTGAGTTTGTATACCTGTTCCTTGAAAGGGGTGTTTGTTGTCAGTTTAAGAATGGAAATAAGTTTGATGGTTATGTTATGAAGAATGATAGACAGGGGGGGTTTTATGTCTAAAGGTTTGGAGTCTCCAAGTGAAATGGCAATGGTGCTAAATAAGAAAAAAAGAAGCCGTTTAAACTATATCAAAAAAAATTATTTATTGTATTTATTTTTAGCTCCTGCCGTTATTTTAGTTTTTACATTTAATTATGTTCCAATGTATGGGGTACTTATTGCCTTTAAAGATTTTAGTGTTACTAGGGGGATTATGGGGAGTGAGTGGGTTGGTTTTGAACATTTTCGTAGTTTCTTAACTTCCCCAAACTTCTACCAAATATTTATGAATACGATCAAGCTTAGTACATTCGAGCTTTTAATTGGGTTCCCAGTCCCTGTCATATTAGCTATTATGTTAAACCAGGTCAGGAAATCTAGTATAAAGAAAAATATTCAATTAGTTATCTATGCTCCATATTTTATTTCAACAGTCGTGTTAGCAGGTATGGTTTTTATTTTTCTTGCACCATCAGGACCTATTAATTCTTTATTAACAATATTTATCAATAACCCAATATCGTTTATGTCTGATCCTGATTACTTTAGGACGATTTTCATCGCTTCAGGAATCTGGCAAGGGGCCGGGTTTGCTTCGATTGTATATGTAGCAGCATTGTCGAATACGGACCCACAGCTTCATGACGCAGCAACGATTGATGGGGCATCACTTTTGCAAAGAATATGGCACATCGATTTTCAGGTTTTGAAACCAGTTATGGCTGTTTTGTTTATTTTATCTATTGGAGGAATTATGTCTATTGGATTTGAAAAGGCGTACTTACTTCAAACCTCAATGAACTTGCCTGCATCAGAAATTATTGACACGTATGTTTATAAAAGAGGTCTAATAGCAGGTGATTGGTCATTTGGTGCAGCTGTGGGACTGTTTAATACTATTATTGGATTAGTTCTACTAGTAACAGCCAATGGCGTTGTAAAAAAACTTAAAGGCGAAACCCTTTATTAAGAAGGGAGATGAACTTATGAAAAAAAGAAAGAACGAGACGCAACTAATAAATAATTCGAAGACTGATAGATTGTTACTTTTCATAAATAGAATATTTCTAAGCTTAATCGTCATATGTGTTACCGTACCTCTTATATATGTTGTTCTAGGTTCATTTTTACAACCAAATGTATTGTTAACGAGAGGGATATCTTTTAACCCTGAGCATTGGACAATTGATGGATACGTTCGAATATTTGAAGATGGAACGATCATGCGTGGATTTTTAAATTCTGTTTTTTATGCAACTGGCTTTACGTTAGTATCGATTACGTTTACGGTTCTCGCAGGTTATTCTTTATCGATTGATGATCTTGTAGGGAAAAAAATATTTACTGTTTATTTCCTGTTTGCAATGTTCTTTAATGGAGGAATGATTCCAACTTATTTAGTCGTTCGTTCCATAGGTTTAGTTGATACACCTTGGGCCATTATCCTTCCGGGAGCTATCGGTATTTGGAATATTATTCTAGCAAGAACCTTTTTCAAAGGCTTACCTAATGAATTGAAGGAAGCAGCGAGAATTGATGGAGCTTCAGATTTAAGAATATTCTTTAATATCATATTACCTTTATCAAAGCCAATTATATTCGTTATTGCGTTGTTTGCTTTTATCGGAAATTGGAATTCCTATTTTGATGCAATGATTTACCTTAATGACCGCTCTCTCTATCCGTTGCAATTAATTTTACGTGAAATTCTCGTGCAAAATGAAGTGCAACCTGGAATGATTGGTGATCAATTAGCTAGGGCAGAAATGCAAAGAATTGCTGAAATGATAAAATACTCGTCTATTGTCGTAGCAAGTCTACCACTGATGATTATGTACCCATTTTTCCAAAAGTATTTTGAAAAAGGGGTAATGGTAGGTTCATTAAAATAAAAAAAGTGAGGGGATTCATTTGAAAAAATTATTAAAAGCATTATCTTTATCAATCATTGGCGCCGTCGTTATAACAGGATGTAGTAATGGTAATGAACAAACCTGGTCAGAAGATTACGGATTATCGAATATTTCCTTTCCTATAGAGGAAGAAGGGATATCTCTTAAAATTATGACTGAAAGTGCGCCAATAGCGCCTGATGATCCTAACGAAAAGTTGATTTATCAACGTTTAGAAGAGCAAACAGGTGTCCATATAGAGTGGCAAAACTTTGTTGGTGAGACGTTCGCTGAAAGAAGAAATTTAGCACTTGCTACAGGAGAAATGCCAGATGCTATTAAGAATGCGCGTTTTAGTGATTATGAGCTTTTAAACTATGCCGAAGACGGTGCGATTATTCCTTTAAATGATTTAATAGACAATTATATGCCTAATTTACAAGCAGTGTTGGAAAAGGCACCGGAGTATCGAGAGATGATGACAGCACCAGATGGGAATATATATGCTTTTCCTTGGATTGAAGAGCTAGGCTCTGATAAAGGGAGTATCCACTCTGTCGATAACTTCCCTTGGATAAATGTCGAGTGGTTAGATGAACTCGGATTAGATATGCCTACAACTACGGAGGAATTAAAAGAAGTGTTGATCGCTTTTAGAGATCATGACCCAGCAGGGGACGGACAAACGATTCCTATGTCCTTTATAATCAACCATGGAGGCGAAGATCCAGGTTTCTTATTTGGATCATTTGGTATCGGTGATAACTGGGGACGCACAGTTGTGACAAATGATGGAGAAGTTGTATTGACTCCAGCTCATGAAAATTACATTGATTCATTTAACTTTATGAGTGAATTGTACGAAGAAGGGTTAATTGATGTAGAAGCTTTTGAACACGACTGGTCTGTTTATGTGGCAAAAGGACAAGAAAATCGCTATGGTCTTTATTTCACTTGGGATAAAGCAAATATTACTGGTATGAACGATAGTTACGATCTAATGCCTCCTCTTGAAGGACCAGATGGGCATAAAAATGTGACGAGGACGAATGGTATGGGATTTGACCGTTCAAGAATGGTTATCACAAGTGCGAATGAAAACTTAGAATTAACAGCTAAATGGATTGATCAATTATACGATCCATATCAATCTGTACAAAACAACTGGGGTACTTATGGAGATGATGAGCAGCAAAATATATTTGAATATGATGAAAGCAGTCAAATGCTAAGGCATCTCGATTTAGAAGGGACACCACCGGTTGAATTAAGAGAAAAAACCTCAGTTGGAGGGCCATTGGCTATACTTGATAGCTACTATGATGAGATTACGACAATGCCGGACGATGCAGCGTGGCGACTGAATTTAATGGAAGAGGTCATGGTGCAACATATGCAAGCGGAAAATGTACTACCGAATATCTTCTTTAGTAAAGAAGAGCTTGATCGAATCTCTACAATTGAGGCTGATTTAATTCCATATATAGAGCGAAAAAGAGCTGAGTGGATTATAAGTGGGAACATTGAAGATGAATGGGAAGCGCATTTAGTAGAATTGAATCGTTTAGGTTATCAAGAATGGATTGAAATTATGCAAAATGGATATGATCGAACAACGAATTAGGGAGAAGAACATGACTATTCAAAACATAGATAAGTATAGGCCGAATTTACACTTTGCACCACAAAGAAATTGGATGAACGATCCAAATGGGTTAATTTACTTTAATGGAGAGTATCATCTATTCTATCAATACAATCCAAATGACAGCGTTTGGGGTCCCATGCATTGGGGCCACGCTGTCAGTAAAGATTTAATCACGTGGGAAGAATTAGACATTGCCTTATACCCAGATGAAAAAGGAACGATCTTCTCTGGAAGTGCAGTGATTGATTGGAATAACACATCTGGATTTTTTCCTGAGGAACCAGGGATGGTAGCAATCTTTACACATCATAATGAATTCGAGGGAGAGGCGCAAAAGCAAACACAAAGCATTGCTTACAGCTACGATCAAGGAAGAACGTGGGAAAAGTTTGAGGAGAATCCTGTACTCGAGCACGAAACTAAATTAGACTTCAGAGATCCAAAAGTGTTCTGGCATCACGAAACAAGCAAATGGATCATGGTTTTGGCTACTGGTCAGACGATAAGTATTTATTCATCAACCAATTTAAAAGAATGGAAGTTTCAAAGTGAATTTGGCCAGAATATGGGGTTCCACGATGGAGTGTGGGAATGTCCGGATCTATTTCAATTAAAAGTTGAAGGAAGTAATGAGAAGAAATGGGTATTGTTTGTGAGTGTAGGTGATAATGAACAATTTGATGTCGGTTCTTGTACACAATATTTCATTGGTTCTTTTGATGGTTCGCATTTTGAAGCAGAGCATGATGATACTCGTTGGTTAGACTATGGAAAAGATAATTATGCAGGTGTAAGCTTTTCTGATATCCCTGAAGAAGACGGAAGACGAATTTATCTTGGTTGGATGAGTAATTGGCGGTATGCTAATCAAGTTCCGACAGTTGGTTGGAGAAGTCAAATGACTCTTCCAAGGGAGTTAACTCTTCGAAATTCTCGAGCGGGCAAGAGGGTCGTCCAGAAATTAGTAAGGGAACTCGGCTCTTACTTCGCAAAAAAACATGCAATCGAACAACTGATTGTAAATGAACGAGAAATGTTTCCTGTGAATGAACAATACGTACAATTAGATCTTCATATCGAGAATATCGATGCTAATCAATTTGGTATTACACTGCATCATACAGATAACCAATACACAACATTAACGATTGATTCAATCAACAACACATTCGAATTAGATAGAAAAAATTCAGGAGAAATTAGTTTTTCTGATAATTTCTTGAAAAATCAAATAGCTACTATAACAAATACAGATCATTTACAAATACGTTTCGTTCAGGATACGTCATCAGTCGAAGTTTTTTTAAATGATGGAGAATACGTTCTGACAAGCTTACTTTATCCAGATAACGTCTGTGAACAGATTTCGTTTTTTTCAAAAGGCGGATCAATTAAACTAATAGACGGTTACATATCTGGACCAAAAAGGTTTTAATAAGAAAGAAGTGAAAATAATGTGCACTAAAAAGTAGTTATAAAATGATGTTTCCAGGGGGGCAAATATTTCTCTCTGCCATTCAAACGTCGCTGAGAAGCAATTCAGAAGTCTATTTTTTGATTATCATTTTTTATTAAAGAAGTTTTCAGTGGTCTTGTGAAATACCTTCTTATAATGGAAAAGAGAGCATAACAAAAAAATATGATTTTAATTGAATATTTAAAGGGGCATAGGATGAAGAAGATTAACAGTGTATTAATCGCAAGTGTAATTTTGATTGTTGGCTTAGTAGCTGGTGTAGCTGTAACAACGATCCCTTTTTTGCCTCATAGTGTGAGTCAATATTTAGGGATAGCTAATACAACGGGCTATTACAATATTATGGATTATGGAGCGCAATCCGATCGTCCAGGTTTTGATAATGCCAAAGTAATTAATGAGATTATTCAAGATATGGGAGATAACGGTGGAACGATTTATATTCCAGTTGGGAATTTTTACATTCATTCTCCAATAGTCATTGACCGTTCGTATATTTCCATTATTGGAGATAACAGCGGTTTACGCAGTGGTGTAGATGGTTCAACTAATACTACTCAATTCGGGGGTGGTGGTGCGAAATTAATTGTCGAACCTGGTGTGACAGCGATACAAATTCTAGATGAAGAGAATAGTGAGCGAATTTCTGGTGTATCATTCAAGAGTTTCCAATTACGAGGTCAAGGGAATAATGGTATTGGGATTGAGGCAGTACAAGACACTGACCGCATTGTAATTGATGATATAGTCATTAATAATATTGGAATTGGCGTACAACTACACGGAGCAGATGCCCCTTCGATACGTAATTCTTGGATTGCAGAAACTACGACTTCCATTATTTTAAATGGGGCCTCACAGCAGGCGAGTATTGTTAATAATTCATTAGGCGCACAGCCAGATGGTGTAACGATTGAGTTGGAAAATGCTAAATGGTTTAATATAAGCAGTAACAACATATATCCTGATGGTTCAAGTAATATACGACTATATAACCCAATTCATGGGACTATAGCGAGCAATACTATTTCAGCCCGTTATAATGGGATGATTGAATTGTTGCCAAATGAATTTGGGGAATATGGTAATGGGAATGTCATTAATGGTAATGTTATCTCTATAATAGAATATAGAAATCATCCTGATGACAAGGACATAGAATGGGGAATATTGCATGTAGAAGCCTATAATACTAATATTAGCGGGAATCAAATTATTGCTGATGGTATGCCAGAAGGGTATACGGCTATTTTAGTAGAGACTGGAGAGAACAATCGAATTTCAAATAATTCTATTGGGGTAACGAATCCATCTAATGCTAAGATTGTAGTAAACGATACAGCGACTTCCACGATCGTAACAGATAGTATCTATGAAAATGAATTTCAGAATCATGGGGATAATAATAACGTAAATGTCACCTTACCTGATTAGTTACAAAAGTATCAGGAAATTAAACTTTATTGAGGGAGGAAGAAAACTTATTTTGTTAATAGGTTTCTTCCTCTTTTCAAGGTCGTTAATCGTAAATGCTGAATATGTTATCAAATAGTTAGAAGGAGGATTAGGAAATGCAAACACATTCAACCATAGTATGTATTGGAGAGTTACTTATCGATTTCTTCTGTACGGATACCGGAAATGATCTAATAAAAGGGATGAAATTTGAAAAACAAGCAGGTGGTGCTCCGGCAAATGTATGTGCATCGATAGTGAAATTAGGTGGACATGCATTGATTTGTGGGAAAGTTGGCAATGATCCATTTGGCCATTTCTTGAAAAATACGTTAGAAGAACTGAAGGTTGATACGTCAATGCTCGTATTTGATGATACGAATCCAACGACACTTGCCTTCGTGGCCTTACAGGAGAATGGGGAGCGGGAGTTTGTATTTAATCGTGGTGCAGATGCGTTTTTAACAGAAGAAGATCTAGATATGGGGAAAATAGATAGTGCTCGCATTTTGCACTTCGGTTCAGCTACAGCTTTACTGAATGGTCCAATTCAAACAATTTATTTAAACACAATGAAAGAGGCAAAATTGGCAGATCAATTTATCTCGTTTGATCCTAATTTTCGGACGGATTTGTGGAAAGGCAATGAACAGGAGTTTGTCGCTTTGGCGAAAAAAGCCATTACTTTTTCTGATTTCGTAAAAGTCAGTGAGGAAGAACTACAACTCATCACAGGAGTCGAGGACATCGCAGAAGGGGTTCAGGCTTTTCATCGCGATGGAGCTAAGTTTGTTGCAGTAACGTTAGGAGGTAAAGGAACGTTTATTTCAAATGGAATGACACAAGAGACGATTTCAAGTATAAAGGTGAAAGCAATAGACACGACAGGAGCCGGAGATGCATTTGTTGGAGCAATGCTTTATCAGTTAGCTAAGGAAAAGGAACCAAAACGTGTTTTAGAGAATATTGAACAAATTAGAGAAATAACGTTATTTAGTAATAAGGTTGCAGCTCTTACATGTACAAAAGTAGGGTCAATTGCAGCGATTCCAACAATGGATGATTTAAATTATTTTTAGTACTGTTTATGTAAGCTCTCCTTCCCTGCCAAATTTAGAGCAAGTTGCCTTTGTGAAAAAGCAAGTTTTTTTATGTGACATACTTAATCACAAAAGACTTTTAGTAGCCGCAGAGATAACCAATTTATATGCTAATCTCCAAAGAAATGCTTTAGGAGTAGCTACCTTTACTGGGTTTAGTCAGGTCGCACAGGATCATGATGTTAAACTCTTCATTAGAAGAGGAATAGAAATTGGGAAAAAGCATGCGAAGTTATTTGGAGAAAAATTAGAAGAAAGTAACCTTCCTGTACCTACTACGTGGTCATCTGAAATAACCAATAGTACGGCTCATACATTTTCTGATAAAATGATGATGTTCTATACATCCTCCTTGATATCTTTAAGTATTGGTTACTATGGGACAAGTACTTCACAAAGCCCTAGAGTCGATATAGGTGTTATGTATAACCGGTTGTCATTAGAAATTCAGCTATATTCTGAGGATGGAGCTAATATTATGATAAAAAATAAATGGCTAGAGCAACCTCCAATCGCACCCGATTGAAATGATATAGCTAAAAATAAATAAAGGGTTTTATCGTTTGATAAACGTACTTAACAATGGTATAAATGTAAAGGAAGCAGAGATATCTTTGCTTCTTATTTTTGGGGGGATATTAGGAATATTGCTGATGCTCCGATTGTGAAAGGATTTGGATTTGAAAATGACTGAAAATTTTTGGCGTGATTTACCACGTCCGTTTTTTATATTGGCACCGATGGAAGATGTGACAGATGTTGTTTTTCGACATGTCATAAGTGCGGCAGCTAGACCTGATGTGTTCTTTACAGAGTTTACAAATACGGAAAGTTACTGTCATCCAGAGGGGCACCATAGTGTGCGTGGGCGTTTGGCTTTTACCGAGGATGAACAGCCGATAGTGGCGCATATATGGGGGGATAAGCCGGAATACTTTCGGCAAATGAGTATAGGTATGGCGAAGGAAGGTTTTCGCGGTGTCGATATTAACATGGGCTGTCCGGTACCTAACGTGACATCCAATGGCAAGGGATCAGGTCTTATTTGTCGTCCGGATGTTGCTGCTGATCTTATACAAGCAGCAAAGGCGGGAGGGCTGCCCGTAAGTGTGAAAACAAGGCTTGGTTACACAGATGTAGATGAATGGCACGACTGGCTTACACACATACTCAAACAAGACATCGCTAATCTTTCTATTCATCTTCGTACGAGAAAGGAAATGAGTAAAGTAGATGCACACTGGGAACTGATTCCAGAGATTAAGAAGCTTCGTGATACGGTGGCACCCGATACTCTTTTGACGATAAACGGGGATATTCCTGATCGTCAAACGGGTATGGAACTAGCTCGGAAGTACGACGTTGATGGGATTATGATTGGGCGTGGGATATTCCACAATCCATTCGCCTTTGAAACGGACCCGAAAGAGCATAGTAGTAAGGAATTGTTGGATCTTTTAAGATTGCATCTTGACCTCTACGATCAATATTCAAAGGAATTTGAACCGCGTCCATTCAAATCGCTTCAGCGTTTTTTCAAGATCTATGTTCGTGGGTTTCGAGGGGCGAGCCCATTAAGAAATCAATTGATGAACACAGAGTCTACGGATGAAGTGCGAGCATTGCTCGATGACTACAACGCGACAGTAGACAATTGATAAATGATAAGTAAACGGGCTTTGGATGCGCCTGCCAATCTATTATGATGCCACTGAAAAAGTTTGGTTTTAACTTTTTCAGTGGCTTCTCTATTATGGCAGACACGTCCGCATTCCCCAAAAATTAAGGTAGGATGTTTCCTGCTGAACGATAGATGCTATACCATTCTTCACGAGTGAGATGAACATCGCTTGCTTTTATACATTCTCGTAATCGGCCTTCATTCATCGTTCCGATGACAGGCTGCATGTTCGCAGGGTGGCGCAGTAGCCACGCAATTGCGATCGTTGTATTCGACACCTCGTATTTTGCTGCAACCTCATCTATTCTTTTATTCAATTCTGGGAACTTATCGTTTCCTAGAAATACTCCCTCAAAAAAGCCATACTGAAAAGGTGACCAAGGCTGAATCGTAATATCCTTCAACCTACAATAATCAAGCACACTGCCATCGCGATTTACGGCAGCTTCATTCTCCATATTGACATTGATCCCACTGGAAATCATCGTTGTGTTTGTTACACTTAATTGAAGCTGGTTGGCAACGATCGGTTGTTTTAAGTATTTGCTTAAAAGCTCCATCTGCATTGGATTTTGATTGGAGACGCCGAAATGTCTGACTTTTCCTGAGCTTTCGAGAATATCGAAGGCTTCTGCAACCTCTTCAGGCTCCATTAATGCGTCTGGACGATGAAGAAGGAAGACATCCAAATAATCTGTTTTCAGACGCTTTAGGATTTTCTCAACGGATTGTACAATATGTTCCTTCGAAAAATCGAACGTTCCGACATCGGGTCGGATCCCGCATTTAGACTGGAGAATCAAATTTTCCCGGACATCATCATTCATCCGAACCGCATCAGCAAATATTTCCTCACATTCACCCGCACCATAAAGATCAGCATGATCAAAAAAGTTTGCACCATTATCTAATGCTGTCTGTAGAAAGCTTTCTGCCTCTTTTTTATCGATGGAATTAATCCGCATACAGCCTACCGCAACAACAGGTACTTCTAATTCACTAGTTCCAAGCTTAATGGTTCTCATCCTTTACGTCTCCTTTTGAAAAAGAATTGTTCTGCTTTATTGAGCTAAAACTAGTTTAATTATAGCAATGTTTATAGAGGATGTCCTTCTTCTAGCCACACCTTTGGTGATTATTTAAGTTCAGTAACTTAACTTTCGCAAAGTAAAATTGGTAAATAAGCGATGAGCAAACTGGCGAGGTTCGCAATTTTTAGGATAATCTTGACAATGATAGCGCTCTCATTTACAATGAGAAGTATAGTGGGAATTTTCTTAAAATTTGTTTAATTAAAATAGGAAGCAGTCGATTTAATATGGAAAATAAAAAAGTAACCATTTATGATTTAGCAGAGGAGGTGGGGGTATCTACTGCAACGATTTCACGTGTTATTGCTGGCAATTATCCAGTTAGTCAAAAAACGCGTGAAAAGGTACAAAAGGTCATAGATAAATACGATTATCGTCCAAATGCCATTGCGAGAACCTTGAGTAACAAAAAATCAAGATTACTAG
Source organism: Halalkalibacter sp. APA_J-10(15) (assembly GCF_023017105.1). GTDB lineage: Bacteria > Bacillota > Bacilli > Bacillales > Bacillaceae_D > Halalkalibacter. The sequence continues at coordinate 91,667 of NZ_JALKEV010000017.1, read as the reverse complement.
GCTTTATCACCCCTGATATTACAAACCCGTTTTTTTCACAAGTGTTTGTTGAGGTGGACAAATATGCGCTTGAGAAAGGTTATTCGGTTCTGCTAGGGAATTCTATGCATAGCCGTGAACTAGAGTCACGCTACATCCGAATATTACTTGAGCAACAAGCTGTGGGCATTATTTTATTAGGTGGGCTGATTAACGATACAGTACCAGATCCAAATAGTGTTCAAGAGCTAATCGAAGTACAGAAGGGAACTAAGTTGGTCACGATAAATGGCAAGGTTGAAGGGGGGAATAATTATTCGGTTAGAACGGATGAAGCAAAAGGTATTGAATTAATCATTAAGCACCTAGTGAAACTAGGACATAAAAAAATTGGTTTGTTAGGTGGAGTCAAGGGGATAACGACAACAGATATTAAGGTCAGTACATTTAAAAGGCAACTTAAGAAGTACAATTTAGAATATAAGGATTCCTGGCAAATTTATAGTGGGTTTAATATTGCAAGTGGTGAAGAGGGTTTTGAGCAATTAATTCGTACGAATAGAGAGTTACCAACTGCTTTATTAGGTATTAATGATATGGTTGGGGTAGGCATAATCAAAGCCTCAAAGCGTCATGCTGATAAGAGTTTTTCTTTTGTTGGATTTGATGATACAAGCTTAGCGCAAACATCCTCACCAGAACTAACGAGTGTTCGTCATCCTTATGAAAAATTGGGCAAAATGGCAATCGAGATGATTGAGGATGGAGGTCCTAGTAGAGATATCATTTTACCACCACGTCTTGTGGTTAAGGAGTCGACGTTGAGAAACGTGGATGGCTACGGAAAATTGTAGTTGTGTTTAGTGTAATAGTAACCGGTTACTATAAAGAATTCGTTTTTACGTAACGAAAGGAACCACCTGCTATCTAAATAAAGGTGATCTTCATGACAATGACAAAAGAGTACAAGAGTATCCCTGGTTGACGGTTTCTATAACTCTATCACGACGTCTTGTGGCTAAGGAATCGACATTGAGAAACAAGGATGGCTAAGTTGAATTGTAGTTGTGATTAGTGTAATAGTAACCGGTTACTATAAAGAGTTCGTTTTTACGTAACGAAAGGAACCACCTGCTATCTAAAAATAAAGGTGATTTTCATAAGTTAATAACTCTATCACGACGCCTTGTGGGTAAGGAATTCATTTTGAGAAACATGGATAATTAAGCGAAATAACCTTGAGAAGCAGAGCTTAGCGGTTGTTTCAGAAAAAAGTAAGCGGTTACTACGCGCGGAAAGGTGATTTTTATGACAAAAAAGTATAACATGAACCTCGATTGGAAGTTTCTATTAGGAGAAGAAAAAAAAGCTTGGTATAAAGGATTTGATGATCAGCATTGGCGAGATGTGCAGCTTCCACATGATTGGTCAGTTGAAGCACCTTTTTCAAAAGAGCATTCAAGTGGTACTGGTTATTTACCAGGTGGTATTGGCTGGTATCGTAAGTCATTTCACCTACAAGATGACATAAAAGGAAAAAAGGTCAACTTAACGATTGAGGGTGCGTATCAAAATGCAAAGGTTTGGGTTAACAGCTATTATCTAGGATATAGACCATATGGATACAGCACGTTTAGTTATGATATTTCTGATTTTGTTCATTCTGGTCATAATGTGCTTTCGATTCGATTGGATCACCCTTCAACGAGCGATTCTCGCTGGTTCACTGGTTCTGGTATTTATCGCAATGTATATGTGTCGGTTCAAGAACAAACACGTATAGTACCAGAAAGCACGTTCTATTACACTAAATCATCTGATGAAAACAGTGCAATCGTTGCTGTGGAGACAACTATTGAAAACGATACAGCGTACCGAAAAAAGCTTAAAATTGAAAGTGTTCTATATGATGATCATGACCACATTCGAGGGGAATCATCACAGCTGATTACTCTACAGGCTAATGATGCCCAGCAGCTAGCATTTGAGCTAAACATTGATACCCCAAAATTATGGTCACCAGAAACCCCGCATCTATATCAATTGGTTACACGAGTTATTGAAGCAGGTGAACTTGTCGATGAACAGGTTACTACAGTGGGAATACGAAGCATTAGCTTTGATTCTGAAACCGGTTTCTTTTTGAATGGGAAACCTACCTTACTAAAGGGCGTATGTGTGCACCATGATGCAGGAACACTAGGTGCTGCTGTACCTAAAGCGGTGTGGCAACGGCGTCTTGAGAAATTTAAAGATTTAGGTGCTAATGCAATTAGAATGAGTCATAATCCACCTGCGCCAGATTTGTTGGATCTATGTGATGAAATGGGTTTCTTAGTCATCGATGAAATTTTCGATGAATGGGAAGGCCCAAAAAACAAATGGTCGACAGGGCATAATGTTTATCCGCCTAAGCATGATGGTTATTTTGAACATTTTCCGGAATGGGGCGAACGGGATTTGAAGGATTGGGTGCAACGAGATCGTAATCATCCTTCTATCATTGCTTGGAGCATTGGTAATGAAATTGATTATCCCAATGATCCGTATTGTCACCCGTCGTTTAAAGAAATGACCGGTAATAATGATAAAGATAAACCAGTTGAAGAACGGCGATATGATCCGAATAAGCCAAATGCAGAGCGACTTGTTTCGATTTCTAAAAAACTAGTTAACTATGTAAAAGAAATCGATACGACAAGACCCGTAACGGCTGCATTAGCGTATCCTGAGCTATCAAATTTAACAGGACTTTCAGACACATTAGATATCGTTGGTTATAACTACAAAGAACATTTATATGAGCAGGATCACAGCAAGAATAAGAGCCAAGTGATTTATGGCAGTGAGAACAGTCATAGCGTTGAGAACTGGTTGGAGGTGGTCAATCGCCCTTATATTTCAGGTCAGTTCCTATGGACTGGAATTGATTTTCTTGGAGAAGCACAGGGTTGGCCGATAAGAGGATCGATGGCTGGCTTACTAGATTTAGCAGGCCGTGAAAAGCCGGGTTATTATTTGCGAAAAAGCTTATGGTCAAAGGAGCTATTTGGTAAGTTAACTGTCGAACAGATGGGTAGCCACAAGGAACATTTTATGTGGGATTATGATGACGATGATCAAGTCTTGATTAGAGGTTATACAAATGGTGAAAAAGCGGAGTGCTTCGTCAACGGAAAATCGTTAGGCGTTAAAGAAGTAACGAAAATCGGTGAAGTGCCGGAGTGGCAAACAACCTTTCAAAAAGGCGAGATAAAGCTTGTCGTCTTAAATGATGATCATGATTCTTTTGAGGATGTGCTTTACACACCAAGTCACGATCACTATCTACTAAAGGCGGTAAGCGATAAAGATAAATTAGTAGCAAATGGCGAGGATATTGCTCATATAGAAGTGGTTCTGACCGATCAGGAAGGAAGAATGGTGATCAATGATCAAGAAAGAATCGAAGTGAGTACTGAGGGGGCCATTGACATATTAGGGATTGAAAATGGTGATCTATCTGATTTAACCCCATACTCTGAGTCCAAGCGAAACTTTCATCAAGGTTATGCACTTATCTATGTACGTAGTAAAACTGAGGGAGGTGAGGCTACGATTCATATTCGCAACACAGGTGCAAAGGACACTAAAGTGCCGTTTACGATTATTTGAATGATAAAGGGGAGGCGTTATTAATGTTAAGAAAAATGGGTGGGTTCTTGCTTCTAATGGTTACTCTTGTTTTAGTGGCGTGTGGAAATAATGCAACAGAAGATGTTAGTAGTGATAAAACAGAGATTCGATTTGCATATTGGGGCGGAGATTTTGATCAAACACGTATGGAAAATATTAAGGCTGCCTTTGAGGAACAAAATGATAGCATTGAAGTAGAATTAGTTAATGTACCGGGGGACGAATATGGTCAACACCTGTTAACGCGCTTTGCTTCTGGTGATGTATATGATATTGTCCAGCTTGCTGAAAATTCCTATTATTTTGCTACTCGCGGAGTGTTGGAAGATTTAACGCCATGGGCTGAGGAAGATGATGACTTTAATTTAGATGATTTTTATGAAGTGGGTATTGAGGCCTATAGCCATAATGACCGCTTATATGGACTGCCACTCAGATTAGGAACAGTCATGATGTTTTACAACAAGGATTTGCTCGATCAGCATGGCTTAGATTATCCTGATGAAAATTCAACTTGGGAAGAAATTATTGAGATGGCTGAAACGATTACCAACCCTTCTGAAGGTGTGTTTGGTATGAATCCATTAGGTGGCTGGTGGGCAAGTACAAGTCAATTTACGCGCTCACATGGTGTGAGAATGTTAAGTGAAGATTTTACCGAATTTCAATTAGATTCACCTGAAGGAATAGATGCGATTGAAAAAATGCGCTATTTAGTTAATGATTTAAATATTGCACCAAATGATTCACAAATTCCAGAGGGTATTGATCTTTGGACAAGTGGACGACAAGGATTTTTAATTGATGGGCCTTGGCATATTCTGTCTAGTCGAGCGAATATTGAGGATTTTGAATGGGATATGACCAGTGCACCGACTATGCCAGGTGTTGCTGATACTGCACCAACGTTCTCAAATGCGTTTCATATTGCCAATGCGTCAACGAATAAGGATGCTGCATGGGAGGTTATTAAGTTTTGGACGGGAGTCGAAGGTCAAGAGATTCTAGCCAGCGAGCACGCTGAGACACCTTCGCGACGTTCGGTAGCAGAATCAGATGCTTACTTAGAAATTGGTGATATGGGTCCGGAAAACTTTGCATCGACGCTTGAAGCGGTGGAAGGGGCGTATCCTCCTGAAGCATCATTAATGTGGAGCGAAATTAATGAAGAGGTACAAAATAGATTATCAAGAATTATTAATTTAGAGGAACCAGTAGATGTAGAAATGAAAGCGCTTAGAAATGATATTGAACCGCTTCTTGAAGAGCAAGAACGATTATTAGAGAGTTTTGAATAAAGAGTGAAAAAGGCTAAATATAGAGGGTATCCCCCTCTATATTTAGTTAAATTGTATAAGAAAGGGTTTTTACTATGAACAATGAAAAGAAGAAATTCTGGTTATATATTTCCCCTTTTATCATTGGCTTTAGCCTTTTCACAATTGGACCTATGATCGCATCCATTTATCTAAGCTTTACACGGTACGATGTATTAACGCCTGCTGAATGGATTGGTATCGCCAATTATATAAACTTATTTCAAAATGAACGATTTTGGGCCTTTTTGGGAAACACACTATACTATGTGTTTATAGGAGTTCCAATCACTGTAGCGGCATCATTGATTGTGTCGCTCGTGCTATATCGGAACATCCCCGCGATCTCATTTTTTAGAACAACCTTTTACTTGCCATCTATCTTTGGTGGCGTTGCCATCTTAATTTTGTGGAACTACATGCTCGCACCAGGGTTTCAAGGAGAGAATGTTGGGGTCATTAATGCGGTGTTAGCAACAATTGGTATTGAGGGACCTGGTTGGCTAAGTGATCAAAATTGGGCAAAGCCTGCGATTATTTTAACCCAGCTTTGGGGTGTAGGCGGGAGTATGTTAATTTTGCTACCTGCTCTTGCTAGTGTACCACAGGATCAGCTTGAGGCGGCAGATATTGATGGCGCATCAGCCATTAGAAAGTTCTTCTCTGTGGTGATTCCTCAAATAAGCCCCGCACTATTCTTTTTGTTAACAATGGGGATGATTGGTACGTTTCAAATGTTTAATGAGCCGATGATTTTACCTGGAGCTGATCGACTATGGACCGATACCTTAATGGTTCATTTGTACAGTAATGCATTTGAAAACTATCGTATGGGTTATGCTTCTGCCTTAGCGTGGGTCATGTTTGTGGTGATCATGTTCTTTACACTCATACAATTGGCCTTAGGAAAGAAGTGGGTGCATTATGAATAACAAACAAATAAAAAGATTTAGAGAAGTTTGGGCATTGTCTCCAAAAGAAAAGTTACTACTCGCTATAAAGTATGCCTTTTTGATTGGGCTAACCATTGCGTTCTTAATTCCAATAGTATGGACAATATCGGGTTCATTGAAGCCCTCAGGTAGAATTTTCACTGTGCCGATTGAGTGGATCCCATCGACCTTTCATTGGGAAAACTACACCAATCTATTAGAGAAGTTTCCATTTTTTAAGTATGCTTTTAATAGTTTCATTTTGGTTGGCTTTAATATGGTGTTTACCATCATCTCGTCATTAATTGTTGCATACGGGTTTGCTCGATTTAGACATCCGTGGAATCAGAAGGTGTTTATTTTCGTATTAGCAACGATGATGATTCCGCCACAAGTCACTTTAATTCCACAATTCTTAATTTTTTCAAGCTTAGGCTGGGTGAACACCTACTTGCCTTTAATTGTGCCTAATTTATTCGGAAGTGCATTTAACATCTTTCTCATGCGTCAGTTTATTATGGGGATACCACGCAGTTTAGATGAGTCTGCTTATATGGATGGGGCAAGCTCGTTTAAAATTTTGACAAAAATAATCGTACCTCTATGTATGCCTGTCATCGTTACAATTGGCGTATTTACCTTTAATAGTAACTGGAATGACTTTATGGGTCCATTAATCTATTTAAGTACACAAGAGAAGTATCCTTTACAGCTTGCACTATATACATTAGACGCTGGTCGTCAAGGTCTTACCGACTTTGGTATGTTATTTGCAGCTTCAATCGTTGCACTCATTCCTCCGTTGCTTTTATTTGTTTTCCTACAAAAACATATAATGGCGGGTATTAAACTCGGTGGTTCAGTAAAAGGGTAAATAGTTAGGAGGACGTGTTCTATGTTTTTGGAAAATCAACCAATCCTTCAAAAGCTATATTTGTTGGCTACTTGGATATCACGATTAGCAACGGTAAACGTACTTTGGCTCGTCTTTACTTTACTAGGCTTAGGTGTTTTTGGCATTGGTCCTTCTACAGCGGCAATGAGTGCGGTCATTAGTCGCTGGATCGATGGAGATAATAGTTTCTCTGTCGTACGTCTTTTTGTGAATGTTTATCGTAAGCATTTTATTAAGACGAATATGATCTTTCTGTTGTTAGCGATAGTAGGTGCTGTTTTGCTGTTTAATTATTCCTTTATTCAAGCAAATAGTCTTCCTATGTTCTATAGTGTACTAACAATGGCAATGGGAATGATTCACTTGCTAATCAGTATCATCATTATACCGCTATATATCAACAATAAAGTTAGTGTTGTGGAGTTATTTAAAACAAGTACCTTGTTTGTCATAGGGTACCCAGTGAATTCCTTGATTATTGTTGTTGCCACAAGTGGATTAGTCATGATCCAGCTATTCATGCCGGGATTATTATTCTTTTTTTCAGGAAGTGCGATTACCTTTGTTGTTATATTAAGAATCAAAAAAGCAATAGATAAAACAAGGGCAATACAAGATGAGATTAGAGAAAGTGTGAATGTTTAGATACTCTAAGCAGAAATAGCTAGAAAGTTGGAAAGCATTCGAGCAAATATAAACGTATTTCTGAACCTAAAGTAGGAATAAGAATCTTATAAAAAGGCGCTTGGATATCAGATTATAATATCTCAAGAATGAAGACGTTTTGCATAGTATAGCCGTATTTTCGATGGGAAATCGATATATTACGGCTCTTTGCCATGCTTACCGGTAAGGTGCGCCTATTTTTTTATAATTCGGACTTACTGTGATAAAAATTCCTGTATGACTCTGTTCACCTCTTCAGGATTATCTAAATTGGTTGCATGGTGTGCGTCTTTAATGATTTTCAGCTGTGAATGTGTTATTTTTTCTAGCATGGCTTTCTGTTGTCTCATAATCATCGTGTCATGATCACCTTGTAAGAGTAAAGTTGGACACTTTACTTTAACTAAATCCGTACCGCTTTCCATTCTCGTTACAGCATCCCAAACACGAGTCCAGTTATTTTTCTCAATCATATTAAAGGCTTCCTCAATATAATTTTTATTATGAGGGTTGAATTTTGATAGCATATTGGCTTGTATTCTTCCAGCAACCTTCATCGGTATTAAACGGGTGGAAAAACGATTAATCGGAACAAGTAATTTTTCATACCAATTAAAAGAATTAGTAAAAGGGGTGCCAATTAATATTAATGCTTCCACTCTTTCTGGATAACGAATGGCTGTTTGAAGTGAAATGTGACCACCCATAGATAAACCACAAAGTATCGCCTTTTCAATATTTAAATGGTCTAGTAGAGTTATTAAGTCTTTGGAGAAATCTTCAGAGTCCACTTTCCCTACAGGTAAGCTCGATTGTCCATGACCTCTTACATCCCAGACGACCGTTTGATAATGATTCGAAAAAAACTTTACTTGTGGGTGCCATTGCTTATGGTTCCAGGATGCTCCGTGTGTAAAAATAATCGGCTTTCCTTCCCCTTGATTTTCGTAATACAGGGTCACATTATTACTAGTTATTGTAGGCATTTTAGCCCCTCCTAAGTATAGGGTTTAAGAATCACACTAAAGCAATCGTCTATTAATGCTTCTATTGTTCTTTCGGGGTTTCTTATCCAAATTAACATGGCACCTCCGACAGAAGATTGTAAGACCGTGCTAATAAGGTTTACATCACATTCCTTCATCTCGCCTTGACAAATAGCTTGATTTAAAAGGCTTTGTGTTCCTTTATCAAGAATATCTAGCCTTTTCTTAGATATTTTTAGTAAATCAGGATCAGATGTACTTTCTAAGTAAAAGGAAGTGTGATTGGCTAAAGAAATTGGATCATCTGCTAATTTCATTGCTTTTTTATATATTTTTTTTAAAGCATGTATGGATGAATCTTCTTTGTGTGACTCATCAAAGCTTTTCTTTGTTAATTCGACGACAAACTCACTATAAGCTAAGAGAATACCTTTCTTAGATCCAAACCTTTTTAATAAACCCGCGGGTGAAATAGTACCTTCATTTGAAATATCATTTATTGTTAATTTTGACATTCCTTTTTTACAAAGAGCTTGATAAACAGCATAAAAGATCGTTTCGTTTGCAAACTCACGAGGTCTTGCCATAAGTACACCACACCTTTATTAGTAAGTGAACATTCATTTACTAATTATAAACGTTTCTTGCAAAGGTGTCTATAAACCAATAAAATTTCTTGATTGAGTAGAGGAGAGCTGATGAGGTTTTGTAAGAAAGCTAAAGACACAAAACTTTTTATGGACCGTCTTTTTCTATTTACAAACTATAAATTTTATATATACTAAGTATATATAGTGATGTGTTTAATTCCTTTAAATACATCATTAGTTTAATATTTTTATATATACTTTGTATGTAAAGAGAGTGGAGGGGTTTGATGATTCATGTACAGAACGTAACGAAGAGTTTTTCTCAAGGGGCTGAACAATCCCAAGTGTTGAAAGGGGTAGATCTTGACATCGAGCAGGGGGAGTTTGTAGCTGTTATGGGGCCTAGTGGTTCAGGAAAAAGTACCCTTCTTCAGCTTCTTGGCGGGCTTGATATACCAGATGAAGGCACGATCGAAATTGGTGATGAGCGTATTGAAAAGATGAGAGAAAAGGATAGAACGATTTTCCGTAGAAGAAATGTTGGATTTGTTTTTCAAAATTATCAGCTGCTTCAAAACCTGAGTGTGGAGGAAAATATCGCATTTCCAATCCATGCAGATGGGACATTGAAGCCTAGTGATCAGAAAAAAATCAATGGCTTGATTAAGGCAGTTGGGCTGACGGGGCTTGAAAAAAAGAGGGTAAATCTCCTTAGTGGTGGACAGCAGCAACGTGTCGCAATGGCGCGAGCTCTTGCAAACAATCCTGGGGTTTTGCTAGCGGATGAACCGACTGGTAATTTGGATCGGGCGAAAGCAGAGGAAATTTTGGCATTAATGGTTTCTTTTCATCGAAATGACCATCAAACAATTGTGATGGTGACTCATGATATTTTTGCAGCTGGATTTGCTGATCGTATCGTTCTGTTTAAAGACGGTAAGGTAGAGCGGATCATTTCGAGAAAGGATGACGATTATGCTGAATATTTGGCGAATTTCATGGCGTAATAGTACTCGGAGAAAAAAGAGGTTTTTCTTTACACTTGCGGCAATGGTAATGGGAGTTGCGGTTATGACCGCCATGCTTGTCGCTGATAAGACAACCGAAGATGTGTTTACGTATTATGAGCAGATGTATGTAGCTGATGCGGATTACTGGATTCTTAGCGATGATCATACATTTTCAGAAAATACGGCAGAGGAGGTGGCTGTTCACTCAGAAGTTAATGAAACCCTTCATGTCCTCGATAAACAGGCCTTTTTTGAGCTGGAGGAAGAGCGACCGAGAAATGAGCGCTCAGTACGTATCACAGGAGTGAGTGATTTTTCTAGCTCGCTTTTAAAGCTTCCTGTTGCAGAGGGTAGCTTGGAGGATGAAGGTGTTATTTTACCAGAACCAGTCGCGCGTTTGCTTGGAAAGGGAGTTGGAGACTCTGTACGTTTTGCAGAGTTAGGGGAGCTTGAGGTTTCAGCAATCGTGGAATATGTACAGATTTTGGCTAGCCCATCCGATTGGGAAGGAGCACAGTCAGCAGGATTTCGAGTGATGGTCCCCCTTGATGTCCTGCAGGAATGGACTGGTTTGAATGGAGAAATCTCTTATATGCGCTTTCAGACGGAAGGGGATGGAGAGGAGCTTTTCCTCAATCTTCAGGAGCAGTTTCAAGGATCTTCAACATTTATTCAGCCTGTCGTGGCCGATGATCGTCAGAGTAACGACATTAACGGGTTGTATACATTTTTCTATTTAATTGCGGCTCTTGCGATTATAATCAGCGGTTTTATTGTTTTCAATATGATCTACACAAGTGTGATCGAAAGGCAAAAGGAATTTGCTATTATGAAGAGTCTTGGGTATCTTCAGACTTCCGTTTCCAAGCTAGTTCTTATAGAAGTACTGCTTTTAGCTACCATTGCGGTGGGGATCGGAGTCCCGTTTGGCGTTTGGATCGGAGACCTTTTTATGATGGCTCTTCTAAGCGTGTTTGCCTTTGATATGGTATACTCATTGAATTGGGCAATCCCGGCCATGATCTCAGCTACAGCAGGGTTCGTCTTTCCGATTCTCTTTTCACTTGTTCCGATTTATCATGCTGGGAAAACGTCGATTTTGCTCACATTAAAAGGAGAAACTAGCAAGGGAATCTATTCTAACAAAAGCCCACTTCGTTTTGGAGTTGGTTTAGCGCTTCTCGTCTTTGTGTTTGTGGATTATCCGATTTCTTATATCGCTATTTTGGCCGGTGTCATTCTTTTGTTTCCATTTGTACTAACCGTGATTTCGCATCTTTTTAGGCCGGTTCTAACGCATGTATTTGGATTTGGAGGTACTTTAGCTGTGCAAAACCTCCAAAATCAAATTGGGCGTAATGCGAATACATCGGCCATTTTGGCAGTGGGTATTGCCGTGATTCTTCTGCTCGGTGCAGCAGTAGATTCAGCGCCTGACGGGTACGAAAGGGAAATCCGAAGTACATATGGTGGTGACGTAAGAATTTCCTCAGAATCGCCATGGAGCGCAGAGAATATCTCAGCGCTAGAAGCATATGAGGAGGTCAAGGAGGTTCATAAGCTAGCGGAAGCGACACCGATTACGTGGAAAACGGTTAATGGCGATCACAGGCAGTTTTCCGTTTTGTCGGTCAGCTCGGGGAATGCTTCCTTGTATGATCATCCAGATTATACGTTAAACAATAAGCTTGTCGAACAGCCGTCTGTGCTACTTGGAAATCGTGCTTTTGATGAGTGGGGAGGGGAAATCGGTGAAAGTATCGTAATGAATACTCCAGACGGCAAACAGGAGCTAGAGGTTATAGGGAATGTAACAACCTCTCACTATTCAGGGTACGTTGCATTCATGGAGGAAGGTCATATGGACGAGGCTTTCGGATGGGAAGGTAGCTTTGATTTGCTTCTCACGTTAGAAGAAGGGAGTCATTCGTTTCCTCCAAGGGTTTGGGATGATTTCGGGCATCATCTCTCCGGTGTGGAAACGGTAGAAGATGAGATACGATCTACTACCTCAGCCATATCAGAAATGTATAGTCTCATATATGTTCTCATGATCATGATGATTGGCCTAGCCAGTATTGGAACTGCGAATACGATCCTAATGAACACCGTGGAACGCACATCTGAGATAAGCACAATGAGAGCGATTGGCTTTACGGTGTCTCAGGTGAAACGGATGATCCTTGCAGAAGGATTACTTATCGGGATCACGGGTGTTGTTGGAGGCGTTATGACTGGGGTTCTCCTCATTTTCACTGCTAGTCGTTCTGATTTAATGGAAGGGTTTCTCATCTTCCATATTCCAGTGAGCTATGTGCTCATTGCAGTCATGACCGGTTTGGTCTTCAGTCAACTTGCATCCTGGTCAGCTGCGAGCCATGCTTCAAACATTAAGCTGCAATCATCACTTAAAGAAGGGTAAGATCATGTCGGTAAAATACGGAATTTTAACGATCTTATATAATGGAATAAATCATGGTTACGATTTAAAGGTGGGGGTTGACTCATTGATCGGGTTGAAAGGGAAAATCAATCCAGGACAAATCTATACAACACTGGATAGATTGACGCGCGATGGGATGGTCACTTCAGCAGGAACAGACGACAAGGAGCGTAAACGGTATGCCATTGAGGTAAAAGGAATGGAGTCACTTGAGAAATGGCTGCTAGATCCAGTCCCCTATCATTCGGTAAAAGAGGATTTCTTCTTTAAATGGAGCTGTGCGAGAAAGATTCATTTCAAAGAAGAGAAGCAGATGCTTGATCAACAAAAAGCACTCATCATTAAGGAAACGATGGAGCTATCCAGGTTGAAAACGGAGCTTCTTGTCAATGGTGATGAGGACAGGTATCTGTTAGTTACAGGAACACTGTTACATCTAGAGGCAGATCTGAATTGGATCACAAGGGTGGAAAACCGTCACCAATAATACAATCCCGCCGTGCTGAAGGGAGAGCGGCGGGATTGTTGTGAAGAGCGAGCTCTTCTTTTGATTAATGGGGAGAATCACACAAGAAGGAAAGTTTGTTACAGCAATCCCGATGTAGGGGAAAGGGGGACCGCTCGGGCGGAAAGAAGGGAAAAGGGAATCCTCCTTCCGCTAAAGAGCTGAAATTAGAAGAGAGAGCGCGAAAATGTACTCAACGTTCCGCTATTGGTTAGAAAAGAGTCTGTTGAGCAGGAAAAAAGGCAAAATAGCGGAACGAGGAACCGTAAAGGAAAGAAATTGAGCAGAATGAAGGGAATAGAGGAAGGAGGATTCCATCCAACTTAATCCCATTTTTTAAACCATACATCGATCATAAATTTATGATCATGAACGTCGGCAGCTACTTGCCCTTCTTGTTTGTTTATTAGTTGTTGAACAATATGGAGACCTAATCCAAGCTGCCCACCACTTCGGCTAGGATCTAATCGAAAGGATCGGTCAAAAATTCGATTAAGCTCGGTATGATCAAATGGGCCTATATCATTTACGACTCTTAACCTGTAATACGTTTCTTCTTCTACCAAGTTAATCGTGACATAGCTTTTGGCATACCGTAATGCATTTTGAATAATGTTGGTTACGATTCGATTGGTTGCCTTCTTGTCGGCTAAAATAGGTGATACTGTCATTTCATCCATATGGACGTTTAATTGATTTTTTTCAAAGTCATTGTAGAACAACAGCATCGCTTCCACGACGATTTTATCTAACAACTGTTGCTCTAAAGTGAATGGCTTGTCGGAGGATTCGATTTGGGATAGTTCATAGAATCCATCAGCCATCATTGTGAGATGGTCAATTTTCTTTTGAATGATGCTTAGAAACTCTTTCCTTTCTTCCCCAGATATAGATGGGTCCGTTAATAATTCGGAAAAGCCTTTAATGGATGTCAAAGGTGTTCGCAAATCATGGGATAGGTTGGTCACTTCTTCCTTCAGTTCTTTCTCTTTCTTCACCATATTCTGCTGATCTTGCTTGAATAAATAAATGAGCTGGTTGATTTTCGTAATGAATTGAATCAGGATTTTACTATGCGTATTTGTGCGGACCAATTCATTTGTACCGAAATTTCCGATGATCTCATCTAATTGCTTCGTCATTCTTTTCATATCAAAGAGGAGAAGCAGAAGCGTCCCAGTACTTATAATGAGTAGAAAAATCAACATGATGATCATCAACCAGCTGTTCACGACTCTAACATCCCTTCTTCATCAATCAATCGTTTGTTTAGCGAATTTTCTAGCGCCTATTAGTAAAAATATCACCGAAATAACAATGCCAGTTATCCAAGGGCGATACTCGAATTGAACCTCTTGAGCCAAAAAGCTCATTAAATTTTCGTTTAATAGTGTACTTGGTGCATAGTGATAAAGTTCATCCATTCCTGAAATAGATCGGAATAGTAATCGTACTAAATCACCAGATAAAAGAAAGAAAAAGAGCAACATAACAATGACATAGACATCGCCGACCTTAAGCATTCTAAGCACATGGATGACAAAAAATCCACCCACTACAATCGGGATCATATTGAAACTAGCTAGTAAGAAATTCTTGACGGCTTGTTCCTCACTAGCCAAAAGACTCTCTCCTAATACAATCGTTAAGGCTAGACCGATTACACAGATTAGTAAAAAATAAATAAAGGTTAGAATAAGCTTTGACCAAAAGATGGTGCTACGAGAGATACCAAAGGATATAGATTGTTTAATGACAGCTGTGTCTTTCCCGGTTAGAGCTGAATTAAAGAGTAATCCTATGATCACAATTAATACGCCACCACTGACGACATTTGAATAAAAGAACCTACTAGTTGCGTACGGGAAATTTGGGTCAAAATGCAAAGACAAGGATAATACAACGGCAGCTGCAATAATTAAAGCTAAGCCAATAGCACTCGTAACATATAGCCCTTTTTTGTGTAGCAAGCGATAATGTTCGCTTTTCATATAATTCATCATTGTTCATTCGCCTCCACTAATCCTAAGAAATATTCTTCTAAATTTAGAGCTTCAATACGAAACTCCATCACTAACACTCCATTGGTCGTTAAGAGACGATTAATCTCGCCGCCTTCATCGACATAGTTTTGAAGGGTGATGATTTGATTAGGGAGAACTTTATACTGGATATCGGCAAAGGCTTGCTCTAACAATTGTGCTGTCTTAGCTGTATCATTAACTTTAAGCCGAATTTGCTTTTTACTTTTTTCATTTAACGCCTCTTTGCTTAGATCCTCGACAATGACCCCATTTTTAATAAAAGCAAAGCGCGTCGCTATTAATTGTAATTCACTTAAAATATGACTAGAAATCAAAATGGTTATTTGTTTCTCTTCATTTAACTTCAATAATAATTGACGAATTTCCATAATGCCTTCAGCATCTAACCCATTAATAGGCTCATCTAGCACTAAACAATCTGGACTACTTAGAAGACACAGGGCGATTCCTAGTCGTTGCTTCATTCCCATTGAGTAATCACTAAAACGTTTCTTCTTTTCATTGGCTAAGCCAACAATTTGTAGCACTTCATAAATTCTTTTTTTCTCAACGACGCCTCGTTGAATTCGAAAATACTCTAAATTTTGAGTCGCTGTAAAATCCGGAAAAAACTCAGGCGTCTCAATCATAAAGCCCATTCTCTGTTGTGCAATGGGCATTTCGTTTCCTGATTTCCCAAATAAGTGAATCTCGCCGGAGGTAGGAATGAATTGGCCCGAAAGCATTTTAAAGAACGTCGATTTTCCAGCTCCATTTTTTCCGATTAATGCACAAATTTCTCCTTGTTCAAGTGAGAAATTCAGTGGCTTGATGATTTCATCCTCTTTAAAGGCTTTCGTCAATTGAAAGGTTTGAATAATGGTATTCATCTTGTTGACTCCTTCGCTAAAATTCTTATTACAATTAGTTTAGCTTAGGTGTCTTTAATTTCCCTTAAGCAAAACATAAAGAAATCATAAAGAATTTAAATGAGCATGAAGCCTACTCCCCAAATGGTTCTAATATACTCATCAGGCGTGATTTCGGCCATTTTTCTACGAAGGTTCGAGACATGAACACTAATCGTATTGTCATCGCCTAAGTAGGTCCGATTCCACGTTCGTTCATACATCTCCCTTTTGGAAAAGGCACGCTCAGGATGACTTATAAATAAGAAGAGGATATCAAATTCCGCATTCGTTAATTGCAGCTCGTTCCCTTCTAACGTTACAGACAATTTATCAGGATTGATCGTAAGTCCTCGCCATACTTTCTCAGAAGTTCTTGTTGAGTGACTGCTTGATTTTCGTAATTGCACTTCAACTCTTGCCATTACCTCTTCTTGATTAAAAGGCTTCGTCATATAATCGTCTGCCCCTATCTTCAATACGTGTACTTTGCTTTCGATGTCCACCTTGGCGGAGATGACAATAATGGGGATGTCGCTACTTTCTCTAATCTCTTTGATTAATTGTTCCCCGCTTTTTCCTGGTAGCATTAAATCTAATAAAATTAAATCATATGTATCATTCTGCAGCTGTAGCAGACCTTCTGTACCAGAATACGCCACAACTGAATCCATCCCTAATTTAGTAAAAATCACACGTAATAGTCTACTAATTTCTTGATCATCTTCAATGATTAACAGTCGTTTGCCTTTATTATGCACAATCATCAACCCTTTTTGTTCAATCTAATGGATTACCTTTCATTATAGCGTATTTAATGGATGAAAATGGAGAGTGATTTGGGGTGAAATGTTGAATGAAATAAGGCTGAAATAAATGAGACCATTGGAAAAGTACAAATTTCACTTTTTTTCAGTGATCCTTGAATCTTTGTAAAAGATACACTAAAGAAAACGTTTAAGTGATAGAATAATAATATGTAATTATGGATGAAAATGGAGGTGGCAATTCTCATGTCGCAAAAGTTAACGAAGTCATCGACGGATAAAGCCCTATTTGGCATATGTGGAGGAATAGCCCATTTTTTCGGCATATCACCTTTTATTGTGAGGATCATATTTATCTTTACGGCTTCTGCTTCTGTATGGGTTTATATAATTCTTGCTTGGGCATTAGAAGATGAGCCAACACTTTGATTGTAGGTTCTCTACCGTATTTTAGAGCAGTTTTAATGAAAACTGTAACCGTAATCATATAGTAGGAGGCACACAAAGATGACCTGTATTTTTTGTAAGATAGTTAATAGAGAAGCTCCAGCAGAAATGATCTATGAAGATGAGGATGTTATGGCCTTTTACGGATTGCATTCTAGTGCACCAATTCATGCGTTAGTCATTCCTAAAAAGCATATTGAAAACATAATGGACATCAAAGTGGGTGATGAAAGAATGATCTACAATATTCATCATGGATTACAAGAAGTTGCCAAAATATTGGGGATAAGTAGTGATGGTTTTAGAGTTATTACGAATACAGGGAAACATGGTCAACAAGAAATTTATCATTTGCATTATCATATAATTGGTGGTCGTCAATTAAAATGGGAAATGTAATTGACTCACTGTCCGACTTGTAAACTTGATAATATGTTTAAATTTGGGGGAGAGTCCATGAATTGGCTAGTGAAATAAATCATTGTTTTTCTTACATAATCGCTTGGTTTTTATTTGTTATCTTTGTTATTAGTACATTAATTATAGCCTCATATGGTGCAGGGTTAGTAATGGATTTGTTTAATTTTACCAATGCATTAGAAGTATTTTCGATTGCGTATATTATTTTCATTAATTGGGTTGCAAAGGCTCTTTTGTATGAGAGATTTTTAAAAAAACGTAAAATAAGTGTAAAGGCTGGCTGGTTCTTTTCATTCGCTATATTTTTTGTTGTGGGGATCGTGATAGTGTTTTTAGCTTTTATTAATAGTGTTATGCTTATTATTGGATACGATTCATTAAAGCCCTTTTGGATAGTCTTTTTTATAGGGATTGCTTTAATTATTTTTAGCGCGAAGTACATTTTTAGCTTTGTAGAGGATAACTCTACTTAATGAATTAAGGGGCTAATTAAATTGTGTTAATAGAATTTAAGAAGGAGGATAATAAAAATGCTTAGGTTTCATTCTTAGTGGTGGTCATGCTACCGAGCCTACATTCTAACCGGATATAGTAGGAGTAAACGAAAATCTCCAAGATACTTTATGATTTAAAAGGGGAAACAAGTATGTCGTCAATAGTAGGATGCCTATTATTTTCATGTTTATGGACGGAACTAACTCTAACTAATTGCGCGGTAAAGAAAACACCCCCTATATAAATGAAGTACACCTTTTCCAGTGCAACCTATCAATTAGGGGATGTTGTTATCACTTATCAAAAATAGAAATCCATGCTCTTTGATTGTATGATTCTTTTACTCTTCTTTTTCCATATTTTGTTCCTTGGCCATCTGCTTTACAATTTTGGGCGCGATCCAAAGTGGGGGAAGGAGCAATATTGATACTGGTACGGCCGTGACAACAATAAAGTTTTGTAAGGCCTGTATACTTCCTTCACCGATGGTTAGGAGGACAACGGATAAGATACCAAATAAAACGACCCAAAACACTCTTATCCATTTTTGTGGATGCTCTGTACCTTGCAACGTGACTGCTACTGTATATGAAATTGAATCAACGGTAGTCGATACAAACACAATACTAACGATTAAAAATCCAATCGCCAACCATAATCCCATAGGTAGTTGGTTCGTTATCGCCATTAAGGTCGCTGGCATTCCGCCATCACCTAATGGGTTTGAAATGGAACCAGGATGATTTAATTCATGAGATAATCCTGTACCACCAACAACTGCGAACCAGAAATTACTCACTAATGGAGCCATAATCGATACGGCTACGATCAGCTCTCTAATCGTACGACCACGCGATATCTTACTAATAAAAATCGCCATCATTGGTGCATAGCCTAAAAACCAGCCCCAGAAAAAGATCGTCCAGTACCCAAGCCAAGCTTGATCCCCGCGATATAAATTCATTTCGAAAAAGTGCTGTAATTGAAAAGCTTGAGCACTAATAAAAGAATCGATTAAAAACATGGTCGGACCAATAATGAGAATAATGGCTGCTAATAATACAACAAATATAACATTTACACGACTTAAAAATTGAATACCTTTGTCAACACCACTCGCTACAGATACAGCAGCAATAATAATAAGTGCGCCGACAACGATTATATTTGTCGCCAAAGTATTTGGAATATTAAATAAGAAATGTAGTCCATAACCAATTTGTAGACCTAAAAATCCGATCGGCCCCATTGTACCTGCAGCAACGGCGATAATTGAAACGATATCGGCAGTTGAACCAAGTACACTTTTATGAAAGATCTTTTCTCCAAAAATAGGATATAAAATGGCACGTGGCTTAAGCGGATATCCCTTATGATAATGTGCATACATGAGGACAATGGATGTTAAAGTACCTAAACACGCCCAAGCTAGGAAGCCCCAATGTACAAAGCTTTGGGATAAAGCCGGTATAATAGCCTCCTGTGGTGTCATCCCATCATTTTCAAACAACGGAGGAGTGGTCATAAAATGATAAATGGGCTCTGATGCAGCCCAAAATACACCACCACTAGCTAGAAGTGTACATAAAATCATCGAAATCCAACGAAAATAACCATTCTCAGGTTTCTCTATTTTTCCAAGCTTTAATTTCCCGTATTTCGAAAAAGCGATGATCATCCCAATCGCAAAATTTCCAAGTAATAATAATTGCCAATAAGCACCGAAATAAGTTACTGACCAATTGAAGGATTCCGCTACCCAACCTTCAACTAAATGAATGTCCATTAGTGCAAAAAGGACAAAGAGGAATAGAAATCCTCCACTTACCGCAAAGGTAGTCCAGTCCATTTTCAAGCTATTTATTGTTTTCATTCTTTTCCTCCTATAACGTTTAATGAAGCTATAATATCGAGTGTTTTTGACGTTTGGAGAAAAAGACTACGGAACTGAAGTACCACTTGCTCGCTTGTTAAAGCGTATACACCTACAATCGTTGTCTAAGATAGTTTCACCTTCTATTTATTCATGTCATACCAAAATCCTATATGGCGGATGTTAGCCGTTTAATATTATAGTTATAAAACATTACTCAGTCAAACGAACTTTTTTTGAGGGGAGCTTATGTTGTGGAAGATGTGAAGGGAAAGGTCAGAAGGTGATGCAATCATTGTAGGAGAATGGTTAGGTTGCTCAAGATTTAAGTTGGTGAGTTTTTATTTTTTATAGCAACAGATGGTTTAGAAAGGATTATTACTATTTTATGGTATAATTGGTTACGATATTTAGCTATAATTCGAATTAGTAGTACATGTTGTATTAACAAAAGGTGTTTGGTTATGAAGGCGGTTATTTTTGATTTCGATGGGACTCTGCAGGTACGTTGTTGAAGTTTAGGGGAAATCCAAGAAAAAAGGCTTATGGCATTCCGCCAAGATTACTAATTATGAAAGAAGGTGAACTGTGAAAAGGTTATTTATGTCATTCATTTCATTAGTACTGTTGTTTGGTTGTAAATATGGAGATGAAATCATTGACAATGAAATGTTTTTTGACACACAAACAGAGGCGTTCAATTACTTTGAGTTAGAAAGAGCACAAGGTTTAAACCTTATTACAACATTGGCCCTTTCAGATGATGAGCAGATCTTTTTTTATCGCCAAAATGATCTAATTCGTCATATGAAAGTAAGATATGAAGACGGAGCTTATAAAATTATTGAATCTGCTAGTAGTTATAGGTTGCCAGACGCTGATGATGTTAGCTTCATTACTTATTCTGAGGAAGAAATGAACGTAGTATTTGGGAAAGTTTTTGATTCAGATATAAAGGATTTAGTGTATAAGACTCAAACTAGATCAGAGAAAATTGAGTTGGATCATGACGGTTATTTTTACTTTTTTACTAATGATTTTACGTGGGATATTGAGTGGTATTAGGTTCAATTCCTTTATGGAAAAAGTGAAGTATATGTCTATTGTTGCAGAATTACAGTGATTAAATTAATGCGGCATTAAAGAGTTTTCCTGTGAATGTTATTTTCTAAGGTTGTTATATTTCGATATTGTGTTTTGCTTTTGTAGGGGGGATTATATGTCTAGGAACCAATCTGAGGATCTCACTTCTATGAGTAACAAGGAACTTATAATCTAGTACATATCAATAGATGGAACGCGGAATGCTGGGAAACTAGCACGTTCCGTGTGGAGCAGGGGAAAAGCTGGAGATCACATCAAATGCTTACCTATTGCTGACGTAGGGTTTAATAAGAATTAACGTACCTTTCTGGGGGATATATATGGGGAAACATGAGGTAAAGAAAATATATAATCTGTTGGATTTTGATTTGGATCGTTTAGTAAAACAAAGTAAACAAGATGGTTTTCGTTTTGTAGAAAGATTAATAAATGATTATGAAAATGGTAGCAATACTTTTAATAATTTTGGAGAAGTCTTATTTGGCGTGTTTAACGAAGAAGATGTCCTTGTTGCTATTGGTGGATTAAATAAAGACCCATATTCAAATGAAAAATTTATTGGTAGGTTGAGAAGATTTTATGTTAGTAAGGAGTATAGAAGAAACGGTGTAGGGAGTCTTTTGGTAAAAAAGATGATCGACGAAGCAAAAAGATATTATAACATTTTGGTGCTTCATACAGATACGGAACAGGCTGATAAATTTTATACTTCTTTAGGATTTTTAAAGGAAAACCTCTATCCAAATTCAAGTCACTATATGGAGTTATAAGATAACAGGTGGCGTTTCTACAACAATTGGAGGCGCTTTTTCATTAACGAGCAGGGTTAGTGAAAAAACTATAAAGGGGTGTTTATAATTGTTAATGATTTTAAAAGTAATTTTTGCAGTAATCGCTGCTTTTTTCGCAGGATATGGATTGATTACTAAGAATTTTGAGTTCCAGTTATATATGATGTTTTTCTTAAGTTTAACGATGTTAGTAATGGGATTAGAAGAATTTCGGAAAGAACAAAAAGTTATGGGGTGGATTAGCATCGGGGCATTTTTCTTTGTATTATTTGCATCACTTCTAGTCTTCTTCTTGAACTAGAAGGTGGGGAATGTTGAACAAGGATATTCACTTCTTCAACTATCGATTTAGTTGCTTGTTGTAATATAAAGGTAATTAGTTCGGGTGAAAAGTGTACTTAAAGTAACGGATGCAATTGTCCAATAAGAGCAATCGCTTGTTGTATTAAAGAGTAGGCTAATTTAATAAGTGGTTAGGGGTCGTCAAAATGACTGAACACAAAAGATTCCGAATTTAGAAACGGATAGGTTGGTATTGCGAAATGTAAATACTGAGGATGTTGATTTTATTTATAGGCTTTTTAGTGATGAAAAAGTGTGTGAATTTTTATATGATGAAGAACTATTTATTAGTAAAAATGATGCAATAGAGTTTGTTGAATGGAATAAAGATCCAGAAGAAAAGGAACACAATCGTTGGATATTAGTCAAAAAAGGTGAAAACCAAGAACAAATTGGAACCTGTGGTTTGATAATTGGGACAGAATGAATAATATTGCTGAAATAGACTATGATTTATGGCACGAATATTGGGGCCAAGGATATATGAAAGAAGCATTAATTAGTGCAATTGAAAGTGGATTTAATCATATGAAATTGAATAGAATTAATGCTTACGTTGCTGATAATCCTAATTCAGTATTTCATCCTAAAAATGAGGGATTCGCTATAAAAGAAATCGTTGAACCTATTGATAAAGAAGTAATAATAAATAAGAAAGCAAACAGTAGCTTTATTGGTACAAATTTAGAAGAGCTTCTAAAAGCAAATGAAGTTACAACAGTTGTAATCACTGGTTTAACTACACCTCATTGTGTATCAACAACTACAAGGATGAGTGGTAACTTAGGTTTCGATACATACCTGATTTCAGATGCAACAGCTGCCTTTGGTATGAAGGACCAAAATGAGATATATTATGATGCAGCAACTATTCATAATATATCTCTAGCTACATTGCACGAAGAATTTGCCACAATACTTACAACAGATAAATTGTTAAACGATTTTTTTTAATAGGCTTATGTCATTAAAGGGGAGCGATTGTTTAAAATGTCTGCCACTTCGTTTCTTGCATTAACTGGCAGGTTAGCGCAATAAAGCATCCATAAAATAACCAATTGAATTCCGTATTATGTTAAGGTGTCATTATGATATGGATGAGGAGGTATTATTTGAAATATTTAATTTTAATGTTGTTAAGTTTGGGTTTGATTGTAGGTTGTGAATCAGGAGATACAATGACAAAAGAAGACGTAAAAAAACTGGAGTTGCTTCGAGAAGTAAAACCTAGTATGGGTGACGATAAAGAGTACAACCTGTATGCTTTCTTCGAGTTTTATGATGGTTCATTAGACTCTGAAGAAATTAGTGAAGGTGCAAGGCAACGTGACAAGTACGATGAATTGCAGAAAACATTAGAAATGGATAATGTGAATCAATTAACATTAAAAACAAATTCTTTGAATTCAGAGGAAAAAGAAATACTGGGTATTAAAGAACTCCCTACTTTCTTGGTATTAGATGAGTCAGGGATTGTTCTCCAATCCACCGATTTGGATGAGGTTGTAACACTAATAAATGGAGATAAGTAAAATATTTTGTTAGCTGTCCTCTTAGAAAATTGTGAAGGAGTATACTCAAATTAACGGGTAGCGATTCTTCAATAAACAAAATCGTATGGTGGTGAATGATGGGAACTTTAAATTGGGTTGAACGATGGTATTCGTCACAATGTAATGGCGATTGGGAGCATGAATTTGGAGTTAGAATTGAAACATTAGACAATCCAGGATGGAGCGTAACGATTAGCATTGAAAATACAGATTTAAGATATAAGTCTTTTGAGACTGTTAATATTGAACGGGATACCAACAATTGGCTCCATTGTAAGATTGATTATCATAAAGAACGAGATGGCTACCACTTCTTTGGGTATGGCGGTTCAGGAAATTTAGAGGAAATTTTAAATACCTTTAAAGAGTGGGCTGAAAGTTAGTAAAACCTTATTAAAGTAACGGGAGCTTTAGTGGAATAACTGGAGTTGTCCTTGAGACAGTTTCTCCTTGCGCTAACGAAGCAGAATACTTGAACAAGAGTATATAAAAACGTTATTTTTTGGGGGAATAATGAAATACTGTAAAACGGAAAAAACGATTGAAACCAATAGGTTACTTCTAAGATTATTTAAAGAAACGGATGCAACAGAGGTTGCCGAACTTTGTGACAACTACAATCTGTATAAGAACACACTATATTTACCGTATCCATATTCCATAGAGGATGCTTTATCATGGATGAAAAATCACCTTGATAACTTTAATGATGATAAATCATATGAATTTGCGATAACTGATAAGGTTACAGGGAAATTATTTGGAGCAGTTGCATTGACAAGAAATCAAGGGTTTAATAATGGAGAGATTGCTTATTGGGTTGGAGAAAAACATTGGGGAAATGGCTATGCTACCGAGGCGGCTAAAGCTATACTCGAATTTGCTTTTGTTGAAAAGCAATACCATAAAGTATTTGCTCGTTACTTTCAATCCAATCTAGCTTCAGGAAAAGTTATTGAGAAAATAGGCATGAAAAAAGAAGGCATTTTAAGAGAGCATGTAATAAAAGAAAACGATTATATAGACCTTGTTTATTGTGGAATCCTTAAAACTGAATTTAATGTATACAACTAACAGGGGCGATTGTTGAATAAGAGGTATGTCACTTCGATTACGGAACTAACGAGTGAATATGTCTCAAATTTAATTAGAGGCGTTTTTAGGGAGGGAACAATATGAAGGTAGAAATTGAAGTTAAAGCATTTGGAGAGATTGAAGCACAAGGTGTGGAAAATGCCTTTAAAGGTGTTGAACGAATGGGTGTGCATAAACTTTCCAAAGATACAACATTAGGTGAGTTAGAAGAATTAATAAATACACAATTTGAAGAAGTAGAGAAGGATTATAAAAATCCAGAACAAGTTGCAGGAAAAATCATCATTCGTGCCAAAAGGGAAAATGGCAAAACTGTCTATTTAGGTTAGCCTAGTTTTATTGTACGAACGGGTGCGTTAATTAAACAAGTGATTAGATACATTTAAAGGACTTCCTTGATTTTGGAAGTCCATTTTTAGTATAAAAGTCAACATCATACACTAACAGAGTCTTCCATTAAAAAACATACAACAACTAAAGGGAATTAATGTTAAAATAGAAAATGTACATATATAATAGAATATATTGGATGTTCAGTTGGAAATAAGGAGGTGTGCAATTGATATTTTTTAATGTTTTAGAACATTGGATTATGCAGAGCTCGATGAACTTTACCATATTTATCGGTTCAGCTTCATTGATTGCTATTATTTCTGTCATAACGATGACCATTCTAGCGAAAAAAATGAGCATGATGATCAGAAAAATGTAGTGGTGAAACAAAAGATACATTCTTATATGTTGTATTCATTAGTGATCTATCTCGTTTTGTACATCTTGTGGTTACCTGATGATCATTCACCTGTCAATAAACAGTTAATTGGACTTGGTATCATTATTTCTTTCATAGTAGGAGCAATCGGCTATTTTACGTTTTATATAAAACAAGTGCAAAAAAAGAAAAGTGAAGCAATTAGGTACTAGAAAAGAGGGGGCTATGCAGTGGGTTTAAAAATTATGAAAGAATTAGATAGAGAAGCTAAACAGTATGTTGACGACAGCCTTTATAACTATAATTTAAAGCATTTTCCAAAGGACTTGGGCAATAGATACGAAGATATAGGTTTATTCATTAAGGATGATAAAGGTATAGTACATGGTGGATTAATTGCTTCAATTTGTTGGAATTGGCTAGAAATTTATCATTTAATTGTTGATGAAGATATAAGGGCACAGGGATATGGAACTAAATTATTATTAAAAGCAGAGAAGATAGCTTTAGAAAAGCAATGTGATTTTATTAAGTTGGATACTTTAAGCTTTCAAGCGTTAGGCTTTTATGAAAAGCATGGTTATACGGTGTTTGGAACTTTAGATAATGTAGGAAGAGATCATAAACATTATTATTTGAAGAAGGATTTATAGGAATGAAAGTAGAGATGAAATTACGTTAATTAGAACAATTGTAATCGTTTCAAATTAAAGGTAACGATTTTCTGGAGGGGTCCTATGGGCATTGTAAGTTTGATTTTTACGTTAATGTTTTATGGGTTTATCATCTATTTCTTGATTACGGTTTTAAGACATTTAAGAGCCAAGAATCATAATGATTTGTTAATGCTAAAAAAATTAGATCATATTAGTAAGAAATTAGAGGAAATGAGTGACAGGGAGTATCGGAGTTAATTTTTTATGTTAGTAGCCTCTGTTTTTTGAAAATATAGTATAAGAATACGTGCAGAAAAGTATATGTAGATCGGAGGTGTTATTCCTGGATGTTGCTGTTTACCTTACTTTAGTATGTACGTTGATTCTATGTACTATCTCTTCCGTTTGGTTATTTAAAATAAAAGCAAATAAGTGGCTAGGAATAGTAACTGTGTTTCAAAGATCATTAGGGGGAGATGTTGTTGGTGTTAATTGGAATTATTATAATGATTTTTGCTATTATATCGATAGAAGGACAACTTCGGAAAGCATATAAGCAAAATGAAGAAATCATTGAATTGTTAAAGGAAATAAAGGAAAAGCAATGATCATTTTTCGTATAAGGTGGGGAGGATAAATGGAATATTATAAATACTTACGTCAGTACGTAGGACAAAGACCTATTATTTTACCTGGTTCAGTTGTAATCATATTAAATGAACAAAGTGAGGTTTTACTGCAAAGAAGACACGATGGTACATATTCGTTTTAAGTATGAAGGAAGATGAAAGATGAAAAGGCTATCTATGTCCTTAATTACATTGTTATTTGCCTGTAAAAGTGGAGATAAAATCAATGATAGTGAACTCCTTTTTGGTACACAAGCAGAGGCAGTCAAGTACTTCTAGTTTCTAATAATAAGGAGCTCTTTTTTATCGTCAAAATGATTTGATTAATCATACGAACGGGTGCGTTTTTAAAAAAAGGTCATAGTTCTTAGATTAAATTGCTTTACATTTGAGAAGCAGAATAGCTAGTCGAGAAACTTATAAAAATCACCATACTCTTCAAAATAACCGTCTCAAATTGAGAACGGTTATTTAATACAATTCCTTACTTTTTTTCTTCCAAATGCATACATGAATGAACATGACTCAAATCGGTTTGGGTCTCCGCAAAATTCAGTAATGATTTTAGAAACTAAATCAATTCGCTCTTTTTCCGTTAGTAAACCCTCTCCAACAAATCGCTTTCCTTCATCCTCTCCCAAAGCAAGTTTCAATAATATCGGCATGTCTGCTTCTTTTCTATTTTCACTTATATAATCGCTTGTTTGAACGATTATTTTAACATCACTCACACAGGTTTCATTTGCACCAGTTCCACAACCAACGTCTAATACCTTTTTGGAACCGTATAATCCATTTTCAAAAAATAGAGACATTAGTATTTGCGAATGACTTTCAACATTTTTTGTTTGTCTTTCCAATTCAGATTTCATTTGCTCTGTTTTAAACTGGTCAAATTGATATGATTTGTTCATTTTCATTTCCCCTTTCAAAAATAAAGAGGTAAGGGAAAATATCCCTTACCTCTGCCCAGGCGAACGGCATTATAGAAATGTACTTCCCCCGTGGTGTTCCACGCATTCGCCAGTAACACATACCAAATAATTTTAATAATAGTTTAAATGGAATTTTGTATCGTGTCAATGTTAAGGAAAATAATGTTAAACTAAAGATGCAGGATAGTGCAACAATAAAAATTTGATAGCTGGTGGTGAATAAATTGAAAATTCCGTCTGAAATGGATGGTGCAAAAGTTCTTCTTTACACGAAAAATTCTATATCTAATGAATACGGCACAGTAGGACTACTGAATGAAAATAATGAAATATTTGATGAGATACAAATAACTGCAATGGCTATCTGTAAATATGAAGGAGGGAATGAGTATTATTTATTTTCGTGTGATTTAAATTGGGAGGTTGTTGGAGATTTTGATCACGATACTTTAGAGGAAGCAAAAGAAAGTGCAAAGTTCAATCATAACGTAAATTATGATGACTGGATTGCTTTATAATCTTGTTCAACAAACGGAGGCAATACTTCAAAGGAGTAGAGGGGTTATTTGCTGGGTTAGGGATTCTAATCTTTGCTTTTTTTATTCCTATCATTAGTGTATGAATTATTACACCCTTAAATTTGTAAAAAATAAAATAAAATGGTTAATCGTTTATTGAAAGCAATAGAGTAGGGAGAATGATCATGGCCAAAAATATTCAAATCAAATTAGTCGAGGAAAGTGAAAAATCTGTACTTAAACAATTAATCGAATTTTATGAGTATGACTTTAGTGAGTTTAATAATCATGATGTAAATAAGCACGGCTATTACGGCTATCGCTATTTTGATCATTATTGGACTGAAGATGACAGAGTACCACTCTTTATTACAGTTGATGAAAAGATTGCAGGCTTTGTCCTAATAAACGATTATTGCTATGTATTAAAGGAAAAACCATCACGTTCGATAGCTGAGTTTTTTGTTATGCGGAAATATAGAAAGCAAGGTATTGGAACGAAAGTCGCTTATTTAGTCTTTGATCGATTTAAAGGGAATTGGGAAGTACTTGTGCATCCTGAAAATAGGGTGTCCTTTCATTTTTGGAAAAATGTAATTGAGGACTATACACAAGGTGATTTTTTGACTAAAGAAGTAACAACGGAGGAGTGGGCAGGTACAGGGTATATCTTCTCTTCTGATGGCAAGTCTCTTTAAGCTTGTAACGTTTATTTGCAATGATATTAAAATTGATAATATAGGAATAAGTTACTTATATGTATTCCTTATGGGAGAGTGAGCAATGTCTAGTCAATGTAAAGCTGTCATTGGGATTGATGGAGGAGGATCACATACTCGTGTCGTTGTTGTTGACACAGAGGGGAATGTGAGGTCTTATGTTGAGAGAGGAGCATCTTCTATTAAAAAAGATTTGAATGCGGTTACTAATGCGCAACAAGCAATAGAAGAAGCGTTATTTCAAGCATCAATTGATGTTAAAAATGTGAAAGGTCTTACTGCGGGAATAGCAGGACTTGATTCAGAAGAAGATTATAAATGGGCAAATGAACTCACTCGAATAGAAGGGCTTGAATGTTCAAAGTGGATTGTGAATGATGCTGTCGTTGCACAGTCAGGAGCTTTTTTAATGAAACCAGGAATCGTAGCCATTTCTGGTACAGGCTCCATCATATTTGCGATAAATGAAATGGGAAAAAGTATTCGTAATTATGATTTTCATCACTATGCATATAGCGCTGCACGTTTTCTTTCATATGAAGCTATTTTTGGTGTTTTATCAGAAAATACAAATAAATCAGATCAATTATTTATTGAAAACGTGCTATCTTATTGGGACTTGAGAACGATAGATCAGCTTAGAAGTCTTGGCATGCGAGGGTTTCTTGCAGATCGAAGAGAGCGTGATAAATATGTTGGAAAAATGGGTCCGTTAGTGACAGAAGCAGCTGAAGGAGGAAGCGATCTTGCGAGAAGGATCTGTGATCGAGCGATTGAACAATTAGCGGTTGGAATTGGTATTCTAGGCTCTTGTTTTTCTTCTAGCTCGGTTTCTGTCGCATGCATAGGGAGTGTTTTAACTAGTCCTTATATGAAAAAAACGTTAACAGAAGTCTTACAGAAAAACAACGGCAAAACGTACAAGGTCCAAGAGCCGATTCTTTCATCTGTTAGTGGCGCTGCGTTAATGGCGTTAGTGAACAGTGGAGTTTCGATTGATCAGGACATGATTGCTCATTTGCAAACGATAAAATAAATTGGATGAACATACAACGGAGTGTGCACATGACGTTACAACAATTAAAATATGTGAACGAAGTAGCAAGAAGGCGGTCGATAAATAAAGCAGCTCAAAGGTTATTTTATTAGTCAGCCTAGCCTTTCAAAGCTGGTTACAGCCGAACCCCTTGTTTTTATTAGCTCAACGAATCCTTTTGCGAAAAAGGAGTATGTGACTTTAGAAGAAATGGAACCATATCCGTATCTTTATTATGAGCAAGGAGATTTTAATTCGTTGTATTTTTAAAGATGTTTAGTCGTTTTCGTTTTTTTGTGGTGATAACTTTTGAACATCTACCTATAAAACAGTTAATAAAAATAGGAAATTGACGTATTCTGAACATATTGATTCCAGACATGGTGAATATAATTTTAACGAGCTAACAAATAATAATACTTTCTCCGTTATAACCTTCCAATAGAATTCCTCATATTGTTTATTTATCCAAATCCACTTTATTTAATAATATTTCAAAAAAATTCAATAATTATCAGCAAATAGGCTGATGTATTTTAAGATTTATGGTACTATATACTTTGTTATTAGGTCTATATAACTAAATAATATTTTGGGGGTATAAAATTTATGGGTGATTTTATGAGAAAGTACCTAGTTATTGGGGCGGTTATTATTCTAGCAGCCTGTGGATCAAAAGCCGAATTATCAGATTATGTAGAAGTGTATTTTGATGGTTATGATACGTTTGGAACTGCCACATATGAAATTGATGAAGATCGATTAGTAAATGATACGTTTGAATTGTCAAAAGAGCTTTTTGATATTGATCTCAAGACGCTAAATGAGATAGACAATATGTTAACTGCGTATAGTATCGAATTAGTTCATGTTAATGATTTATCGAATGGGGACGAAGTTGTGGTTAAACTAATGGTTGACGAAAATAAAACAAAAAAACTAACCACCAAAGATGAGTTGAAGGTAACTGTTTCAGGGTTAGATGAGCCAAAACAATTAAGTGATGAGGAAATTGAGAAAAATGTAGTTGTTAATTTTAATGGGGTGAGTGGAAAAGGGTCATTAATGATTGATACAACATTCATTGATGATTTAAGCAAATTAACCTTTGAAAGCTCTCAAGACGGTGAGATAAAAAATGGAGATACAGTAGTCGTGGGTTTGACAGAAGATGCCAAAGATTCTTTGCCATCTCTCGGTTATGTTCTTACAGGTGAGGGAGCGGTGCAATTTCAAGCATCTGGTTTAGAAGAGGTTGCCGAGAGCCCATCAGACATCGCTAATTTAGAAGATATAGAACGATTAATTAGCGAAGGGATAAATAGGGAATACCAAGATTCTCCATGGGGTTTTTATAAATATGAAATTATTAAAGAAAGTACATATTATAGACAATTTAAACGAGATGAAGATTCGAACTCAATCTGGGGTAATTCTCCTA
This sequence comes from Halalkalibacter sp. APA_J-10(15), assembly GCF_023017105.1. Lineage (GTDB taxonomy): Bacteria > Bacillota > Bacilli > Bacillales > Bacillaceae_D > Halalkalibacter. The sequence continues at coordinate 60,205 of NZ_JALKEV010000017.1, read as the reverse complement.
GTAATGGAACTTTAGTGAGTGTATATACAATTAAGAGCTATGGGTCAGATGAGAAACTAGAAAGAACATTTACTGCGATCTATGGTTTTACTGACATAATCCTTGATGAGAATAATAAGGCAAATGTAGCAGAAATAAACGAATACTCGGATAGTTATGATGATACATATTCTTTAGAATCTGTCGAAAAACTGTTAGAGGGGTATGGTTATCAATTGATTAGTAAATAGAAAAAAGTAGTCATCATCTGTCATGCGATCAAAGCGTATTTAGACAAGGGAGCCACGGTCAAACACATACATGTATTTTTTTATAGAGTGATAAAAATATAATTACACAAAAAAGTGTTTACAATAAGGAAGCGTGAGATGTAGATGAATCTGTTCCACATCCCCCGCTTCCTATTGTCAATGCTAATTGTCACACTAGTAAGAACTATAAATCCCACCAAGTAGAAACAGGCACGTCTAACTCTTCAAGATCAACGGTTTCGCCAATTTTCGGTGCGATGAGATGCACGTCTAGCTCTTCTGCTGCAAGAAGGGCGCGTTCGACTGGTTCTGACCAGCCGTGATACGCTAAAGTAAAAGCACCCCAGTGCATGAGCATCATCGTTTCCCCATTAACATCGTTATGAGCCTGCACCGATTCCTCTGGGAACATATGAGAGTAGGACCAACGCTCATCATATTGCCCACCTTCGATTAAGGTGAGGTCAAACGGACCATACGCTTCGCCAATTTGTTCAAAGTGTGGACCGTAGCTAGAATCACCACTCGTGAATAGTCTCGTTTGTTCGCCTAGAATGACCCAGCCAGACCATAACGTTTGATTTCGGTCCCAAAGCCCTCTTCCAGAATAATGCTGAGCGGGAACTGAGGCAATCGTTAATCCATCCCACTCTACCTCGTCCCACCAATTCAATGCGGTAATGCTCTCACTTTGAACGCCCCACTCTAATAGATGAGCGTCGACTCCGAGAGGAACAAAGAAGTGCTCCACCTTATCAATTAGCTCAACAATCGATGGGTAATCCAAATGATCATAATGATCATGCGTAATGAACACTGCATCGATTGGAGGCAATTCATCAATGACATGTAATAAGTCATCACTGAACCTTGTGCTTCCTACAAATGAAACTGGAGAAGCCACTTCACCGAACATGGGGTCAATCAATATCTTTTTACCATCAATGCTTAGTAAAAAATTCGAGTGCCCAAACCAAGTGAGACTGTCTTTTTCACTTTTGATCTTCTCCCAATCAAAGGACGAAATAGGAAGATCATTAAGTGGATGACGATCCTCATCACGACTCACCCAATCACGTAGAAGCGAAAACATCGTCGTGACATCCATCCCCATATCGACTTCATGCTCATTCACAAACTGCCCATCCACATAGTTCTCAAGCTGACTATAGGCTTCTCTCTGTTCATTCGTTGGACTCCCACCAAATGTCGGATGAAAATTCAAAAACAGAACGCCTACAACGACTCCGATCACTCCTAATCCTAGTAAAACGATAGCGACTTTTCTCATTTTAAACCTCCAAACAACTAATCTTCCTCTTATTATAGAACATTTAAATGAACTGAATATGAACGATGTGTGAAAAGGATGGAACCATATACTCGTAGTTCCAACATTATCAAAGAAGAGTGAAAATATGAGGTCACTGAAAAAGTCCTTTCTAGTAACTCAAGGAAGAGTAATGGCTCCGCTCGTTGCGCGCCTTGCTATGAGAAACCCACTCATTGCAAGGCTTTCAAAATCGGGCAACGGCTACGCACATTACTTCAAAGCCACTGAAAAAGTTAAAACCAAACTTTTTCAGTGGCCTCGAAAATATAGATCAACCATGCAGGTTTATTTCCTGTTCTTGTTGAAATTATGTTAGAAGCAATTGTAAGCAAAAACGTTCTGTTTCTATATGTTCTTCAATTCGTTATAAAATCGAAGTGTTGGAGGTTTGAAAATGACTGATTGTTTCAAAAATGAAGTGAGGATTAAACATCGTGGAAGGGAAATTTATGGTGTTTCCTATATGCCAAATAATAGCGAAAAGAGTCCTGTCGTTATTTTCAGTCATGGTTTTAACGGTACGAATGAGGATTTTGCAAGAAATAGTGAATATTTGGCTACAAATGGTGTGGGGTCTTTTTGCTTCGACTTTTGCGGTGGGTCAGTAAAGACGAAAAGTGACCTTAAGACTACTGAAATGTCTATTTTTACAGAGAAGGAAGATTTGTGTGCTGTTATTGATACGGTAAGAGATTGGGAGAATGTTGATTGTGATAATATCTTTCTCTTTGGAGGTAGTCAAGGCGGATTGGTAACAGCATTAGCGGCGGAGGAATACATAGAGGAAATTAAAGGGATTTTATTATTATATCCTGCATTTTGTATCCCGTATGATTGGAATGAAAGATTCCCCACGCTTGATCGAATTCCTAATACATGGGAAATATGGGGCGTCACATTGGGAAGAATCTTTTTTGAATCTATTCATGGGTATGATGTATTTGAACATATTGGAGAATACGATAAAAATGTATTGATTTTACATGGGGATCAAGATGAGATTGTGGAACTTGAATATGGGGAAAGAGCAGCAAAGCTGTATCCTCATGCTAGAATGGTAGTATTTCCAGGAGAAGGCCATGGTTTTTCAGAAGCAGGAAATCGTAAGGTGGCTGAGATGACATACGAATTTGTAAAAAACTGTTGAAGAAAGTCTTTTGGCTTGAGACATGACACTTAATTTTAGAAATACAAGCTTTTATAGATAAATAGGACGTCATTTCATTTTAATGGACATACAACATGTGAGCTGAGAAAACGTAAAAATGCAGCCCATAACAACAAAGTTATGGGCTGAATGATCATAGTGTTAACTACTATTTAATTTTATAAACTGTTAATGGAGTTTGCATCAGAATTTCCGATCTTGATAGGGGAGTCCAGTATCCTCCTCGCAATAATTTTTTAGGCTATATAAAAACATCGCCCAATTGTAATTGCAGAAACGATAGAAGTCGGTAACTTCCTTCCAATTCATATGACGCAAAATAATTTCTGTTTTACTACCTTTCTCGTTTAATTCAAATGATATCGTAGTACCGACCCACTCTGGATCTGATTCTGTACATAGCCATTCTATTCTTTTAAATGGAGTTAGCTCTACAATTTGCATCTTTGTTAAATCGTTGTCCCCGAAATGAAACTCATTGACTTTTCCAATCTGATCATGGACTGTAAGATCGCGGGTCCACACTTCAGATAACCCCTTTGCTGTCGTTAAAGCTTTATACACTAATGCTGCAGGTGCATGTACGATTTGTAGTTGTTCAATATTTTCCATAAATATCCTCCTCCTCTACTTTCTTTGATTATAGCAATAACTGAGTACAAATATTTCTTTTCAATTGCGCTTGTTGACTTTTATGTAGAGTTTTTAGCGAAAGCACTTAGAAATGAGGAATAACCGTTATCTGTTAAAAAGATTGAATACTCATTTATAGTTACTCTGAAATGTTGATAATCTTTGTAAGAAGTGGTAACTTCCCTATGAAGAAGCTACTTAAATTTGTTATGGGAGAGTGGGAAATGTCTAATTGAATTAGAAGGCTAATTGTCTAAATCTCGATAGAATGACAAACGATAAAATAAATGTATGCTCCTATAATGTTAAACATAAAACGGAGGGTTTAGATGACATTACAACAATTAAAATATGTGATCGAAGTAGCAAGAAGTCGGTCGATTAATAAAGCAGCTCAAACGTTATTTATTAGTCAGCCTAGTCTTTCAAACGCATTGAGTGAGCTAGAGGCTGAGGTTGGGATCTCGATTTTTTTTCGGTCGAATAAAGGGATTACAATTACCCCAGAAGGGTCTGAGTTTCTAGGTTATGCTAGACAGGTTGTGGAGCAGAGTGAGCTGTTAGAGAAACGCTATATGAAAACACGATCAACTCAGCAGCATTTTTCTGTGTCAACTCAGCATTATGCCTTTGCAGTCAGTGCTTTTGTTCGATTGTTAAAGGAATATGATCGTGACGAATTCGACTTTACTTTACGAGAAACGAAGACCTTTGAAATCATAGATGATGTGAAAAACTTGCGAAGTGAAATTGGTGTTTTATATGTAAATGAATTTAATCAGAAGGTTATTAAGAAGTTTCTAAGAGAAGGTAATTTACAGTTCCATGAGCTGTTTACTGCCGAACCCCATGTTTTTATTAGCTCAACGAATCCGCTTGCGAAAAAGGAGTATGTGACTTTAGCGGACATGAAACCCTATCCGTATCTTTCTTATGAGCAGGGAGATTACAACTCGTTTTATTTTTCAGAAGAGATTCTTAGCACTCTTTCTAGACCGAAGAATATTCGCGTTACGGATCGAGCGACGTTATTTAACTTATTAATTGGCTTAGATGGCTATACGATTTCAACGGGTGTCATTAGCCATAAATTAAATAGCAAGGATATCATTTCTGTTCCTTTGAAGGTAGATGAACGGATTAATGTTGGTTACATCACCCATAGACATGTGACACATAGTACGTTAGCTAACATTTATATTCAATATTTAAAAGAATCGATTCAAGAAGAACTGAATCAGTTATAGGTGAAAGCTATAATGAGAGATAGATTTTACGCGTTACCGTATAACCATTTCCACGTGCTACACTTACCGTAAGTCAGAGAAAGAAAGCTTGCAAAAGAGAGAGGGAGATTTGTTATGACACTAACAAAAGTGAACGTTCCATTTAGAGCAGATCACGTAGGAAGCTTACTACGACCAGAAAGAATTCATAAGGCTAGAAAGGATTTCCAAGAAGGGGCTCTTACAGCTCAACAATTACATGAAATTGAAACAGAAGAAATTAAGAAGGTCGTTGATAAACAAATTGAGGTTGGTCTTGAGGCTGTGACAGATGGTGAGTTTCGCCGTAGGTTTTGGCATACAGATTTTCTCGAGCATTTAAATGGGGTGGAAGGTTATGTTCCTGAACAAGGTTATCAATTCAAAGGAGAGGAAACGGAGAGATACAATATACGAGTAAACGGCAAGATATCGTTTAACGTTGATCATCCGCATATTAAAGAATTTATCCAATTTAAAGAAATCGTTGGAGACCGTGCTGTTGCCAAACAAACGATTCCAAGTCCAAATCAATTATTTAATGCCGGGATCCGTAATCTAGATATTTATCCAGATATTGAAGACTATGCCACAGATATTATTCAGACGTATCGTGATGCTTTAAGAGCGTTTTATGATGCGGGCTGTCGTTATATTCAATTAGATGATGTTTATATTGCTGGACTTAATTCAGAAGGGATCCCTTTTAACGACAGTGGCTTTTCAAGGGAGGAATTAATTGATTTAGCTTTACGAGTGTCCAACGGTGTGTTAGAAGATAAACCAGAGGATTTAATTGTCACGACTCATCTTTGTCGTGGAAACTATCGTTCGAAATGGGCTTTTGAAGGAAGCTATGCCAAAATTGCCCCAACTTTATTTGCTAAGGAAAAAGTAGATGCATTTTTCCTAGAATATGATGATGACCGTTCAGGTAATTTTGAACCGTTGGACTATATTCCTAATGGAGGGGCATATGTTGTATTAGGGCTGTTCACATCAAAGCATGGGAAATTAGAGGATAAAGAAACGGTAAAAGCTCGTGTAAAAGAGGCGACACAATTTGTGCCACTAGAGCAATTGTGTATTAGTCCGCAATGTGGCTTTGCTTCTACTCATCATGGAAATATTTTAACGGAAGATGAGCAATGGGCAAAGTTGAAATATATCATTGATATGTCAAAAGAAATTTGGGGATGAATTTGGCTATAGTAAGGATGGGATTAGGTTACAAATTATGGACCGTTCAACAAGTGAACTAATTTTCAGCGTATGTTTTTTTGTTGGCCATCCCAAGGATTTTAAACGATTACCCGTGATCTCTTCTGTTGATATGTAAATAAAAATGGTTTCCTCGTCTGGGAACCATTTTTGTCGTTGATCATATGGTTTTACCAATGATTTTCTCTTTTACGCAAAGCTTCCCTTTCTTAGCGGATGTAAAAAAATCTAGAAATAATGACTTAAATAATATTGTATACCTAAAACAATGAAAGCCCTACCTCTCTTCCATCCTTACGGCTCCTTGTCCGTGCCAGTGTGAATCAGGATTGCAAAAATCAAGTGACTATTTTATTGGGTTATTTAATGAAACGTAAACGTTCATAAAATAAAAATGGATTAGATTGTAGAAACAACAAAAGAGGTTAGTGCTCTATAGGTGAGTTGAAGAAGTAGAATGTTTTTGAAGAGAGTTACTTTTAATATTCGAGGGATGTCATACATGATCATTAATAGAAGCTTTTTATTTGATTTTCAGTAATCCCTTTAATTAATCCAAGTTCACTAATCAAAAATTCATGTGCGTTATCTAGCATTTTTTTTTCGCTTGTATTAAGTGCTTTTTCTTTCTTCATGCGCATTAAATCACGTACAACTTCAGCACAATCTTTTATATTTCCGGTTCTTATTTTGTCTGTATTCACTTTATACCTTTGCTTCCAAGGCAGTAATCTATCTGATTCTCCATGCTGAAAAATGTGTATGATGTGTTTTAATGCAATGATGTCCGTAATAGGGCGTATACATGAATTCAATACTTTACCCGTTGGGATCATGACTTGCATATTACTGATTGACATGTTTATGACATAATACTGTTGTTTTTCCCCTGAGATTTCCTTTTCCTCTATGGCTTTAATTATACCTGCTCCGTGCATTGGATAAACGATAGTATCGCCAATTTGAAACAAATAATCCACCTCCATATATGATAACCTCTTAATTTTAACATATATATTATTTTTTATCAAATTTTTAATAATATCATAAGTTTATTTTTGGTGTCAACTATTTTTGCTTAAAAATCAGAAAAAGCAAGAATGATAAAAAAATGAGTGAACAAAACGATTCAAAGCCCATTACACCTCCACTAAACGGGAGGTGTAATTTAATGACTATGTATCTTTTGCAATCTTTTTCCGATTAGGTGCAAGAGGTGGTTGTTCTAACCAGTTATGTCGTGTCATAATGTTGAACCATTCTTTAGTAACCATCAAGTTTTTTAATATAATTTTTTCATAAGTTAATACAAGGTCTGTTCGCATGGCTGAAGCAATTCCAGTTCCATGATAGGCTTGTGCCGTTTGCAATAGAAATCCAATGTGGTACAACATTAACTTATCTGAAAAGGGAGAATCGCGAGAAGTTGTAACCTCTGTTTCCCATGACATTGGTACAGGTAACTGATCTGATTGTAGTATTTTAGCTAGTGTTTGAATTTGTTCATCTGAGGTTCTTTCCGATGAACCTAGAAATTTCCTCACTTCTTTCGATTGTGTCACTTGGCTAAAAGCTATACAAAGTGTTTTTTCTAATATCTTCTTTTTAATATTAAAGGAAAGGCTGATGATTTCAGTTGCAGCTATTGGACGGTGTTCACCAAAAAAACCATCTAAAAACTGCTGACCCATTACAAATTCAGGGTTTGCTTCAGGATAAAAGTAGGGATCTCTTTGAAAGTGTCCCTTGTCTAAAAGTAATTCAATCGTTTGATGGTATATTTTTTTTCCATCATTATCGCAAGAATCGTAAAAATACCTTAAATCCTTTCTTACAGAGGCACTAAGGGAGGTCATGTGACCTAATAAACCATGTAGCGTCATAACGTGCAAGTAATGTACACAAAATATATCGGAAAACAGCCTTTCTGTCCCTTTATTAAGATCTGAATCAGTAAATCCAATCGGGAGGGGAAAGCCTTCATTTTCAATAAAGGTAGCTATCTGCTTTTTTTGTTTATCAAAGATCATGGTTGCATCTTCAAATAATTGTTTTATCTTTTTATCCTTTATGATGGATAGCATATATTTGTTTACAATATCTACGGCTGTTCCGTTTACATATTGCGCCCACAATGTTCCTATTTCAGCAGATGTAAGTTTTAACTTATCTTTTTCCATAACATTCACCTCATAAATTACACTTCCCTAAATCAGATAGAAATATAACGTGGGGTTTAATTCAAATATAGGTAAGCGTTCGAAGGAATAAATGGGGGGAATAAAGAGATTGTTGAAGGTTGTGTATATCAGTCATCTCAGCTCTTCTTTTCAATCGCATTGTATGTATACAATTATTTTAAAATTGAATGTATAATAAAAAATACGAAATAGAATGTTTTTGAGCGGAGAAAATGATATGGTACCTGTCACAAATGAGGGTGATGAGAATGTCTAATAGGAAAGAAAAAATACAAAAAAGAATCGCACTGATGAAAGCTAAAAAGACAATGAAGGATCTATCGTATGTCGAGCTGATTAACATAGAAGAGGATGGCTCAATTTGGTTAGATGTAATAGCTGCTCCATTAAAGCAATTTCGTCGTATTGGGCCAAAATCAGCTTTTATTAAAATGATGGATGAACATAATAGTACTATTTCTTGGTTAGAAAATGAAGTTAACTTCCTAAAAGAAGAGCGTGAATGGTTGATATTAGTACCTAACTCTTCATGGCCAGTATGTGTTTGGGCTAATGTTAAAGTATTGGATTTTTCTAAAGCAATGACAGAACTTTGGGAAGCATCTGAGAATGGTGATTTAATAATAGCAAGCAAGTCTTCAGGATTTATTATAGAACTTCTGACGAAAGATAAACACTTTGAGCTTTATATAGGACAATGTGACACATTGATTTAATGGGGGCACAGCAGAAAATATGTTATGACGAGCTAGGATATAATACGTGGGAAGAAAAGTCAGAATGCTTCAATTTCCTCAATGGCTACAGCAATCCTTGTGATACATCAATTTCTTAATGAACTTCCAGAAGCTGATTTAAGCAGGTTTGTACATTTATTTCGTTTCGTACTGTTTTTATTTTTGCTTCGACAGAGACTAAAGAGGATACCTTAAAACTACATAGAATCATCGGGAACAGAGGGGTACCATTGAATGCAGCAAATATATTAAAATATTGGTACAACTGGGCACAGTGACGTTCATTTTTCTAATCATTGTAGAGTGCCCAGTTACTCGTTATTTCAAAAACAGTTCACAGTTATTTAGTATTTCATCTGTACGAAGCAAGGTAGCTTCTCTTATTCCTATATTATTGGTTTTCATAAAGGATTGGACAGCTTGGTAGCCAACCGCATAGCCAGCAAATGTAGATAAGCCAACAGGTTGATAACCTTGTTCCTTAGCAATAGTGTCACCAAACATATAACTGCTCACTTCAGCAAATCCTTTGATTTCTAATGAATCCTTGATTACTTTAATGGAGTATTCTAAGTCCTCTTGATCAAAAGAAGTAACCCAAGGCCCTAAAAGAGTTTCTCCATAGAGTTCTTTCGCAAAAGATTCAGCTAACCCTTCTATAACTAAGTAATCACCAACCGTTACATTTCCATGATCCCAATCAAAATAAGAAAACCGAATATTATGATGAAATTCATGTGCAATTACGGCAGGAAGTCTTGGTATGTTATAGGAATTCGGATAGATTGATACTTGAATAAACCCTGGAATTCCTCCGAATCCACAATAACCTTTTTGTAATTTAAGTTTTTTCGGATCTGCTATATACAGTCCGAACCTCAACTCATCGGAACGAATCATTAAGTTATTTTCTTCAAGGAACTTAATGCAATCATTCAATGTTTTTTCGACCGTTTGAAGCGCTTGAGCCTCCTTTAAATGTTTTAATGCTATTTTGCCTATTTCGGTATCCGATACACGAAGATAACCAAGCATATTTGTAGCCATTATGACATCATAGCCATTTGGTTGCTTTGCCTTTAATGGAACATTGATCGTGTTCCACATTTCTTCAAAGGGCTTCATCATTGAGTAGCGATAAAAATATTCCCTATCACTTTCCATGGAAAACAATGCTTCATATTGTTCAATTGTGTCTTCTATTATAAATTTCATAACTACCACCTTTTTCAATTTTATTCATTTAGCAAATGTGTCTAATTCACAAGTATGGTCGTATCATGAGCATATACATATTCCAATACGTTCACATCCATCTTTTTCGCCTTTCATTTATGACTATAAAGTATTACGTAGCGTAAAAGTCAATGGAGTGAGTTGTGATTTTTTTTGTAACGGGAGTTCCTTAGTTTATTGAGCAAGGACAGAGGAAATAGTAAAGTATTTATTAATGCTAAGGGGTTTGAAATATATGTAAATCTTAAATGAATGGATTTTTTGTTTGTATTTGGACACCTTAAAAATGGTGGAAAAATTCAAATCGAGGTGAAATCGCTAATGGCATCAAGACGTCATCAATTATTTAACCTAATTATAATCATACTTCCATGGCTATCGTTACTATTTATAGGTAAACGTACGATTAAAAGATATTCATTAGCGAGTATTATAATAGGGATATTAGAGGTTATAAATCATATTATTGGCCACCAACGAAAATGGTGGAGTTTTATGAAAAGCCAAAATCATTTATTAGGGATGAGTTCCCTTTTGATCTAGGTCCCTACTTCCCCGTTACTTAAACTTTCATATGGGAATTTCAAAAAGTTTATATTAGTTAATGCTCTTGCGAATGGAATGTTTGCATTTTTCGGTATTCCTTTACTTGAAAAATTAAAGATTCTTCGTTTAAATCGGATAAATTACATTCAATTCTTTTTATATATTCACTACAAGGCGTATTTATTGTATGGAGTGCAATATTTGTTAGAAGAAAAATATAAGAAATAAGTCAGGACTGTCGGTTATGCGCAAATGAATGTTATTCTGAGGAAGCTACATTTTGGAGGGAGTTATATTGAGCCAAGGAAAACAAATTAGACTCACATCAGGAGAGATTGCCCAACTTTGGGCTCAATACATGAGTGATAGTGCAAGTATCTGCATGCTCACTTATTTTTTAGAAAAGGCTGAAGATACTGATATTAAGTCTGTCATTGCTTATTCCTTAAAGTTGTCACAATCTCATATTAAAAAAATAACTTCCATTTTCACTGCGGAGAAACACGAAATTCCACATGGTTTTAAGATAGAGGAGGATGTGGATGTACATGCTCCAAGATTGTACTCTGATAGCTATGTATTAAATTTTATTCATCAGATGTCCATGATTGGACTTACTACTTATTCGGGAAGTTTATCATCATCTGTAAGAGCAGATATAACAGACTACTACAGCAAATGTCTTTCAGAGACCATGCAATTAAATAAAATGACAAAGAATGTATTATTGTCAAAAGGTCTATTCATAAGATCACCTTACTTACCTAATCTAGAAGAAAGTAAATTTGTTAGCAAGCAAGGATTTTTATGGGATGTATTTGGTGACAAAAGATCATTAGTCGCATCAGAGGTAGCAAATGTATTTGCTAATTTCCAGAGAAATGCATTGGGAGTAGCTACCCTTATTGGATTTTCTCAGGTGTCACAGGGGAAAGATGTCAAGAAATTCTTTATAAGAGGAATAGAAATTGGAAAAAAGCACACTAAATTATTCGGGGGGAAATTGGAGGAAAGTAATCTCCCCGTTCCTACTTCATGGGCAGCAGAAATAACAAACAGTACGACTTATACATTTTCGGATAAACTTATGATGTTTTATACATCTACTTTGATAGCTTTAAGTGTTGGTTACTATGGTACAGGTATTTCTCAAAGTCCAAGAGTAGATTTAGGTGTTATGTATAACCGATTATCTTTAGAAATTCAATTATACTCTGAGGATGGGGCTAATATTATGATAAAAAATAAATGGTTAGAACAACCTCCGATGGCACTAAATAGAGAAGAGTTAATAAAAAATAAATAAAATTGGAGTATGTATTTAATAAGAATTTCTGAGCATGGATAAAAGATTAGGTTGGAAAAACATATATATTGTAAAAAAATATGCGATTGATTAATAATTCTTGAAGACTGGGATATCCTATCATTGTACTGAATTGGAGTGATCTAAATTTGAATTTAAATTTCGTTAGGAGGATATCAACAATGGGAATTTTAAGTGGAAATCCGCAAGAAGAACCGATGCATTACGGTGAGGTATTTGGCACATGGACCTTTTTACATGGCGCTAAAACGGCATTAATCTCTCACCAAACATTATTAAATCATGCAGGTGACGAGGATTTAAAAAAGCTTCTAATAAGTATGATGGAAAATGCGAACCAAGAAATTGAGCAATTAGAAAAGCTATTAAAAGAGAACGAAGTCGCACTACCACCTACTGCACCAGAACGTCCGAAAGCCGATTTAGAATCAATACCGGTAGGAGCGAAATTCAATGATCCTGAAATTGCTGCTATGTTAACTGCCGATATTGGAGCGGGTCTTATTTCTTGTAGTAAAAATATGGCACAGGGAATAAGAGAAGATATCATTATGATGTTTGGTCAGTTTCACACACAAAAAGCAACACTTGGTGGAAAGCTATTACGCTTGACAAAAGAAAAGGGCTGGTTAGTACCACCACCATTACATTTAAGTCAAACTGAATAGATGAATGCTGGGACGAAACCCTCCTCTGAAATGAAATCCGGTGAGATTTTACGACAAGTAAAATCTCACCGGATTTTATTCTCTTGAGATTCACCGCAAATATCGTGGTAGCAGCTTATTTCTCTTATTTCCTTTTTATAGTTGAAGAGTAGGGAATGTTTATTTTGCCTCTCAACAAAGCGGACGGGATGGGAGGAACGACTCCTGCAGGTGGGAAGGGCAGGTTGAAATCCAACGGCGCAGCCGGTTCGTATTATAAAGTTAACCAGATAAGAAAATATTTCTGGTTGACCATTTTTAGTTCAACGCCCGCCTGCGGAAAGCGTACCCCCCATCCCGGGAGCGAGGGCAAAGCTCTCTTTCAAGTCCGAAGTGAACGAGCCCTTTTTCAGTGGCCTCGAAGTATCGCTAACTGGATGTGACATCCAGTTAAATACCTATTCGAATGAATACTAGGAAAAATTTGTACAACGACTAAAAACTATCCCATTTTAGTGTTATCATAAATGGAGATTGTGTAAAGAAAGGGGAAAACGTTGAAAAAAAGTTATTTGCTATCTACTATACTATTGATTATGCTCATAGGATGCCAAAGTTCACCGCCGGAGCAACCTACAGTTGAAGAAGAACATCAAGCGCAGTCTTCGGACGGGGGAAATGATGGAACTGAACAATCAGTACGAGATGAACAAAATAGTGAAATGGTGATCACTGTTGAGGAGATTCAACAGATTATAGAAAATGGAGACACATCATTTGAAACGCAAAGTCCACTAGTTGGGGTTGGAGATACATATGAAGCCTTTGTCGATTTCTTCGGTGAGCCGGATGAGGGGGCTGGTATCTATTACTTATTTTTAAATAGTTACATGCCATTGCTTGTGAATGAGGTAAATGATGTGATGCAAGTTGTAGGTGTTCACTTGATTTTTGAGAAAACAGATTATCCGGCGCGAACTCTTGAGGAGACAATGGAAGAAATCGCTGCCTTCATTCCAACAGATGCCGAGGAGATCGACTTTTATGAACTTCCAAATGGACATGGCGTTGAATATTATTATGAAAGTAACTATATTGCCGATGTTTTTCGTGATCACATCTTTGAATTGGAGGAGCCAGGCGGCTTTTCCGTGCAAGCCACCTATGCTTCTGGTTCGCAAAAGGAGCTGTTTAGAGAAGTTGTTGTGACCGTTGGATATAAGGAAGATCCTGAGGGGGAAGAGGATCGTTAATTCAAGGCTATGTTGTGGATGAAAGAGGGCACTGAAAAAGTTGAAACGTCAACTTTTTTAGTGCCTCTTTTTTGGGTTAGGTGTGTAAGTATTCGTGTTCATGGGAATGGTCATGTTTTCGTTAGTGAGTATAATAGGAATTACGTTACAGTAGACAGGCCTTTTTGGATATGAAAGATCACACATGATTGTCTCTCCCCATACAAATACTATGATTATCGACAAGAATAAGGTGGATTGATGAAATGAGACTTAGATTCGGCTATGTGTCAACAGCACTATCTCTGTGGGAGGCATCTCCCTCTCGAACGTTAACCTTTACAAAGTGGTCTAAGATGGGACGAGATCAGCGGAGGGAGAAGCTACTTCATGTGACAAGGCATAATTTGCAGACAACGATTCGAATGCTGCATTATAATATTGCTCACGGTATTGAGCTGTATCGCATGTCTTCATCACTCGTGCCACTCGCAACTCATCCGGAGGTGAAGTGGGATTATGTTACTCCTTTTCAAGATTTATTTCAAGAGATCGGTGAACTTGTCCAGCGCTACTATTTGCGAGTGAGCTTTCATCCAAATCAATTTACGCTCTTTACGAGTCCTGAGGAGCATGTGACGATTAATGCGATTCGTGATATGACGTATCACTATGATATGTTGGAAGCGATGGGTTTACATAAGGATGCTAGAATCAATATTCATGTAGGTGGTGCATATGGAAATAAAATAGAGGCACTCGCGCGATTTAAGGATAATTTTTCAAAATTGGATAAGAAGATTCGCAAGCAAACTACGATAGAGAACGACGATAAGACATACACCGCTCTTGAAACGTTAAATGTTTGTGAGGAGCAAGGACTTCCTTGTGTATTTGATTATCATCATCACTGGGCGAATTCGATAGAAGGTTCATTGGATGTGATCATACCAAGAGTCTTTGTAACGTGGGAACATACGGGAATGCCACCGAAATTTCATTTGTCTTCGCCGAAATCAAATAAAGCGATACGAGCTCATGCTGATTACGTTGACATTGATTTTGCTCTTCCTTTTATCAAAGCTCTCAAAGCCTACGGACAATCAGCCGATATTATGATTGAAGCGAAGTCGAAGGATCAAGCTGCTCTGAAGCTTGTTGAGGAATTAAGTCAGATACGTGGGTTTAAACGTATTAGTGGAGGGGCGATTGAGATATAAGGAAAGCTCTGAATCCTTTTCAAGACAGGGATCAAGTATCTATCAAAACAGAAGATCGGCAAAGAATCTCCTCCCGTCACATCTGAATGTCAGACGATATGAGGACAACACTTGAAATGAAGTGAAAGTTAATCTTTATATATTTGTCTGCTGAAGAGAAATTATTGTTGACAATTCCTATAATAAGGTATATATTTTTACATAACTTAATAATCGATAGATGTTTATTTTTAGTTTCATAATTAATAAGGTCTTTAGCATTCTTTTAATATATAATATTGAAGTGGATGAAAAAGCTTCCTTAAGTATAAAGAACGAGAAAGTGACATAAATCGGTATATTTATAATCTAGTGATTAGATTATGAAATATACCGATTATTTTTGGCGGAAAATGATAAACATGTATGGATTATATCTTTTATGAAGGTAGCTCTTCAAAAAACGTAAGTTAGTTGAAGTGAAGCCGACAATTTTCAAGATTCAATGATTTTCTTTATCATTGAAGATTTGAAATTGTCGGCTTTTTTTTGGGGAAAAACACATCATGCAGGGGAAAAGTACGTATGTTATCTGAATCTGTCTCATCATACGTTTACGTCACTTAAAGGAGGAATGCTAAATGTTAGCTTTCATGAGTTCATCATCATTTTTAACCTTATTTTTTATCGTGCTTATCATTTCTTGTCTAAGCGGACTATTGTTTTTACACCCAAGGATTTCCTTACGGTTTGTACGGATTCATATTAGTATTGTAACCCTGCCACCATTGGTTTCCTTATTAGCTCTTGTTAATACTAGTGTGAATGGTGTAGTTGGTCTTTGGTATGTAGATTCGTTAGCATGGTTGTTGGCTTTCTTTGTCCTTTCAATTGGTTTAATCATCCAGCGTTTTTCCGTACGTTATTTAATGGGAGATCGCTCTTATCGAAAATATTTCATGCTGTTTACATTCACTACAGGGGCTGCTTCTATTGCATGGTTAAGTGGTGATCTTCGCTTATTGATCATTTGTTGGGGGCTCACTCTTATAGGATTAACCGTATTGATAAGGTTAAATAGTAGATGGAAAGTAACGAATGAAGCTGCTAAGGTTTCTGGTCGTTTATTTGCATTAAGTTGGTTCGCTTTGTTAATCGCTATCATATGGCTTTCGCAAGCCACTGGGCAATGGCAGTTATCGCTAGCTCTAACGAATGAACGTTTAGTTCTACTTGAAGCGTGGGAGGTAACGGGCATTAATTTATTGATTGTATTAGCGGTTATTATCCCTGCTGCCCAATGGCCTTTCCAACGGTGGTTAATAGAATCTGTTGTCGCTCCTACTCCTGTTTCCGCTATTATGCACGCAGGCTTAGTCAATGCGGGAGGAGTGATTCTAACTCGGTTTTCACCCCTTTTTAATGGCGATGTAGCTCAGATTGTTTTACTTGTTTTCGCGAGTGTTTCCGTCTTAATCGGATCAGGTGTTAGTTTGGTTCAAGTCGATTATAAACGCCAGTTAGTTGGCTCAACGATTACACAAATGGGGTTTATGCTCATTCAATGTGCGCTAGGTGCATATTTAGCAGCTATTATTCATCTTGTATTACACGGCTTGTTCAAAGCGACGCTGTTTCTACAGGCTGGCTCGGCAGTACGACATTATGAAGCAGTAACTCGTGTTAATGAACGTTCTTCTTATTTATGGGTCATAGCTGGACGTGCATTAGGCTTACTTGCTGGGGTTGCCTTTTGGCTCCTCGCTTCTGGAGAAGGGTATCAATTAGTTAGCGCACTAATCTTAGGGTGGGCATTATCCGTTTCTTGGACACAGCTCGTTGCATTTGGAAAGGGAAGAATGGGACGACTTGCAGGCGTTTTCTTGTTGGGAGGCTTTGCCATTGTTTACTTCATCACTCATAGCCTGTTCTTTGGGTGGTTGCATACGACTGGTTATCAAAGTGTCCAGCCTCCAATGTCAGTAGTTATCTTTGTCATAAGTCTTTTACTGTTTGGTAGTGCTGTAGGTACTTGGGCTGCTCGTAACCGTTCTTCTCTGTTCTTTGCTGTACTCTACCTTTGGTTAGTACGTTTAGGTGAAGCAAAGTCGAAGGCGGTAGATAGTCATCCAACCTATCTTAAACAATATTTTTCACAAGGAGGTAATCGCTGATGGGCATGACATCTGTATTGGTTAAAGAAACAAATGAACAAGGAAAGGATCTAAATACTGATTCTCAAAAAACGGATATAAACGTGTTAGTAAAATCAGCTAGCCGAGTTATTGCACCGCTTTGGCCTATTGCAACGTTTGCGGCACGTCATCCATGGATGGGCCTTGAAACACAATCTTTTGAACAGGTCGCAAGGTGGTTGAAAAATACGCGAGATGTGGATATTTATCCTAGTGTTTCGATGATTCAATCGGCAAAGGATCGAGGGGAAATTGATGAAACCTTTCTAGAATTGGGATTACAGCGTTGGCTTTCCTCACATTCTATGAATATACCACGGGAGATGGCAGAGCGCTTCTGTCGTGCTTCCATAAAGTTGGATCCGTTACCTACTAATCTTATGTCTTCACCTGAGTTACATACATTGGTAGATGGACTAAGTGTCTTGAATCCGGAACGTAACCCTTCGATGAAACCTTTAAGTTCGTATGTTAAGAATCAAAATAGTGAAAAAATCGTAAATATTCTCGATCATCATATGATCAAGTGGTGCAAATTTTACCTTGATGATTCACAGGCTGGTTGGACAATGCCCAATCGTGAGAAAGGATTTTATCATGCATGGCAACAGCTTATTTCGCATGATCCTGCCCTTAGTAAAGGTCAGCGTAAGCTCTTAAAAGATTGGCCACAAGAGACTCATGTGGCTTTAACTCAGGCATTATCTGCACTAGAAATCCCTGAGTCAGAGAGGAAAAGCTATTTAGAAGGTCATTTGCTTTCTTTACCTGGGTGGGCAGGGATGATGCTTTGGCGGTCGCAACAGTCGTCCCATGAACGTTCGCTTCTAACGGAATATTTAGCCGTTCGAATATCGATGGAGTGGGTATTTATAAAACCTTACTTACCTATATCAAATCAACAGTCTGATAACGAAGTTTCGGTTGCTCCGCTTTTAGCATCTTGGATTCACTGGGGGAATCTTACAATCGAGGAATGGACCCAGATGTCTAATATCGAACAAAACGAATATTTGACCTTTGCTTACCGATTTGATGAGACGATGCGAAGAAAGCTATGGTTGGAAGCATGGGAACAGACGTATACAGAACAATTAAGTGAGAAGATTCATTCGAAACAAAGTGTGAAGAATGATAAAAAAACATTAGCTCAATTTGCATTTTGTATAGATGTACGTTCAGAGCCCTTTCGTCGCAAGCTGGAAAAAGAAGGGCCATTTGAAACCATTGGTATTGCAGGCTTCTTCGGGTTACCAATTGCAACTAGCGAGCTTGGTAGTACACACTGCCATTCCTCTTTGCCAGTTATACTCAAACCGCAGCATACAATAAAAGAGTCTGCAGGTGCAAATGAACTCAAACAATATCAACAGCGTAAGCAGGTGGCCAATTCACTAGGCTATACATTTCATAGAATGAAACAGAATGTATTTGCGAGCTTACTTTTACCAGAAATTAGTGGACCTTGGCTTAGTTTACAAATGGTAGCGCGGAGTTTTGTCCCTAGAAGTGCAAATGGTGTCATACGTAACCTTCGAGAAGCATGGCTACGCAAGCCTAATACAAAGATTTCACTTCAGCATGTTCATGACACAGAAGCAGATATACCTGTTGGTTTTTCTGAGGAAGAGAAGGTTAATTATGCACGACAAGCTTTGTCAATGATGGGGCTGACAAAGAATTTCGCACCATTAGTTGTGATTTGCGGACATGGAAGTCAAAGTACGAATAATCCGTATGCTGCTGCTCTAGACTGTGGTGCATGTGGTGGTGCGGCAGGTGGATTCAATGCAAGAGTTTTAGCCGTTTTATGTAACCTTCATGTAGTAAGAGAAAGCCTATATACGGAAGGAATAGAAATCCCAGAGGACACGGTTTTCGTGGCTGCTGAACATAAAACAACGGTGGATGATTTACATTGGCTCTATGTTCCTAAGCTTTCGCAATCAGCTCAAGAAGCGTTTGATCGTATTAATGCTGTATTACCGAAAGTAAGTAATGATGCAAACGCAGAGCGCTTATCACAATTGCCTAATTATCACTCACATTTTAAAAATCCGAAGACAGAGGCACACCGATTTGCTGAAGATTGGAGTGAAATACGTCCAGAATGGGGGCTGGCTCGTAATGCTGCTTTTATTATCGGTCAACGAGATTTGACTGAGGACTGCAATTTGGAGGGGAGAGCTTTTCTTCATAGCTATGATTGGAGACAGGATCACAATGGTGATCTTCTCGCCAATATCATTGCTGGACCAGGGACGGTGGCTCAATGGATTAACTTACAGTATTATGCTTCCACTGTGGCCCCTCATTACTATGGGAGTGGAAATAAGGCAACACAAACGGTTACATCAAGTCTTGGTGTGATGCAGGGGAACGCAAGTGACTTATTAACTGGGTTTCCTTGGCAATCTGTCATGAAATCAGATAATGAGGCTTATCATTCTCCTTTACGTTTGTTAGTAGTCATCCAAGCACCACGGGAGTATGTCGAAAGACTATTAAATCATGATCCAACGTTCTCTCAAAAAGTTGGGAATGGCTGGATTCGATTGGCTACGGTCAATCAAGAAGGATATTGGGAGAATTGGTAAGCGGTATACTAAGTGAATGAATAGAGCTTATATAAATGTTTAAAGGGAGGATTATATGAATAAGACGAAAGGCTCGGTTGAATCTGAAATCAGTAAATCTGTAACAAAATGGGAAAAAGATTATCTCGGGCGTGGGCCGATTTCTGTGAAATCTAATATTTTACGCGATATGATAATCGTCACATTAAATGGAATATTAACCCCAGCTGAGTATAAATTGTGTAAGGATAAAGAAGGAATAACAACAATCAAAAGAACTCGAACTGAATTAGTGGAATCAGGAGTAGAAGAGTTAAAGGAAGTCATTTTTACGATAACAGGGAAGAAAGTTGTTAGTTTCCATACTGATCTAAGCACACGTACGGGCGAACGGATGATGGTCTTTAAATTATCAAGTGAGTTTTGATGAAAAAGGTAACCATGGAAGGAGTGAATGAAATGAGTGTAGATAAAATTAACAAAAAATCGTTATGTTTAATTGACATTGATCCTGAATTGGAGACCCGCCTACAAGGTGTAGTTAACGTTCAGCCGGAAAATATGTTAACTTTGCAAAGCTACGGTCCCGAAATCTCTCATCCTTATGGTGATATAATGAGATCGATCATCATTGCAGTTTATCAAGAGAATGTTGAAGAGATTTTTGTAGTAGGAATAAAAGACAAGGAAACTGATCCAGTCGATCTAGAAAGCCTACTTTATTCTGAGAGTAAAGGCATGAAGGATAAAGTAGAAAGGTTGGACTATCTTTTTCAAAATTGTCGACCTGAATTTTCAGGTGGCAAGGTAATAGATTGGTTAGAAGGAAAAAAGAATATAACCGAAAGTATTGAGAAGAGTGTTGAAATTATTCGAAATCATCCTTTCATACCATCTTATGTGAAAGTTCGTGGTTTAATCATCAATAATAGGAGTGGAGAGTTCTCTATTATTGATGGGGTTACAAGAGAACCCTTATTAAAATCTTAACGAATTGAAATAGATCCTTTGGTGAGAGAAGGTGAATGGCAATCTACTCTATAGCTTTGGAATGGGTGACCAAAAGGATCCTTATTCCGCTAAATGAGAGAAATGTGGTTCATGATGCAAAGGCGGTTCCTCATTCCGTTATTTTGATAAAGTCGGAAGGAAAAGGAGGGGACATGGGGAAATAGCGGAATGAGGATCCTACAACAGCCTCAATAAAGGCTTTATGACGCAAATAGAGGAATGACGATTACATAAGAGAACGACAGAGCTTCACGGGTGGCGTCTGCTTCGCTTGTTACATGTCCCACTTTTAGGAAATTAGGACATCGGACGACACAGCTCGACGAAACCTACCGTGTATTTCTTATTCCGAAGTATCATACCAATGCTGTGGAATGACATCCTTTTCTAATTGCAACAGCTCATGAATGATCTGATCAGCATCAGCAATTGAATGAACTAATGGATCTGTTAACATCGCTCTTCGCAATTTCTCATAGCTTTCTTCTAAGACAGCTTCAACAGTAAGTTCATGAGTATCTAAGACGACCTCCTGCATTCCTCTAATACCTCGAGGCATTTCCACTACAGGTAACGGCTTCACACCTTCCATTGTCACTTCGCATAACAGTTCTAGAAAGGCATCATCACTCATATTCGGAACAGCACCTTCGTTCCATGTATTAATGTAAAATGGCTTACCTAATCCACCTACCATATTTTCAATAATATCTGTGGCGTGATCTGGACCGAATGAAGTCATATATTCTTCAATCGGAGTTTCACCATTTAGAAAACGATCCACCTGTTCCCACATTTCCTCATGTCGTTTATATCGCTCATCTGTTTCCCAAATAGAAAGGGGAGGGATGTATTCTTTTAATTTTCCGAGTCCTTGCCAGTACGGTACATATTCTTTTGTATGGGCTGTACATGTTGGAACACTTCCGAAAATGTCATATAATTGATAGCTAATTTTATCATTAAATAATGCCTTTGCACCTGTATCCCCGCCTACCGTTTCTGTTTCGGCTGAACGTTTCAGCGATTGTGCAATAATAGGAAGAACATTTTTCCCTTTGTACTCCGCTTTGATCAACCAAGTGAAATGATTGACGCCGGTAATGTGTATATCAAACTGACTGTCAACATATGCTGTATACTCTTTTGCATCGTTAATGATCCCTGCTCGCTGTGCATATAATATTTTCTTATGTGGCATATGATGGGAATCGCACAAAGCAAAGCTTTTCAAATTTGGTGCATATCGTTTCAAGGCCATTCCATGGACGGTCGATGGGTTAATATAATTGATCACCCACGCATTTGGGCAAATAGTCTCTATGTCTTTTGCGCATTCCATAATAGTCGGTAACTCTCGCATCGCTCGAAAAATTCCACCAGGACCAATCGTATCGCCTGAACACATTCGAATGCCATATTTCTCAGAAACGGTACAATCAATTCCTCTATACTTCACTGTATCAACAGCAAAGCTAAGGACGACAAAGTCAGCATCTTTGAGCACCTTCGTTCGATCAGTGGAGCCTTCAATTTTCAACTCTACGTTATTTGCTTCTACAACCATCTTAGCGAGCTTAACTAACTTGTTTAACCGATCTTCATTCGTATCAACTAATGCTAACGTACCTTTATTCAAGTGTTCTGAATGAACCATTTGCCAAATAGCTTGACGACCAAAGAATAAACTTCCTGCGCCTAACACAACTACCTTCGGATAATTAGCGATTGTCATCCCCTCCAAATGTTATTTGTTCCAATTATAAAACAATGACTAGAAATAAAAATGTACGTAGGTAAGCATAAGATGTCATTAAGTAAGATTATTTCATTTGATTAGTTCCTATTGTTATAATTAAAAGGAATGACTATGTCTAAAAGTATGAGGTTGATGAATCATGGATAACGTAACTCTTTTTAACGAGCTTTCCGAGCATGCGATGCTACGTATATATGGTAGTCAAGAAATTACTCATCCTGGTCATTGGATCGAAAGTAAAAATCATCTCGATTATGATCTATGGTACATTCAAAAAGGGAAAGTAGAGATTCACATTAATGAGGAGGTTTACGAGGCATCAGTAGGCGATCTTGTTCTATTTAGCCCAATGGTTGCTTACACCGCAACAACAGTAGATGGACCTTGTCAGTTTATTTTTACCCATTTTGACTTCATTTTAGGAGATCGCCTTGACTTTTTAAACCATTTTCAATTGTCAGGTGTGATCAAACATAGACTTGTGAAAGAGGAAGTTGAACTGTTTCTTGACACATATAACCAATACAAACAGAACGCCCCGATGTCAGGAATTCGCTTAAAAGGATGTCTAACCATTTTGATTGCCAAAATTATTGAAAAGTACGGAACAGGGCAATATCGAGGAACCTTTACAAACCTAGCACCTTCTCACAATCAAACAGGGCATTTGGACCACTTAAAATTGGTCTTTGACTATGTGAACGAGCATCTACATACACCACTTCGCATTAAGGATTTAGCTACTCTTGCAGGAATGTCTGAGAAGTATTTTATCCACTATTTTAAGCAAGCACTTGGCATGACGCCAGGAAGGTATGTATACCAGCTTAAAATGAACCGAGCTCGTGAGCTGTTATTTAGTAAACATTATACGATTCAACAAATTGCCAGCAAGCTTGGATATCCAGACCCTTATAGTTTTTCAAAAGCATTTAAGAAGCATTATAAAGTACCGCCTTCTCAGTTTTTTAGGTAGTAAAAGAGGAACGGCTTTTTATTGTTGGATGCGTTATTATTTTACTGTTTTATTCGTAAAGATGAAGGGTCTTTAAAGTTAGTTTTTAGATTATTCTTTTTCTAATTTGAAATCTAAATAAGAATGGTCAAGAATTAAAATGGAATATTAGAGTCTTTATAGAAAAACAATTAGTTTGGTAAAATTACTTGTAAAAAATTATAAAAGGAAGATGGTCGAACCGAGTTGGCGGATAGGGCAAGCTGAATTTGCCCTATCCGCCTCATTCTTTTAATATTTACAAAATAAAAATTTCATAATAGTAGACTTTATTGTACAAAGAGAAGTGTATCAGGCTTGAGGAATTGATTGGTTCTTTTCAATTTTGCGGTACGCTAGTTTAGCAGAGGACAAGATGACTAATCCTAAAATACTAACACTAAAAAAGATACTAAGACTAGGAATAAATGCATTCGCAAAATAAACAGCGCAAAATCCAAAAATAATATACAAACTAGCTAATGGACTGTAAATGGCGATTAATAGAGAATTTTTAATATGTGTTTTTACATGTATTTCAAATTCGACATAGGAGTAAAGAAAATAACAAATAACTAAAAAGTAAAAGCAACTTACAATGATTGATGAGATATACAATAATTCTGAAACAGCAATATCAGTTGTTCTGAAAAACTGTATATGACTAAAAAGAATTAAGGCAATTATTATAATGAAAGCACCAATCTTATTACTTTTGATAAATTCTTGTTTGTAGTAGCTCCAAAAAGTTGAAAATATAGCTACTTCTTGTTGATTGATATATTGTCTTAAAGTAGACAACAACGCTATTGTAGCAGGAAAGAACCCCAAAATCCCGAGTCCTAAAACGGTAAACAAAATCCACAAGATGTTGATAAAAGCTAATCGATAAAACCATGTACAAAATGCGAAGATAGCCCCGGAAAAAGCCCCTAATTGCATCGTCTTTCCTCCCTATACCTTGTTTTTCTCATTTTTTAAAAATATATCATGGTTAAGGAATAGTTGTGTACTTAATAAGAGAAAAGTAAATAAATTTTCTAAAAAGTAAAAATTGTTCATACTGAAGTTGGATATAAAATCATTCAAAGCAACTCTATAAGCATTTAGTAATCGAATAATCGATTAATATAAGAAAGGCAAATATCTAGAAATAGTGAGAATACCAATACGTTCAGATAATTTGAATTCATAGGTATTACACTATTTCTGTAGGAGTGGGGTAGTAAAGCAGGAGGTAAAATTTTTTTCATTTGCGTAAATATAGTTCATTGATGTAAGCGCTTTTAAATATTAAGCTGAAGCTATATTTATTTTGAAAAAGAGGTGAGCAACATGAGTAGTAGAGTGAAGGCTGAACCAATTGTACAAGAAGGACTCCCCTCCAAATCAACATTCAAAAGAAAGAAAAAGAACGGAGACCATTTTGGTGGTTGGCGTGAGAACTTAGCAGGTTGGCTATTTATTGGACCAATGCTAATTGGGACATCTATTTTAGTAATCTTTCCCATTCTTGCATCGTTAGCTCTTAGTTTTAGTGATTGGAATATTGTAGCGGGATACGCGAATGCAAGGTTTGTAGGGTTCGCTAACTTTATTGATTTATTTAAAAATGATGTTTTCTTAAAGTCATTAGGAAACAACTTTATCATTTTGATATCCATCCCAATCACCTTAATCGTCTCATTAGCGATCGCTACCATTATTAATAAATATATCTATTTTAAAGATGTATTTAAAGTCATTTTTTTCATGCCATTTATCTCCAGTATTGTTGCAGTGGCAGTCGTTTTCCGAGTGTTATTTCATCCTACAAATGGACCGATTAATCAGTTTCTCATGGCAATCGGAGTTAATAATCCCCCTGGGTGGATTGCAGACATATCGTTTGCTTTACCATCGGTTATGATCATTATGATATGGACAGGCATTGGTTTTAACTTAATAATTTATTTAGCTGGATTACAAAATATACCAAAACAATTATATGAAGCAGCACAAATAGATGGTGCTTCTGCTTGGTACCAATTTACGAAAATAACGATACCACTTGTTTCACCAACTACTTTCCTTTTATTTGTAACCGGTATCATTTCAAGCTTTAAAATTTTTGATTTGATTATTGTCTTAACTAACGGTGGACCGGCGAATTCAACAAATGTTCCTGTTGTTTATTTATACCAAAAGGCCTTTTTGGAATTAAAGGCAGGATATGCCTCATCTGTAGCGTTAGTTATTTTTGTAATTGTACTAATCATTACGTACATTCAATTTTTAGGACAGAAAAAATGGGTGAACTATTGATCAGGGGGGAGACAAAGTGAAACAACAAATTGATTATAGAAAATTAACCATGACGATTATTATGGTTCTTTTAGGTGTATTTTTTATGACGCCGTTTCTTTGGATGATATCAGCTTCTTTAAAAGTTGAAGAAGAAGTTCTAACATTCCCGATTCAATGGATACCAAATACTTGGAATGCTGTAGAAAACTATCGTGAAGTTTGGACAGGATCATTACCATTTCTATTGCTATATTGGAACTCGATCAAAGTATCAGTATTAACAACATTAACATCCGTTTTTATTTCAGCTATTGCAGCGTATGGTTTTTCAAAGATTAATTTTAAAGGTAGAGATGCGGTATTTCTAATTGTATTAGCTACCTATATGATACCACCACAAACTTTATTAGTTACCCAATTTATACTGTATCGGTGGTTTGGTTTGTACGACACACACACTGGACTCATACTTTTAAATAGTTTTAGTGTATTTGGAACTTTTATGCTTCGACAATTCTTTCTAAGTGTTAGCAATGAAATTATTGAATCTGCAAGAATGGATGGTGCTGGCCATTTTCGAATTTTCACATCAATCGCATTACCATTAGTGAAACCAGCCCTAGCAACATATGCAATTTTACGCTTTATTTGGACGTGGAATGACTTTCAATATCCTTTGATTTTTTTAAGAAGTAGGGAGTTGTATACGATTCAACTCGGGGTTTCAAGCTTTGCTGATGACCATGGAAGTATTTATTCATTAATGATGGCCGCATCTGTATCGGCAATTATTCCACTATTAATTGTTTTCATAATAGGCCAAAAACAAGTTATTGAAGGGATTCAACTTGGCGGTGTCAAGGGTTAAGTAGTTAGTAACCATTCATATGGTTTACTATAATAAATGACTATGAAGGAGAGAGGAAAATGAGAAAACGTTGGGGGTTATTATCATCTATCATGGTAGTCTTGCTTTTAATTGTAGTCGGTTGTTCAAGTGGGGGGAATAATAGTTCTAGTGAACCTGCAGAAGATAATGGCGATGGAGGTACAGATAGCGTTGAAGAAATTACTTTACGTTTTGTTCATTGGATCAATGAAGATAGTGGTAAATGGGAGCCTTTAATTTCACAATATGAAGAACAAAATCCTGGAGTTACTATTGAATCTATGCCATTAGTAGAAAATATGAATTCACAAGATTATTATCAACAATTAGATTTAATGGCAGCAGCAGGTGAATATTTAGATATTATTATGTTTAGTAATCTAAATGATTATGTAGCTCGTATCAATGCCGGATTATTGGAACCGCTTACCCCATTCTTAGATGCTGAAGGGATTGATATTAATGAAGAGTATGTAAATAGTTATGCAGAAATTGATGGGGACTATTATGGAGTTCCAATGAAACAAGTAACGAATATGATTTTAATGAATAAAAATCATTTAGATGAAGCAGGGTTGGAAATTCCGGAGCAATGGACATGGGATGAGTATCGTGAATTTGCAAAACAATTAACAACAGATGATCGGCATGGATCATATTTGCATATATGGCATGATATGCACTCTCTATTGAAATTTCCGGGCAAACCTGAAGGGGCTAACAGACTTCTAAAGTCAGATGGAACGTCAAATGCCGATGATCCATTAGTACGAGAGTCTTTGGAATTACGCTATGCGTTAGAAAATGAAGATGAAACCTCCGTCCCGTTATCATCCATTCTTTCTCAGCAAATGGACTATCGCCAACAGTTTTTCACAGAGGCTGTAAGTATGCTTCCAATTGGTTCGTTTATGCTGTCAGAGTGGGGGCAATTTACACCTGAGTTCGAAATTGCATGGGCACCTTGGCCTCAGAATGGAGAAACTGATAAAAATTATACTGGAGTTGGTGGTGATGCTTTAAGTATTGCTAAATCGTCTGAGCATAAACAAGAGGCGTATGATTTTATTCGATGGTTAACAACAGAAGGTATTATGGAACAAAAAATATGGGTGCCGTCATGGCGAAATGCCGATCTCACTACAGCTGTTGAAAATATAGCATCGAATACGAGTAACCCTGAAGCGCTACACATTGAATCAATCGTTCATACACTTCAATCGTCGGAGCCCATTGAAATCTATGCTCCTGCTTCGTATATAACAGAGGTTCATACGGATTTTGCTACAGAGGTGGAAAGATATTTACTCGGAAACCAAGATATAGACACAGCCATTGAAAATGTGCAAGCTCGTGTTCAGAATATTGTCGAATCTAATCAATAATTATGTGTTACTATACAAAAGAGAATGTCTTTTCGCTGAGGTCACTGAAAATGATTAATCACTTTTTCAGTACTTTACATTAGACTAGCAATGACTTCACACGTTGCTCGCCTGATACGATTAAACACTCGTATCAGGCTTTTTTAAAAGATAAGAAGGTACATTTGAGGAAGAAAGTGTGGGGAAAATTTAGATCATGTTGGCAAACTCAAAGGTGAGCGAAGGATCTTAACTCTATTGTTTTATAATCATGAAAAGTTAATGAAAGGTCATTTCGATGATACGCCTTATACATTTGGTGGTGAACGTACAATGAAATTGTTCAAAAAGTTAAAACAATTATCCTTACGTAGTCGGCTAATGATTGCTGTTATCTTTTGTATCTTATTTCCTTGGATTATTACCTATTTTGTTTCAAATTATTTAACGAAAGACCCATTAGAGGAGCTGGCTGTTAACCAAGCAATAAGGTCATTAAGTTTGATTGAAATGAACTTAAAACATGTGCTAGATGAAGTTATGTATACGTCAAATTATATCAAATTTGATTCAAGCTTTAATCAAGTAATGAGACAACATCAGACGATAGATCCTAGTTCACCTCAAGCTCAACAAGAGATTGTCCTAAACTTTATAGAAATATCTAATCATTTATCAACGATAACTGACATAATGTCACCAACCTTTCTGACCATTTTGTATAACAATGATCTTTATTATATGAATTACTCTTTAAGTGAATTTCACCCATTAGATTTTTACAAGGAACCATGGTTTGATGAATTAAAATCGTTAAGTTATTATCAGACATTATGGATTGGGGTTCACCCTACTTATATCCAATCAGATCAAGACTCTAATCCTTATTTGATTAGTTTTGGTAACTATTTAAGGCAAGCAACTCGATATGATGCGTATTTAATTATAAGTGTTCGTGAAAAACAAATAAGATCACTATTAGAAAATCATCAACAAGATCTCAGTTCTGAATTTTATTTAACGGATCATCATGGAAAGGTTTACTCTAGTGCGGATGAAACCATGATTACTCAAACATTACCTTATGATGTTAATAGCAAGGAATATGACATTGTAGAGCGAAATGGAAAAAACTATTTCTTAGTCAGCCACCCTGTCTCCTATTCAGATTGGCGATTAGTTAGTCTAGTGCCTTATCAAGAAACAATCGGAAATATTAACAGCATGACCAGAATTACGATTACTACTCAAGGGGCTCTGCTATTATTATTTTTAATTGGTCTCATTGTACTTGTCCGTGAATTAACAAAACCTCTAATAGAATTATATGAAGTCACGAAGTACGTTGAACAAGGTGATTTGAGCAGGAGAGCTAAATTATCAGGCGATAATGATATCTCAAAGTTAGGTTTTTCCTTCAATGAGATGTTAGATACGGTAGAAGACATGGTTGATCAGGTTCGTTTACGTGAACAAGAAAAACGGACGGCAGAATTAGAAATGCTACAAGCTCAAATTAATCCCCATTTTTTATTTAATACGTTGAATGCGATTAGGTTACAGATCAAATTAAATGGAGATCCCAAAAGTGCACAATTAATACATGCATTGTCGTCTTTGCTGAGAATGACAGTCAATCGTAATAATCCATTTATTCGAATTGAAGAGGAATTAGAGATAATCGAAAATTATACGAAACTCATGAACTTTCGACACCAACACGATATAGGATTAACGATTGATATTGAGCTAAACGCGAGAGAAATTGAAGTTCCCCGTTTTTTCTTACAGCCTATTGTTGAAAACGCTATTATACGTGGCTATAATGAAAAAAAAGGTTCAATTGTCATCCATGCTTCTATCGTAGGTCACAAAGTGTTGAAGCTTGAACTTACTGATGATGGAATTGGTATGTCAGAAGAAACGCTGTTGAAATTAAAGGATAAGATTTATCATTCACAGTTGAGCACCCAATCAAAAAAACAACATTCTTTTAACGGAATTGGCATACAAAATGTATACCAAAGAATGAAATTGATATATGGCGATCAGTTTATTATGGAACTAGATAGCAAAGAAAACATAGGTACAAGTTACACATTCTATATTCCTATTGAAAAGGGATGATCAAAATGTATCAGGTAGTTTTAGTTGATGATGATAAACTCGTTACAAAATTTTTAGAAAAAATGATTTCTTGGGAAGATCATGGATTCAAGGTTGTTGCTTCTTTTCAAGGAAGTTTGGAAGCTTATGAGTATTTGTTATCGCATCCATATGATGTATTAATTACAGATATCGGGATGCCGCATATGAATGGTGTTGAATTAATATCAAAAATTAAAGAGCATAATAGCTCATCATACAATGTTATATTATCGTGTCATGATGAATTTCATTTTGCACAACAAGCAATTAAATTAAAAACTTTTGATTACCTTCTAAAAGAAACAATGGAAGAAAAAGATATCATTGAACTGCTACGTAGGCTGAAACAATCATTGGATCAAACAAAACAAGATGTCTATCAAAGAGATAAAATTAAGAGTTTTCTAAGAAATAATCAAATGTCTTTAAAGACTAATTTTCTTGAGAAGATTATACATGAACCCCATGTTAAGCAGGATGAATGGTGGAAAGAGCAGGAAGAGCTGTTAGGTATAGATTTTTCGCATGAAAGCTACTCCGTGATTCTTTGTTATATTGACCAGTTTAAAGAAGCGATTACCCGATACAAAAATGAAACATTGCTTCAATTTAGTATCAATAATGTAATGGAAGAATCATTAACGAAATATGAACATGGTGTGCAGCTATTCTATCTTCACAAGAAAATTTTTATCCTGTATCCAGCGAGTTCAGCTAAGTTATTAATTATTCATCGTACATTGGAACGGGCATTAGGTGAAATACAAAGTAAGCTAAGGAGTTATTTAAGACTATCGATTACATGTGTTATTCATCCTGGTTGTCAAGAGCGAGATGAAATTAAAGTATCTATGCAAGAGTTAATAAATAATGAAGAACAACGTTTTTATTATCCATACGGAACCATTCAACCCTTTCGAAAGATAGACTATCAAAAGGTCTCCATATTTGAAAAATACGCTACTGAGGTGGATCAAGTAAAAACAGCGATTTTGATGAAAGATAAAGAAAAATTGAACGAATGGCTTGCAAACAAATTAGAAGAAAAGAAAATGGAACAGCATACACCCAAAGCTATAAATGACTGGGTAATGTTGCTAACGTTAGATATTAAGGTTAGTTTAAATGCACTACAACATTTTGAAAACCAATCTATTTATACAATAACAAGTCAACGATTGCAAGAAACAGAGAATTATCAAGAGTTGCAATTATTGCTAACGGATATTTTCCACGAATATATCGAACAAGCAAAAATACTTGAGTCCATCTCTGGAAATGAAGAAATCATCAAAGCCAAAAAGTATGTTTATTCTCACTTTAATAATAAAATTACGTTAAAAGATATGTCGTCTCATTTGCATTTAAACCCAAGTTATTTTAGCAGACTTTTTAAACAAGAAACAGGGGAAACATTTATTGAATTTGTTACAAGGATAAAAATGGAAAAAGCGATGGGGTTATTAGATAATAGTACGAAAACCGTCGAACAAATTTCATTAGAGTTAGGTTTTGATAGTAAGAGTTACTTCGTAAAAACGTTTAAAAAGTTTGTAGGGATTTCACCGAAAACATATAAATACAAAAAAGACTATCAACCTATTAATGAATAACTCAAATTAATTGACTAAGGCAATGGAGATACAGGCAACATTACAAATAAGGTTTTTGTGTTGGATGAGAATGGTTGGCCGCACGTATAAATGTAAAAATGACTGCGTAACGAATGAGTTGCGTAGTCATTTTTTGTGAACTAGAAAGGCTGGAAATTTTTTGAGTATGGCAGTTACTATCTCAAAATGTTTTAATATATGCTATTATAATAAAAGAAAGCGTTTTCTTTTATTTGAAATAATAAAAATTTATAAAATTAGAGGAAAACTTGTGGGAAAAGCATAGAGGGTGTTGCAAACTCAAAGGAGAGCGACGGCTCCGTACGCGGCTTTAAAGAAAAGACGCTGTCGCGTTTTTCTTATGTCGAAATTTAGGATCGTCATTACAATTCGTGGAGTGAATGGATGTATGAAAGCTTTTGATCGATTGCGAAATTTTTTTGTATCAATGAGCTTGAAAAGTAGAATTTCAATTCTCTTAGGTACAGGTACTTTTTTATTGCTAGCTTTTACAATTTTATTCGCATATTTCTCCATGTCTTCTATTTTAACTAGTAAGCTACATTCTACTTTTAATAGTAATGTGCAACAAATTAGATTATCAATAGAAAATAAAATAGATGATTTGAATTATGTCGCTCAGCAAATTGTATTCTCTGATAACATTACGTATAACTTTTATGACTATTTACATCTTCCTCAATCATACGAGCGTGTCACACTGTATGACGAAATAAAAAGTGAATTGAATTTAGTCACATTTAGTAATCCGAGTATTGGTCTGGTTTTCATTTATATAGAGGGAGATGATGATTATTTTTTTAATAACTATGGTGTAAAAGACCCATTTGTCATTGATAGCGATACAATTATAAGTGAAGGTTCTAGTATGTATATGTTTGGCCCGCATGTGAGTATGGAACGGTATAAAGATTCGTATGTTCTGTCGACAATTAGAGAGCTTAACATGGGGATTGATCGAAATGTCTATGTTTATTTAGAATCAAACCTCGATCTAACGAATGATTTATTAGCAATAGATCACGTTATGAATGATGCCGAATATATGATTTTAGATGATTCTGATCAAATCATTTATAGCGATAGTGACTTGTTTCCGAAAAATCAATACTTTAATCGTGAACATAGTACTTATGGTAAGAAAAACGGCTACTATTGGTTTCAAGAGCAAACGGATGAAGGCTGGAGTATTATTGCACTTATACCTATATCAGAATATAACCAAGAAATGAATCAATGGGTTCTTTTAATGATTTACATTATGATCTTATTTGTCGTGATCAGTTTTCTTGTATCTTTAATCCTATGGAAGACGATTTATAAACCAATCAATGAATTTAGAAGAGAAATTAAGCTTGTGGGAAATAATAATTTTCATACTGATATCGTTGATACGAAAATACCAGAGTTTTCAGATCTTGTCACACGATTTAGAGCGATGCGAACGAAAATTGCAGAATTGATCAAAGAGATTGAAAAAAAAGAAAGAAAAAGAGCTGATTTAGAAGTAGAAAAATTGAAGCACCAAATTAGTCCTCACTTTTTAATGAATACGTTAGACACCGCAAAATGGTTAGCCATTTCTGGAGAAAGAAAAGAATTAACGCACTTGTTGACGTCTCTAAATAAATTGTTATATTACAATATGGGCAAATTAGGAATTTTATCGACGCTAGAAGATGAGTTAGATTCAATGGAGCAATATTTGAAGCTACAACAAATTCGTTATGATTTTTCTTATGAAACTAATATTCAGGTTTCAAGTGAAGTACTCCGTACAGTCATTCCAAGATTCATTTTGCAGCCGATCGTTGAAAATTCAATCTACCATGGGCTAGTTGATGAAGGGACTATTCGTATTAACGTAAATCGTAAAGATAGTAGAATTATCATTGAAATTACAGATGATGGTAGAGGTATGGAGAAAGAGAAAATGAAAGAGATTCTTTATAAAGAAACTCACAAACAAACGAAGAGTGGGATGGGAATTGGTTTAAACTATGTAAAAAGGGTTATGGATAGAACCTATGGCGAATATGGCATGCTTGAGATTCAAAGTACTTTAGGCAAGGGAACTACCATTCGATTGTCAATACCATTCATTAAGGGGGAAAACCCATGATAAATGTACTGATTGTGGAAGATGACAAGTTAGTTCGCAGTAGCCTTATTTCGACCTTTAATTGGGAAAAATATGATATGCACATTGTTAATGATGCAAAAAATGGTGAAAAAGCATTAGAAGTATTAGAACAAGAATCAGTAGATTTAATCATTACAGATTTAGCTATGCCCATTATGTCTGGAATAGAACTAATAAGAGTCGTAACAAAAAAATATCCGCGTATTGCTATTGTCGTTTTATCATTACATCGAGATTTTGAATATATTCAAGAGGCTATGAGATTAGGGGCAATTGATTATATAGCAAAAGTTGAGTTAGATGAAGAAAATATGGATGAGAGTCTAAATCGAATTAGAAACCGAATTAAAAGCAAGAGTCATACTTCTAAATACTATGTTGAAGAAAGTATTGACAATGGATATGTATTGCTTACTGATCATGCATTTGATTGTCATAATATTTTAAAAGGTGTACTAGACTCTCAACATATGAATGTAGCTAATGAAAACTGTTTGATCATAAAGACTAATCGTTTTTCGGTTGAGTTGTTAGTGGACACTTTAATAAAATACCATCAAAATATTGGTCCATTATTATGCATCACCTCAAATGGAAACAAAGATAAGATCGAAA
This sequence comes from Halalkalibacter sp. APA_J-10(15), assembly GCF_023017105.1. Lineage (GTDB taxonomy): Bacteria > Bacillota > Bacilli > Bacillales > Bacillaceae_D > Halalkalibacter. The sequence goes on along the minus strand of NZ_JALKEV010000017.1, from coordinate 25,595 downwards.
TAAACAAATTAATAGACCATTATGAACAACTAATCTTTTATGAATTAGAATCAGATTATAAAGTAGCAATAAAAAATATAGACCAAATCCTTTTACCTGAAAGAATTTCAAAAGAGCAACTTGGTAAATGGAAAAAGCAAATTCATTCATTAGAATGGATTACGAATGAATTAGAATTAACGAATCTTTTGCAGCTGGTCAAAAATGCGCGTCTTAATAAGAGCCAATTAGAAGATGTTTTATTATGGACGATTAATAAGTGCACTCGTATGTTTTATGAACAATTATCATTTGAGATTCAGATGCCTGATGAATTTGCTCACTGGAAAGAAGTGGAGAAGTGGTTCTATGAAGTGAAGCAGAAAATATATTTAGAAGCCTATTGCTCTCATTATTCACCTGAAGCGAATAAGTGTATTATCCAGGCACTATCTATGATCGAAAATAATATAAGTTCACCAATTACTGCGAATGACATATCGGAACAGGTGAATATGAGTAGAAGTTATTTTTCTAAATGCTTTAAAGATATTGTTGGCAAGACATTTAATGAATATGTCCGATTCGTAAGGATTCACAAAGCAAAGCATTACTTACAAAATACGAATGATAGAATAGGTATCATTTCAGAAAAAGTTGGCTATATTGATGTGAAGTATTTCAGTAAAATCTTCCGTTTAGAGACAGGTCTTTTGCCTAGCGATTATCGAAAAATAAAACAAGGGTCTTAAATGTCATTTAAACATGCACTTTATACTGTCCATACTGCGAAAGTGGTTATTATTAGGTGAACATATAAACTAAAATAAGTATCAACGACCTTTAACTATTTATTAGTTTAGGTTGGTTGATGCTTTTTAAAATGCACAGAGGATGACTTTCGAAGTGACGTTTACATCGATGTTGTAATCTAAGCGACAGTTACACGTATACATTTGCGGATAAGGTAGACAAATGAATACTATTTGTATGACTAAAGTGTTGTGATAGTTAAAATCTTCCTTATCAAATATAAATGCAACACAAATCTCTCCGTATTTTAAAAACAACCATCCCGTTGTATGCGCTTTCATTTGCGGATATGATGAAGTTGTAAAAAAACTATTGAGAACAAGGGGGAAATAACATTGAAAAAATTAATTTTATTGTCACTGTTCTTATTCGTATTCGTATTCAGTATGGTTGCTTGTTCTAATGACGATTCTTCTGAAGGACAATCTAGTAATGAGACAGAGAATACTACTTCCTCAGAACCAGGAGATCCGTTTGGTGCGTATGATGAGACGATCACTATCTCAATTGCACAAGAGGTAGACCCAAGTGATACATCATTGCCAGAAGATGATACACCACTTGACAACCAATACACACGTAGCGTGAAAGAGAATCTTAATATTCAAGTGGAGCATGATTTCACTGCTTCGCCATCGAACTATAACCAACGAATTAGTCTTGCGATTGCAAGTAATGATTTACCAGATGCTATGATTGTCGGACCAGTAGAATTACGCCAACTAGTAGAAACAGACCAAATCGCGGAGATGACAGATATTTATGAGAATTATGCTTCGCCAGCTATCAAAAGAATTGTAGACAGTACAGATGGGATTGCTAAAGAAACAGTAACATTCGATGGTCGAATGATGGCTATCCCTAATGTCCAATTACAAGCGGATGGTATCCACTTGTTGTGGATACGTCAAGATTGGCTTGATCACTTAGGGTTAGACGTTCCGCAAACAGTAGAGGAATTAAAAGAAGTGGCAAGGGCCTTTACTGAAGATGATCCGAATGGAACAGGTGCAAATGACACAATTGGCCTTGCAGGTCCAGGAAATAATAATAAATTATATGCTAATTTTTTAGAATCAACGAATAATCTGTATGGTTTTGACGGTGTTTTTGCAGCATTTGGTGCTTATCCAGGCTTTTGGATTGAAGATGATAATGGCGATGTTGCATATGGAGCCACTCAAAATCAAACGAAAGAAGCTTTATCATTTTTACGTGACATGTATGCAGACGGTTTAATTGATCGAGAAATAGGGGTTAGGGAAGATCCAGGTGAATCCGTTATTAGTGGTGAAACGGGGATGTTTTTTGCACCGTGGTGGATGCCATATGGTCCGATAACGGATGCTGTTACAGAAGATCCAAATGCTAACTGGCAAGCATACACAACTCCATTGAATGCTGATGGAGAATACCGACCAAGTCTAAGCTCACCATCTGCCAACTTTGTCGTTGTAAGAAAAGGTTACGAACACCCAGAAGCTGCCATGAAAATATTAAATAATTTATTAGACAATGAAGCAACCTTTGACCCAAGCTTAGGTGGACCAGGCTATTACCCATTGCGTTTAGTATTTGCACCAGCTGATGAGACAGAATATAGCGTAGAAGCATTAAGGGAAGTACTAAATGGAACGAAAACTCCAGCTGACTTTGAGGATAAACCTGAATATAAACTATTAGTTTCCGATGCGGAATCGATTACAGATGTTAAAACAGAACCCTATGATGATTATAATATTGAGCATTGGGATATAGACTCAGATCGTGGAGCTTGGACAAGAGCTTATGCTCTAATGGTAGGTGGTTCCCCATTAGTAGATAATGAAGTCAATGGCGTTCATAGTTTAGCTTATTCTCAAACAGATACGATGGAACAAAGATGGGTGAACTTAAAAGCTATGGAAGATGAGACCTTTTTGAGAATTATTATGGGGAACGCTCCATTAGATGATTTCGATACATTTGTTGAAGATTGGTTGAACCAAGGTGGTGAACAAATTACGAGTGAAGTAGAAGAAGTTGTAGAATTGACTGAATAATGATGATAAAGGCGTCGGGATATGGTCGACGCCTTTATATTCCATAGATACTCAATGGAAGGAGTATAAAGTCATGAGAAATAAAAGCTTTGCAAAAGATTACTATATTATGCTTTTGCCTGGGGTTATATGGATTGTGTTTTTTAGTATTGTTCCTATGTTCGGTATTTTTATTGCCTTTCAAAATTATAATCCTGTACAAGGTGTATTAGGTTCTGAGTTTGTTGGTTTAGACGTATTTCGTTATATGTTCCAATTAAATGATACAATGAGAATTTTTTTTAATACCATTTATATAGCTGTTATGAAAATAATAGGGAACTTGATCGTACCATTAGTATTTGCCTTAATGTTGAATGAAATTCGTTATATGGGATTAAAAAGAACGATACAAACCATTGTCTATCTTCCACATTTTTTATCTTGGGTTATTTTAGGTGGTGTTTTGTTAGACATCTTTGCATTTGCGGGACCAGTTAATCAATTATTAGCATTGTTTGGGCAGGAACCGATTCTCTTCTTTGGAAGAGCTGACTTATTTCCATATTTAGTAGTAGGTAGTGATGTCTGGAAAGAGTTTGGGTTTAATACGATTATTTACTTAGCTGCGTTAACTGGCATTAATCCAGCATTGTATGAAGCTGCAGGTATTGATGGTGCGTCAAGATGGAGAAAGTTATGGCATGTAACGTTGCCAGGAATTCGAACGACAGCCGTATTATTGGCTGTACTGAGCCTAGGAAATGTATTAAATGCCGGTTTTGATCAAATCTTCAACCTGTACAATCCATTAGTGTATTCAACGGGTGACATTATTGATACGTGGGTGTATCGTGCTGGTTTACTTAATTTACAATTCGAATTAGCAACAGCTGTTGGACTATTGAAATCGGTCGTTGGATTTTTATTAATTACGATTTCTTATTACTTGGCCTATCGATTTACAAAATATCGAATTTTCTAATGGAGGTGCTGTTATGGTTAAAGGAAATCAATTATCTTCAAAAATTGCGGATGTTATTCTTATTATCATTCTAGTAGCGGTTGCCATAACATGTATACTTCCGTTATGGTATACATTAGCTCTATCATTTAGTTCTAGTTCTGCTGCATCTGCAGGTGCTGTTACTTTATGGCCGGTAGATTTTAACTTCAATTCTTATAAACAACTATTACAAGATGGACAGTTTTTTAAGTCTTTTTGGGTATCGATTCAAAGGGTCATACTTGGAGCGGGATTGAATTTAATTATAGTGCCACTTATGGCGTATCCCCTTTCTAAAACGGTAAAAGATTTCAAAGGTCGAAATCTCATTATGTGGACATTGATATTTACAATGCTATTTAATGGTGGGTTGATTCCACTATATATTACGATCCAATCGTACGGTTTAATGAATAGTATTTGGGCGCTAGTGCTTGTTGGAGGAGCTCAAATTATTGTTTTCTATATTATATTAACGATTAACTTTTTTAGGAATTTACCTCCTTCATTGGAGGAAGCAGCATTAGTGGATGGTGCTGGACCGTGGTATATCTTATTCAAAGTATATATGCCCTTATCGGTACCAGTTTTAGCGACGATTTCATTGTTTGGCATAGTCTATCATTGGAATGAGTTTTTATACGGCTTAATTTTTATGACTAGAGAAGAATTTTATCCTTTGCAAACATATATTCAACAATTAGTTGTTTCTGTTGATCCGTCTACGATGACTGAGGATCAATATAAACGTATGAGTGAATTATCGAATCGAACATTAGATGCAGCCAAAATATTTATTGCTATGATTCCAGTGTTAGTGGTTTATCCGTTCTTGCAAAGATATTTCATACATGGTATTACATTAGGGTCTGTAAAAGAGTAGGGGGCCATTATATGGCAATGGAGAGAATTTATTATTTTGCTGATTCTATCATACGATTAGTCTATGTCAATTTACTTGCTATTTTATTCAGTTTATTAGGATTAGTTGTATTCGGTTTTTTTCCTGCAATTGTCGCAACCTTTTTTATCATCAAAAAGTGGTTGACTGGTTTTAGCGACATACACATAACAAAGCATTTTTGGAAAATTTTCAAGAAAGAACTGATACGAAGTAATTTATTAGGTTGGTTATTAACCTTAATTGGTTTATTCCTGTATATTAATATGAGTATTGCGGAAGTCATCGGTCATTCAATCGTTCAATATAGTTATTACCCGATAGTAATCGTTTTCAGTATTCTTATTTGTCTCTGCTTGTTTGTAATGCCAATATATGTTTATTATCGTGTATCGATTTTCGCAACAATTAGGAATGCATTCTTCTTATTATTCGTGCATCCATTAAATACTTTATTTATGCTAGCAGCTACTGTTTTATTTTTTCTATTCATTAGAATCATACCAGGTTTCTTTCCAATCATTGGGATTAGCGGATTTGCTATGATTATTATGTGGTTTAGCTTGAGAACATTTGAAAGAGTTGATCATATGCAGAAGGAAGAAAATAAAGTGGTGAATTAGAAGCAAACCTTCAGCTTTGTGAAACGGAATGGAAGTGTCGGCAAAGAGAGATGACTATATGTTCAAAGAGTTCATTCCCTGAATGAGCTCTTTTTATTACGTCTGGCTAAATATAGAGCTGTAAATTCATACAATATCTAACAAATATCACACCTTTTCTGTATAATAGGTATAAAGTTTTAGATTTCTACCGGAATAGAAAGGATGTTTCCATGTCTACGCAGCTGACAAATTGTAAAGTGCATCCGTGAATTCATTAAATAATAATATATAAAATAATCTCTATTTATGTGGTGATAGATCTGATTAATTGGAACTGTTAATATATGAATGTAAGTTTGAACAACTTCAATGATTCTGATCGGTACTTTTCGTTATAGATCATTTTACTATTTGTTTATATAGAAAATGAGTGTTGTACTTTTAAAAAAAACGATGAAAGGATGCCCAAAATGCCAACATACAACAAACTAGTAAGAGACCGAATCCCAGACACAATTGAAAAAAGCGGAAAACGATTCCGGGCAATGACATTAGATGAGTCTACATATGAAAAGGAACTTAAGGTGAAGCTAAAGGAAGAAATGGAAGAGCTATTACGAGCGAAATCGCGAGAAGAGCAAGTCGAAGAAATGGCCGATTTGCTAGAAGTGGTTTATGCACTCGGTAAACTGGAAGGTATTGAACCGGGCGAGATTGAACATGTTAGAAAGAAGAAGCGTACTGAGCGAGGTGGCTTTGAAGAGAGGTTTTTTTTAATTGATGTAGAGGAATAAGTCAATTACTAAGGCGTGATATAGAATGAGTCATAAGTTAAAAGTAGGTGAATTACAAGAAACGTATTTAACTGACGAAGATATTTGGCGTACTTTTACCATTATCCTTTCTAATAAATCGGTGAAATCTTCTACGTATAAGTATGCTCTAATCAAATCATTGATAGAGAATCTGTATCAGGTGAATGAGAACTTTGAATTAACCTATGATCAATTGGCTTATTCGTTCACAAAGGTTTATTGGAATTTAATTGTGACTCATCATTTAGAAAAACAAAACCGTGGAAAGAATGCTAGAGTCGTCACAATTATTAAGGAAGCTCAGAGATTGTATGGAGTCCCAAATGAATTTAGTTTCGATAAGATTTCCGAAGAAATTCAAATTAAGATTGTGAGTAAAGTGCAATCGACAATGAAAGAGAATGTATTTGGTGCTCTTTACGGAGATACAAAAGGTACGTTTTATGCTTTTGATCATAAAAAAGAATATTTTAAAATAAACCCTCCTGTGCATGCATTTATGCTAAATTATCAACGACTCATTGTAAATTTAACAAACTACCATCTAGCGGCAATGATTGAGCAGTTAAATGAAGTTCCAAGCATCAATTATCTTCTAGGAAAAGTCGAAAGTATTGCAAGACGTTCGTCGTTAAGACCTTTTGAAAAGTTACTTCTGAATCACTTTGAAGCGCGTTGTTTTTACTGCAACAAAACTCTTTCTGGTCACAAACGAGAAACGCATGTTGATCATTTTATTCCTTGGTCGTTTGTACAATCCGATCATATTTGGAATCTAGTACTTTCCTGTCATACGTGCAACCGTTCAAAAAGTGACAAACTTCCGAAGCGAGAGTTTCTTGAGTTTATGATTGACCGTAATCATGTATTAACGAATAAGCAAGAGGATCAGCAAGTAAGAAGCATGATGATGAATTACAAAGAACGAAAAATGGTGATGCTGTATGAGTATTCGATTAAAAATGGGTATGATACGATTTGGGTTCCGAGGTAGTATTAAGTGTATATATAAGCAAGTGATTATGTAGTTATCGTTCGACCAATGTGTCAGGAAACATATCGAAAGGAGTATCACGATGACTATTAAATTAGAAACAATTATTGATGAAATAGATTCCTCTTTTAGAGAATGGAAAGTATTTGTTTATATGCCTACTAGTGAGATTGTTACTGTGAGTCTTGACGACTTGAGAGTTGCGGAGGATGATGATTCACTAGAGGGACTGTCAGGCTGGCAGCTGGATGCTAGGAAGCAAGCGATACATATTTGGTATCATGAGGAGCAATATATTGAACTTCCGGTTTTAGAGGACTATGAAGAGTATCAAATGATAGAGGACTTCTGTACGGATGTCATTCAACCACTTCATATTCGACAGGACTTTCTCAAAGCCATTAATGGTAAAGGTGCTTTTCGGAGGTTTAAGAATAAGTTGATCAAATATGACCTTGATGAAGAGTGGTATGCATATAGAAAGCAACAGTTACAGAAGATTGCACTTCAGTGGGCAGAGAAGAATCAAATAAAGCTCGAATTATAAAATGGATATATTTATGCCAACAAAGGAGGAAACCCCTTGCTCTATAAAGAAACTGGATCGAATGAAGCGCCCCTCCTAGTCCTTATCCACGGTGGTGGTGTGAGTGGCTGGATGTGGGATAAGCAAGTGGAGCATTTCGCCTCTAATTACCATATTATCGTTCCCGATTTACCTGGTCATGGTCGTAGTAAGGAGGAATCCTTTTCAATCGAATCGTCTGCTTTGCAAATGAATGAGCTCATCAAGGAGAAGAAATCTGATAAAGCGGTGATTGTCATCGGTTTTTCGTTAGGAGCTCAAGTGTTAGTGGCAATGTTAAGTAAGGAGCCAGAGTTAATTGATTTTGCGATGATTAATAGTGCGCTCGTTAAACCAATTCCTTTTGCCAATATCCTCATTAAATCAATGGTTCCTGCGTTCCCATTAGTTAGAAATAAAACCTTTTCTACGATTCAAGCTAAATCGATGTACATCGATGAAACCAATCAAGAGAAGTACTATCAAGAAAGCCGGCAAATGAAGAAAGATGTGTTTGTGAGAGTGATGCAAGAGAACATGTCATTTACGATTCCTGACGGCTTTAAGAATGTGACTAGCAACATCTTAGTGACGGTAGGAGAGAAAGAGCGGAAAGTGATGAAAGACTCTATGAAGTCACTCGATGAAAGCAATCCATATGCCAAAGGTCACATGATTCCGCAAATCGGTCATGGCTTTTCGCTTGCAAACGCCGTAGCATTTAATGAGATGATAGAAGAGTGGTTAAATGGTGCGGGGCAATCGAAAGGCTAGTTTTCACCTATCAATTGCTCAACTGCTGGAATGTCTGCTGGCGCCCATTTCAGTGAAGATAGATTTTCTCGTTTTAACCAAATCAATGTAGAATGCTCATTTGGTACAGGTGTTCCACGAATGATCTTCGCCTTAATCGAGATGAGGTTTATTGTAAATGTTTCGTATTCATGTGTGTTGTTATTAAATATAGCGGTCGCTTCGATTTGACATTGTAATTCCTCGTCTATTTCTCTTTTGAGCGCGGTAAAGAGGTCTTCGTCGTTTTCTACTTTTCCACCTGGAAATTCCCACATGTTCGGGAGTGTCATGCTAGGTGATCTGAGGGCGCATAAGATTTCATTTTTTTCGTTTTCGATGATAGCGGCGACAACGGTTATGGTTTTCTTCAAGGTGATTCCTCCTCTCTTTGATTAATACGTTTTGGTTCTTGGTTGAATTGGTAGTGAAAACGCATTTGAGAATGATTTCTCAAATGCGTTTTGTTTATGGGTTAGAAAGTTATAAAACGTTGTCTGTTCCTCATAGCACTCAGAGTCGATTCAATGGTGGCGTCGCGTCCTTTTTCAGAAAATCGCCCTCAGTACGACCGTGTGACGTCATTATTGATTCTGTGCTTCTTGTGTAGGTCCCATTATTCCAGGGACAGGTAATCCAGCTTGTCTTAATAAAACCGTCATTTGCCCACGGTGGTGGGTTTGATGGTCGATGAGGAGACGTAATAATGCACCACGTGGAACCTTCCTGCCCATCGCTTCAACTTCCTCCACCATCATTTCATCTGTTAATGTTTCTTCTACTCTCGATTTCACACGCTCACCGACTTGCTTATAAGCATTTAAGATGTCAGCAGCGGACGTTGGAACGTCCTGACTGTCACTAGCGGGAGCAACCGATACACCGACTAAACTAGCAAAGCTTACAGGACTATTTGCTAAATGCCAGCCTAACCAGCCTAAAGAGCTATGTCCTTCTACGATTGATTGAGATAACGTCTCATCTGTCATTGCTTCAAGCACTTGGTTTGTCCCTGCAGTAGCGGCAGACCAATCTTGGATAAAATCTTCAACTGTACGATACATGATAATTCACTCCTTTTTAATCAAGTATACATGATAGGCTTTTTCCACTCAAAGCTTAGCATCTGGAACGATTGAATTTAATTTCTCAATCACCTTCAAAGCCTGTGATAGAGGACATTGAAGAAGACGATGAACAAGATCACGATTGAGATAAGCACATTAAATAGATGATGAATAATGTCCAGAGCAAAGAAATGGGAACGATGCTCCTGTATCTAGTAGAAAGAATATTTAGAATGAGAGGGTAAATCTATAGTTTTTAAAATGTAATGTATGCGTTTACATTCTATAATTTACAAATAGAGGAGGTGGTTGTAAGATGCTTCAAATAAATGACACGTCATAAATTATGAATGAGCGGACATCATTTTGGAAGTAGTATGTAGGTAAGTAGTGCTATAAAAATAGTAGGAGGGTAAATGTATAATGAAAATGAATAAGAAAACCTTAACTGTATTTATTGTAGCAATATTGAGTCTGTGTATGATCGCATCTCCCGTAAGTGCGAACACGTATTGGCAAAATTGGACCGATGGTGGTGGAACGGTAAATGCTACTAATGGGCCTGGTGGTAACTATAGTGTGAATTGGACAAATACGGGTAATTTCGTCGTTGGTAAAGGTTGGGAAATAGGCTCGCACAATCGGGTTATCAATTATAACGCAGGAGTGTGGCAGCCGTCCGGTAATGCATATTTAACGCTTTATGGATGGACGAGAAACTCTTTGATCGAGTATTACGTTGTGGACAGCTGGGGAACTTATCGCCCTACTGGTACACACCGCGGTACTGTTTTCAGTGATGGAGCGACATATGATCTCTATACAACGATGCGATATAACGCGCCTTCGATTGACGGAACACAAACGTTCCAACAGTTCTGGAGCGTAAGACAGTCGAAGAGACCGACGGGGAACAACGCTAGTATTACATTTAACAACCACTTTAACGCTTGGAATAATGCAGGAATGAACCTTGGAAGTAATTGGTCTTACCAAGTGTTAGCAACAGAGGGCTATCAAAGTAGTGGAAGCTCAAATGTGACGGTGTGGTAATTGATGTGTAAGCAGTAAAACTGGCGGGAACAGATTCATAACAGAAAGATAGCTTTTGGTCGTCGAATGCTATGGCAAATAGGTTCAACAGCCAGCCGTTTCACTTCACCAAAAGATACTTACCTATTTACTACTTCATTCTATCTTGCGACAAGGGGGATGATCTTTAACAATCATTGCAAGTATTCTGAATAATGACTAACTTTATTAATATCGATACTAAATTAGATGATCTCTTTCCTTATCCGTCAGTTTGGTGTGATTCGCTTCGCAAGACGAATGGTGAGATTCGACGATAGTAGAGGTGAGTTATAGGTCATTGTGGCGTGCGTGGCCTATAGCTTGCCCTATTCGTTTAGAAAAGGTGTAAGAAGGTATTCAAGTAAAGGCGCTGAAAAAGTTTCATTTTCAACTTTTTCGGTGCCTTATTTAAACAAGGGTGTAATCCATTGTTAATAAAGGAGATTTATGAATGAGAAAGCTACTTATGTTCCTGATCTTTTTTGCGATGATCGTTGCTTCTAGTGCTTGTTCGCAAGAGGAGTCTGCTACCAATATAAGCCTAGGGCAGGATGATCGTTTTGTATTCGTTGAAGGTGGCTCTTTTGTGAATGAGGACTCCAATTTCTATAGTGAAGGTGTCATCATAGAAGACTTTTATATCGGCAAGTATGAGGTAACTCAGGCAGAATGGATTGAGGTTATGGGAGGTAATCCCTCTTATTTTGAAGGGGAGAACTTACCTGTAGAAATGGTTAGCTGGTATGACGCGATCGAGTACTGCAATGCAAGAAGTATGGATGAAGGGTTAGTGCCTTATTACAACATTGACAAGGAAAATAAAGATCCGAACAATGAGAGTGAACATGATCCTATCAAATGGACGGTGACGATTAATGAGGGGGCGAATGGATACCGATTGCCGACAGAAGCAGAATGGGAATATGCCGCAAGTGGAGGTCAGTCGAGTGACGGTTACACATACAGTGGAAGTGATGAAGTCGATGAGGTAGCTTGGTATTGGCGAAACGCCGGAGACCAATATTTAACAGGAGACTGGAACTGGCCGATTATTGAAAATAACCATACTAGAACACATGATGCCGGAAGCAAAGATCCTAATGAGTTAGGACTATTCGATATGTCAGGTAACGTAAGGGAATGGTGCTGGGATTGGTATGGAGACGACGTGAATCATGAAAGCGATAGTGGTTCTTATCGAGTAGTCAGAGGTGGCGGTTGGATCGGTGATGTGAGCAGTAGCGAAATATCGTTTCGCGGTCAGTTCGAGGCGAGTGGAAGTGGTCCGGACCAAGGCTTTCGTGTCGTGCGCGACCCAATTGAATAAGGAAGTGGTTAGACAGATTAAGGATATAATATTACCTAAGGGCAACAGGTGAAAGTTTGGCTTGCTTGACAATTTTTTTTTGATGAAGTATATATTTAAATGAACTTAATAAGCGATAGATGTTTATTTGGACTTTCTACTATTAGGATATTTAGCATCCTTTTGATAGATAATATCGAAATGGATGGAAAAGTTTCCTAGAGGTATAAAGAATGAAAAAGTAACGTAAATCGGTCTATTTCATCATTTAGGGATTAGATATATTGATTTATTTTTGAAAGAAAAAAGGATAAACATGTATGTATTTTAACCTTTATAAAAGGTAGCTCTTCAAAAAACTTTTGAAGTTAGTTGAAGGGAAGCCGACAATTTTCAAGATTCATTGATGTTCACCCATCATTGAAGGCTTGAAATTGTCGGCTTTTTTATTGGGGAGATGACTACGTATGAACCATTCGCAATGGAATTGTTTAAATGATTATGTTGGAATAGGAGTAAGGTTAAAGTTAGCTACAGAGGATGCTTCAATCTCCTTTACGTTTGTTAAGGGGATGGCCGGATTTGATTGGCCACTATCAATTAAGAAGAGGATTGGCAGAACTGATATTTGTTATAATTCGTGTCATAATTGAATGTATAAACTTTTTTAAGGGAGGACTATATGAATAAAACAAAAGGCTCGTTTGAAGCTGAAATAAGTAAAGCTGTAACAAAATGGGAGAAGGAGTATCTTGGACGTGGCCCGATCTCTGTGAAATCAGATATTGTACGCGATATGATTATCGTCACATTAAATGGAATATTAACACCGGCTGAGTATAAATTGTGCAAGGATAAAGAAGGAATCACCACAATCAAAAGAACTCGATCTGAATTAGTGGAATCAGGTGTAGAAGAGCTAAAGGAAGCGGTTTTTAATATAACAGGAAAAGAAATCGTTAGTTTTCATACTGATCTAAGCACACGTACTGGTGAACGGATGATGGTCTTTAAATTAGCGAATGAGTTCTAATGAAAAATTGTTAGCTAAAGAAGGAGTGATTTAAATGTATTTACGTAAAAACAAAAAATTTCAAAAGGTTGACATTGAATTTGAATGGGAGACTACCCTTCTAAAAAGGGATGAACATTCAAGTTTGAAGATATCATGAGGTCGATCATTAATGCTGTATACTAGGAGAATGTTGAGGAGATATTTGTAGTAAGAACAAAAGGCAAAGGGCTTTCGTGGATTACCTTGTGAAAAAACAAATGGCAAAAGAAGTACTTGGGTGCCCTTGTTGCGATTTCAGAAAGGAAGAGCCGTGTCAGGATGGTGTGACAGCGTTATCTCCCACTTATTGTGATTGGTGTAATCCTTAATTGAGTGTACAATGAAGGAAAGATTATTTAAAAATATGAGGAGGTATAGTCTAATGAATAACTATAAATCAAAAGTTCGTAGTTCTGTTTTCAATGATATCAACCGTGCCCCAAATCGCGCCATGATAAGGGCAATGGGAATTACAGATGAAGACTTTAAGAAGCCATTTGTGGGAATTGCAAGTACTTGGAGTGAGGTTACTCCTTGTAATATGCATATTGACGAGCTAGCACGAAAAGCAAAAGAAGGGGCTTTAGAGGATGGGGGAACTCCTTTCATATTTAATACGATTACAGTTTCAGATGGTATCTCCATGGGTACCGATGGGATGCGTTTTTCTTTACCGAGTCGAGAAGTAATCGCGGATTCCATTGAAACCGTTGTTAGTGCTCAGAATTACGACGGCGTCGTAGCAATTGGTGGGTGCGATAAGAATATGCCAGGATGTATGATTGCAATAGGGAGATTGAATTTACCTGCTGTTTTTGTTTATGGTGGAACTATTCGACCGGGACATGTAGATGGCAAGGACATTGATATTGTTTCTGCCTTTGAAGCAGTAGGAAAATACAATAATGGAGATATTGATCGTAAGGAACTTCACGAAATTGAATGCCATGCATGTCCGGGAGCTGGATCGTGTGGTGGCATGTATACTGCTAATACAATGGCTGCGGCAATCGAAGCTTTGGGGATGAGTCTACCTGGAAGTTCATCGAACCCAGCTGAGACAGAAGAAAAATTAGAAGACTGTATAAAAGCGGGCAAAGCGGTTATACATTTGATGAATAAAGGAATTACTCCTAAGGATATTATAACGAAGAAAGCCTTTGAAAATGCTATTACTGTTGTAATGGCGCTTGGAGGGTCCACCAATGCAGTTCTTCATTTATTAGCATTAGCTCATACTGTGAATGTTGATCTTAGCTTAGATGATTTTGAACGTATCCGTAAAAAAGTTCCTCATATAGCGGATTTGAAACCAAGTGGTCGTTATGTAATGGAGGATTTGTTTAAAATTGGGGGAGTACCTGCTGTAATGAAGCTCCTTCTTGATGAAGGATTCCTTCATGGCGATTGCTTGACAGTAACGGGTAGCACAATAGAGCAGAATCTATCAGAAATTCAACATTTAAAAAATGGACAAGACATTATTTCCTTTGAAAATCCAAAACGTTCAACAGGTCCATTAGTCATCTTAAAGGGGAACTTGGCTCCTGAAGGTGCATTAGCCAAAATGTCTGGATTGAAAATTAAAAAAATTACAGGGCCAGCAAGGGTTTTTGATTCAGAAACAGAGGCAACAAATGCCGTTTTAAATAATGAGATTAATTCGGGCGATGTGATCGTTATACGGTATGTTGGACCAAAAGGTGGTCCTGGAATGGCTGAGATGTTATCGATTACAGCAATTGTAGTCGGTAAAGGTCTTGGAGAAAAAGTAGGGTTAATTACAGATGGACGTTTCTCTGGAGGGACACATGGATTAGTAGTAGGTCATATCTCCCCTGAAGCACAAGTTGGTGGCCCAATTGCATTAATTAAAGAAGGAGATTTGCTAACTATTGATAGTGAGACGCAAGAACTTGTTGCTCATGTTTCTCAAGAAGAGTTTAATGAAAGAATAAAGGATTGGAGTCCTCCAGAACAAAATTTAAGGGGGATCCTAGGTAAGTATGCTCGATCCGTTTCATCTGCTTCAAAGGGGGCAATAACGGATTAATGATTTCCAATCATAGGTGATAGCAGGCTTACGTTTTGAATAAAAAGGAGGGGGACGTCAAAAAAGTTCCTCTTCTTTTTTATATATTTTATACAAATTCAACGATTCTTACATACGTGAGGAACAAAAAATCCAGTAGACTTTACAAGAGAATTAGTGACTTATATTAAAGGAGAAGATTTAATGGGTTTGAATATAGCTGACTTCGTAAATAGAACATTAGGTGAAATAAATAAGAAAAATTGTCGAAATTTGGAATGTATTAAAAATCTGATTCAAAAAGCAATTGACTTTTACAATTTGAAATCTTATGAGGAAGTGGAAACAAACCATTTAGGTACCATTAGATGTCTACATATACACTCTATTGTGGAAGAAAATATTTTATCAAAAATTGTAGAGGTCGCAATAAACCGTGAAAAGGATTTAAATATTGAAGCTGTATATGAAGGGCATGTTGTTAGAGAATATTAAATAGTAAGTGTCGAATAGTCTGCGATACCGTTGTCTATTTTGAGAAGCTTGATACGAGTGAATCCATTGCTAATGAAACTAAGGAACTGAAAAGTCGATTGGTACTTTTTCAGTGGTCTCATAAAGAGGTGGGGACAGATTTATTTAAGGGAATTGTATATATTTAACTGTTAATAAAGTAATGAGTGGCAATGACAAAGCCGCCGGGCATCGAACCGATGTCAGCAATTGAACTCGAAAAGTAGAACCTAATGTAATCCTCATTCCGCTAAAAGCTGAAAATAGACGCTTTACAGAGTCTAATGTAATCTACGTTCCGCTAATCGAGTAAAAAGAGCTCGAAACGAAGAAGAGAAGCTGACATAGAGGAATAAGGAACCGTTCCGACGAGAAAAAGAGAATTCTAGAGGAAATAGCGGAACGAGGAACCGCTATTCCTCAATCATGTTGGATACTCTGTCACGTAGTCAGCTCCTTCTATGTAAGCATCCGTTCGCAAGGTTGTGAGTCAGGAGTCCTCCGCACAATCCCTTGTACTAACTACAACGCTGTATAGAGAAAAGCGGAAGCATCTGTAATAAGTGGAGACATATGCTACAATGTATAAAAAGGTAAAATATGGAGGTTTTTCATATGGAATGGGTCATCGGTATTGCTTTGGGAGTATTGACCATTATATGGTTAGCGATGGAGTTCGCTACATATGAGGATAATGGCAAAGGTTATCGTTCCTATTTCCGTGGGTTCAAAAAATATGTAGTTGTTGCTACGTTATTATTCGCTATAGGGGGAATACTCTATTACGGATTTTTAATGAAGTAGATAAAAAGGGTTGGTGACAGTTGAAAAAGAAAATCATAGCGAAAATCGTTGTAGTGTTTGCTAGTTTAATAGTGATATGTATAGCTATATGTGCCTACAGTATCTGGTCTTACAGTGAAGTAAATCAATTAGTCAAAGCAGATGCAGCTATTGTACTAGGAGCGGCTGCTTGGGAGGATGAACCTTCACCTGTCCTTCGTGAAAGAATTAACCATGCCATTTGGCTGTATGATAATGAATATGTAGATAAAATAATCTTCACGGGTGGTAAAGGTGATAATAGTAAATATGCTGAATCAGAGGTTGCCAGAGATTATGCCATTGAACATCATATACCCCCAGGGGATATTCTGATTGAAATAGAATCGAGCATTACAGAAGAAAACCTTCGATATGCTAGTGAAGTAGCTTTCGAAAATCATTTACATTCCTTTATCATAGTAAGTGACCCACTACATATGAAGCGAGCCATGTTAATGGCAGAAAACACGGGGTTAGAAGCATATTCTTCGCCAACGCCTAGCTCGATGTATCAATCTCTGAATAGTAAAATTCCTTTTTGGATTCGGGAAGTGTTCTTTTACATCGGCTATTTGATAAGCTGGCCGTTTAGAACATTAGTGGCTATGTAAATAACTGACCTGAAATGTGTGCCAAGCAGCATATATAGATGCTAGTTATGAATATTACCTGTGAATGATTCAGACGATGGCAAGTATTAAAGGAGGGCTTCCATTGAGGAAAACCAGAATTGATCCTATGGGAAGAGTCATATAGAAACGAAAAAGAAAAATTGAAAGAAGTTTTTAAGGAGGAACTAGTTGATATTTTTCACATTGGAAGTACCTCTATCCCAGCAATAGGTTTCGCAAAGCCAATAATAGATATGTTACTTGCTTACCTACATGCTAAAACTCTTCATAGGAACGATTTTCGTCTTTGGTTATTATAAGAATAAGCTGAATGAAAAAAGATTGATGATAGTTAGAACGATGGGAAGAATGATGATATTCCTTTTATGTTTGCCATTTGGATTTTCTGCTTTTTCGATTGCAAACACTGGAGAGGTCATGCTATTTTCATCCATTTATTTAGTTTTCTATTTAACAGTTTGGTCGATTTACTATTTTTCGTTACGGAGTATCTATCAGAAAAAAGTTGCGAACTCAGTTGGATATACATGGTGAATAGGATTAGGAGAAGAAAATGTTGTCGCTTGTTCAACACGATTGGAGGTTGATCGTATACATCAGTTAACCTGTTGCCATTGAAAAAGGATAATCAACTTTATCAGTACTCTTGTTAACATACGTGGGAGGGATTTAATTGGAGACCGAAATTAAGTTTAGGCTAGCTAACGAAAATGATTTAGATAGTATTGTTGCCATGCTTGCTGATGATGCTTTAGGAAGTAAGCGTGAGCGTTATGAGAATCCACTTCCTCACAGTTACATGAAAGCATTTGAGGCTATTACATCTGACCCTAATAACGAGTTAATAGTGGCTTGTGCTGGAAATGTAGTCGTTGGAGTCCAACAAATTACGTTTACCCCTTATATCACACATCAAGGTGGATGGAGAGCGACTATCGAAGGGGTAAGAACGTCAGCTTCGGTAAGAGGAAAGGGTATTGGTACTGAGCTTATAAAGTGGGCCATTCAACGTGCGGAAGAACGTGGTTGTCATTTAGTACAATTGACTACGGATAAGAAAAGGCCAGATGCATTAAGGTTTTATGAACGGTTAGGCTTTAAAGCAACGCATGAGGGGCTAAAGCTAAAACGATAATCACTTTTTTTATTGAAATCATGTGGCAGGAAGTGTAAGAATAAAGGAGGCGTAATGTGTTTAAGAAGAACATAAAATTCGCTTTGATGCTTTTAGCTGTCCTTACAATAAAGGATTTATTTTTTGCTGAAAAAATCCAATGGGGTGAGAATTTTATATTTTTTGCTGTCACATTTTTATTGTATTCATTATGGGATTGGTCAAATACACCTTACGATTGGAATAAAAATAAAAGTAATGATATCCGATGATGTTGTTGTCCTATTGAACAAATGGTAGCGTTTCTGAAATATGAAGCGCTTTTTTGTATATCAATAAAAAGGAAATGAATGTTAAAATGAAGAAGTAGTTGGATGTAATAAATAAAGAGATAAATTAAAAAATCAATGCTAATTAAGGAGATTACATGAATATTAGAAAACTTAATAAAGGTGAAAAACCGCCAATGGAATTGTTGTTACTGGCTGATCCTTCAAGAGAGATTGTGGAGGACTATAGTAAGAGGGGCGAATGTTTTATAGCTGAAATCGATCAGCACATAATGGGCGTTTATGTGTTACTTCCGACGAGGCCAGAAACAGTTGAGCTTGTGAATGTTGCAGTCGTAGAAGAGCAACATGGTCGAGGTATAGGCAAACGCCTGGTCATGGATGCCATTAAGGTAGCTAAGTCAAAAGGCTACAAAACCGTTGAAATAGGAACTGGGAATTCAGGCATAGGGCAGCTGGCTCTTTATCAAAAATGTGGCTTTAGAATAGTTGGTGTTGATATAGACTTTTTTGTTAAGCATTACGAAGATGACATTTTTGAAAATGGTATTCAGTGTAGGGATATGGTCCGTTTATCTCAAGATTTATAGGTTAAGGTTAGCGAGGTAATTGGTCATTGATGTTGAATTATATAGGAGGGGACAATTGTGCTCACACATTTGTATTTTGTACGACACGCACATTCTACATATACGCCTGAAGAATTAACAAGACCCTTATCTTCTAAAGGTCTGGCTGATGCAAAAAGTATTAGTAGCATTCTTGAGAAAGAAAACATAGATATTATCATGTCTAGCCCATACAAAAGGGCTGTGCAAACGGTCGAGGGAATCGCACAATGTATAGGTAAAGAAATTGTCATTGAGGATGGTTTTAAGGAAAGGAACTTATCTGCACAACCTGTTGAGGACTTTCATGTAGCTATTACAAAAGTATGGGAGGAACCTACTTTTTCTTGGGAAGGTGGAGAATCTAATATTGTCGCCCAAAAACGGGGTGTTAAGGCAATGTTGAAGGTATTAGAAACATATGAAGGTAAAAACATTGTAGTAGGAACACACGGTAATATAATGGTCCTAATGATGAATTACTTTGATGAACAATATGGTTTTCATTTTTGGGAAGGCCTTGATATGCCAGATATTTATAAATTAACATTTGATAAAAAGAATCTTAGAGAAGTTGAGAGGATTTGGCATAGGGCATAGTGGGGGTAGTCAGTTAAGGGTGCTACACATAAAAAATAATCACTATAATATTGAGAGAGAAAGGCTAATATGGAAGTCATTATGAAAATGTTAGAGTTTAATTCAGATGAGACCAAGTAGCCACATGCACCCTTTATCTAAAAGAAGATCATAAGTGTGCAATGATAATATAATCAAACTTATAAACGTTTACTCTTAAAACAAACGAATTCATAATGGAGTGGTTTAATTGAAGAAGGTTTATGTTATCAGACATTGTGAGGCTGAGGGGCAACCACCTGTATCGCCGCTCACGAATAGAGGATTAAAACAAGCCATTGAGTTAGCTGCTTTTTTTGAAAATAGTAAAGTTGAACGTATCATTTCAAGTCCTTATAAGCGTGCTATTCAAACGATACAACCACTTGCAAAGCAGGTAAATGTCGAGATAGAAGTTAATAGACAATTAAAAGAGCGTGTACTAAGCACTAATTACCTTTCGGATTGGCCTGAAAAATTAAGAAACACATTTGAGGATTTTGAATTGAAATTTGATGGTGGAGAGTCCAGTCAAGAGGCTGCAAAACGAATCACAGAAGTGGTAGAGGATGTTTTTAAAGGTGCATTTGAAAATACAATTATTGTATCACATGGGAATCTAATATCCTTGCTATTAAACTCCTATAATAAAGATTTTGGATTTAACGATTGGTCAAATCTTAGCAACCCTGATGTATATCTTTTAAAATCAGAAAACAAAAAGGTAACTTTTGAACGAGTATGGAGATAACACTGTCCATGAGAACTATCTCACTAAGCATAATCGCTATCATCAAGTACATATCAAACTAGAAAGTGTTTAAATGAAAATTTTTTTAATGAGTAATTAAGGGAAATGGCTGATGTTCACATCAAACAGAATGAATAATAACTCAAGGTGGTTAGAAAATCGTTCTCCAAAATATCTTATTATTTAAAACGAAACTAGCTTATCCTTTTCAAAAATATGGCGGGTTTTATGCAAGGAGTGAAATTATGGATTTAAATGAGGAAGTACCTTATCTTTATCATTATTATGAACGCAATACTGGTCCCTTAAAAAATCTATCCGAACTAGATAGTAACGATGCTGAAAGAATTTTTAAAAAGCTTCAAAAGGAAAATACTACATTCGCTGCTAAACGTCCAGCCAATTATTTAATAATCCGTAGGGAGCTAGAAGAAAAAATAAGAGAACTATTTATAAACAAAGGCGGCGAACCGAAGAAAGGATTTCCGCATTATTTTATTTTTGGAGAATGTCCTTGGGTGAAGGAATGGTTTCAGGACGGAATGGAAGTGAAAATTCCACTAAAAAAGTTTGATCCAAAAACAATAAGTTTTACTTATGGTGACTCGTTTCCTGCAATGAGATTTCAGGATGGGAAGCCATATAGAGGTCAAGTATATACACTTGAAGAAATTTCAAAAATAATAAAACTATATGGGCTTCCTCAAGAGTGGAATAAGGATGGAAAATATGGGCCTGAGAGATATATTGAAGTTCAGGTATGGGATGATGAACCTTTGCTTTTAAATGGGGGGTGAATTGCCTTCGGATGCGGTATGGCTTATGCGATTCATTAATAGAAGATTGTTCTTTTTTCACTTAAGGGAATTATTGTTAAAGTTAAACGGTAGGCATCCGCTTGTATTAAAATAAGTATTTGGATTATTCCCGTTATGATCATAGTTGAAAAAATTGAAAGAAGAGAACCTTTTATCTATTTAGGGTTACGGCATAACGACACAAAAGGTCTTGAGTGGGTGGGGGTTATGTCTTTTGTATTGATAACGTATTTTATCTCTGTCAATTTTCTTACTTTGGGTAAGGATATCAATTTAAGCTTAGAATTTAATACATGGCTAAATTATATTATTTTAGGGAAAGTTAGTTGAAGAAAAATGATGGTACATCCCATAGGAGAATTGATAAATGGAAATAAGAGAAGCGGTAGAAAATGATATTGAGGCATTAACGTCATTGATGGAGCAACTTGGTTATCCTACTACAATTGAAGCTATGAGAACGCGATTTCATACTATTGAATCAAGTCCTGATTATCATACTTTAGTAGCTTCGTATGATGGAAAAATAGTTGGAATGGTAGGGGTGGCTAAGGGGTATTATTATGAGTTGAATGGTGTCTATGTTCGTATTGTAGCCCTAGTAGTAGATGCTATTTTTCGTAATAAAGGGATAGGGAAAAAACTTGTAGTGGAAGCTGAAAGTTGGGAAAGAATAATTGGAGCAACTCGTATCGGATTAAATAGCGGAAGCCGACCAGAAAGAGAACATGCACATAAATTTTATAAAAATATCGGTTACGTAGAAAAAAGCATAGGCTTTGTAAAAAGTCTAATCTAATTCAAACTTTAAATCTGGTTGTTTCCTAATTAGTTTTGAAGAGTATGTACTTACAAACGAGGGAGAGCATTTAATAATGAGGGAGATAAATGATTGAAAATGATAAGCCTCTTAGTCATCCTACATAGTACATATTCATTTTCAAGTATTAGCAAAAGATACAAGATTGGACGTTTTCCTCGCCTTACTTAAGGTTAATGAGTAGGTAAGGAGGATAACGACCGATGAATGTTTTGAAAAAATTAAACCCAGTTTTTCTAGTCACACTTTTTGGAATTTTGCTGTTTCTCAGCATCGGGGTTTTTTATCCAGAGCGGCTAGACTCTATGGCAGAGAGTGCATTTGCATGGACAACGACCCATTTTTCAGGCTTTTATTTACTAGTAGCGTTGTTTTTTATTTGCTTCTGTTTATTTTTAGCGTTTAGTACATATGGAAAGATAAAGCTTGGTAAAGAGGAAGACCAGCCGGAATACTCCTATTATAGTTGGATTGGGATGTTATTTTCAGCAGGTTTTGGGGTGGCCCTCGTCTTTTGGGGCGTCTCTGAGCCAGTTAGTCATTATATGGACCCACCACCAGGCTATGAGGATCAGTCACTTGAAACGGTTAGAGTTGCCATCCAATACTCGATGTTTCATTGGGGGATTCATCAATGGGCCATCTTTGCGGTCATCGGTTTGTCGATTGCATACGTACAGTTCAGAAAAGGAAAAAAAGGGAGGATTAGTGCCTCTCTTGAACCACTTCTTTCTCATATGAGAGGCTGGCGTCAAGCAGTTGATAGCTTAGCTGTTCTAGCAACAGCAACTGGAGTTGCCACGACACTAGGTCTTGGCGTGATTCAAGTAAGTGGCGGATTACATTATACGTATAACACCCCTGATGGTATAGGAACAGAATTAGTGATCATTGCTCTCTTACTTGTTTGTTATTTAGGAGCAACCATCATTGGCTTAAATAAAGGGATTCAGGTTATTAGTTTTATTAATTTAACACTAGCCTTTTTCCTCATGTTTTTTATTTTTTTTGGAGGGCCAACGATCTATTTATTCCACACGTTCATCGCGGGAATGGGAGATTACGTGCACCATTTTGCCAGTATGAGTTTAGATGTTTCCCCAACGGAAGATAGTAGTTGGCTAGATGAATGGACGATTTTTTATTGGGCGTGGGCAATGGCTTGGTCGCCGTTCGTCGGAAGCTTTATCGCGAGAGTTTCAAAGGGAAGGACGATTAGAGAGTTCGTGATCGGTGTCATGCTCGTGCCACCACTTGTTGCGGTTGCATGGATTGCCGTATTCGGTGGAGGTGCGCTCTTCTTTGAAACAGAGGAAGGGCAGCCTATCGCGGAAGAGGTGAGGGAAGATGTAACGTATGGATTGTTTGCATTGCTTGATCACATACCATTTGGAGGAATCCTTACCGTCCTCTCCATCGGTCTTATTTTCTTGTTTCTCATCACTTCTGCGGCTTCGGCCACGTATGTATTAGGAATGATGACTTCGAATGATTCGTTACACCCAAGTCGTTGGAAAAACATCGTTTGGGGCGTGTTAATTGCAGCAATCGCGACTATTCTCTTAGTTGCTGGCGGTCTTGAGGCGCTTCAAACGGCATCACTAGTGGCCGCATTACCTTTTTCGGTCATTATGGTGCTTATGTGTATGGCGCTTTTAAAGGAACTAAGGGCAAAATAGGGGCTGAGAATCCGAACATTTAGAAAACGTAGCGATGTATATTTAACGAGCGGTTCATGTGCTCCGCTCTGCGGTTTCTCATTTATTAAAATACTTTTGTCCCAGCCTCGCAATGAATCGTATTTTGCAAATGGTAAGGACTTAACAAAGGAGAATATTCATGATTGTCTTTGACGAAATTTACGGTGAGTTTGTGGTAGATAAAGTGCTAGAAGAGTTAATTTTAAGTGAGCCTGTTCAAAGGTTAAAAGGAATTCACCAAGGGGGAGCAAGTTATTTAGTGAATGAGAAATGGAATGTAACACGCTTTGATCATTCGATTGGTGTCATGCTACTCATTCGCAAGCTTGGTGGCTCATTAGAAGAGCAAATTGCTGGGCTCTTGCATGATGTTTCCCACACCGCTTTTTCTCATGTCGTTGATTTCGTTTTTGAAAATAAAGAGGAGGATTATCATGAAAAGATTTATAGCTCTGTTGTGAAAAACTCGGGAATTCCAGCCATTTTAGCTACATATGGCTACAGCTATGAGGATATTCTATTTGATGACTCAAAGTGGACATTGTTAGAACAGCCTGCACCTGAATTATGTGCGGATCGGGTAGACTATACACTTCGGGATATGTATGTATATGGACATATTTCGTTAGAAGAAGTAAATCGCTTTTTACATAATCTAATCGTTTACGAAGGGAACATGTACTTGCAAAACATTGAGATAGCTGAGTGGTTTGTCAGAACGTATTATAAAGAAGTCATTGACTTTTTTATGGATCCATTAAACATATATGGCTATGATAGGCTGGCTACGCTTCTGAAGCGATCATTAGATAAAAATATACTAAACCTCAATGATTTCCTAGTTAGAGATGATGAATTGATAGCTAAAATAAAATCATCAGAAGATCAGGAATTGCTTTGTCTGTTAAAAAAACTTAATCCGAATGTGCAAGTAAAAGAAGATAGAGTAGATTACGATTTACATCGCAAAAACAAACTTCGCCTCATTGATCCATCTATAGTTAAGGATGGAAAATTAATACGAGCATCGGAATTATCAGAACCTATAAGAATGATGGGGCATACAGCATATGAGAAAGCAACAAGAGGGATGTATGTAAAAATAGTAGATAACTAAGTTAGTACAGAAGTATTCTCTATTCTCCTTTCCTAATCATTTTGCAGTTTTTTATTTCAATTTGTAGGAGGGGCTATATGGAAGCATTAAAAATTGAAAGGTTAATTTTAAGAGAATGGAAAGAAACTGACAGCAAAGACTTATATGAATATGCTAAAAGTGAATTAGTAGGTCCTAATGCTGGGTGGAAACCGCATCAAAATGAAGAAGAAAGCAAAGAAATTATTAAAATGTTTATAAGAAGTAGTGATACATATGCGGTTGTTTTAAAGGAAGAAAATAAAGTGATTGGTAGTATAGGGCTTCATGATAGAAAGCCAGATGATAGTCTTGTCGCATTAAAGCAAAAGGAAATAGGATATGTGCTACACCCGAAATATTGGGGAAGAGGAATTATTCCAGAATCTGCAAATCGTGTAATTACATATGGCTTTAATAAACTAAATTTAGAATTAATTTGGTGTGGTCATTTTAACTTTAATCATAACTCAAAAAGAGTAAGCGAAAAATGTGGGTTTACATACAGATTTCAAAAAAAAGAAAAGTTAAAGTTGTTAGGTAATAAGGATGTTACAACTCTATATTATTGTATGTTTAAATCAAATTATATTGAGGATAACGATTCATTTAATAAATACGTAAGCGTCAAATAACGCACACATTCTACTAATACCCAAGCTATGAGATACTCTTTCTATCAAATAGAAAAGGGTGTTGTCATGAACCGAAAAGACAAGTATGAACGTTGGAAAACACGTATGGAAG
>NZ_JALKEV010000016.1 GCF_023017105.1 Halalkalibacter sp. APA_J-10(15) | reverse complement strand
ATGCAGGCTACAAGACACCAAGTATTGCGAAGAAGCTTCAAGAAGAAGAAACAAGAGCGGTCATGCCTTACAAACGACCAATGACGCCTCCGGGCTACTTCCGAAAGCACGAGTTTGTGTATGATGACTACTACGATTGTTACATCTGTCCGCAAGACCAACTTCTTCATTACCGAACAACGAACAGAGAAGGATACCGTGAGTACAGCTCCAATCCGAGTGTGTGTCAGAATGGTCCCGTGCTTTCTCAATGTACCAAAAACAAAGACCATAAGAAGCTGGTCTTGCGCCACATTTGGCAGGATGCGTTGGACGAACCTGAAGGGGCTCGAAAAAAATTCAATGCAGGCGATGCTTGTTTTTGCTGCTATGAACCTGAAAAAACTGGCGACATGGCACTGGAGGAACACCCAACCGACAGTACCATCGCCGAAAAACCATACGAAAAATACAAAAACGGCTTTGAGAGTCATATCTCAAAGCCGTTTTGTCTACGGTCTGAAATATTCTTACTTGAGAATATTAATGATCATTGGATTTTTCTTTGATCGATCTACTTCTTGTTCCTGAATCAATATTAATTTGAGATCTATGATGGAATTTAGCTTGAATGTCAACTTTTTTATTCTTCGCTTAATTCATTTATTGGTACAATCGTACGTTCTTCAAGGGGGCCGCGTAAATGAACAACTGCTGTATGATCGGATTCATTGAAATCATCAATCCAAACGGAAGTTCCATTATAAGTGACGTCTACATCAGCAGTTGATGAAAGAATTTGTTTGATTCGTTTCATTTCCATAATTATACTTATCCTTTCTTTATGAAATAGGTTTTCAACGATAGTTTACGTACTTCGAAGAGATTTATGTAGCAAAGTGAAGTTTGAAGTTCAATATAAAGGGTTTTGGCAAATTTCACTAAGTATAGATTGAAGGAGTGGAAGCAAGCTATTGATGAACACAACAAAGTGAGGTGAGATAATATGGCTAACAACAACAACAGTAACCAATTAGTAGTACCTGGTGTTCAACAGGCATTGGATCAAATGAAGTATGAAATCGCTTCAGAATTTGGTGTGCAACTTGGACCTGACGCAACTTCTCGCGCAAATGGTTCAGTTGGTGGAGAAATTACTAAGCGCTTGGTACAACAAGCTGAGTCACAAATGGGTGGCTTTTCAAAATAATTTAGTTACTTTTATATTGATGGCGTAGCTCGGGAGGTATAATCCTTCCGAGCTGTTTTGCTCTTTCAAGTGAATAGTAAAAAATGAAAGGTATAAAGATTGAAAAAATGGTAAAGATGGAAAGAGCAAACTTAGGTGAAGTGTCACAAAGGTTGTGAGTACGACAATGAAAATAAAATTGGAGGTCGGATGGAGATGAGGAAAGTTCTATCCAGTATTGTATGTGTCAGTATCATCATCGGTTTATGGGCACCGACAGTTATTGCAGCCGAGAAACAAGTGAAATTAGCAGAAAATGCAACCTCAGCAATTGTTATTGAAAGAGATACAGGTGAAATTATATTTGAGAAAAATAAAGACGAGAAATTACCACCTGCTAGTATGACTAAAATCATGACGATGCTATTAATTATGGAGGCACTTGAACGTGAAGCGATTACATATGATGACATGGTCCGTACAAGTGAATATGCCGCCTCTATGGGTGGATCACAAATCTTTTTAGAACCGGGTGAAGAAATGACTGTTCGTGATATGCTGAAAGCGATCGCAGTTGCTTCAGGTAATGACGCATCTGTTGCAATGGCTGAGCATATTGCTGGGACAGAAGAAGAATTTGTTGAAATGATGAATAACAAAGCGAAGAATTTAGGATTAGAGCATACTCGATTTGTAAATGTCAATGGTCTTCCGGCCGATGAACATTATTCATCAGCTCATGACTTGGCGATCATGTCAAAAGAATTATTAAAGTATGAAGACATCACAAATTTTACAGGGATTTACGAAGATTATTTGCGTCAAGATAGTGAAGACCCTTTTTGGCTTGTAAATACAAATAAGCTAGTGAAATTCTATCCAGGAGTAGATGGGTTGAAAACGGGCTTTACTCAAGAGGCGAAATATTGCTTAGCAGCTACAGCGGAGAAAAAGGGAATGAGAATTATTACGGTTGTAATGGGTGCCCCTTCTCCAAAGGAACGAAACGCTCAAATTACGTCGATGCTAGATTATGCGTTTAGTCAATATGAAACACATCAATTATATGACCGTGGTTATGTGATGGCTGATGTGAACGTTAGCAAAGGGGATAAGAAGCAGGTTGCAGCAATGACTGCTGAATCGGTATCACTTTTAACGAAAAAAGGAATAAAAATAGATGATGTTGTTGAACGCATACAGTTGAATGACGATTTACGTGCTCCGATTGAGAAAGGTGCTGTTATTGGAACTCTTTACATTGAAAAAGAAGGACAACTGTTAAACGAAACGAAATTATTAGCAGAGAGCGATGTACAGGAGGCCTCGTGGTGGACGATCTTTAAACGAACGATTGGGAAATTTGCTGTATCTTCTTAAGGAGATTGACTTCTTTGTTCGAAAAAGCACTAGTTTTGTCATGGAACAGGAATTAACAGAGTATAAGGAGAATTTCTCTAGCAAAGGAGCACATCTTTTGTGCAAATTGAACCTAGAGGGAGAGTGATCATGTTGAGTTTGCAAATTGGTGTAGAGGAAAGAGGAGCTGTATTACTTGTTCGTCTCATTGGAGAGCTTGATCATCATACGGCAGAGGAGTTGCGAACGCAAGTAGAGAATAAGCTAGTACAACATGAAGTGAGGCATATCGTTTTAAATTTAGAGCAACTTTCATTTATGGATAGCTCAGGTCTTGGCGTCATATTAGGCAGGTATAAGCAAGTAAAAGCAGTGGGTGGTGAAATGGTTGTTTGTGCCATTTCACCAGCTGTTAAACGCTTGTTTGAACTTTCAGGCTTATTTAAAATTATTCGATTAGAAGAGAGCGAGCAGTATGCGTTACAGACTTTGGGGGTGGCATAAATGAAAAATCATATGGACTTACAATTTTCGGCTGTTAGTCAAAATGAATCATTTGCTAGAATAACGGTTGCTGCTTTCATTGCTCAGCTTGATCCGACGATGGATGAATTAACGGAAATTAAAACGGTTGTATCTGAAGCTGTTACGAATGCGATTATTCATGGATATCATAACGATCCAAATGGTCTCGTATATATTCATGTTAAATTAGTCGAGAATGCCATTGAACTCATTATTCGTGATGAAGGATTAGGAATACAAGACATTGAAGAAGCGAGAATGCCATTATATACGTCAAAGCCAGAGCTTGAACGATCAGGAATGGGCTTTACGATTATGGAAAACTTTATGGATCATGTTGATGTTGTTTCAGAACCGATGATTGGAACAACCGTATATTTGAAGAAAACTCTTACAAATAGCAAAGCTATGTGTAATTAAGGGGTTTTGACTATGGATGTGGAGGTTAAACAGCAAAAAAAGCAGCAAAGATCTCATTTTACAGATGAGGAAGTAAAGGAATTAATAGCGAAAAGTCAAGCTGGGGATCAAGAGGCAAGGGATATGATTGTTAATCGTAATACGCGCCTCGTATGGTCTGTTGTTCAGCGCTTTATGAATCGAGGGTATGAGGCTGACGACTTGTTCCAGATTGGGTGTATTGGATTAATTAAATCGGTAGATAAATTTGATCTTTCCTATGATGTGAAATTTTCAACCTATGCTGTACCGATGATTATAGGGGAAATTCA
This sequence comes from Halalkalibacter sp. APA_J-10(15), assembly GCF_023017105.1. Classification (GTDB taxonomy): domain Bacteria; phylum Bacillota; class Bacilli; order Bacillales; family Bacillaceae_D; genus Halalkalibacter. The sequence goes on along the minus strand of NZ_JALKEV010000016.1, from coordinate 116,423 downwards.
ACGCTTTTTACGAGATGATGGTACGGTAAAGGTAAGTCGTTCGATTAAGGAATTAAGTAACAAAATTCGCAAAGTAAAAGATGACATGACAAAGACACTAGGACGAACGCCAACGGTTAATGAAATTGCTAAGTATTTAGATATTTCACCGGAAGAAGTTGTTTTTGCTGGAGAAGCGAGCAAATCCTTATCATCAATCCATGAAACTGTCTATGAAAATGATGGCGATCCGATTACACTTCTTGATCAAATAGCTGATCAAACAGAAACGAAATGGTTTGATAAAATCGCTTTAAAGGAAGCGATACGAGATTTGGACGAACGTGAACGATTAATTGTTTATTTGCGGTATTATAAAGATCAGACTCAGTCTGAGGTTGCAAACCGTTTAGGTATTTCACAAGTACAAGTTTCAAGGTTAGAAAAGAAAATATTGGAACAAATGAAAAACGAAATGAGTGAACCATAATAATAAGGCTTGTCGCAAAAAATGACTTGATACTTTTGTGACAAGCCTTAATTTTCTAATCAAATGGGGAAAACATAGAGGGTGTTGGGAAACTCACACGCCGCTTTAAAGAAAAGACACTGTCGCGTTTTTCTTATCTATTTAAAACAGTTTAGCTAACCCGTCGATATAATTTCCACCACTAATAACTCCTTTTTCTGTTATGATACCTGTAATATACTCAGATGGAGTTACATCAAAAGCAGGATTATATACTTGTATATCAGTAGGGGAGATTTGCTGACCATTAATCGTTCTAATTTCATCAGCATGTCGCTCTTCAATTTCAATTTCATCGCCAGAAGCTGTATCGAGATCAATTGTTGAAAGTGGGGCAGCGACATAGAATGGAATATTTAAGGCTTTAGCGATTAAAGCAATACCGAATGTTCCAATCTTATTAGCTGTATCTCCATTAGCTGCAATTCGATCTGCTCCGACAATGACGGCGTTGATCCCTTTTGATTTCATTGTATGTGCTGCCATATTGTCTGTAATTAGAGTGACGTTTACACCAAGGTTTTGTAATTCCCATGCCGTTAGTCGTGCTCCTTGTAAGACAGGTCTAGTCTCACAAGCAAAAGCATTTAATGTGATTCCTTGCTCCTTTGCAAGGTAAAATGGAGCAAGAGCTGTACCATATCGAGCTGTTGCAATACCACCTGCGTTACAATGTGTAAGAAGGGTATCTCCATCTTCAAATAAAGCTAAGCCATGTTCGCCAATCGCTCTACATACAGCTTCATCTTCTTCCTGTATAAGCTTTGCTTCATTTAATAGTAGTTGCTTTGCCTCTGATACAGTGCTGGCTGATTTAGTTACCTTAACAACCCGTCTAATAGCCCAAAATAAATTGACAGCAGTTGGTCTTGCTGATTCTAAGTAGGTGGCCTGTTCTTGGAGTGAAGCTAAATAGGTCTGGAAGTCATCTCCTTCAAATGCTTGAGACCATAAACATAACCCATAGGCAGCAGAAATACCAATGGCTGGAGCACCTCTTACTTTTAATTCAAAGATAGCATCCCAAATATCTTGTATCGCTGTTAACGTTAAAAATACGGTTTGCTGTGGTAATAGTCGTTGGTCTAGCAGTTTAACATGATTGTTATTCCATTCAACCGAACGAATCGGTTCTACTGCTTTTGTCATTGTGTCACAACCTTCTTTAGTTCATTAATGGATGTTATTTGTGATCGGTTCATAATAAGTGTTTTCCCTAATGTAATAGCAGAGCGTTTAACGTTCAAGCGTAATTCCTCATTTTCAATAGCTTCAACGTCTTCAACACCAGCTAATCCAATCATTCGACGAATCATTTTACAACCAGCAAAGCCAAGAGTATCTTGAAAAATTTGTTTAAGTACATCATCTAAGTAACCATCTACTTTCATAAATGAATCTTGACTATTGTCCTGCCATAATGCACCGAATTCTACATCAAATATGTTCCATGTTTCTATTAATACACTTAGTAAATAGTCTTGATACTCATTTCTTGTCTGATCATTTTCAATATGACCCTCTTGAGATAGATAGCTTAGTAGAATATTGGCAATAAAGGCGCCGATATCAAAACCCATTGGGCCGAAGTAAGCAAACTCAGGATCAATGACAACTGTTTCCTCAGTTGAAGCAAATATACTACCAGTATGAAGGTCTCCGTGAATGAGCGCTTCTCCTTTTGTTAAGAAAAGGTGTTTCAAAGAAGCAACTTCTCTTTTTAATGTCTTATCTGACCAAAGCGTTGTTTCGACAAACTCTCTTAATTTGCTCGGAATATTATTTGTGTCATGGTCAAAGAATGGGTCTGTAAAGACAAGATCTTCTGTAATTTTACAAAGCTCAGGGTTGTTGAAATGTAACGTTAATTTCTTCTTCTCTTGTTGATTCATCCCAAAATCAGAATGATAAAATAAAGTATGCGCTAAAAAAGTCCCGATATCCCGTGCAAGACGAGGATAAACTTTTCCTTCAATTAATCCTTTTCGTACTATTTGTAGATGAGATAAGTCATCCATGACAGTGACAGCCAATGTATGATCAGAATGATAAACGCGAGGCGTAAACTCTGGTACAACTTCATAGGCGTGTTTTAATGCTTCGCTTTCGATACGCGCACGATCAAGTGTTAATGGCCAACTAGAACCGACCACCTTTGCGTATGGTAAGGCTTGCTTCAATATAATTGATTTATTCGTTTCTTTATTTTGGATGCGAAAAACAAGATTGAGATTACCATCCCCAATTTCCTCAGCTTCTAAAACATCATTTTGTGTAAATAGACCGATTTGTTTACTATAGGCTATTGCCGTTTCAATTGTAAAAGGTTCATATCTAACAGTATCTATAGTCATCATCTTTCCTCCCTTTCGCTCATTCAAATGAAAAATCCTCTTGATTTATCAAGAGGATTGAAACAGAACTGTTCGTTCCTCTCATCTTTCAGAATGGATTTCATTCTGTTGGAAGTAGCACCTTCGCGTAATGCAGGTTGCCGGGCGTCATCGGTCCAAATCCCTCAGCCTTCTCATGATAAGAGTGTTATTCATAGTCATTTAATATACGGTCATGTTACACTTTTTCAATATAGTTTGTCAATTCAGATTGTTTGAAAAGTAAAAAGATTGACGAAAAAATAGAATACTGTCATAATTTTTAATTAATGAACGAATACATATCTGTTGATATATAGGTGGTGGCAAATATGGGTGAGGTACTAGCAACCTACCTAATAGATGGAACAACGAATATTGAAAAAAAAGCCGATTCGATTGCGGTTGGATTAACGGTTGGATCATGGACAAACCTTCCTTCAGTCGAACAAGAACAATTAAAAAAGCATAAAGGGCGAGTTGTTAAAACAGAAATCTTAGATGAAAAATCAGTCATAACGATTGGGTACCCAAGTTTGAATTTCACGAATGATATTCCGGCTATTTTGACAACGGTATTTGGAAAGCTCTCTTTGGATGGTAAAGTAAAATTAGTGGATCTTTCCTTTAGTGAAAATTTAAAGAAAGAATATCCTGGACCAAAAGTAGGGCTAGAAGGGATTCGTAAGCTTTCTGGAGCTTATGATCGTCCATTGTTGATGAGCATTTTCAAAGGGGTAATCGGCCGAGATTTATCTTCTTTGAAGGAACAGATGAAAGGTCAAGCACTTGGTGGTGTTGATATCGTCAAAGACGATGAAATACTGTTTGAAAATGAACGGACACCTTTAACTGAGCGAATTAGAGTCTGCAAAGAAGCACTCACGGAAAGTGAAGTGGAAACAGGAAAAAGAACACTATATGCAGCAAATATTACAGGCCGTACGTTTCAGTTGAAGGAGCAAGCAAAACGGGCTGTAGATGCAGGCGCAGATTTACTTCTATTCAACGTCTTTTCATATGGGTTAGACGTGCTACAAGAATTAACAGAGGACCCGGACATTCCACTGCCTATAATGGCACATCCTGCATTTTCAGGTGCGATGATTTCATCAACGGATTACGGTTTATCACCTTCTCTTCTTCTTGGAAAACTTTCGCGTATGGCTGGTGCGGATCTTGTCTTATTCCCATCTCCTTATGGATCTGTCGCGATGGCCAAGGAAGAAACGATTAAAATTGCTCGTGAATTGACCGATAAAGATCTGTTTCATCGGGCCTTTCCCGTGCCATCTGCTGGTATTCATCCTGGTCTAACACCGAAGTTATACGAAGACTTTGGGATCGATAGTGTGATTAATGCTGGCGGAGGAATTCATGGTCACCCTGGAGGGGCACCTGCTGGTGGAAAAGCATTTCGACAAGCAATTAATGCGGTTATGCAAGGTCAATCATTAAAGGATGCAGCCTTACATTCAGCGGAACTCCGTCAAGCAATTGAGCTTTGGGGAGGAGCGTAAAAAGAATGAAGCCTGTTATTTTTTGTGACTTTGATGGGACGATTACAACGAACGATAATATTATTGCAATTATGAAAGAATTTGCTCCTCCTGAGTGGAATGAAATCAAGGATCAAATTTTAGAAGAGACAATCTCGATCCAGCAAGGTGTCGGGCAGCTCTTCCGCTTACTACCATCTTCTTCGAAGCAACAGCTGATCGATTTTATTTTAGCTGATGCAAAGATTCGCGAAGGCTTTGACGATTTTGTCGCTTATACAAAGGAGCAAGGAATAGAATTGATCATTGTAAGTGGTGGCATTGATTTCTTTGTTTATCCTTTATTAAAGGCATATGAATTACCGGTTTATTGTAATTCGGCAAGCTTTGATGAGGAGACAATCAAAATTGAATGGCCTCATGAATGTGACGCTTTTTGTGAGAATGATTGCGGTTGCTGCAAGCCTTCTATTATTCGTAAGGAAGCAAAAGGTAGAGATATTATTGTCATTGGCGATTCGATAACCGATTTACAAGCGGCAAAACAAGCTGATTTCGTTTTAGCACGAGATTTATTATTAGAAAAATGTCAACAATTGAATCTGAAACATGCACCATTTGTTACGTTTCATGATTGTATAGAAATGTTGAACGAAAGGGGGCTCGAATCTTGATTCTGCATTGGAATGAACTTGCAAGTATTAAAAGAGAACTAGCAGTAAGAGATTGGTTTCCAGGAACGAGTGGAAATTTATCAATTAAAGTACAGGATGAGCCACTTCAATGTTTAGTAACGGTAAGTGGCAAGGATAAGTACAAAGAAACAAATGAGGATTTTGTTCTAGTTAATGAAGATGCGGAGCCTTTAACCGATGAAGGTAAGCCATCGGCTGAAACCGTCATACATTTAGAAGTGTATAAAAAGACAGATGCTGGTTGCAGCCTGCACGTACATACGCTAGATAATAACTTAATATCTGAGCTCTATTTTGAACAAGGATTTATTACATTCAAAGGAGTCGAGCTTATTAAAGCATTTGGAATTTGGGCGGAAGATGGTCAATTAACGATCCCTATCGTTGAAAATTATAGTGACCTTCCTACGCTGGGTAAGGCTATTAGTCACGTGATTGAACCCGACACAAAGGCCGTCCTGATTCGTAATCATGGTATTACTGTGTGGGGACGTAATGCGTTTGAGGCCAAGCGTCATCTAGAGGCTTGTGAATTTTTATTTTCATATCAAATGAAGCTGCTTCATGCAAAAGCAGCAAATTTAAAGGAGGTTATTAAAAATGGCAGTTATTAAAATTCGTAACACGAATGAAGTGATTCAAGGAACAGAAGAGGTGAAAGCATTTCTCGAAAGTCAAGAAGTATTGTATGAAAAATGGGATATGTCTAAGCTACCAGATCATTTAAAGGAACGCTTTGATTTATCAGATGAAGATAAGCAGGAAATTTTAAATAACTTTGATGACGATATTCGCTCATTAGGTGAACGTAGAGGCTATGTGAACTGGGATGTCATTTCGTTATCTGAAAGTACTCCTAATTTAGAGGAACTTTTGAAAAAGTTTGAGAACGTTCATACTCATACTGATGATGAAGTTCGTGCTATTACAGCAGGTCATGGTATTTTCATTGTAAAAGGTGAAAATGGTTATTTTGACATTGAACTAGAAGCTGGTGATGTGATTTCTGTTCCAGAGTACACACCTCACTTTTTCACGTTAATGGATGATCGTCAAGTTGTTGCTGTTCGTCTATTTATTGATACTGAAGGTTGGGTTGCTCATCCTTATGAGGAAAAAGAATATAAGCTTTAATCAGACCGTAGAATAAAACGCCTTTGAGAAAAAATCTCAAAGGCGTTTTTACCTATGACCATGCAGAAAAGATTTGTAGTGATGTAACCTTTATCGAGTTCTATTCGTTTTATGATCAAATGACGCTTTCGATGAAGAAGGGAAGATGCACATGTGTGGTTTTGTTGTTCGAATTAGTGGACAAGCTGAAAAAGGCTCCTATAAAAAGATGATGGGGTGTAATCGCTATATTCATCATCGTGGTCCAGATCAGGTTGGTTACTTAAAAGGAGATTATATGGAGATGGCTTTTTCAAGATTGAGCATTATTGATGTAGAAGGGGGAAATCAACCACTCACTTATGAGGATCACCGCTATTCAATTGTATTTAATGGTGAGATCTATAATTATATTGAGTTACGTGACGAATTAAAGGAAAAAGGAAAAGAATTTCAAACATCTTCAGATACCGAGGTTATACTTGCTCTCTATAGTGAGATTGGAATGCAGTTTGTGGAGAAGCTAAGAGGTATGTTCGCATTTGTTATTTGGGATAAGATGAAGAATCAGGCGATTATTAGCCGAGATCGTTTTGGTATCAAGCCGCTCTATTATCATGAAGATGAAAAGAGCATTATTTTTTCTTCAGAAAAAAAATGTATAACTCAACGAATTAAGGATGGCAACCTTAATAAACAAGCTCTTCATCATTATTTTTCATTCCAATATGTACCAGAGCCTTATACGATGACTGACTCGATTCTACGTGTAGAGCCTGGTATGGTTGCGATAAAAGAAATTGGTAAACCTTTGCAAAAAGAGTTTTATTGGAAACCTATTTTGACTACGTCATATAAAACGGAAGATGACTGGATAAAAGATATAAAAAATGTTGTTTGTGATTCAGTTGAGAAGCATATGAGAAGTGATGTAGCAGTAGGATGTTTTTTATCTGGTGGAATTGATTCTACGATTATCACAACTTTGGCAAGTGAACATCACCCTGGTATTAAAGCTTTCTCAATAGGTTTTGAAGAAGATGGTTATAGTGAAGTGGATGTAGCAGAAAAAACAGCAAAGGAGCTTGATATCGAACATCACGTTTCATATTTATCAGCACATTCCTATAAAGAGGAGCTTCCAAAACTTCTTTGGCATTTAGATGATCCGTTTGCTGATCCTGCTGCTGTTCCGCTATACTTTGTTGCGAAAGAGGCAAGTCAACATGTCAAAGTGGTCCTTTCTGGTGAAGGAGCGGATGAACTATTTGGAGGATATACGATTTACAGGGAACCAATTAGTCTATCTCCATTTAACAAGGTTCCAACAGCTTTGAAGCCTGTATTGGCCAAATTGGCTTACCTAATACCAGAAGGAGTAAAAGGGAAAAGTTGGATAGAACGAGGGATTACTCCGTTAGAGAATCGTTATATTGGTAATGCGTTTATTTTTAAAGAAACAGAAAAAATGAAATTATTAAAATCATATAACTCAATATATACAAATGGAAGGATAACAGATGCTATTTACCAAGAAAGTGTTGGAGAAGACCCGATACAAAGAATGCAGCATATAGATTTAATGACTTGGTTACGTGGTGATATTCTAATGAAAGCTGATAAAATGACGATGGCCCATTCATTGGAATTGAGAGTACCCTTTCTTGATTCATATGTATTTGAGGTAGCCTCGCAATTGCCACCCGAAGCTAAAACAGCTAAAGGTACAACGAAGTATCTGTTACGAAAGGCATTTGCTGATCGTATTCCTGCACATGTAGTTGCTCGTAGAAAGCTTGGCTTTCCTGTTCCTTTACGTGTGTGGTTACGCAATGAGTGGTTTGATTGGGTAGAGGAACTCATTCGAGAAAGTGAGGCATCTTATTTACTTAATAAATCGTTTGTTCGAGAACTTCTTTATGAACACGCTCGTGAAGAGGCTGATCATAGTCGAAAATTATGGACCGTTATTTGTTTTATTATTTGGCATCAAGTTTTCATAGAAAAGAAATATGACATTGAAAAGTGGTTAACAGATGTTAAGGATGAAGATCAGCAACCATTTTGTAGTATTAGTTAAAAAGGAAGGGTAAAGAAGGTGAATGCAACCTTTTTTATTCTTCTTTTTTTTAAAAGGTAAAAATAAAAAAGTTCTAAGAAGATTAATCAAAATGGGTGTAAGTCGATTCAGGGGGGATAGGCTCCGTACGTAATTGCGTTTAGAAATGAAGATTAACAATTTAATGTATGTTCTTAAAATAATTTTATCATACTAACATTACTATTTAATTGATCGAAGGTAAGGGGGAACTGTATGTGCTAACAGAAGGAGAAAAGAAACAGTATAAAAAAAACATAACATTATACCAGCCTAAAAAGCACGTTTTAAAAAATGGATTAAAAGCATTCATTATAGGCGGTCTCATTTGTACATTTGGTCAATGGTTGAGTAAGGTTTACATGACTTATTTACCTTTTACAGAAGAAGAGGCAATGAGTTCCATGCTGGCAACGTTAATATTATTAGCTGCACTCGCAACAGGGGTAGGTGTGTATGATCGTTTAGGGCAATTTGCCGGTGCAGGCTCACTTGTTCCAGTTACTGGATTTTCTAATGCGATGACAAGTTCAGCACTTGAACACAAAAGTGAAGGCCTCGTATTCGGGATTGGGGCAAATATGTTTAAACTAACCGGTGCTGTTATAGCATTTGGAGTAGTTTCAGCGTATGTGGTTGCCTTAACAAGGTTGTTGGTTTCAATGTTGATTAATTCGTAAGGAGCGTGTTTACTTGCAAAGAAAAGGGAAAAATACGTGGTTATTTAATGCTCCTGTTTATGTTCAGTCTACTGGTACAGCAGTAGGACCCCAAGAAGGTAAAGGACCCATTCAAGATAGCTTTGACAAAGTGTATGAAAACTTGTATGCCGGTCAAGATAATTGGGAATTAGCTGAAAGACAACTTATGAAAGATGCGATTGACTATGCATTAAAAAAAGCAGAAAAGAAAAAAGAAGATATTGACTATTTTTTAGCCGGAGATTTACTGAATCAAATTGTTACTTCTAATTATATTGCTCGTGAATTAGAGATTCCTTACTTCGGGTTGTTTTCAGCGTGTGCAACGGTAGCTGAAGCGATTGCGTTGGGAGCATTGTTTGTGGATACGAACGTAGCTGACAGAGTACTAGTCGCTGTCAGTAGTCATAATGCTACAGCTGAGAGACAATTTAGAAACCCTACTGAATTCGGTGGGCAACGTCCTGATACAGCTACTTTTACTGTAACAGGAGCTGGTGCGATGGTCATCGGTTCAGTTAAAAGTCAAATTCGAATTACGAGTGCGACAGTTGGAGAAGTTGTTGATTTAGGTATGAAAAACCCATATGATTTGGGATCTGCTATGGCTCCGGCAGCGGCCAACACTATTCTTAAGCATTCTAAGGAAATGAAGCGTGATCCATCTTATTACGATGTTATTGTAACAGGTGATTTATCACGAGTAGGAAGTGGAATTTTGCACAGACTATTGGAAGAAGATCATATTTCACTAAATAACCATGAAGATTGTGGCATTATGATATTTGATCAAGAGCAGCCTGTTTTTTCTGGTGGTAGTGGAGCAGCGTGTGCAGCAGTTGTTACGTTTGGTCATTTACTCAGTGAAATGAAACGAGGTGCGATTAGAAAAATGCTTGTTGTGGCAACAGGTGCATTATTAAGTCCGCTTATGATGCAGCAAAGTGAGTCCATACCTAGTATTGCACATGCTGTCTCCTTTGAATGGGAGGATTGACATGTTTGAGTATGTTGCTGCATTTCTTGTCGGTGGAACGATATGTTTTATTGGTCAAATGTTAATGGATATAGGAAAACTTTCACCAACACACACATTGAGCACGTTAGTAGTAGCAGGAGCTTTGTTGGATGGTTATCATCTATATGATCGATTGATTGACTTTGCAGGTGCTGGAGCGACAGTACCGATTACAAGCTTTGGGCACTCACTCGTACATGGAGCTATGTCTGAAGGAGGACGATATGGATTCTTCGGAGTTGGGATGGGCGTTTTTGAAGTAACGTCGGTCGGGATTTCTTCAACTATTCTATTTAGTTTTTTAGTCGCTCTTTTCTTTAAACCGAGAGGATGAATGGACATGGTATTGAAGCGGAAAGTCATCTTTATTACTGATGGGGATGAAGCAGCTCGTAAAGCGGTTGAGTGTGTCGCTTCAGATTTAGGTGGGCGCTGTATTAGTCGATCAGCAGGAAATCCGAGCACGCTTAATGGTGAGCAATTGCTTTCCTACATATTTGAAACGCCAGTTGACCCTGTTTTGGTCATGTTTGATGATTGCGGTTATCGAGAATTAGGACCGGGAGAGAAAGCGATGAAAGCTGTTGCCGAGCACCCAAACATTGAAGTCATTGGAGCAATTGCGGTAGCTTCATCGACACATTGTTCAGAGTGGTCAGACGTAAATGTGAGCATAGATCGGTTTGGCTATTTAACAGAGTTCGGAGTAGATAAGGAGGGTCTCCCTGATTTAGAAAAAGGAAGAATAAATGGAGATACCGTATATGTGTTGGATCAATTAAATATTCCGATTATTATCGGTATCGGTGATATAGGAAAGATGGCTGGACGTGATTCAGTTGAAAAAGGAGCACCTATAACAAAGAAAGCAGTAGAGATTATTTTAGAACGGAGCGGATATCATGAGTCAAACAAAGGAAAAGCAAACACCGATATCACCCGAAATTAGGAAAAATGAAGAACTACTAAAGCAACGTCTAGGTTTTGATCAATCATTTGATGTAGGTGTTAGGAAGCTTACTGTATTTGATAAAGAGTTGCAAATCTATTTTGTCAATGGTCTTTGTGATAACCTGTTCATTATTGAAATTTTACGTGAGCTAATGCTACTCGATTCACGTGGGAAAAAATCTGATGTTATAGATTATAAGCAAACAGTTATTAATCATTTGCCTCATGTTCAAGTTGAATTTGTCGATACACTTGAAGATGCGGCAACACAAATGTTATCAGGTTTAATTTCTATTTTAGTTGAAGGTGAAAAGCAAGCGATCGTAATAGATGTCCGTGATTATCCAGGTCGTGGTCCTGAAGAACCTGATACTGAACGAGTTGTACGTGGAGCGCGAGATGGCTATACGGAAAATATCATCTTGAATACAGGTTTAACAAGAAGAAGAATTCGTGATGAGCGCTTACGAAATGAAATTTTGAAGGTTGGAACTCGTTCAAAGACGGATGTGTGTATATCCTATATAGAGGGCATCGCTGATCCAAAAATGGTTAAAATAGTAAAAAAAGAACTTGAGGCTATCCAAATTGATGGCATTTCAATGGCAGATAAGATTGTTGAAGAATATATGGTTAAGCAGGGGATGAACCCATTTCCTCTTGTGCGGTATACAGAGAGACCAGATGTTGCAGCTGACCATTTATTGGAGGGGCATATCATTATATTGGTTGATACGTCCCCAAGTGTTATTATAACTCCAACTACTTTATTTCATCATGTACAACATGCAGAAGAGTATCGTCAAGCACCTATGATCGGAACGGTATTGAGGTGGGTCCGATTTATTGGAATTATGTTTTCGTTACTTATTTTGCCTTTCTGGTTATTATTGGTTATGCAGCCGTCGCTTTTGCCTGCTGGTTTAGACTTTATTGGGCCTGAAGAAATGAATAATATACCGGTTGTTGTACAAATCTTATTTGCAGAATTAGGAATCGAGCTTTTAAGAATGGCTGCGGTTCATACACCATCACCATTGGCGACTGCACTTGGGTTAGTTGCTGCCATACTAATAGGGGAATTAGCTGTTGAGGTCGGTTATTTTACACCAGAAGTTATACTCTACATTGCTTTAGGCGCGATTGGGATGTTTGCAACGCCAAGCTATGAATTGGGGATTGCTTTTAGAATGGTTAGAGTGTTACTTATTCTAATAGTTGCGTTCTTTAAGTTGCCAGGGTTTGTCATTGGTTTAACGGTCTTTATGATAGCATTAACGATCATTAAGACATTTAATAAACCATATTTATGGCCATTTCTCCCATTCGATCCACCTGCGATGTGGCACATTCTAGTCAGGTCATCTGTACCAACATTACGCTTTAGACCGTCAATTGTTCATCCACAGAATGTTGTGAAGCAACGGTCGGAATGAAGTACTTCAATTAGTTTACTCACGCAGGAAGAGAATCACTAAAGGGGCATGCCTTCTTTAGTGATGTTTTTTTGCTTAGACATTACTAATTGAGTAGAAGCATAATCAAGTTGAGTCTAAGCGAATTAAGAGAAGTGCGGCAACTTCGTAAGTTACATGATTGGTTGTGTACTAAGTACTTTCATCTAACCTTAAAACTATTGTAGCGACTGCGAATGAAACTTTTGCGGAAAGATTGCTAATGATTCTTTCTTATTTGAATATTCTACTTTTCTGTGATAAAGTTGAGGTCGATATTTCGATCGTTTTTGATAATAAGGAGAGAACTGTATGTATAGACATGGTACGAGTCAAGTGAATGAAAAAGGTCATTTAGAAGTCGGTGGCGTCGATATGGTTGATTTAGCTGATGAATATGGAACACCGTTGTTTGTCTATGATGTTGCTCTTATTCGTGAACGGGCTCATCAGTTTCAGGAGGCTTTTCGTCAAGCCAATATTCCGTATCAAGTTGCTTATGCTAGTAAAGCGTTTAGTTCAATTGCAATGTTCGAATTGGCTAATCATTTAGGCTTGAGCTTGGATGTCGTTTCAGGTGGTGAGTTATATACAGCAATTGAAGCTGAATTCCCAATGGAACGTGTCCATTTTCATGGCAATAATAAAAGTATAGAAGAATTAGAAATGGCAGTTGAGGCTAAAATTGGTTGTGTGGTCGTTGATAACTTTTATGAATTGGAGGAGTTAAGTCGAATTTGTAAGCTTCGAAAAGCACACATGCAAATTTTACTAAGAATTACTCCAGGTGTTGAGGCACATACTCATGATTATATTTCAACTGGTCAGGAAGATTCTAAATTCGGTTTTGATCTTACTAGTGGGCAAATTCATGAAGCGGTTAAACGTTCTCAAGACGATGAATCTCTAACATTACTAGGGTTGCATAGTCATATTGGTTCGCAAATTTTCGAAACATCAGGATTTGTCATGGCTGTTGAGAAAATGTTTGATTTACTAGAAGATTTAAAGGAGCAGTATAATTTTGTTCCTTCGGTTATGAATGTTGGAGGTGGGTTTGGCATTCGCTATGTGGATGGTGACAAACCATTACCACCCGGAAGTTATGTAAAAGAAATGGCTACTATTGTGAAGGAAAAAGCTAAAAATGCTGGTATGGTGATCCCGGAAATATGGATTGAGCCAGGACGTTCATTAGTCGGTGATGCTGGTACTACTTTATATTCAATTGGTTCACAAAAACAAATTCCAAACGTTCGACACTATTTAGCTGTAGATGGTGGAATGAGTGATAATTTACGACCTGCGCTATACCAAGCTGAGTATGAAGGTGTGTTAGCTAATCGAGCAAATGAAGACGCGACTGATACTTTTTCAATTGCTGGTAAATGCTGTGAGAGTGGTGATATGCTCATTTGGGATTTACCACTGCCTAAAGCAAAGCATGAAGACATTTTAGCTGTTTTTTGTACAGGTGCCTATGGTTATTCGATGGCTAACAATTATAATCGTATCCCACGACCTGCTGTTGTATTTGTTGAGAATGGAGAAGCGGTAGAAGTTATTGAGCGAGAAAGTTATCCAGATCTTGTGAGGAATGACCTTTCGTTACCTAATCATATGTTGAAATAGTGAATTTAAAAATGAAGGAGATGAAAAAGAATGACGTTTTCACCTCCTTTTCTCTTTAATAGGTCAAATACTGATTAGTCGCTTTTCTTATTTAAATCATGTAAAATAAGATGAACAATATTTGAGGAGGATTTTACATATGAAAAAAGGAAGTATTACTTTTGAGAATGGCGAAAAAATTGTCATTGAATTTTACGATAATGAAGCGCCAAAAACGGTTGAAAACTTTGAAAAGCTTGCGAATGAAGGATATTATAATGGATTAACCTTTCATAGAGTCATTCCTGGTTTTGTGGCACAAGGAGGCTGTCCAACTGGAAATGGAACGGGTGGTCCAGGATATACAATTAAATGTGAAACAGAAGGAAACCCTCATAAACACGTGGCAGGCTCGTTATCTATGGCACATGCGGGGAAAGATACGGGTGGTAGTCAGTTTTTTATCGTTCATGAGCCTCAGCCTCACTTAGACGGAGTACATACTGTGTTCGGACAAGTTGTAGAAGGTTTAGAGTCTGTTTATCGCATTAAACAAGGTGATGTAATGGCAGAAGTTAAAGTGTGGGAAGAATAATTTAGTTTAGGTTTGTTTCATATGATCGATCTCGATCGTATGGAACAAACCTTTTTTTGTTGGGCAAAATGTATATGATAAAACTGTAGCCTAACCTATTGAGGTGAAAACGTATCCCATCACGTAGGAGAGTACTGAAAAAGTATATGACGTAATAGTTACTTATGGTTTATCTTTATAATGGAAATACTTCTTATATGCTGATTTTAAGGAGTGATGGCAATCATATGTTTGATGTTATGATTATTGGAGGGGGTCCGAGTGGACTTTCAGCTGCTCTAGTTTTAGGCAGAGCTAAACGTTCTGTTTTAGTTATAGATAATGAACAAGCACGAAATTTAGTCGTTCAATCGTCACATGGTTTTTTAACACGAGATGCTATTTCACCAAAAGAATTACGCCAATTAGCTAAAAAAGAATTGAAGAAATACAAGACAGTCCAATTCTGTTACGGAACGGCTATTAACCTACAGCAAAGCCATTCAACTTTTACAATTGAGGTCGGAAGTCTTCAGTTTAGTGCAAAGAAGGTAATTGTAGCAAGCGGTTTAAAGGAGCAGCTTCCTAACATTAATGGGTTAAAGGATTTGTATGGAAAATATGTGTTTTCATGTCCGTATTGTGATGGATGGGAGCTTAGAGACCAGAAATTAACGGTTATAGGTAACGGGGATAAATTAATTGAGTATGTAAAATTAATCCGGCAATGGAGTAACGAAATTGAAATATTAACTGGCGGGCCAAGAACCTTCACTAATAAAGATTATGATGAGCTTAAACATAGACGAATACCGATCATGGAGGAGGAGATTTCGGGATTTTTTAGAGAACGAAATGAATTGCAAATAGCTCTTTCAAACGGAGTGGTGATTACTTGTGATGCGGCGTTTTTGCTGAAAACCAACGCAAAACAGCAGATGATCCTTCCCGAACATCTACAAGTTAAATTGAAGAAAAATGGCTCCTATGAGACGAGCCTGCACGGACAAACGATACAAAGAGGTCTTTATATCATTGGTGATGCTGCCAAACGTTTTACCGGTTTAGTTGGTGCAGCGAGTGAAGGCTATGAAGCTGGCGTGCATTTAAATAAAGAGCTCGTAGAAGAAGAGTGGTAGTCTTCAAGCCCACTTTAGTCACCAAATATTTGTAATATTCATTGAACGTTTATTTAGTCGAACCTGTTTATCATTTATGCATATGCTAGTATGAGCAGAAAAATCAATACACCTTAAATTGGTTTTCTGACATTCAATTTAGGAGGAGATTCGAATGGGTTACGGCTATGATTGCTATGGCTATGGTGCGCCAGTTGCTGGAACATCTCATGGTAAAGGCAGTGGATTTGTATTAATCGTTGTCTTGTTCATCTTGCTAATTATTGTTGGTTCAGCATGGTGCTAATGAATGATAACGTGTGCTTGGCGTTTATCGCCAAGCACTTTTTTGAATGGTCAAAAAATAGTGTGATTTAATTGTTATTCATTATTTTAGTTATGAGATGAAAGTTAATTCTATAATGGATTCTCGAATAAGATACCCATTATTTGGAGAGTATAGATTTAACTTAACATTTAAGGAATGATGAATGATGTGTGGATTTGTTGGTGTAATAGGGACAAACCTCCCTACGGATGAACAATTAAAGAAAATGGCAACTGTGATCACACATCGTGGTCCAGATGAAGTCGGCTATTATCGAGATCAATATATTAAATTAGGCTTTAGACGCTTAAGCATCATTGACTTAGAAAAAGGGCAACAGCCACTTACATTTGAAAATGGTCGTTACACGATAGTGTTTAATGGTGAAATTTATAATCATATAGAAATACGAAACGATTTAAAGCAACAGGGCATTACGTTTAGAACGGATTCTGATACTGAAACAATTGTAGCTTTATATAGTTTAAAAGAAGAAGAGGCTGTAAAAGAGCTACGAGGTATGTTTTCCTTTGTTATTTGGGATAAAGTAAAAAAAGAAATGTTTGCTGCGCGTGACCATTTTGGTATTAAGCCTTTTTTTTATTTAGAGAATCAAGGAAACATATATATGGCTTCTGAAATGAAATCTATAGTAGAAGTTTTTAAGGATGTTCAAGTACACACGCAGTCATTACAGCATTATTTAACCTTTCAGTACTCACCTGAGCCGCACACTTTAATTAAGAACATCATGAAATTAGAACCTGGTCACTACATGAAAAAGACATGGCAAGGAAAAGTAGATGTACAAGCGTATTGGAAACCTACCTTTGCACCCTCTAATGACTCGTATGAAAAGCAAAAGAAAAAAGTATTGGATGTGTTAAGGGAATCTGTACAATTTCATATGCGTAGTGATGTCCCAGTAGGATCTTTTTTATCTGGAGGCATTGATTCGACTGCAATCGTTGCATTAGCTAAGGAAGTGAATCCGTTCATTAAAACATTTAGTGTCGGTTTTGAAATTGAAGGTTTTAGTGAGGTTCATGTGGCAAAGAAAACGGCTGAAGCATTAAATGTAGAAAATATTGATTATGTGATTACTCCTGAAGAATATTTACAGCAATTGCCTAAGATTTTATGGCATATGGATGAGCCTGTTGCTGATCCAGCTGCTGTACCTCTTTACTTTGTTGCTAGAGAAGCAAGTAAGCATGTGAAGGTGGTACTTTCAGGTGAAGGAGCTGATGAATTATTTGCTGGCTACAATATATACAGAGAACCAGAATCATTGAAGCTGTTTTCATATATTCCTAAGAAGGGCAAGCTGTTATTACAGCAAATCGCGAAAATGCTACCAGAAGGGGTAAAGGGACGCGGTTTTATTGAACGTGGAACAACAGAATTAGAGCGTCGCTTCTTAGGAAATGCACATATTATGAGTGAATCTGAGAAAAAAGCCGTATTACGTTCTTATCAGAGAGAGAACGAATCGATTGATCATATTCAACCGATTTATGAACGGGCACATCACTATGATGAGGTGGCAAAAATGCAATACGTTGACCTTCATACTTGGTTAAGAGGCGATATTTTAGTGAAGGCTGATAAGATGACAATGGCTCATTCAGTAGAGTTAAGAGTACCATTTTTAGATAAGCAAGTGTTTGATGTGGCAAGACAAATTCAAACGAAGTATAAAATCTCTAATCATACGACGAAATACATTCTTCGTGATGCGATGAAGGAGATCATTCCAGAGCACATATTTATGCGTAGGAAATTAGGCTTTCCTGTACCGATTCGGTATTGGCTAAAAAATGAATGGTACGGTTGGGTATTACATCTAGTTAAGAAAAGTGAGACGGATTACTTGTTTGAAAAGGATGTTATTATTCGAATGCTTGAACTACATAGAAAGGGTGAGGGAGATTTCAGTCGAAAGCTGTGGGCTGTGATCGTGTTCATGGTTTGGCATCAATTGTATGTTGAAGGAGTAGAAGCATTTTCTGATGTGAGCATGAGTGATTCAGAAGAAGCACTTTTCTTATAAAGGAGAGATAAGCGCACTGAGCAGAGAGAATGTCCCAGGCAGTGCGCTTTTTTCATACCTTATGTTATTGATGGAGAAATTTCACACAAACAGGATTTGGTGCTTTCACCTGAACATTAGCTGACGTTAGTGAACCAGTTTGGTCATTAATATTGAAAAGGACAATATTACTCGTATCTCTATTCGCTGCTAAGAGGTATCTACCGCTTGGGTCAATGGTAAAGTCTCGAGGGTGTTCTCCACCTGTTGATGTAATCGCATTTCTTTTAACCTTACCTGTATGTTCATCAATCGTAAAGTGAGCAATACTATCGTGTCCACGGTTGGAAGCATAAATGAAACGGCCATTTTTTGATAAATGAATAGCTCCTCCTGTATTTTCACCGGTAAAGCCTTCAGGTAATGTGGATACGGTTTGGATTTCTTCTAGTAACCCTTGCTCGCTATCGTATGAAAATACAATGAGCTCTGAGCTTAACTCAGCATTTACGTATGCAAATTTTCCATCGTTTGAGAAACGAATGTGTCTAGGTCCAGATCCAGGTTTAACACTCATTTCTTTATGTAATTCTAACGTTTGGTTACGTAATTTGTATAAAGCAATTGTATCTGTTCCTAAGTCAACGACGGTGACATATTTTCCATCAGGAGTTAAACCAGCAAAATGAGCATGTGCCTTTTCTTGTCTAGCTTCGTTAGGTCCGTGACCTTCATGAGTTACTGTAGAATAGGAAGGCTGTAAAGAACCATCTGATAGAATAGGGTAAACATCTGCTTGTCCTTTATGATAATTTGCAGAAAATAATAAGTCATCTTTTTCATTTAATTGAACATGACAAGGAGAGCTCCCAACACTTAACTGTCGGTTCAACTCTGTTAATGAATGATCCTCATTAATCGAATATGCTACAACTCCGCCTTGTTCTCCTTCTTTTCCAACTGCATATAGATGTGAATTCGTTGAACTTAGCGTTAAGTATGTTGGGCCTTCTATTTCAGCAGCAACTTGTAAATTTTGAATAGTTGCTTCCTTAGGATTAAGCGATAAGCGATAAATTCCTTTGCTCTCTCCATTTGTGTATGTACCAACGTATGCTACAAAGGTTGTCTCGTTTGACACAATATCATCCTCCTTAGAAATTCTACTTTTACTATACCATTTACAACTTGAATTTGCCTAATAATTGATCCTATTCTACAATAAATGTATCTGTTGTAGATAACAATTGGAATGTGGAGGTTTAACATGGCAGAGAAGGCTGAGAAAGAAGTAAATATTAAATTAATTGCAATTGATATGGATGGAACACTATTGAATAAGGAGCATCAAATCTCTAATGAAAACCGAAATGCAATCAAGGCTGCGCAAGATCAAGGGATTCATGTAGTCATTAGTACAGGAAGAACGAGAATGACTCTGGATCCATTAATTGAAAATTTATCATTAAATTCTTATTTAATTACGGTTAATGGAAGTGAGGTTTGGGACGATTCACTTGAGCTCATTGAACGAAAAACCCTCGATTCAGATTTAGTTGAATATATGTGGCGTTTAAAGGAGAAGCACCAAACATATTGTTGGGCCGCTTCAGTGGATAATGTGTGGCGCGAGGTATTTCCGGCAGAAGATATTCATTCCCATGAATGGATGAAATTTGGGTTTGACATTGAAGATGATAGAATCAGAGAACTAATATATGAAGATTTATCAAAATTAGGTACGCTAGAAATTACAAATTCCAGCCCGACTAATTTAGAAATTAATGCAATCGGTGTTAACAAGGCAAAGGCTATAGAATTTGTGTGTCATAAGTTAGGGTTCACTTTGGAAAATGTTATGGCAATAGGTGATAGTATTAATGATTTAGCGATGATTCAAGAGGCTAGAATGGGTGTGGCTATGGGAAATGCACAAGAGGTAGTAAAGGAAGCTGCAAATTGGATTTCATCAAGTCATGAAGAAGATGGTGTTGCGAAAGCGATTCAAACGTGGTGCTTGTAGAAAAGTTTAAAAAAGTTTAGTAATAGAAAAGCCAACCTTATTCTTCACTTAAAATATGAAAAAGGTAAAGGCACTTAAAAAGGTTAAAACCAAACTTTTTCAGTGCCTTTACGCTTGTATTTTGACTTTTAACTATTCTTTTAAAAAATGATGAATATGATTAGTGAATGGTTCTTTTGGATAGGCTTGATAAAGCGCCGAAGCGAGTCGTATAGGGTCTCCAAAAAAGTACCTTTCATATTGCGTTTGTCTTGAACCAAAGGCACTCATCGTTAAGTCCCACGCTAATCTTGAAAGCTGAACCTTCTTTTTTCCATCCGATGTTTGAGAACGTAAATAATGCTCAAGGGATAACGTTGGATCTAGTTCGAAATCAGCCTCAGTAGGAAGAGAAATCAGTCCGCTTGCTCCTATTTGCTGGAGGAAGTCAGTCATTTTAGGGTACATTTTTTGATAAAATGTTGAAGCGGTCATAAGTGGAGTTGCTAATGGTACCATCATGCCATAAGCATTAGGCGATGCTTTTTGTTCAGCACGAAAGAGTAGAGCTTTCATGATTTCTAACGTTACAATTATTTCGCTTATTTTTTCTTGGATATGCTGGTATTGGGTAATGGCTATAGACGAAGCTAGTGCTTCACTGATTCCTAGTAAAAATTCAGTTTTAATAATTTGTCGAGATACTGCTTGGAAAAGAAGCATCATATTGAGATCCGTTTGTTGAAAAACTGTTTTAGCTCGTTCGCAATCATTGTAAAAGAATATACGATCCCAAGGGATCAGAACATGATCAAAGACAACGACCGTATCAATTTCATCAAACCTTGAGCTAAGTGGATAGTTATATGAATTGTTATTTGTTGAAGTCGAGTAAGGCTCTCGACAATAAAAACGCACGCCTTTTGTGTTGGAAGAAATGGTGAACGCAAATGCATACCACGGTTCCATTATTGTACTTGCTGCAGGGAGTACGAGAATCTCATCCGTTATACCACCCTGTGTTGCAAGCAATCTAGCTCCATGAATGATAATCCCTTCCTCTGTTTCATGCAGCATTCGAGCTGCAACAATCTCTTCCTCTTTTAAATCATTTAAGTATTCAGTATAGTGTGTTGATCTATTTGTTTGTGGATTTACGAATGAATGAGTATATGATAGGTCATTTTCGATTGCACGTTCTAATGCAGAAGAAAGGTTTTTTTGAAATCGAGTATCAAAGAAAGACTTGGACTGACTTAATGTCATAATAGCAGTGTGAATATAATCAGGAGAACGGCCGATCGTTCCTCCATTTGTTCGAGCGATTAATTGAGTTGCTTGCCTTCTTTTTTGTAAATCGTCAATCGTTTTTGGTGTCTGAAAAGATATTTTATTGTATATACCATTGTTGAAGTAGGTCAATTTCGCCTGGTACGCTTCATCGTGATACATATTATAGATGTGTTCTTTAGTTCCTAAAATTCCTTTAAATGCTGGATGTTCTGAGATTTTCCCTAGGATTCTTTCACCTGCAACCCAAACGTCATTATTCATTTGATCTAAGCGGTTAATAAATTGTTTACCTGATAAGAGAGTCATTTTACCCACACCTTTACTTTTGATGTGCTTTATTATATTTAGACAAAAAGGATTCAGCTATTTATATGTTGTTAACCACTAACACATGCAATCAATTTCCTTGAAATGACCCATGTTTCCATAGTTAAGTTGAAAATTTGTTAATTTAATTAGGTTAATACTAAAGTTTTTATAGTTCGAAAACCCTTTAAATTGATTATAATAATTTGTACATATTTTTTTATGATTACTCTTCACTTGCAAACGATTACATTTGAAGAAATTGTCACTAAATAGTTAAGAAAATGATAAAACCTCTTAAGGAGCCTTGCTTCATAGGAGGTTTTGCTTCCATTTAAGGAAACTGGATGCTGTAACATTATTTATGGAATCGTTTTCAATCAGCCTGAAAAGTAATACAATAGAGACATAGTTGTTTTAAGTCTTCCTGCGTGAAAGGGGTCAAAAAAATGCTAAATAAAGTAATTTTAGTAGATGATGAACAGTTTGTAAGAATTGGTTTAAAGAACCTTATTAATTGGGAGGACTGTGGGTATGAAGTATGTGCAGAAGCAGATAATGGTGAAGGAGCACTACAAAAAATAGAAGAATACGAACCAGATGTTGTTATAACAGATATAAGAATGCCTGTTTTGGATGGATTAGAATTGATACGATCAGTTATCGAAGAAAAACGATTAAATACAAAATTTATTATACTAAGTGGATATAGTGATTTTAAATATGCACAAAAAGCAGTTCGGTATGGGGTATATGATTTCATTTTAAAACCAATAGAAAAGGAAGAATTAGAAGATACATTAAAGCAGCTAGCAACAACACTAAAAGAAGAGAAAGTGATGAAACAAAATAATGAAAAAGTACAAATTTCAACGAAATTAGAAGAATTAATAAGTGGAAAAAGCGAATATGTCCATGACTTTCATGATATTTTACAGTCACAAAAAGCAAGTTGTTTTTATTATTTAATTGTAGAAGTAAATACAGCATCGCTTGAAGAGGAAGAAGATATATGGTTTCAAAATGAACAAATTAAAATCGAGCATGTCATAGGAGAGCTATTATCAGATAAGATACCTTTACCTATAAGGAATCATCAACGTCATAGCTATGGAATGGTGATTTCTGATGCTTTATTTTATCGTTGCATGAACTCACTCGATATTTTTATTGAAAAATTACAAGAATTATTGGAACGACGTTTAGAGAAAGCGATATCACTTTATATTGGACAACGAGTAGAAAATCTTGAAAATGTATCGATTTCATTTGAAACAGCCAATGTTACGATGCAATATAAATATACGATATTAAATCATCGTCCACTTTTTTTCAAAGACATAGAAGAGAAAGCGATTAATCATACTGAAATGGAGACGTCGATTTATCACACTCTATTGGCAGCAATTGAGGAGAACAATCAAGGTGAGGCTCTATCAGCGGTCGATATCATGTTTGAAGAGTTTCAGTCAAAGTTATTTGCTCCAGAAGCGATTAAGACATCGATTAATAGATGTATTCATAGTGTGATAAAAACAATTCGAAGCATGGAAGGTGATGAGAGTGAATTAACAAAATTACCATTCATGTTAAGGTGGCATCACTACTCACTTACTTTTGAACAACTAAAGGAAATGTTTATTCATTTTGTCGTAGAAACATCCAATTATTTAATAGAGTTAAGAAAGCAGAATGGAAAGGGCGATATTCAAAAGGTCAAAAAATACATTGAAGCCAATTTCCATAAAAATATTAGTTTAAAAAGTATAGCGACTCAGTTTTTTATGAATCCAGTTTATATGGGACAATTATTTAAGAAAGCTTACGGAATGTATTTCAAGGAATATTTACTAGAAGTGAGGATAGAGGAAGCAAAGAGGCTATTACGACAAACGAATTTACGGGTGTATGAAATTGCTGAGAAGGTTGGTTTCCAAAGTCCAGATTATTTTGTAACACAGTTTGAGAAAATTAAGAAAATGACACCTACTGAATATCGAAATCAAATTCTTAAAGAAAGTGATACGAAATAAAAGAGGGTTATCCATGAAGAAATTTCATCTGAATAATATTAACTTAAAAAATAAATTGTTAATCATTTATTTTTTCTCCGTTTTTATTCCGATATTATTAACGAATATTATTTTTTATCATGTGACAATTAGTAATGTGAAGAAGCAAAAGGAGGCAGATTTAACATTAGCAGTAGAGCATATGGCTGATAGCTTTGAACGAGTTGTGAATGATGCTATAGGTATTTCGTCGACATTATATACGGATAAGCTATTACATGACTTCCTTGAAAAAGATTATGAATCGATCGTTGAGTATGTTCAGGATTATGATAATGTCTGGCGGAATTATAAGTACAGTGCTCTATATAATTCCATCCAGAATATATTATTATATACTGATAATCCAACGGTTTTGTATGCAGGTGGTGTACGGAACGTAACTGAAAGTGCTGCTACTAAGGAATGGATTCATGACGTGTTACAGTCGACATCTTATATGCCTAGAGTTATACGAACAGTTGACGAAAATAGCCCTGAAACGAATGTTTTTAGTATTGTAAGGATACTTAATCACTTTCACAGTAATACAAAAGTCAAAATTGTTAAAATAGACTTAAATACAGAAATGATCAGAAAAGCGTTTGAAAATGCAACGTTTCAAGGAGACGTGTATTTAGTTAATAAGCAAAATGAAATCCTTTACAGTACGGAGTTAAATGAAATTGAAACAGACAATCGTATTTTCTCGGAAAAGTATGTTTCAGCGGATTCGTTGCTTTTTTCTGAAACGTACCATGATCATTATATGGAAAATTGGCAAGTCATTGGTGTGGTTTCTGAAAGTGTAGCGCTTGAGGAGGCGCACAATTCTAGACGGTTTATTTTTATTATGGCCTCGATTAATTTCTTTGTACCATCCTTTATTATTATTTATATAACAAGCTCACTTCATGTTCGTTTACTACGAATTCTTCGAAAGATGAAAAGAGTAAAAAATCAAAAGTTTGATATTATTGAAGGAGTTGAGTACAAAGATGAGATAGGTCAATTAACATCAGAGTTTAATCATATGTCTAAGAAGATAAAAGACTTAATCAATGATGTATACATTGCCAATATTCAAAAGAAAGATTTGGAGTTAAAAAGTAAGCAGGCGCAGTTAAGCGCATTACAAAGTCAAATTAATCCGCATTTCTTATTTAATTCGTTAGAGACAATTCGTATGCGAAGTATGTTAAAAGATGAAAACGAAACGGCTCATATCATAAAGAACATGGCTAAGATATTGCGAAATTCAATTTCTTGGGGCAAGGAGTGGGTTCGTGTAGAAGAGGAAGTAAAAATGCTTGAGTACTTCTTAGAAATACAGCAGTATCGTTTCGGTGAAAAGCTAAGCTATCATGTTCAATTGGATGAGAATGTTAAAGGTTGTATGGTACCAAATATGGCTTTCACTCCATTTGTAGAAAATGCAAGTATTCATGGAGTTGAACCGAAGTTAGGGAATGGTTTTATCACGGTTAAGATTATGAAATCCCAGGATTACATCGTATGTACGGTGACAGATAATGGTGTAGGAATGGAGCAATCATTTCTTAAGGATTATTTACATTCATTAGAAGCTGATGAATCAATGGGAGATCGGGTTGGTATTCGAAACGTATATTATCGGATGAAATTACTATATGGCGATCAGTTTTCATTCAAAATGGTAAGTGAATTAGGGAAAGGAACTACAGTAGAAATCATATGCCCAGCTAGTAATGAAATGAAACCCTCGTAGTTTGTATAAGCTACTTTGAGAGTCAACCTTACTCAAAGTAGCTTATTTGTATGTTTAATGTGACAGTCTCCAACGGCGTAGAGAACGATTTGCTAAAGCAATGTGATTTGTGAGCGGACGGGACGGTGTGGCCGAATCCAGCAGGAGGAGAGAGCAAGCTAAAATCCACTGGCTTAGCATGTTAGTTCAGTGCCCACCTCGCCTGCAGGAGCTTTCCCCCCATCCCGGTAGAGGGAGCGTGGTTTTTTTTAACTTTTTGTAAACATTTATTCTGTAATGAATATTTTCAGGATTTCCTAAGTATGAAGTGGATGAAAAAGAAAAATTATTGTCGGATGGAGTACTAAATTAATTTTTCAAAGTAAGAACTATAGTTTTAATGGTCGTTGAAATGAATTGTAAGCGGTAAAATAACAGTATTAGTTGAAATCGCTTACAGATGGAGCTTTAGATTAAAAGGGGGAAATGAAGTAGAGAATTAGTAAGTTAAGGATGAAATGTAAGAAGGAGTTTAAGGAGGGATAGCATTGAGTTTACAAAGTCAGCCATCACCTGAAATACCAACCATTCAGAAGAAAGAATCAAAGCTAAAACAAACATTAAGGCTATGTTCTAAACAAAAAGCGCTTTTAGTTATGACAGTCCCATTTATTATTTGGGTTTTAATATTTCGCTACTTACCGGTTTGGGGCTGGACGATGGCCTTCCAAGACTACCGACCTGCTAGAAGTTTTACAGAACAGGAATGGGTAGGTCTAGATCATTTTATGTTTTTGTTTCAAGATAATGCGTTTTTAATCGTATTACGAAATACGTTTGCGATGAGTTTTATTAATATGGTTTTAGGATTTGTTACAGCAATTGGCTTAGCTGTTCTTTTAAATGAAATTCGAAATGTAGGATTTAGACGAATTGTACAAACTATTAGTTACATGCCTCACTTCTTATCGTGGGTGGTAGCGGCTAGTATTGTATCTTATACACTATCGTTAGAAAATGGTATCGTGAATATCCTCTTGACAAATTTACGTATTATTGACGAACCTATTTTGTGGCTTGGAGTAGGAGAGTATTTCTGGGGGATTATTGGTGCAGCGGAAACATGGAAAAATGTAGGATGGAATACAATTATTTATTTAGCTGCTATAGCAATGATTGATCAATCACAGTATGAAGCAGCTGAAATAGATGGTGCA
This sequence comes from Halalkalibacter sp. APA_J-10(15), assembly GCF_023017105.1. Classification (GTDB taxonomy): domain Bacteria; phylum Bacillota; class Bacilli; order Bacillales; family Bacillaceae_D; genus Halalkalibacter. The sequence continues at coordinate 89,756 of NZ_JALKEV010000016.1, read as the reverse complement.
TCGCGTATCCAAAGAATTATGCATATTACGATTCCAGCTATGAAACCAGTTATTATTATTTTAGTTATCATGAACTTAGGTTACATTCTTGAGTCTGGGTTCGAACCGCAATATTTATTAGGAAACCCGATGAACTATCATTATTCTGAGAACATTGATATTTTTGTATTGAAATATGGTATTTCAATGGGGAACTTCTCGCTTGCAACTGCGGCTGGTATCTTCAAAACAGTTGTAGCCTTTGTCTTCTTATTTGCAGCGAATGGGTTAGCGAAAAAATTTGGTCAGGCGAGATTATTCTAAAGGAGGTGCGCCATGGGTCTGTTTAATAAAAAGAAAAGAAATATTCGTAGAACACGAGAAGATTATATATTTGATACATTGAATACGATATTCATGATTTTACTATGTGTCGTGATGCTTTATCCATTTTTAAATACGCTGGCGATCTCACTGAATGATGCGTCTGATTCCATTCGGGGTGGCATTTACCTTTGGCCAAGGGAGTTCTCATTTAAGAGTTATGAGCATGTTTTCGGTCAAACAGCTATTTATCAGGCAACATTCATTAGTGTGTTGCGTACAGTGGTGGGTACTGTTTTATCTTTACTATTTACAGCGATGGTTGCGTATGCAATTAGTCGAAAAGAATTTGTATTTAGAAGATCATTTACGATTATCTTTGTATTAACCATGTATTTTAACGGTGGCTTAATTCCAACATTTTTGTTAATGCGTGACTTACACTTAATTGGGAGTTTTTGGGTATATATTTTACCTGGATTAATTAGTGCATTTAATTTGATTGTTATGCGCTCCTTCATTGATGGATTACCTGAGAGTTTATTTGAATCAGCTCGAATTGATGGCGGTGGTGATTTTACGATCTTTTTCCGAATTGTGCTGCCTCTTTCGTTACCAGTTCTTGCGACAGTTGCTTTGTTCGTAGCCGTTTTCCAATGGAATCAATGGTTTGATGTTTTCTTGTATAACTCAAGTATTCAATCTCTAAGTACATTGCAATATGAATTAATGAAAATCTTACAAACGTCATCGATGTCAATGGGTGGAGGTTCTGCTACGAGTGGATTCGCTGATTCTCAATCAGGACAATCTGAGCGTGTTACACCAACATCCATTCGTGCTACGATGACGATTGTAGCAAGTGTTCCAATTATTATGGTCTATCCATTTTTACAAAAATATTTTGTTAAAGGTTTAACTTTAGGTGGGGTAAAGGAATAAGTAACGTGAAGTAAGGATGTCTCACTAAAAACGTTCTAGTAACGGTGAGGCATTCTTCTATTTGTTGGAGGAGATTATGATGAAAAAGGAAATACCACGATTAAAAGAAGTGTTTAAAGACGACTTTAAAATTGGAGCAGCGGTTAACAAATGGACGTTGCACTCGGCAAAGGATTTAGTAACAACACAGTTTAATAGCATCACAGCAGAAAATGAAATGAAACCAGAAATGCTACAGCCCGAAGAAGGAGAATTTGATTTTGATTATAGTGATCAACTTGTCTCCTTTGCAAACGAACATAATTTAGGTGTAAGAGGACATACACTTGTATGGCACAATCAATGTCCTAATTGGATGTTTAAGAATGAATCTGGACAAACGGTGGACCGGGAACGATTATTGAAGAGGATGGATCAACATATTGAAACAGTAGTAAGTCGTTATGTAAACCAGGTTTATAGCTGGGACGTAGTAAATGAGGTGATTGCAGATGAAGAGGATCGTTTTTTAAGACAATCTCAATGGCTTGAATTGGCAGGGGAAGAATTTATTGAGCGTGCTTTTCATACAGCAAATAAAGCCGATCCGAATGCAACACTTTTTTATAATGATTATAATGAATCTGATCCAATAAAACGAGATAAAATATATAAGCTTGTGAAATCATTGCTAGAAAAAAAAGTTCCTATTCATGGAGTAGGAATGCAAGCCCATTGGAATATTCACACTCCTTCCATTGAACATATACAACAAGCTATTGAATTGTATGCATCACTTGGTCTTGAAGTTCAGATAACTGAAATGGATCTTTCTGTTTTTTCTTGGGAGGATAAACGAACTGATTTATTGGCACCGACAAAGGAAATGCTCGCTTTACAGGAGAGACGTTATGAACAAATGTTCAACTTGTTTAGAGAGTATAGGGATGTCATAAGCTCTGTTACTTTTTGGGGAGGTGCAGATGATTATACTTGGTTATCTAACTTTCCAGTGAAAGGGAGAAAAAACTGGCCATTTTTATTTGATGAATATTTTAATCCTAAGCAATCTTTTTGGAAGGTCGTGCAGAAATCAGAGGGATGAATGTGAAAGAATCTATTTTTAAAGAAATAAAAAATGAATTCAATAGTGAAATCACTGAACTTGCTTTTTTACCTGTTTTACTCATAAGTGATAGATAGTTTATTCATTTGATCTATGATATAATGAAAAGGGATACATGGGAGGTGGTTTTATGAACAATCAAGAAGGTATGTGGGGGAGTTTTTATCGTATTTCAGAGAAAATCATGTATGCCTGCTATTTGAATTTTTTATGGATCATTTTCACGGTACTAGGCTTAGGTGTTTTTGGTTTTATGCCAGCAACAGTAGCTATGTATACCGTTTATCGAAAATTTTTAATGGGCGAATCTCATGTTAGAGTATTTAAACTATTTGCAACAACGTATAAAAATGAATTTATAAAGTCAAACCTATTTGGCCTCTTGTTAATCGTAGTTGGCTATGTCCTATATGTAGACTTTGTTTTTCTTTCCACTCTTAGTGGATTTGTTGGGACATTGTTAACAGGCGTGTTTTTAATTGCTGCACTTTTATATTTAATTTTGGTTCTTTATTTAATACCTGTTTATGTACACTTTGATTTGAAATTTTTTCAATATATTAAGCAATCGATATTAATTGGATTTATTAGTCCGTTCATAACTATATCTATGCTATTAGGTCTGTTTCTATTGTATTTGTTGTTTGATTTTATTCAAGGTTTAATACCTCTCTTTTTCTTTAGCGTGATCGGTTTCTGTATTATGGGGAATGCTCATGTTGCGTTTATGCGCTTAGAACGTAAAAAGGAAGCGTTGGAGGAAAAAACAGCAGAAAATGCATCTTAACATATGTATGTTTTAGTTGATTTTGAATAGTCTAATTTCATAATGCATTACCTAATGAGGAGAATAAGTAAGGGCACTGAAAAAGTTGACTTGTCAGTGTCAGTGCCCACGAAAGCTTCTTGTTAGGTTTTTATAATGGCTATTATTCACACCACGCATAGTTTTCATACGTTCTCTTAGTACGATAGAAAGAGCAAATGAAGAAGACTTATCCTACCTTAACACGCCCCTTTCCAACATCATGAAGAACATTCTTCACCTGTGCCATCTGCCTCACCGACGTTTTCTCATCCCGGGATTGGAGAAAGTATCGTTTATAGTTCGAGCTCACGTATTAAGCCGTATTTTACGATCTTGAATAATGAAAAAAGAAAAACCCGAACGAATTCGAATTTTTCCTTGAAACTAATTTCCATTAAGAGCCTTGCTTTGGAAAGTACATATTAAATTGTCCACTTAATGCAAGCATAGCAAATAGGTATAGGCAGTTATCATAATAACGCCTTTCTCCTTTTCTAACAGGAGTATTCCAAAAAAGCTCAACTGATGATTTAGCATCAGGGCCATCTGGTGATGCGAGCGCTGCCATTGCATTTGTTGCAAGTAAGCCTACTGGATGAAGCGACTTCTCTTCGAAAGGTTCTCCTTCAATTGTATAACGACGATAATCATCGGGTTCTATATTAGCAAAAAAGGATTGGATTTTTTCCGCTTCTTCCTGTGCCCAGTCGTTCTCGCCAAACCATTCACTATCAAGTCCAATATTTGCGGCAACACGATAGGAATCACTGAAAAAGTGGCCAAAGCCCCGAATATGATTTGGTTTGCCATCATAAAATGAGTATTCAGGTGCTAATCCTGTTATAGGATGGCAGGCTTTTGGTAAGTAGTGACGACTAGCTGTTGCAGCATTTTTCCAAAAGGAGCGATCTTCTTTATTAGCCCATAAGCTAAATAACTCATAGAAATGGGGGAGGTGATAAGAAGGATCAGTAAATTCACAGTTCGGTATAAATTTGATTAAATAATTATCTGGGTTCCACATCGGATATCCGTCATTATTTTCCCCTTTATGAATGCAGTCATGTAAAAGCTTTCTAGCTTGTTCTCCGTAATTAAACGGATTGGTTCGGTCACCCCAACGATGTGAAGCAAAAAATAATGCCATTGCAAAATATTCTTCACCATCTGACGCAGGTCCATAAGCAAGTTTTGTCCCATCTGGTTTACAAGACCAAGCAAAGTACCCTGCATTTTCACCACTATCCATATACATATAAGTCATGGTCCAGTTCCACAGTTTATCGAACATTGCTTGATCATTCATTTGAACAGCCATCATCATGCCGTACGACATTCCTTCAGTACGTACATCAACGTTACCTGTATCTAACATATAGGCGAGTGTATCATTGACCTCATAGTAAATTCTTGTGTCGTCATCTCCATGAAAAAGCTGATTCCATGTGACTGCAATACGTTGATTAATCTCTTCTGTAGAATATCCATAGTATTGAAAAAGATTACGGTATTCCCCAGAATAATAAGCACCTTTATGTGTTGTCATCTTTTTCCTCCTTATTCTCTTATTCCAAGCATTATAACAAAGGTTGTCCATAAGAAAACTAGTGAAAATATAGAACTCTCTTTGGAAAGTTTAGCTCATGATTAATCTAACTACTTGGTTAAACTCGTGTTGATCGTTTGACTTGTATACTTTTGAGTGTATAGTTTGAAAGAAAAGAGGATTTAGGAGGGAAGAGATGATGAACGATATTCAATTAGGATCACTTAATATACCAATAATATGGTTGTATATGGTAATGGCTCTTATTGTCGCAAATGTCGTTATGTACATGTTTGTGAAGTATAGAAACTATGATGAAAAATGGAAAATAGATGCGATATTTAATGCGTTATTTTATAGCTTCTTAACGTGGAAGTTTAGTTATGTTCTTTTCTATTTTAGCTATGTTTGGGACAACCCCCTTAGTGTGCTGTATTTTGACGGAGGACGAAGAGGTATCATTTTGGCTGTGATTGTATCTATTGTGTATCTTTATATTCAATCGAAGAAAAATAATGAATTAATGCGCGGTTATGTAAGGCTTTTGTTTATTTGTATGATTAGTGGATTAGCTGTTTTTGAGATTAGACACATACTAGAATTACCTTTTTATAGTATAGGGCAAATGATAGTAGCGAGTTTTGTTTTGATGTTTCTCTGGAATGATCGATTGTATTTAAGATTTTTATCCATCATCTATAGCTTATCCCAAGTACTCCTCGGTTTTTTCTATCCAGGTGATACATTGTTTTTAGTTTATCAATCACGTCAGTTGCTTTTTCTGATCATCAGTGTCTGCATACTTATTTCAATGTATCTACAATCGAGAGACAAAACCACTTCAAGGAAAAGGCTATCGACTTCTGTAACCCTTTTACTTGTTAGTGCTTTAAGCGTTGGTGTTATAGGGGATCATCTATTTGAAGAAGAGCATGAGAATCTGTTCGTTGCAGATGAAATCGAAATAGGTATTCAAATCGGTCAATATGCACCCGACATTCAGTTAGCCCAATTTGACGGAGAGAATAAAAGCTTATCTGATTTTCAAGGTGAGAAGGTTATTCTTAATTTTTGGGCGACATGGTGCCCGCCTTGTAGAGTTGAAATGCCACACATGCAAGAGTTCTATCAAGACTACGATGAGAAAGGGGTTAAGATTATTGCTGTTAATTTAACAACGCAAGAAGAAAACGTACACGTTGTTGAGCAAATTGTTCATAATGAACAGAAATTAACCTTTCCTGTTTTATTAGATAAAGAAGGAGAAGCAAGGCACTTATATGAAGCATATTATACTCCTACTACTTATTTTATTGATGAACATGGAGTGATTCGAGATAAAGTGATTGGTGCCGTTTCCTATGAAAGTTTAGAGACGATCATAAATAGAATGAAATAAGTAGGTAAATCTGTTGCTACTTTTCAATCTTCACCACACTAGGTCAATCGTTTATTTTCACTACGAAATAGAATAGCGCGAATAATCGGTTTAAAGACCCCTGATTAGAAGAAAGGTTTCGTTTTTATTTCGTATAATCGGCCATCAATATAGAGAGCATTAAAAAAAGATAGTTCTCTGAAAAAATGACTGTAAAACAGGAGATTTTCTTTCTTTCTTCATACTAGTATGGTAGTATGGTAATCAGAAAGGGGGTAGTCATATGATCATAGATCAAGGTATACGACAATCATTTTCATCAACGAGGGATTATGTCTACCATGTGCTTCGCGATAATATTATTACACTAAAGCTAGAACCAGGTACAAATATATCAGAAAAAGACATATCTGAACGGTTAAATGTAAGTAGAACCCCTGTAAGAGAAGCATTTTTAAAGCTTGTGCAAGATCAGTTACTTGAAGTGTACCCACAAAGGGGGTCATTTGTTACATTCATTGATTTAAATCATGTAGAAGAGGCTCGATTTATTCGTGAACATCTTGAACGTGCTGTACTTGAAACGGCTTGTGACGAGTTTGATCAATCAGCACTTGCTAAGCTAGAAGTTAACATACATATGCAAAGAAAATGTGTCGAAATGAAAGACTATGAACAGTTTTTTCAATTGGATGAACAATTTCATCAAACCATTGCTAGCGGTTGTAACAAAAATAGAGTCTGGAACATCATTCAACATGTGAATGTTCACTTGAATCGTGTTAGGCTTTTAAGCTTAGTTGAAAATTATGATTGGGACCCTATATTAGAGCAACATGAAATTTTATTAAAGGGTATTAAGCAAAAAAATAAATCAATAGTAAAAGAAATGATTATTAAGCATCTTTCAATAGTAAAAGAAGAACAAAAACGCTTATTCAAAGAATACCCTCATTATTTTGAGAAATAAGCAGAATAAGACAAAGCTAACATGTGTCAATAACGATATTATAGATGCATATCAACATTATTGTCGATTGCGTTGAAAACGTTTTTAAAATATTTATCGGTTGAAGGAGATGATGTGTGATGAGGATGGTATTTCGCTGGTTTGGTGAAGGGAATGATTTCATTCCGTTAGAACATATTAAGCAAGTTCCGGGAGTGGAGGGGCTCGTTTGGGCATTACATGATATTCCAGCTGGGGAAGCTTGGCCACTTGAAAGAATAAAGGAAGTGAAGCGACAAGCCAATCAATACGGATTCCATATTGATGTTGTTGAAAGTGTAAATATCCATGAAGATATTAAATTAGGCTTACCATCAAGAGATCAATATATTGAAAATTATATACAAACGATTGAACGATTAGCAGAGGTAGGAGTAAAAGTGATTTGCTACAACTTCATGCCAGTATTTGATTGGACTAGAACCGATTTATTCAAGGAGATGTCAGATGGTTCAACGGCTCTCTTTTTTGAAAACGCTAAAATTACTAATACTGATCCGATGGAACTTGTAAAGGAAATCGCTGAAAATTCGCATTTGACGATGCCAGGCTGGGAACCAGAACGCCTAAAGCACTTAACGAATTTGTTCAGACAATATGAAGGTGTAACAGAAGAAGATCTATGGAAGCATCTACACTATTTTCTTGAAAAAATTATTCCAGTAGCACGTAAACATGACATTAAGATGGCCATTCACCCTGATGATCCACCGTTTTCCGTTTTTGGACTACCAAGAATTATGACAAGTAAAAAAAATATTGAACGCTTCTTAAAACTAGTCGATGATCAATACAATGGATTGACGTTATGTAGTGGGTCTTTGGGAGCTAATCTTGAGAATAATGTAGCTGATATGGTCCGTTCATTTGCAGATCGTATCCATTTTGCACATATCCGTAACGTGAAAACCTTTGAAAATGGTGATTTTATTGAAACATCCCATCGGTCAGAAGATGGAACCGTTCATATTCTCGATATTATGAAAGCATATCATGATATTGATTTTACAGGGTATGCAAGGCCTGATCATGGTCGACATATTTGGGATGAAAAGTGTCGTCCAGGATATGGCTTATATGACCGTGCGTTAGGAATTATGTATTTATGGGGCATATGGGATGCATTAAATAAAGAAAAGGAGGCTTAATGTTCATGTTGGCTTACAATGAAAATTTAAAAGGAAAAGTAGCGGTCATTACAGGTGGGAGTGGAGTTCTTTGCGGGGCAATGGCTAGAGAGTTAGGTCGACAAGGGGTTAAAGTAGCGATTCTAAATAGAACCGCAGAAAAAGGAAAACGAGTAGAAGAAGATATCGTTCGTGAAGGTGGGACGGCACTAGCGATTGCATGTGATGTGTTGAGTATGGATAGTGTTCAAAAAGCAGAAGAGATGATATCTAGTCAATTAGGTGTTTGTGACATCTTAATCAACGGTGCAGGTGGTAATCATCCAGAGGGTACAACGACAAATGAAACGTTAAAGCGAGAAGATTTGAATAATCATGAGCTAAAAACGTTTTTTGATATGACGACTGAGGGATTTCAATTTGTTTTTAATTTAAATTTAATTGGAACGATTATTCCGACGCAAGTATTTGCCCAAAAAATGATGAATCAACCTGGCGCGACGATCATCAATATGTCATCAATGAGCGCACCTTCGCCTATGACAAAAGTGCCAGCCTATAGTGCTGCTAAAGCAGGTATCGAAAACTTTACCCAATGGCTAGCCGTTCACATGGCCGATGTAGGGATTAGAGTGAATGCAATCGCTCCGGGATTCTTTTTAACGGAGCAAAATCGGAAGCTATTAACGAATGAAGATGGCTCATTAACACCTCGTTCTGATAAGATTATCAGTCATACTCCGATGCGTCGCTTTGGTAAGCCTGAAGATTTGTTAGGAACGTTACTCTGGCTAGCGGATGAAAATATGTCAGGGTTCGTAACGGGTATTACAGTACCCGTAGATGGAGGATTTTTAGCCTATTCAGGTGTATAACGAGAGGAGAATAGAGAAAATGAAAAAATATGAAGTGTTAAAAGCAATTGAGCAAGCAGGAATTGTTGCAGTTGTAAGAGGTGATTCAGCAGAGGAAGCAGAACGGATATCTAGAGCATGTGTCAAAGGTGGAGTGAACATCATTGAACTGACGTATACAACGCCAAATGCCTCCAATGTGATTGAATCTTTATCAGGTACAGAAGGTTGTTTAGCTGGTGCGGGAACCGTGCTAGATGCAACAACTGCTCGTTTGGCCATTTTAGCAGGAGCAACGTTCATAGTCTCACCGGCATTTGATGAAGAGACTGCGAAGCTATGCAATTTGTATAAAGTTCCGTACATGCCTGGATGTATGACGATTACAGAAATCACACATGCGTTACAGGCTGGCGTTGATGTCATTAAGCTCTTTCCTGGACGAATGGCAGCACCAGCAATTGTGAAAGATATTAAGGCACCGTTACCACATGTTGATATCATGCCAACAGGCGGCGTAAGTTTAGAGAATGTTCAAGATTGGATTCAAGCAGGAGTGTGTGCGGTTGGAGTTGGTGGCCAATTAACGAAGGGAAGTTCTAATGACATTATTGAAACGGCTCAACAATTTGTCAATAAAATAAAAGAAATACGTTCTTGATGAAGGAGGAAGCTAAATGAAAAAGGTAGTTACTTTAGGAGAAATTTTGTTGAGGTTATCTCCTCCGGGGCATGATCGTATTTCAGGAAGTCAGTCGTTCGATGCGATTTACGGTGGAAGTGAAGGGAATGTTGCGGTCGCATTACAATCATTTGGTTTGCAAACATCGCTCGTATCGAAAATACCAGCACATGCAATTGGTGACGCGGCGATTCAATCATTTAACGCCTATGGAGTCGATACGTCTCACATTATTCGTGGTGGAGAACGACTTGGAACGTATTTCCTTGAAAATGGTTACTCCATTCGTTCGAGTAAAGTTGTTTATGATCGTAAGCACTCTGCTATTTCAGAGGCTCAGATTGAAGAATTTGATTTGGATGCTGTTTTTGATGGGGCTGAGCTTTTTCATGTATCAGGTATAACATTAGGTATTAGTGAACAAGCTTTTCGACTATCACAAGCATTTATGGAAGAAGCAGCTCGCCGTAAGATCCCTGTAAGCTTTGATTTTAATTATCGAGCTAAATTATGGTCAACCAATGAAGCGAAAAGTAAATTTCTACAAGTTCTCCCATACGTAGATGTAGCATTCGCAGGATTTCTCGATTTTACTACATTCCTAGGGTTAGATCACGCGTTAATAGAAGTTGCAGAAATAGAAGACTATCAAAAGATCTATAAGACTATTAATGAAACATTTGGTTTTCAATATATTGTTTCATCATTTCGAGATGTCATATCAGCCTCAAAAAATGACTATCAAGGACTTGTGTATAATGGCACATCGGAAGAAGTAAGCCTTTCTAAGAAATATAGTATCGACATTATTGATCGTGTTGGTGCGGGTGATGCCTTCACAGCTGGCTTCTTATATTCTTACTTGCTCAATAAGGATGATTTATACAAAGTAGAATTTTCTACTGCTGCTGCTGCGATTAAGCATACGATATTCGGTGATTCGTTGAAAGTGAACGTAGAAGAAGTAGAGAGCGTCTTTCAATCTGGAGCTTTTCACGTCCAACGCTAATGGTCAGTTAAGCCACACTCCTGTGTTTGTTAAAGGTAAAATCCGGGTAGGATAAAGTTAATCACGTTCTCAATTAGGAGGTTAACGATGTCTACTGAAGGAAATACAGGTAAAGTAGCTATAATAACTGGAGGTTCTTCAGGAATTGGCCGCGCTAGTGCAATTGCATTAGCAAGACAAGGGTTGAAAGTAGCGCTTGTGGATATTAAGGAAGAGAAGGCGTTAGAAGTGAAACAGGAAATTGAGCATGTAGGTGGTAGCGCTTTAGTACTTGATACGGATGTTTCTGATGAGCAGCGAATGAAAGAGAGCTATCAAGCAGTCATTGATCAATGGGAAAGGTTAGATGTTGTTTATGCGAATGCTGGTATAAATGGTAAAGTCGAGCCAATTGAAGATTTAAGCGCGAATGATTGGGATAGGACGCTAGCGACTAACCTAAGAAGTACATTTCTTGCAACCAAATACGCCATTCCTCATATGAAGAAGGATGGTGGCAGCATTATTATCACGAGCTCTATTAATGGTACGAGAAAATATCGAGGTTTTGGTATGTCAGCATATAGTGCTTCGAAAGCAGGTCAGGTTGCATTTGGTAAAATGGCAGCCTTAGAATTAGCACGTTATAAAATTAGAGTAAATATCGTTTGTCCTGGAGCAATAAAGACAAACATTGGTGAAAACACGTTTAAAGAGGACGATGAACTAGATAAAATTCGTATTCCGATTGAATACCCTGAAGGCTCACAGCCGTTAGAACATAAGCCAGGTTCGCCCGATCAAGTAGCAGATCTAGTCTCTTTCTTAGCTTCAGAGCAATCTAATCATATAACAGGAAGTGTTATTCACATCGATGGTGCGGAGTCTTTACTCTAACTCTCCTAATTTCGCTGAAGCCTATCAATATACAATGGGAAAAGCCCTAAAAGAATGAATTTCTTTTTAGGGCTTTTCCATTAGAGAAACTATTTCTATTGCTTCATATAATGATTCAGACAATAATGAATAGAAAAAGGGGGAGATGAACAATGAGGAATTATCATATATTTCATATTGATACATTTACAGACCAAGCTTTTAGTGGTAATCCGGCCGGTGTCGTTCCGAATGCTGAAGGGTTAACGAGTAGCGAAATGCAACAGATTGCTAATGAAATGAACCTTTCAGAAACGGCATTTCTTTTTTCCAGTAAACTTGATCAGTCGGATTATCAGATCAAATTTTTCACCCCTTTTTGCGAAGTTGATTTTTGTGGACATGCAACGTTAGCAGCAGCTTGGGTTATAGCTCAGAAGTTCGATTTAAAGTCAAGTTCAGCTGTTGTGACGTTTGCAACAAATGTTGGAAGTGTTCCGGTGGAAATTAAACAAAAAGAAGATCATTTATTGATGATCATGACACAAGTGGAGCCAAAAGTTAAACAAGTGGATATAGAAAATGATCATTTAGCGAGTATGCTGGGTGTTACTGTTACGGATTTCGATTTACAATTACCAATAAAATTAGCTTATACGGGAAATTGGCACTTAGTTGTTCCGATGAAGAACCAAGCTTCTATTGATCAAGCATCTCCTTTATTCGAAGATTTAAAAATGTGGAACAAGGATTTTGGAATTGTCACAAATCATTTATTCACACGGCATACAAATGACCATAATGTCGATATTTACACACGTGATTTTGCTCCAGCTGTTGGTGTAAATGAAGATCCAGTTACAGGTTCGGCTAATGGTGCTTTAATCGGTTATTTATATATGGAAGGTCAATTAAGAGAATCTAAACAATATCGCATAATACAAGGGAATTCGATGAATCGACCGGGTACTGTATTGGCAACAATAACAAAACGAGCAGGCCATATACAGGTAAAGGTTGGAGGTTCTGCTGTTACGACGATTAAGGGCATGATAACTTTATAGAACAGCGATCAGAAGTCTATATGAGGCTTATTTTTAAATCTTTTGAATCACTTTGTGTGGCCTGTCATGATTGAATAAGGGACGTATTTTATTTGTCGAGGATGAAAAAATATCTCAAAGTACTTCAGCTTGAACTAGAGCATGAGAGGTATGAAACAACTATTTTTATGGACGTAATAATGGCTTTGAGTCGAGTTGAGGAACAGTCATGGCCTCTGATCTTATTAGACTTTATGCTGCCTACATTAAGTGGGATGGAAGTGTTGCGAACAAAACTAGCTTTAACTGCAGAGATACAGGAGACATATTAAGTGTAGAGCGGGATGATTAATTCTTAGAAGTCATTCATTGATTTTAAAGGTGTTCTTAATCATATTTGTTGAGTTTTTTATTGAAATTATGTTTAGATAATATATGAAAGGTTCATTTATAATTTTGTTTAAGGAGGAACGATTATGCCAAAAAGCTTGCAGGATACAACGACGTTACATAACGGTGTCAAAATGCCTTGGTTTGGTTTGGGTGTATTTAAAGTCGAAGAGGGTACAGAAGTTGTAGAAGTAGTAAAAGCGGCTATTCAACACGGTTATCGTAGTATAGATACAGCTGCCGTATATAAAAACGAAGAAGGCGTAGGCCGAGGTATTGAAGATTCAGGCATACCACGAGATGAGTTATTTGTTACTTCTAAAGTGTGGAATTCAAATCAAGGATACGAAGAGACTTTACATGCTTTTGATGAAACACTAAATAAATTAAAATTAGATTATTTAGATTTGTATTTAATTCATTGGCCAGGAAAAGATAAATACAAAGAAACATGGAAGGCGTTAGAAAAGCTTTACAAAGCTGGACGCATTCGGGCAATTGGCGTTAGTAATTTTCAAGTCCATCATTTAAAGGATTTAATAAGTGACGCGGAAATTAAGCCGATGGTTAATCAAGTAGAATATCATCCTCATTTAGCTCAACTTGAGTTAAGAGAATATTGTGAACAAGAGAATATTCAACTTGAGGCGTGGTCTCCATTGAAGCAAGGACAATTGTTAGCGGACCCTACCTTGAACGAGATTGCGAATAAATATAATAAAACCGTGGCGCAGGTGATTTTAAGATGGGATTTACAAAATGGTGTTGTAACCATTCCTAAATCAGTTAAGGAATCACGTATTATAGCAAATGCTGCCATTTTTGATTTTGAACTTTCTGCAAATGATATGAAGATCATTAACGACTTAAATAAGGATGAACGAATTGGTCCAAATCCAGATGAATTTATGGTAGGATTTGAATAAGTTTAATTGAGAAAAGAGTGTAACATGAGTTATTGTTGTTACACTCTTTTCTCATTCTAAATGGCTCGTGAAATGGTTGTCTAATGTCCGAAAAAGGAAAAAGGTGAGAAGATGAAGGTTGGTGTTATTGGTACAGGTATTTTAGGCGCTTCGACTGCGTATCATTTAGCTAAATCTGGTGTTGATGTCATTATGGTTGACCGAGACGATATCGGTAAGGCAACGGATGCAGGAGCTGGTATTATTTGTCCATGGCTATCGCAAAGACGTAATCAAAGATGGTACGAGCTCGTACGACGAGGAGCACGTTTTTACCGCACATTAATTCCAGAATTACAGCAATTAGGTGTGTTAAATACAGGTTATGAGCAAGTTGGGGCAATAAGTGTTCATACCGACTTAAATAAATTAGAGAAAATGAGAGAGCGTGTTCTTCTAAAAAAAGCGGATGCTCCAGAAATTGGTAATATTCAGATGCTTCATTCAAACGAATTGAAGAGATTATTTCCTTTCTTAAATGATTCCTATAATGGATTATTTATTAGTGGAGCAGCTCGTGTAAATGGAAAAGAAGTATGTCAGGCACTTGTTAATGGAGCCATTCAATATGGCGCTCAATTTATTGAGGGTGATGGTTCTATTTTAACTAAAGATAATGTTGTGACAGGTGTAAAGGTGAATGATGAAGTGACGTACTGTGATAAAGTAATTGTTACAGCAGGGGCATGGGCGAGAGAGCTGTTAAAGCCGTTAGGTCTGTCATTTCAAGTGAAACCGCAACGTGCTCAAATTGTTCATTTGAAGTTTTCTCATACAGAAGTAGACCAGTGGCCTGTTATTATCACACCAACAAGTAAATACATACTAGGCTTTCAAGATGGACGCGTCGTTGTCGGCAGCACATATGAAGATAGCAACAATTACGAACCGATCATATCCACGAAAGGGCAGAATGAACTTTTGAACGTCTTAGAGGAAGTGACTCCACAGTTACTTGATAGTCATTTGTTAGAAACTAAAATTGGTTTTCGCCCAGTCGTTCCAGATTTTTTGCCAGTGTTTGGCGACGTTAAGCAATTTCGAGGTCTCTATGCGGGAAATGGTTTAGGTGCGACTGGGTTGACGGCAGGTCCATTTTTAGGTTCTGAGCTAGCCCAATACGTTCAAGAGAAGGAAACGACGGTGGATGTAGAGCAATATTATTTAAGTGAGACTGTCATTGACGAGACTAATGGCTCAATATGAAAAGAAGAAGATTCCTATGAAAAATCATAAAAAAGGGTGCAAATTACCTTTTTAAAACTGAAAATCATCATAGGAATCTTTGTTACATAGACTTACAGAAAAAATATTTGAAGTCACACGTAGTATTAAATTATTTCTTTTCGAATAAGCCAGTATTTAATAAAGCTGTAAAAGCTTCCTCGTTATCACCTTCGCGGATTTCGATATCAACCTCTTGATCAGGCTGTAACGATACAGCTAAAAGTCCTAACAAGCTTTTTGCATCAATTACCCAATGGTCCTTTTTAATTAAGATCGTTTCAGGAAATGCACTTGCAGTGTTCACTAATGTTGTGGCAGTTTCAGCAAAAATTGGTTTTAATACTTTCACACGCATGTTTGTCACTCTCCTTTTTATTTTCTCTTATTATACTATAGGTTAAGCGTTATTCGTTTGGACCTTTTCAATAATAAAAAAAATTTGTATCGTTTAACCCTTAACAACTTAATTAAAACGAATCATGTAAACGTTGTCAATAGAGTCATAGAAATTCTTCTTTAAATGAAAATAATTTATTTTCATACAAATTAATAAGGTGTTAAAACAGACGAGTATACGAATGGCCACTCGTTTATTTTTATCTCTATTACAATTGTACTAAAGTATAATAAAAAGTTTTGTTGTAATAAATAAAAAATTCAGTCTTTGGGCAAAAGACTAGACATAGCTCGTCTAAAAGTAGACAATATCCTAATGAACATTCAACAGTTTGGAGGTTAAGCTATGTATCATGCCAAGAATTGGAAAGAGAAATGCTCGTTATTATTACAAATTCTTTGGCCAATTATGGTCACACAAGTAAGCTTATATGCCATGAATTTAGTAGATACAATGATGTCTGGGCGTGTTGGCACTGACGATTTAGCAGGTGTCGCAATCGGTTCTAGCTTATGGTTGCCAGTCTTTTCGGGTATTAACGGGATATTACTTGCCGTGACACCAATTATTGCTTATTTAATAGGAAAGGGAAAACGAGATGAAATTGCTGGTTCTGTTACACAATCATTATATGTGTCAGGACTATTAGCTATATTGATTATCGTATTGGGAGCTCTATTTTTAAAACCGATACTAGCGATTATGAACTTAGAGCCAGATGTTTATTATATTGCCTATCATTATTTAATCGGATTATCGATTGGTATTTTACCGTTATTTGCTTCAAGTGTTTTACGCTATTTCTTTGACGCACAAGGATTTACGAGGCTTACAATGTTCATTACAGTACTAGCTGTTCCATTTAATGTCCTTTTAAATTATGGATTTATATTTGGAAAGTTTGGACTACCAGCATTAGGAGGGATTGGAGCTGGTTATGCAACGGCTGTTACGTATTGGATTATTTTGCTATTTAGCATTTGGACAACTTTTAAAGTAGATGCCTTACGTCATTATCGCTTGTTTGTTCAATGGGCTAAACCATCGCTACTAGCTTGGAAGGAACAATTAGCTATTGGAGTTCCTATTGGCTTGTCTATTTTTTTTGAGGCAAGTATCTTTGCTGTCGTAACACTTCTAATGGGAATAATGTTTTCAACCGTCACCGTTGCAGCTCATCAAATTGCTTTAAGCTTTACTTCGCTTATTTTTATGATTCCTTTAAGCATTTCGATGGCGCTAACAATCGTAGTTGGTTTCTCAGTTGGTGGAGGACAAATAAGAAATGCCAAACAATATGGCTACCTCGGCGTATGGGGAGGAATGCTTATCTTAGCATTTGGTGCTATTTTCCTTTATTTATTCAGGGAGCCAATTTCCTATTTATACACATCTGATTATAATGTTGTGAAAATAGCGGGACAATTCTTTATTATCGCTATTTTTTATCAGCTATCCGACGCTGCACAATCTGGTCTACAAGGTGTATTAAGAGGTTATAAAGATGTAAAAGTACCTTTTATTACGGCCTTTATTTCGTATTGGTTGATTGGTATGCCAGTAGGGTACATATTAGCTGCGAATACTAATTTAGGTCCATTCGGCTTTTGGATTGGAATTACAATAGGCTTAACCTGTGCAGCAGTCGGATTTCTCATTCGTTTATGGATTGTACAAAAAAGAGTCGAATCACTACTCGTACAGACAAATTAGGATCAAGGTGAATGTTAAGCTTTTTATACAAAGTGCTATTTGTTTTTGAATCCGCATTTCGGGCAAGAGTTAATCCAAGACTCGAATTCATATTGACAGTTTGTACATTGAATAGTGTTTGTCGGAATAAGCTCTTTGAGTAGTGAAGAATGCTGCCTGTTTAGACTTATTATCTGCTCTTGCTTATCAATAATTGTGCCGAAAGAAAAAAGAATAGATGATAGCAAAATAGACATAAATGTGTATGTGAGAAAGCCTAAAAAAGTACCCGAGAAAAAACCAATAATGAGACCTATTAATATATTTAGCACTCCTAGACCAAAAAGAAAAAGAGTCATTTTGTTCATCTCCTAAACTATCTGTGAAAGTAGTTGTCATTCTATCATATAATTAGGAATATGATTTCTGGTATTTATGATTGTTTGTACAAAAAGAAGCATTTCTATATATGGAAGGACGTCTTATTAAGATGCTTACCATTAATTATTAAACAAATGAAAAAGCTGTTTTGAAACAATTGAAAAAGGTTCTGTCGATTGATTCGCAATTGATAGTGTAACAGCACCTTCCATTAAGACAATGGTTGTAACACTTTTCTCAGCAGCAACCTTTTTGGATAGCCCACACTTGATAAATTTCTGTTCAAGAATGGATTGCCACTCATAATAAGTGTCACGACAAACGGATCTTAATTCTTGACTCATCGATGCTGTCTCTAATGTCAGTAATCCAATTGGGGCTGGACCACCTTCCTTTATATAATCGATATCAAGCTCTTTTTCAAAATGGCGAAATAGAGCTTGGATGGCTTCAACCGGACATTGATAGGGCTCTATCGTTTTCTTCAAATGCTCAGAAGAAGATTTTCTTGTCATAAGGACGGCTTCAATTGCAAGCTCTTCTTTTCCATTTGGAAAGAAATGATAGAGCGAACCTTTGGGCTTTTTACTTTCTTTTATGATCTGATTCATACCCGTAGCATGATAGCCTTGGTGCCTGAATAGCCTTGATGCTGTTTTAAGAAAAATATCTTTAGTGTCTTTTTTTGGTTCCATCTTTATTTCCCCCTTGATCGTTAATCTCTTATTTTAGTTATAAGATTCAAATCGAATTCTGTCAATTGTTATCGAAGCGCAGAGAGGTGAAAAGCGGAATCGCAGCAATTTTTCATTAACCATAAAAAGCCTATCGACAGTTTCGCTTTTACGAGACTTTGTCGACAGGCTGAGAGGCTGGGACATAAAAATATAAAAAACTTATATCCCAGCCTCTTTCTGTTTTTATCGGCTAATAAACATTTGTGTCCAATAGTTTCCTTGTTCAATGTATCCAACGCCTATATGAGTAAAATCATTGCTTAAAATATTGGCACGATGACCTTCGCTGTTCATCCATGCTTGAACAACTTCCTGAGCAGAACGTTGGCCTTGAGCAATATTTTCTCCTGCTGAATTATAGGAAACGCCATAATCACGCATCATGTCAAATGGAGATCCGTATGTTGGACTTGTGTGCGAGAAGTAATTATTTTGTTGCATATCTCTTGATTTTTCCCTTGCAACATGACTCAATGATGAATCAGCTTGTAGTTCTGGGAGTCCATTATTACGCCTTTCTTGATTCGTTAAATCAATAACTTGTTGCTCGACCTCGCTAATTCCTTCTGTTTGTTGTTCGGTATCCTCTTGCTCTGGCTGCTCAGTTTCTTGATCTGGTTGTTGTTCAGTTGTTTCATCGGGCGCCTCAGGTCGTTGCTGATCAGGACCTTGTTGTGGTCTCTCGGGTTGAGTAGGCTGTTGGACATGACCATGTCCTCCCCCTTGTTGGATTCGTTCCATTATCTGTTCAGGAGATAGCTGTGTTGCTCCTTCTGGAATAAATCGTTCTAAGTCTTCAACGGTAATATGACGAATGTTTTGGGGGAGCTGTTGTAAGACATCTGTTGGCAGCACCTTTTCGATTTCAGCGCGAGTAATTTCTTGGGAATTTTGAACCGTATAATCATATTTTGCGTGCTGTAATTGAATTGGTTTTGTATGAGGGAACTCTTCACTTGACTCCGTTGTATAATCGCTTGAGAGTTGACCAATCGTCCCTCTATTTTGCATGTTGCCATTACGTGCTTCATCAGCCTGGTTACAAGCAGTGAATAATAACAATGTCAATACAATCGTTATCCATTTCATTTTTTTCATAGCTGTGTGTACTCCTTTATGAATAGTGTTATTTCTATTTGTAGTATTATGAAATTTGTTAAAAAAAATGGTGGTAATTATTTGAAATATTTACTGGTGTAAAAAAACCAACATTTTAAGCGTTATATTAGAAATAAGTTTGAGATTCGTGTACGCTATTGAAGTTGAACTTATATATTGATTGAATGGAATAGGAGAGGGGAAGCTATGAGCATACCAGCATATAACAGAAAAACAATTGTCGCTTTATTATTAGCAGGGTCATTTATTGCAATTTTAAATCAAACGTTAATGATAACGGCAATTCCACCTATCATGACTGAAATGGGTGTGACAGAAAACAGTGCTCAATGGTTGACGACTGTTTTTATGCTTGTTAATGGTATTATGATTCCAATAAGTGCTTTTTTAATTGAACGATTTACGACTAGACAGCTTTTCATAAGTGCGATGAGTATCTTTGCATTTGGGACTCTTTTTGCAGGTGTTGCACCGAACTTTGAGATGCTATTAGTGGGGAGGATGATCCAGTCGGCGGGAGCTGGAATCATGTTACCTTTAATGACAACCGTTTTTCTGCTCATTTTTCCCGTTCGCAAGCGGGGAGCAATAATGGGCTTAATTGGCTTAGTAATTTCATTTGCCCCTGCTATTGGGCCTGCTCTTTCGGGGTGGGTGACGAGTCATTATTCATGGCGTGTATTATTTTATATCATATTGCCTATCGCTATTATTGACATTTTTATTGCAGTGTTTGCATTAAAAAATGTAACTGAACAAAAAAAATCGAAAGTAGACATACTTTCCATCATTTTCTCGTCGTTTGGCTTTGGTGGATTATTATATGGATTTACGAGTGCAGGTAATAATGGTTGGCTCGATCCCATGACCATTATCATCCTAATTATCGGTCTTATTTTCATTATATTATTTGTAACAAGACAGCTGAAACTAACATATCCAATGTTAGAGTTTCGTGTTTTTACATTTAAGATTTTTCCTTACGCCGTTCTTATTGGTATGGTTGGTTTTATGGGGTTAATTGGTACAGAAACATTAATACCTTTGTATATGCAAAATATGAGAGATTTTACTGCCTTTGAATCAGGACTGGCTCTCTTACCAGGAGCGCTCATAATGGGGATGATGTCACCAATTACAGGGAGAATATTTGATAAATACGGAGCGAAATGGTTAGTATATATCGGCCTTACGATATTAACAGTATCGACATTTGCCTTTGCAATTTTAGGTCCTGAAACGTCGTTTACTTATTTGACTGTTATGTTCGCTATTCGAATGTTTGGTCTGTCTATGGTGATGATGCCTGTAGCAACTGCTGCATTAAATCAAATTCCTAAGCGGTTAATACCACACGGGGCTGCGATGGATAACACGATGAAAATGATCGCCTCTTCTGTAGGTACGGCATTGTTAGTATCAGTCATGACAACAACAAAGGAAAGTGTATCAAGTAATGCAGGAATTTCAAATCCAGATATCTTTGGTGCAAATGTTTCCTTTTTGCTCTTAGCTATTTTAACATTATTCACATTTATTCTGGCATTTTTCATTAAATATGATAAGCCTGCTCATATTAATGATGAGGATGCATTAAATGAAAAAGCTAGTGAGGAGTCTTACAAATAAAGATCGAACATTCAATGAGGTGATAGAATGTCTAAGAAAATCTTTGCATATTTAGGTGATTATTATCATGAATTGGACCTAATGAAAGAATCGTTGTCATTAGTTATGAAGCAATTGAAGGTAGAGACGGATGTTACATTTGTTATCCGATCTGTTGACACATTAATAGAAGATCTCAAAATGGAGCCAGATGTTGTCATTCTTTCAAAGGAAAATCGTTTAAACCCTGAAGATGGTAAAGTGATTTATTGGATGGATGATGAGGTGGCCAAGAGTATTGCATCATATGCTGAGGGGGGCGGAAGTTGGTTTGCATGGCATTCGGGATTAGCTTCATATGATAACATTGACACCTATATAAAAATGCTACGTGGGTATTTTACATACCATCCACCACAAGCAAATGTGACGTATGAGCCGGTTAGTCATCATCCTTTTACAAAAGGTTTGGCGAGCTATGAAGTTTGGGATGAACATTATTTCGTATCATTTGTAGAGAATGATACGACTGTTTTCCTTCGTAGTGTTTCTGACGATGGTGAAGCAGTAGCCGGTTGGCATCATCGATATGGGAAAGGACGTGTTGCTTGTTTCACACCTTCTCATTGTCGTGAAGCTTTGTTACATCCTTACATGCAACAAATGATGAAGAACATTATCGTTTGGTGTTTAGGTGAAAACGGTTGATAGGGTAGAAGGACACTGAAATTAATTGTTTTCATGCCCCTGAAAAAAATAAAACAAACTTTTTCAGGGGCATTTTCATAAAGACTCAATCCCGCATAATACTACGCAAATAAGAAAAGGCCGATACGCGTTTTTTTATGAGAGCATTTCCTCAATCGCATGTGCGACGCCATTTTCAATATTTGTCTTTGTTACATAGTTACTAATTTCTTTAATTCCATCCTCGGCGTTCCCCATAGCAACACCCCATCCAGCCATTGAAATCATTGATTCATCGTTAAAGTTATCTCCAATCGCCATCACATCACTCATGTTCATTCCTTTTTGATTGGCATAATAGGACAATGCAATTCCTTTTTGAGCTTTCGGATGATTAAACTCTAAATTAGAGAAACCTGAGGAGGTAATCGTTAGTTGATCATGGTCTTTCAATTGATTACGAACAGCTTCTAGCTCATGATCAAATATAGAGAATGCTAAAATTTTGTACGGAATAATTTCAGTGTTATTAAATAATTTTTCAAAGTTTTGGATCACTTCAATTTCTTCATCTTGAAAACGTTGCTTAGCTAATGTTTCCACATCTTCACGCTTTAATTCAGGGTTTGCAGATAGCGTAATATCAACCATAACCTGGACAAATTTATCACGGCTATCGGAATATCCACCTTTGTTTGTAAATACTTCAAAATACATTCCTTCTTCATGGCAAGCTTTTTGAATTTGAAAGCAGGAAGATCGTTCTAATGGAGCATTGTAAATTAACTCTTGCTCTAAAGTATAAATTTGAGCCCCATTTAAACAAATAATTGGACAATTTAATTCGGCTTGTTGTAGAGGTTTATAAGCGGCACTAAAAGAACGCCCTGTTGCAACAACGACTTCAATCCCTGATTTTTGGGCTTTTCGAATTGCAGCGGCATTTTCCTCGCTAATCATATGCTTCTCGTTTAATAAAGTACCGTCTAAATCAGTTGCAATGATTTTCATTTTCGTAGACTCCTAACTGTCTTTATATATATTGTAATCAATCCTTTTTACATCATAACGATAAAATATAGAAATTTCACGCTGCATGCACTTATTTTTATTTCAAAAAATCTGTTAGCGTTTACAATTATGATCGAAAAGGTACTATCTTCTTTTACTTATTGGGTGAATGCACAAGAAATAGAATTTGTTTATGAATATAATGCCGTATAGACATTCATGGACATTTATTTCGGAAGGCTGGTGAGATTAATGAGCAAAAGGTATTATAAGCGTCCTCAAATCGGCGATTGGGTACGAGGCAAAACAATGATTGGTGAATTAGTTCATGGATATGTCGAGCATGAAGAGGTGTATCAGACATTCATAAAAGTGCGGGTATTAATATCTGACAACAAGAAGTTAATAGGGAAAATTGTGCGTATTGATGAAAAAGAGTTGCAAATTTACTCAATGACGGACCGTTGGACAAAAGATGAGATGACAAATTTAATTGATTTAGCATTAAGCACTCGAGATCGAGAGTGGTTTGACAAACTTTCATCAAAAGTGAAAAAAGGAGAATTTTTGGATGTAATAAAAAATCAAGAGACTTTTTCTAGGTTTGCGAAGAAGTAATAATAAGATAGGAGTATAGAAATTGGCAATTGAAAGAAGGATGCTTATATATTGTTGTTACGTCCAATTAAAAGTATTCTTATTAATTGGACGTAACGACATTGAAACTAGTGAAGAGTTACATATCGATCAAAATAGAATATTTCCATGAATAATTAAGGAAACGGTTATGTTTGATACGTGTAAGGAAAGATCTTTCATTTATTAATCAATCGACTATTAAGTAGGCAATCATTGGACCATGATGATCAATCGTTGAATGTGCTGTGCAAATTAAACGATAAATACCTTCTTCTTCAAAGTGCAATTGTAGGACGGTCTCTTCTCCTTTTCTTATCGTACCTGAAACATTCGTTCCTTCAATTTGGAAAGGGTGCTCTTTCCCGTTTACACCGTAAATTCGAAGAGTAATATCTTTTCCTTTTGGGATATAAACGGTTCCGGGATCCCACCGATATGACTCAATTTCTCTACCATCCTCTGTGGTCGTTTTGAATTCAGTTGTAACCATATGAAGCTCAAATTCATCACCAATCGGTTTAACTGTTGTGATCGCACCTAAGCTTGTTTGAAAATAAAAGTAAGCCCCAACGAGTGTACACAGGAAAACAATGGCGATATACAACCAACTTTTTTTGATTAATACTAACGTCAATTTATTCCTCCTCCTTTCTTCATCTATTTCATCTATATGCATGTCCGCTATAAATACTTGTCTAAAATGATAAAATTCCCATCAGAAAAATGATATAATTTGACAGGGTCGCATAAAGAGAACAACGACAATTCGAACATAAGGGGAAGAGACGATGAAGGAGCTAGTAGAAAAGCAGTTAAATGTGTCGGTATTGATGAATGAACTAAAGAAAGATAATCAGGAAATGGAACATGTTATGAGAGATATCCAAGACATTTCGATGAAATCGAACATACTTGCATTAAATTCAGGGATTGAAGCTGCTCGAGCTGGTGAAGCAGGACGAGGATTTTCAGTTGTAGCTACTGAGATCAAGAAATTTGCTGAGCATAGTTTGAAGGCTAGTCAAAAAAGCGAAGAGCTCATTCAGAGAATTCAGCAAAAGGCGAACGAAATTATTGCGATTCGAACGGTAGATATTGCTTTTGATACAATTGATAAAATTGATAGAAATTTATTTGAACGGAATTGTGATGTTCAAGCATGGGCAAGCTTTAATGTCGTAAAAAATTGCTTACTTAATCCGTCAAAAGAAGGTAAACAGCTTGCTGAAGGGTTATTGCAAAAAATCCATCAGATTTATGAAGTGTATTACGATTTACTTGTACTCGATTTAGAAGGCAATATTGTTGCAACAGCTCAAAACAATCATCAAATAGGTAAAAATATGGCTGATCGTGAATGGTTCCAACAAACTGTAAAAACCAAAGATGTGTTTGTAACAGATATGTACTATTCGTCTGTAGTCGATGGCTATACGATGAATTACTCGAGTCCTGTATTAGATGATGAAGGAGAAGTGATTGGTGTTTTCACGACACGCTTTAATTGGGAATATATTTACGATATTATTGATTCAGTCAAAATTGATGAAAATAGTAAATTATACGTAATTAATTCAAAAGGTGAAGTCATAGCATCAAAGAATCGAACGGATGTATTCCAAGCTAATTTAGGCGAAATTAAAGCGGTACAAAAGGTCCTTTCACGTACTGAGAAACAAGGGTTTACAGTTGAAGGCACAAACATATATGCATATAGCTTAACAAAGGGCTACAATGCTTATAAAGGAAAAGGCTGGGCTGTAATCGTTGAAGAATCAATCGTGTGATGACTAAGAAGAAGTTAACTGAAAAGAGGTTAGCTTCTTTTTATTAGTATAGATCCTTTCTACTCATAAACAGAATTGTTCTATGATATAATGAAGGAGAAAATTGTACATAATCGTTTTGTATCGTATTTGTTAGAATGAGGAGGACATATCGTACATGTCAGAGGAATATATTACGAGGTTAACCGTCAATGGAAAAGAGATTATACTTGTAGGGACTGCACATATATCCAAGAAAAGCGTAGAACAAGTGAAAGAGGTAATAGAGCTTGAGCGACCAGATTCCGTTTGTGTGGAGCTTGATGAACAGCGCTACCACTCAGTTATGAAAGGTAATTCATGGAAGGATATGGATGTATTTAAAGTGATCAAAGAGAAAAAATCAACACTTCTCCTTATGAATTTAATTGTTTCATCCTTTCAGAGAAGAATGGCTAAACAATTTGGGATTAAGCCAGGTCAGGAAATGATTCAAGGTATAGAATCTGCAAAGGAAGTTGATGCCAAGCTTGTCTTAGCCGATCGTAATATACAAATTACGTTCGCTCGTATTTGGCATGGGGTCGGTTTTTGGGGGAGAGCTAAGCTGTTAACTCAATTAGTGTACAGTATTTTTAGTAAAGATGAGATCTCCGAACAAGAGCTTGAAAAGATGAAATCGAAAGACATGTTAAATTCAATGTTAACGGAATTTACCGAAACGTTTCCACGCCTGAAAGTTCCATTAATAGATGAGCGTGATCAGTACTTAGCTCAAAAGATAAAACAAGCTCCGGGTGAAAAGGTTGTGGCTGTATTAGGTGCAGCTCATGTTCCTGGTATAAAAGAAGAAATACGACATGATCATGACATTAAAACGTTAATGAAACGACCTCCTAAATCGATAGCGCCTAAAGTTATCGCATGGATGATTCCAATTTTGATTTTAAGTATGATTGGGTATGCCTTTTTCTCTAATCCTGAAATAGGAATGAACTTAACATGGAGCTGGATCCTGTGGAATGGAACATTTGCTGCAATAGGTGCGGCTATAGCGTTTGGTCATCCTTTATCCATTTTAACGGCTTTTCTAGTTGCACCAATTAGTTCTCTGTATCCATTGCTAGCAGCAGGTTGGTTTTCTGGGTTAGTCGAAGCGATTAAACGAAAGCCTAAAGTATCTGATTTTGAATCCTTGACGGACGATGTTTTTACTGTAAAAGGATTTTGGCGTAATAATGTGACACGCATTCTGTTAATGGTCGTATTAACGAATTTAGGTAGTACGTTAGGAACGATTATAGGTGGGGCTGATGTAGTTCGCTTATTTTTACAAAATATATTTGGATAAGGCAAGGAAGACTACTTTCGTGTGAAATGCACGAAAGTATTTTTTTCCAAGCACGTAGTCTAACTCCACTATCTTTAGTCGTAGATATTTTCTATCCTAGGCTGGTTCAAAGTTGTTTTAATAAAGGAGAAACTGAATATGTAAATTACCACTCCGAAATATACTTCGCCTTCCGCGGGAAGCAAGTGAGCCTCCTCGTGCTCTTGTGGTTGCTACGATTGAATATGTTCATTAATCCATTGATCATTAGGCAAAAAGAAGGAGCAGAAACCGACAATGGGTATAGCAACTGTTATGAAAATGGTATTGTTTAAACCAATGACATCTGCAAGAATCCCGAGCATAACTGAGCCAATAGCGCCCATTCCAAATGCTAATCCGACAATGAGACCGGAGACGAGTCCGATTCGACCAGGAACGAGTTCTTGTGCATAGACGACCGCGACCGAAAAGCTAGATAAAATAATAAAGCCTATAATAGAGATTAAAGGAAAAGCAACTATTGGCGTAACATGTGGCAATAGTAAACTTAACGGTGCTGAGCCTAGCATAGATATCATCAAAATTGTTTTCTTACCAAAACGATCTGCTAGTGGACCACCGGCAAATGTCCCGATTGCTCCGAAAGCCAAAAATAAAAATAAATAGATTTGCGCTTGTTGAATCGATATACCGTACGTTTCAATAGCAAAAAATGCGTAGAAATTAGTAAGACCAGCATGAAAAAGAGAGCGAGCGAATACGAGAAAAATGAGAAGGATCATCGCTAGTGATACGATCTTTCTCGTAGTAATTGGGATATTCTTTTGTGGCAACTTTTTATTTTGACTAAAGCTTTTCACTCTTTTCGTTATTTCAGCAGAATACCATTTGGCGATATAAATGAGTAATGCAATGGCTATCGCTGCAACAAGTGTAAACCAAATAGAGCCAAATTGCCCTAGTGGGACTAACACTAATGCTGTGATTAACGGTGCTAATGCTTGACCGCTATTTCCACCTACTTGGTAAATGGACTGCGCTAGTCCGCGTCTTCCTCCTGCGGCCATGTATGCGACACGTGAACCTTCAGGATGGAAAGTTGCAGAACCAATACCTATAAATATGACAGAAACGATGACAATAGAAAATGATGGAGCAAACGCAAGACCGAATACACCGCATAATGTAAATGTTAACCCGATTGGTAGAGCATAGGGGGATGCTTTACGATCTGTGTAGGTTCCAACAACTGGTTGAATAACAGAAGCCGTTAAATTAAGAGCAAATGCGATCATTCCTAGTTGTGTAAATGTTAGACCCATTGATTGTTGAAGAATAGGGAACATTGCTGGTACTAGTGCTTGAATGGCATCATTAAGCAAATGAACAAACCCAATGATAAATAAGATATGATATAACGTTTTTGATTCGTTCTTTGAACTTGTTTTAGTTTGATCTAAGACTTGTGCTTGCATGTGTGTCCTTCTCCCTAGGATTGATGTTTATTTTCGTTTATGTTTCCACATTAAGAAACGATAACGGATTACACAGCCAATACAAAACCCTCCAAGGGCTAATGCAGAAGCAATAATAACCATAATTGAGAATAGATAACCGAATATAAGTTGGTTACTTAAGAAACTGATAAGAGATAGAGCTATACATATTGTCGCAATCCATTGGTTAAAATATTGCTGATCAGGATCCTCTTGTACATACTTTTCATGAGGATGCTTAAGAAAGCGATAACTGTTTTTTATTATAGGGTTTTGCCTAGAGTAGAGTGTATATAGACCAATGGTTAATGGTACGAGTAATAACCAAATGCTTGTTATTAATGATAACGTTACAGTTAATAAAATAAATATTTGATTCGTCTGAACGAGTGGCTTTGGAATTCCCATTTAAATGCCTCCTTTCCCTTTATTATAACGTGATTATGATAGAAAATCTTGCTTTTTAAGAAACTTATATTTTCACATGAATGGTAGATTATTTCTATGTGTTTCACACATAGCTGATGATCTTCTCCAGCCTCTAATACGACTTTAATCTGTTACAATCGTCAGCCATTAAAAAATCGGTTAAATGTGAATAAATAGGAATGTTTTTCTATTTATTGCTCATAATAAAAGGCAAAAGGGGGGTGATTAGATTGGCTAAGCGTAACAAAAATAAAAATAATCCAGCTCAACAACAGGAACAACCTAATAATGTTGAGATGGCTCAGGAAACAGAAGCACAAGAATTAAATCGTAAGGAAAAAAAGAATCGTAAAAACAAACAATAACATACTTAAGTAGCATGATGAAGACCAACCTTTTCTTTGCATTAGGTTGGTCTTCACACATGTTTGATGGAAGCCACTGAAAAAGTGAAAATCGCACTTTTTCAGTGGACTTTAAGTAATAAACGTAGCCGTTGCCCGATTTTGAAAGCCTTGCAATGAGTCAGTTTCTCATAGCAAGGCGCGCAACGAGTGGAGCTATTACTCTTTTTGAGTTCTCCAGAGTGACATTGCTTTGGAATTATGATCGATGCTCGTGCTCTGAAATGCTCGAAAGGGTTTGTCCAGCTTCATTGACTAACTGATGATCAAGTGCTAAATCACCGATTGAGACCATTCCGACTAGTTGATTATTTTCAACAATAGGTAATCTGCGAATTTGATGCTCACTCATTAAATTAGCTGCCTCGTGGATGTCGGTATTAGGTGAAGCTACAGTGATATTTGTAGTCATACAATCCTTCACTGGAACGTGTGCATCAGCTCCACTTGCAGTAGAACGAAGAGTAATATCACGATCTGTCACAATACCAATTAGCTGATCTGCTTCAACAACAGGGATCGATCCGATGTCATACTGTTTCATTAAATCAGCTGCTTCTTGAATCGTTTGATCGGGATTGATTGTCACAATGTTCGTTGACATGCATTCTGAAATCGTGTTCATTTTATTCCCTCCTTCCATGTCAGTATGTTTCAATTGGTTAACAATATTCCATCCTTTTACAAGTAAAAATATCCAATGAGAAAAGCTTATAAAACGGTAAATATTCACACATAATAAGACGAAGAAAGGGTGAGAACATGAACTATTCAAGTGATTCGAGAGGAACGATTTTTTTCCCAATTGTCGGTCTGTTTAATGCAAATCCTCAGTCATTAAAAAATAATCATGATACGTATGATGTGTATGTAGAAGAGGATTATATTGGAAAAAAGGAGTTATTGACAGAAAATGATACAATTGAGGATGTGTTGAAATTTATCGAAAGTCAAGGCATCTCAGATGTTGAAGCTCATTTGAAAGGCGATCATTATATCATTGAAGCTCATAAAAATGATTTAGAGAGAGTTAAAGCAGTTATTGAGACGTATTTACAAAATCGCTAAAAAATTTGTGGGTGTTTTAAAAGGTTTCGGTCTTTTTAAAACACCCACTTTTAATCTGATATAAAAGAGTATATGTCGTTTAACTATTCTATTTATCTAGTTACTGAACTATCATATTATTAAATAAATTTTAGCTGTAAGTGTGACTTTTTGTGTTAAAGCTTCGTTATATATGTAGAGTTGCTAATTGAGTAGACGGAGGGAACGACGATGGAGGAGCAGTTGTTGTTACGGGCAAAAAGAGGGGATGACGATGCATTTAGTCAATTAGTTGAAATGCATGTTAAAACAGTTGAAAAATTTGCCTTTCAAATTGGTGTGTCGCCGACTCATATTGATGATGTGACGCAAGAAGTGTTTTTAAAAGTATATCGTTTTCTCCATAAGCATAATCGTGGGAAATTTACGACATGGCTTTATACAGTGACGATGAATGTTGTTCGAGATTTTTATCGTAAGGAACAGCAAATGAAACGAAAAACGATTGAGTTTCAACGTTTTGCAAAAGAGCAAATGTTTATTGAAGATTATTTTGATGAGGAATCGAAAGAGTTACACGGCATGATTCAGCAATTAGATGAGAAATATAGGGTACCGATTATTTTGCATTACTTTCACGGTCAAAATTATCAAGAAATTGCCTCTGTTTTAGGAGTGACTGAAGGGGCGGTTAAGACGAGAATGTTAAGAGCAAAGCAAAAGCTAAAGGCGGAATATGAGAAGGTAGGTGAACAACTATGACAGACCAATTAGAAAAGAAACTACATCAGCTAAAGGAACAATATGATGAAATTCCGACACATTCAAACACAAGATCAATCATGGATCATATAAAAAAGGAAGAAAGAAAGTCACGTCGCTTTTATGTTCCTAAGCAAATTCAAGTAGCATCGTTAGTTGTGTTAATGATAGGAATTGGCTATATTTTAGGGATGAACCAATTTGCAGGAGATGAAGAACTAGCTACTACGGAAATGGCTGAAACGTTTTCTAGTGAATCAGATACGGCAATGAGTGGTTCCGATGGTGAAATTCATATGTCAATGGCCGAAGAGGGTTATGATGAGGCAGAAAGCTATTCAGAAAATAATAATGAAGCACGAATGGAGAATGAAGTAGAAGTAACAACATTTCATCTAGAAGGGATAGAGGAGAAGAGAGCTTTCCCAATGAACGATGCTTATTTTTCGACTTCCTATGATGTTAACTTTCATTATAATCAACGAAGCTCCCTAGATATGACGAGACATCAAGTTTATACGGATTTCATCGGTGATAATGAAGAGCCAGTCGTATTTGAACTAAGTTATTTTCATCAACTGCATGAAGTGGAGCACTTAATTGACGACTACCAAAACATTTTAAGGCAAGAAGGGTTTTTACAATTCGAAGAGGGTTCCTATTTTTCAAATCACACCTCTCTAGGTGATCAGGCTGCGATTGTGAGCGAGTTTACGTCAGTATCGAAGGACATTCATACGTCTGTCGCTATAATTGAGCACAATGAGCGATATTTGTTCATACGTACGAGTCAGTTCGATGGTTATGCAGAAGAAAATGAAAGATTAGGGGCTGAAATTAAGTTTATGATTGATCGATTATCGTTACATTAAACAAATAGGCAGCTACCACTTATCTATCGTGGTAGCTGTCTATTACGTATGGTGTGAATTTATATGCATGATTCTGAGGAGATTGTAGCACCTTAAATAAGAAGCTATTCGTTATATCTAAATGTAGAAGAGAGGGGTTAGTGTGCAAATTTATTTTTCACCTGAATATTTCAATGAGCAATCGCATGTGTTAAATATTGTTACGGATCGAAACAAGCCTGTTGGATATTTAGCTTTTCTGTTAGATGAAACAAGTAACAAAATGTATGTTTACGGTCATTTGGAGGAAGAGGGGGTTAGTGAGGATTTTAAGGATTTAGTGAAGCCTTATTTACAAGGGTTGAAAAAGATAAAAGCAGAGATAGAGGTGTATTCCTATCTTTCATTAGGAGGAAAGCAAGTAACTATTGAATTAGATGAATAGTGTTATTGCATGTACTGATCGAGGTAAATAAAGGAAAAGGTGAATTTTTGTGTTAATACGCTTCTTTCATGAATAGAATGTACAGGCAGTGAAGGCTGTCCGAATCATTCATTCGTAAGGAGGCGTTTAGAAGGTGAGTGTCTTTTTTAGTTATATCATTTTAGGGTTATCGCTTGCAGCTCCAATAGGACCTGTAAATGCAGCTCAAATAGATCGGGGTATAAAAAATGGTTTTTTGAATTCATGGCTTGTCGGCTTAGGTGCAACAGTAGCGGATGCTATTTATATGTGTTTCGTCTATTTTGGTGTCGTACAATTTATTGAAATACCGTATGTCCAATTGTTCTTATGGGTATTTGGATTCTTTCTATTAATCTATCTAGGTATGGAAAGCATTAATAGTGCTGGTCGTATGAAAACAGAGACGAGAACACTATATCGTGAATCCAAACTAAAATCATTTTCTACGGGCTTTTTTATGTCACTATTTAATCCACTATCGATTTTGTTTTGGCTTGGTATATTTGGATCAATAATAGCCAAAACCATAACAATGAATGATACGTATCATGTTATTCTGTATTGCGCAGCGATCTTTTTAGGTATTACTATTTGGGATCTAACAATGGCTGCTTTAGCAAGTTCGATGCGCCACCTTTTAACGAATCGTTTTCTTTTTGTGATAGCTATTATTTCTGGATTTAGTTTAATTGGTTTTGGTGTTTATTTCGGTTATCAAGCTCTTGATATTATAGTTTTTTAAACAAAGATGTGTCATCATCAGAATTTTTATTTTTCCATTTTTGACTCATGATAAAGGTGATGATAGCAATGACTGAAAGAAATAATAAACTAATGTAGAAGCCAGGCCTGCTCGTATGATGAAATAATGTACCGATTACTGCTGCTATAATTAATAGAAAACCTAATATTCGTTTTATTTGGTCGGAGCCTTGCAATGGAAGAATACGGCCGAAGGAAGCAAGGATAAATAACCAGTTGTACAGCAGCATCAAGCCGGCAGCAGTCGTGACAAATTCATAAATATTATCTGGCATGAAAATAGACAAGATAATGGAAACAATGATGCCACTCATCGTTAGTAAGATAGCTGGGAGCTCTACTTTATTTTTGATTTTTTTGGCAAAAAGCTTAGGCGCATCATGGTCTTCTGCCAACGTCACAAGAATTCGGATGACGGCAAAAAGTGAAGCAACCATTGTTGAAAAACCTGCTATAATAAACACGCCATTAAAAATATCCTGTACATACACAATGTTATATTGATTTAACGCTGTGACAAAAGGACTTTCATCCATTTTTATTTCATTCCATTTCACCATAATCATAGCAAAGCTTAAAGACAATAAATAAATAATGATCAATAAAACTAACATGACTTTTCCTGATTTAGGTGCGTCATTCATATCCTTTAAACGAATGGCAAGTAAGCTCATGATCTCAATGCCTCCAAATCCATAGAAGCCAAAAATCAGAGCCGGAAGTAAGCCATTCATTCCATTTGGAAATAAATTAGCTATTGTACGAGGAATCGTAACGGTTTCGTCATTACGACCAAATAATCCAAAAAGGGCTAAAATGGCTAATACAATAAACATGACAATCGCTGCAGCTTTTAATATAGCAAGTAGGTTCTCTACACGATCGAATCCCTTTGGCCCAATTAGAATAACGAATAATGCAAGCGCTGCATAAATACTTGCCAAAACCCATAAAGGTACGTTCGGAAACCAAAATTGAGTAAAAATAGATATAGCCGTTAATTGACTACCTATAATCAGCATTTCAGATGACCAATAAACCCATCCACTACTAAATCCTGCCCAACGGCCATATGCATGTTTGGCATATGAGCGAAAAGCTCCTTTTTGTGGATTGTTAATCATTAATTTAGAAAGTGCTTCGTATACACAGTATGTACCAATCGCTGCGATTATATAGGCAATTAAAACAGAAGGCCCTGCCATATTAATGGCGATACTTGACCCAAGGAAAAAACCTGTACCAATTGTACAAGCGACTCCAAGTAAAGATAATTGCCACCAGGCTAATGGTTTTTCGCTTTTAGTTGCCATCTTTTGTCCTCCTCTGTTTCACAGTTATAGTGTTTGAAGGACATTAAAGGTTTATGTATAGAAGTTAAAAATGATTGTGTAACTAAGACATGAAAACCGGTCTGCTATAGATAAAAGGTCTTAAACTAATAGGTTAAACAAAAAGCACCCCCGATAGTAGAAGCGTTGAAGATGAGGGTGCAATGGCGGATTCATTCCCAGTTTTCATTCATCCATAGTCCCTTTTTCACGACGAATAGGTAACGTACAGCATCTGAAAGAACCACCAGATTTTATGATTTCTGTAATATCAACTTCTATGACCGTATAACCACGGTCTCTAAGCTTTTGGTTCACTTGTTGATTAACAGGTAAGCTAAACAAGGTTTTTCGTCCAATCGATAATACATTTGTACCTAATGTGAATTGCTCTTGTTCTGATACTTCAATTAAGTCATAACGCTGAGAAAGAAAATCATATTCCTTTTTTGAAAAGGCGTCTGGATAACAAAGAGCCTCAGTAGGTGAAATGATATTGAAGACACAATCTAAATGTAAATACTTTTCTGTAAAGGGAACCGTAATGATTTCGTAGTTCTGCATTATTTTTTGAAGGTGATGGATCGCATTTTGATTTGTACGATTACTTATCCCCACATAAATAGTCTTACCATCAATAAGGACATCTCCACCTTCAATCATGTCACCAAGTAAATTATAATAAGAAATCTTTTGGTCATGTAACCATGATTTAAGTAAATCCTCTTCACCTTGTCGAATGTTGTGTGCCATTTCTGCTACGAACACGATATGCCCTACTGTAAATCCAATATCTCTTGTAAATACTTGTTCAGGAAAGAGGTGTACTGGTGGAAGTAATACGACTTCAATATGCTGCTTCTTTAGTTGTTTCACAAACTCTTTATGCTGTCTTAAGGCGAGTTCAATATGAATTCCTTCATCTATAAATTTCTTTTGAGTTTCATTAATGACATCGCGAATAGTCATAAATTTAGGTTCACATAGAACGACCGTATGTAAGGGGGCATACTCCGTTTGACAATACGGTAATGTAGGTCTTTTGTTAAAAATTGACATGATAATCCTCCCATTTTCTGACCTGTTTATAATATAACCGATTTTCTAAAATACATGAGACAAATTATCTGTTCATATATATAGTAAAAATACAGCTGTAAGTAAGGAGGTACTATGCAAATTTATGTGATTGAACAAGGTGATTCCCTTTGGAATATCGCACAAGCTTATGAATCGTCTGTAATGGATATTGTAGAAGCAAATCAAATTCCAGACCCTAACCAACTTGTTCTTGGTCAAGCGATTGTGATTCCGATCGTCGGTCAGTTTTATTGGGTTCAGCCTGGAGATAGCTTGTGGTCAATTAGTAATCAATTCGGACTTGATTATATGTTCTTAGCAGATGTCAATGAGCTATCCTTACAACAACCACTACAAGTTGGGATGAGGCTATATATCCCAGAATTAACGAAACGGGAAATTGAATCGAATGCTTATATTGAGCCAATTGGGGAAACCGTTAGTGAGGAGCTATTGACAAGTGCTAGAAATGTTGGACGTTTTTTAACGTATTTAGCTCCGTTTAGTTACGAAGCACGTAGGGATGGTTCTTTAGATCCACAACCTCTAGCTGGCATTCCAGAAATAGCTGAAGAGACAGGCGCATCACTAATGATGGTTATTACGAATCTCGAAGATGGTCAATTTAGTGGGGATTTAGCCGCAGATATTCTACAAAGTGAAGAAGTGCAAGATCGTTTATTAGATACAATTATAGAAGAAGCATTACGTGTAGGCTATAAAGATATTCATTTTGATTTTGAGTTTTTACCTGGAGATCAACGGGAGGCGTACAATCAATTTCTAAGAAAAGCAGCTGAAAGAGTTCGCGCAAATGACTTATTAATTTCGACTGCATTAGCACCAAAAACGAGAGCAGATCAACCTGGTCAATGGTATGAAGCCCATGATTATCGGGCTCATGGAGAAATTGTCGATTTTGTCGTTTTAATGACCTATGAATGGGGCTATTCGGGAGGACCTCCAATGGCGGTCTCGCCGATCGGTCCAGTCGAAGAGGTTGTACAATATGCATTAACTGAAATGTCATCTGATAAGATTATGCTAGGACAAAATTTATATGGTTATGATTGGACACTTCCTTTCGTACCTGGTGGAGACTATGCAGAAGCAATTAGTCCACAAGAGGCCATTCAAAGAGCACAGCGATACCAAGTAGAGATACAATATGATGAAGATGCACAGGCTCCTTTTTATTTTTATACAGATGAAGTGGGAAATGAGCATGAAGTTTGGTTCGAAGATGCTAGATCCATTCAGTCGAAATTTGATTTAATTAAACGATTACAGCTTAGAGGAATTAGTTATTGGAAGTTAGGTTTATCATTTCCGCAAAATTGGTTATTGCTAGCGGATCGTTTCCATATAGTAAAGCGTTAACGATAAGATGGATCATTTTACTTTAAATCATGGTAAAGTGATCCATCTTTTTATGATAAACTACTGATAATAGAAGGGTGGGATCGTTTGTTATGTATAAGATTAAATCTGTCAATATCGGAACAGTCAAAGTCATTTCGGACAAAAGTAAAAAAGCAATAAATTCTGGAATCATGAAAGAATCAATTGAGAATCAGGAGGTGTTTTTATTTAAGCACAACCTAGTAGGAGACGAGCAAGCAGATCTCATTAATCATGGAGGTGAAGATAAAGCTGTTTGTATATACCCCGTGGATCATTTGCCGTACTGGGAGAATAGATATGACCAATCATTTCATTATGGTGCGTTCGGTGAGAATGTTTCAATACAAGGATTGACAGAAGAGCTCGTCTATATAGGAGATCAATTTTTGTGGGGGGAAGCTGTAGTTGAGGTAAGTCAACCGAGGAGTCCATGTTTTAAAGTAGCTTTAAAGCATGGCATAAAACAATTACCATTGCATATTCAAGAAACAGGGTATTCTGGCTATTATGTCCGTGTCATCAAGGAAGGGATCGTCTCAAAAAAATCCCCATTTCAATTACAAAAAAAGGGCTCAAATTTTACGGTCTCAGAAGTTAATACAATCACTTACCGTAAGGAAATTGATGAAAATAAAGTGAATGAACTACTGAAGTGTCCGATGCTATCAATGGCTTGGAAGAAAACGTTAGTGAATAAATTAAATCGAAAGAAATAATCAGACAAAAGTCTCTACTATATCTTTGTCTAAGGTGGTAATATATACATAATTAATCAAAAATCGATAGTTTTTTATACCCATCGACAAAAGAGGGAATTAGAACTTTAGTTTATAGCTTACTATAATAGTATTATGTAAACTAAATGTTTAATTCAAGTAGGAGGAGGCAAATGACTAAAAAAATGACGCATACGTTTTGGAAAATTGATAATGAAGACCTACTTGATTTGTACGAAAAAGCTAGTAGAGTACAAGAAATTAGTCCACAATTTATTCTACTTATACAGAATGAACTTCAAAGACGTAAATTAGATCAAAAATAAGCTCATTTTATATTGGAAGTCTACAAAGCTAAAGTGTCTTTGTAGACTTCCATTAATGATTATTGGTAAATTTGGTTACCTTTTTCTTTAAACTCTTTTGCTTTTTCCTTCATACCTTTTTCAATAGCTTCTGTTGTCGTTAAATTGTTGTCATCAGCAAATTTTCGAATGTCATGTGAAATTCTCATACTACAGAACTTAGGTCCGCACATGGAACAAAAATGAGCCGTTTTAGCGCCTTCTGCTGGTAACGTTTCATCATGAAATTCAATTGCTCTTTCTGGATCAAGAGAGAGGTGAAATTGATCATGCCACCTAAACTCAAAGCGTGCTTTTGAAAGCGCATCGTCTCTTTTTTGTGCATTTGGATGCCCTTTAGCAAGGTCTGCTGCATGTGCGGCAATTTTGTATGTGATAACACCTTCCCTTACATCATTTTTATTAGGTAATCCAAGGTGTTCCTTTGGTGTGACATAACAGAGCATAGCAGTTCCAAACCAACCAATCATAGCGGCTCCAATTGCCGAAGTGATATGATCATAACCTGGTGCTATATCTGTTGTTAATGGGCCTAATGTATAGAATGGAGCTTCCTGACACGTTTCTAATTGTTTATCCATGTTCTCTTTAATAAGATGCATTGGCACATGCCCTGGCCCTTCAACCATGACTTGTACGTCGTGTTCCCAGGCGATTTTTGTTAATTCTCCTAATGTCTCAAGCTCGGCAAATTGAGCTTCATCATTTGCATCCGCAATCGAACCTGGGCGCAAGCCATCACCTAGTGAAAAAGCAATATCATATGCTTTCATAATTTCACAAATTTCTTCAAAATGTGTATAAAGAAAGTTTTCTTCGTGATGATAGAGGCACCATTGGGCCATAATAGAACCACCTCGTGAAACAATTCCAGTTACTCGATTTACGGTTAGAGGTACATAACGTAAGAGAACCCCCGCATGAATGGTGAAATAGGACACTCCCTGTTCAGCTTGTTCAATAAGTGTGTCACGATACACTTCCCACGTTAGATTTTCTGCAATCCCTTTTACTTTTTCTAACGCTTGGTATAAAGGGACTGTTCCAACAGGGACAGGAGAATTTCTTATTATCCATTCACGAGTAGTATGAATATTTTTCCCGGTTGATAGATCCATAATCGTATCTGCTCCCCAACGAGTAGCCCATGTCATTTTTTCTACTTCTTCTTCTATAGAAGAGGATACAGCGGAATTCCCGATGTTAGCATTAATTTTCACATGGAAATTCCGACCGATTATCATCGGCTCACTTTCAGGGTGATTAATATTTGCTGGGATAATGGCACGTCCTTTTGCTACTTCTTCACGAACATATTCTGGAGATAAGCCTTCCCTTATGGCGATGAATTCCATTTCGGGTGTGGTGATTCCTTTTTTTGCGTAATGAAGTTGTGTAACATTTTCTCCTTTTTTTGCTCTTAATACGCTAGTAGTCTTCTTAGGGAAAGCATTAATAATTTGATCCGTTTCTTTTAATCCGTTATCCTCAGGCTTTATCTTTCTTCCTTCGATATATTCCACATTGTTTCTTTCCAGTATCCATTGTTCTCGTATAGGTGGTAATCCCTTTTCGATATCAATCGTAACATGGTCATCTGTATAAGGTCCACTTGAATCATATACACGAAGGGGTTCATTATGCTCTTCACGATCTTCCTTAACCGTAGGAGTTAAGGAAATCTCACGCATTGGCACTTGGATGTTCTCTCTACTTCCTTGAACGTACACTTTCTTACTTCCTGGTAAATTGGATTTGATAGACATTACTTGCTCGTTTAATCGGGTACTCATCGAATCTCTCCTTTTTAAAAATAGTGTATTAGTAGAGACTGATTGCAACATACAACGAAAGAAAGCAAAAAAGCTGAGCTCATTAATAGTAATGGACCCAGCTAAATACACAAATACAATATATGTACGCATAACTAACTTCCCTACGCTGGCATGATCCAGATCAGGTCCCAAGGGTCAAGGAACTTCAGAGCGTTCCCCTCTCAGCCCAACTCATTGGACTCCCCTAGTTAAATATAAATATTTAATTACTCACATTATAACACACGAGGGTTTTATTGGAAAGTGTTTTAAATCATATAAGTTTACTTAGGTTAGTGTCGAAATGACCAGAAAAAAGTAATTTGATTATGGCATTCAGTCTATTTATTCGGTATGATAAGTAAGGAAGGAACGAGGGGGGCTGTTATGATGCAGACTAAACAAGTAAGATACATCATTTTTATTTCTATTGTTCTAGCTGCTATCCTACTGTTAGTCCTTTTTCTACGAGTGTATGGAGTGTTACAGGATACTCAAGCGAGTACAAATGTAGAACGCACAAAAGTAGTAATTATTACATCAGATGTGCTAGGTGATCAAAGTTGGGGCAGTTTAGCTTATAAAGGTAAGTTAAAGATTGAAGAACATTTTCCTGTTTCTGTGAATTTGTATGAGGATATAAATGTTATGAATGATAGAATAATAACGGAAACAATTGTACAAGCTGCTGATTGGGGCGCTGATCTTATTATTGGTCATGGAAGAGAATTTTCTGATCCGTTTGAAAATATGGCATTATGGTATGAGGATATTCATTTTGTTACGGTTCATGGAGAGGCTCATTTATCAAACCAAACGGCATATTCCTTTCACCAAGGCGAATTTGAATATTTTGCTGCATTGGCAGCATCTCTAAAAACGAAAACAAATAATATTGCTATAATTGATCCATTCGAAGTTGCAAAGCGTAATGTTGAATTTATAAACGCATTAGACTATTATTTACCAGAAGCAAACTTTTATTATGAAGCAGTTAATAGTCGTGACGATGGAGAAAAGGCAGTTGAAATCATGGAAGATTTATTGGAAGAAGGAGTCGACGTCGTTTACTCGAGAGGAAATGCTTATAATCCTGATATTATCCACATGGCAAAAAATTTAGGGTTTTATGTAATTGGCTATTTAGAGGATCAGAGTTATTTAGCACCTAATCATGTCCTAACAAATGTCATGAACGATATTCCACAAGTGTACGTGTCGATTATGAATGATTACTTTAGTGATGAAGGCTTACCAACTGGTAGCGTAATTTTGTCAAATGAGGATGGAGTAACAGGGTTGTCCCCTTTTGGAGCGATGTTTACTGAAGAAGAGCTTGAGTTCATCCATGAGGAAATGGAACGTTATAAAAGAGGGGAACTTTCTTTTTAAATTGAGGAGAGGTTGGAATGAATAAGTTGTTAAATAGTATGACATTTAGAACGAAGATCCTATCTGCCCTCCTCATCATTACACTCGTATTAAGTGGATTGTCGTTGCTTCTTGTTCAGTCGATTAAGGATGTCAATCAAGTAAGTATTGAATTAAGAGACCAGGGTGTTCCTGCTGTCATTTTATTAAGTCATTGGGAACGTGAATTATTTAACAAAGAGCAATTAATTTACGAGGCGTTGTCGACGGATAGCTGCTGTGACATTGTCGACCAATATAATGCGATTATGACTAGCGATCAATTAGAAATTAATATCGCTGATGTACCGGATTCCTTGCGTACGCTAGCTAGAGAAATGGACTTGCTTGATTTTCTTATACGGAATGAGCTACAAGGTTTTCTGAATTTCGGTGATATGGAGTCAGCAGAACGTTTTTTGGAAGAAACGTATTTAAAAGAATTACAATATATACAAGATGAAGTGGATCTGCATCAAGACATAAACTATCAAGACATACAGAATAAATCGATGGAATTTACTCATATTATTGAAACATCATTGGCTTTACTAACAGTTGTTACAATAATTGTCATTATCGCATCTATTTACATATCATATCGAATTAGTAATGGTCTAACATCACCGATGGAATTACTTATAAAAAAGGTTAATCGTATAGCATATGGTCAATATGGTTTGACATTTAAAAATACGAATAATCAAGTAGAATTAGATGAATTAACAAACTCAATAAATCAAATGTCTCTAAAGCTAAAAGAATCGTTTGAAACGATCATTAATGATAAACAATATCGTGAGCAAATTGTCAATTCATTGCCGATAGGAATGATGACAATTGATCATGAATCAAGCCAAATTTCTTTAAATAAAGCAGCTCATCGTTTATTGGGGGAGGAGGCAAGGTTCTTAGCAGACGTGTCGTCTATTCCAAATACATCGAGAAACAAGAAATTTTGGGATATATTAAAGTCAGAGAAGGTTTGTGAAAACAGAAAAGTATCATTTGAAAATGGGAAGGATCAACGTTTTTTTCTAGTTTCACAATCAATCCTTCATGACGTTGAAGGAATAATGATTGGGAGAATTTTTCATTTTAATGATATTACAGAGACAGAACAACTAGAGCAGAGAATCCATCAATCCGAAAAATTAGCTGTTATCGGTGAGATGGCTGCTGGAGCCGCGCATGAAATTAGAAATCCTTTGGCAGTGATCCATGGTTTTTTGCTACTCATGACTCAGTCTCTTAGTAATGAAGAGCAAATACAATATCGTATGCCATTGCTTATGAAGGAACTTGAACGCATTAATTTTATTATTGAAGAGATGCTATTATTAGCAAAGCCAAGTGCACCTCATTTTAAAACATGTTTTTTAGATGATGTCATTAATGAGATTATACCTTTAATGAAACAAAAGGTTGAATCTGAGGATGTTACTATTGACGTTGACTTACAGAGAGTGCCACTAGAATTAGATGCTAAGCAAATGAAGCAAGTATTTTATAATCTGATCCGTAACAGTAGTGAATCAATGAATAATCAAGGAACGATTCATATTTATTCTGAAATTATTGAGGATAAGTATTATATTTATATTGTTGATTATGGTTGTGGAATTCCTAAAGAAAATCAGCCTTATATTTTTGAGCCTTTTTCAACTTTTAAAGAAAATGGAACAGGATTGGGATTGACAATTGTGAAAAGGATTATTCAAAATCATCACGGTGATATTGAACTACAATCTAGTTCTGAAAAAGGTACGACTTTCCAAGTGCGGTTTCCAATAAAGGAAGGTTAAATAGACATGCTCTGTTTCTCCTTCGGGGCTGGGCCGATTTTTCAGGCGCCATATTGAGAAAATAGTTAAATGACATATCGTAGTAGATAAAAGGCCTTTGAGTCTCATTTCTCAAAGGCCTTTTTAGACTATTTCTCTTATTTTCTTTTTATCGTTGAAGAGTAGGGAATGTCTATCCTACCTCTCAACAAAGCGGACGGGATGGGAGGGCCGACTCCTGCAGGAGGGGGCAGGTTGAAATCCACCGGCGCAGCCGGTTCGTTCAACGCCCGCCTGCGGAAAGCGTGTCCCCCATCCTGGGAGCGAGGGCAAAGCTCCCTTTCAAGTCCGAAGTAAACGAGCACTTTTTCAGTGGCCTCCTCTATATCATCAAGGATTAATTGAAAAGTCCAACGAAATTTACAACGAATTTCTCGAAAAGGAAATCATGCCAGGAATGGAACGTGAAAGTGAAAAATAAGTCATACTTGAAGAACTTACCAAGATGGTACAGAAAGTAGAGGATGTCATTTCCGAGTATGACCAAAAAGTTTATTTGCAACACGGTGAATTTGGTCGGTTTCTTATTTTTTAAAATACTGTTGTCACAATTGCTTTTTACGTTCATTTAATAATTGAAGTTGATCAAGAAATTGTTGATTATAACCTGTAATTTTATGAATGCGAGCTTTTGCTAATGGAATGTTTGTTTGACACTTTTTCACTAGGCAAGTTACCGTTTCTTGGCCTTCAACGATTAAATACTTATTTCTTTTTTTACAGGTGGGACATGTAGCACTAATTAAGAAAATAGTCGCTGCTTTAGAAAACGCCCCTGCGGTAACATCCTTCGTCTCATATGATAACTCCTTGTATAAATAGGCATTCGTGGCTGCCCTACCCGTGCGCTTAATTAATGTATCTACTTTAAGCATAGGTTTGTCATTACGTTTTGGATTTCTTTTAACCGTAATTTTATCAAATTCATCGATTTCAAGTAATCCATATCCTATTGGAACTTCCTTTATGCTAAGAAGGTTTTCCGGAGTTAGTATATATGCGTAATGTGCAATATTGTGGTATCCGTAATCACTCAAAAGTGTCTCATCTCTAAGAAAATCTTGTCGAGTCGCTTTCACTTCAATGATTCTTACTTCTTTTCGTTTCATATTAATTCCTACTGAATCAGCAATGATTCGTTTTCGACGAATATACAATTTGACCTCATTTGCACATAGATCTGTCATTTTCTTTTTTAGCCAATATAACGACTGATGTTTTAAATGTTTATGAAGATTACTTTCCATTTTAAATCCTTTCTAGAAACGTTATCTCGACCTTTTAAATCGATCCAATGATTTCTAACATTTGCAATATTAAGTATGGTCGTTATAAAATAGAGACCAAATATGAATCTAGTTTGCTCTCTTTTTATCATAGTTTTTGAAAAAGAGCAACTTGATGGTATTTTGTAAGCGGAAACAAATTGATGACCTTTCAAAATGTCCGAAATCGATGCCTAAATTAAAAAGCCTTATAAGAGTGGATTTCTCGTATGAGGCGAGCAACGAATGAAGCCATTTCTAGTCAT
Organism: Halalkalibacter sp. APA_J-10(15); assembly: GCF_023017105.1. Classification (GTDB taxonomy): domain Bacteria; phylum Bacillota; class Bacilli; order Bacillales; family Bacillaceae_D; genus Halalkalibacter. The sequence goes on along the minus strand of NZ_JALKEV010000016.1, from coordinate 45,431 downwards.
CAAAAGTACGGAAGAAGTTTGGTTTTTTAACTTTTTTACTCCATTTTGATCATTACTTTCTTAAAAATATGAAGTGAGGGAGATTTATTACATGGATGTTTCAGTCGTTCAAGAGCTAGCTAATAAAGTGAAATTGAATATTCAAAAGGTGATGGTTGGAAAGGATAAGAGCATTGACCAAATACTCGTTGCGATGATTGCTTCGGGTCATGTGTTATTAGAGGATGTTCCAGGTACTGGTAAAACACTACTAGCAAAATCAATGGCAAAATCGCTTTCGTGTTCATTTAATCGTATTCAATTTACTCCAGATTTACTACCGACAGATGTAACTGGTTTGAATTTTTATAGTCAAAAGGAAAGTGATTTTATTTTTAAAAAAGGGCCGATATTTTCAAATATTATACTTGCTGATGAAGTGAATCGCGCGACCCCTCGAACTCAATCTAGTTTGCTAGAATGTATGGAAGAAAAACAAGTGACGATTGATGGTGAGACAAAACAATTAAATGAGCCGTTTATGATTATTGCAACTCAAAATCCTGTTGAAAATCAAGGCACTTTTCCTTTACCTGAGGCACAATTGGATCGCTTTCTAATTAAATTAGACTTAGGTTATCCGACAAAAGAAGAAGGGATCGCTATTTTAAAACGTTTTAAGGAAAATAATCCAATTGAAACGCTCTCTTCTGTGGCGACGACTGAAGATATTATTGCCGCGCAGAGATTATTTACTTCTGTATATGTTAGTGATGATCTGCTAGAGTATATGCTTACTATTGTAGAAGAAACTCGACACCATCCAAAGATTGAATTAGGTATAAGTCCGCGTGGCAGCCAAGCGTTATTAAAGGCTGTGCAAGCATATGCAGCCATTAATGGTCGTTCTTATGTCATACCTGATGATATAAAAGAAATGTTAAAGCCCGTCGTTAGTCATAGAATGGTGTTAACACATACAGCCAAATATAAAAAACAGGACCCTGGACATGTTTTAGATGAAATTGTAGCAACATTAACTGTACCCGCAGAGTCAATTGAAACGGGAATGACTTCATCATGAGTATAGCGTGGCTTATTTTTTTAACGCTTGCATTCTTTTTTCTTCAAGGGGTCATTTATGTTAAGTGGGGATTACGGAATATTGAATATAATAGAAGGTTTAGTCAAACTACGGCTTACGTTGGTGATGAAATTGAAATGATTGATGAAATCGCCAATAAAAAGCTAATCCCTGTACCTTGGGTTCGGTTAGAATCAAAAATTAATGCTCACTTAGTATTTGGGCAAGTGGAAGGGGCTGAAAGAGGTGACATGCATCGAACTCTATTCAGTTTAATGCCTTTTCAAAAAATAAAACGAAGACAGAAAGTACTTTGTGCTAAAAGAGGTTACTATCAATTTGAAACGGTATCGATGTCAACCGGTGATGCTGTTGGCTTTGATGAAACGTTTCAAACGGTGCATTCAACTGCTTCTATTACCGTATTTCCTGAAATAGTTAATAAAGAGGATATCCCTTTACCGTCACAAAGCTGGTTAGGTGAATTGATTGTCAAACGTTGGATTATTGAAGATCCTTTTTTGGTTGCTGGTGTAAGAGAATATTCATCAGGTGATCCGATGCACACGATTAATTGGAAGGCTACAGCTAGGTCAGGATCTATGCAAGTGAATCAATATGATTATACGGCAGATCACCATCTGATGATTTATGTGAATTTCGATCAAACGGAAGATAAGTGGCACCCAATTATTCATGAAGATTTACTTGAGAAAGCTTTATCATATGCAGCCTCTATAGCACATGAATCTATTGAACTAGGTATACCTACTGGCTTTGGTTGCAACTCTTATTTAGTTTCAGATTCCAATAAGGAAAATTCGATTCGTTTGTATCCGGCTAACGGTCATAGCCATCTACTAGCTATGTTAGATCAAATGGCAAAAGCAAAAATGGATATAAGCTTTGCATTTTATGAGTTTTTAGAGGAAGATATCAACCGGCAATTAGAAAGAACAGACATATTCATCATAACGAATATTATCACTGAAAAAGTGCAGATGCACATTGATATACTTGAGGAAAATGGAAACCGTGTTGAAACACTTTTACTAAATAATGAAGAAGAATCAGGTGATCGTTATGCATCGTAATAACCATTTAAGAGTTCTATTTACCGGTGTACTTGAGTATTTAATGATCTTTCCAGTTTTTTTAGCGATCTCTATTTTCTCACTTTCTGCAGACATTCAAGCATGGTGGTTATATACATTACCAGTTGTTTTTGCAATCGGTTATTTCATTCGAATTGTACTATCGAAACAAAAGCGATTCGTTTATTTGGCGATCATACTTTCGATTAGTTTCGTTCTTCCAGTGTTATTGAATTATTTCATTTCTATTTCAATGATTGTTTGGATAGTACTTTCAATCATTTATGTGACTATTTTATATCGTGGTTTAACATTTGGAGAAAAAGACATTGATGACCTTTTCAAAGCTCATTATTTATGGGCCATTGCCTTTCCTCTTTATTTTGTCGGGTATTTCTTTTATACAAACATCGATTTACTGGTCCCCTTTACAAATACTTTTCAGTTAGCTGGCTTTGTCATATTTGTACTTACGTTATTTATTTCTAATAGTTCAATGTTAAGAAGGGCAACATATTCGAAGGAAAAAAGACCAGCCATTGGGAGATCATTACGTAATCAAAATCGATTGTTTATGTTAGTTACACTTATAACGATTGTACTTCTCGCTAATTTTGGCTTTATCCGTGAAGTGTTAATTATACTGAGAAATGGTGTAAGTAGTGTAGTCATGTTCTTTTTAACAATATTTAGTCCAGATGAATCAGACGTTGTATATGATGATCCGCAACTTTCTGAACCTGTTTTACCATCAGCCGAAACTGGAGAGCCGTCATTCATAGCCCAATTTTTTGAGCAAATTGTAATCTACGTAGGTATAATTGCTGCTGGTGTATTACTGATTGTGGCTCTTTACTTTATAAATCGAAAAATGAAATCGTTTATTAAGAATATCATTCAGTATTTGAAGAAGATGATTAAACGAATAATGCCAGGTGATGATTCTACTGATGGTGTTAATATTTATGTTGATGAGAAAGAAAACTTATTCAGCATAAAAAAATGGGTGAAAAGTAAAACTAAAAATGTTAAACATTTAGTGGCTACGATCACGGAAAGACGTGTGAAATGGGATTCATTATCAAATGTTGAAAAGGTTAGATTAATCTATCGTACTCTCTTACACGATAGAATGAAACGTGGGGACGTATACCGTAGAGAGCTTACTCCACGTCAAATGTTACATGAAGTGGAATGGCAACAGCCTACAGACGGAGAAACGATTCAAAAACTAGATCATCTCTACAATAAAGCAAGATACAGTCATGAAAAAATAGAAGAGCGTGATCTTAAACAAATAGAAAAGCTTCGAATGAAACAAAAATAGTCAATTTTTTTTGAAAATTATCATGTTCATGATAAAATGATGACGAATATATGATAGAATAATAAAATGTTAAAAAAGAGGAGTGGTAGAGATGAATAAACAACAAATAGGTGTCATTGGCCTTGCTGTTATGGGGCGAAATTTGGCACTGAACATTGAAAGCAGAGGATATTCTGTCTCTGTTTTTAACAGATCTTCTGACAAAACAGAACAAATGCTAAAGGAAGCAGAAGGTAAAAAGGTCGTTGGTACATATAGCATAGAAGAATTTGTTCAATCATTAGAAACACCTAGAAAAATCATGCTAATGGTTAAAGCTGGTTTTGCAACTGATGCTACAATTGAACAACTATTACCTCATTTAGATAAAGGTGATATTTTAATTGATGGTGGTAACACATTCTTCGAAGATACGCGCCGTCGAAATAAAGAATTGGCTGAATCGGGCATTCATTTCATTGGAACTGGAGTTTCAGGTGGGGAAGAGGGTGCATTGAAAGGTCCTTCTATTATGCCTGGTGGTCAAAAGGAAGCTTATGAACTCGTAGCACCGATTTTTGAGGCGATCTCAGCAAAAGTGGGTGACGATGCGTGTACGACATACATTGGCCCTGATGGCGCTGGACATTATGTAAAAATGGTTCATAATGGAATCGAGTATGGAGATATGCAATTAATTTGTGAATCTTATCATTTAATGAAAAATGTTTTAGGATTAAGCGCACAAGAGCTGCATGAAACATTTAATGAATGGAATGAAGGTGAGCTTGATAGTTATTTAATCGAGATTACGAAGGATATCTTCACAAAAGTAGATGATGAAACAGGTAAACCACTAGTCGATGTTATCTTAGATACGGCTGGTCAAAAAGGGACAGGAAAGTGGACTTCACAAAGTTCATTGGATTTAGGTGTCCCACTTTCAATCATTACTGAATCTGTATTTTCACGTTTTATTTCTGCCATGAAGGATGAACGTGTGAAAGCAAGTAAGATCTTAAATGGTCCTAATCAATCTTTTGATGGTGATAAGAAAGAATTTATTGAAAAAATTCGCAAAGCCCTTTATTTAAGTAAAATTGTTTCTTACGCTCAAGGTTTCGCGCAAATGAAAGTGGCTTCTGAAGAATATGATTGGAATTTAAAGCTTGGAGATATTTCAATGATTTTCCGTGGCGGATGCATTATTCGTGCGCGCTTTTTACAAAATATTAAGGAAGCCTATGACCGCGATCCGAACCTTGCCAATTTATTACTTGATCCATATTTCAAGGAAATTGTTGAAAATTATCAGGATGCAGCACGTGACGTTGTTGCAACAGCTGTTAAGTTAGGTATTCCTGTTCCTGGACTGTCCAGTGCATTAGCATACTATGATAGCTACCGATCTGCAGTCTTACCGGCTAACTTACTACAAGCTCAACGTGATTATTTTGGTGCTCATACGTATCAACGTGTTGACAAAGAAGGAGTATTCCATACAAATTGGATGGAATAACCAGTTGTAATTACATTGGCTGTTCAGAAAGGTTTTCCTTTTTGAACAGCTTTTTTAATAAGCTAAGCGATTTAATCTAAGTAGCAGTATGGTTTTAGAGAAGAGAGGAATTCTTATTGTAAAGAACTAAAGGAGTGACTTTTATTGATGAATTCTTTTCGAATTATATTAGTAGGTTGTGGGGCAATGTCACACATTTGGGTGGATTATGTTCAAAACAAAAAGGATGCAACAATCGTTGCTTTAGTAGATATAAATGAGGAAAGTGCTAGGAAAGTTGCTGAGCGTTTTCAATTAGATGTTCCTTTTTTCTATTCAGTTGCAGAGGCAGCAAGTAAAACAAATGCAAACCTCGTCTTTAATACGACAATTCCTAAAGTACATAAAGAGGTAACGTTAGAAGCTTTTCATCATCATTGTGATGTTATTTGTGAAAAACCAATGGCAACAAGTTTAGATGATGCTAAACAGCTTGTATCAGCAGCCAAAAAATATAATCGTTTTTATGCTATTATGCAAAATAGACGGTATTCGTACTCGATTCGTTCTTTACGTGAGCAGCTCTCAAATGGAATCATTGGAGATCAGCAATCGATTCATGCGGATTTTTTTCTTGCACCTCATTTCGGTGGTTTTAGAGATGCGATGGAAAGTCCACTTATTATTGATATGGCTATTCATACATTCGATCAAGCTCGGTTTATTAGTGGTTCTGACGCTGTTTCAGTCTATTGTCACGAATATAATCCAAAAGGTTCGTGGTATTCTGGTGCAGCGAATGCTTATTGTATATTTGAGATGTCTAATGGCTCAGTTTTCACATATAATGGATCATGGTGTGCGGAAGGTGCACCGACTTCATGGGATGCGAGTTGGCGTATTGTTGGTACAAAAGGTACAGCCATTTGGGGTGGCTCAGAAGAAGTTTATTATGAAACGATACAAGCTAACCAAGGGCAGCCATTTCTACACGAGTATGAAAGTAGAGAGATTGAAGTGAACACAAGTGGAAATGAGGGACATCATCGTTCTCTCGATGATATGTTTCTTGCTCTTGAAAATGGTGAGAAAGCAGAAACCGATTGTGAAGACAATGTAGAGAGTATGAAAATGGTGTTTGCTGCGATTGAAAGCGCTAAAACGGGAGAACGCGTGATCATAAAATGAAAGAAACGAGATTGTCTGTCGAGGCGACTGAAAAAGTTTGGTTATTAACTTTTTCAGTCGCCTTTGTCTGACAATCTCTTTCACTGATGAGGAATCAACGGTGCTCAATGAGTTGGTCTACATTGACGACAAATTCATTGTCTGGTTCATGTAATGAGAAAATGCGCGCAGTTGCACTCTGTTCATTGACTTGTTGAATATATATTTGTTGATCTAAATAAGTAACATGTTTCATATCGGGAGACTGTGAAATTTCCTTAGCTCGCAAAGTGTTCATAATTACTCTCCTTTGGTGATTTGACTTACTGTAGTAGTGTAGGCAGTTGAGTAAGGCAATATTCTGTTATTTAATTCCGAATAATAATGTAAATTAAATAAGCTACATAGGCTAAAGTCAAAATAAATCCTTCAGCTTTAGCAACGGTGTAGCTCGTTCTTGAGAAGATAAATAGCATGACTGTGAGTACAAGTAGAATAATTAAATCAATGATCAGTTTACTAGAGACGGTTAATGGTGTAATTAATGAGGCCAGTCCTAGTACAAAGAAAACATTAAAGATTGAACTCCCAACTACGTTGCCTAAGGCCATCTCACTATGCTTTTTCATAGCAGCCGTTATGGAGGTTACTAGCTCTGGTAGTGAAGAACCGATTGCTACAATCGTTAATCCTACAAGTGTCTCACTCATTCCAAATTGATAGGCAATCGTTGTACTTGTTTCTACGACAAAATAGCCGCCAAGAACAATTGCAGTAAGACCGAAGATCGAGAACAGAACACTTTTTTTTAGAGAGTGAGCTGGTTCATAATTTCTTGATTCAATTGAATCGTTTCGACTATTTTTGGCTGCTTCAAAAACGTAATACATAAAAATAGTGAAAAATAAAAGTAAAATGACCCCATCACTTCGAGAAATCAAATAATAAGTATTTTGATTGGTTGAATCAAGTAATAGTACGAGTAAAACGACAGCTGATAAAAAAGCAAAAGGAATCTCTTTACGGATTGTCACAGACTCTACTTTCAATGGGAAAATAAAAGCGGTTAGTCCGACGACTAAAGATAAATTTAATAAATTACTTCCGACAATGTTTCCAACTGTCACATCAGAATTACCTTCTAAGGCAGCGATAATACTGACAGTGGCTTCAGGAGCCCCCGTCCCAAAAGCAACAATCGTTAAGCCGATTATAAGCGGAGAGATATTTAAGGAATGCGCTATAGAAGCAGAACCTTCTACAAACCAATCTGCCCCTTTTATTAACAAAAGAAAACCTAGAATTAATAAGAGATAAGTCAAATCGATTCACCTCACTATAATTTCACGTACCGTAATAATTTTTCATCTACATATTAATATCGTCTGAGGAGAATAGAGAAATGGTCAGTTGTCCGCCGTAAATGAAGCTTCGTATTAAAACCGGTTGATTATAATTATTTTGAAAAGTGAAATCTGGGCCATACCAACTAACTGTAGCGTCTCGACCAGGAGGTACATAAGGAACCCTTTTACTATGGCTGTAGCGTTCGACAATTTTCAAATGAGCATAATCAACTGCATTGTACAAAGTCGATGAGACTTGACAAATTCCACCACCTACACCTTCAGAAAGTTCACCGCGTATGATGATTGGCGCCGGTAAGTAACCTCGTTCAATCGTTCTTTTTCCAACGACATGATTAAATGAAAATGTTTCACCCGGAAAAACAACAAAATTATTAATGGAAGCTGCTGCCAATTTAATATTATGAGATCGCTTTTTGTTGCGTTTATTAAAATAAGTACTGAACGAGCTAATATGATTCGTTTTAATATGTGCAAGTAACTCAGTGTCAACTTTCGGATAAGTTGCGATGATAGGTGCATCGATTTTACTGCTTCCATGTTCGTAGAAATATTTTACAATTAATTGATTCATGGAAAACCGATTTAAGCGATAGCCATTTTCTTCAGCAATCATACCACCATTTTCAGCAATTGTCGCATTTTGGGCCGGCTTTTGCACAACCGTTTCTATCGTGCGTATTATTTCATGTAATTGATCATGATTAATCATTTGTGTTCCTAGAAATGGGTGCTGTAATGCTTGATGATCAATTGAATATATTAACTCGTTTTCATGATAGATCATTAAAGGTTCTTCGACAGGTGTAGGTAGAAGTGCAAGAAATAAGAACAATGAAAGCATAATGTATTTTAACCTCCTACTGTTAGTATGAGTCAATTCTTGCTTTTCTATTGAAGGAAGTTTTGATTTTTTGTTCCTGTTTGCTTAGGCTTTTTTGGGGAATGGTAAAACTAAAGATGTTGTTAAAGGGGGAGATGAACTTGAAGGATGGGTATAACAAGCGGATTGAATTGCACGGCTTTAATAATCTAACGAAAACGTTAAGCTTTAATATGTACGATATTTGCTATACAGAGACGAAGGCAGAAAAAGAATCGTATATCAATTATATTAATGAACAGTATAATGCTGATCGACTTCAGCATATATTAACAAATGTAACCGAAATAATTGGAGCGCATGTCTTAAATGTATCCAAGCAAGATTACGTCCCACAGGGTGCTAGTGTGACAATTCTTGTTTCAGAAGGTCCCGTTGTAGAAATTCCCATACATTCTACAGATGATAAAGTCCCTCTACCTGATTCGGTTGTGATGCAATTAGATAAGAGCCATATAACGGTTCATACGTATCCAGAATATCACCCATACGAAGGGATTAGTACATTTAGAGCTGATATTGACGTTTCAACTTGTGGGGAAATATCTCCACTAAAGGCATTACCATATTTAATTCATTCATTTGAAACGGATATCATGTCCATTGATTACCGTGTACGCGGTTTTACAAGAGATGTAAACGGAAATAAATTATTTATCGATCATGATATTGATTCGATTCAAGATTATATACCTGATCATGTGAAGGATGAGTATGACATGATGGATGTAAACTTACATCATGATCATATTTATTACACCAAGTGTCGCCTTAAGCAATTTCGATTAGAAGATTATCTGTTTACACCTCGACATCAGCTATCAAATATGGATAAGAGTCAGATCACGAAGAAAGTTAAGAATGAAATGGATGAAATTTTTTATGGTCATGTAACTAAAAATGAATAGATTGAAATGCTAGTTCATACGTATTTTTAAAAGAATGCGTTTATTTATGTCTTAAGCAAGCAGGCTGAGGAAGAGGAGAATGTACAGTGAAATCTAGTTATATTATTCGTTTACTTTTGCTAATCATTTTACTCATATTAAGCTGGTATTTAATTTCTGTCTTATTTACTTTAACTTTTCCATTTCTTATAGCTGTGCTTTTAGCCTTTTTGATGAATCCACTCGTGTCCTTTTTTGAAAAGCGAATGAGGCTACCAAGAACCGTATCTGTTATGGTAGCCATTTTTTTTATATTTGGAGTAATTGGATCAATACTGACACTTATTAGTTGGTTAGTCATTGATGGAGTTCGTTACTTATCACATTATTTACCTCCTTATATTGAAAAGGCATCAATTTCCTTGCAATTTTACATAAACAATCAAATCTTGCCACTGTGGCACTCTAGTATTGGTTTTATTGAACGTTTAAATGCTCCACAACGCTCTTTTTTGGAGAATGGAATTGAGCAGCTTGGAGAGCAGTTGGCGATAGTATTAAGCTCAGTAGGTCAGTCTATTGCCAATGGCTTATCTTATATTGTATCTGCATTACCGATCACGTTTACGGCAATGATGGTTACATTGTTAGCATTATATTTTATTAGTCGTGATTGGAATGTTTATATGTCTCAAATCAAAACGACCGCATCAACAGATTTCTTAAAACGAAGCCAATCTATTTTTAAGGCATTACAACATAAAGTAATTGGCTATGTATATGCACAGTGTATCCTTATTTCCATAACAGCACTTATTTACTTTTTAGGGTTTGTTATAATTGGTGTAGAACATCCGTTAACGATAGCTCTTATCATTGGGCTAATTGATTTTATTCCTTATGTAGGAACAGGTATCATTTTAATTCCTTGGGCGATTTATTCACTAGTTATTGGAGATGTTTTGTTTGCAATAGGTTTATTTATACTGTTTGGGATTGCCATGCTCGTACGACAATTAATTGAACCAAAAGTACTTTCCTCCAATATGGGACTACATCCTTTATTAATGCTCATGTTTTTATTTATTGGCTTTCAATTATTCGGAATGGTTGGATTAGCACTTGGACCGATGCTATTAGTTGTAGTTGTAACGTTATACCAAGAAAATGTATGGCATGATCTTTGGCAGTATGTTATGAGTGAAAGCAAGATGTAGTGCTCTCACTCATGTACACCATTAAGACGGATTATGTTGGCTTTCTTCATAAGCAATTAACCGAACTTCTTTATTCGCTTCTTTGTTTAAACGAGTTTCTAGCGCTTTTATCTCATCAATTAGATGGTGATCGAGTCTTGCAGCAGTGTATCGATCTTCGGGAATGTCTTCATACATATTCGTCTTCGGCTCCTTTTTATACATTGTGATTAGTGATAGTTTCCGCAAGTATTGTTACAATTATGTTAGAACGAAATGGTAAGTTTAAGACATGCAAAAGAGTGGTACGAGAATACTGTACTGACTTACATGAAAATAATGGAGGTTTTTTAATGGCAAAACAGACAAGTGAAATCGTGAAACAATCGTTAGACGTGCTAATGGAAGACAAAAGTTTTTTACCCGAGCTAACAGGAGAATCTAGAGCTAAGGCATTTGCTTCTTTAGTGGCTATTTTATCGACACCGAATCAAGTACATAAGTCCTTTTTACGGATCTCATTAGAAAATGGACATGTCGTTCGTATTCCATCCTTTCGAGTTCAGCACAATAATGCATTAGGACCGTATAAAGGAGGTATTCGATTTCATGAAACGGTACAAGAGGACGAGGTTATTAATTTAGCCGCTTTAATGACATTAAAAAATGCACTTCATGATGTACCTTTTGGAGGTGGAAAAGGTGGAGTCATCGTCAATCCGCGGGAACAATCGATAAAGGAACTACATCTAATTTGTAAGAAATATGTGCAATATTTTAGTGATAGTCTTGGACCAGATAAGGACATTCCTGCACCGGATGTCGGAACAAGTGAAAGAGAAATGGATTGGATGATGGCAGAATACAAAAGCATTAGACCTGGACAAGCGTATTTTGGAAGCTTCACCGGGAAAAGTATTGAAAATGGTGGTTCTTTAGGGAGAAGGGAAGCGACCGGAAAAGGGGTTTATTTTTCATTACGATATATGTTACATCAATTTTTGAATGATCATAAATCATTGTTAACGAGTACGAATAACAGGTTTGCTAAAACGGTGTTAGCTTTTGAAAATAAACCATTACAAATAGCGATTCAAGGCTTTGGAAATGTTGGTTCAGTAGCAGCACTCGAAGCCTATCATTGTTCGTATTTACAAAATAAAGTAGTAAGCGTGAGTGATCGAAATGTCATGCTATATAATTCAGAAGGACTAGATATTCCAACATTAGTCAAATATACGATGGCTCACAATGGTGATTTACCAATAAACGAAGCAGAATTAAATGAGCACGGGATTAAAGCAACGATTCATTCTAACTATGAGATTCTGTCCTTAAATGTAGATGTATTAATTTTGGCAGCGCTTGAAGATCAAATTCATAGTGAAAACGTAAATGATGTGAAAGCTCAAATCATTGTCGAAGGAGCAAATGCTCCTGTAACAGCAGAAGCTGATGAGATCATTAATCAGCAAGGGAAAATAATCATTCCAGATATTTTAGCTAATGCAGGTGGAGTTATTGTCTCATATTTTGAATGGCTACAAGGGAGAGAGACACAATTTCATACAGAAGATGAGATTATTCATATGCTCTATAATAAGATGAAAACAACGATGGAAATGATTCTACCAAGGTTCTTTGGAGATCCGTTCCCACTCAGACAAAATTGTTATATCCATTCTGTTATGAGGCTTTCAACTGTATTATTTAAGCAAGGAAAGTTATATTAAGAAGCTGCTATCGTTTGCACTCATTTCAGGGTTGAAAGGCTACAGATTTTCTTTATAGAGAAACGATTTACAATCTTCTTCGCCTCATGCCATCCACAATCTAAGCTAGAACTGCTTATCGCGAAATAGATAAGCGGTTTTAGCTATGAGCATTTCTTTAATCGTTTTCTTTTACGTGAAAAATACCATTGTAAAGTTATAGGAACTACAGTGATAATGAGTAAGATTCGGATCATTTGCAAAGAGCTAACGATGGCTGGATCCGCACCAACAGAAGAAGCGGTTAATGCCATTTCAATAAGTCCGCCTGGGGCAAGACTCAATATAGCTGTAGCATAATCCATTGAAGTAAGAAATGCTAATATCGTACCTAATCCAAATGAAATAGAAATGATGATCAGTGTCGTAATGAGAAAATGAATACAGTAAGCACCGCCTTTTTGTAAATCTTTGATGGATATTGATATGCCTAATCCGATTCCAACTGATAATTGAGCAAGCACGACGAACAAAGAGGGAACAGTCGGTAAATCAATGATTGACATGTTAAGAAATGCTGTCAAAAGCATCGGGATTAGAACGATTCCTGCTGGGATTTTCTCTTTTAGGAGAAATCCAATAGTAATTGGTATGATGAACCAAAGTAGTGATAATTCAATATGTAAAAATGATTCATTTGTTTGAGAAACGAATTCACGATCTGGATTTGATGTGTGAAATAAAATAATAATAACAGATGGTACCGTGAAAAGAACCGTAACAAGTCGGATTGTTTGGAAGATCAGAACAAATGAAGAATTAGCTTTCAAATCTTCACTTGCAATGACCATCTCAGTCAACCCTCCAGGGATCGTACTTAAAACACTCGTTACTTGATCGATTTGAATTGATTTTGAAATAAGAGTTCCGATCATTATACATATTATAATGAGAATAATAGTAAGTAATACATATGGAATGAAGAATGGAAAAATCATTTGAACAGAAGATAATGTAAAATAAAGACCAAAATAAATGCCCAAAATCGTTAGCCCACTATTTTTTAGGTAATCGGGCCAAATCATATCTCTTTTACTTATCGTTTTCCAGATCACAACAAAAAGTAATGGACCTAAGACCCATGGTAGTGGTAGTGATATAGACATAGCAATTACTCCACCTAAAAGACTAATGAATAGAACTTCACTAATGCGTAAAACATTCATAACAGCATCACTCCAACTTTTACAAGCTACTAATACTATTTTCATAAAATATAACACCATTTGTCGAACTACTGACTATTTTCATATTTTCTTATTTTAAATCGTAATTGCTTCACTTTCAATGTATAATAAGAATGGTTGAAAATCGTAAGGTTGAGGGAGGATGTATAACAGATGGGATGGGCTTTACTTCTCATTTTTATAGTAGCTATTATTTTGCTTTGTTGGTCGCTCTTTTCTAAGGAACAATCAACAGAGAAGAAACAAATGGAACAATTTTCGGTTTCCGTTATGCAAGAGGTTGATCATTTGCAACAGCAAATAAGAGATTTAGAACTTGATCAGGATATTATTGCGCAAGAGGCAAATATACCGTCGAAAACATCTCAAGAACGTAAAGTACTGCGTGAATTATTAGACCTTCATAGAAGAGGATATTCTATGGAAGGAATTGCTCATGAAAAAGGGTTATCAGAAAATGAGGTTATTTTGCTATTAACTCCATATATTGAAGCTAAGCAAGAAAGGAGACAAGCAGCAAATGACGGTTAAGACGGTCAGAGCATTTGCTTCAGGCCTCCTAATGGCAGGCGCTATCTGTGGAATCGCCTATGCTGTTGATACAGGCTCCGCAGAAGAGTTAGAAAATGAGGCTACTGATGAAAATGTACACTCAGACTCTAATGATGAACAAATTAATGATCAATTGTCTGAAGATGATTATTCGTTAGAGGATATGACATCTGAATTGATAAATGAAGGTTACATTGTCAGATCAGAAGATGAATGGCAAACGATTCTTGATGAATTAGATGAAAGTCATGAGGAAGAGTTAAATGAATTACGTGATAGGATTAGTGAGTTAGAAGATCACGATGAAAATAGTGATGGAGCGTCTGTTATATATCGAACGATATTAACGGTTACACCTGGTATGACGAGTATTGATGTAGGACAAGCTCTTGAGAGAGCTAATATTATTGACCGGGCGATGGATTTCTTTGATGAAGTAGAAGATCAAGGATTGGCAAATAGCTTGAAACCTGGAACGTATGAAGTAGATAGTGAAATGTCATTGTCTGAAGTGATTAGTGAAATTTTTTAATAGGAACGTCATTTCTTATTAAAAAAAGGATGAACCTAGCGAGAAGCTAAGTTCATCCTTTTTTAGTGTGCTCTATTTACTATATGTTGGGGAGTTGGACTGCTTGAATTGAAATTTTGGAAGTTGCCAGTCAAAATGGACGGACAATAGTCGTAATACGACAATGAGGCAAAGTAAAATATATAAACTCATACCGGTTGGGAATATATTCAAACCGATTAATAATCCAGCTAACATTGCCCATAGAGCATAAATTTCCTTTCTAAAAATCATCGGCTGACGCTTTGCTAGTAAATCACGGACGACACCACCACCACAACCCGTTAATGCGGCGGCTGTAATAACAGCAATAAGAGGTAGTTGTGCTTCTTTAGCAAACATAGCTCCTTGAATCGCAAATGCGGCAAGCCCAAAAGCATCCACTGTATGTCCCCATTTATGCCAATGCTTCATAAAAATACTAGGAAAAATAAATAAAAGGGTGATAGAAATAAAAGCAACGATAAACAGCGTCCCTTGTTCCCATAAGGCAGATACAGGGACACCGATCAGTAAATTTCGAATGGCACCTCCACCGAAGGCACAACAAAAGCCTAAAGCAAAAACACCTAATAAATCATAATCACATTCTTTATCTAGTGCGACCATGGCTCCACTTAAAGCAAAGGCGATCGTTCCGATAATATTTAATACATCCCACACCACAGCGCAGCACACTCCTTACCTTTCACAGATGTCTAACAAACATTATAAAGCAAAAACACTGAAAATAGTGAACTTTTTCGTAAATTTCATCTAATTTGTTCGGATATACTCGTGTGAATGGAGGAAATGTTATAATAAGCAATAGAATTTGAAGAAATGAGGAGTTTTTATGGTGTTCTTATCTAAGAAAATGGAGCAGTTTCAAACAAGTATTTTTACTGAATTATCCGTATATAAAGCAAAGAAAAAAAAGGAAGGTAGAAGTCTAATTGATTTAAGCATTGGAAGTCCAGATTTACCTCCTCCATCTTTTATTGTTGAGGAATTAGTGTCTCAAGTACAAGATGTGAGTCAATATAAGTATGCATTAGATGGAATAACGGAATTGCATGAAGCGATTCACTCTTATTATATTCGTCATTATGATGTAGAAGTGCATGCACAACATGAAATATTAAGCTTAATGGGATCACAGGATGGACTTGTTCACCTTCCGAGCGTATTGGCAAATGAAGGAGAAGTTATTTTAGTTCCCAATCCTGGTTATACAGCTTATGCAGCAGGTATTAGCCTAGCAGGAGCTATTCCTTATTCAATGCCCCTTAGCGAAGAAAATCAATTTTTACCTAATTTAGAGGCTATTCCAAGCGATATTAGAGAAAAAGCGAAATTAATGATTATTAACGTACCTGGAAATCCAATCCCCAACATGGCTGATACAGACTACTTTGAGAAGCTCATTCATTTTGCAAAAAAGCATGACATTTTCATTTTGCATGACTTTGCTTACTCCGAGCTTTATTATGAGAAAAAGCCAATAAGTTTGTTGGCGATAGAGGGGGCAAAAGAGGTTGCTATTGAATTTAACTCCTTATCTAAAAGCTTTAATATGGCTGGTTGCCGAATTGGGTACGTTGTGGGTAACGCTACTGTCATACAGGCATTAAAACGGTTAAAATCGAACCTTGATTTCGGAGTGTTTATTCCTATTCAGAAAGCTGCAGCTCGTGCTTTAAATGATCGCTCAAGCTTTAGTGGGAATTTAAGAGACGTTTACAGAAAAAGAAGAAATACGTTAGTATCTGGTTTACATTCAATAGGGTGGCATGTAGATCAACCTCAAGCTTCGATGTTTGTTTGGGCAAAAATACCATTCGATATTAGCTCCTTAGAACTTGCATACCGATTTATTGATGAAACAGGGGTTGTCATGATACCAGGGATAGCATTTGGTTCAGAAGGTGAGGGTTATATGAGAATGGCTTTTGTACAGGACGAGGTAGTGTTACAAACCGCTGTCAACCAATTAAAAACAAGTTCTTTTTTTAATAATCGTTGAGTTGATCGAGACTGGGGCAAAAGTGTTTGAATAAATGAGAAACCGAGCAAATAAAACGATTTTCAGTTGAGCACTTTCTTTTATATCCCAGCCTCTTTCTATATGTCTTAATTTTATGATGTCGCAGGTTCTATCGCCATTGCAGGTCCAAAAAATTCATAACGTACCTCACTTTGATGTAATCCTAATTCATTTAAATAAGAAATCATTAGTTTCATGAAAGGGACAGGGCCACAAATATAGAAAATCCCTTGATCTGTAATCATTTCTGTTAAATGTTCCTTCTTAATAAATCCTTTAAAATCATAATCCTCATGTAAACGATCAGCCTTTTGCGGTTCGCTAAAAAACGTTATACTCTTGCCATTTTTTAACGTAGTCATGAGTTGTTTAATTTCCTCTTGGAAAGCACGAGTCTTACCATCTTTTGCAGCGTGGATAAATGTAAGATTTCGATTAGGGTTATGCAAAGCAACATATTTAGCCATACTTAACAGGGGAGTAATACCAACACCACCACTTAGAAAATAAATGGGATTCTCATTTGCTTCACTAAGTGTGAATTCACCTGCAGGAGCTGTTAATTCTAATTCGTGCCCAACGTTAATTTGATCGTGAAGATAATTCGAGACTTTTCCTTCTGGTTGGTGTTCGTTTTCTCGCTTTACAGATATACGCAAGTACGGTTTCCCAGGTACATCTGATAAACTATATTGTCGATTGGATAAATAATTCTCCCCAGGTAGTTGTACACGAATTGTAACGTATTGACCCGGTTTAAAGTGTGGGATAGCACCCTGGTCTACTGGCTGTAAGTAAAACGAAGTAATACATTTACTTTCTACTTGTTTACGTATCACTTTAAATGCTCTGTAGCCATCCCATCCACCTATTTGCTGAGCCGCTTCTTCATACATTTCATTTTCCACATCAATAAATACTTGAGCAATAACGCCATATGCTTCTTCCCATGCGTCTAATATGTCTTCAGTAGCGGCATCACCTAATACTTCTTTAATAGCTTTTAATAAATATTTACCTACTATAGGATAATGTTCAGCTTTTATTTGTAAACTTCGGTGCTTATGAGCGATTTGTTTTACTTTTGGCAATAATACTTCCAACTGATCGATATTTTGTGCTGCAGCATAGACAGTGTTGGCCAAAGCGGTTTGTTGTCGTCCTTTTTTTTGATTTGCATGATTGAAAATATGTAATAGCTCTGGGTGTTCATTAAACATAGATTCATAAAAATGACTTGTAATATCAACTCCTTTATTTGCTAAAATCGGCGCAGTAGATTTAATAATTTTAATCGTTTTTGTCGATAACATGATAAACCTCCATTAAACATATATTTTAAATACATCTTTAATTGTAAAAGGGAATAATATTAAAAGCAATATTTATTATACATGTTTAAAAAGTGTTCACATTTCGAGTGTTGTTATTATAAATTTAAAATGATCTATGTTATGATAATTTCACTTACAAAAAACATTGTAGTATATAAGGGGCTTACTATGAGATTAACGAATTATACAGATTACTCATTACGAGTACTCATTTATTTGGCATTAAAAGATAAAGAGGAGCTTTCTAATATAAAAGAGATTGCTGATTTCTATCAAATATCTAAAAATCATTTAATGAAAGTCACATATGAACTAGGGAAGTGGGGAATAATTGAAACGATTAGAGGGAGAAACGGTGGAATCAGATTATCAATTGATCCGGAAGAAGTGAATATCGGGAAAGTTGTGCGAAAAACAGAGGATGATTTTCATTTAGTGGAATGTTTCGATGCTTCTCGAAATGATTGTATCATTTCACCGGTATGTGGTTTGAAGCATGTTTTAAATGAAGCGTTGGTAGCCTATTTAAACGTGTTAGATCAGTATACATTGAAGGATATTTTACAAAATAAACAAATGTTATCGCAATACCTATCATCGAATTCTTCAGAAAAAAAACAACAGGAGGGTTAAGCTCCCGTTGTTTTAGAAGCGACTTTCATGGAATGCTTTTTTAGTTTATTTTAAAGTGGGGGGCAAGTATATCTTTTAAAATGTGAGCACTTTTATGAAAAGCAATGGATTCTTCCTCATTTAAATCAAGCTCAACGATTTCCCTAATTCCTTCGCGGTTAATAATAGTAGGAACACCAATATAGACATCCTTTTCATTGTATTGTCCATCAAGGTGGGCAGATACAGTCAGAATGGCATTTTCGTTGTTTAAAATCGCTTTCGTAATACGAACTAATGCCATAGCAATGCCATAATAGGTAGCGCCTTTTCCTCTAATAATGTGATAAGCAGCATCTCTAACATTCTCAAATAACTGCAGTAAATCCTCGATATTGTACTGTTCGTGACGTTTAATCATCTTCATAATAGGGACTCCACCAATATCAGCGAGACTGTAGACAGGCAGTTCACTATCACCATGCTCGCCAATAATATAAGCATGTACATTTGTAGGTGCAACATTAAAATATTCACCAAGCATAAAGCGGAGCCGAGCCGTATCAAGTGTTGTCCCAGAACCAATAACACGCTCTTTAGGTAAGCCGCTAAACTTCCAAGTGGCATAAGTTAAAATGTCAACAGGGTTTGTTGCTACTAAGAAAATACCATCAAATCCACTATCCATCACTTGTTCAACAATGCTTTTGAATATATTTACATTTTTCTCGACAAGATCTAGTCTTGTTTCTCCAGGCTTTTGGTTAGCTCCAGCACATATGACAACGATGTCTACGTTATAACAATCCTCATATGTTCCGAATCGCACATGTGTAGGCTGAGGTGCGAAGACTTTTCCATGATTAAGATCCATGACATCACCGATTGCCTTTTCTTCATTTAAATCAATTAATATAAGCTCATCAACTATGCCTTGATTAATAAGTGAAAATGCATAACTAGACCCTACAAACCCTGTTCCAATTAGAGCAACTCGATTTAGTTTAATGTATGCCATTTCATCACATCCTTCATTCATTGTGAACGTACTATATATGGAGTATATCACTTTTCCAATGATTTAAGTTAAGTTTGCTCAATATTTCACAAACTATCCACATCTTTTAAAAAAAAGACAAATAGATTAATGAGTGGTAAAATAGTAGCATGATTTAATACACATATACCAGTCGCAAAGGAGAATAGAGATGAATCGTGTACAAGAGATGATCAATCGTGATTTCAAAGTGAAGAACAAAATGATGCTTATTATTTTTTCCATTAGTATTTTAGCAGGTGCTATTTTATCCTTTGTGCAAGGAGAAACGGGAAAAGGAATCTATTATTTAAGTCAAGCGCTCTTATTATTAATAGCCTTTCTCGTCGTTTCATACATATTTAAAAAAGCAGCTGTTTTTCCATATAGCTTTATACTCATTGTTGCTGGATATACGATATCATATTCGCTTTTTTGGGGTGGGGGATTTGGAATTATATTCATCGCTTTTTTCTATTTACTATTTTCTGCTTTCCACTATCGTCATCGGATTTTTATCTTTGGATTAGTTCTAGGTTTTGCGATGATTCTTATTGAATTTTCAATAGGGGAATCTCAACATGAAATATATGCTTCTTTACAACCTTTTGTCCTATTAATTTATATACTAATGGGATTAGTACTCTATGGAATGATTCGAATTAATCATCAACAATCTTTGACATTACAAGAAATGCTTACGAAGGAAGAAGAGGCCAGCCGTAAAGAATCATCTCAAAAAGAGTTGCTCGTAACGGATCTAAAGGATATTACGAGCAATGTTAAGGAGGCTAATGAGAAGCTGAGAACAAATAATGAATCACAAAGTGAAATGGCTACAGCTATTAACCAAATTGCTGTAGGGAGTCAAACGCAAAGCGAACAAGTTATTGGAATATCAATGAATGCGCAGGAAATATTGACAATGATGAATCAATTAAATGAAAAATCGACGGAATTAAAAGGTGAAACGAATTCAACAGCAGACCAAGCGAACGAAGGTCAAAAGCTAATTCTTGGATTACAATCTTCAATGAATGAGTTACAAACGTTTGTTGGTCAGTTAAATCAGACCTTTCAAATATTAACTGAGAAAATTGAGGAAACGACAACTTTTACGAGCGATATTCGCGAAATAACTGAGCAGACTAATTTACTAGCTTTAAATGCTTCCATTGAAGCAGCTAGAGCGGGAGAAGCTGGAAAAGGCTTCTCGGTTGTTGCGAATGAAATTAAGAAATTAGCTCATATTACACATCAGACAACGGAGAAAATTACTAGTAATTTACATGAGGTGAATGATCAAAATCGATTAACGGTTGATAAGCTATCGCTGAGTAGTAGTCAGTTTGAGACGATTTTACAGTCAACACATACTGTGAAAAATAACTTTGATGGTATTACGAGTACGATTCAACAATTAGTACAGCAGTTTGATGAGTTTGATACGTTATCGGATACAGTAAAAGAACAATCAACAAACGTGGATTCTTCAACACGTTCATTAGCTAAAATTATATATGAAACGTCAGCTAGTTTAGAGGAGCTAACAGCAACAATCGAAACATTAAAGCAAGATAATGAGGAGATTGCGTCATTAATTACTGCGACAACAGAACGTGCTCAAGACATTATTGAGAAGCAACAATAAGCGATAATAGCTAGCCTTAAAGAGAAGAACTTTAAGGCTAGCTTTTTTATCCTTGTAAATCGGTGTTGGCCATCGGTTGATTATCGTGTTGTGATGAAATAATGATGTGTCCTTTCCTTAAGAAATAGAAAGCGATGATGAAAGTAAATGCTGCACAATAGAATAAACTGGAGTGTCCAATTAAATCCATGAAAAGACCTAGCAAACCTGGTGCAATAATAGAAGAGGCCATAGAAAATAAGTAGTATAACCCAGTAAAAAAGCCGATGCGATGGACACCTCCTAAGTCAGCAACTAATGGGTATGCTTGAACATTAATGAAAGCCCAGGCAATTCCACTTAAAAATAGGACAGCTTGGAGTATGAGTATTAATGAATGACTACTATTATCGCTAACAAACAGAGGAAGTAATGGAATAAGAATAAAGAGTAAAGGTAACGCAATAAGTCCAATAAACATCGTAGGGGCTTTTCCTAGTTTAGAGCCGAGAATACCGGCCGGGATAGCAAACAATACAAATGAGAGACTAAAAAATCCAAGTGTCATTCCTGCAACATTTTCATCTAGCTGTAAATATTCGACAGCATAAACAGTGAATTGTGCTTCCATACCTGAATAACCAATAAAGTAAAGAAAAATGGCAATGAGAATGAGAAGCTGACCACGATATTGTTTTTCTTTTAATTTGAGTAAAGAATGTGTAAAGGATAATGAAGCTTGTGTTTCTTCTAAGCTATCGTTTGAACGGTTAGAGTAAGCTGGTTTTCGATCGACAATATAATAAAGTAGGATAAATGATAAAATTAGAAAAATACCGGCAACAATAAATGGGAAGGCTCGATTTATGACAAATAAGTTAGATAGTACAAACAATGCAATAATGGCTCCGATTCCTCCCATCAGATTGATAACACCATTAGCAGTGGACCGTTTGGAAGGGTGGGTATGATCGGGCATAAGGGCAATTACAGGTGCTCTATATATCGTCATTGCTAATAAAAAAATAATATCAATGATAAGTAATAGCCAAAGTGTGACGGTAGCGCTGTATGGGATGAGAATGAAAAAGATTGCTGCGACAGGCATTCCTACTATGATAAACGGTAATCTATTCCCAAGTGGAGATTGTAGCCGATCTGACCAAGAACCAATTAAAGGGATTAATAAGACAGCAAGCAAATTATCTAGTCCCATAATGGCCCCGCGAATCGCTCTTGATTCAATGAAATTACCTAAAATTAACGGCATATAAGCATTGTAGAAAGTCCAAATCATCGTTAGGGCAAAAAAACCACTACCGATAGCAGCAATTTTTTTATAGGAAAAGGTAGGAGCACTCTGAGTATTCATTACGTTCTCTCCTCAAATTCACTCATTTTAGAATGTTCGTCATACTTTTGTCGAATCAATAAAGCTTGATCAACGTGATCGGTAATAACGGCTGGGCATTGATAAAAGATAAGTCGCTTTAAATCCTCTTCCTCATTTACCGTGAAAGGTCTAACGGCTATTTGTTCTGTAGCAGCTTGATCTATTATTGGCTTTTGAGCAACAGGGTAAAAGCAATGTAACCCACGTGCTCCGACTGTTCGTGCATAATCCCATGGCTTATATAAGCCCTCCATAAACAAAATGGCGGTTTCAATATTAGGATTTAATTCCGCAATTTTTGCGAGGCTATAATGGTTAAATGATGATAGAATGATTTGATCTTCTAATTCATATGTAGTAATCATTTCAAGGATAATTTCCTCAAGCCCTTCATATGAAATCATGCCATTTTTTAATTCAATATTGGTTATCAAATCCGTTTGCTTTACCCACTGGAAGTATTCGTCCAACGAAGGGATTAAACATTTCTGTTCGTGATTATTTTTGATGGTTCCAGCGTCCCATTTCCTTAGCTCATTAAAGGTGAAATCCTTTACAAAACCAGCTCCATCTGTTGTTCGATTAATGGTTTCATCATGAATAATGACTGGAATGCGGTCTTTTGTTAATTGTACGTCTAACTCAATTCCGTCGGCTCCACTATCATAAGCTGCTTGAAATGCAACCATCGTATTTTCTGGATATCTTGCAGAAAAACCTCTATGTGCAAAAATCATTGTTCTATGCTTCAACTCATTTCACTCTCCTTCATTGTTGACTCTATATTCTTTCGGGAAAAGTGGAAATAATCCTGCCGCTCATTTATGTTTTACAAAACGTTTAACTTCTTTACAATAGGTAGCATTGCTTTGTATTAAATTCTATTTGCTCGGCAATGTTTAATTTAGTGTCGTGTACCTGTTGTTCTATACTATGGACAACATTCTTTAACATAAGAGGCGTCGTTTCTTGATTTTGAAATGAATCGTTGTATTGCCACGGACCATCTGTTTCAATAAGTAATTGAGTAAGTGGGACGTTTTGGAGCAGGGGCTGGTCCCGTTTACGGTAGCATAACTCTGGTGTGACGGAAATATAATACTGGGCATTCAAGATGTTAGTTAATACATCTTGAGGTCCTTTGAACCAATGAAAATGAGCTTGTTTAATTTTATGTTTCTTTAATAGAGAAAGTACGATTGCAGCTTTATCGTGAACGGCATGTAAGGAAACAGGAAGTTCATATTGATAAGCATATAATAACAATTCATCTAGTAATTCTGTGAAAAAGGGGAGTTTGTCAACTTGCTGGGGCTCATAATGGGGTAGACCAATTTCACCAATTGCAGTAATTCTTGATCGTTCTTCTTTGAGAAGCTGTTTAAATTCTATTAAATCATGGTTTGTTGGATAAGAAAACTCTGGATGAAACCCAATACAAGCATTGACAAAATACGGGAAACGAAGCTGTAATTCAAGGGTTTTATAGGAAGAATGGAGATCTGTAGATACTGCTATTACTTGCTTTACTCCTGCTTGCTGCCATTGATCTATTTTTTCGGGTAAAGTTAAATAATCATATTGATCTAAATGTATATGTGCATCAATCATGTTCATGTCTCCTTTATATTATATTTCACATGCATGAGGATGAGACATAACGAAAGTGTTTGGCTGAGAAACTGAACAATGTATGAACGTAACGAGTAAAGAGTATATACGTAGACTTAAGAAGCAAAGCTAAGAACCCACAGTGCATAGCATTAGGCCAACCAGCTTTCCGTTTTAAGAAAGGTTTGTTTGCAGCTATGCAGTTGTTCGGATTCTCATTGATTAAAACCTTTTTGTCCCAGCCTCTGTATTTAATGTGAAATGATAAACTGTTCTTTCTATTTATTTAATTCGTCTTGAAGATGATGAATCCCAATTGTTCGTTCAACGTCTAAAATAAATCCAATTCCTTTGCCAGGTTGATTAATTTGTACATCCTCTTCAATTTGTGCTAGTACTTGTTTCGTTTTCTCTTTTGAAATTAATGTTAGTATAATCTCTTTTTCAGGTTCAATGGATAAATTTAACAACTTGGCTCTTTCATGTATACCTGTTCCACGTCCAGAAATAATTGTACCCCCTTCAGCGCCTGCTTTCTTTGTTGCATTGACGACTTTTTCAGAGTCACCTTTATTGACGATTGTGACAATTAACTCAAAATGCATAGCTTCTTTTGACATTGGTTGCTCATTCTCCTTCTCGTCTACAATGTTTTGAACATGGCATAAACCTAGAATAGATTTAATGTGTAAGACGATTCCTAAGCCTTTTCCCGGTTTGTCGATGGAATAGTCTACATTTATTTGCTCAATGACGTTGTGAACCATTTTTGAGGGGACAGCTGTTAAAATAATATTTTTTTCGGGCTCAATAGGTATACCAAGAAAATGCTTTTTCTCATGTATCCCTACACCACGACCTAAAAGAATCGTTCCCCCATCAGCACCTGCTTTTTTCGTCGACTTGACAATATGCTTGGCGTCACCTTTTTTTACAATTGTTATAATAAGTGAATAGTTTAAGTTAAGATCCATTTTAATTAGATTCAGCTCGCTTTCTTTCAAAAATTAAACCTAATATAAGAACAGATAAAATAGGAGCCAATGCCACTAGTGCAATCATACCAAACCCATCCATTAATGGGTCGCGCCCTTCAATAACTGAAGCGATGCCTACGGCAATCGCTAGTATAAATGTGACGGTCATCGGACCTGTTGCGACTCCACCAGAATCAAAAGCAATCGCAATAAACGTATTTGACGAGAAGAACATTAAAATCATGACAAGTAGATAACCTGGTATAATGACATACCATAAGGGAAAGCCGCTTAAAATACGAAACATTGATAAAGCGATTGAGCATGCAACACCAATGGACAACGTGTACAACATCATTCTCTCTGAAATATAGCCACTAGATACTTTTTCTACTTGATTATTAAGGATCCTCACAGCAGGTTCAGCAAAAGTTGCTACAAATCCTAATAAGAAACCAACGGGGATCACAACCCAATTGTAGCTGAGTTCGCCTAACTTTTCCCCCATAAGCTCACCAGCGGGAAAGAAACCAACATGTACTCCTTGCAAAAACAACGTAAGTCCCGTAAATGATAATACGATTCCAATAAATATACGAAACAACTTTTTTTTATTTAGTTTTAAAAAGATAAACTGAAAAACTAAAAAGAAAATAAGTAGTGGAATCAGGGCAAACGTTACTTCAAAAATGGTTTCTTCAAAGCCTGCGAATATTCGAGACATCATCCGTAAATCACCCCTAAAATCAATACAGCAATGATTGGACCAATCGATGCAAGAGCGACTAATCCAAAGCTATCACTTGATGAAGTTTTACCACGAATGACAGAAGCTACCCCCACGCCTAAAGCTAAAATAAAAGGTACAGCCATCGGTCCTGTCGTAACACCACCTGCATCAAATGATATCGGAATAAAAGATTCAGGTGTAAATGCAGCTAGAACAAAAACAACTGCATAACCGCCTAGTAATAACCATTTTAAAGGGATATTGTATACCATTCGTAATAAGGACAAGGCAGCGAAAATGCCTAGGCCAATTGCTACAGAATAGATAAGCACCATTTGTGAGATGTCTCCACCAGATACGTCATCAATTTGACTTGATAATACACGAACATCTGGTTCAGCAACGGTAACTACAAACCCTAGTAAAAAGCCGAAAAATAGAATTAAGCTGATTTTTTTGGTTTTTGGTAAAGTAGATCCGATCATTTCTCCTATAGGGAGCAATCCAATATGTACACCGAGTAAAAACAGAAAAAGACCTAAACTTACCATGAATACACTTATTAAAAATTGAATAAAAACATCTGCGGGCAACCAAATGATCGTGTACTGTAAAATGATGATGACAAACGTTATTGGTAATATGGCAAAAATAACTTCTTTAGCTTGATCCTTTATATCGTTCATTTCATTCTCCTTTCATTTATTCAGCTTTATTCTAATCTCATGTGGAACCTGTGTTTTTCTTACTTATAGAAAGGAGAAAACACATTCATTCTATTCCCGTATGTTGAGTAGTTAAACCTTTATGATGCAGCCTTTCATTACACATTGCCTTTCATATAAAATAAACAAGATTCACTATGATAAACCAATCAAACATGATAAAATAAAAACAAACAAAAATAAACAAAGGTTAGTGTGGGGTGACTAAATGCTTGTAGCAGAAAGACACGAAAAGATAACAGCACTTGTAAACGAACGTGGTAGTATTCGAGTAACAGAGCTCAGTCAACTGTTCAATGTCACAGAAGAAACGATTCGACGTGACTTGGAACGGCTAGAAAATGAAGGGAAGCTAAGAAGAAGTCACGGTGGAGCAATTAGTATGAAGACAAATCAAATAGAAGCTCCTTATTTTGAGCGTGAAATTCGAAATGTAAAAGAGAAAACAAATGTTGCCAAGGCTGCACTTGAATATGTCAATGAGCATGATCGAATTATTTTAGATGCAAGTACGACTGCTTGGTATATGGCAAAGCTCTTGCCTAATATGGCTTTAACGGTAGTAACAAATTCTCTTAAGGTAACTATGGAATTAGCACAACATGATAAAGTAACGGTAATTTCTCTTGGCGGTACGTTACTGCCTCGCTCGTTATCATTTGTAGGTCCAGTATCAACTGATTCTCTTGAACATTATCATGTCAACAAAGCATTTCTTTCCTGTCAAGGTATTCACCATGATAGAGGAATTAGTGATTCAAATGAACTTCAAGCTATTGTTAAGAAAAAAATGATGGAAATTTCTGATGAAACATTTTTGCTCGCTGATTATTCGAAATTCGGTGTTCAAGCATTTGCACGCATCGGTTCGTTAGAAAGTGTTCAAATGATCATTACAGATCACAATACATCGGATGACCAGCTTACACGATTTAAAGATTTGCCATTGTCAATTATAAAATCATAGTTTCAGCTTGTTCGAAAAAGAGAGCGATCCTTTTTAGTGTATGTAGCAAAGATTAGCACCATAACTTAGTGAAGTATGGTAAAATAAGTTCGATTTGATTGAAGGACTTATTGTAAAGGGTGAAACGATGACGATTAAATTTGATTTACATACTCATCACGAACGTTGTGGACATGCAATCGGTACAATTGAAGATTATATTAGACAAGCGATTCAATTAAACTTAGATTATA
The DNA here is from genome assembly GCF_023017105.1 of Halalkalibacter sp. APA_J-10(15). Lineage (GTDB taxonomy): Bacteria > Bacillota > Bacilli > Bacillales > Bacillaceae_D > Halalkalibacter. The sequence goes on along the minus strand of NZ_JALKEV010000016.1, from coordinate 17,614 downwards.
TTGGTATCTCGGATCATACTCCGCATTTCTACAGTGAGGAGGATCATCTCTATCCAGGGATTACGATGAAGAAAAGTGAATTTAAAAGTTATGTGGAGGAAGTATTACAGCTTAAAGAGAAGTATGCAAGTAGGATCCATGTGCTTTTAGGGATTGAAAGTGATTTCTTCATTGATCATATGATTCATTACCATAAGCAATTCGAATTGTATCCATTTGATTATATTATTGGCTCTGTCCATTTTATTCACGACATAAATATTTTTCAACGTGGTCGATTTGATTCATTAACTCAATCAGAACGAGTTCAAGTGAAAGAAAGCTATTATGAACAAATTGCTTTATCAGCTAAAAGTGGATTTTTTCAAATATTAGGGCATATTGATGCGATGAAAGGATATTATCCTCCATTTTCAGACTTAAAAACGGAGGTTGTTGACAAAACGTTAAAAATAATAGGAGAAGAACAGGTCGCAATTGAAATAAATACATCTGGTAAAACAAAGGATGTTGGGGGATGGTATCCAGCAAATGAAATTCTAGAACGAGCATTATTTTACAGTGTTCCAGTTACTTTTGGTTCAGATGCTCATACACCTGAGCGAATAGCGGATGATTTTGACCTAGTCAGGAAAAGGTTAAAAGAAATCGGTTATAAGGAATGGACTTATTTTATTAATAAAAAGGCAGTGAATGTTTCTTTGTAAAGGATGAATAATAGCTCTGTTTTTGAGCTACTATTTAATGGGTTTACATAATATTATTATAGTAATTTTTATTAAAGTTCGTTTTTATAAAACTGTCATGTTACAATGTGGAGAACTTAATGTTTCTAAAGGAGTCACATATGCTATTTCCTGTTTTGCTTTCATTTGTCGTTTGTGTCGTTGCACTTGTCATCACTTTAAAATTAACAGCAGCTAATGATGAAGAATATGATAGTAAAAAAAGTATGAAACATATGTCATGGATTTACTTTCTTGTGTTTCCTATTATTCTAGTCGTTGTTTTACTTTTATGGTGGATTGCGGAGTTAATGAGTTAGTTGAATAAATCATTTGGCTAATAATCGATAGTGTGGTATCATTTACTAGAAATTGAATAGTACTCGGGGAGCTATGAGGTTGGCTGAGAGGATGTCCCGTTGAAGACATCGACCCTTTAACCTGATCTGGGTAATTCCAGCGGAGGGATGTATGACTAATTTGTATACGTGTATTAAATGAACGTCTACATGCCTCCATGCATGTAGACGTTTTTTGCTGCTTGGAAGTCCAATCGGGGAAGAGGAAGATCAATTCTACGGAAAGGTGTTGTTGTAGTTTTATATAGTAAGAGGGGGTATTCATGAAAGATTTGAAGGGTGCGACAAAAGCTGGATTACCAGCCATTGTCACTGTCGTTATGTTTGTACTCATATGGGAGCTTATCGTTCGGGTCACCGACATAGAACCTTATATTCTACCAGCTCCATCTGAGATTTTTCTGGCATTTGGTGAGTCGTGGACATTATTGCCAGAACATATTTGGATTACTGCTATTGAAGCATTACTTGGTTTTAGTTTGGGGATTATCGTTGCATTGGTCATTGCTTTATCACTTGATGCATCAGCAATATTACGAAAGAGTGTGTATCCATTGCTTCTCTTTTCCCAAACGATTCCGATTATAGCGATTGCACCTTTACTCATTATTTGGTTTGGATATGGCATTCTACCAAAGGTGTTAGTCGTCGCTTTAGTAACATTTTTTCCTGTAGTTGTGAACATGATCGAAGGCTTGCAATCGAGTGATCGGGATATGATGAGGTTATTACAATCAATGGGTAGCTCACGTTGGCAAACAATGCGTTATGTTCGATTTCCACATGCACTCCCATACTTATTTACTGGTTTGAAAATTGGTGCAACCTACAGTGTGTTAGCTGCAGTAATCTCTGAGTGGGTCGGAGCAAGCAAAGGTCTAGGTATTTATTTAGTTCGAGCTCAAAATTCTTTTGCAACCGATAAAGTGTTTGTTTCGATTGTGATTATATCATTATTAAGTTGTTTCCTATTTTTAATCATCGTCCTTATTAGTAGATGGACGATGCCTTGGAAATATAAGCATATGAAAAAAGGAAGTGGACAAAGTTGAAAAAAGGTTTATCAATCATCATCATGAGTGTTATGACTAGCTTTGCTTTAATAGGATGTGGTTCAGAGGATGTGAGCAATGACGATTCGACTGAACTAAATGAAGCAGATAATGAACAATTGGGAGAATCAACAGATGAAAAAGATGAACAAATGGGAGAGACAATAGAGGAAAAAAATGAACGACTAGAAGCGACAATTGTACTGGACTGGGTTCCTAACACGAACCATACTGGTATTTATGTGGCTAAAGCAAATGGGTATTTCGAGGAAGAAGGCTTAGACATTACAATCATCGAACCAGCGTTAGAAGGAGCGGATCAAATCGTCGCTTCTGGTCAAGCTCACTTTGGAATAAGTTCACAGGATAATGTAACGGTAGCCCGCTCAAGTGATATTCCGGTTATCTCATTAGCTGCGATTATTCAAGAGCATACGTCGGGATTTGCTTCACCAGTTGAAAAAGATATCACTTCTCCTTCTGATTTTGAAGGAAAGACGTATGGTGGCTGGGGATCTCCACAGGAAGATGTGATGATATCAGAAGTAATGAGTACAGTAGATGCTGATTCTTCAACAGTTGAAAATGTCACGGTGGGAACGTCTGACTTCTTCGTTAATACATCAAGGGAAATTGATTTTCAATGGATTTTCTATGGGTGGACAGGTGTTGAGGCAGAGGTACGTGGTGAAGATATAAACATGATTTATTTAACGGATATCGATCCAGTTTTTTCATATTATTCTCCAGTTATTATTAGTAGTGATTCTGTTGTTGAAGAACAGCCGGAGCTTGTTGAGAAATTTATGCATGCCATCAGTCGTGGGTATGAATTTGCCATTGATCATGTCGATGAAGCGGCAGACATCTTAATCGAGGCAACTCCCGAAACAGATGCTGAGTTAATACGTGCTTCTCAGGAGTGGTTAAGTGAACGTTACCAAGGAGAGGCGGAGAAGTGGGGGTATCAAAGCACAGATGTTTGGAGTACTTATACCGAATGGATGCTAGATAATGAATTGATTGAAGTAGATGTACCAATTGAAGAAGCGATGACGAATCAGTTTCTTCCTTAGAAAAGGAGATATGATGCATTTACAATTATCGAATATTCACTATACATTCTCTGATCAAACTAACGTCATTAATGATTTGCATCTCTATATTGAAAAAGGGGAATTTGTCTCCCTTATTGGACCTAGTGGATGTGGAAAAAGTACATTATTCAATTTAATATCTGGTTTAGAGATACCAAGCGCTGGTGAAATTCTTCTTAATGGCCATTCGATTGTCGGTCAACGGAATCATGCAAGTTATATGATGCAAAAAGATTTACTTTTACCGTGGAAAACAGTATTAGAAAATGCTCTATTAGGAGCAGAAATTAGTAAGCAGAATATAGCAGAATCTAAGAAAAAGGCGTTTGAACTCTTACCTTTATTCGGACTTGATGGCTATGAGCATTATTATCCGCATGTTCTTTCAGGTGGAATGAAACAACGCGCTGCCCTATTAAGGACATTTCTCCATCAAAAAGAACTTTTGTTGTTAGATGAGCCTTTCGGAGCGCTTGACGCATTAACAAGAGAACACATGCATGAATGGCTTCTATCAATTTGGAGCAAATTACGACGTTCAGTATTGTTTATTACACATAGTATTGATGAAGCTATTTTTTTATCAGATAGAATCTGTGTCATGGCTCCAAAACCTACAAACGTATTAGTTGAATATAGCGTAAAGCTACCAAGACCAAGAACGAAAGAAATGATCGTAACAGAAGAGTATTTATCGTTAAAAAAACAATTAATGCAATCTTTACAAAAAGAGGAATGGAAGGGATGACTTTTAATGAAATTTTCGGAACATTTAAGAAAGCAGGTTGATTCAATTTGGAATGCAAGCTTTGAACATCCATTTGTAAAAGGGGTAGCTGATGGTTCTTTATCTCTTGAAGCGTTCAAGCATTATGTGAAACAAGATTCATATTATTTATCAAAATTTGCACAGGTTCAATCGATTGGTGCTGCTAAAGCAATGGACTTCTACACAACGAGTCGAATGGCGTTTCATGCCAAGTCGACCTTTGATGCTGAGCATATGCTACATGAAGGATTTGCGAAGGAGCTGGGGTTATCAGAAGAAGGGCACATAATTGTTGAAAACCCTGCACCTACGGCAGTTGCCTATACGAATCACCTATTTGCATCGGCTTATAAAGGAACACTGGGAGATGTGATTGCTGCTATTTTACCGTGTTATTGGCTTTATTGGGAAATCGGTGAGAAATTTAAGGGAGCTAAACCGGGGGTAGCCATTTATCAAAAATGGATTGATACGTATGGTGATGAGTGGTTTGGAGATCTTGTTCAAGAGCAAATTAACCGCTTAGATGATTGGGCGAGTAAAGCTTCTGAGGATGAGAAGAAAAGAATGGAGGACATTTTTGTTACGAGTAGTAAGTATGAATATATGTTCTGGGAGATGGCCTATACATTAGAAGAGTGGCCAGTTTAATTATATTCCATGTGCATTGAAGTCCACCTTTTTATAAGGCGGACTTCTCCTTTGTTTAAAAATGATGAAACGTGAAAAATAAAGCATTTAGCAGTAAAACCAACTTGACTTATAGGAATAGTGAAGCTATCATTATAGTAATCATTTTTTAATTATACCCGAAATAATGAATGATTTTTATGTCAAAACTAGTCCTATTACATAAAATCAAGTAAGATTAGTTTATATTTAATTGTGAGGTGGAATTTGTTGCAACTTCATGTTTTGAACAGTCCGTTTAATGAAGCACAGGTAGAGCAATTAAATAAGCTCTTACCAACATTAACAGAATCACAGAAAATTTGGTTAACAGGATATTTAGCAGCTACACAAGCTGCTTCAGTAACTGGAAATCAATCTAGTGGAAATACTACAGCTACTAATGTTACACCAGTCGTGGAACAAGTGATTTCTAAGGATGTAACGATCTTATTTGGATCACAAACCGGCAATGCGCAAGGTCTTGCTGAACAAGCAGGAAAGATGTTAGATACAAAAGGTTTTAACTGTACGGTTCTTTCTATGAGTGACTTTAAACCAAAAAATTTAAAAAAGGTTGAAAACCTACTCATTCTTGTGAGTACTCATGGTGAGGGTGATCCACCGGATAATGCATTAACGTTTCATGAGTTTCTTCATGGGAAGCGCGCACCTAAATTAGACTCACTTCGCTACTCAGTCTTATCACTTGGCGATAGCTCATATGAATTTTTCTGTCAAACAGGCAAGGAATTCGATCAACGATTAGAAGAGCTGGGAGGTACACGTTTACATCCTCGTGTAGACTGTGACTTAGACTTTGATGAGCCTGCGGCAGAATGGATTGAAGGCGTTCTTAATGGATTAAATGAAGGAGTAACACAGTCAACAGAAGTGTTAGCAGAAACAGCGACAGCTTCATCTGTTGAAAGTGAATTCTCACGAACCAATCCGTTTCAAGCAGAAGTGTTAGAAAATTTAAATTTGAACGGTCGTGGTTCAAATAAAGAGACGCGCCATCTTGAATTATCATTAGAAGGTTCAGGTCTTACATATGAACCGGGTGATGCGTTAGGGATTTATCCTGAAAACGATCCAGAGTTAGTTCATTTACTTTTGAACGAGTTAAACTGGGATTCAGAAGAAATAGTGACAGTTAACAAACAAGGTGATGTCCTGTCATTAAAAGAAGCACTTACGAAGCATTTCGAAATTACTGTTTTGACTAAGCCTTTATTAGAGCAAGCATTAAAGCTATCTAATCATGATGCTTTACGTGAACTACTCTCTGCTGGAAAAGAAGCGGAATTAAAGGAGTATATAAACGGACGTGATGTATTAGATTTAGTTCAAGATTTTGGACCTTGGGGTGTATCCGCTCAGGAGTTTATTTCAATTCTCCGGAAAATGCCTGGTCGCTTGTATTCGATCGCAAGTAGTTATACGGCAAATGAAGAAGAAGTGCATTTAACAATTGGAACTGTGCGTTACGAGTCTCATGGTCGTAATCGCAAAGGTGTTTGCTCTACTCTTTGTGCTGAACGTCTAGAATCAGGTGATACGATTCCGGTCTATATTCAAAAGAATCCTAACTTCAAACTTCCTGATCATTCAGATACACCGATTATTATGGTTGGTCCAGGAACAGGAATTGCACCATTTAGAGCATTCATGCAGGAGCGTGAAGAAACAGAAGCTGAAGGGAAGTCTTGGCTCTTCTTTGGTGATCAACATTTCATGACAGATTTCTTATATCAAACGGAATGGCAACAATGGTTAAAGGATGGAGTCTTAACGAAGATGGATGTTGCTTTTTCGCGTGATTCTGATGAAAAGGTGTATGTCCAGCATCGTATGCGTGAACAAGGTAAGGAGCTATACTCATGGATTCAAGAAGGTGCTGTTATTTACATTTGTGGTGATGAGAAGCATATGGCACATGATGTTCACGAAACGTTGATCACTATTATTGAACATGAAGGACAGATGAACCGTGAACAAGCAGAACAATACCTTTCAGAAATGCAGCAACAAAAACGTTACCAACGAGATGTTTATTGATTTAAGAATGGAAGGAGTAATGCAACATGGCTAATCAAAAGTTAACAGCACCTGAAGGTTCACCTAGTGATGTTGAACGAATAAAAGAAGAAAGTAATTACCTACGTGGATCATTAGAGGAATCGATGCTAGATCAAATCACTTCAGGAATTCCTGATGATGATAATCGTCTTATGAAGTTTCATGGAAGTTATCTTCAAGATGACCGTGATTTACGTAATGAAAGGCAAAAACAAAAACTAGAACCAGCTTATCAATTTATGCTTAGAGTTCGTACACCTGGTGGAGTATCGACACCTGAACAATGGCTCGTAATGGATGAATTAGCACAAAAGTATGGAAATAGCACGTTGAAGCTAACGACTCGTCAAGCATTTCAAATGCATGGAATTTTAAAGTGGAACATGAAGAAAACGATTCAAGAGATTCATGCTTCGATGCTTGATACGATTGCAGCCTGTGGCGATGTAAACCGTAATGTGATGTGTAATCCAAACCCATATCAATCTGCTGTTCATGCTGAAGTATTCGAATGGTCTAAAAAGCTAAGTGATGATTTATTGCCACGTACAAAAGCCTATCATGAGCTTTGGTTAGATGAGGAGAAAGTAGCAAGTACACCTGAGGTTGAGGAAGTTGAACCCATGTACGGTCCATTATACTTACCGCGAAAATTTAAAATTGGTATCGCCGTTCCACCATCTAATGATATTGATGTTTTCTCTCAAGATATTGGTTATATTGCGATTATTGAAAACAACAAACTCGTTGGATTTAATGTAGCCATTGGTGGCGGTATGGGTATGACACATGGTGACACGGCCACTTATCCTCAGCTTGGAAAGGTTATTGGCTTTTGTAAGCCAGAGCAAATGGTAGATGTCGCTGAGAAAATTATTACGATACAGCGCGATTACGGTAACCGTTCTGTTCGTAAAAATGCTCGGTTTAAGTATACGGTTGATCGTTTAGGATTAGAGAATGTCGTCGAAGAGCTAGAAAACCGTCTCGGTTGGAAGCTTGAGGACGCGCGCGACTTTCATTTTGACCATAATGGTGATCGTTATGGTTGGGAAAAAGGTGTGCAACGTAGATGGCACTACACCTTATTTGTACAAGGTGGTCGTATAGTTGATACGGATGATTATAAGCTTATGACAGCATTAAGAGAGATTGCTGAAATCCACACAGGTGATTTCAGGTTAACAGCTAATCAAAATCTTGTCATTGCTAATGTCACGAGTCAGAAGAAAAAGCAAATTACTGAAATTATTGAAAAGTATCGTTTAACGGATGGTTCTCCTTATTCAGCATTACGCCGTAGTTCACTTGCCTGTGTATCGTTACCAACCTGTGGCCTTGCAATGGCTGAAGCGGAGCGCTATTTACCAACACTTATTGATAAAGTGGATGTGATTGTAGATGAGGCTGGTTTACGTGATAAGGAAATTACGATTAGAATGACTGGCTGCCCTAACAGCTGTGCCAGGCCAACACTTGCTGAAATTGGGTTCATCGGAAAAGCACCAGGTAAATACAATATGTATATAGGTGCGGCCCATGACGGGAGTCGCTTAAGTAAACTATATCGTGAAAATATTGGTGAAGAAGACATTTTATCTGAATTGAAGAAACTGCTTACACGATATGCGAAAGAGAGAGAAGATGGCGAGCATTTTGGTGATTTCGTTGTTCGTACAGGTGTGATTAAAGCAACAACAGACGGAACGAATTTCCATGAATAACTGTATTTGATAAAGGTGCTTGATAAGGTTACATTTAACCTTATCAAGCACCTTTTTTCAGGTTGAAAATAGTAATTGTAGCAACTAAAGACGACGCTCTAAAAAAATTTTATTAATTTTTTTAGATTAAATGAACGATTATATATCTCCAAACGTCACAATAATGTCCACATAATAAGGAGGCTTTAAATGGAGGAAGATGATTGGATACTCATTGAACGTGCAATGCAAGGAGAAGAAGAGGCCTTTTCGATGTTATATAAACGTTATTATTCATTTTTGTTTAATTATTTACTTAAATTAACATTAGATGAGCAAATTAGTGCTGATATAAGTCAGGATACGATGTTAAAAGCGTATTTACGTTTACATACATTTCGTGGAGATAGTAAATTTTCGACTTGGCTTATTTCAATTGCCTCACGTGTGTACGTTGACAAAAAGAGGAAGGAAAAGCGTGATATCAATTTAATGAAACAAATGAAGGTGATCCTGTCGAGGCAATTAAAGTGGAAAAGTGATCAACTACAAATGGAATGGAGTGATTACTTTGCGGAGTTCAACCAACTAGAAACATCGATTAAAATGCCAATATTGTTGCATTATTATTATGGCTATACGTATGAAGAAATTGGCGAAATGTTAAAAGTAAAAGCTGGTACTGTTAAGTCTAGGGTCCATTATGGCATTAAAAACGTGCGAAAGGAGATGAATAGAATTGAGTGAACAGGATAAAGATCATCGCCAGTTGGTACAGTCGTTAAAGGCAGATTGGGAGAAGCTTAATCAAATTGGAGATGAATGGGTCGATGCAGCCTATTTAGAACGACAGATACAGCAAGCTCAAAAAGAAAAACAACGTGCAATGAAGAAAGAGTTTTATTTATTTCTTGTTTCTTCCGTATTCATCATGATAGCTACAATAGCCGTTATTCTCCAGTCCTTTCATGCATTTGTAATCATACAATGTGTAACATTAGTAGGTGCACCTCTTATTCTTTTCTTACTAAACAAAAGAAAAAAGAAGGTGACTTCATGATTGAGAACACTCAATGGGATATAAGGATCATCATGTTGTTAGCTGTCACTTTACTCGTTCAAAGCATCTTTCTTTTTAGAGATGCTCAAAAAAGAGGGAGCTACAAATGGTTTTGGGGTATTTGGGGGTTACTTCAATTTCCTATGCCGACGTTGTTTTATTTTCTATTTGTTAGATGGCCACAATACCGAAAACAAAATAAGAGGAGTGTATAAAGATGAATACGATTGATTCAGATTTGTTAATGCTACTAGTGCCGATTTTTGTTCTACAAGGGATTTTATTCATAATTGCAATGATTAGTTTAATACGTCAAGAAGGTACCAACGGTCCTAAATGGATGTGGGCTTTGCTTATATTATGCATGAATCCTATTGGAGCAATATTGTATTTTATTCTCGGTCGAAAAAACAACTAAGGAGTGAGTAGATGATTATTGAAGTAAAGAAGCTCTCAAAGAAATATAAAGAACAAACTGCTGTTCATCCATTAACCTTCTCAATTAATAAAGGCTCTTGTGTGGCTGTGCTCGGTCCGAATGGAGCTGGTAAAACGACGACATTGCAAATGCTTGCAGGATTATTAACACCGACGTCAGGTAGGATAAATTTCTCTCATTTATCTAAAGGAGACATGCGTTCAGAAATTGGATTCTTACCTCAGCATCCTTCTTTCTTTAACTGGATGACTGCTAGTGAGTTTTTACAATTGTCAGGGCAATTAGCGCATATTCGCAAAAATGAACTTCATGCTAAGATCGATGAAGTGTTAAACTTTGTTGGTTTGACATCTGCTAAAAAAAAGAAAATTGCAGGGTTTTCAGGAGGGATGAGACAGAGGCTTGGATTAGCTCAAGCAATCATTCATGAACCAAAATTATTAATTTTAGATGAACCTGTTTCAGCACTAGATCCACAAGGCCGTCGCGATGTTTTACAGTTAATTCAATCATTAAAAGGGAAAATGACGATTCTTTTTTCTACACATATTCTCCATGATGCTGAACAGGTTTGTGATGATATTTTCATATTAAAAGAAGGACAGTTAAAGTGGCAAGGTAAATTAGATGATTTGCAGGAAGAGCAGCATTCAATCAATCTTAAACTTACAGTAGAAAGGAATGTAGCGCAACACCTAGATCATTTAAGCACCATCAACGATTATCGAATTGTAGATGACACAACAGCTTTCATTCATATTCAACACCAAACAGAAGGGACTCAGATCCTATCAGCTCTTTTGAAAAATGGGGCAGTTGTTACGCACTATGAATTAGTGAAGGAATCGTTAGAAGACGCATATTTAAAGGTGATGGAACTATGAGAACATTTTGGATATTGTTTAAAAAAGAAATGGTTGAAAGCATGAAAAACGGAAAATGGATATGGCTACCTATTACATTGATTATCCTTGGAATTTCACAACCGATCACGACTTATTTTATGCCACAAATTCTTGAAATGGCAGGAAATCTACCAGAAGGCACTGTTATTGAACTTCCAACACCTACAGGCGAAGAAGTATTAAGCGGTGTATTATCGCAATATAGCACGATTGGAACCCTTCTATTTATTTTAGCGTCGATGGGAATGATCGCTCATGAACGAAGAAGTGGTGCGTTAACATTGATTATGGCTAGACCTGTTTATTCAATTCAATATATTATGAGTAAGTTTGCCGCTCATGCGTTTCTACTAATTGTTTCTCTCTTTTTCGGTTATGCTCTGAGTTGGTATTATACGAGTCTATTATTTTCAACCATCACGTTTCAAGCAATGATTTCTAGTATGATTATGTATAGTATATGGATACTTTTAGTGATTGCCGCTACGACATTTGTGAGTACAGTATTGAAACATGCTGGGGGAATTGCCGGTGTTAGTGTTATTCTATTAGGCACAATTAGTATATTAACTACATTGCTTCCGAAATATATGGCATGGAGCCCTGGAAATATAAGCAATGAAGCGATGTTACTTATAAATGAAACGTCTTCGTCCAGTTTATGGTTAGTTAGTCTTAGTAGTGTGATGTTGATTGCGATCCTGTTGATTGCCGCTATCGTCACATTTAATCGATTAGAAAGCTATCACCAAGCTGATTTTTAAAAGATAAGCATATCTTTTTATTATTTCTCCAACATTAGATAAAATAGAAATAACTTTTTAAAAGGAGTGATTAGATGTCTTATGAGATTGCGATTATTGGTGCAGGTCCCGCTGGTGCAAGCGCGGCTCTGTTTGCAGCGAAGGCCGGTAAGAAAACATTATTGTTAGATCATGGTAAAAGTATGACAGCGAGAGCATGGGTGGAGAATCATTATGGAGTAGATGGTATTGAAGGTCCTAAACTTCTAGAATTAGGAAAGGAGCAAGCAACAAAATTTGGTGCTGACTTGAAGGAAGAGGAAGTTCTATCAATTTCTGAACAGGCTGATGAATATGTGCTTGAAACGGCAAATGGTACATACTTAACAAAGCATGTGATTCTAGCAACGGGAGCTATTGCGCAATTAGCTGAAAAGAGTGGAATTACCACAAAAGAGGGATCTGAGCCTCGTATTAAAAACGTTGTCGATGTTGATTCTTCAGGTAGAACGAATAAAGAACGTCTTTGGGCTGCTGGAACTGTTGCGGATCAAAGTGTACACACCATTATTACAGCTGGTGATGGTGCGAAGGTAGCGATTAACGTCATTAGTGAACTAAATGGTGAGCGTTATGTAGACCATGATGTATTAAAAGCATAATAGATTGATTTTGAGTAGAGTCCACTATGGATTCTACTCTTTTTTTATTCCACTGCACGAAAGGTGGACAAGACAAAACAGGATGACAATATAGATTGTATAAATTGTAAATTAATTAATGTTTTGTATATATTTTGTATAGAATCTGTTAATTCAATTATTTAGTGATATTTTCTATGTTTTAATACAAGTGAGGAGGCGATTACATGAATCAAGTTGAGTTAATAAATATTTCAAAATCATATGACAAACAATCTCATGTTTTAAAAGAAATTTATTTATCGATTAAAAAGGGTGAGTTTTTTGTCTTAGTTGGCCCATCCGGCTCTGGAAAAAGTACGTTACTTCGAATGATAGCTGGTTTGGAAGATATTACGGATGGAAAGCTTTTAATAAACAATAAAGTCGTCAATCATTTACCTCCAAAAGATCGTCATTTATCAATGGTATTTCAAAATTATGCATTATATCCTCATTTAACGGTCGAACAAAACATATTGTTCGGGCTCCATGCAAAAAAAGTACATAAACAAGAACAAAAGCGCCGCCTACATGAAACGGCTGAAATGATGGGATTAACGGAACTCTTAAAACGAAAACCGAAAGAATTGTCAGGTGGTCAACGACAACGGGTAGCATTGGCTCGCTCCGTTGTGAGTGAAGCTCCTCTTTGTTTAATGGATGAGCCTTTGTCTAATCTAGATGCAAAGTTACGATCTCATATGAGAATGGAAATTCGACGTTTACAAAAAAAACTAGGGTTAACGATGATATATGTCACTCATGATCAAGTAGAAGCGATGACAATGGGAGATCGAATTATGGTATTGAATGATGGTCATATTCAGCAGCTAGGTGAGCCGATCACACTATACAATGAACCTGCCAATACGTTCGTTGCCTCATTTATTGGTTCTCCTAAGATGAACATGGGTAGAGCGTTATTTGATGAAAGTGGTGCCAATTTGCTAGTTGAAGGAGAGCTGAAGATTCCTACTAATTCAATAAATATGACTAGCTTATCGAGGGACAGAGAATACATGATCGGAATTCGTGCAGAGCATATTGCTCATAGTAATCATGAGCAAATCACTCATTTAATTGAAGTCATAAATGTTGAACAATTAGGGAATGAAACCTTACTCTCTTTTGAAATTGGACAAGAGGTATGGACAGCCAAATGGCTTGGACAATGGCGAATTGGAATGGGAGATAAGGTTCCAATCCAGCTATCAATCGATTCATTATGCTTTTTTGATAAAAAAACAGGTCAGCTCGTCAAAGCAGCGACGGTTGGTGGTACAAAAGAGGTCGTAGCAATATGAATGAAGTGATCGTAAATCAAGATTCAATCATTGGTGATGCATCCATTGAAAAAGCAAAACGAAAAAGTAAGTGGCTGCAGTTTTTTAAAGGTATGCTATTTCTATTTCCTTCTATTGTATTATTCGGAATGTTTTTATTTTATCCACTAGGGAGAACGATCTATTTAAGCTTTTTTTTAACAGATAATAGCGGAAGTCCGACTGTATTTGTTGGGCTTGATAACTTTATAGCTATTTTCACTTCTCCTATATTTCAGAAAAGCTTGATGTCTACTTTCCTGTTCGTCTTATATATCGTTCCGGGTACAGTGCTTTTAGGGTTATTTTTAGCAATTATTGCGAACGAAAAACTAAAAGGGATTGGGATTTTCCGAACCATTTTTTCGTCAACCATGGGAATATCAGTTGCAGCAGCATCTGTTTTTTGGTTGTTTCTCTTTCATCCTACCATTGGTTGGCTTAATCAAATGATAAGTGTAGTTGGTATTGAGGCAATTGGTTGGTTAACAGACCCTCAATGGGCACTCATGTCCGTTTCGATTTCAACGATTTGGATGAATGTTGGCTTTACGTTTTTAATTCTACTAGGTGGCTTACAATCAATTGATTCGTATTTATATGAAAGTGCGAACATTGATGGTGCAAGCTATTTTTATAAGCTGCGACGCATTACGCTGCCCATGCTATCACCAACTTTGTTTTTCGTTGTAACGGTTACACTGATTAACGCCTTTCAAACTTTCGGCCAAATTGATTTATTAACTCGAGGCGGACCGCAAAATGAAACGAATTTAATTGTTTATTCCATATATCAAAATGCGTTTATGAATTATCAATATGGTATGGCAAGCGCACAAGCTTTCATTTTATTTGCAATTATTCTAATTCTGACATTTGTTCAATTTAAACTAGGTGAAAGGAAGGTTCATTATCAATGAGAATGCCCACATCTCAAAAAGTCATCCTCTACATTTTACTAATTATTTCAGCCTTTCTTATTTTTGCACCTGCTTTAATGGCTTTTAGTATGAGCTTTATGTCAGGACAAGATATTATGACAGGTAAAATCATTCCTACATCGATTACGTTTGATAATTACATTCACGTCTTTCAACGGTTTCCACTTATGAATTATTTAATTAATAGCTTTGTTGTTTCGATTTTGATTATGATCGGTCAGCTTACTTTGGCTAGCTTAGCTGCATATGCTTTTACGTTTCTTCATTTCAAAGGAAGAGATGTACTATTTTTTATATTCATTGCGACAATGATGGTTCCCTTTGAAGCTTCCATTATTCCTAATTTTCATACGATTCGTGATCTAGGCTTCATAGACTCCTATATGGGCTTGACGCTACCATTTTTTGCGATGGCCTTTGGAACGTTTCTATTACGACAAAACTTTAAGCAAATTCCAATTGAATTAAAAGAAGCTAGTGAAATTGTCGGTATGGGTGATTTTAAATTTTTTATTAAAATCGTTCTGCCTGTTGCGCGCACAAGCTTGTTAACGTTATCCGTTTATAGTTTCTTATCTTCTTGGAATATGTACTTATGGCCATTATTAGCAACGACAAATGATTCTGTCCGAACCGTACAAATTGGTTTAAAACAGCTACAGTCGCAAGAGCAATTAAATGAATGGGGCATTATTATGGCTGGAGCAATCATTGTTGTATTACCGACATTAATTTTACTATTTCTTGGACAAAAAAAATTGCAAAGAGGGTTAGCAGAAGGGGCACTTAAATAAGGCATTCTTGAATAACCAATGAGTTATTCATTGATGATAAATAAAAAAAATGATAATGAGGAGTGGAGAAATAATGATGAAAAAAGGATTTATTTTTATCGTATTGCTTGCTTTCATGCTAGTTACAGTCGCGTGTAACAACAATGAAGTGACTGGAGAAGAAGGAAATGAACCGGATAATTCTACAGATGAGGTAGAAAATGCAGATCAAGATCAAGGAACTAATGATGAAGAGCAAAGCACTGATGGACCTGTTACAGTAACGTTTTGGCATGCAATGGGTGGGGCATTACAAGAAGCACTTGATGGATTAGTTGATATGTATAATGAGTCTCAAGATGATGTGGTTGTTGAAGCAGAATACCAGGGCTCTTATGATGAAGCATTAACAAAATTTCATAGTGTTGCAGGAACAGACAGTGCTCCAACGATGATTCAGGTTTTTGAAATTGGTACAATGTCGATGGTACATAGTGGACATATCACCCCGATTCAAGAGTTAGTTGATGCAGATGGTTATGATATGAGTAGCCTTGAAGACAATATTATTAATTACTATAAAATAGACGATCAATTTTATTCGATGCCATTTAACTCTTCAACACCTGTTATGTATTATAACAAGGATGCCTTTGAAGCGGCTGGACTTGACCCTGATTCACCACCTGAAACATATGAAGAAATAGAAGAGGCTTCACGTCAAATTGTCGAATCCAATCCAGATATGAAGGGCTTTGCTTTACAGGCTTATGGCTGGTTATATGAACAGTTACTAGCGAATCAAGGTGCCTTGCTTATGAACAATGATAACGGAAGAAACGGTACACCGACAGAGGTTGGCTTTACTGATGCAGAGGGGAATTCGGTCTTTGAATGGGTGGAACGTATGATAGAAGACGATACCTTCGCTAACTATGGAACAAATAGTGATAATATGGTTTCTGGATTTATGTCAGGTGATGTTGCGATGTTTTTACAGTCATCTGCAAGTGTGAAAAGTGTCGTAGAAAATGCTCCGTTTGAAGTAGGCGTCGCATTTTTACCTTACCCTGAAAATACTGAAAGAAATGGCGTTGTTATTGGCGGGGCGAGCCTTTGGATGGTAGATGGTAAACCAGAAGCTGAGCAAATGGCAGCTTGGGATTTTATGAAATTTCTACAAACACCAGAAGTTCAAGCACAATGGCATGTTGGAACGGGATATTTTGCCATTAACCCAGCAGCTTATGACGAAGAGGTTGTCCTAGAGGCATATGAAACAATGCCACAATTAAAAGTAACTGTCGATCAGCTACAAGCGACAACGTCTAATTATGCTACTCAAGGAGCTATTATGGATATGATTCCGGAAGCACGTCGGATTACAGAAACGGCGCTAGAAACTGTTTATAACGGTGGAGCAGTCGATGATGCATACCAATCAGTTGTAGATCAAATCAATGCAGCGATTGAACAAGCGAATAGAGCGCGAGGAGAATAAAGAAAATTAAACGTGTATCACAAGATTGATTCAAGAGGATTCTTATTTTTGAGGGTATGTATGAGTACCTCAAGTAATTTTACTTGGATACATGTTTTCTTTTTAAGAACAAGGGAATAGGTTAACGTAGTATCATCATCTAATATCCGGCGTCATATCAAGTATCAGAATAACGAGGGCTCCCCTAAAAATGTAAGGGGAACCTTCGTTAATTTATTAGTAAAAGAATGGAAAGAATAAGCGGCTGATTCCAAAAAACGGGAAGCGGAAACGTCTAAAACGATGAAATCTCCTTGGGAAACCGAACCCATGGCCGAAACCACCGTACCCAAAGCCAAATTGCCTCTCATAACCTACGTTTCCTTCCATATCTCCATAAGGCATAAGTAATGTTACTCCGTCTGGATCTACTTGATCAATAATCCCATCATACATTTGCCCATCTGTTGTTTGGATTTGAACGAAATACAAATTGTATTGATTACAAGTATCATACATCTGTTTCTTATGTGCTTCTTGGTCCATTCCGTGATAATGTTGTGGCTGGTGAGTAGGTTGATGTCCATATTGGTGATCATGTTGCATTTATATCAGTCCTCTCAATTAATATTCATCCATAACATATGTACTAAATGGGCAGGTGTTCCGATTATTTTATTTGTATGACGAATTGTAATATTAAGTGCGACACCTAAAAAGAAAAACAAAAAGCCCATGAATCTTCGTGTAAAATGAAGTTACCACACAACCCTTACACGGAGGTTTATCATGAGCTATTCCCATCTTACCAC
>NZ_JALKEV010000075.1 GCF_023017105.1 Halalkalibacter sp. APA_J-10(15) | reverse complement strand
AGGCCATTCAGCGCATGGAGAAAGGAGAGCATTCCATCGTGTACCTCAAACCTAGCTATGCTTTTGGCAGTGTGGGGAAGGAGAGGTTCCAGATCCCACCGCACGCTGAGCTGAGGTATGAAGTGCGGCTGAAGAGCTTTGAGAAGGCCAAGGAGTCTTGGGAGATGAGCTCCGCGGAGAAGCTGGAGCAGAGCAACATAGTGAAAGAGAGGGGCACCGCGTACTTCAAGGAAGGCAAGTACAAGCAGGCGTTACTGCAGTACAAGAAGATCGTGTCTTGGCTAGAATACGAGTCTAGCTTCTCCGGTGAGGAAATGCAAAAGGTC
>NZ_JALKEV010000015.1 GCF_023017105.1 Halalkalibacter sp. APA_J-10(15) | reverse complement strand
CTTCCATACGTGTTTTCCAACGTTCATACTTGTCTTTTCGGTTCATGACAACACCCTTTTCTATTTGATAGAAAGAGTATCTCATAGCTTGGGTATTAGTAGAATGTGTGCGTTATTTGACGCTTACATTACTAAATACCATCAACATTAAGACTTTATTGGATAGTTAATTATATTTAAATTTCAAGAGTAACAATAAAACCTTAATTCAATAAAAGTTAATACCACAAACTTAGAACGTTACTTATATAACAAGTTAAGTTGGTTTAGATATTTGATATTTTTTAATGACTTTCTTCTAGGACTAGTGAATCATATCGTTTAATTAATGCTATTACTAGTTCAATATCACTCAATCTTATTTTGATCTTCCAACAATAATCTGTTTACATTAAACATTCCTTTTTCATACCACATTTTTACATCATCACGTTGGTGTTTATTCACAAGGTAATATTGATTTGTACGAAATGCTTCTTTAAAAGATGGGTCTTTAAACATGTCATAACTGCGTTTTTCGGAAGGATAGTGAATTGATTTTATATTCCTATCTAAAACAAATTTACCTCCACACTTATATAAGGCTATTCCTATATCATTATCCTCACACCCCCAGTGAGTAAAATATTCATCAAAAGATAATTTTTTTTCTATGAGAAAAGACGAGCGAACCGAAAAGTGCAAACTCCATAATGCTACCCAGGGAGCTGGCCAATCATATAAAGCATCACCATGTTCCTTGTAAAGCGGTTCTCTACCATCGATCATATCTCTTTCATGCATCAACATTATTGCGGAGTTTATAGTGTTATTATCAATAATATCTCGCATTTCATCTAAATCTGACTTAATATTCATCCCAAATGTATAGCCTAAAACCACCAATGGTTCAACGCTTTCTAAATGCAAATCAATATGTTTTTGGAGACAAGTTTGTTCTAAGAGAACCCCACTATCAATGAATAGGTAAATCTCCCCAGAAGCATGTAACATGCCCATATTCCTTGCTTTAGCGGCTCGGAAACCCTTATCCTCCTGGTATGTATATTTAATGTTAATTTGAGGATATAATCTTAGGAGACTTTTCACATCTTCACTAGAACCATCATCTGCTATTACTACTTCGAAGTCTTCTTTCGATACAGTTTGATTTATTAAAGAATTAAGAGTTAAGGAAAGCTCATTAAGTTTGTTAAAAGTTGGGACAATCACAGATATTTTATAATTATGCATTTTACCCCTCCAAAATTATAATTATCCTACTTCTTTTAGAATTTTATTATGCTGCAGATTCTTCAATCATAAAAGCCATTAGTTATCTTAACTTCCAATTTAACCTATATTATTGTAGGTTATATAATAATACTAATAGGTCATTAACTAGTTTATATATACTAATAAGTTAATTAATTAGCTTTGAATAATATCGGTCATCTCCTTTACTAAAATAGAAATTGCATTGAATTGAGAAGCAGTCCTCATATTTTCTCTAATTTTGTGTTTGTTTTTTAAAAGATATGCTAAACTCTCTTGCAACTTATCTGCACTTAGATCTTGCTCATTTACTGTAATTGAGTAACCTTTTTCCTCGAAAGATTTTGCATTTAAAATTTGGTCACCTCTACTTTGTTCTAAACCTAGAGGAATAATAATCATTGGAATTCTTAATGCTAAAAATTCAAATATAGCATTTGATCCTCCTCTAGTAATTACAAAATCAGTAGCAGCTAAGATATCAGATAATTCCTCATTTACATACTCGAATTGTTTATAATTGTTTAAATGAATTAAACTTTTATCAATATTGTTTTTTCCACAAAGATGAACGATTTGATAATTCTGCAGCAATAAATCTAGGTTATCTCTAATTAAATCATTTATCTTCTTTGCACCAAGGCTTCCTCCCATTATTGTAAGTACCGGTTTAAAATCATTAAATCCTAAGTACCTTTTTCCTATTTTGATAGAACCATTTAATATCTCCCTTCGAATTGGAGATCCGACGACTTTTGTTTTATGTTCAGGGAAAAATTGCTTGGTTTCTGCAAAAGTAGTGAATATTTTTGTAGCAAATCTCTTAGATATTTTATTGGCTAAACCCGGTGTTATATCACTTTCGTGAATAAAAACAGGTATCTTTAAAGTTTTCGCTGCTACAATTACTGGAACTGTGACAAAACCTCCTTTAGAAAAAACTAAATCAGGTTTAATTTTTTTTAAGATTGATCTAGCTTCCTTACATCCTCTAAAGACTCTAAATATGTCAATGACATTTTCAAAATCAACATACCTTCTCAATTTACCAGAATTGATTGGATGATAAGGAATATTCAATTTAGTAATTAAATCTTTTTCTATTCCACTTTTAGAACCAATATAATTAATTTCCCAATCTTGGTTATTTATTTCTTTGATAATTGCGATATTAGGGGTTACATGACCAGCTGACCCTCCACCAGTAAAAACTACAGACCTCTTAACCAATGCTTTCTTCCTCCTTCTTTGAATTTTCACTTTTGTTTTTATTAATTGGTCAAAATCAAAAATAATTTTAGTAACAATAAGTAAGTGTTCTCCTATTGATATATATGTACGAAAAAACCATTCTATATTAACAAATAATATTTTGATTTTCGAGTTTAGTCCTTGTCAGAAGTGCTCTTCCTAAAACACCAGCATTGTTTCTTAGTATTGCTATTAATATAAATGTATTCTCATATAACAAAAGGAAGAGAGAAGTAATTGTAATAATGAATAATTCTATTTAGTAGGTTTTCCTGCCTTTGATACACCTCCTCCTATGATGACTCATTTGTGGGGTTAATACATATGAAATATACATTAGCAAGTACTAAACCAATATAGTGTGTAACATATTCAATAACTTCGGTTGAAATGTCTATCCTAAAGATGCTGCTTCAAATATATCTTTTGAAGATATGTTTAATTCGGTTTCATTATTACGAAGTAGACTATCTACCTTCTCTTTTTCTTTTGCAATTCTAACTATTCCCGTAGCGGATGCAATGGTTACAAGACAGCCCGTCCTCCCACACTTACAAAGTTCTCCGTCTTCTGGAACTGCAATAATATGTCCTATTTCGCCACCGATCCAATTGTGGCTTTCATTAACTTTCTATTTTTATTAATACTTGCACCTAAACCATTTCCTAATGTTAGCATTATTATATTTTGAGTATTGTATCCAGATCCTTCTGCATTCTACCAAGGACTGCTAAGTCAGCTTCATACTCAATGTATACAGGTAACCTAATTTTGTCTTTGGGAGATTTTTTTGACGGATAATTACTCCATTCGATATTAACAGATGTATAAAAAATCCCCTCATCTGAGTTTACAATTCCAGGAACTCCAACTCCTAAACCTAATAGTTTTTCTTTTGACTGACAATGTTGTGAAAGCTTTTGATCTATAGAATTTGCAATTTGTTTAACCATATGGTTTATTAATTGCTTTTATTTCCCATTTATTGATAACTTCCCTTCTCCGTCATAATTAATGAATGTTATTTTAGTTGTAGTTCTACCGATATCAATCCCTATACCACATGTTGAATAGTAGCTTTACCATCCAAGAGGCTTTTCATGACAATTTAAATATGAAATTGTTGAGTCATAATTATCAACTTTTGGATCTAAAAATTCTATTTTTATATTTTCAAAACTTTTATCATTTAAATATGCTTTACCACCTAATCCAGATACATAAGTGCTAGCATTAAAATATTTGCATATATTAAATAATAATTCTCCCTTTACTCCCTTAATATCTAATTGTGAACTATAAACAATAGGGGTTGTGATTTCTAGTTCTTTTCTACAAAGATTAATACTATTCATATTTATTTCTACCAATCTCTCACTATTATATATAGAATCGAAGTTAAATCTAGGAAAATTATAAGACATTTTTTTTACTAGTTTCTTTTTCCAACCATAGTCTGGAGCCACTAAAACTTCGTTAATTTTTTTATAATATGAACCCTTGCTTACCGGTACAGTAAACCATTCCATTTTTCCAGAATTATTTAAGAATCTATTTCGATTTTGGAAGCTTCTTCTTCCTTGAAATTGAACATTATCTAATATCACAAAAATATCACTATAATCCATTTTTTTAAAATAACCTATGTAAGGAAAATGTTCAGGTTGTCCAATTGCTATTTTCATACGACTCACCTACTCTAGTTAATTTTTTATTAAGCTTAATATTTTTAATAGCATTAATAAAATTTAGTGATTTAATATACTATCAATTGCTGTAAGGTATCTATTTACCGTAGTATTCACCTCAAATTTACCCACAGATTCTACACAAGATATGGGATCTGGTAAGTTAATCTTACCTTTAACAATCAAATTCAATAGGTCTGTCAGTCTTGTATTATCACTTGGATGAAAAAGCCATCCATTTACGTTTTCTTCGATAATGTCACTTGGTCCTGTTAGGCAATCAGAAGCTATTACTGGAATACCTCTAGCTAATGCTTCAACAATTACAAGTCCAAACCCCTCATAATCAGAAGGTAGTATGAGAATGGTAGCATTATCTACATGATCCCATGGATTCCTGCTCCAACCTTCCCATACCAAATTTTCAGATATGTTTAGTTCATCAGCTAGTGCCTCTAAATAATTCTTGTCTTGACCATTTCCTATGATTTTTAGTGACCAGTTTCCTTTTACTTTACTCAAAGAACTAAACAATCGGTCTAATCTCTTCTGCTCATTATCTAATCTTCCTATAAATAAAAATTGCGTTTTATTATAATTTCTAGGTACAAACTCTTGTTTGATGTCAACAGGATTATATACAATAAAACTTGGTTTAGATGGTGTCAATACTTTTAATTGATTATAAATACCTGAACTGATACATAGATGACAATCTGCGAAATTTAAAAAATCCTTAAATTTCTCTCTATGCATACTAAAGTGTAGCCAACTTATTATATGAAACTTATTTCCTTTTAAATTAATATAATTCTTTCTTGTTTCGTTAACTATATTTAAAGAAAATGCGGATAATGCTATTAGAGTAAACGGATTTTTTAAATATTGAACTCTATCTAATAACTTGGAAGAGGTTATGGTTGTTTTTTTTTCATAAGTTGAAAATTTAGGATATTGATCAAATAAATGGGTTATGGGTAATTTCTTTTCCCATCTAGGATCTTCAGATGGTGACGATAAAATCACCCTACATTTTCTTCCTTTTTTGATCATAGTTGTAGTGATAGTACTTATTGCATTCTCCATACCGCCTCTTCCACTTAACCTTTCGCTTACAAAAAAAATTATTTCCACTTCATCATCTCCCAATTTCTAACCACGCATTACCAATCCACCCCAATTTTTATTATAAAAAGGATATTTTATGGTTTATGGTTAGTTATTTTGCTAAAATTAATCTAAATATGTATTTTAAAAACTAAGGGGTGTAAAAAATGATAAAAAACAAATTAAAAGACTTATTAAACAAAGGAGTAATCTTTGAAGATATTAATAGTGTATATATTTCTGATGAATCAGATATTGAAGCAAGTGTTAAAATATCACCTATGATTGTAATTAAAGGTAAGTCTACTATTAAATCAGGAACAACGATCGGTCCTTTTTCGCATATAGAAGATTCTTATATTGGTCCAAACTGCAATGTATTATCTTCTACAATATTTAACTCTGTTCTAGAAGAAGATAATACAATTGGCCCTTATGGATACCTAAGAAACAAAACTAAAATAGCTAAAAACGCAAAATTAGGCTCCCACTGTGAAATAAATGACACTTCAGTAGGTGAAAACAGTAAATGTAAACACTTTTCTTACTTTGGCCATGCAAAGATTGGTAAAAATGTTAATATTGGTGCTGGCACTATAACATGTAATTACGATGGAAAGCAGAAACATTCCACTATAATAGAGGATGATGCATTTATTGGTTCAAATTCATTGTTAATTGCACCGTTGTTAATCTCACGTGGTGCATATACAGGTGCCGGGACAGTTGTAATTAAGGATATTGAAGCTTATAATAAAATAGTAGGTGTACCAGGAAAGGTAATAAAAAAAGTTAACCCTTAATAATTTAAATATATAATGAATTTCCCCCCCTGTGAAAATTACTTCTAGGGGGAGTTGCATTATTTTTCTTGCAATTTTTTTATAAACCTAAATTACACTGTGTATTTTTCTTTCAATAGCAATTTTCTTTTCCACCCAATATTCTTTATCATTCTGCCTATTTAATTTAGAGAAACATTTTATTAAGATGTCAAATACTGAACCTGAACTTGAGATAAACGAAGACTGAAATTCAAATATATTTGGTTTTTCTCCCATATCATATATTGTATGATTCAACAACATTGGATTTAAATCTATTGCTTTTAGACTATATTGTATTGAAAGTTTTGGAGCAGTATTTTGTAATAAAGAAGCCATATTTATATAATTATGTGCACCAAACCTATCTATATTTAATGCACTTTCGCTGTGCTCTATAGCTTTATTGAAGTTTTTTTGTGCAACATATATATCTGCCAATAGAGTGTAACACCTATCTTGTAAAAATGGGGATCCTTCTTTTAATACTAAATTTGCTTGACTTTCGGCCTGTATATATTTCCTTAAATGAAAATATAACTGAGCTAAATATAGTCGCCCTTTTGATAGATTTAATTTATCAGTTTTTATTGCATTTAAGAATAATGCTTCCGCTTTTTCATAATTTCCTAAGGCAAAATATTCAACTCCTAAATACGATATTAAGTGTGGATTATTTCTTGAGTTATGAATAAGTTCTTCTTTTAAATGCTGTATATATTTATCTCTTTTTCTAGATGTTTTATTTTTATACAATATATCAAAATGATGAATCGGTGTTGAGTTGATTTTTTCCATTTCCCCTTCAATATCATTTATAGAGGTTGACAAAGTTGCATGGATTTTTGAAGAGGTATACTTTATTCTTGGATCGTTCCTTGTTAATCTTAAAATATCAATGCTGGCCCACTTACCTTTTCCTATATATTCATATCTAGGTAACCGATATCCCATAACATTATGTCTTGTATCTAACAATATTTTTTTTATTTCTATAATATCTTTCGGATATAACATTTCATCAGCATCTAAAACTAAAATCCATGGTTGTGTTGCTGCTTCTAAATAAGCTTGCCGAGCATTATCTAAAGAGGAGTTAGGAAGATCTATAACTATGCTTCCATAGGATTCTGCAATTTGTTTAGTGTTATCAATTGATCCATTATTAACAACAATTATTTCTTCAACTTCACCTTTTATAGTTTTTAAACATTTTTCTAACAAATAACCTTCGTTTTTCACAAGAATACATAAAGAGATTCGTGACATAATTACTCCTCCATTTATATTTGTATTGAATTATGAATTAAAAACTCTTGGTTTATTAAATTCACTCTATTACTCTTCACATACTCTTTAATTTCTCTACTAATTAATACGTTTAATTCTTTTTTTCTTTCATCTGTATACGTAGAAATTTTGGTCAGATACTTATCTATAAAGCCAGGATGTACCATTATTTCAGTTAGCTGATCAGAACTATCCAATATACTTAGTAGGTTTTCCTTAGTAATTTTATTTATACCAAAAAATCCAGGTATAAAATTATCAGGATAAATAACCTTACTATTCTTTAATAAGTTATAATTCTCTTCTTGATATTTTCTTAATTTTTCAACCGGTATACCCCCTAGTAAATACGTTAGCTCGTTAATATCAAATAATCGCTCTTCAAATTTAGGAAATCTTATAGGTAAGTTATATTTTTCAGCTACTTTTAATAATATTTTAAAAAAAGGCGGATAAATATTACCAATAAAATGATGTGTATTTAAATGGTTTGGTAACCTTCCAGAAATTCGAAAAAACCTTTCAATTTGATTACAATATTCAATATAAATTTCATTTATTTCAATCTTGCCCCTTCTTTTGTAAAGTTCATTTTGATTATAAAATTCACCTGTACTATCCACTAATGAACACACGTCATTTTGATTAGAAATTGGACTTCCTTTTGTTATTACGAGGTGCACTCCTATTCCTAAATTAGGATATTTCAAACCCTCGATCAATGCTCTTACAGAGTCAATTTGATTAGTCATAAGTGAAGTACTTGTAACTATGCCTTCTTGGTGCGCTTTTAATATTCCATCAGATACACCATAACTTAAACCGAAATCATCAGCGTTGATAATAATTTTTTTGTCCAATACAAATACTCCTCTCAATGTAAATAATGAATCAATCCAAGTACTTATTAACATAGTTATTTAGTAAAATGATCCCTTGTATATAAAGCGCTTCCGCCGCAAAAGGTGGAAACTTTTCGCTTAAGAAGAATGGAGGAGAACTTAAAAAATGGATACTTTCAATAAACATAGTTCTTTGCTCCCAAGATTTATCGAACGAGTACTGATTTACATCTATCCTTAATACATCTAAAAGTTTTTTCAATTCATCTATATCTCTGCAATTGTGAATGGAAAAATTCACCTCAGGACAATGCATATTAGATTTTATTTCTAAACAGAAATTTCCTCTTTGAATTTCATGTACCTGACCGTGTACTGACTGAAAGAGCTTTGCTAAATCATATGCAAAATCCCCCCCATTCTTTGAAACTCTAGGATCTAACAGTTTTATCCTAAGCTTTTTGTCTTTTTCTTTAAACATAATATGATTTGCTTCCAAATCACCATGAATTAAACTCAATTCAATTGGACTTATTGAATTAATATGATCCTTGTCCATTACCTTGTTTATACAATTATAAAAATTCATATACGTCTTTTGATTAATTTTTAAATATGGAGCTTTTATTATATTAACTAGATCTTTTCGATGAAACAAAAGGTAATCAATTCTACTAATGACACGATTAAAGTGCTTTTCATACATGTAATTATCCGGAGGAATAATCTTATTTAAGGGGTATATTTCTTGAAACACAATTGAAATTAAATTTGAAAGTACCTTTTCTAATAAATAGTAGGGAACTTCTTTGCCTGATAATGCTACATCCAATTGAGTCATATCGTAATATGGCATTAAATATTGAACCATTTCACTTGAAATAGTATAATCAATTACATTAGGAAAATACTTTTTTAAACTAGATGGTAAATTATTTAAGTATTCGATCTGCTCAACTGTAGTTTGTAATTCATTTTTTTCAGCACTTTTTAGAATTAGTTTTCTATTATTTTTATTAATTAGTTTAACTGAACTAAATGCCATTTCTATACTCATGCATACACCTCATTGATTACACAATTAAAATCATATTTTTATAATTAAACTTTCATTCACCAATATAAGATCCTATTTAAAATTGAATTTCCAGCTACGATGATTCGTTATTTACTTATTTAATATGAAGGACACAATAAAAATGTAATAAAATTGTGTCCTCGAACACAAATATCTACTAAAAGGCATAATACTACTCATTATTAATATTAAATTTTAATTTAAATAGGTTTGAACTATTAATCTCATTTGGTCCTCGTTTAAATTATTCTGATTTTCTCCTAATGGTGATCTTCCATGTGCTATCCTTTGTTGATTAAAGATAAGTGTCTGATATGGTTCTAATAAAATTTCTAATGTGTATTTTTCAGATATTTTTTTTATTTTATTAAAAATATTTATCAATTCTTCCTTGTGAATAAGCCCTTCTTCATTTAATACATCTCTCCCATCTTCTAGGTGAGGTAACATTTTTTCAGTATACCTGTAAACCTCATTTCCGTCTTTATTCTCTATAATAGAGAAATTTTCAAGAGCTTTTCCTAAATTTACAATATCTTTATCAATCCAATACTTGAACAGTTTAGATTTTAATAGGGCGTTTTCCCTTTTATTTAACTTACTAAATACTTTTTTCATATCGCATAAAAGGGACCCTCCACCCATTAAGGGATCTCTTCTAACTGACAAAAAAGATATAACTTTTGGATAACTTTCAAAAGTAAGAAAATCCATATGTAACGGATTTTTCCCTACGCCATGTGTTCTGATAGGATTTACATCTGTCTTTACTTTTAAATTAAACCAAATCGGATTATTCTCTTTATGCCATAGAGGCTTTCCTATGATATTTAACAAAATAAAATTCATAATCAGTAATTCTTCATAATTTGAACACAATTCTTTCAAATCTATAAAAACATAACCACTACCATCCTCATTAACAACATTACTTTTCAATTTTTCTATTTCTTCAGCGGGAAAATTCGCTTGTATATTTTCCTTGATAGTTGGAATAATTTCTTCTTTAGGATTATAAGGGTCAATAATGTTTCTAAAAATATTTAAAGAATTTATTAATTGAAACTTAAATTCATTACTTAATATGGTTTGCATGATTTTGTTAACTCCTAACATCATTTTTTTGTAGATTGGGTACAATCATACCGCTCTTCGAACCTTTTTTCCGCCAAAATAAACTCCGCCATTTAAATACTTATAAACAGCTATCCATGTAGTAAAAGGATAAAACCAAAACCAAACCGGACTTAGTAAAAATGTAGACGTTGGAGCTATATTTCTGGCATAAACTAGTTGACCTAATAAACCAAATAATATACTTATAATTGATACTATTAATATAAAATAATACATATAAGTAATATTTATAATAAACAATACTACAATTATTGGTATAATTGAGAGGAAAAATAGTGTTCTAAAAGGAAAGGCGAAATTTTCGTACGCATACCTTACTCTCTGTTCTAGAAATTTTCTGTAACTTATATTTTGTTCTGCTTCTAAAGAGATATTTTTCAAAAAACAAATCCTATTACTACCTTTTCTTAACTGATTTTCTAATGCTAACTCATCGAAGAGAGAGTCCCGATTAGGGAAACCAACACGATCTATTAGTTCTTTTGTAAAAGCCAAATGCCCACAATATTGCTTTCTATAATCTAATAAATTGACAATGAACATCCCGCATAAATCTATTTTTGCGGATATTGGGAATTTATCAAACTTAGGCATGACCTTAAAGCAGTCATATCTATTGTAAAACGGTGAAATCTTATTTAAAGTTTCTCTTGTAATTCTATAGTGATCATCAATCAGTAAAATATTGTCATAATTAACATAATTTAAAGCGTCGTAGATTCCATTAAGTTTATCGTTTGCACCGGTTCTAATATTTGGATCTGGTACAAAGTGATTAACATTTTCTATACATTCTAAGTGATTTTTAATATATTTATTTACTAATCTTTCACTTTCATCTGCTATAATTATTTCACTATCAGTATCTTTTATCTGTTCAGCTAAGGTAACTATTTGAGCTATAAAACCCTCTAAACTCTCACCAAATTTTATTTTTATCGGAATTATAATAGAGACATTCAATGTAAATTTACCCCCTTTTTAATACCCCGGTCATACAATGAACTGAACCTCCTCCTTTTGTTAATTCAGATACATCAACTTCAATTGATTCAACACCAGCTTTTGCATATTTTTGAATAGTATCTTGGCAACCTTTATTTATTAAAACGGTTTCATCATTTAAAGTGACAAAGTTAATTGACATTAGTTCATCTATTTCATACATATTACAAAGCTCAATGATATTAAACCCATGTTTTTTTAAACTTGAATATAGTTGAAAGGAAGCTCTTTGTGGTATAATAACTGAATTTTTTGAATTTAAAATATTCACTACGCCATCCAAGTGTCCACACCCATATGTTGTCTGTATAATTTCAATCTCTTCAAACCCTTGTATTTTCAAGAGATTATTAACAAAGTTAACAGCCTGAATATTTGTGCGTAAGCCCACTCCAAGAAAAACGAGATCTTGATTAACTATTAAAATATCTGGACCTTCCAAAACCATATCATTATGCGCAGATGCAATAATAGGTATACCCATATTAGCTATTTTCTTCGATATAATATTTTCTTCACCAGATCGTACTTTTGACGCAAGTCTTGAGATAATTGCACCTTGAGGTGTCATAGAAAATAGGTCTCTAATATATATAATATTAGGAAAATTAGTAGCCCTTTCATCCTCTAAATACTCTACAGTTACACCAAATTTCTTGTATGTATCCACTAGTTCATCATGTTGATATCTCGCCTTAGTTGGCTCCATTCTTTCTGTCCATAAAAGTTTTTCTGGTTCAGGAATATTCTCTATCTCTTTTCCAGGTCTTCGTAGAAGAACATTCTTTAGCTGATGATATTCTGATGTAACTCCACAATTACTCCATTTAATGCTTAATTCATTTATATGGGTAGTTTCTCTTTCTTCCCAACCAACCCCACCATGTGCAGAATCCACTAAATTTATCAACGCCACTCAACTCCTATTTAGTAATGTTTAATCTTCTAAGCTATATAATAATTGGAATGCCTCAAATTTCTTATTATTCCTTGATGTTTTACCTCCTATAGAAAGTGAGTAAAATGAAGACTTAACATCATGGTATTTTTCTTCTAGATAATATCTCCCTTGTTGTGTTTCATGATAAGAGAGTGCGGCCATTTTCTTGTAAAAGAATTCAGTGATATTTACAAAATGATTCGGGCTAAATCCAGATCTAACTGTTAATAAAGGCTCACACAACATAATTCTCTCTATTTCCTCCAATCTTGAGGCACAATTAATAGTTGCTTTCCCAACTGTGCTGTGGTCTTGATGATCAACTCCAAAAATATCAGGGTAATGAGTAATTACTACACTTGGTGAAAACTCTCGCATTACTTTCTCAATTGAAGTTATAAGTTCCTTTGAAAATTGTATTTCCCCATCATTAAAATTAAGTACACTTATTTCAATATTAGTTTCCTCGAAGGCTTTGAGTGTTTCTTCTTTTCTTTTCTCTTTTTGAACTAGACTTATTTTTTCTTCTTGGTCTTCCTGAATTGAAAAGCCATTTTCTCCTGCACATATTATTAATATCTTACATCGGTAACCAAGATTATTGTATTTACAAAGAGTACCAAAACATCTAAGTTCAGCATCGTCTGGATGAGCCATAACAGCAAGTACTGATTTACTCATTATTTTATCCTCCTAATATTAATTAAATTTTTATATAATTTTAAAAAAGATTCTAAATGAAAACATCGATACTTTAAATCCTCAAAATACAACATTTTTTGAATAACCACTTAGGTTTTCAATTTTTTTCGCCACCTCATATTGAAAGTTATTTAATTAATTCTAACCAATCTATACTAATCCCCTTATCAAGCAAAAGATATAATTTTACATTTGAATACTCTTTCTTATTTTCCAGTTTAATATCTACAATATTCCAAGCGTTTATCGTTTTTACTAAACTTTTACCTAGAATATCACCATTAGGTTTATCCCTTCTAATTTGAATTGTCGAATTAGTGTGAATCGATTTAACATTAATTCTCATAATTCTATTAATCTTTAAAGTTTTTGATTTGAACATTATCCAAGTATTCTTGTTTTCTGAGTGTACAACCTGTATCCCGTTTATTGATTTTCTTAAATTTGCATTATTATAATCATCATAGTTTTCTGCTCTTGTTTTAATTTCTAAATTTCTTTCTTTAGACTTTGTCTCCCCTTTTAGTTTCAAATCACCAAATAATCTTATATCCTCTGAAGAACTTCCTACAAATACTGTATAAACTGCACTCTCTAGGGTGTATTTATTTTGAGTAAAATCCCAATATGTAAGTTCGTCTACTGAAATGTAAAATTTTATTATTCTTGACTCTCCTGGTAAGAGATGTACTCTTTTAAAAGCTTTTAATTCTTTTAATGGTCTTACTATATTTTTTGAATTACATTTAAAATAAACTTGAACCACTTCATCACTTGCTATAGAGCCAATATTTATCAATCTAAAACTGACTTTAATATTACTGCGAAAATTATTAATATGCATTTTTAAATCCGAATATGAAAAAGATGAATATGTTAATCCATGTCCGAAGGGATATAAGATATTTCCTTTATGATATAAGTAGGTTCTTTCTCCTTTAATAATATCATAGTCCATAATGTCGGGTAGTTTTTGCACATCTCGATACCAAGTCATTGTTAATTTCCCTGATGGGCTATACTCTCCAAAAATCACTTTAGAAAGTGCATTACCGATTTCTTGACTACCATGAGATGTATATAAAATTGATGAAATATTATCATTTATTCCAGAAAATGGATAACTCCCTATTATACAGAGAATTACATTTCTATTTACTTCATATATAGTATCGATTAAACTTTTTTGATTTTTTGGTAAAGTAATGTCTGGGCGGTCCTCATCCTCCTTCCCATTTATTAAAGGATTATTTCCAACAAAGATTACAACTGAGTCCGAATTTTTTGCTATATTTTGTGCACATTCTAGTCCATTTGAAATTTTCACTATCTCAAAAAGCTCATTTTCATGACTTTTCAAATCATCCTTAGCTTTTTGAATGATCTCTTCATTATCAATACACAATGTTTTTTTATTCCATGTCTCCAATTTGTAACCATATTTTGTCTGAATTATATTAAATAATTCATTTACAAACCAACCAAAAGCTTCTTCGGCAGTTGCGCTTAATTTCCTTTTAAATGTAAGGAACTTATTATTTGCACTAGATATTAAAGTGTTTTTCCCCCATCCCCAATTAGTAATCTCAAATGTTTCATTTTTAGAAATCGTATTACTATTAGCCTTAATTTCTCCCGTTTTTTCATCTACAGAAAAGAAGAGTCCAGTATGTTTGGACTTAATTGCTATTAAGTCACTACCATTATGATGTTTTACCTTATCCTCACCATATTCTTTAATACCCTGTAAAGGAGTGACCTTATAAGGAAAATCACCACTATACCAATCTCTAAATAACACATTAGATAAAGGTCCAATAACTGCAATATTTTTATGCTCATTTTTATTGAGTGGCAATATATTTGTTTCGTTTTTCAAAAGGACTATCGCTTCTTTTGCTGCTTCTAAAGATAATTTACTATGAGCATTGGAACATAATATATTTTCGGGTATATTACTATAAGGATTTAAATAATCTGGATCGAATTCACCTAGCTGCATTCTTCCTCTGAATACATTTTTTATAGCAACATCCAAATCCGATTCATAAAGGAGCTTTTGTTGTAACGCCTCTTTTATCGATTTTACTACTAACTCTACATCATCATTTATACTATCAACCCCACTTTTAATTGCTAATGATACTGCCTCTGAATATGTGGAACAATATTTATGAAAATCAACTGTCATTCCCATATCACCTGCATCCCCAACTATATACCCTTTTAATCCCCATTTATCTTTAATTAACTCTTTTAAATCAGGATCTAATATACATGGAAGGTCATTAACACTGTTGTAAGCCGGCATTATAGAATAGGCTCCATCATTTTCTATGAGATATTTAAATGGCTTAATATAATATTCAAATTTATTTCTGTTATCAATATTAGAGGATGAATGCAATCGATCTTTTTCATTATTGTTTCCCATATAATGCTTTATTGTTGATATAGTCCTTTTATAAAATGGGTGATCTCCTTGCATTCCTTCTACTAGCGAACGTGCCATTATACCGGTAAGTAAAGGGTCTTCACCGTATCCTTCTTCTGTTCTTCCCCATCTAGGATCTCTTTCTAGATCAACGGTAGGAGCCCATAATGTTAATCCCTTTCTTTTGTTAAACTTCTGATAAAACACTCTAGCTTCATTTCCAATTGCTTCTCCAATTTTATATAATAACTTTGGATTCCAAGTGCATGATAACCCTATAGGTTGGGGAAAAGTAGTTGCTTTACCTAACCACGCTATTCCATGAGCGGCTTCTCCCCCTATTACATATTCTTGGATACCCAATCTTTTTATTGATTGTTGTTTGGTAGGCATCAAATGGATCTTTTCTTCAAGTGTCAACCTACTTACAAGATCATTCAATCTTTCTTCCAATTCTAGATTGTGATTTCTAAACAGAAACTCCAAAATAAGTTACCTCCTTTAATTTCCTGTACTACCATATTTTTTAATCCCTTTTTTCATAATTATGTTGACACATAAGATGCAATATAGTATTACAAAAGGATATAAAGCCAATAAAATGTTTGCTCCTTCTTTTTTCAATATAAATAAGACAGGAACATAACTAATAAAAATATAAGGAATCACAATAATTAAAATTTGAAGCGAGTAACTATAAATAGTAATCGGATACTTTGAAAACTCAGAAAAGCTGTAATTTGCCATCATTAACGGATTACCGTTTTTAGTCCAAAACGATGAAGCAGCTATACAATAGTTAATTGCCGCTCGAATAATAACACCTAAGAAAACAAAAATAATGACTATAAAAATAGTAATCGGATTCATAAGATTTAATTTAATTAGAGAATAAACAAGTAAGATAAGACCGATAATAAAGTTTCCTATTCCTTGTGAACCAAATCCCAATGTCGCTATTTGAATTATGGGAGAAACAGGTCTTAATAAAATACGATCAAACTCACCAGAATTAACAATTGATGTAAGTTTCCATATCCCATCAAAAAATATAGATACAAGACCTTCTACTAAAAATACTAATGAATATATAAGTATTATTTCGTATAATGACCAACCATCTATATTTGGTACTTGTTTAAATATTGTAAAGATAAAAATAACACCTAGAAGCTGCGTTAAACTCCCACTTAAAATAAGTAATATAAAATCAACACGAAAGCTAACTAAAGTTTTAAGATTAGCATTTAAAAGGCAGAAATAAGTTTTTAGATTTCTCAACATCTTTCTAAACTAACCCCCATTTATATTCACCTTTTTTAGCCCGTAACGAAATACTATTTTAACAATAATATAAAATACTAATATCCATAAAAATTGAATTATAGTTAGTATCAACATTTCAGTGTAATTAATTTTTGCCAAATAAATCTTAATAGGCGTGTTTATTATAGTCTGGAAAGGTAATAACTCACATAATTCCTTAAGCCATGTTGGTAAAAAATCTAAGGGTATTAATGCTCCTGAAAAAAAGCTAACAACAGCAACTCTTGTCCACATAACACCTTGGACATTATGTGTCCAAAATGATAAAAGAGATGAAGAGTATACAATTAAGTATTTTATTAATAAAGCATTAATAAAACTAACTATAAAAAATATAATTACTATTATATTACTAGTGATATATACATTCATAAATATGGAAACTAGTAATCCAATCATTAAATTAAAAGTACTAGTAAATACAATTGAACTACCAATTTCAGCAAGAGTGTACTTGGAGTGACTAATTGGCTTTACTAGTGTCATTGCTATAGAACCATTTATAATTTTTTTTGCACATCTATATTCCGAGTTAACATCAGTATTAATGATAAATACAATCAAGAGGTACGCTAGCATTTCATTCCATTGATATCCAGCTATTGTGGACCTTCCATGAAAAATTGAATTCCATAAATTTAACATCAGGACAAACGATATTAAACTTATCAAGATATGTATTATTGTTGTCATCGGATATGTGAGTGTTACCTGTAATGAACATTTAGCAACAGACCAGTATTTCTTCAATTACTCTCCCCCTTCTTCTAAAATTAAATTCCCTTCATAGACTTGTTTCAAAATAAACTCAATTCCGCTTTCCTCAATTTTTAAATCTAAAATAGTCATATAATTCATGACTAATGATATGACTTCACTTGCTGAAATCTCCAAATAGTCGAAAGATACTGAAATTTCTTTTTCAGATAAAGCCTCTAGTGTAGCCCCTAAATTACAAAACTCTCCATTTAGCACTTCATATTTAGATATATTTTCAACTCTAATTTGAATTTTCTTTAATCGAGCATACTTTTTGATAACGCTTTCTAAATCTCCGTCATATAAGATTTTACCGCTATCAATTAAAATTAATCTATCACATAATTCTTCAATATCTCCCATATCATGTGTGGTTAATAAAATTGTTGTTTTAAATTCTTTATTAATAAATCTTAAGAATTTTCGTATTTTTTCTTTTGCCACAATATCTAAACCAATGGTTGGTTCATCTAAATATAAGATTTTAGGATTATGCAATAATGCAGCTGCAATATCTGCTCTCATTCGTTGTCCCAATGATATTTTTCTAGCTGACAAATGTAGAAATTCATTTAAATCTAGTAGTTCAGAAAAAATAGTCAAATTATGCTCGTATGTTCTATCATCTATTTGATATATTTCTTTAATTAATTTAAATGATTCAGAAATTGGTAAATCCCACCATAGCTGAGTCCTTTGGCCAAAAACAACTCCGATAGTCTTGTTATAATCCTTTCTATTCCTTTGTGGATCAATATTATCAATCAAAACTTTGCCCATTGTAGGTTGAAGAATTCCTGTTAATATCTTAATTGTAGTAGATTTCCCCGCTCCATTTTTCCCAAGGTACGCTACACTCTCACCTTCATTTATTTCAAAATTTATTTCATCCACGGCTATCTTATCCACATACTTTGGCTTAAAATAGTGTAATAAGACTCCTTTTAAACCCTCTTTTTTTATAGGTTGTCTATATACCTTTCTTAACTCTTGTACTTTAATCACAATGCAAACTCTCCTATCCATATCCAGTTTATCACCATATGTTAAACGCTTTCATTCAATTGGAGAAAAGTTAAATTTGAAAATTATTGAAGGTTATTCCAATTATTCATAAAATTATATTACTAAACTTGAAAGCATATTAATACATTAAAAATTAGTGATATTTTTAATAATTTAGAATTCATAATTTTCTATTTGTTTACAATTACTTATCAGATAGATAATTCTATAAGATTCTTATTTACTCAACTTTCGCACCATGAAAATTAACTTCTGAGTAGGTCTATCAAAGCTTTAAAAACTAGTAATTATGTTACTTGACGAGTGCTTTTAAACAGAAAAAGCACCTGATTCTTTGGTATAGTGGAATTGACTAGAAACCATTACCACAAAGAAGAGGTGCCTTCTCAATGATAAAGGAAAAACACTCGAATGAGCAACTACCAAATGAACTTTCTACAGTCTTCTCTGAATTACAAGTATCAAAATACCTTCGCAAAGCAGGTATCCGAAAAAACTTTGGGTTTTCATGTGCCTATTTGTTTCAGCTTGTATTTAGTCTGATCTTTCATCAAAAAAATTGGTTTACCCTTGTCTCTTCTAAAAAGAGCGAGCGATACCCAGGCAAAGATACCGTCTATCGTTTAAATCATTCCAAGTTTGCTTGGCGGAAATTCCTTTTACTTTTTAGTGCGGCTACGATTCAAAAAGTCAGCGCGCTTACATCAAAGGACCGTCCAAAAGTGCTCATTATTGATGATTCTACGTTTGATCGAAATCGTAGTAAAAATGTGGAGTTACTAGCCCGTTGTTTTGATCATGCTTCTTTGAAAATGCGATTTTATAAAGGATTTCGAATGCTTACATTAGGCTGGTCAGACGGTTATACTTTCATGCCGGTTGACTTCTCTTTACTAAGCTCTAAAACGTCTTCTATTAATGGGATCAACGAAGAAATTGATAAACGAAGTTCGGGTTACAAGCGCCGTAGTGAAGCGCTCCAGTCAGCACCTGTTCAAATCCCAGCGATGATTGAACGAGCATTATCCAATGGTATCGAAGCCTCTTACGTATTAATGGACACGTGGTTTACTCAACAACCTTTGATTCAGGTGATCGTCGAACAAGGACTTGACGTCATTGGCATGGTCAAAAATGCGAAGCAACGCTATCAAGTTGATGGTCAAATGGTTTCATTAAAAGAACTCTACAGAACCGCTTCGCCCCTTCAAGGAAAGAAAGGGCTTCTTCGCTCCATCACGCCGACGATGAAAAACGGTGTACCGGTTAAAATCGTGTTCGTTCAAAACCGTAATAAGAAGAGTGAGTGGCTTGCCATTCTAAGCACAGATTGCACGCTTTTCGAACAAGAAATCGTCCGTATTTACGGCATCCGTTGGGATATTGAAGTGTTCTTTAAGACGACAAAATCACTTCTTCGCTTACAGAAAGAGTTTCAAGGACGTTCTTATGACTTACTGATCAGTCATACAACCATTGTTTTTACTAGGTATATCGTTCTTTCTTGGCAAAATCGTTGCCACAGCGATGAACGAACCTTGGGTGGATTGTTTTATGACCTTTGTGACGAAGTAAATGAACTTGATTGGGCTGTCGCATTGCAGCAATTAATCGAGCTTCTTCAAGATCTCTTGAAGAAAACAAATAAACAAACACAAAAACTAATAAAAAATCAACTGTCAAATTGGATTGCAGGTTTACCAAACTACATCAGGGCTTACCTTCCTAATTTGGTATGCGAAAGTTGAGTTATTTATTAAAAAAATTTTGTTTATGGCAAACTAAATATGTAGGTAATGGCATTTAATTTATGTATGGCCCGGTGGGCCATACATAAATTAAAAAAAACCACTTGCCAACCTCTCCCAATAACTTTAAACTCCTCGTTGGACCAACAACGTTTGACAGGAGGATATTAGGAGATGTTAGCAGTGGCACAAATAGATTATATCAGACATGAAGTAAACCAAAAAGGAGAAACTTATGCCAGCGTGGGAAAGAGAATGGGTATAGATCCACGCACAGTTAATAAGTATGCAAATCAAGAAGAATTCAAACAGAAAGATAAACAGAAAAGAAAATCACCAGTTATGGATCCTGTGAAGCCTATATTAGATAAGTGGATCAAGGAGGATTTAAAAAAGAAAAGAAAGTATCATAGAACAGCTAAAAAAATGTTTCAACAGTTGGTGAAGTTTCATAGTTTCAAAGGTGCTTATCGAACAGTTAGGAGATATGTCTCTGAACGGAAACATGAATTGAAGGAAATCAACCAAAGAGCTGCATTACCTTTAGAATCATATCCTGGTACAGCGCAAGTGGACTTTGGAACAGCACCATTTAGCTACGATTCAGAAACTATTGAACTTCCGTATTTAGTGATGTCTTTTCCTTACAGTAACAGCTTTTATTTTCAGGTATTTCCTTCGGAAAACACCGAATGTTTACTAGAGGGTTTACAGCGGATGTTTCATCATATGGAAGGTGTCCCTCATACCATTCGGTTTGATAATCTATCACCAGCAGTTAAGAAAATTCTTTCTAAAGGAGAGCGTGAATTAACAGATACTTTTGAACGGTTTGTCTTACATTATGGGTTTAAATATGAATTCTGTAATCCTGGTAAGGGAAATGAAAAGGGGCATGTCGAAGCAATGGTTAAGTATGTCCGTAATAACTTCTTATTACCTGAGAATACCATTCTAAACCTAGATCAGTTTAATGAGACGCTTTGGAGTTTGGCTGAGGAAGATAGGGATCGACATCACTATGAAAAGAAGGTTCTCCAATCTGAGTTATATCAAGGGGACAAAGACAAATGGCTTGTGTTACCAGAAAAGAAGTTTGAATGTGCTTATCATAAAGACGTCAAAGCAGATAAATATGGGATGGTTTCAATTGATAATAAACAGTACTCTACATCACCACGATTTGCCTCACAAAAAGTAAGAGTAGTAATTACTTATAACGAAGTTGTCATTTTAAATGAGGAAAATGAGCCCATCGTTAAACACACTCGGTTGTATGGTATAAAACGCAAGTCCATGGTATGGCAGCCGTACTTAGAATTGTTGTCTAAAAGGCCAAGAGCCATTAAATATTCAAGTATATATGAGAACTTCCCACCTATTTGGTCAGAGTACCTACAAAATTGTACAGAAGAAGAACAAAAACGTGCATTAAGCTTATTAGGTAAGCTATTAAAAAATGATGAATTCACGTTATTAAATGAGGCTCTAAAAATGGCATCTAATTATGGCCATCCTAGTATTGATCAAATCAAGCATTGTTTTTATTCAATATTGAACGAAGATCATTCTCATAATACAATTACACCTCGAAATTCTGTACCGTTTATGCCTAATGCAGCAAGAGGTCTCTCCCACTATGATACTATGTTCCAGGTTGGGGGTGATGTAAAATGATTGATCAAATTGAAGATTATGCCAAGCGCTTGAAATTAAGCTGGATTCGAGAGAATTATAGAGAGATCCAAGCTGGTAGTAATGAAGAATATTTACTAAAGTTATTTGAGAAAGAAGTCCAAAATCGAGAGGAACGCAAAGTTAACTTATTGCTTAGTCAAGCTCAACTTCCCAAGACTGGGAAATCCCCGTTTCAGTGGGATCATATACAAATCCCTCAAGGGATTGATCGGACAAACATTCTTGAAGGACAGTTTATTCAGAATAAGGAAAATCTGATTTTATATGGTGGTGTGGGAACAGGAAAAACATATTTGGCCACGTTAATTAGCTTAAATGCCATACATAACTTTGGCATTCGAATCAAGTTTTTCACGATGGCATCATTGGTGAATAGTCTCATTGATGCAAACCAGAAAGGGAACCTTTCGAAGCTCATGAAGCAGATTGAGAATTTGGACCTTTTAGTTCTGGACGAGTTGGGATATATCCCTTTAAACAAAGAAGGAGCAGAACTTCTCTTCCAGGTAATTTCTATGTGTTATGAAACTAAAAGTATCGTTATAACAACGAACCTTCAATTTGGACAGTGGAATCATGTTTTTGGCGATCCAATACTTACTGAAGCGGTGATTGATCGCCTGATTCATCACTCACATTTACTACTATTTACGGGTGAAAGTTATCGTTACAAAGAATCAATATCAGAATAAAATAAGAGGTGGCAAGTGGCATACATTTTTAAAGGCCAAATACAAAAATTTTACAAATGAATCAATTTCATAACGCTTATTTCAACGTACCGATAAAAGCCGAATTTTCTTCTTACGTTTTTTAAAACATGTGTTTAAGCAGCTAGGTTGCCCTTATCTTCAGAAAATGACTTAGCTATACGATCACACGCGAGCTTCGCTCCGTTATAAACCAATTGCGTCAAATCAAACTGTACTTTTGCTCGTTTTCCTGTGCAGTAACGAACGTTGTTTAATTGGAAAAATCCTTTGAGATAAGCAATGACTCGTTCCACTGAATTTCGTTGCTTGTAGATGGTTTTCCATGCTTTTGAACCTCTAGCTGGAGCTGTGTAACGACGCAAATCAGTGGTGACCTTTACTTTATACACCTTTTGACATAACGAATCGTCAGCTAAAGGACAGCCGCTGCACTCTTTCGGACGTGTATATTTGATCGTCTCGTACTTCGAGTCATAACTATCATAACGATAAGAATGTTCTCGCACACAAGTGGGGGCAAAATGTCGATCAAACCCTTCAATCTCAGGCTCATTTCTCTTGTTGTAAGCAATCACCGATTGAGCTCCCATTCGATAGAGTTGTTGGTAAATCGCTGGATAGTCATACCCCGCATCAAGTGTGCCAAAGCGAATTGCAAGAGTGGATAACCGCTCTTGAACACCCTTTAATAAAGGGATAGCGGCTTTTCCATCATTCAAGTTACCAGAAGAAAAGAGCGATTGAAGAATGTATTGGCTTTTGGTTCCGACCGCAAAGTGTCCTTTATAACCGAACCAAAAGACGTTTTTTCCTTCACTGTTTTTCTTGATGCCCCACTTAGGATCAAGAGGTACAGTCGATCGTAACTCATTCAAAGAAGCATCAAGTTGAGCTTCAACCTTTTTCTCATAAAGAGGTAAAGCTGCTTCGTGTTCAGCTTTTTCTTGAAGCCATTTCTCTTGTTCTTCTTTGGATTTACGCCCGCGCTTTTTTGGCTGTGGTTTAGATCTTTCTTCTTTTGCTGGTGCCTGGTCACGAGCTTCAATATGAGTGGCATCAATAGCTATCGTTTCATCTGTAATAAACCCTTCTAAAACAGCTTGAAGGATTTGTGTTTCTTGAACACATTCAAGAACGTTTGATTCAACTAATTTTGTGAGCATCCTTGAATAAGACGCTTCAGATGGAATCGCATCAGATAGCAGAAAACCACAATCTAAACGGAACATATAATCATGTTTGAGACGTTTAATCAAATCTTTTATCGTTGGAATACGTTCAAGAATTCTAGCGGCAAGCGAGTAGATCATCGCGGCATAATTAAGTTGAACAGGCGCGCCATACAAGGCTTTTTTGGACACCACAGCTAACACTGGATAGATATCAATCATTGAAAAAACGGCTTCAAATCGGTGGGTAGGTTCTAAATCATATAAATCTTGCAGGTCAAATAGGCTTCCTTGTCGTATAATGGTCATAAGGGAGTCTTCCTCCAGTCGTTAGTTTTGTGTGGTAACTTACTAATTCGACTTTTGGGGAGGTACTCCTTTTTTGTGTTTGGTAAGCCTTGCGAGACCAAGGGCTCAAATTATGAAATTGATTCATATAATAAATAAAACTTCTAAATGTATGATTAATTCTTAGATTTTCACCAAGAACACCACTTTTGCCATTCTCTACTAAGTCTAGGTTTCCAAGTACAAAATCGAATCTTTGATATTCAACTACAAAATTAGGCATACCTCCAGTTATGTAAGAATTTAGTTGAATAGTATGTCCATTCATTATAGGTCCGAGATTAGCTATTAGTTTCCCTTTTTTTAATTTATTTATATCAAAGTCATATATTTTTAAATATCTTAAAGGCTGAGATGGTGTAATATAAATTTTTTCATTTGTTAATTCTCCTAAATCAATAATTTCAGTTATTTTATAATGTTTTTCTTCATCAATATAGGATACATCTATACTTTCAAATAGTGTCATTTCCATTTGTTTTATTAAAAACACTTTACCTATAATATAAGTAAAGAATAATATTACAGTAATTATCGAAGAAATAACTCCAATTAAAGTAACAAAATTTGTATCTCCATATTGCTTTATTAGTTTAGTAGTAATATTTTCCAGACCGATATTCCCTAATATATAACCAAATATAAGGATTAATATTACAGTAATAGATTTGATAATAAATTTCATAGAAAATATTGCTCCTCCTTTACAATACAGTTCATATAACAAACACTACCTTACTTTTCTAACTCATCAAAATGAAATGCCCTTATTATATAAATACTTTTCAGTTTACTCTGATTTTTCAGTAGTATTAATATATTCTAATATCAACAACTTTTTAAACGGTAATTCGTAAAATATGTGAAAGTAATCTGACACGCTTTACAGCGGTAACTCTTGGATCTAAACAAAATAATGATTCAAATAATCGGTCAGCTTCAAGAAAATAATTTCAAAATATAAAAGACCAATTTTAACTTATTTATGAAATAGTTAAAATCAGTCTTTTATATTTTACGAACACATTTTTAAAGTTAAGATTTTAGATACACTAACAGGATATAAAGCATATACTTACCTAAAGTTTTATAAAGCATATTGTTGCCACTTAGGCAAACTTATGCTTCAAGTCACAAACAGCAATTAAGTAATTTACGTTTATTTTGGTGGAGACGGTGGGAATCGAACCCACGTCCAGAAATAACGACACTTACGCTTCTACGAGCGTAGTCACTGTATTAGCAGTTCGCCAACAATTCAGCCCAATGACAGGCTTCCTTGTGACTAGTCTGATTGTTCTCTTCCTTCACCCTCAGACGGAGGGTAACCGGCGTAGCCCACTTAGAGTGAGTCCCGTATCCTACCACATGGGCGATGGAGGGCGGAACCGCAGAGTGCTATTAGGCAGCTACTGCGAAATTATTGTTTTCTTTGCCAGTTAATTGGCTTTGGCGTTTTAACGAGGCCGACCCCCTCGGCTCGCCACGTAAGCACGACCTATCCCTGTCGAATCCAAAACGTCCCCTTGATATCATAAAAGCTTCTTGCACCTTTTATGAGAAGAATCCAGAACATCATTTCGCCCTGGACTTCTTATTATAGCATAGCTAGCTTACGTTTCAACTGGTAATTATTATCCATTCATTCGTTCCTTTAACGCACGGTCAACTTCGCGCTTCGCATCCTTTCGCTTAAGCGTCTCTCGCTTATCATAATTCTTTTTCCCTTTGGCAAGTCCAATTAGTACTTTCGCGAATCCGTTTTTCAAATAAACCTTTAACGGCACTAGGGAATACCCTTTTTGCTGTGTTTGACCGATAAGCTGATTGATCTCCTTTTTATGAAGCAATAGC
Organism: Halalkalibacter sp. APA_J-10(15); assembly: GCF_023017105.1. Lineage (GTDB taxonomy): Bacteria > Bacillota > Bacilli > Bacillales > Bacillaceae_D > Halalkalibacter. Next base: position 106,913 of record NZ_JALKEV010000015.1, on the reverse strand, counting down.
TTACGTGCTCTTACAGGATCATGGTTGTAGCGATTCCCTTGCTCATATTCACTAATATGAGCATTATGCAAATACGCTTCTCCGTTTGCAACACGTGCAAAGGAATCCTTCAAATTCATGCGACCTGCACGAATCGACTTGATTTCCGTCCCTTTTAACACAACACCAGCTTCAAACGTTTCTTCTATAAAATAATCATGTCTTGCCCGTTTATTTTGAGCAATTAGATTTGAGTCCCTGTCGTTCTTTGACATATATTAAACACCCTTTTTCTTGCGACATGCTTATATGATAGCAAAGCACATGAATAGACGTCAATTTCAAGTTCACCAAAAAGGAAATCATTTACCTTTTCAATGAAATGTAAACTCTCGAATTTGAAAAATTTATTAGATGACAACGTAGATTAATACTGGAAAAACTCTTTTATTCTAAATCACATATCCTCTTCAACAAGGTGATTATTATTTATTACTTAAATAACTAGAAATGCACTTGCAAACTAGTGTACAGTAAGTAATAGAAAGGTGGGATTTGATGGATATTGCCTTATTATCAATGGGAATGAGCCAAAACCAAGTGAATCAAAATGTCTCATTAGCGCTGATGAAAAAATCGCTCGGAACTGCTGAACAGCAAGGAGAAGCGCTACAAAAGCTAATGTCTTCTGGTGATGTGGCGAAGCTTCAGCAAGCGGCTCAGCCACATTTAGGAGGAACGATTGATTTGAAGCTGTAATCGTTTCATACGGCATTCATAGAGTGCGCACCATTCTCTCAATGCCTTTAAAGGAACACTGCACTATCACTCATTACGTTCGGGTATGCTCTAAGAGGCTTAGAGCATACCCGTTGATTTTAGATTTCCGCCCTCATACTATTCCTAATCAAGCACGATGAACGTTCTATTTTCGACGCTTCTTCCCTTTCTTCCGCTTGATGCTAGGGGCATTCTCATAGAATTTTTTCTTCTTTTTTTTGCCATCTCCATTTGTTTGATTGCTTTTTCCATTCAGCTTTAATCCTTGCTTCTTTTCACGCTTTCCACCGACAATGACTTTCGGTCGGTCTCGTCCTTCTCGACGAGCACGAGGCTTCATACCGACAATTTCAAAATCAATCGATGACTCATCAACATTGACACTTGCGACACGAACCTCGATTTCATCACCGATTCGAAATATTTGTCCAGTGCGTTCACCAATCATCGCATAATGACGGTCATCGAAACGATAATAGTCATCTGTTAAGTAGCTAACATGAACTAGACCTTCAATCGTATTTTCTAATTCAACAAACAAACCGAAATTTGTCACGCTACTAATAATCCCTGTGAATGTCTCACCAACTTTATTACTCATAAATTGTGCTTTCTTCACGTTATCTGTATCACGCTCTGCCTCAACAGCACGACGCTCCATTTCAGAAGAATGCTTAGTCAACTCCGGTAAGATTTCACGCATTTTCTCCTGTGTTTGTTCATCAACATTCCCTTTGATCGCATATTCACGGATTAAACGGTGGACGAGCAAGTCAGGGTAACGGCGAATAGGAGACGTGAAATGTGTATAAAATTCCGTCGATAAGCCAAAGTGCCCTAGACTATTTACATCATACTTCGCCTGCTTCATCGAACGTAGCATGACCGTACTTATGACCGTTTCCTCTGGCTCTCCCCTTACTTCTTCAAGAAGCATTTGCAACGCACGTGGATGAACGGTATTCGCATTTCCACGAACGACATAACCGAAATTCGTTATAAATTCGAGAAACTTTGATAGCTTTTCCGCATCTGGATCTTCGTGAATTCGATACACAAATGGCACCTTCAGCCAATGAAAATGCTCCGCAACAGTTTCATTCGCCGCTAGCATGAATTCCTCAATTAATTTTTCTGCAACAGAACGTGTTCGCAGCACAACGTCTGTTGGTTCACCTTCCTCATTAACGAGCACCTTCGCTTCATTAAAATCAAAGTCGATTGCCCCACGATCAAAGCGCTTTTTCCGTAAAGTCGCAGCCAGCTCCTCCATTAATTCAAAGAATGGCACAAGCTCTTCATAACGCGACTTTGTTTCCTCATCCTTATCAACTAAAATTTTATTCACATCAGTATACGTCATTCGTTCCGTCGTCTTAATCACACTTTGGAAAATATCATGCTTAACGACATGTCCTTGTGAGTTGATTTCCATTTCACACGATAACGTTAAACGATCGACTTGTGGGTTTAAACTACAAATCCCATTTGATAAGCGATGTGGAATCATTGGAATCACACGATCTACTAGGTAGACACTTGTTGCTCGGTCACTCGCTTCAACATCAATCGGCGAGCCTTCCTTCACATAGTGAGACACATCGGCAATATGGACACCGAGCAAATAGTGACCATTATCAAGCTGCTTCACATGAACCGCATCATCTAAATCCTTTGCGTCTGCTCCATCAATCGTAACAATCGTTTCATCACGCAAATCACGTCGCCCTTGTAAGTCATTTGGATCAATTTCATCAGGAACGGCATTCGCTTGTTCAAGCACCTCATCCGGAAAGTCAATAGGGATACCATATTTATAGATGATTGAGATGATGTCCATCCCTGGGTCATTTTTATGACCCAATACATTCATAACGCTCCCTTCTGCACTCATTCTACCTTCAGGATATTTCGTTATTTCGACAACGACTTTATGACCATCAATCGCGCCATTTTTTTCTTCTTTCGGAATAAAGATATCATTGGCAATCCGCTTATCATCAGCCACAACAAAGCCATATGATTTCTGATCGACAAACGTTCCTACTGTCGTCTTTACCCCTCTTTCCAATATTCGAACGATCTGACCTTCGGGACGTTCACCAGATGTTTGTTGATGAAGGCGAACTAACACCGTATCACCATTCATCGCACTTTTTAAGTCGGCATGGGATACGTATACATCATCTACACCGGCTTGCTCAGGGATAATAAAAGCAAACCCCTTCGCATGTCCTTGAACTCTTCCGCGCACAAGATTCATTTTCTCTGGAACGCCGTAACGGTTTGTTCTCGTACGAACGACTAGGCCGCGCTCCTCCATTTCATTTAGCACTTTTACTAAGTCTTTAAATTGCTCACTTCCACTAACTGCTAACAACTCTTCAATTTCGTTTATTAATAACGGCTTTTCCGCTTCTTGAAACAATGAGGTTAGCTGTTGTATTTTTTGTTCATTCATTTATACTTCACTCCTTTTCTCCATCAACTCCAATGTAACTGATCTAAAAAATGACCAATATCTTCATGAAGCTGATCTCGTTCTTTTCCTAAAGTAATGACATGAGTTGAATCTTCATACCACTTTACTTCTTTCTCTTCTGATGCTATACGTTGATGAATGATCGTTGCGCTATTGATATCAATCATTTCATCATGCCGTGCTTGGATGATCATCGCTGGCGCATGAATCTCTTCAAGTGACTGTTTGACTTGAATCATTTCCTCCTGTAATGCGACTAGTATATCCATTGACTCTCGGCGGAATCGTTCGATATCTATTGCGACTTGCTCTTTTCTTTTATAGTGGCTGACATAATCTCGTAGTCCTTCATAAATCGCACGCTCTGCTCTTAGCTTCATCGGTGTACACATCGGTATAACTCCGACAACCGGATAGGAATAGGCCAGCTTCAAACTAAACAGACCTCCAAGAGATAACCCTGCTACGGCTATTTTCTCATACCCTAACTCATGTAAATAGTGATACCCCGCTTTGACATCCTCCCACCACTCACTGGGTCTCGCTTGTAAAAGCAGCTGCGGCTCCTTACCATGCCCTCTATACAATGGTGCATGAGAGGTGTAGCCCTTCTTTTGCAAAAAGCGACCGAGCATTCGCACATCAGCAGTCGTTCCCGTAAATCCGTGTAATAACAACACAGCACGCTCTCCGTCTCCCGTAAACGTAAACGGTTGCGGTGCAACAGTTCTCATGATCATACCCTCATTCCAAAATAACCTTCCCTATCAATTTTCCCGATATCTCCTTAAACTAACCATCTAATAAGAAAAACACGCAGTGATTTTCTTATTACAGCGTCGTATGTAGCCGTTACAAGGGCTACAGCTTCTCTGAAAGTTTTTTCAAAAATGCGTGTAACGTGTGCAGCCGATGCCACTCGCGAATCCGCTATGTGCTCCTTGATTAAACTTCAAAGGCTTTTATACATGCTGATACTGTAAAAAACACAAGGGAGCGGCTTTTTTCTATAGAAAAAACGGTAGGTGCTAATCACCTACCGCTTCGTTCATTATAGGAAATATGCAACCGTTACCGTTAGTACAAAGAATAAAACAGCGAGCACGACTGTCGCACGAATTAATACCGCATCTAATCCTCGTGCTTTTTGCTTTCCGACTAACTGCTCCGCACCACCTGAGATCGCGCCAGATAAACCAGCACTTCTCCCAGATTGCAACAATACAACCGTAATTAATAAAATCGATACAATGATAAGTAGAACAAATGCTACAGTTTCCACAACCTACACCTCCACACCGTAAATACACACTATTTATAATGTAGCATAAAGGATGTCCATTCTACAACTAAAAAATATAAATTGTATCCATTCTACGACTTAAATATCCAGTTCTTTTGATTCTTCTTTTGAACGCTTCTTCCTTTTCCGCCATTTTTTAATCATAGTTATTAGCGCCATTAATGTTATAGGTATAACTGCGACAATTGTAATAAAAAGAGGCCAAATGACTCCTACATGATCAGCAAATTCGAGCTCATGCTCATACAATGTCACAGACATAAGTAAACACAAAAATGAAATTGGAAAAACGAATATTCTTGTACTCTTCTCCCCTACCATTTCATTAAATAACGTATGAATCATATAAAGAACAATCGTTGCTTTCATATAAGAACCAATAATCCAGCTCATTGCCATTACCGCTTCGATACGCGTTAGTATATCTTGTACATCAATTAAAGTAGATATGTAAAACAACGAATATTTCACCTTTGTTCCTATTGGTCCTAAAACCATAATTGAAATGAAAACAGCAGTTAATAAAAGTAGCGTTGTTAAAATGTATGCAACAATCATTCCGCGTCTTAAAGTACCGGCTTCCTTCTGACGAGCAAATGGTAGTAATATCGCAAATAAAATAACTTCACTGTAAGGAAAACCAAATACAAAATACGCTCCATGCAAAATCGGCTTCCATCCATCAGGGGTAAGCGGGAGAATGTATTGCGGTTCAATAACGGGCACAATCATCAGCAAAAACACACCGTATACAGCCATGACAAAAAGAATCAACATTGTAAACATTCGACCAATGACTTCAATCCCACAAAAAATCGTTAATGCTGCAACAAGAAAAATAAATCCTTGGACAATGTATAAAGGAGTTGCACGCATAACTGTGTTATGTAAAAACATACCTACATCCAATATAATATTTGACACCATAATGACTAATAGCATCAATATTAATCCGATGACAACATAAGAAAGCCACTTTCCATAAACCTTTTTCGTATATTCAAAAAAAGTACTACCTCTATGCGCTTTATTTAAATACAAGATGACGATTAAGATCCCAAAGCCAACAATAGAAGTAAGAAGCAACGAAATCCAAGCTCCATTTTCAGCATTTGTAATTAATGGAGAAGGGATATTTACTAAAGCAGAGCCTACCATATAGCATAAGAAAATAAACGCCATCTGATGATCACTTACTATTTCCTTTGATTGTTCCATCCCTTCCCTCCTTATTCGATGACCATCCAATCGACTATTTGCTTAGCCGGCTGGTACAGTACATCATGCAACAAGTCTGATAAATTGTACCAATTTAAAATGAGAATAAAATCGGCACTTAAATAAATAGCTACAGCTACAATGGTAAAATAAATGATGTTGATTTTGCGACCTTTCTTTTTCAGCTTAGGAAAATCATAGACCATTAAACCTATAAATAATATTGTCAACATGATCACTTTTGTAGTCATGACCCATCACCTAATCCATTTCCACAAATGGTTTTAAATCGACTAGTCCAGAGCTTACAATTTCCACGTTAATATCATAAACAAATTGAGCACTTTCAAAATACTCTTCCCAATCGTCCTTTATTTCTTCCCATTTCTTAGCATCCTTTTTATGATAATCATTTCCTATATTTAGAACATCAATTTTTTTCTTTTTTACTCCTTCTATCGTTTTATTCAAATCTTCTTCAATCGTCTCTTCTATTTTTTGAGCGTATGCATTTACTTCTTCCGATGTTTCTAAAACCGTATCACACATTAACTCACGAACTCTTACTTCAAATTCGATATCAACATCCACAATTATCTGTTCACCTACTAAATCTGGAGAAACTCGAGATTCTCTTACAATTAATTCCATATTATCCGATTTCGATACACTCGGATCTTCTTCACAAGGTATTTTCCAAATTCCCCGATTATATTGTTGTCGAATTATTAGAACATGCTGGGTTTCTATACCATCTAAATCTCCAACCATAACTCCATCTTTAATAATCGCAACTCCTGTAAGAGGAGATGTTGTAATTTCTTTTTCAATCTTCTTCTCAACTAGTGGGACAATCGCCACTCCTAGCTCACTTTGAAGCTGCAGACTAAGCTCATGTAGTGTCGTATCCAATGTATTTCCCGCCTCATCATGAGAAATCCTTTGAAGCTCACGAAGCTGACGACTTGATGCATATTCAAACATTGGTTCGGTCGCTAAATAGTCACTTCCTTTACCTTTTCCGATCATTAAATTAGTCGTTGCACGCGGCTCTTGCTCCCGATAAAAAAAGGCTAGGATGTCATTAAAGTGGCGGTGTCGGACAGTCTCTTCCCCAACAACAATTACCTGCATATGACTCCAATTCGCTTTTCTCCCAAAATAGTTCACTAAATTTCTAGCAGCTTCAGATACCGACTCACTTTCAATTGTCGTTACAATTGGTTCTCTACCACCACCACCTCCGCCTTCAGAGGAACCAATCATAACAGGTCGGTAAAACTGAACCGTTAGTTCAACCTTTTCTTGATCTTCATCAATCGCCGCTCCTAAAATAAATCCTCTCTCCATTAATTCACGTTGATCCCAACAGCCAGCAAGAAATAGAAGAGCGATCATCAATAAGAATATACGCTTCAATATTTTCACCCTCATTTCTCATTCGATGGTTGTGGATATTGATGCTCTTTATGGTTGCGAGGAGAACGCAATAATTTCCCAATTGACACTCGGATGAAGGCATCTCTTAGCTTCTTTGGTCTTAATGGAGCAAACGGGGCTAAATATGGGATACCTAATGATCTTAACGAGCTTAAATGAAGAAGGATGAGCAATAGGCCAACCATGATACCAAACCCACCTAACGTCGCAGCTAAAAACATTAAAGGGAACTGTAAGATTCTGTAACTAATACCTAAGTTATATTGTGGTACTGCAAAGGATGATATTCCTGTTAACGCCACAACAACGACCATGATAGGTGAAGCAATTCCTGCTTGAATGGCCGCTTCACCAATAATGAGTGCACCTACGATACTAACGGCTTGTCCAACAGGCTTAGGCATACGAATTCCAGCCTCACGCATCAGCTCAAAAAAGAAAACCATAATCAATGCTTCAATTAAAGCAGGGAACGGAATCCCCTCTCTCGTATTAATAATTGCCAATAGTAAGATCGTTGGGATCATCTCTGGATGAAACGTAGATAACGCAATGTAAACACTCGGTAATGTTAGCGCGATAATAACGGCAATAAAGCGCATTAACCGAATTGTAGTTGAAATGATCGAACGTTGGTAATAATCCTCAACAGACTGAAATAACTCTAAATAGAGTGCAGGGCAGATTAGGATAGAGCCCGTTCCATGAACAAGCACAATAATTTTTCCATCAAGTAAGGCAGCATTAGCCGTATCCGGGCGCTCTGTATATCGATATTGTGGAAAAGGAGAAAGAGTTGAATCTTCAATTAGTTCTTCTATAAATGTCGTTTCTAATATTTCTAATTCCTTCACCTTTTCCATACGCCTTTCAAATTCAGATAAAACTTCAGCGTCAACAGCACCTTCTAAATACATATACGCAATTTCCGTACGAGTCACTTTACCAACATGCATGGATTTAAGCTTCAAATGCTTCGACTGCATCCTCGAACGAATTAAACCGATATTCTTCTTTAAATCTTCTACCGTCCCCTCATGAGGACCTATAATGACTGATTCTGTCGAGGGCTCGTCAACAGCTCGACCTTCAATTGAAATCGCCTCAAACGCTAATGCTTGATCCCAACCATCAATAAATAGGACAAAATAGCCCGCCAATACTTTTGTAGTCGCTTCTTCATAATCATTAATTAGAACAGGGGTTTCATTTGTTACGCCATGGTTTATAACAAAATGCTTAAGACGATCTAACGTAATTTCATTAGCTGGACCTACTTCATGCTTTACAACATCCTGTAATAACGACTTCACGAAGTTCACTTTTTCTTTTTGAACGAGTGATTGACAATGCATAATGAATGATTGAATAGACAGATGAGGCCCAAACTGATAATCGTGAAAACTAATATCGTCTGAGTCTTTAAAAATATCGCCCATCTTTGATCTACTATCTTTAAGCTGACTGTCTATTCTTTTCATTTGCTTAATGGAATCATCAATAAGCTGCTCTTTCTTGCTAACACCAGACCTCTGCTTAATACGCCATCCATTTCGACGTGGGCTCATACCAATTACTCCTCGTTTTACGAAAGTTTATAGTTAGGATGAGCAATTTTGTTATATTCATGCAACAAATACTATTGTTTTTCATCGTCCAAATCATTCATCTACTAATTCCCTAATGATTGTATCTCCCGTTCGTAAGCTTAAAGACATCGTCGTTAACGTAGGGTTTGATCCGAGAGTCGGTAAAATACTGTTATCAGCTATCCATAGCCCCTTTACACCATGAACAGCGCAAGTGGAATCAACAACTGAATCACTCGGGCTCATTCCCATCCGACATGTCCCTGACTCGTGATAATCACTTCCTGGAATTGTTAAACAAAGCGGTTCATCCCCCTCCTTCTCCGTACCTATTTCAGCTCCAATTGACTGAATCATTCGCTCCGTATCAATTAGTGCTTGATGTAGCAATTGCCTGTCTAATTCACTACTTTGATAAAGGGTCAACAGCTTGTTATTATCTAATGTCACACGATTTCGATAACGTGAAAGTACTTTAACAAAACCGTAAAAGCCTAACTGTCGATCGGCTTCTGGAAATATTTGTACGAAATATGGAGCATCCGGACGCTGTCTGACGTAGCAAGGTGTAATTTCTGAAAAAAAGTCTCCCACTTTTTCAGATGTGAATGCTCTCATTTTGAAGAAAGTATGTTTGATTAAATAGCGCCCGACAGGTAAATGATCAAATGATGATTGCAACAAAATACGTGGAGTTTGAAATGCATTGGCAGCTAAAACGACTTTTTTTGCTTTAATTTGATGAACACGTTCGTCACGATCGATGGCTTCAACACCTTGAACTTGGTCTCCATTCATCAACACTTTTTGCACAGGTGCATGAATAGCAATATCGATGTCCCTTTTACCTAATGCTGCTCCAATTAAAGTGAGCGAGCTTGAAAACACATCAGGAAGCGCTCGACCTTCCTGCCACTCTAATCGTGCGGCAAACGGCATAATAAAAGCGGGGTAATTATCTCGCCACAATTGCTGTAAAAAAAGATTCGTTTCCACCGTTGTCGACGGCTCCTGGACATAGAGGATTTGTTCGGCTAATTCATAATACGGTTCAATATCATCATACGAAATCGGCCAAAAGGTAAATTCATACGGCTGAAACCGAACCGCGACTCCCCCCCATATGATCGCTTTTCCCCCAAATCCAATCAACTGTTTAGAGGCTGGTAAATCCGGTTCCCCGATCGGTCGGCTAATGTTATCGTTAAATCGATACGCATCGCGCCGTCCCTCTAAAGTTGGAATATTATTAACATGAGTTGGAATATACAATCCACCCGCATCAATCATTCCAATCTTTTTCTCTTCTATCCCTTCCTCTTGCGCCAGCTTCCATATAAGCGCACTGGCCCCTGCACCTGTTCCTACAATTATCACATCATATTCTTGTTTAGCCATTTCTTCAATAGGCGTTAGTGGAACCCACGTATCTAATGGTTTCTCTGGTCGGTCTGGTGGGCAAATCGGAATCTGATCCGGTTGGAACTCTTGGTGCGTATATTCCTCCTGAGAAAAAAAGCGTTGACCCATCTTTTATCGACTCCTTCCTTTCCATTTCTGAACAAATTCGCTATTGATTTGCGCACTTTCTAATGGTGGACGTTCAAAATGCTCCTGTTCGACAAAATAATAACGTACTCCGAATCGTTCAAGCTGTTTTAAAGTTAGGCGATAATCGATAATCCCCCGATCTAATTCGATTGTTTCACATGTAGGTCCCGCTTCTTTTATATGAACAAGTGGTGTTCGCCCCTTATATTTCTCTAACATTTCTAACGGTTCAAAACCTGCTTTAAATGTCCAGTAAAGGTCTATCTCTAATACCAAATCACTATCTACTTCTCGTAATAGTCGATCAATGACTAATTCTCCTGATGGCAAAGGTTCAAATTCTTCTTGGTGATTGTGATAAACAAGTTGGAGACCTTCTTCTTTAACGATTTTAGCTATTTTTTTTATAGAATAAATAAGTTGTTGAAAAGCAGCTTCCTCTTTAAAAATGTCAGGCTCAACGAAAGGGATAACAATGTATGTGGTACCAACGACCTTCGCATATTCAATTTCAGCTTGTAAATCTTCTACTAGATGCTCAAATTGAACATGAGAAGCTGGAGCTTGTAAAGAGGCATCTCGCAAATATTGTTTCATAACAGATGCAGACACATCACCATAACCAGCAAACTCTACTGTCTCATATCCCATGGCCGATAATGCTTGTAACGTTTGCAAAGGATGTTCTCTAAATTCCTTTCGCACAGAGTACAATTGAATTCCTGGTGGAATTGGATCATATTCTTTTAATTGATCTTGATCAAAAACAAAGCGCACCTTTGTCAGTCCCTTCTGTCATCCGACTCATTAATTATATGTATAAAAAAGATAAGCCCTTTAGACCTGTAATAATGAGATCCGTGTATTTACACTAACCCCATATTAGTGAAATACTGATATTCAAATTAATGGCTTTTTTTCTTGGATGCAGATTTAAAAGTGCATTCAAGTCAAACATGCATCTATACTTTTTATGACGCATATTTCCTCTTGATCCTCCTCCAAACATACACCTATCACCCTTGCTGGCCCATCTTTCCTCTCGATTCTCTCCTAAACCTTGCGCCTCTCACCCTCACTGGCATAGCTTTTCTCTCGATTCTCTTTCCAACCTACACCCCATTCCTTTTCGAGCTATGAGACTGCTCGCCAAAAGAAAAAAGCCTTAAAAAGGGCACATACTCCCTTCTTAAGGCTTTTCATTAAAAATTACTTATCATTTAAATTGTAGAATGAAGATAGTCCACCGTATGTTGCCACGCTAGCTAGCTCGTCTTCGATGCGAAGTAGCTGGTTGTACTTCGCTACACGGTCTGTACGTGAAGGAGCACCAGTCTTAATTTGACCAGCGTTTGTCGCAACAGCGATATCCGCAATCGTTGCATCCTCTGTTTCACCAGAGCGGTGAGAGATGACTGCTGTGTAACCAGCACGCTTCGCCATTTCAATTGCTTCAAACGTTTCTGTTAACGTCCCAATTTGGTTTACTTTGATTAGGATAGAGTTTCCAATTCCTTTTTCAATACCTTCAGAAAGCTTCTTCGTGTTCGTAACAAATAAATCATCGCCGACAAGCTGAACTTTCTCACCAAGGCGATCTGTCAGAAGCTTGAAGCCTTCCCAATCGTTTTCGTCAAGACCATCTTCAATTGAGATAATTGGGTATTTCGATACAAGCTCCTCATAGAAGTTCACCATTTCTTCAGCTGTCAAGCTCTTACCTTCTCCAGCTAAATGATATTTACCGTCCTCTTTGTTGTAGATTTCAGAAGCAGCAACATCCATAGCCAGCTTCACTTCTTCACCTGGCTTGAAGCCTGCTTTTTCGATGGCTTCGATAATTGTTGAAAGAGCTTCTTCATTAGATGATAGGTTAGGTGCGAATCCACCTTCATCACCTACAGCTGTGTTGTAGCCTTTGCTCTTAAGAACCGCTTTAAGGTTATGGAAAATTTCTGCACCCATGCGAAGGGCTTCTTGGAAGTTTTCAGCACCTACTGGCATAACCATGAATTCTTGAATGTCAACGTTATTGTCAGCATGCTCACCACCATTGATGATGTTCATCATTGGTACCGGAAGCTGCTTTGCGTTAAATCCACCAAGGTAGACGTATAAAGGAATACCTAGAGCATCTGCAGCTGCATGTGCAACAGCCATTGATACACCTAGAATCGCATTAGCGCCTAATTTTCCTTTGTTATCCGTTCCGTCAAGCTCAATCATCAATTGATCGATGCCGACTTGGTCAAGTGCGTCGATTCCGATTAATTCTGGCGCAATGATTTCATTAACATTCTCAACCGCCTTTAATACACCTTTACCCATGTAACGATCGCCGCCGTCACGTAATTCAACCGCTTCGTATTCACCAGTTGATGCACCACTTGGAACAAGTGCACGCCCCATAGCGCCAGACTCAAGATATACTTCTACTTCTACTGTCGGGTTACCACGAGAATCTAATACTTCGCGAGCATAAACATCTGTAATCATTGTCATTATCATTCACTCCTTATTAGTTATCATAAACGACTGAAGTCGCTTATTTAATTAATGTCTTTCCTGTCATTTCTTTCGGCTGACTTCCACCTAAAATACTTAAAACGGTTGGCGCTAAATCTGCAAGAATGCCGTCTTCACGTAACGAAAGTCCTTCATCTGTCACAATAACAGGAACACGATTCGTCGTATGTGCCGTCATCGCGTTGCCGTCTAGCGTTACAACTTCATCAGCATTACCATGATCAGCTGTTATGACAGCAGCACCACCCTTTGCCAAGATCGCATCAACGACACGTCCAAGACATTCATCAACAGTCTCTACCGCCTTAATTGTAGGCTCAAGCATACCAGAATGTCCAACCATATCCGGATTAGCAAAGTTTAAAATAATTGCATCATGCTTATCAGCTTCAATTTCCTTCACTAATGCATCCGTTACCTCATATGCGCTCATTTCAGGCTGCAAATCATAGGTTGCAACCTTAGGTGAATCAATTAAGATGCGCTCTTCATTCGGAAATGGCTCTTCACGACCGCCACTGAAAAAGAAGGTCACGTGAGGATACTTTTCCGTTTCAGCAATACGAAGCTGTTTGTACTGCTGTTGTGCCAACACTTCACCTAGTGTGTTATCAAGGTTCGATGGCTTAAATGCCACATACCCATCAACCGTTTCACTAAAATGAGTTAAGCAAACGTAATGAAGGTTCGTTGGATGCTGATCACCACGATCAAAGCCACGGAAGTCCTCATTCGTAAAGACTTGAGACATTTGAATCGCACGATCAGGACGGAAGTTAAAGAAGATAACCGCATCATCATCTTGAATCGTTCCAATTGGAATACCATCTTCCTCTGTTATCACAGAAGGAATGACAAATTCATCAAAGATGTCATTTTTATAATTATCTTCAATCACTTGTACAGGATCTGTATACGTTGGACCTTCTCCATACACCATTGCACGGTATGATTTCTCCACTCGATCCCAACGCTTATCACGATCCATCGCATAGTAGCGTCCGTGAAGAGAAGCGATCTGACCTACTCCAAGCTCTTGTAACTTTTCCTGCAAGTTACGAACATAGATTTCAGCTGATGTTTGGCCGACATCACGACCATCTAAAAAGCCATGTACATAGACCTTCTCCACTTGTTCTCGTTTTGCAAGCTCAAGTAAGGCAAATAGATGATTAATATGACTATGAATTCCACCATCTGACAGTAATCCATACACATGTAAAGCACTGTTCTTTTTCTTCACATGGTTCATCGCATCAAGAAATGTTTCATTTTCAAAGAAGTCACCTTCACGAATCGATAAATTCACTCGCGTTAAGCTTTGATAAACGATTCGACCAGCACCAATATTTAAATGGCCCACTTCGGAGTTCCCCATTTGCCCTTCAGGTAAACCGACCGCTTCCCCTTGTGCTTCAAGTGTAGCGTGCGGATATTGATTCCAATAGCGATCGAAATTAGGCTTATTCGCTTGTACGACAGCGTTCCCTTTTTCTTCCTCTCTCATCGCAAATCCATCAAGGATGATGAGAGCTACCGGTTTCTTGCTCATTTGCCTTCCTCCAATAGAGATAAGAATGAAGCTGTCTCTAAGCTTGCACCACCAACTAGGGCACCATCGATATCAGATTGCGCCATGTACTCTTTAATGTTAGCAGGCTTCACGCTTCCACCATATTGAATACGTACCGCTTCTGCTGCAGCTGGTGAGAACGCCTCGGCAACGACTTTACGAATATAAGAACATACTTCATTTGCATCTGTGGCAGACGAAGACTTCCCTGTTCCAATAGCCCAAATTGGCTCATACGCGATTACTGTATGTTTCACTTGCTCCTCTGTTAATCCAGCAAGACCAGCTTCTACTTGGACTTTGACAACATCATTCGTGTTACCCGCTTCACGCTCTTCATCCGTTTCCCCACAACACATAATCGGAACAAGGTGATGTTTGAACGCGGCATGTACTTTTTTGTTGACCGTTTCATCCGTTTCAGCAAACATTTCACGGCGTTCAGAATGACCAATGATCACATAGTCAACGCCGATATCCGCTAAAGCGACTGGGCTAATCTCACCTGTAAATGCACCATTTTCCTCAAAGTGAACGTTTTGTGCACCTACTTTTAAGTCTGTACCTTTTGTATCATTTACTAAACTTTCTAAAAATAACGCTGGTGAACAAACAACAGCATCCACTTCACTATTTGCTGGAACACTATTTTTTACTTCTTGAACAAATTGCTTTGCTTCACCTAACGTTTTGTTCATTTTCCAGTTACCTGCAATAATTGGCTTACGCATTTTTTCACCCCGTTTAATGATTTAAATTATTTGTCTGATAATGCGACAACTCCAGGAAGCTCTTTACCTTCCATGAACTCTAATGATGCACCGCCACCAGTCGAAATATGACTCATTTTCTCAGCCATGTTGAACTTTTCAACAGCTGCTGCTGAATCTCCTCCGCCGATTACTGTATACGCATCACTGTCTGCCAGCGCTTGTCCAACAGTCTTCGTTCCTTTAGAAAATGCTTCTAATTCGAATACACCCATCGGTCCATTCCAAATAACAAGCTTTGAATCTTTGATGACTTTTTCATATGTAGCACGTGTATTTGGACCAATGTCTAGTGCTTCCCAATCAGATGGAATCGAATCGATCGCAACCGTCTTAATGTTCGCATCATTCGAGAAATCATCCGCAACCGTTACATCCTCAGGCAAATAAAGATTCACACCATTTTTCTTTGCTTTTTCCATGAATGATTTTGCCAATTCAATTTTATCCTCTTCAAGCAAAGAAAGTCCAATTTCATGACCTAATGCCTTAACAAACGTATACGCAAGTCCGCCACCAATAATTAAGTTATCGACTTTTTCTAATAAGTTCTCAATAACACCGATCTTATCCTTTACTTTCGCACCACCGATAATCGCTGTAAATGGACGCTCTGGATTTGATAGAGCCTTTCCAAGAACCTCTAATTCCTTTTGCATTAACAAACCGGCTGCAGATGGTATATGATGTGCTATACCTTCTGTTGACGCGTGAGCACGGTGAGCTGTACCAAATGCATCGTTCACATACACATCAGCTAAAGCTGCAAATGCTTTCGCTAGCTCAGTGTCATTCTTCTCTTCACCAGCATAGAATCGTACATTCTCTAATAATAGCACGTCACCGTCAGCCAATTCATTCGCCGCTTCCTCTGCTACAGGCCCGTGTGCTTCATCTACCTTCTTTACGTCCTTACCAAGTAATTCACTTAATCGTTTCGCAACAGGCGTTAACCGAAGCTCTTCGACAACTTCACCTTTCGGACGACCTAAGTGTGAAGCTAAAATAACACGAGCACCTTGCTCAACAAGATGTTGAATCGTCGGAATAGCAGCACGAATACGTGTTTCATCCGTTACTTCGCCGTCCTTCATTGGTACATTAAAGTCAACACGACAAAATACTTTTTTTCCTTTTAGATCAAGATCAAGTATAGACTTTTTATTCATTAGAGTGGAGACCCCCTTCAAGTTGTTTATACGCTTTAAGACAGCGGAAAGAGGAGGAGAATAACCTTCTACCTCCTCTATCTACTGTGCTATCTATTATAGTCCTTTGCTTGCAATGTATTCAACTAAGTCCACAACTCGGTTAGAATAACCAGACTCGTTGTCATACCAAGAGATCACTTTAACCATGTTCCCTTCCATAACCATAGTTGAAAGAGCATCAATTGAAGAAGAGTGTGCATTACCATTGTAATCAGTAGATACTAATGGCTCTTCGCTGTAGTTAAGGATTCCTTTTAAAGGACCTTCAGCCGCTGCTTTGAAAGCACCGTTTACATCTTCTACAGTGACATCCTTGTCAAGCTCTGCAACTAAATCAACAAGAGAAACGTTTGGAGTTGGTACACGCATTGCTCCACCGTTTAATTTACCTTTAAGCTCAGGAAGAACAAGAGCAACAGCCTTCGCAGCACCCGTAGTTGTAGGGATGATGTTCTCAGCAGCCGCACGAGCACGACGGTAATCTTTGTGTGGTAAATCAAGAATTTGTTGGTCATTTGTGTATGAGTGAACAGTTGTCATCATACCGCGCTTAAGACCGAATGTATCGTTAAGAACTTTCGCGAATGGCGCAAGACAGTTAGTTGTACAAGAAGCGTTAGAAATAACGTCATGGCTTGCAGCATCATATTTGTCTTCGTTAACACCCATTACGACTGTAATATCTTCATCAGATGCAGGAGCAGAAATGATAACCTTCTTAGCACCAGCTTCAATGTGCTTAGCAGCATCCGCACGTTTTGTGAAGAAACCAGTTGATTCCACAACAACCTCTACTCCACGCTTATCCCACTCAAGCTTTGCTGGGTCACGCTCAGCAGAAATATTGATTTCTTTTCCGTTAACAACTAATGCATCACCATTTACTGATACTTCAGCATCTAGCTTGCCATGTACAGTGTCATACTTTAAAAGATGTGCAAGCATGTTTGCATCTGTTAAATCGTTAATTGCAACTACCTCAACGTTAGAGTTGTTTAAAGCTGCACGGAAAACGTTACGTCCGATACGTCCAAAACCATTAATACCAATTTTTGTTGCCATGTTCAATCTCCTCCTAAATATGAATCTTAATTTATAAGAAAAACGCATAGCGCCTTTTCTACTTATTCGTGGGGTAATGCTAATAATGATTCAGCCGCTGCTTCATCCGTAATGAGTACGTCACTAGGGCGATAGTTCATAAAGGCTGATATCGCTTGTGCTTTTGAGTCTCCACCAGCGATGGAAATGACATATTTATCATCATTTTCGAGATCATCTAGCTGTAAGCCAATCGTCCGTTGTTTATGAATCGGCTTACCCATTCGATCAAAATAAAAACCAAATGCCTCACCAACTGCATCCTCGTCAACGAGCTTGTCAACAAAGGAGTGCTGAGACTGACGACGGAGCGCCATCGTTTTCGCATCTCCAATTCCGTGGATAACAGTCGATGCTGATTTAATCAGCTTTAGGATATCCTGTAAAGAAGGTTCTAATACAAGAGATGCATATGCTTCCTCGCTAATTTGCTCAGGAACATGTAACAGCCTGTACTGTGCCCCAGCACGACTAGCTAATTTTGCACTAATCGTATTCGCTTGATTCTCCACTTGCTCACCAAGTCCACCACGTGCTGGAATAAAGGTCACACTACGCATATTCACCTCAGGCATCATCATATCGGCAACAGCAGCAAGCGTTGTACCACCCATCACCGCAACGACATCGTTAGGCTTTAAGCGTGATTTCAATAGCTGAATACAAGCACGTCCAAGCTCCTTTTTCACCCATTCATCTTCATCACTATTTCCTGCAACGACGAAGACACGTTTAATGCCAAAGCGTCTTTCCAAGCTCTTCTCAAGGTCACGTAAACCGAACAATTCCTTCATCACTTCTTCAAGTGTTAAGAAAAGCTGTTCGCCATCTGGCGTAATACTCATCCCTGCTGAAGCAAAATGAACAAGTCCTTGATCCTTTAAAAACGTTACCTCTTTACGCAAGACACGTTCAGAAAGCTGAAGGTTTTGCGCCAGGCTTCTACGCCCAATCGGCTGCATCAATTTTATGTATCGAATAATTCTATAGCGCTTGATCATCACATCAAGCAAATCGGGCAATAATTTCCGTTGAATGTCTAATATCCGCTTCATTACGAGTCAAGCTCCTTTTCATAAATGGACTTTTTTTGTCCCGTATAGACGTTTCATGTCCCGATCGCTATAAAAAAAGAGAACCACAGGCTCATATTTATAGTAACAAGGATAGCGGTATTTCACAAGTTAATTTTCGCCATTTTTCGATTGTAACCGCTTTAATAGTTTATTTTCTGAAATTTGTCCGAAATCAATCTCTTCTCCTTCTATCTCAACAACCGGAATCATTAATTGGTATTTCTCAAGTAGCTCGTCATCTTCATAAATATCAATAACGCGAATTGATAGCTCATATTGTTCCTTTAACGTCTTTATTTTAGCAATCGCTTTATCACATAATGGACAATGGTGTTTAGAATAGATAACAATTTCTGTCATTATACATAACCCCCTTTAGTCTAACTTCCCATTGAAGTCAGTTGATTAATTTCATAATCGAATCCTCATTCCACTTCTGCATGTTTTCTTGCATTCAGTATTACTGAAGCTTACGAACGGAATAAGGATCGATTTTTTCATTTACAATCATTTTACTGTTGTACGAACATGAGTCAAGTTATCAATCTTCTATAGGATAAACATTCATCCCTTCTTCTATCTCCGTATCAACTGGAACGTACACAACAAGCGTATTTTCATAATAAGTATAGGTTCCAAATCCCCCACTGAAGAAACCTCCTTGATCATTAGAAAATTGGCGAATGACAAGCTCAGGCTCTTCCATAGCTATTGTAATCTCGACTGGGTCCGGATTTCGTACAAGTAATTCATCTCCGATTAAATCAAGAGAAGGGTGTAGCCGTTCATCTTCTATAGGATGTCCATTGACCATAAAATCGGACGCATAATAAGCAACATCGATCACTCCATCATCTTCTTCCTTTTCAATAAAGAAAACGTTATATTCCACGTAATCATGACTAGATGAACGAATAGTAAATGCCTCATCTTGACGATCGTACGGAAAACTCCACCGTTGATGAACAAAAGGTTCAAACTCTTCTAATCGATCCGTTTCTATCGCTTCAAAGATCGTCATCTCAGGATCATTATCGTCACCCCAAGATGTCTGAGACTCAGCATTTGAAGCAGGAATCAATGAATACGTCATGATTGAACCTAATACAATAACCACATAAACGGCAATTATCCACTTCATGACAGTCCCACCAACGTAATTCGGAACTTTCGCCAACCCAAATAACAAAACAAGGATGACGATCAATGGTAGAAAGCTTAGTATGACCATTATAATCGAACCTCCAATTGTTTAGAGATCACCATCGATGATAGGAACAACACAACGCAGGTGACGATGATCTTTACTGAGAATAGTAGAAAGGATGACTCCTGAAAAATAAAGCTCGTAATGACTTCAAGTACAGTTGGATTAGAATGATGCGTATTCGTACTAAACATCGAACCAATGAAAAGAACAGGAATGACAACGATGAACAGTCTCCTCCATTGCACGAGCAAACCAATAACGTAACCGACCATTGCAAATAGACATACATATAATACACTTGCGCTTAACCCGGTCATATATTCGATTACACTAATTGAAACCCGTTCATAAATGTGTACTTCATGTACAAAATAACCAATTGTTTTAATAAGAAAGCTAGATAACATCGCCGTAACCCCTGCAAATATACTAGCTGACAAAAGATAGAGGACATTTGCGAGATTGCTACTATTTCGTGTTGCAATGTACGAATGATCGTCATAACGATACGCCTTCGTAGTAAGGAGGATCGCTGTAATAACTGCCCACAAAAAAGTAAAGATTAACACCATATCACTTGAATACATATGCCCTGTAATCGTAATCCCATTCGATCCATGTGAGCCATAATTAGCTGTCGATGATGCTAGGAAAATGGCTATTATTTGCAGAAAGATTAGCGTCAAAATTGAACCCATATAAGAACGAACCTTAAAGGCATACTGCTTCTTGACAACATCTGAAAATTTAACGCTCGCGAAAGACATCATCAATCCCACCTTCCGTTGTTTTCGTCACATATACACACATATCATTGGCCGAGACGTTCACAACATCAAGTCCATCTCGCTTCAATTGTGTCCTTTCATCGTCTGTGAAATCATTTTCAACAGCAATGTAGACTTGATCTGTTCCAACCATTTTTCGATCGTATACTTTTTTATTATTCATCCATTTCTCAACAGCATCTTTTGATCCTGAAAGTCGAACGGCCATCTCACTTAATTGATCAACAGGAATATGCATGAGCTTCTTTCCTTCATGAATGAGTAGAACATCCTCTAACAATTCTTCGATTTCTTCAATATGATGACTCGATAATAAAATCGTACGTGGATAAGCCAAATATTCCTTCATCAATGCCCGATAGAAATCCGACCTAACTGCGGCATCCATCCCCGTTGTCGGCTCGTCGAATATCGTTAATGGGCAGCGTGCACATAATCCGATAATGGCATTAAACGTACTTCGCTTTCCTTTCGATAGCTTTTGATGACCTTGCTTTGGTTGAAATTGAAAATAATCAAATAATCGCTCTGCCAGCTCCTGATCCCAGTTCGGATAGAAATGAGCAGCGAACTGTAAAATCTCTTTCAAGTTCAACGATGATGGAAAGCTCATTTGATCATCCACAAATATCGAATTCGCTGAAACCGTCAGGCTATCAAAAGGATGTTCAGAAAAAACTTTAATTTCCCCAGCTTTAGGCTTCGTAAAGCCCGCAAGCAGCTTAAGTAAAGTCGTTTTGCCTGCTCCATTTCTCCCAATTATACCTGTTATTGAATTTTGTTGAATCGTAAATGACAACCCTCTTAACGCCTCCGTCTTCTGAAACGTTTGGCTCACATTCTCACAAAATATGACACTCATCATTTCCCCTCCATTTCCTTCTCGTGCGCCACTTTAATCATGTCAATGATTTCGTCCAATTCAACATAAACATGTCTAGCTTCGATCACTAAATCATCGACTAACTGCTGCAGTCGTAGTGCTTTCCTTCGGCTTAGAATAATCTCCTCTGCTTTCTCTGAAACAAACATTCCGAGTCCTCGCTTTTTATACAAAATTTCATCATCAGCCAATCGATTTAACCCTTTAGCGGCTGTTGCCGGATTAATCGTGAACATATCAGCTAATTGATACTGTGAATAAACTTTATCATGAGTCGTTAAATTCCGTCTCAAAATTTCGGTTTCAATCCATTCAGCTATTTGGATATACAACGGCTTACCATTATCATGGTCAAGGATCACTCAACCCACCTCTCTTCATGACTAATATAGTGCATTACTGTTGTAATGTAGTATATTATATTTATTGAAGAAAGACAACAACAAATCCAGATAGGCTTTTTCGTTTACATTCAGCGAAATTCGGTTATCATGAAAGCAGGGTTTAAATATATAAATAGGGAATAGTATAGTATGGAGGTATATCATTTGACCTTCTTTGACCTTTTAGGTATGATAAGTACATAAGAAAGAAGTAACGATTTCATTAATTGCTTCTAAAGAAAAGAATAAGTATAACTCAAGGAGGAATGAACAATGAATTTAATCCCTACAGTCATTGAACAAACAAACCGTGGCGAACGTGCTTATGACATTTACTCACGATTATTAAAAGACCGTATTATTATGTTAGGAAGTGCGATTGACGATAATGTTGCCAACTCTATTGTCGCACAGCTATTATTTTTACAAGCAGAAGATCCAGAGAAGGACATCTCGATTTACATTAACAGTCCAGGTGGATCGATTACAGCTGGTATGGCCATCTACGATACGATGCAATACATCAAGCCAAAGGTTTCAACGATTTGTATCGGTATGGCAGCATCAATGGGTGCTTTCTTACTAGCAGCAGGTGAGAAAGGCAAACGTTTCGCCCTTCCAAATAGTGAAGTGATGATTCATCAACCTCTTGGTGGAACACAAGGTCAAGCATCTGACATTCAAATCCACGCTAAGCGTATTCTTGAAATGCGTGAAAGCTTAAACAAAATTCTAGCTGAGCGTACTGGTCAACCATTAGAAGTGATCGAGCGCGATACAGACCGTGATAACTTCATGATCGCGGAAAAAGCAAAGGAATACGGCTTAATTGATAGCGTCATTCCAGCTAACTAAAAAAGTAGCACGTTATAGTAGCCACACCTGTCGACTGTCTCACATAAGCGAGATAGTCGACAGTTTTTTTGTGATTAAAGAATATGACCATTATAAATCGCTTCGAATCCGCATATCCTGTCAAGGTACATGAGTCGCTCAAAAACAAAGGGAATCCTCCTTCCGTTAATTGTGATAATCCGACTTACTGAGAAGAAAAAGGATTCCTCCTTCCGCTATTTGAGCTAAACAAGGTAAAAAAGGAGTAAAACCCGAAATAGAGGCATGAGGAGACCGCAACGACTGTAAAAAGGGAAAGTCAGAGTGAATAGAGGAACGAGGATTACATGTCGCACGAGGTCACCTGCCTCGTCGTCGTACTCTGTTCTATCATCGCACGGGTGGGAAGAGGGCACGCCACAGGGAATCCTCCTACCCATAATGGAAAAAATAGCGTAGCATAATGGAATCTCCCTCCCTCTATTGCAGCAAAAACACAAAAAATGAAGTCTATATATCGAAATAGAGAAAAAATCGAGGAATGAGGAACCTCATACAGTACGCCACCAATGCAGCACCTATTTATCGGAGAGGGCTCCACTTATAAATTCTAAATATGTAAAAAAGACGACCAAAGGCCGCCTCTATTCATTCCGTTTCAATAAAATTCACTAAAGCTTCTAACGCTTCTTCTTCATCTTGACCGTCGACACTTAACGTCAATTCCGTTCCGTGGCTAATAGCCAAGCTCATTAGACCCATAATGCTTTTCGCATTTATTTTCTTCGTTCCATTTAGAATAAACACTTCCGATGAAAAACGATTTGCCTCCTGTACGAATAGTGCTGCTGGTCTTGCTTGTAAACCTGTTTTACGTTTCACAATGACATCTTTTTCAACCATTTCGTATCCTCCCTCCTAATTTTCGTTCTATGTTGATACATCAAACGCTTCCCCATTACGTAGCTTATTAGCAATCTCATCAATTTTCCTTAATCGATGATTGACCCCTGACTTACTTACTTTACCACTTTCGACCATTTCGCCGAGCTCTTTTAATGTGACATCTTGATGACGAATTCTGAGCTCAGCAATCTCTCGAAGCTTAGGCGGTAATTCAGCTAAACCGATTTCACGATCGACAAAGCGAATGTTTTCTACTTGTCGCAGGGCTGCACCAACCGTCTTATTTAAGTTAGCAGTTTCGCAATTAACTAAGCGATTGACAGAGTTTCGCATATCTTTCATAATGCGTACATCTTCAAAATAAAGCAATGCTTGATGAGCACCGATGATATTTAAAAGCTCCGCAATTTTCTCACTATCCTTTATATACGTAATGAACCCCTTCTTACGTTCCAACATTTTTGCATTTAATTCATATTCGTTCATTAAATCGCATAACGAATGGTTGTGCTCCTCATACATTGAATAAATTTCCAAATGATAGGAAGACGTTTCAGGATGGTTAATAGAACCACCTGCCAGAAATGCACCACGTAAATAAGCTCGTTTACAGCAAGGTTTTTCCGTTAATGATTCGGAAATCGTGCGAATAAATTGAAAGCCATCTGCCAAAATCCCTAAGTCTTCTAATAATGGCTGAGCACCATGCTTCATTCTTACGAGGTAGACATTATTTTTCTTCAAGCGCATTTTCTTTCGCACTAGCAACTCGACAAACATGTTAGGAAAAACCCGCTTTATAAGCGTGTACATCCTCCTTGCGATCGCTGCGTTTTCCGTCGTCACATCTAAACTAATTTTCATTTGGTTAAAGGATAACGTACCATTCATACGCACAAGTGCAGCGAGCTCAGCTTTCGCACAACAATCATCCTGTTCTAATTGTGTTAATTCTTTCTTTGTTGTAGCTGCAAAGGACAATGCCATCCCTCCCTTCAGCTTGAATGACTTACATTGATCGTAATAGCGCTTTTGATACCTTAACTGCATCATGACGCAAAACACCATTTGCTTCGATGACAAATTCATCACGAATAACTTGAATACCCATCTTCTCTAGTCGTTGTTGGTCAACTTCAACAGGTACGGCTCCTTCTTTTGCATAGCGTTCCTGTAATGATGGTGAAATCGGAGCACCATTAACGAGAATCTCATCAACTAGCTCTACACCACCATGATCAATAATCGCCTGAACATGTTCGGCAGCAGAAAAACCATCAGTCTCACCACTTTGTGTCATCACATTACATATATAGACTTTCCTAGCTTGTGAGCGTTTAATCGCTTCCTGAATACCAGGAACGATCAAATTTGGTAACACACTTGTATAGAGGCTACCAGGACCTAATAAAATCACATCAGCTTGTAAAATAGCTTGCACACTTTCCTCTAACGGTTCGACCTTACTAGGAGTAAGAAAGACTCGCTTAATTCGTTTCTTCTCTAATGGGATTCGTGATTCTCCAGTCACAATCGTGCCATCTGTCATTTCAGCATGCAACACGATACTACGATTGGCAGCCGGATACACATTGCCATGAACATTTAATACTTTGCTTAATTCTGAAATTCCGCGAGCAAAATCCCCAGTAACTGACGTCATCCCTGCCAATAACAAATTTCCTAATGAGTGCCCTGATAGGCCATTCCCATTTGCAAAACGATGCTGAAACAATTCTTCTACTAACGGCTCAACTTCAGCAAGAGCGATTAATACGTTGCGCACATCACCTGGTGGTGGAATATCTAATTCTTTGCGTAGTCGTCCTGAACTACCACCATCATCGGCAACAGTCACAATTGCTGAAATATCAATTGGAAATGTTTTTAGACCTCTTAATAATACTGATAACCCAGTGCCTCCCCCAATAACGACAATCTGATCTCTTTTTTTCACTTATTTCGTTTCCTTCCCTTTATCGATATCACGATGTCGAACGTGAACCTTGTACTCATCAGCAAATTCCTTCCCAAAATATTCTGCCAATGTAACAGAACGGTGCTTTCCACCTGTACAGCCGATGCCAACGACTACCTGGCTCTTCCCTTCACGTTTATATTGAGGTAGCATAAATTGCAACAAATCGGTTAGCTTCTCAATGAATTGCTGCGTGTCCGTCCATTTTAAAACATAGGAAGAGACCTCTTCTTCTAATCCTGTTTTTGGACGCATGTGGTCAATATAGTGGGGGTTTGGGAGAAAACGCACATCAAAAACGAGGTCCGCATCAATCGGCATTCCATATTTAAAGCCAAATGACATCATATTAATGGAAAAGGGGTGTCGCTCATTTAACGTAAACTGTTGTGTAATCCGTTCACGTAATTGGATCGGCTTTAAATCAGTCGTATCAATAATTTGTTGTGCTCTTCCTTTCATTTCCTCTAGCATCTCACGTTCGAGCTTAATGCCTTCAAGCGGTAGGCCATCAGGAGCTAACGGATGTGAACGTCTCGTTTCCTTATAGCGTTGAACGAGCTTAGCATCCTTTGCATCCAAAAACAAAATTTGTAATTTAAAATGTAAATGTGGCGCTAAGCTAATCGCATCAATGGCATCAAATAGATGATCAAAAAACTTCCGTCCACGCAAATCCATCACAAGCGCAACCTTCGACATCTTCCCATTCGACCCTTCGATTAATTCAATAAACTTTGGAATTAAGGCAGGTGGCAAATTATCCACACAAAAATAGCCTAAGTCCTCAAAGCTTTGGACAGCGACCGTTTTCCCTGCCCCAGACATACCTGTAATAATAACGATTTCGATTTCTTCACGGCTGCTGTTCATCAAGCTCCCCCTCTTTTGACACTACTAAAAAAGACAAACTAACTTTTTCAGTGCCATCTTCGTTCAGCACATTATGTAAAATCCGGAGTTAATCGTTGCGAGATTAATTCAAACTCTTCTGTGTAATAAAAGGTACCATACAATACCCCTTTACGTTGTAAAACATGCTCAAACATATACAAATCTCCTTCAGCCATCGTCAGCTGTTGCACTTCTTGCTCTTGCTTCCACGAAAGCTTCCCCTCTGGTGACTCTTTCAGTAACTGTCCTTCATAATCAGTTGCATGAAAGGTGAACATCATCCACTCATTCACAACCTTCTGATCCTTCATCATGACCATCGTAAACACAGCTCGAAGGTTAGGATCCTTTATATGTAAGCCAGTTTCTTCACGAAATTCTCGTTTGGCAGATTCAATAATCGACTCACCTGGTTCCATTTTCCCACCAGGAGCAACCCACCAATGCCGACTAGGCTTTTGTAAAAGTAACACTTTCCCATCTGATTGTAAGACTGTATTCGTAACACGCTGCAACATTTCCACCTCACTATGATTATATTATACCCTCAAGTGAACGTTCCTACAATCAAGAAAGGTCGTCAAAACATGTTTAAGAAAGACCGAAAAGCCAGTATTTCAAATCGTTTTTTCTTTCAGACAGTATGTAACGAGCAAAGTCAATGCTCTCCCTTGAATCCACTCTCACCTCAAGCGACTGGAGTTCTTTTCATTCCAAGTCAGGACTTTAGTCTCTAAGATGCCCTATTAGAGCCTGTTTAAAGAGCACCAACAAAGCATAGCAATAGCTCCGTTCGCTACGCGCCTTGTGGCGAAAAAACCACTCACCACGAGACTTAAAAAGATGTAGCACTACACTCATTGCTTCGAGGTCATTCAAGAACAACCTTTATAAGAAGTCCTATTATTATTTCAAATTTTAAAAGTTTTGTCGCAACGAAATCCGTTTTTACACAATATTCCAACCTTTTTATAAAAAAAAGGGCACGAACCGTAGTCCGTGCGATAAAGTATATAAAAAAGGGGGTCAATTACTTATCTCTATAGTACCCTTTTTATATTTCATGACTGTTACAGAGCGATTAAGAACGAGTGACGTTTGATTGCGAATTGATGTCAGACCTTCGCTTTATCCTGCAAACTTTCAATGTAGTGCTGGACATTTTGTGCAGCAACACTACCATCACCTGTTGCAGTCACAATTTGACGCAAGGATTTCTCACGTATATCACCAGCCGCAAAGATACCAGGAACTTTTGTTTCCATTTCCTCATTCGTTTCAACGTAGCCCTCTTCATTCGTAATGCCTAATTGTTTCACACTGTCATTGAGAGGTAACATTCCAATGTAAATGAAGACACCGTCTGTTTTGAATTCACGTTGTTCTCCTGTATTCACATCTTCTATTGAAATACGATCGACCTTGCCACTATCACCACCATGAATTTCATTGACAACGTGATTCCAAATAAATTCAACCTTGTCATGATCAAAAGCACGTTGCTGTAAAATTTTCTGAGCACGTAATTCATCGCGACGGTGGATAACCGTTACTTTTGAAGCGAAACGCGTTAAATACACAGCTTCTTCCACCGCTGAATCTCCTCCACCAACAACGACAAGTTCTTTGCCTTTAAAAAAAGCACCGTCACAAACCGCACAATAGGAAACACCACGTCCACTAAATTCCTTCTCCCCTGGAATACCCATCTTCTTGTATTCAGCACCCGTTGCTACGATTACTGCACGAGCCTTATACTCTTTTGAGCCTGCTTTAACGAGCTTAAAATCACCTTCGTCGATAATTTCCTTCACGTCACCATAGCCATATTCAGCACCGAACTTCTTCGCATGCTCAAACATTTTTGTTGATAAATCAGGTCCAAGAATATGGTCAAAACCTGGGTAATTCTCGACATCCTCCGTATTTGCCATCTGTCCACCAGGCATTCCACGCTCAAGCATAATCGTTGATAAGTTAGCACGCGATGTATAGACAGCAGCTGTCATTCCAGCAGGTCCTGCACCCGCAATGACAACATCATACACATTTTCTTCAGACATGTTTTCTACACTCCTTTGATCTCTTTATTTATATCTTTATCGTAATCAAAACGACCGATTCTGTCTATTTAATTGCTTAAGAAAAATGCGATAGCTCTTTTCTTAAAGCGTTGCGCGAAGCCGAGGTCACCCGTGAACCCTTGATTGAATCTCATTCCGCTATTTCCTTCATACAGCCTTTTTTAATTGCCCTTCCGGATCCTCGTTCCGCTATTTGATCATACGTGCTTCGCTTTGCTCTTCTTTCTGTCTATTAGCGGAATGACGTTCCACTTCGTACGTTTAAACGCCCCATTTCACACATTAACGGAATGAGTTTCCGTTTGCCCATTCAAAAAGACCCTTGCCATATTTGCGCCTCGCTTATGTTTAACTCTCCACGTACAATTCTCTTCGCTTGCTCATCACCGAGCTTTGCTGCTCGTTGCACGAAACGCATAGCATCAGGGTCATATAAAAAATGAGCCGCAATCCCTAAACAACACAATGCGGACGTCTTCGTTTCTAGTATCGCTTTTTTCATCGATTTTAATCGTTGATAAGCTTGCTCGTAGTCTCCGCATTGACAGAGCACCTCTGCGACCTTCATCTTCTGTTCCACGTCGATAGGATAAAGCTGACGTAAAGCATGAATATAGGGCTCAGCCTTCTTAGTCTGTCCATCCTGCCAATACAACATGGCTAGTTGACACAGTGCCAACACATTTCCTTGTTCTTTATCTAAAACAGCTTGGCAGAGCTCATAAGCCGATTGCTTATCACCAATACGAAAGTACGCTTCAGCAGCTTGAATATATGCTGCCCAATAGGTTGGATGCTCATCAATAATCTCTTCTAAAAGAGGGATCGATTCATTCCATTGACCGGAGCGTAGAAGTCGCAAAGCTTGATCATGTTGCATGAGAAGCTCATACTCTTCTTCAACGACCATCTCATCCTCCCAATCTGTATCCTCAGCCTCGAACCGAAGAAGCTCCAACAAATTTCTCGCATCCTCAGCAAAACGTTGATCTTCACTCAACTCTAAATAGTTCTTTGTTGCTTGCTCAGCTTCATGAAAAAAGCCTAAATAAGCATAATTATTCGCCATAAAAAAGTAACATTCCGCCACATTGCCGTCTTGTTCCTTTAATACGCGCTTTAGAATACCATTCGAACGCTCATAATCTCCAACTTCAGAAAGGATGGCAGCTAACTGAACATGAAAAACAGGCTCTTGTGCTGTTAATTTAATCGCTCGTTCCAACAATTTAATCGCTCGTTGGTGATTCTTCTTTCTAAACGCTTCGACTCCACGATGAAAGAAATAGTCACCTGTTTGATAAAAAGGGACAATATTTTGATTTCCTTGATCATGTTCGGTTACTCTCATGCAGCCTTTTCCCTCCACTTGTTTCATACTTCCTATTCTATCTCCTCAGTATACACAATTTTTGTCGACTCGCACAGTCCCTTAGAAAGAATCAAGCGTGCAGAAAAAGGTAAAAAAAGAGGCCACTGAAAAAGTTTGGTTTTTAACTTTTTTTGTGACCTTTAAGCAATGGCTCTCTATTTCTTTTCCCATTTTGAATTCTAAATTGGGAGGGTGAGCATCCGTATATTTTTTTAAAATGTCTGTAAAAACTTGAAAAATTCTTGTATCCTACTTGAAAACAAATTTCTGTGCTAGTATGAACTGTATTCAATAATAGTCGCTGAGCTTTATGAATTCTAATGATTTCTAAGTATTTATGTGGGGTAATGCCTAATTTTTTTTTGAAGATGCGGCTTAAATAATACGGGCTTACACCAATTTTGAAGGCAAGGGAGTTTAAAGTTATTTTTTCTTGATAGTGCTGTTTCAAATAAATAATAGAATCATCTACTATTTCCTGCTGTGGATCAAATGTTTTAATAGATCGTTCAGGTTGACATCTTTTACATGGTCTAAATCCTTGTTCTATAGCATCCGTAGCATTTTCAAAGAAACATATATTATCATAATTTGGAGTTTTAGATTTACAAGATGGTCGACAAAAAATACCCGTTGTCTTTACCGCATAAAAAAACTTACCATCATATCTTTTATCACATTTAACTACTGCGCTCCACATTAACTTAGACTTCATGAAATAATCTCGCTCCAATCAATAAAGAATCTTTATAAAAACAATCTAATTATGGTGCATTTTGAATTGAATTTTGACTAGATTTCCTTTCATTGGAAGACATAAACCATTTTTGAAATATCATGAAGACAATGTATAAACCAACGATAATTACCGGGACAAAAATGTACAATTGAAAAAACGGTAACACAAGGATACATAGGATTAGTGATACTAAAGAGGACCACCAGGGTAAGGATTTATTTTTAAAAAGTTTAACACCAGCAGCCATAGAAAAAATATACACAAACACACCTAACGAGGTCGGGATAAATAAAATATCATTAAATGTCATTGTAAAGAATTCTGTAATAATAACTCCGGTACCTGCGAAGCCAATTACAATAACAACCATACGTCTCGGAATTCGCTTAATTGGATGTATATGTGAAAATTGTTTTGGAAAAGCACCGTCTCTACTCAAAGAGTAACCGAGTTGCGTTAGACTTGCTACAAACGCATTCGAAGTTCCGACACATATAAAGAATGCCAATAGAGCGGTCACAATTTGGGCACCTATTCCTAGTGTTTCTCCCATTATAGCACCGATTGGTGAAAGGTCACTCTCTTTACTACCATATGTCCCGGTTCCGATTGTTACAAAACTTAATGATAAAAATAATACACCTATGATTATTACGCTTATAATCGTACTATTAACAATGTTTTTATCGGGGTTTTTAAAGTGGTTCGAAAGATTACAAATAGCCTCCCATCCAAAAAACGCCCAAAATATCGCTGTTATTGCTATTCCAATTGAATACCATCCACTAGTTACAAATGGGGTGAAATTCTCTAAATCAATACTCGGTATTGAAACTATAACAGTAAGTGTAAGTAATAATAATAAACAACCACTCAAGACTAATGCGACTCTACCGCTCATCTTAACTCCATTATAATTAGCTATACCTGCAATAACTAGAATTGTGAATGCAAGTAAACTTCTTGTAAAGTCAGAAAACCCAAAAGCCTGGCTAACGTAAAATGCCCCAGTTAAAGACACAATTGTTTGTCCTACTACAGCAGTGAAAAAGTAAAACCAACCTACAATATTTCCAAAATGAAATCCAAATGACCTTCGTACAAAAGTAGCTGCACCCCCGGCATCCGGATATTTACTAGCTAGACATGCAAATGTGTAGGCAAGTGGAAGATTAGCAAGAATGACAATTATCCAAGACAATATGGATGCAGGGCCTGCAATAGAAGCAGTAACCGATGATATAAACAGAACACCCGATCCCAGTATTGCAGCAATATACAATGCAATCCCTTCATATAAACCAATCGAACGTTTTTCCACTATACATCCCTTCCTTCAGTAATATTTTATCACTCGGAGGGAGTTGATTACCTCTCATTTCTTGCGTTCTAATTCTAATTATCTTGGCAGAAATGAAACTCAAGTGGACGGGATGGGCCGACTCCGGCAGGAAGATAAGGCAAGCTGAAATCCACGGGCTAGTTTAGCCAAGTAGTTCAGCGTCCGCCTACAGGTTCGAGCTCCAGGAACGGTCGGCTTTACTCTTTCTTTTCGTAAGAATCCTGTTTATATTTCGGGCTTACTAAATAAAACAGCATCCTCTTTCGAGAATGCTGTTGCCCCTACTTTTTATGCCGTTCCTCTAACACTCGTAGCACTTCATCAAACGGAAGCTTTTGTTCTCGTAATAAAACGAGTGTGTGATAGAATAAATCGGCAACCTCCCATTTTAATTCTTCATGGTCGCGGTTTTTCGCAGCGATGATCACCTCACCGGCTTCCTCACCGACCTTTTTCAAAATCTTATCGACGCCTTTTTCAAATAAATAAGTCGTATATGCACCTTCAGGACGTTCAGCCTCACGCTCAGCAATGACTCGTTCAAGCTCATCTAATATCGCATATCTGGACGGGTTCACTTTCACTTCTTCCTTTAATAACGAGTCGGCAAAACACGTATAAACTCCTTTATGACAAGCTGGCCCTGCTGGATTGACCAATACAACTAACGCATCAGCATCACAATCGTAGCGCATATCAACGATTGCTTGTATATTTCCTGATGTCGCTCCTTTGTGCCATAGCTCCTGTCTTGAACGGGAATAGAACCACGTTTCTTTCGTTTCAATCGACTTCTTCAACGATTCTTCGTTCATATAAGCAAGCGTTAGTACTTCTTTACTAGCCGCATCCTGCACAATAGCTGGAACGAGCCCTTTTTCATCAAATTGGATTGCTTCTATACTCATCGTACTGTCACACCCTCTTTTCTTAAATACCCTTTCACTTCCGCTACAGACGTTTCCTTGTAGTGAAAGATTGAAGCGGCTAGTGCTGCATCTGCCTTTGCATCCTCAAATACATCCTTAAAATCTTCCTGTCCTCCTGCACCACCAGAGGCAATAACTGGAACAGACACAGCTTCACTCACCTTTTTCGTTAACGCTAAATCAAAGCCTGTTTTCGCTCCGTCTTGGTCCATGCTCGTTAGCAAAATCTCTCCAGCACCTAATCGTACGGCTTCCTTCGCCCACGTCGTTACTTCCCATACAGTTGGCTTGCGTCCGCCGTGAGTGTAAATACGCCATGAGCCTAGCTCTTCATCATACTTCGCATCAATCGCCACAACGATACATTGTGAGCCGAAGAAATCAGCTCCTTCTTTAATAAGCTCTGGACGGAGGACCGCTGCTGTATTCAACGAAACCTTATCAGCGCCCGCACGGAGAACACGCTTCATATCTTCAAGCTTATTAATGCCACCACCAACTGTAAATGGAATCGCCAATGTCCCAGCCACTTGCTCGACGACTTCAATCATCGTTTCACGGCCTTCATGAGACGCTGAAATGTCTAAAAAAACGAGTTCATCTGCCCCTTGTTCATCATAAAAAGCAGCCAGTTCCACTGGATCACCAGCATCTCTTAAGTCAACAAACTGAACCCCTTTCACGACCCGACCTTCCTTGACATCTAAGCACGGGATAATACGCTTTGTAAGCATTTAGCTGCCTCCTTTTAAAGCTTCTTGCAACGTAAATTGGTTCGTGTACAAAGCCTTACCGACAATCGCTCCACCCACACCTCTACCTGCACGTTCTCTCAGTTCGTCCAAATCTGCAAGCGAGCTAACGCCACCTGAGGCAATCACTTCTTTACCCGTTGCTTCAGCAAGCGCTGTAATCGCTTCTGTATTCGGTCCTGATAACATCCCATCACGAGAAATATCAGTAAAAATAAACACTTCCGCACCATGACGAACGAGCTCTTGAGCGAGTGTTTCCGCTTTAACGGACGATGTTTCCAGCCAGCCTTCTGTTGCAACATATCCATCTCGCGCATCGAGACCAATGACAATCCGTTCCCCACCATACTTTTTCAGCATTTCTTTCGTGAACTGTGGATTATTTACCGCAACACTTCCTAAAATAATTCGGTCTACTCCACGTTCTAGGTAAAAAGCGACATCGTCCGCTGTGCGAATTCCCCCACCAATTTGTACCTTTACATTAAGCTCTTTCGCAACTCTGATCACATACTCATGATTGATTCGTTTCTTTGCTTTTGCTCCATCAAGGTCAACCATATGAATCCAACTAGCTCCATCATTGGCAAACTGTTCAGCCATATGGAACGGTGAATCACCATAGATCGTTTCCTGATCGTAATCTCCTTGAACTAAGCGAACGCATTTGCCATCTCTCATATCAATCGCTGGATAAATATTAAACGTGCTCACGCGCTTCTCCCCCTTGCTTCACTAGCTTGCCGAAATTGCGTAAAATCGTCATCCCTACATCACTACTTTTTTCAGGGTGAAATTGAGTGCCAAGCACGTTTTTTCTCCCAACAACAGCTGGAACGACGCCATCATATTCACTAGAAGCAATGAGAACATCCTCCTCGTCATGCTTCACAACATACGAATGAACAAAATAAACGTGCCCCTCATCAACGCCTTCTAACAAAGGATGATCGACCTGTTGAAAATGAAGTTGGTTCCAGCCCATGTGAGGTACCTTATACGTCTCACCGTTTTTATCGACACCATTAAAACGTTCGACACGACCAGGGAGTAATTGAAGGCCCTCTGTTCGGCCATACTCACTACTTTCATCAAATAACAGCTGCATTCCAAGACAAATGCCCAGCAACGGCTTCCCCTCTTCTGCCCATTGCTGAATAAATCCTGTCATTCCCATATGATTTAATGTTTTCATCGCATCAGGAAAAGCTCCCACTCCTGGAAGTAGTAAGCCATCTACCCCTTGAAGATCATCGATTTTATCGCTCATGATATAGCCTAAATCAAGTCGTTCTAACGCCTTGCTGACACTATGCAAGTTCCCCATTCCATAATCAATAATACCGATCATTTACAACATTCCTTTCGTGGATGGAACCCCTTTTACTCGTTCATCAATACTCGTCGCTTCATCAAGTGCTCTAGCTAATGCCTTGAAAACCGCTTCAATGATATGATGTGTATTTTGACCGTAGTGAACGATAATATGCAAATTCATTCGTGCTTCAAGCGCAAGCTTCCACATGAATTCATGGACAAGCTCGGTATCGAATGTCCCCACCTTTTGACTCGGGAATTCAGCACGAAATTCTAAGTGAGGGCGATTGCTTAAATCAACGACAACCTGTGCTAACGTTTCATCCATCGGCACGAAGGCATTTCCGTAGCGACGAATCCCTTTTTTATCGCCGAGTGCCTCCTTAATCGCAAGGCCTAGGCAAATGCCGATATCCTCCGTCGTATGATGATCATCGACCTCTGTATCGCCGTTTGCGTCAACTTCTAAATTGAAATGACCGTGCTTTGCGAATAAATCAAGCATATGATCTAAAAACGGTACACCGGATTCCTGCTTTGATACTCCTTCTCCATCAATCGTATAAGCAAGCTTAATTTGTGTTTCACCTGTATGACGTTCAATCGTCGCTTCTCTCACTTACTTTCCCTCCAAACGAATATCAATTGCTCTTGCATGAGCTTCTAACCCTTCTAATCGAGCTAGCTTAGAAATAGTTCCAGCATTCTGTTGTAGTGCTTGTTGACTATATGAAATAATACTTGATTTCTTCGTAAAGTCATCGACATTTAAAGGACTTGAAAAACGAGCTGTACCATTGGTCGGTAAGATGTGGTTCGGTCCAGCAAAATAGTCACCAACAGGCTCCGAGCTATAAGGACCAACAAAAATTGCCCCCGCATGGCGAATACGTCCTACTAATGCCATCGGCTCCTTCGTTAACAATTCCAAATGCTCTGGTGCTAATTCATTTACTACTTCAATCGCTTCGTCTAAATTAGCCGTTACATAAATCGCACCATAATCATGAATCGAACTCTCTGCTATTTCCTTTTTCGGTAATGTTTCAAGCTGGTTCATAACTTCGTTGCTAACTTGTTCTGCCAACGACTGCGAAGGGGTCACAAGTACCGCTGAGGCACGCTCATCATGCTCAGCCTGTGAAAGCAAATCTGCTGCAATATATCGCAGGTTCGCTTGTTCATCAGCTAACACAACAATTTCACTCGGACCAGCGATCATGTCAATATCGACTTCACCGAACACAGCACGCTTCGCTAAGGCGACGTAAATGTTTCCTGGTCCGGTTATTTTATCAACTCGTTGAATCGTTTCGGTTCCAAATGCTAGCGCAGCAATTGCTTGTGCACCCCCAACCTTATAAATTTCCTCAACACCAAGCTCATAAGCAGTTGCCAGTACACTTGCTGGTAATGTCCCATCTGCTTGCGGGGGAGAAACCATTACGATGCGTTTGACACCAGCGACCTGTGCTGGTACGACGTTCATCATAATCGAAGATGGATAAGCCGCTTTTCCACCTGGTACATAGACACCGACTGAATCGAGAGGCGTGATTTTCTGACCAAGAATCGTCCCATCCTCCTTAGTCGTCATCCAAGACTGGCGCTTTTGACGTTCGTGAAAATCTCGCACGTTCATAATCGCTTCACGAAGTGCTCCCAGTACGTCGTCATCCATTTGCTCATGTGCTGTGAGCATTTCTTCTTGTTCAACACGAAGCTTCGACAATACGGCACGATCAAATTGTTCAGTTAGAGTGAACAATGCTTGATCTCCTTCTTCTTTCACTTGATGAATAATGCGTTCGACTGCTTCAAGCTGCTGAGCTGTTCCTGTATCAATATCACGCTTTAAGCTCACTTCACCTTCGACTCGGATGATTTTCATGCACGTTCCTCCTCAATCACCTTTGATAATCGCTCAACCATTTGATCAATACGTTCATCCTTCATGCGGTAACTTACAGGGTTAACAATTAAGCGTGACGTAATCGTAACCATCGTTTCAAGCTCAATTAATCCGTTTTCCTTTAACGTTTGTCCTGTTGAAACGATATCAACAATCCGGTCTGCTAAGCCGATGAGCGGAGCTAGTTCAATCGAGCCATTTAGTTTAATAATCTCGACCTGCTCCCCCTGCTCTTTAAAGTATTGCGTCGCTAAATTTGGATATTTCGAGGCAACCTTAGGATTAATATCAGATTTTTCATAACCAGGAAGTCCGGCCACAGCCATATAGCAAGCGCTAATTTGCAAATCAAGTACTTCATAGACAACTCGCTCCTCCTCAATCATGACATCCTTTCCTGCAACTCCGATATCAGCTACTCCATGCTCGACATAGGTCGGTACATCCATCGGCTTTGCTAATATGAAGCGCATCTTTTCCTCAGGAACATCAATGATCAGTTTACGTGAATCATCAAATTCAGATGGAAGCTGATAGCCTGCTCTCCGTAATAGCTCTACAGCTTCTTCAAAAATCCGTCCCTTTGGCATTGCTACTGTTAACCAGTCGGTCATCCTACACCTCTCCCTTCTTGGCACCGATATAGTAAAGCACCTCTTCATATTGTCCTGACATCGCGTCTACATCTACTACACCAGCAATATCTTGCAGAACAACGGCTTTGCCTGCTTCTCTTAAAGACGCTGCATTCTCAAACGCTTCTTTTCGACGCTCTTTACTAAATAAAATGCACGTTTGCTCTATTCCTTTCGTTTCCCCTAAAGCTTCAATTAACAAATCGAGACGTATGCCAAAGCCTGTTGCTTGACCAGGGCGATCAAATTTGGCTAACAATTCATCGTAACGACCGCCACTACTTAATGGCACTCCTAAGTTTCCACCATAGCCCTCAAACACAACACCTGTATAATAGCTCATATGCAACACAAGATTAAAGTCAAATTTCACATAGTCTGCGTAACCATAGCTCTCCAATACAGCCAATAGTTCAGACAGCTCTTCAATCGCCTTTAATCCTTGTTGACTTGAAACAAGCTTTCTCGCTTCATCTAATGTTCCTTCATTTCCACGTAGCTTCAATAGACCTAATAATCTCCCTTGGTCAATGGAGGAAAGTGGTAGATTTTTCACATGTTCACGGTAACCAACATAATTTTTTTCATATAGGAAGCGACGTAATGAATCGGCACGCTGTTCACTGCCAACGATCTCTAATAAAAACGCATTTACGAAGCCTACATGCCCTAATGCGACTTTAAAGTGAGACAGGCCGGCACGTTTTAGAGCTGCGATCATAAGTGATATCACTTCACCGTCCGCACTTACCGTTCCATCTCCAATCAATTCAATCCCCACTTGATCAAATTCAGCTGGCTTCCCACCTTCATTTTGCTGTGCACGAAAAACCGTTGATCCATACGCTAAACGAAGTGGATATGCTTCACCTTTCAAGCTCGAAGCAACAAGTCGGGCAATCGGAGCCGTCATATCTGGACGAAGAACGAGTGTATGGCCTTGCTGGTCAAGTAATTTAAATAATTGCTGATCCAAAATGGCTGACTCCGCACCAACCGTCTCATAATACTCTAAAGTTGGTGTTTCAATCATTTGATAACCCCAGCTCGCCATTTCGTGTTCGAGCTGTTCACGTACGTTTTTCTTTGTCACATACATGTGCGGTAGTGTATCTCGCATTCCTATTGGCTTTTCAAACATAAACAACTTAGACATGATTCTAGCCACTCCTTGCAGATTCATTTTATATTCACCAAATACTTTAGTTCGCTAATGTGCTAACAAGTTAAAGATATTAGTAGTGTACACCGTCTTACCATTAGCGTCAACAACAAAAGACGAAATAGTTTAGGAAAAACGCGATAGCGTCTTTTCTTAATTGCGTTGTGCGGAGCCGTTACGATGGATTGAAGTTATTCTGAAGTGGGGTTCTTTCAGAATAACTTGTAACGAGCGAAGCCGACGCACGTCACTGAGTCTGCTTCCGTCTTCTTGGTTCACCACAGTACTTCTAATCATTTTATACTTTCGTATCTTTTAAAAAAAATAATACTCATCACTCTTCAGTATGAAAACCGTCACAACGAAAAAAACGCTGAGGTTAGTGCTTTCACACTTCCCCAGCGAATAACATTTATTAAGTATTTTCACTTTGATGAGTAGACTCGTTCAATTCCCTTATCACTCTCATAGGATTGCCTCCAACAAACGTGTGAGCGGGTACATCTTTATGAACGAGCGTTCCTGCTGAAACGATTGCACCATCACCAATCGTCACACCCGGTAAGACCGTTGTATTAGCACCGACCATCACTCGATCACCAATGATGACATCCCCTAAGCGATATTCTTCAATTAAATATTCATGTGCAAGAATAGTTGTATTGTAGCCAATTATTGAATTGCTCCCAATATGAATACGTTCTGGAAA
Source organism: Halalkalibacter sp. APA_J-10(15) (assembly GCF_023017105.1). Lineage (GTDB taxonomy): Bacteria > Bacillota > Bacilli > Bacillales > Bacillaceae_D > Halalkalibacter. The sequence goes on along the minus strand of NZ_JALKEV010000015.1, from coordinate 67,482 downwards.
CATGACATCCATCATGACCATTAACGCAACGGCTGTTTCATCGCCAACCTTCATTCGTAATAACCGGCGATACATCCAATTTTTCAGTCCTAGAATAGGTGTATAACGAGCTAGCTGAATCACAATGAAGTTCTTTACTACTTTGAAAAAGGGAACTGTTTTATACACATGCCAAAGAGAATTAGCTGTTTTGACAGGGTAGCGTTCAGTTCTTCGGCTCACTTATGATCAGCTCCTACGATTGGCAGCAGCTCGGCCATCTCATCAATGATATAATCAGCTCCAAAGCTCTTTACCTTATCCATCCCTTTTATTGACCAAGCAACCGCAACTGTTGGTATTCCTAAATTTTTTCCTGATAAAATATCAGAATGGCTATCACCGACCATCATCGATGATTTCTTCTTAGAGCCTAATTGCTCCAGCGCTTTTTCAAGTGGTTCAGGGTGTGGCTTTGCATGCTTGACATCATCTAAACCAATGACAACATCAAAGAATTGGTCTAGCTTCATTAGCTGTAACCCCATCATTGCCGTTTTGCGAATTTTTGTTGTGACGATGGCTAGCTTATAGCCTTGCTTATGTAGCCTTTCAATCGTCTCATACACCCCAACATACTCTGTCACAAGCTCGTCATGCATTCGATGGTTAAACTCTCGATAATGAGTCACCATCTCATCAACTCGACCTGGATCAACAGATTGAAAGCTATCTACTAGTGGGGGCCCGATAAATTCAATCACTTTTTCACGGTTATACTCACCTGGGTGAAAATGGTCGAGTGTGTGTAGGAACGACTCAATAATTAAATCATTCGTATTAATTAACGTTCCATCTAAATCAAAAAGTATCGTATCAATTGTTGGCATACGTAAGCTTCCTTTCAATCACTACAGCTTATTTTTTCTTTTTCTTAGCACTCTTTTGCTTTGTACTCTTTTTCTTCTTAGCTTCTGGCAATGCCGGATCATGGTAGCGAGGTGTATCTGGTTGTCTACGACGGTAGATCATTAGGATAACCGCCCCAATAACAAGAAGCACCGAAACGACCTGTGCCGTCTTCAAGCCACCGACAAGTAAGAAATCTAGACGGATTTCTTCAATAAAGAAACGGCCTACAGAATACCAAATAAGATATGATAAGAATATTTCCCCTTGGCGCACACTAAAGCGACGAAGCCATAGTAATAAGACTAGCCCAAGCAAATTCCAAATCGATTCATATAAAAATGTCGGATGATAATAGGTGCCGCCTATGTACATTTGATTAATAATAAATTCAGGTAAAAACAGTCCTTCAAGAAATTCTCTTGTAACAGGTCCCCCATAAACTTCTTGGTTCATGAAATTCCCCCACCGTCCGACGGCTTGACCTAAAATGATACTAGGTGCAACTACGTCAGCTAACTGCCAAAAAGATAAATTTTTCTTTTTTGTGAACACATAGCATGTAAGCACAGCACCGATTAAAGCACCATGAATCGCTAATCCACCTTCCCAAATCTTAATGACATCTATTGGGTTATCGGCAAAATGCTCCCATCGAAATACGACATAATATAGTCTTGCAGAAAGAATCGAAATCGGAATACCATATAGTAATAAATCAGCAATCGTATCCTTAGGCATTCCTCTCTTCACAGCTTCTCTAGATGCTAAGAAATAACCTAGAAAGACTCCAAATCCAATTAAAATTCCATACCAATAAATCGTAAAAGGTCCTAGCTCTAAAAACACCGGATTTAGTGGTTCAATTTGCCCCTCCACTCAACTCACTCCTCTTAATGGAAATCATCATGATCTCCTTCTTCAATAACATTCGATAATCGTTTTGTAAATTCTTGTGCCGCATCATACCCCAATCGCTTTAAGCGAAAGTTCATGGCAGCTACTTCTATAATAACCGCTAAGTTACGACCAGGTCTAACAGGAACCGTTAATTTCGTAATATCTGTATCAATAATTTTCATTTTCTCTTCTTCTAAACCTAAGCGATCATACGCCTTCTTCTGATCCCAAAGCTCCAAATTAACACAAAGGACAATTCGTTTAAAAGGACGAACCGCACCTGCTCCAAACAACGTCATCACATTAATAATACCTAATCCACGAATTTCGAGTAAATGCTGAATCAACTCTGGAGAACTACCAATTAACGTTCCTTCTGTATCTTGACGAATCTCAACAGAATCATCGGCTACAAGACGGTGACCACGTCGTACGAGGTCAAGAGCTGTTTCACTTTTACCAACACCACTATTACCTGTAATTAAAACGCCAACACCATAAATATCCACTAACACACCATGAATGGCTGTTGTTGGTGCCATCTGACTTTCAAGGTACGTAGTTAAGCTACTACTTAATCTTGTTGTTGAAAAAGATGATCTCAGCAAAGGAAGACCGACCTTTTCCGCTTCTTCAATTAACTCTTGTGGCGGCTCCATCCCACGAGTAATAATAATTCCAGGGGTATCATATGTACAGAGCTTGTCCATTCTTTCTTTTTTGACAATTGGATCCATATGTTCAAGAAAGGTCAATTCTGTTCGTCCAAGTAATTGTAACCGTTTAACAGGATAGAAATTAAAATATCCCGCAATCTCAATCCCAGGACGTGAAATATCACTCATTGGAATCTTTCGGTGAATTCCTTCTTCACCGGCTAAAATTTCTAAATCAAATTTCTCTACAATATCCTTGACTGTCACCTTATCCATAATCTATCCCACCCTTTTCGTTCTAACAAGCTGTCAGCAAAATGCAACAAATGTGCTTATACACATTCTAGCATGTTCAACCGGACATCGCTATGACCATGAGTTTGTAAAAGGAGCGATAGCAAAAAGCACCACCTGTAAAAACATGAGCACTGAAAAAGTTAATTTGTACTTTTACAGTACCCACGTACAAAAAGAAAGTGGTGCTCTCATTCAATTATTTCTTCTTTAACGGTTTGATAACAAAGGTTTGCGCTAATGCAATTAAAATAGCAGCTAATACCGCTGTGAAAAAGCCATCAATGACAAAGGCATCACCCATCATCCACGCTGTTAACATTAAGGTTACAGCGCTAATAACAAATAAAAAGAGACCTAATGTTAAAATCGTAATCGGAAATGTGAATATAACTAAAATTGGGCGGACAATCATATTGACAATCGAAAGTAATAAGCTTGCTAAAATCGCTGTTCCAAAGCCAGCTATCTCAAAGCCCGAAAATAAGTACGCAATGCCCATTAGGACAAGTGCATTTAATACTAATCCAATGAGCCAACGTAACATATTAAGACACATCCTCTTCATTTGGGATAATAAAGGCACCGATAATATAAGCAACTAACATAGGGAATCCTATAGAAATACAAAACAAAATAACCATGACAATTCTAATAATCGTTGCATCGATTTTAAAGTAATCAGCAAGCCCACCACATATGCCTGCTAACTTCCGATCATATTGTGAGCGATATAATCGTTTCATTGTTAACCACCTCAGTTTACTTGATCTTTTACGACAATTGAGCCGGTATTCGTTAATGCATTCACTTTCACTCGCGGAGATGATTGCTGGTTACCGATAAACGTTAATTGCTTTTGGGCAAACTCCTTCTTCTCTTCAAGCTTTTCATGATCATACATTCCGACTGAAAACCCTCCGACATTTGTCTTTAATTTCCCTTCAACTCGTAAGCTCTTCGGAACGACTAAGTGTATACTACCTGTTGCTGCTTTTAAATCGGCATATCCTGATTCATCTAGTCGGCCAACATGATACGTGATCGACCCATTGACAGACTCAGCATCTAAATCTTGTACTTGACCATCGATTGTAATGGCACCATTTAATGTTTTCACATCAACGAGCTCTGCTTTTGATTGTGTCAAATCAATGGCGCCATTCACTGTCTCAGCAATTAGCTTTTTCGACTGTACATCAGTTAATTTCAATGAACCGTTCATCGCATTAATATCAAACGTATCGATTTCTATCCTTTCCCCAATAATTTGACCATTAAACGTATACAGCTTCACATGTTCAAATTCCCTTCGAGGTACATAGATAACGGTTTGCACTTTTATTGATTTTGTTTTCGTATGAAAAAGCATACGTTGTTCGGATATACGGAAGGAGCATTCATCTAGGAAAATTCGACGTGCTTCTTCTAAATCCTTCGCCCGATAAACCTTCGCTGTACATTCAACTCGGACGTCCTTTTCATCCCACGGTTGAAACGTAATCGAACCATTTTCTAAGGAGACATCAATGGAGGTCGGGGAATGTTCGCGATGCTGGAAAATATGATCGACATCAAACGATGCGCCAAAATTAAAATCGAGATCGACATCTTTAATTTTTTGAATGGCACTATCAATGAAAGAAGTAAATAAGTTCGTCGTTGATGTTCGAGAATGACGGGCACGCTCCCTGTAGGAATCCCCTTCATCCCAGTTCACCTTAGTAGTCACTTCAGACTTAGCTTCCTGATTTGGCTCAATAGGCTCTTTGTCTTCAATTGCTTCTAATAGCTTTACTCCTTCTTCGGCAGTAATCTTCCCATCCTCAATCATCTTCAATATCATCTTACGCTCTTCCATTACTTAGTCCCTCCTAAAAGAAATTTAATAAGAAAACCGCGATTGCGGCTTTTCTTAATTACGTGGTGCTGAGCCGTTACAATGGTTTTACGTTTTTTTGAAAGTGGGGTTCTTTCAGAAAAACGTGTAACGTGCGAAGCCAACGCCCTTCATTGAATGATCCCATTAGCTTCTTCGGTTTTTCTCACTTTTCTTCCTCGAATTTTATACATTCTTACCTTTTAAGAAAACCGCGATTGCGGCTTTTCTTAGGGTTTATTTACATTTTACCCTAGATTCCTTCCACGAATGTTATTCTTACTTAAAATCTACTCACACACTTTCAACCACTCGCTCTTCCATTCTTCTACGATCTCGTTCAAGGATAGGTTTCAAATATTGTCCGGTATAGGAGCCTTTTATTTCTGCTACTTTCTCTGGTGTGCCTTCCGCAACAATTTGTCCTCCTTTATCGCCACCTTCTGGGCCTAGATCAATAATATGATCAACGGTTTTAATGACATCTAGATTATGTTCAATGACAATAACGGAATCACCGTTATTAACAAGTCTTTGCAATACATTTAATAAGCGGTCAATATCATCAACATGTAACCCGGTTGTCGGCTCATCTAAAATGTACAACGTTTTCCCTGTTGCTCGTTTATGAAGCTGGGAGGCAAGCTTCACTCGCTGCGCTTCTCCACCAGATAATGTCGTTGCTGCCTGTCCGAGCTTTATATAGCCTAATCCGACATCAAGCAACGTTTGAATCTTCCGTTTGATTTTCGGAATATTTTCAAAGAAGATTAAGCTCTCTTCGACCGTCATACTAAGCACATCAGCAATCGTCTTTCCTTTATAGGTTATTTCTAACGTTTCACGATTATAACGTTTTCCTTCACACACCTCACATGGCACATATACATCAGGTAAGAAATGCATTTCAATTTTAATGATACCGTCACCACGACATGCTTCACAGCGTCCACCTTTTACGTTAAAGCTAAAGCGCCCCTTCTTATACCCTCTCACCTTCGCCTCATTCGTCATCGCAAAAACATCACGAATATCATCAAAGACTCCTGTATATGTTGCTGGATTCGAGCGTGGTGTTCGGCCAATTGGCGATTGGTCAATATCGATCACTTTATCAATTTCGTCCAGGCCCGTGATTTCCTTGTGAGCACCAGGCTTCTCTTTTGCACGATGGAGCTTTTGAGCCAAAGCCTTATGAACAATTCCATTAATGAGGGTACTCTTTCCTGATCCCGAAACCCCCGTTACCGCTGTAAATACACCTAAAGGGAAAGTAACCGTCACATTTTTTAAATTGTTTTCACTCGCCTTTTTAACAGTGAAGGAGCGCCCCGCGCTTCGTCTACGCTCATGCGGAACCGGAATAAACCTTTTCCCAGCCAAATATTGACCTGTTAAAGATTGTTCATTTACCATAATTTCCTGCGGTGTTCCTTGTGCCGTTATTTCTCCACCATGGATTCCAGCTCCAGGTCCAATGTCAATAATATAATCAGCTGCCAACATCGTATCTTCATCATGCTCGACAACGATTAACGTATTCCCTAAATTCCTCATATGTTCAAGTGTTTGAATGAGACGATCATTATCTCGTTGATGTAAACCAATCGATGGTTCATCTAATATATATAGAACACCCATTAACGATGAGCCAATTTGCGTAGCTAAACGAATTCGTTGGGCCTCACCACCTGATAGTGTTCCCGCAGCTCGATCTAATGACAAATAATCAAGCCCTACATTTACAAGGAAGCCTAAACGATCGTTAATTTCCTTTAAAATAAGTCGAGCAATCGCGTAATCCTTTTCACTTAACTGTAAGCTCTCAAAGAAAATCAACGCATCCTTCACCGATAAAGCAGCTACTTGTCCAAGATGAGAACCACCTATAAAGACAGCGCGCGCTTCCTTTTTGAGTCGATATCCTTTACAAGTTGGGCATTTCTTCTGCGTCATGTATGCTTCCATTTGCTCCCGAATGTAATCCGAGCTTGTTTCATGATAACGACGACTAATATTATGAATGACACCTTCAAATAAAATATCATTCTCACGTACTTGACCAAATTCATTTTCGTAACGGAAATAAATTCTCTCAGACCCGCTACCAAACAACACTTTATCTAGCAAATTCGTAGGCAATTGATCAATAGCCATATCCATGTCAATTTGATAATGAGAGCAAACCGCTTCGAGCAACTTTGGGTAATATTGCGAGCTCGTAGGCTCCCAAGCAATGATCGCACCTTCACGTATTGTCTTTGAACGGTCTGGGATAACGAGATCAACATCAACTTCGAGCTTTAACCCTAAACCATCACACGTCGGACACGCTCCAAATGGACTGTTAAAAGAGAACATTCGTGGCTCTAATTCTTGTATCGAAAAGCCACACTCTGGACAAGCATGGTGCTGACTAAATAACAGCTCTTCGTCACCGATAACATCGACTAATACTCGACCATCTGCTAATGCAAGTGCCGTCTCTAGTGAATCGGCGAGGCGGGTTTCAATTCCTTCCTTCATGACCACTCGGTCAATGACAACTTCGATGTTATGCTTTTTATTTTTCTCTAGTGTCACTTCATCTGCCACTTCATACATTTCTCCATTAATGCGCATCCGAACGTAGCCTTGCTTCTTAATATCTTCAAGTGCTTTCGCATGCGTTCCTTTACGTCCTGAGACGATCGGTGCGAGAATTTGCATTTTCGTTCGCTCCGGGAAACCCTTCAAACGGTCGACCATTTGTTGAATCGTTTGTGATGTTATTTCGATTCCATGCTTCGGACAGACAGGCTTTCCAATCCGAGCATAGAGAAGACGTAAATAATCAAAAATCTCCGTTACTGTCCCGACGGTTGAACGTGGGTTACGGCTTGTCGTTTTCTGATCGATCGAAATCGCCGGAGACAGCCCTTCAATTGCATCGACATCTGGCTTATCCATTTGCCCTAGAAATTGACGTGCATAGGCGGATAATGATTCAACATACCGTCTTTGACCTTCAGCATAAATCGTATCAAATGCTAATGATGATTTACCAGATCCAGATAAGCCCGTTAATACAACGAGCTTATCACGTGGAATGGTTACATCAATATTTTTTAAATTGTGTGATCGTGCTCCCTTTACAACGATTTCTTCTAAAGCCACCACACATCACCCCTCTGCTTTTAATTCTAAAATAAGATCACGTAACTCTGCCGCTCTCTCGAAATTCAACTCACGTGCAGCATCCTTCATTTCTTGCTCCATCCGCTCAAGCATGGCATCCTTTTCTTTCTTACTTAGCTTCGCCTTCGGTCTACTGTAACCATCTTCTGTCGATTCTGCAACAAGAGTCGCTTGAATCACTTCTGGTATTTTCTTTTGAATTGTTTTAGGCGTAATACCGTTTCTCTCGTTATGTTCTTCCTGCAAAGTACGACGGCGCTTTGTCTCATCGAGGGCGATCTTCATCGACTTTGTGATTTTATCAGCGTACATAATGACATGCCCATTTGAATTTCGCGCTGCACGGCCAATCGTCTGAATTAGCGAGCGATCAGAACGTAAGAAGCCTTCTTTATCCGCATCTAAAATCGCAACTAATGAAACTTCAGGAATATCGAGACCTTCCCGTAATAAATTGATTCCAACCAATACATCAAACGTCCCCATACGTAGCTGACGAATAATCTCAATCCGCTCAAGCGTCTTTATTTCAGAATGCAAGTATCGCACTCGAATACCGATCTCTTTCAAATAATCAGTTAAATCCTCCGACATCTTCTTCGTTAACGTCGTCACGAGTACGCGCTCATTTTTCTCGACACGCTCATGAATTTCACCAATTAGATCATCAATTTGGCCTTCAATCGGACGAACATCAATCGTTGGATCTAATAAACCAGTTGGGCGAATAATTTGCTCAACCATTTCAGGTGAATGCTCTAGCTCATAAGATCCTGGTGTTGCTGATACATACACAGCTTGATTCACCTTTTTTTCAAATTCTTCAAACCGTAATGGACGGTTATCAAGAGCTGAGGGAAGTCGAAAACCATGATTCACAAGCACCTCTTTACGCGCTCTATCTCCATTGTACATACCACGCACTTGTGGAAGCGAAACATGGGACTCATCCATAATTAATAGGAAATCCTCAGGAAAGAAGTCAATTAATGTATACGGTGTCGCTCCAGATTCACGTAATGTTAAATGACGAGAATAGTTTTCAATCCCCGAGCAAAACCCCATTTCGCTCATCATTTCAATATCATATCGAGTACGCTGCTCCAACCGCTGCGCTTCTAGTAGCTTGCCCTCTTCTCTCAGATCAGCAAGCCTCTCCTCCAGCTCTTTCTCAATATTCGCGATCGCTATTTTCATCTTTTCTTCACGAGTAACGAAGTGAGATGCTGGGAAAATGGCAACATGATTCCGTTCCCCTTTTATTTCACCTGTTAAACTATCCACCTCGGTAATCCGATCAATTTCATCACCAAAAAACTCAATACGGATACACTGTTCATCACGAGATGCTGGGAAAATTTCAACGACATCTCCACGAACACGAAACGTTCCGCGAACAAAATTAAGATCATTCCGATCATATTGGATGTCGACGAGTTGACGGAGTAAATCATTCCTTTCAATTTCCATCCCTATTCGAAGTGAAACTACGAGGTCACGATATTCCTCAGGCGAACCTAAACCGTATATACAAGACACACTCGCAATAATAATGACATCGTTTCGTTCAAATAAAGCGCTTGTCGCCGAGTGTCTCAGCTTATCAATTTCATCGTTAATGCTCGAATCCTTTTCAATAAACGTATCTGAGCTAGGCACATAAGCCTCTGGCTGATAATAATCATAATAACTCACAAAATACTCAACCGCATTATTCGGGAAAAATTCCTTAAACTCACTATATAGCTGACCTGCCAACGTTTTATTATGAGCCATAATTAACGTTGGTTTATTGATAGCTTGAATAACATTCGACATCGTGAATGTTTTCCCAGTCCCCGTCGCTCCTAAAAGTGTTTGATGCTTAGCATTCTGTCGGATTCCTTCAACAATCTTTTCAATCGCCTTGGGCTGGTCCCCCTCAGGCTTGTAAGGCGACACTAATTCAAATGACCCATTCATCAAACTTCCTCCTTCCGAACCTTTTATGTAGCCGTCATTATAGCTCGTTCCATCCATCTTAAATAGCATATTTCAAAAAGTTACCATACAGCACTATTATAGAACAAATGTTCCTGATATGCAAAAAATAAATTGAGACTTAGACATAGCGAAAGTACTTAGTAAAGAATTAGAATCGTGCACGAACGTAGAGGATGAAATTTGCGCATAATCCTATTGAATGAAATATACATATACTTCAGGGTGATTTTATTTACAATGTCACGTATTTGTTCTGATTCTTATTCATTAAAACACTTTTGTCCTAGCATCTACAAGCATCGTGCTGATCTATTACAAGGACTTGAGCTTTTTGGTAAGTAGAACGTGTATCAACTGAAGCAGATCCTCTCTCCATTCTTTTACCCACTCTCTTATTAGTCTTCCTTAAATAACATGATACAATTTGATATTTTCAATCCGATAATCCGAATACCCTAAATATAATAAGTGGGCATAGACGAAAATCTCTTTCCTCATACAAAAGATAAAAAGAGCATCCTGTCCTCACACGGATACTCCTTACATACCTGGCTTACGCTCCAATACTTTCTTCGCTACTAGCAAACCGACAACAAATGAGCCGATCGCTATCCCAATTACCCAAAACGGTTGCACATGTACGCCTAATACAAACGCAATCATGAGTGTTACAATCGTTGCTCCGACTAGGCTAAAGGTTACACGGGTTACAATAACCATCACCAAAAACGGAACAACTAATATGAACAATATATCCAACTGTTATACCCCTTTTTCTCTGTTCAATACATCTACCACCTATATTATAGAGCTTTCTTAAACAAATCTCTAGAAAAAGGATTCCTTAGCCACAGAAAGATAAACTAGCTACATTTTGATATCATTTAAAATATTCCATCAACCTTAAGTCATCAGTAATAATTCCCGTCACTCCACGATTTAGCCACTTTTTTATATCCTTTCGTTTATTGACAGTGTACATGTAAACTAGCAAACCTTTCGTTCTAGCATGCTTCACAAAAAATGGAGAGGTATAACGAGCGTTCAGACATACCCCATCGGCATACTTTTCAATATGTGAAAGCTGCTTTTTACCACGATAGCCACTTTTCGGACGACTGATAATTTGAATAAGTGGATACGTCACGTTCTTTTTTCTTAATAAATGGAGGAGTTTCTCATCGAACGATTGAACGATCACAACATCCATTAAATGATAATATTCAATTAATTCATTCAGTTTTGTCACCATATACTCTGAACGATGATTTGCTTTAATCTCTATACAGTAATGAACATGGTCACCGAAAGCTTGAAAGACATCCACTAATGTTGGAATTTCTGCTCCTGCATATCTCACATCAAACCATGAACCGGCATCGAGCTTTTTTAATTGGGCTAACGTATAATGGCTCACGTTCCCACTTGCATTTGTCGTTCGATCAACTGTGTCATCATGAATGACGACAAGATGACCATCCTGACTCAATTGTATGTCTAACTCAATGTAATCCGCACCCATTTCTACCGCTTGTTCGAACGCTTCAATCGTATTTTCCGGAGCATGTTCAGAGGCCCCACGATGAGCAAAAAAAGAAACATGTGAATATGCATGAGCCTCTCCACCTAAACTCGTAAAAACGAAAACAACTATCACCATTGTACATATGAAACGTTTCACATACATTGCTCCTTTCAGGATAAGAAAAAATGCGTATCTTTCTTTATCTTTCCAAAAAGAAGCATTTAGTATTCTTTAAGAACAATACGTATCAAGCTTTCCTCAATAGACAACATTTCGCTCATTGCCTCGAGGTTATTCAAAAATCACCTTTGTCCTGTAACGATAGATGAGCTTACTATTAAAATCCTTCAGTTAAATCGTTGGATCGAGAGTTTTGTTTGACACTTACTCTATACATAAACGTTCTCCGCGTTCCTTTATTTTCTCCTTACTGCCATATTTCCTCCCTTTACGTTCCTCTCTTTCCTCTATTTCATCATTATCTACGACATTTCATGCGTTTTTCCGCAAATAGCGGAACGTCGAGCATCTTACTAGCTCTTCTCTCATGTATACAGCCTATTAGAGGAATGATGATGTCCTAATATGGCCTGTTCAAAAAAAGGAAAACAAGCTCTTTTTGAACACCGTACAGAGCAGTCTTTTCTTAATTCCGTTGTGCTGAGCCGTTACAACGGGATTGAGATATTCTAATAGTGAGGCTTTTTCATAAATGCGTGTAACGATTGATACCCACTACTCTTGCTAATCCGTCTTTATTCTTCTTACTATTTTATTAATTCCAATTCAATGATAAAAACGACTGCCATTACGACAGTCGTCAAAAATATTCATATTATATTGAATCCTGCCACTGGTGATCTTGATTTACAAATAATACACCTATTTGATGATGCTCCCCATCATAAAGAGCTGTTTGCGCAAACCGTATCTCTCCATTCAAATCAACGACTTCAAGCTTACAAAAAGCACTGTTCACTTGCAGACGCTCATAAAAGTCATGCTCATTATGGATAAGCTTTCCATTAACCGTTCGAATCGTTTCTCCAACATGAAGCTTCATCTTTTCAGCTGGACTTCCCGGTAAAATCCCAACGATGATACATCCAGTTGGCTTGGAAGAAAAGTAAGGAGGTTGGTCCTCATCACGCTTTTTAAATAAAAAGATAATAACCTCACGCGCAATGATCAAGCCAATCGCTAAAATGAGAGCAATCCATGAAAAGAAATAAGTACCTATTGAAAGGACCAGTGCCCCTAACCCGAGTAGCAACACCAGCTGACCATATTTTCGAACCGCCGATGGTGGGTAAAAGCCTCGAACTCGGAGCTGAAAACCAATTAACAATGGAAAAACAATCGGTTGTAACGAAAGCTCTCCTATTGAGAGAATTGGCCAAAAAGGAAGAGTTGGGATCATCCCTTCTGGTACAAATGCGATGACAGGTAAGATCCATAAGCGATTAGCATCATGATAACCAATCCACTTTCCTCGTTTACTCTTTTCTAAACGCGGTGATGTATGAGTAATTCCATTCGTCCGAATTAAAATCCCCTCTGCCATAAGTGATACTGCTAACAAAATAGCGACAGACGTTATATCAGTCGACTGTATCGCATCAGCAATTGGACGAAACCAATCAAAGGCCTGGAAAAAAGGAGTAAAAACATAGATTAGTAGTAATAAGCCAAGCACGTACGTTGGCGTAACAAAACGAGTTCGTAACGAAAAAGCTAAGATTAAGTAGAGCGCACTCACGAGTAAGAGCCATTGAATTGATACTGTCAGCCCTATTAAAATCGTTACAATCGAAACATACACACCCATGACGAAAGCAGGCAGAAACGGAATAAGGAAATCGGCCCTCTTCCCGTACACTCGTGTGTGAAACGACTTTCTTTCCGATTTAATTCGTAAATAAGAAAGAAATAACGTCATTCCAATCCCAATATATAATAAAGGATTTGCAAAAAAATAAGCTATGAAGATTCCAATTGCTTGTAAGATGTCTACTACCATTGCACATGCTCCTTCAATTTCTTATAAGCGTCTTATTAGAGGTTGTTCAAAAAAGAAGGTCTTCCCTACTTGAATGACCTTTTTCGTGCTTTTTGAACAGGCTTTATTAGCCAATCATGAAAGTAGGCTTGCTTCATGACCACGTGTCACAATCAGTGCAGGATGAGAATCGTTGAATCGTCATCCTGATCAATGAAGAATGAGGTAGTAAACAGGGCACTCCCCATCCACTACCTCCTACATTCGACAACGATGAGTCATATTCCTTTTTCTTTTTCAATTACTTTACTTTCAATCAAAAAGGGCTACTTACCTCAAAGCACTAAGTGTAGTCGCTACATCTTTTAAAATTCTTGTGGTGAATGGCTTTCTGACCACAAGACACGTAACGAACGGATCGATCCCCCTATTTTTGGGTGCTTTTTTTCAAGCTCTTTCAATTAGACGCTCATTCGTTGATTTGCTCAATAACAACTTCAATCGCTTGATTGAGTTGACGGTCATTTTCTCGTTCACGCACTTCCTCAACGACGCGTTCATGCAATGTCGATGCGGTATCTTCATCTATGACACCTGTCACATCTAGATCATTTTCTTCTTGGAAGGCTCGAACCGCTTCAGTTGTCACTGTACTGAAATATCCATCCTCACGTCCAGGGTCATATCCTAAACCATTTAACATAATTTGAGCACTTCTAATTTGCTCACTTAACATGTCCTCTTCATAAGGGTCTACATCCACTGAAACTGGAGCTGTGTAGAAGTAATCCGGCTGCATCACTTCAATGGTCGGCTCTACACCTACGCCATTAATATCATTACCTGCTGAAGTTAACCACTTAAACACGGACAGCTTTAATTGACTACCATCACCTAATGGAATCGTATTTTGAACCGTGCCTTTCCCAAATGTTGTTTCCCCGATTACATCATATTCACCTGCTTCAATTAACGCAGCAGATAAGATTTCGGATGCGGATGCGGATGCGCGATCCGTTACACCGACGATCGGGTATGGTTTAGGATCATTTAATGGAGACAAGAAACGCATCTTTTCTCCTGATCGACTTTCTGTCTGAACGATTGGCTGCTGATTGGGAATAATTAGCTTTCCTATTTCTTCAACTTGGTCTAAATAACCTCCTGGATTACCACGCACATCTATAATTAAACCGTCCATTCCTTTTGATTCTAATTCTTCTAACGCAGCTTCAAAGCGTTCTGCCGTATCAATTGAGAACGATATAATTTCTATTAGCCCAATCTCCTGTCCATCTCGCTCAATTAGCTCATGACGAACGGTTTCAATTGGGATTTCATCACGAACAACTGGGATTGTGACGAGTTCACTAGCCGTTTCACGTTCAATCGTTAAATGAACGGTTGTACCTTTTTCACCACGGATTTGCATAACTGCCTCTTGTAACGATAACCCTTCTGTCGCTTCTCCGTCTATTTCAATAATTTGATCATTAGGTAGTAAGCCCGCACGCTCTGCTGGAGATTCGCGCATAGGCGTCACAATCGTTACCTTCCCGTCAGACATCATCACTTCTGCACCAATACCTTCAAAATGAGAGCCGAGCGATTCAGTAAATTGACTCGCTTCTTCTTGATCCATATAAACCGAGTATGGGTCACCTAGCGCTTCTAACATCCCATCAATGGCCCCTTGTAACAACTCATTATGATCAACGTCCTCAACATAATGTTCTTCAATAATGAGACGAACTGCCTCGAATTTTTCCAGCAACTCTTCATCTCCAGAAGCAATGGCTTCAACTTGCTCTTCTATATCAGGTGTACTTACGGACGTTGGATCTGGTTGAAGGAAAACGGCATAAGCGCCTAATCCTACAATCACTGCCAAAATCATGATGATTTGTCCTTTTTTCATTTATGACCAACTCCTTAATAGGTTACGGGGCCTTCTTATATAGGCTTTTTGCCAAACTCTTACATGCTCGATAAGTATTCGAACTTTTTCGCGTTATGTAAATTTCATACTTTTGAAAGGAAAAGACACTACACAGGTACCATTGTGTACTGCCCGTCATCTTATTGTAACGTATGCTCTTACTAGACAAGTTATACGGTCTTTTGCATCTCTACTTAATTGTAGACAAACAAAGAAACAAAGTCAAAAAGAAGCAAGGTTTCTCGATACATATCAAACGAGAAGCAGGTTCATATGGAGAGAAGCCATCCAACAAGCTTATATACATTTAAGAAAAAACGCGATACCATTACAACGTTTTGAGTTTATATGAAAGTAGGGCTCTTTCATATAAACGTGTAAAGAGCGAAGCCAACTCCTCCCGCGAATCCGCCACCTACTTCCTCCATGATTAAACTACTAAGCACGATAAATTCTTACCTTTTAAACAAAAACCACTGAAAAGGGTATGCTTACCCTTCCAGTGGCCTCCATGTAACCTTTAGTTCGGAATATATCTCATTGGATCAACAGAGTTCGATTTCGCTCCATTCCATCCACCTTCGTGTACCTCAAAGTGTAAGTGAGCACCATATGAATGGCCTGTATTCCCCATTAGCCCTAATTGCTGTCCCTTATTGACACTTTGCCCTTTTGATACTTCACGATTCTCCAGATGAGCGTATAACGTTGTCACAAGGTCACCATTAACAACATGGGCAATTAAGATAACATTCCCATAACTATTTGAATAGTAAGAATCAACGACCGTTCCATCGGCAACAGCTACAATGGGCACATCACCTGTGCGTCCATTTTTCCCAATATCGATACCGTGGTGGAAGCTACCACCATTGAAGCTACGATAACCATAGCTTGATGTAATTCGACCAGTTGCTGGGCGCATAAACCCTGAATCAGTAACTTCTGGTGCTGCATGCGTTTGATTTGAACGCGATGGCTGTGATGATGATGTATTCGAGCTCGCTGCTGCTTCTTCCTGGCGCTTGCGCTCTTCCTCTTCTTGGCGCTTACGTTCCTCATAAGCCTCAAGTTCTTGTTTCAATGCTGCTTCTTGCGCCTTTAAAATCTCTTCGGCATTTTCCAGTTCACCAAGATCCGTATGTAACTCCTCTTCTTTTTGCTGGAGCTGTGTCATCACTTGATCCTTTTCCTCACGCTGCTCTTCTAATTTAGCCATTAGATTCTCTAATTCTTCTAAATGAGATTCTAAAATCATTAATTGTTCTTCTACTTCCGTTTTAGCTTCTTCAAGCTGTTCATGATCAGCAATATGCGCATCTAAAATATTGCGATCTTGTTGAGCAATCATTGATAATGCATTGACTCGACTTAAGAAATCACTAAACGATTGTGAACCTAGTACCACTTCCAAATAATTAACTGATCCACCTGATTGATACATCGTCCGAGCTCGGTCACGAAGCAATTCGTCTCTTTCCGCAATACGCTCTTCGAGAATTTCAATCTCTTCTTGCAGGCGTTCGATTTCCTCTTGAACATCCTCAATCTCCGCTCGTTTTTCACGAATTTGTTGATTTGTTTCAGCTGCTTCATGATCAATACGCTCGATTTCGCTGTTTAGCTCTTGCATTTCTTCTTCTAGCTGCTGTAATTCTTCTTCTGTTTTTTCAGCTTCCTCTGCCGTCTCTTGACGTTCTTTTTCTACTTCTGAAATTTGCTCACGTAATTCACTATTTGCCAAGGCTTGTTCCGAAATGAAATCAATGCTTAGCGAACTTGCTGCGATCAAGATCGCTAACGCAATAAATAATAATTTCCTCCTCATCCAATTGCTCCTCCTAGTTATACTTTTAAGAATTTTCGTACGGACACCATACTTCCCCAAATTCCAATAAACGCTCCTATTAATAGGAGTAACAATCCGATTTGCCAAGTAATAGGAAAAACCGGTAACAATGAAAATAACAGGTCAGCTTGTCCATCAAAGAGCTCTGTTAAATAGTAGTAACCTACACCAATAATCGCAATTGGGATAATGGCTCCGATTCCACCAAGCAGGACACCTTCAATGAAAAACGGCCAACGAATAAAACCATTTGTTGCGCCTACTAGTTTCATAATTTGTATTTCTCGCTTACGGGCAACGATCGTTAATTTAATCGTGTTTGCAATTAAAAACATCGCTGTGAACATCATTCCAAGCACGAGGACTAATCCGACTGTGCGAACCATGTTTGTGATCGCAAATAAGCGTTCAACTGTCTCTCTACCAAAATCAACTTGCTCCACATGCCTAAGATCTTCAATTTGACTCGCTACTTGTTCCGTCAATTGAGGGTCAACAGCCCGAACGACGAATACATCATTCAGTGGGTTTTCTTCACCACGCATTGATTCAAAGATTTCACCATATTCATCAAGGCTTGTAATAAATTGCTCTAAGCCTTCTTCACGATCCACATACGTAATACTATTTACATTCTCTATTGTTTCAATTTCAGATAATAGCTCGTCCTGCTGCTCTTCAGATGCAGTAAGATCAATAAACACCATAATTTCCACATCATCTTCTACACCTTGAACAATGTTGCTCACATTCATAATGAGTAACAGAAATACACCAACAATAAAGAGCATAATCGCAACGGCACTAATAGATGCAAACGTCATCCAACCATTACGGATAAGGTTTTTCGAGCCTTCTCGTAAGTGACGTCCGACGGTTCTAGCTTTCATAACCGTAGCTCCCCCTTACTTCATCACGAACAACTCGTCCACTTTCAATCGCGATCACTCGCTTCTTAATTGTATTGACAATATCTTTGTTGTGTGTCGCCATAATAATCGTTGTCCCCCGGTGATTAATCTCATCTAAGATGTCCATAATTCCCCACGCTGTATCAGGGTCTAAATTCCCAGTAGGCTCGTCCGCTATTAATACTTCTGGATTGTTGACAATCGCTCTCGCAATCGCAACGCGTTGCTGTTCCCCACCAGAGAGTTCGCTTGGTAGAGACCTAGCCTTATTTTTCAATAGAACGACATCAAGCACATCCATGACGCGCCTCTTAATAACGGATGGACTTTCTTCGATGACTTCGAGTGCAAACGCAACATTTTCATACACAGTTAAAGATGGTAGAAGTTTAAAATCTTGAAAGACGACACCGATTTTACGTCTTATATATGGTATGTGCTTATGTTTAAGCTTTGTTATGTTAACACCATCTATTAGAATATCTCCTTTAGACGGTGATTCTTCACGGTACACCATTTTAATAAAAGTTGATTTCCCAGCGCCACTTGGACCAACTACATATACAAACTCACCCTTTTTAATATGTAAGTTAATTCCATTAATAGCTCTAACATTGTTTGGATAAGACTTCCAGACGTCTGTCATTTTGATCATTTTATCACTTCCTTGCATCTCCAATTGCTTGCTCATGTTGTTAGTCTGGTTTGCCTTAGTAAATCTAATTTCTTCTAAACCCGATAGAAAAACACCTATCCAATCAATTAAAAAGGTGTTGAAAGATTATAGACCGACACTTTTTATGTCGGATGCTGAAATTATTATACCATCAATCGTTCAAAATAGTGTCTAAAATTATATTACATTTTCATTTCAGATTGATTTCTTTCTAATATTTTCAAGTTACTTACATGTACAATGGCGAAATACGATGTATAGTCCAATGATTATGGTCATAGGATTCTTTTATTAATCGCCACTACTTATATTATCGACAAAAAAATAAGCATTTTTGACAAAAAGCATCAAAAACACTTATTTTTTCTTCATCTTTTATTGTGCTAGTATCCATTTGGCTAAATTTTCTGCTTCATCCGGCTCTAAATCTTGTGGAGGCATTGTCTTTTGTCCATGCTCTAGAACATGAACAATTTCTTCAACGGAAAGGCCAGAATCAATAAGTCCAGGTCCCGATCCTCCTCCTTGAAGGTTTTGCCCATGGCAGCCGATACAGCTTCGATTGTAAATGTCCTCTGCCGCTGTTGCATCAAAATCCCCTGTTGCCGCTTCCTCATCAGCAGGTGCCTCATCCACAGGAGTGTCATCTTCTACAGGCGCATCATCACCACCAGCTCCACAGGCTGTCATAGCCGCTACAGCAACAAAGCCGATCATCATTAGAATTTTTTTCATGTTATCACTCCTTTCTTCACTTTGTAGTATAGCCTAATTTTCTATTTTTTTATTAATCGTCACATTTATTTCACGATCTTTCGAATAGATTCATTCAATTTTCTGTCAAATTTCATATCGCACGCATTCCTACTTATTGTTTAAATCCTTCACCTAATACTTCTGTCGCATTTGAAACGATCACAAATGCTTTCGGGTCAACCTGTTGCACGACATTTTTTAATTTCGTCACTTCGTTTTGATGAACAACACACATGAGAACGTCTCGCTCTTGTGCAGTATATCCGCCGTACCCATTAAGCCTCGTAACACCGCGATCAACATCTGACAAGATGCTTTGTCTTACTAACTCATGTTGATCGGAAATAATGTAAGCAACCTTTGCATAGCCAACACCCATTTGCACAACATCAATTGTTTTCCCTGTAACGTATAAGCTAATTAAGGCATATAGAGCTAATTCAATATCAAACACAACTGCTGACATTAGCACGACAATTCCATCCATAAAAAACACAGCTACGCCTAACGACAGCCCTGAAAACTTATGAATAATTTGTGCAACTAAATCGGTTCCTCCCGTACTAGCGCTTGCGCGAAAGACTAAGCCTAATCCAATACCTACGCCAATCCCGCCAAATAGAGCACCGAGCAAAGCATCCTCAAGTCCAACCGACCAATCTCTCGTAAAGAAAACGACTAATGGTAAGAATGCAGTTCCAACAAACGTTTTAATGCCATATTTCAGTCCACCTAATAACAAAATCCCTAATAGGAATAAAGGAATATTAAACGCCCATTGTGTAAAAGCTGGCTCAAAACCAAATGCATAAGCAAAAATCGTACTTAACCCACTTACGCCTCCAGACGCAATCCGATTAGGCAGCAAAAATAGATTAAACGCAATGGCCACTACTGCTGCTCCAATTAAAATATATGAATAATCAATTAAGCCTTGCTGAAACCTACTACGAGGCCCTCTTCTTCTTCCCTTCTTCATTCGACTCTCTCCTTCTTACTATAAAATCCTAGCGTAGTATAGCACCGCTCCCTTGCTTTGTAAACGCGAGTACGGTGCCACGTTAAAGGAAACCAAGGTTCACCGTTTTATGAATGAACAGCTTCTCTCCAAGCAGGATCTTCTTTCCGCTATCTAGTCTTTTTCTGCTTCGTTTTCTATTAATTAAATCGTATTAACGAAATGAAGATCTGACCCCTGAAAGCAAAGACGTTATGCTCCGTAATCAAACGAAAAAAACCCGAATGCATCGGGTTTTCGCGACTTCTGTCATTTATGTCGTTTTTTGACCTAATGATAAACGAAGATAGGCATCAATAAAGCCATCAATCTCTCCGTCCATCACACCATTAGTATTGCCGATTTCATGATTTGTGCGGTGATCCTTGACCATACTATATGGGTGGAACACATAAGAGCGAATTTGACTCCCCCAACCAATTTCCTTCTGTTCTCCACGAATTTCAGCCAATTCCCGTTCCTGCTCTTCAATTTTCAACTGATAAAGCTTCGCCTTCATCATTTTCATTGCTTGCTCACGGTTTTTAATTTGTGAACGTTCGCTTTGACATGTCACAACAGTATTTGTCGGCACATGTGTAATACGTACAGCTGAATCCGTTGTATTAATATGCTGACCACCTGCACCACTTGCCCGGTACGTGTCAATTTTCAACTCTTCCGGTGATATATCAATATCAATATTGTCATCTAGCTCTGGCATAATCTCACATGAAGCAAATGACGTATGACGTCGACCTGAAGAATCAAATGGAGAAATTCGTACGAGGCGATGGACGCCTTTTTCAGCTTTTAAATAACCATATGCATTGTGACCTTTAATTAATAAAGTAACGCTTTTAACTCCAGCCTCATCACCAGGTAAGTAATCTAACGTTTCGACTTTAAAGCCCTTCTTCTCTGCCCAGCGGGTGTACATACGCAAAAGCATTGATGCCCAGTCTTGAGACTCTGTCCCACCAGCCCCTGGATGAAGCTCTAAGATCGCATTGTTCTTATCATAGGGTTCACTTAATAATAGCTGTAATTCAAAGTCACTCACTGCTTGCAGCAAAGCTACAACTCCTTGCTCCAGCTCACTTTGCAAATCAGCATCAGCCTCTTCTTTGACAAGCTCATAGGAAACCTCTAAATCCTCAAACTGCCCTTCAAGCTCTAAAAAGGTATCTACCTGTTCTTTTAAGCCATTACTCTCAGTAATAACAACTTGAGCCGCATCCTGGTCATCCCAAAAGCTCGGATCAGCCATCTTATCCTCTAATTCAGCGATTCGCTCTTGCTTCTGTTCGAGGTCAAAGAGACCCCCTAAACTCAGTAAGACGTTTCGCAATTACCGTTAATTCCTGCTTCACTTCAACTAAATCCATTACATATTCACCTGCAATTGTAGTCCAGTACCTCATCATGAAGGACCGGACTACCCTTCCTATAATAATTAAGTGGCTATTAAAGTTTCCTCTTCAACATCAGTTGCTACTTATGAACCACAACAATGCTTATACTTCTTCCCACTACCACACGTACAAGGGTCATTACGTCCGACTGTTGTTCCTTTTCGGATTGGCGTTTTTTTCTTCGTCTCCTGTTTCTCACTTTGCTGCACAGCCTTCCCTTCTGCCACTTTCTGACGTTCAAGGTTCTGCTGTACTTGAGCTTTCATAATATACATGGATACTTCTTCTTCAATCGATGCAATCATCGCCTCAAACATTTCATATCCTTCAAAGCGATATTCACGTAACGGATCATTTTGACCATATGCACGTAAATGAATTCCTTGACGTAATTGATCCATCTGATCAATATGATTCATCCATTTGCGGTCAACCGTTCTAAGCATAATGACTTTTTCAAATTCCCGCATATGCTCAGGAGTAAATGATTCTTCTTTTTTATTATAGTCGGACGTTACCTTTTCGATGATTAATTCAATCATTTCTTCCGGATCTTTTCCTTTTAGTTCAGCTTCATTTAGATCCTCTTCAACGAGCAAGTTTCCTTTTATATAATTGACAATCGCTGTTAAATCCCAATCCTCTGGAACTTCTGTCTCTGGTGTATGAAGTCCAACCGTACGTTCAATAACGGATTTGATCATATTTTCAACAATGTTACGTAAGTTCTCCGACTCCAATACTTCCAAACGCTGCTTATAAATAATTTCACGCTGTTCACGCATAACATCATCGTATTGTAAAATCTGCTTACGTGCATCAAAGTTGTTCCCTTCCACACGCTTCTGAGCTGTCTCGACCGCACGTGAAACAAGCTTACTCTCAATCGGTTGATCCTCCTCCATGCCAAGTCGTTCCATCATGGAACGCATGTTATCTGAACCGAATCGACGCATTAATTCATCTTCCATCGATAAGTAGAATTGAGTTGAACCTGGATCTCCTTGACGTCCAGAACGCCCACGGAGCTGATTATCAATTCGTCTACTTTCATGACGCTCAGTTCCTAATACGTGCAGGCCACCTAGCTCTTTCACACCTTCGCCAAGTTTAATGTCCGTACCACGCCCTGCCATATTTGTTGCGATCGTCACAGCTCCTTTTTGACCAGCACTTTCAATAATTTCTGCTTCATGCTCATGGTTTTTCGCGTTCAAAACATGATGTGGGATTCTACGCTTTTTCAGCATTGTCGCAACAAGCTCTGATGTATCAACACTGACCGTACCGACGAGAACAGGTTGTCCCTTTTTATGGAGCTCTTCAATTTCTTTCACAACTGCTTTAAATTTCGCTTCCATCGTCTTATAAATCAAATCTGCTCGATCGTCCCGTGCAATTGGCCTATTCGTCGGAATAGCCATAACATCCATTCCATAAATGTTGCGAAACTCTTCTTCCTCTGTTTTCGCTGTACCTGTCATCCCAGCAAGCTTCTGATAGCGACGGAAATAGTTTTGGAATGTAATGGAGGCTAATGTCATACTTTCCTTT
The DNA here is from genome assembly GCF_023017105.1 of Halalkalibacter sp. APA_J-10(15). GTDB lineage: Bacteria > Bacillota > Bacilli > Bacillales > Bacillaceae_D > Halalkalibacter. Next base: position 44,084 of record NZ_JALKEV010000015.1, on the reverse strand, counting down.
TGAATTTGCAAGCCTTCCTTCGCCTCAATCGCTTGGTGTAGCCCATCACTATAACGACGTCCCTTCATAAGACGACCCGTAAATTGGTCAACGATGACGACTTCGCCTTCTTCCACAACGTAATCCGTATCACGTAGCATGACAACATGTGCCTTCAACGATTGATTCAAGTGATGATTCAGCTGCACATGCTTTTGATCGAATAAATTTTCAATTCCGAATGCACGCTCCGCTTTATTAACTCCTTCTTCTGTTAGCTGGACATTTTTTGTCTTTTCATCATACGTGAAATCCTCTTCCTTTTTCATGACACGTATGAATTGATTCGCTTGTTGATACAGTTGCGTCGAACGCTCAACCGATCCCGAAATAATAAGTGGCGTTCGCGCTTCATCGACTAAGATCGAATCAACCTCATCTACTAACGCAAAATGAAGCGGGCGCTGTACCATTTGCTCCTTGTAAAGCACCATATTGTCACGTAAGTAGTCAAAGCCAAGCTCATTGTTCGTACTATATGTAACATCTGCAGCATATGCCTGCTGCTTCTCTTCCTTAGACAATCCCGACTGATTTAGACCGACTGTTAACCCTAAAAATTGAAACAACTCACCCATCATTTCACAGTCACGACGAGCTAAATATTCATTGACTGTTACAACGTGTACACCTTTTCCCGTAATTGCATTTAAATAAACTGGCAGTGTTCCAACTAGTGTTTTCCCTTCCCCTGTTTTCATTTCAGCTATATTTCCTTGGTGTAAGGCGATCGCCCCTAATAGCTGAACAGGATAAGGGGTCATTTTCAATACTCGAGTGGAAGCCTCTCGAATCACCGCGTAGGCCTCAACTAACATACTATCTAAGCTTTCACCACGCTCATAACGACTTTTAAAGTCTTCTGTTTTTTGCTGGAGCTCATGATCAGATTTCAACTTCATTTCTGATGCGAGAGCTTCTATTTCCTCAACCAACTTTTCATTTTTTTTAAGCTGACGCTGGCTTGGGTCACCAATTACTTTCTTTAATAGTCCTAGCATTGAATTCGTCCTCTCTCTTTCAGTTTACTCCTACGTAAACTTGAAGCTATACTTATTCACCATTTTATCAATAAACGTTTTCTCTTACAAGATAATGCCATGTTGATATTTGAATTGGTATGAAATCAACTCACTCTTGCATAAATATAGACAAAAAGGAGGAATCGATAACATGCTGTTAAATTGGGGAGTGGATTCCGCTAGTGCAGTAACAAATGAATTATTAGATTGTGTACGTACACAATTTGGTCAACCTGACTTTTGGGGTCGCTATTTACACACAATTGAAAATGTTAGTGACGGCCTCACAACGGAGGAAATTCGTCTTATTCAAAATAACGGAATGAAGATCATGCCGATCTATAACAAATTCTCAGAAGCCGTTGGGGCACGAGCAGGTTCCGTCGCAGCACGAAATGCGATTTTTCGAGCTAGGCAATTAGGAATAGGAGACGGCACATTTATTTTTGCGAACATTGAAAATTTCTTTCAAGTTGACGCTGACTGGATTATCTCTTGGGTGGAAGCCTTTTATACGAGCCCTTATCGTCCTGGTATGTATGCTGATCCTGATGAAGGTCCTTTTAATGAAGCCTATTGTCAAGCAACGGAAAGAAGCGAACTTGTATTAGAGCAATCGGTCATATGGAGCGCTGAACCAGAGCCAGGGCCGACAAGCAAGCGCGGTGCACCGAGGCGCTTTCAACCTAATCGTCCAAACTGTTCGGCGAATGTGTGGGCATGGCAATATGGTCGTGATGCCGATGCCTGTCCAATCGACACCGTTTTAATGGAATCACGACTTTATCAAACATTGACTTAACTCGTACGAACACACACTACTTAATAAGAAAAACCGCGTTAGCGTGCTTTTCTTATCCCGCTAGCTTCTCGGTTACTCCCACTCTTCCTTCCATGAATTTATAAGTTCTGATTTTACAAGAAAACCTCCACCATGAACGGTGGAGGTTGATCATCTATGTGTTCTACGCTTCTGGCTCAATTAAACCATATTTCCCATCTTTACGTTTATATACAACGCTCGTTGAGCCATTGACAGCATCTGAGAAGACAAAGAAATTATGTCCTAGCATGTCCATTTGTAAAATCGCTTCCTCAGCATCCATCGGCTTCAAATTAAAACGTTTCTTACGGACGATTTCCAATTCGTCATCATCAACAAGAGCCTCGCCGTTACCTTCAATGGGCTCAAGATCATTTCTAAACATGTATTTCAAACTACCCTCTTGACGAAACTTACGATTTACTTTCGTCTTATGCTTGCGGATTTGACGTTCAAGCTTCTCCACAACGATATCTATGGCTGCATACATATCCGTATGCTTCTCTTCTCCACGTAATAATAGCTGCGGCATAGGGATTGTAATTTCGATCATATGTTGATTATTGAGAACTTGCATTCTCACATTTACATCAGCTACAGGCGTCGTATCAAAATAACGTTCAAGCTTCCCTACCTTTTTCTCCACATAATCGCGAAGAGCTGGAGTTACTTCTAAGTTTTCACCACGAATATTGTATTTCATCTTGAACTCCTCCTTTTCTAACTATATATTCTATATACCCCAAATAAACTCCTTCTTAAACATTAATATTTTTTAGAATATTTTGATTCGTTGAACAATTCATGACATTCCCCGAAAATCATGCTTATTTTGTCATTCCATAAATCCTATTTATTTCACAGGAGCATAAAATAGGAATATATATTATTAAAAGGACACCAAAAAAGTTGGAAAAATAGCGGATACAAATGGAGTTGGTCTGGATTGAAAAGCTAGTACCAGAAGACCAACTTGTTCGTAAGTTAAATCAATCGATGAAGGTTGACTTTATCTACGATTTAGCAAAAGATCTTTACTCTTCTGACAAAGGACGGACACCGAGAAGGGTATCGAGAGTACCTATCTGATTCATCTATTTGCCAGACATGCGCTTTCTTACACCTATGCACCACGAGTAAAAATCATCAAAAGCTGGTTCTACGTCACAAACTAAAAAAATTAGCCAACTGACACTGGAGAAACACACATCCTCCAGTGTCACCAACAAAAAACAGACGAAATAACGTAGAAACGCCTTTGAGAATCATTTCTCAAAGGCGTTTCTACGGTCTGCACCAAAAGGTGGTTTTTTAACTTAAACAATGAGCGAAACCATTGCCTGTTTGGGAAAGCTTGATACGAGTGGGTTTCTCGTAGTGTCCTTTAGTTTTAAACTTCAGTGAACTTATTTTTTACGGGATGCCGTTGAATGTATTCATTCAACTCTTTAATAAATTTCTTCTTATCGTAATCATTCCCTCCTTGAAGAGGATAACAAGCCTTTAGCGACGAACGGATAAAAATCGTTGTCTGTTCATGGTAAACATCCATAAACTCATCAAACATATCCTCTAACACGTCTTCATTTAACTTTTCCAACATGGATAATGTGTCTTGAACAGTCCCTTGTTGATGATTACGCAAATAGAACGCCAACGTTCTCGTCATCATACTTAGAAAATCATTTTTGTTATTCACTGTTTTTTTCAATACGGGTACAACAGCCATGACTCTCAACCTCCTCTTATTTCATCTAGTAAGAACCTTAATCAAAGAGAACTGATAAAGTTTGGTTTTTAACTTTTTTGGTGACCTTTAAGCAATGAGCGCATCCGTTACTTGTTTTGAAAAGCTTGATAAGAGTGTATCAAGCGAGTGACGGGTGAAGCCATTGCTAAACAAGTTAAAGGCACTGAGAAAGCCGTTTTGTACTTTTTCAGTGGCTTCCTTTATCCAAACTTTATCGTATATGTACCCGCCTAACTCCGAAACCAAACGTCTAGTACGTTTCATTCATTCGATGGAACCTCATTCCGCTCTGTTTCCATTGATCTCGCCTCATTAGTGGAATGAAGTTTCATTTCAGTATATATTCATTTTTAACGGAATGAGTCTCCTCTTGCTTCTATATCACTCATTAACATTTTGACACTGATATTCAGGCGCGTAACGTATGAATGAAGAACAGGAGTACCAGCAATGAAGATCCCTCTATCCAATTAATGCCGCTTCATACGAAAAAGCCAAGGGCACTGAAAAAGCCTACCCTAGAGTCTAGGGTAGGCCTGTTGTTTGTTTAGCTATCATTCATTTCCAAACAGGAATGTGAATTAAAGCTTAACTACGTTCGCAGCTTGAGGTCCGCGAGCACCTTCAACAATTTCAAATTCAACGTCTTGACCTTCGTCTAAAGATTTGAATCCTTCTGAGTTGATAGCTGAGAAGTGTACGAATACATCATCTCCGTCTTCGCGCTCGATAAATCCAAAACCTTTTTCTGCATTAAACCATTTTACTTTTCCTTGCATGCTTTCACATTCCCTTCGTAACTAAAATACTGTGGTGTTTCCACAGTTTTACTATAACAGCGCTTTAATTCATTGTCAAACGGTTTCAAGACCTAAAAAATCGCGATATTCTGCCTTTTTCGGCAAAGTTTCGTATTTTTTATGATAGCGCTTTCTTATTACTCTTCCTTTCTCGCTTTCTTGTATCAACTTCAGCAAAAACCAATATTTTGAAACTTTTTACAAAATATTATAAAATGTATTGAATCATTACAAATTAACCAGTATAATATACTTAGATATTCAGTATTCATACAGTCAACTAAAAAGGATTGAATAAATAAATATACTTACCCCACTCTTGTCACTGCAGGTTTCACCCCCTGCATCTTGAGTGTTATGTGTATAAGATCCTCGGTTCAACCTCACCCCGTACATATTTCTTATACACATAAAACAAACCGCTCCTTATAATTTAAGAAGCGGTTTTTCTATGTTTCGACACCCTCTTTTTTTACAGCATTTCTCCAATTCCGCTGAATGACTTATAAAATAGGAGATAAGCATTCTCCACTTTTCTACGTTACAACCTTCTATTACTATGATACTATTATACCGTATTCCTATATATTAATAGAAAAGAGTGAGAAAGATGATCTTTATTGGGCAAATGGTTGCAGTCAGCTATAGTTTAATATTAATTGTCTTAATGATCCTCTTCAGTCACATATCCAGTATTCCGTTATTTCTATTATTTGCAATCGTATTCATATTCATCAATTGGTTACTAGGAAAATGGGTAGATTCATTAAGACACGAACGTCAGCAACTCTATTGGAATGAGAAGCATTTTAAAAAAAGTAAGCATTCCCTCCAACAGCTATATACAAGCATCGATATTATGATTTTTACGTATGATCTTACTTCTAATCAATTATATGTGTCCAAAGGGGTCGAAGAGCTTTTCGACATTTCAAAACAAACGTTACAAATTCCACCTGAGAAATTATCAGAATTTGTTCACCCAGATGATAAAAGTAGATTTATCAAAACACTGACGCAATTAAAACTAGGCAAGAGCATAAATGAAAAATATCGTATTCTAAAAACCGACCACGATTTAAAATGGATTCATATTAAAGCCACACCCATTTTTAATTCTAATAAGCTCGTCGAGAAAGTAAACGGTACAATCCTTGACATTACCGAAGAAAAACAATTAGAGGCTAAACTAAGAAAACTTGCTTATTTTGATGAACTGACAGAATTGCCAAATCGTCTATACCTCCAAAGAAATTTAAAGAAAGTATTAGCTAAAGCGAAGCGGCGTCAATATCGTGTCACACTAGCCTTCATTGATTTAGATGGATTTAAAAAAGTAAATGATAAACTCGGTCACGACTCAGGTGATCTTCTATTACAGGAAGTCGCCAAACGATTATCGAACGTCATACGTGAAGAGGATTTACTCGCTCGACTCGGTGGTGATGAATTTATCATTGTATTTGAAGATACAGAAGTGGATGTTATTAAGCATATCTCTGAACGAATTCTCTCTGCAGTCAGTAAGCCTTTCACCTTGAAGGATCAAGATGTTTCCGTTTCACCTAGTATAGGCATAAGCCAGTATCCGAATGATAGTGATAATGACGAATCATTAGTAAATGCTGCTGATCAGGCGATGTATTATGCGAAACGAAGAGGCAAGAATTCGTTCCACATTTATGATTCTTCAATCGATTATAACGACCAAAAGAAACTTCCCCTAATGGATCGACTTATGAATACATTTACACGCTAGGCTTTTATTTTTGATCACAATTGCAAAATTTGTCGTTTTCTCTCCGTATATGTTGAAGTAACATAAGCCAGGAAACTCCCACGAGCTCCTGGCTTATTATTATTTCCTAAACCCTTTTAACTCATACGTAAATGTGTACGTCTTATCGGCATACAGTGTAAACTCTGGATGCGTAATCGCTCCCCAGCTATCATCTCCACCTACACCCATTTGCTGATCATTGACACGGACGCAAATCTGTTCACTTATTGGAAGCTTGTAAGAATGATCGTTCTTCTCAAGCTCATTTGGCGTGTAAGGTAATGCACTAAATTCAATCGTCGGAGACCCTTTTATCATCAATCCGACTCCACGATCATTCACAAGAGTTGCCCACCTGACATCTGTTTTATTACCACTTTCTTGTGGCTTTAAATACGGAACAAACTGCTCTTCCACACTTCCTTCATAGACACCTAGCTTTGCTCCTGTCTTTTTATCACAATAGCTTTCATGTGGTCCTCGACCGTACCACGTTAGATTCTGATAGTCCCGATCGATTGTGAACAACATACCGACAGCTGGAATTTCAGGTAAGTCTTTACCTGGAACAAGCTGCTGTCTCACCCGAACCGTACCATCACCGAAAATCGTATAAACGACCTTGCACATTGATTTACTCGTCGTAAGCAGGGCGAATGTCGATTCAACGACGACCTTACCAGCTTCTTCTGAAAAAGTAAAAGAGGTCAGTTCTCGTCCCTCACTAGCCTGTCGCCACGTTTGACTACGCTCATGAAGCTTATTTCCACGATCATTATCTGTCATAGCTCGCCAGAAGTAAGGAATAGGCGCTGACTTCACTAGATCTTCGCCCGCAAACGAATACGAAATCATCTCACCTGTTTCCTGTTGAAAACGAATCAGCGCTTCCCCTGCTTCGCATGTTACAAACTCGGCAGCCTCCCTTACTTGAACAGTCTCTTCCTGCTTAATATTTGCCTTATCTTCAACAGTCGTTAACACAAATTGCTCAAACGCCACCTCATGGCCAGCTTTCGCCCAGCTCTTATTCTCCCTTAAGACGAATAATGCGGTTACAATATATTCAGACTGCTCTGATTGAATCGCCTCGAAGCCCTCGAGCTTTACTTCCTGCGACTCACCCGCAGCAATGTCCACTACCTGCTCACCGCTAGCCACCTCTTCTCCATCCTTTAGCAGCTGCCATGTTAGTACATAATCGGCTAAATTGGAGAACAAAAAGAGATTACTCACTTGAATTCGCCCATTTTCGATATCGACATCATGCAACCGAACATTTTGATAGCATTTTTTCACTTCAGCTAATTTCGGACTTACTTGGCCATCAGCAAAAATTAAACCATTCCCTGAAAAGTTACCATCGGTGGGAGATTCACCAAAATCACCGCCATATGCTAAATACTCGATCCCCTCGGAAGTCCTTGTCTTCAGCGCTTGATCCTTCCAGTCCCAAATGAATCCACCTTGTAAGATTGGATATTGATCAAATAGCTCTGTATATTTAAACAAATTCCCACACGAATTGCCCATCGCATGGCTGTATTCGCATAAAATATACGGCTTCCCTTCATTTTCGCCTCGTTCCGCTTGCTTCGCATACTCCTCAACAGCACGAGGACGAATATACATCGTACTTTCTACATCTGAGGCTGCATCAGATTTCCGATAATGGAACGTCCCTTCATAATGGATGACGCGTGTTGGGTCTTGTTCTTTTAGATGCTGACTCATCTTCAAGAAATTATCCCCACCAAACGATTCATTCCCTAAAGACCACATCACAATGGACGGATGGTTTTTATCGCGCTGAAGCATTGAGTTACAACGATCGATGACATTATCTGTCCACTCAGGTCGACTGCCTGGAACGGTTTCTCCAAGCTCCTTCTGCCCATATTTCCACGTTCCATGCGTCTCCAAATTCGTCTCATCAATGACATACAACCCATACTCATCACACAATTCATACCAAAGCGGATGATTCGGATAATGTGATGTACGAACAGAATTAATATTGTACGCCTTCATCAACTGAATATCATGAACCATATCCTCATACGTAACAGCGCGTCCTTTGTCTGCAGCAAACTCATGACGGTTAACTCCTTTAAAGACAACACGCTGACCGTTCACCTTCACCAATCCATCCTTGATCTCAACAGCACGGAAGCCTGCTCGACAGCTTTGTGCTTCAATGAGATTTCCAGACTGATCCTCCAATGCTAATACGAGCGTATACAAATTCGGATATTCCGCACTCCACTTTTCTGGATTTTCAACAAAGGCTTGAATCGACACTTTCCCACCATCAACAGCAGACTCAGCACTCACAACCTCTCGCTCGTCACAATCAAACAGCGTTGCTTTTAACGTTAATCCTAATAATGACTCTTCATTGTAATGAGAGACGTCTGCATCAATGTATAAGTGAGCATTGCGATATTGCTGGTCTAGATCAGTACGCACAAAAAAATCCTCGACATGAGAAACAGGCGTTGAATACAAATAAACGTCACGGAAAATACCACTCATCCGCCAAAAATCCTGATCCTCAAGCCAACTTGCATCACACCATCTGTAAACCTCAACCGCTAGTTTATTCTCTCCTTCTTGTATATAAGGCGTCAGGTCAAAGTCAGCAGGTGTAAACGTATCCTCGCTATAACCGACAAGCTCCCCATTCACCCACACATAAAACGCCGATTCGACTCCTTGAAAGCTAATATAAACAGGCTGATCCTTCCATTGGTCAGGAACGATAAACGTTCGAACATATTGCCCGACTGGATTGTATTCTGTTGGGGCAAAAGGAGGCTTAATATCCTCACGCTCCTCCCACGGATACCGTAAATTCGTATAATGCGGATAATCATAGCCCTGCAACTGCCAATGTCCAGGTACTTGTATACCATCCCATTGCTTATGGTCATAATCCGCTTGATAAAATGTTAGGCTACGATCTGATGGCTTCTCAACATGGTGAAATTTCCACGTACCATTTAATGATTCATAAAAAGGTGAAGACTCTCTCTTTCCTTTTAAAGCTTCTTCAACCGAAAGATATGAAATCGCTGTCGCATGAGCAGGTAAACGATTTAACTGAAAAATCTCTGGATTGTTGTTCCACTCAGGATAGCCATTCTCCGGTGGGGTATACTGAAATTTATTTGCACGTTTTAGCATCAAGATCCCTCTTCTCTTCGACATTTTAAGATAACCAAAATAACTCCTTATTCCCTCGTAGCCTTGCAATCCCTTCAACAAAATAATAGTCACCGTAAATGAGTGGCTTATCGACATTACTTTGTTCAGGGTAATGACCTGTTCCATGGAGAATCAGGCCATCTTCATTTTCATTTTCCCAAGCACTATAATTCTCATATAATGACCGTAAAATCCGCTCACCAGCACGCTTATATGGTGTTGCATCCTGAGCTGCGACTTGATCAGCTAATAACAATAAGCCACAAGCGGCAATCGCTCCTGCTGAGGAATCACGGTAATGAGGAACCTCATCAGGTAAGCGGAAGTCCCAATATGGAACATGATCATCAGGTAAATGGGCGATAAAGAAATGAGCGACCTTCTTCGCTGCTTGCAAGTATTTGTGATCATTCGTATGAGCATATGCGAGGGCAAAGCCATAGACCGCCCACCCAGTCCCTCTTGACCAAGCTGAATGCGGGGCATAGCCTTGTCCGCCAACAAACTCGACACGCTCACCTGTCACTGGGTCGAAGTTGACAATATGATGGACAGATCCATCCTCTTCGATAAAATGCTCCAATACCGTATGCGCATGACGAGTAGCAATCGCTTTGTAGCGTGGATCGCCTGTCTCTTTTGAAGCCCAAAACAATAACGGTAAATTCATCATACAATCAATAATCGCAAAGCCTGTATTTTCATCCCCTTCAAACCACGGATTCCACGCACGAATATAATTCCCATTCGCATTAAACCGCCCCATTAACAAATTCGCGACTAATAACGCCCGACGCCGTGAATCTTTTTCCCCTAACAGCTTATAGCGAGCGACACTTGTTAACGTCCACATAAATCCCATATCATGATCAAGTCGATCAAAACCCGTAATCACATCATCTAATTGCCGCTCACATTTCTCCGCAATTGCCTTAAACGACTCGTCTTTCGTTTCACGATACACAAGCCAAAGCTGTCCAGGCCAAAAACCCGCCGTCCACCAATGCGGATCAGCGCACTCATATGTACCATCTACACTCACATGAGGAAACCGCGCTCCAATTTTCTTCGAGGTTCTGTCTAATTTCGCCGTAATCTGTGACCATGCTTCCTCTACCCACTGTTGCTCTTTCATTTCCCTTCACCCTTTCTTCTCAAATCGACATTCGAAATGAATGTGTGCCTCATCCATCGGTCTTCTTACTGTAAAATCCAATGCAACAACTTGCTCTTCTTCACCAAAATGATTGGAAAATGTTAAGACGTTCTCCTGAACTTGAATAAGCTGTTCGTCATATGTGATTCGTAAGCACTGTTCATTCCCTACTAATAGAACAGCTCCGACTACTTTCTTTATCTTTTGAATCTGTGTCATAAACCGACTAACAAATGAAACAGGTCGGTCTGCTGAATACATGTCCTCAATGATTAAAGCCGGTGAGTACGTCTTCTCCCACTTAAATGATCTTTCAAGCTGACGGACATAATCCAAACCGTAAGCATCAGCATATTCCATTCCAACCTCATCACACTGCTCATTCTCAACAACGTGAAATGAGCTAGTTCGATAAGGAGAACCAGCCTTTTGGTGATGACCATTTACTATCGGCACCGAATGCCCGTGAGAACCATTACACAAATACGAATAACGTTCTTTGCTAAAATAACGCTTTGTATATTCCCCACTTCCTAAATCTGTGAGAAAGATGTCCTCATCACATGCTAGGATGAATTGCCCAACATCATTATGATTATGAGGTTCATCATTATGACCACCCTTTGTTGCAAACGCATACAATTCTTCATTCACTTCATACCTTGATACAAACCATTGCGTTTTCTCTAAATAGTAGCTTTGAGGCAACCACGGCTTTCCTTTCACATCAGCTTGAAGCCAAAGAATTTCTCGAATAGCAGGAGCCCAGCGACTGCAATGATCATCCGTATACTTCGCCCCCCACTCCTTCTTCGGTATATCGACATCCGAAAACCGTTGATTCAAGTAATGTGTCAGTCCTAACCAAACGTTTCCTGTTGCAACTGAATCAGAAAAACGAACAGTTCGATTCCCAGTCAAAAAGGCCTTTTGCTGAAACAAGGCGATCTGATGCACCTTCTCAGACTGCAACAAATCAATCTGTCCGGCTGTTTTCTTTTTTAATAAGTCGGCAAAATAGACATAAAACCCAAATCCATACTGCCAATAGCCGTATCCCTCTAAACAAGCACCATCATCATAAAAGCCTGACAAATACGATTCCATCGCCTTCATAACCTTTGTTAAAATTGTCGCAAATTCATGATCATCTCCATGACTATAAATCGCTACCGCTCCAATCGAACCAGCACAAACCGCAGCCCAATTATGATCCGCCTGTTCCCAGTGGTAGGAATAATAATAGAAAGGCTGCAGAACGCGTCTTCTCACTTCCTCCTTTATTCGTTTTCGAATAAGAGGATCGAGTGATGGTTCGAGTAAAACTGCGATTTCGGTGAGCGCAAAAGCTGTTTCAGAGGCAAATAGATCAATCTCTCTCATTTCTGGCTTATCCTCTTGGATACGACGTGAGCTTTCATCATCATTAGACATATGCGCTGGCAAGCACCACGAATACTCATTACAAATATACCAAATGATCTCATGCAAGTTTGCTAGATTCTCCTCATTCTTAGGCTCAATCAATACCATCAGCGCAAACGTATTTAATCGTCGTCTTCTTTCAAAATAAGCAGCTTCGTATTCTTTCCGTGAGCCTGTTTGTGAAAAGAGTTTAAAAAGGGAGTAGGGGAGGTCCGGTATTTCTGACGACCTTAGTCGAACCGTCTCCATTTTCACTTCTTCCAGAATCGTTTGATACGTTTTCTCTATTTGAATTTGTTGAAAAAACCGTTCCTTCCCTTCATGCGAAGAGAACCAATTTTCGATCGGTGCATATGAATGAAGCTTGCTCATCATCTCTTCATATTTCATGTCGTCCCCTCAGCTCTCCTATAAAAATATGCTGTGGCTTTTCACCAATATTACTATCATTTGAAACCGATTTCACTTTCACAATTATGAAACCCGTTTCATTTATCGTAACATAGATGAATCCTATGTTGTCAATTCATTTTTGGTATGGATTTATAAGAATTGCGAATGATTAATGAAGTAGGCACGATCGTCTCCTTTGACACTTCTTTTTCTTCGATTAAATCAACTAATTGATTGATTGCCATTTTCCCTAATTGATCATAATTTTGCGAAACCGTCGTTATTCCAGGCGGAAAATGCTGCGCTAAATAAATATCATCGAAACCAGCGACAGACATATCATCCGGGACGGATAAACCATGCTTCTGAAACAGATTAATGGCACCCATCGCAACAAAATCATTGACACAGATGACGGCTGTTGGCTTTTCATCTAAACTCATCAGCTTCGCAGCCGCTTCCTCCCCTGATTCAATCGTAAAGTTAGAAGCAATCACCCAATCATCGACAACATCCATTCCATGCTTCCTCAGCTCTTCTTTAAACGTTTCAATCTTCATTTCTGTCGATGTAATCCCGAAAACACCACCAAGAAAACCTATTTTTTGATGCCCATAATTTTTACACAATTCAACTAGCTGCCGAACACCTAAGGCTTCATCTGTTCGCACAATATGTGCATCCACCCCTGGCATTTGTCCATTCACAAACAGAACAGGAACGCGCTCCATGATTGTATTCATCTCATCGACATATGCAGGATTCACATCAACGGCATTAATCCGCCCACCTAAGAACACAATCCCATCGACTTGTTTTTCTAACAATGCATGTAAATACTTCGATTCCATTTCACTATCATTCATCGTGTTGCAAACAAAAGATGTATAACCTGCATCAAGTGCATGCGCTTCCCCTTTTAACACAAATGTCGAGAAAAAGGGATGGTTAATGTCTGGCAGAATAAATCCGATCATTTTGGTTTTCTTGTGCAATAAACTTCTCGCTAATCCATTCGGCTTAAAGTTGTATTTCTCGATCACAGCTGTAATCTTCTTCATCGTCGCCGGCTTTACTTTCGCATTGCCTGTCAAAACTCTTGAAACGGTAGCTGGTGACACTTGAGCCTCTTTTGCAATGTCGTAAATCGTCACACCCTTTTTCATACAAACCTCTCCTTACTAGCTTAAGGGCATTAAAATTCCGGTTCCCTTTTAGTAATATGCTAAATTGTTGTCTTTTTGAAAAGCTTGATTCGGTTGGTTTTCTCGTACAGAGCGAGCAACGAATGTAGCCATTACTAACAAATCAAAGTTACTGAAAAGTTGATATGTCCTTTTCAGTGGCCTTCTTAGCTTTTAGCTATAGTATAGCACAAAATCACTCTTCCGAAATCGGTTTCATTTCTGTTAAAATTCAATAAAATCATTGAGCTTTGAAAAGAAAAAACGGAGACGAAAGCTGTTTAGCCATTTTATACATCTACGTAGCAGCCTTTTCCTATGCCACCGCACGATGCCATTACAATGGGGTTAATATTTTGTAGATTGATTTCATTTATAAAATACGTATATAACGCGTGACGACTTTTACTCCAATAAGGTAATTCTCATTCCTCTAAATCAAGGAAAACCCGCTTCCAGAGAAGAAAGTGTAATCGTCATTCCTCTATTTGAGCTATATGGGACCAAATAAAACCTTAATAACCGAAATAGAGGAATGAGGAACCGTCAAAACATGAATAAATGAAATAAAGGAGAAATAAGGGAATGGGGATTCCCATACAACACGTGACCTACTGAAACACAACAATTTAACCATCATATTCCACAATCCGAGCTGTTCCTATTGCAGGTCGATAAAACGTTTGAGTCGTCAACGTGATCTATATAATCTTTCAATTCTACATCAAATCATAATGTGCTATAGTAGTAAGAAAGTATAAGTTGCTTACTGATATAAAATTAGTACGTTTGGATATAGAAAATAGATAGAACTCCGATATTCCTATTGTAAAAGATCTCAATGATATCTAGCAAATCAGTAAATGTCGCAATAATTGAATAACTTGCAGGAGAATACAGCACTAAGATAGAAAACTCTCACAATTTTGATTATTATGTTAGAGAGATAGTCGGAGAAATACTATCAACAATCAGGACATGACAGAAAAAAGTGCAAAACATTATACAATAAAACTGACTAAACTTTAATATCAAAAGGAGGATAACCAATGAGCGAGGAACTATTGAAGCAAATATTAGCTGAAATGACCGAAATGAAAGTGGAGCAACAAAAATCGAATGAACGTCTAACCCAAACGAATGAACGTTTAACCAAGATGGAAAGCAATTTAAAGCAATTAAATGAGACGACCTCACGCATCGAGAACAAACAAAATCTCATCTATGAACAAACAGGTAAACTATCCGAGTTTCATTCAGAGGTTACATCCAGACTCACAGACATTGAAGGAAGATTAGCATTCCAAACATATAAAATCGCAGAGAATGAACTCGAGCTCTTTAAATTGAAACGAGACTGACGTCATATTGAGACCGTGCTATCACACAAGCATGGTAGCTTTGAAACCCGTTTTTGCGGATTCCCACGACCACGAAATGTTTCCACCTCTTTCTTTAAGAGTGGGTGAAGAATCTCTCCTTGTTTAAACACGTCCTAAAATGTTTGTATCCATACCCTTTATACCCGAAAAATAAAAATCTAAAATCACTCATTCTGATTATGCAAAAAAGCTCGACCTCAACATATCTCTATGCTGAAATCGAGCTTCTCTCATTCAAACCCCACGCTTATCGAAAAAGATCCCTTCTGATGTTGGGCCATCATATGGATTTTCGTATTTGCGTCCAGTTTGTTTCTTTCTTTTCGTCTGTTCAATATCTCGCTGAATTTCTCGATTTTTAGATACGAGTAATTCTGATATCTCGTCGTTCATTATGATTATTTCTTTCGCTAATTCCTTTTCTTCATCCGTTATTGGCGGACATTCAATCTGCTTAATGAGAGCTTCTCTAACATCTAGCTTCGTCTCTAATTCACTTATAAACTGATCACGTTTATCGGGGTCCTCTGGTAAAGCAGTCTTCAAAAACATCAATAATACTTGAGATTCTTCATGAATTTTTTTAACTAACGACATTAGGCTTTTCCACCTTCACCATGTCTCTCCTTACGATCTAACTGAATGACTTCTTTCCACATATCGCGAAATTGAATGACAAGCTCCTCTGCATCCTGCAAAGCCTTTGCATCATTCTTAACATTAGCTTCTATTAAACGATTTAAAATAAAATCATAAAGCCTCATCATATTTTCAGCAGCTTCTGAGTCCGTTTTTAATGTGACCATTAATTCACGAATAATATCTTGGGCTCGTTGAATAGAATGACTTCTACCTTCAACATTATTTTCCTCAATTGCTTTATTTGCTTGTTTTATAAATTTCAAACAACCATTGTATAGCATTAGTGTTAATTCCCCAGGTGAAGCGGTTTGCATTGAATTTTGTTTATAAACTGACTGTAACTGAGTTGTCATATACGAATTCACCCTTCTCCTAAATTAAAATCCTTATTGCATAGGCATTAAAGCAGAAAATAGCGTTTCTGCCTGTTGATTGGCTCTTGCCATTGCTGCTTCCATCGCATTAAATTGTCTCCAATAGCGGTCTTCTACCATTGTCAATCTACGTTCAAAGTCGGAAATACGATCATTTAAATCATTTAAATTACGTCCTAACGTATACTGATGTGGCTGCATCTTCCCTTTAAAGCCACCTGCACGTTCAGCTAACGTTGTAATTCCATTATCGACAGAGTTTCTGATTCGTCGTGCAATCCCTTGCTCATTAGCTGGACCATCTGATTCTCCACCCGCAAATAATTGGAAGACACCTTCTGCATCGGCTTCAATGGCTTGACGCAACTTTTCTTCATTAATTTCTAACTTACCACCGTCTAGGTAATTTTGAGTAGTCGTAATACCGATAGTCGCTAATTGATTAAATACCGTTTCAAGTTCGCCATTAACCGGACTATACATATCCATTCTCATTTTATCAAGGATGGATCTGAGTGCAGGATCTCTACTCAACAATCCACTTCGAGCTTGTTCTTCCCATTTTTCTATTTCATCTTCAGACATCGCTGCTCGCTGCTCATCTGTTAAAGGTCTGAAATCACGATTACGGCTTTCACTTAGCTTGCCACTAATATGATCCAAAAGCTCATTATATTCATCAACAAACCCTTTAATCGTATCCATTACTCGGTCCGTATCAGTAGAGGCATTAAGAGTTACTTCCTGAGTAAATTCTTCCTTAAGCGTAACGGTCATGCCTGCAACTGTAAACGTATTAGACTGTCTAGAAGTTTCCAGTCCATTCATTGTAAATGTTGCATTTTTTGCCGCTGTCTCTTGCTCTGAGTCAAGTTTGAATAAGTCATTAAACAAAGCACCATCGAATCTCATCTCGCCCGTAAAACCTTCTGTTCCCTCTGCATTTGGATTAAATTGACCAGTTTGAGTCCTTGATACGGACACTTTTCCCGTTTCCTGATCATAGAACCCATTAACCCCTGCCGATGAACGATTCAATTGATTAAATACTGATGTTAATGACTGATTTCCTCTAACAACAAATTTATCATTTATTTCGCCATTCCGATCATACGTTGTCACATTTCCAGTTGTGTAATGATAAGCGGCATGAGTGGCATCCTCTGGTGCTTCTGTTATATAAGTAACAGATACAGACGCTTCTCTCGCAATATCATTCTTAAACTGCAATGTACCTTCGTTAGCATTAAAATAGACTAACTGTTCTCCATCAGGCCCATCTAGGTCACTCGCATCTTCCGTAATATGATATAGACGTCCGTTCACTTTCACAACAGCATCCTCAGGATTCACAATCGTTTCATCACCAGGATCTAAGGAAACAACATTTGAAGTAGAAGACATTCTAATCGTCTCATCCCTTACAATCCCTTTTTTCCATACAGTTTCATTATCAGCATTAAATGGCTGATCCATTAGAAATTGAGTTGTAGAAAGCTGTTCGCCTTCTTGTGTTATCCGTCCTGTACTATTGTTAGATGCTGCTGTAGCAAGCTGTGTCACCTGACTAATTCGTAGTGACATATTACCAGCCTCTGAATTAGCAGTAGCTGACACTAGTCCGGAATTGGTACTTGAAACGGTTTTAGCGAGCATATTTGATGGTCGTAAGATCGTATCAAATATACTTGTATGAAACGTATTTAATTTACGGTTGATCTCACGATAATCCTCTGTCTTCCATTCAATCGTTTGACGGTCTTGGATTAGCTTGTCAACTGGAATACGACGAGCTCTCATTAAATCACTAACGATTTGTTCAATATCCATCCCACTGGAAAAACCAGTCATTCTCATTACCATAATTTAATTCCCTCCTAGATTAAATCCGTTTATCAACTAGCAACCCTACCTGCTTCAGCATAGAAGCAAACATATCGAGAAAATCTTCCGGAGGCACTTCACGAATAACCTCTTCTGTTTGTCTATCTACTACTTGAACATACAGACGATTTAAATCATCATGTATATGAAATTTATACGATTTCTGACTTACATCTAAGAAATCATTCATGACTTCAACTTGCTCTTCTAAATAATGTCTACTATAGCGTTCTTCCTTTACTTTCGGTAATACTGATTCTTTTTGCTTTAAATCATGATGTACTACTTCTACGGCTTCATTCGTCAATGGTTTATGTGAAAATACACTTGATGTTGTAATTGACGAGTTTGATGTTTGGATACTCATCCACTTTTCCTCCTAAACTCGCTCATTTTTCTATTATATCGGCTTGCTGCTTACTTTTATTAAGTAAATTGAAAAGAAAAAGCCTAACGAAATTCGTTAAGCATCTAATCTATAATAATGAACCACCTTTTTCACGGCTTCTATGACATCAGTCACATCTCTATTCGTCATTGACGGAAAGATCGGTAACGTTATGACTTCTTCATACCAATCATTGGCATTTGGGCAGTCCGCATCATAGCCAAGCTGTTGGTAGTAGGGCTGTAAATAAACGGGTATGTAATGGACATGAACACCGATATTCTCTGATCTAAGCGCCTCGAAAATCACTCTCCGGTCAACAGAAAAGCATTTTGTATTAAACCTTACAATATATAAATGCCAACCAGATAACACATCAGGATGCGTATTCGGTATCTCAATTCCTTTTTCCTCAATAAAGGACTCCGAATAGAGTGTAGCTATCTCTCTTCTTCTCTTCATAAATGAATCCAATTTATCCATTTGGGTAAATCCTAGTGCAGCTTGTATATCTGTCATTCTGTAATTCATACCGAGATCATGCATTTCATAGTACCATGGGCCATGATAATCAAATAGTCCCTCTTTTTTTATTCCATGAGAACGAAATAACGTTAAACGTTCTGCATATTCAGGACTATCTGTCACAATTATTCCGCCTTCTCCTGTCGTCACAGGCTTAACAGGGTGAAAGCTAAACATGGTCATATCTGCTTGAGTTCCTACTGGCTTCCCTTTGTAATCGGCTCCTAGCGAATGAGCTCCGTCACTGATATAAACTAGATTGTGCTTTTTTGCTAATGCACGAAAACGGTCATATTCAACCGGTTGCCCTGCAAAATCTACTGAAACAATCGCTCTCGTATTGATACTGATTTTCTTCTCTACTTGGTCAACGGATAAATTATACGTCTGTTCATCTATATCAGCAAACACCGGCTTTGCTCCAACATATAAGGCTGCGTTTGAGGTTGCGACAAACGTGATCGGGGTCGTGATCACCTCGTCTCCTTTTGTTAATCCAGCTGCATAATAAGCCGCATGAAGAGCAGCTGTTCCATTGGAAAACGCAACAGCGTATTTTGCCCCTACAGATTTAGCCACTTTCCGCTCAAACCTTTCAATCATCGGTCCTTGCGTAATCATTGCACTTCGAATGACCGATAGAACGGACTCAATATCCTTCTCATCAATTGATTGCTTCCCATAAGGAAGAAATGAATCACGAACCGGTGCACCACCATCAATCGCCAATTTAACCATCAAGGTGTCCCTCTTTAATCCATGACTCTGTGCGCTTAATGCCCTCCTCTAATGAAATCTCTGGCTGCCAATTCATTAGGCTGGAAGCTTTCTTATAATTGCACAACAGCTTCTGAATTTCACTTTGAGGGTGGATGTGCTCTACATGTTTAATTCGCTGCTTATCACCAACAATTTGATAGGCTAAATCATTTATTGTAATGTCTTTACCTAAACCAGCATTTACAATTTCCCCGTTCACCTCATCGTGAAAACCTGCATTTACTACAAATCTTGCGCAATCTTCCACGTAAAGCAAATCACGTGTTTGCGTACCATCTCCATAAATATGCACGTTTTCACCATCTAGTTTTTTCTTAATAAAGATCGCAATCACGCCACCTTCACCACCTGTTTTCTGATAGGGGCCATATGTGTTAAAGGGACGGACAACAACCACGGGGAGATCATACGCATAATAATAAGATAGCACCATGTTCTCCGCAGCGATTTTTGCGCCTGCATAAGGGGAGGCTGGCTTCGTTGGATGTTCCTCTGTAATTCCTTCTTCATCCAAACAGCGATCATATACCATACATGTACTCATAAAGACCACTTTCACGTTATACGTTCGACACTGCTCCATCATATAAAAAGTCCCAACCGTGTCGTTATTAAACGTAGTACGTGGGTCGTCGATCGAATCCTGTACATTAATAGATGCCCCTAAATGATAACAAAGCTCAAACTCACCGCCTGCAAACAGCTTTGTTAATAACGTTTCATCCTTTAAATCACCTTTTACAAATTCAACAAAGCACGGATGTGAACGAAACTCCTCAATATTACGCTCCTGACCATTGGAAAGGTCATCTAAAACTGTTACTTGATGGCCTTCATCTAACAGTCTTTTCACAACCCAACGACCGATGAAGCCAGCTCCACCTGTTACTAGTACATTCATGATTTTGATTCTCCTTCTTCCATCAACACATCAAATGAAACGGGTTGACCTTTTTTTACAGCTTGTCTTACACATTTGCCCATAACGAAGTCAAGGTATTTTGTTGGCAAACCTAACCCAGGACGGATCGCTCGAACATTTTTGGTCGTTAATGTTTCTCCAACCTTCAGATCTTCAGCAAAGTATAATGATCTCCTATGCTTTAAGGAAGGCTTTTCTGCTGTTGTTGGCCCGTAATGAATGACCCCTAAGCTTTGCCACGCTTTCCTCGTTTCAGATACTAACAACGCCATTTCATCCGGCTCCATAGAAAAGGCAGAATCCACTCCACCATCCGCTCGTGACAATGTAAAGTGCTTTTCAATAACCGTTGCTCCTAACGCAACACTCGCAACTGCAACCCCTACGCCCATCGTATGATCTGAGAGTCCTACTTCACATTGAAATAAATCCTTCATATGTGGCATCGTTCTTAAGTTCGTATTTTCCGGAGTCGCTGGGTATGTACTCGTACACGTTAATAAAGCCAAATGCTCACATCCCTCTTCCCTTGCTGTACGTACAGCTTCATCAATTTCCGCTGCAGTTGCCATTCCTGTTGATATGATGACAGGTTTCCCTGTTGCTGCGACTTTTCTTATAAGCGGTAAATCAACATTTTCAAACGAGGCAATTTTATAAGCTGGGGCACCAATCGATTCAAGAAAATCAACCGCACTCTCGTCAAAAGGAGAACTAAAGGCAATGATCCCCAATTCTTCACAACGTTTGAAGATCGCTTCATGCCATTCCCATGGCGTATAAGCCTCTTGGTACAACTGATACAACGAATTGCCTTTCCAAAGGCTTGAATCATCTTCAATCCAAAAGGCTCCTTCCTTTACATCAAGAGTCATCGTATCTGCTGTATACGTTTGAAGCTTCACTGCATCAACACCAGCGTTGGCTGCCGCTTCCACGATCGATAAAGCTCTTTCAAGCGACTGATTATGGTTACCAGACATTTCAGCTATAATAAATGGCGCTGTATGTGAACCAATTTCTCGGCCATTAATATGAAACTGTTTCATTCTTAACACCTCTCATTCGATTTCCACTTCAACATTTCGAGGACAACAGGATGGATATCACTTTCTCTCGAGCTTTTTAGTAAGTCCCAGCCTTTCTGCCGTATGTCCTTTAAACCTTCTTCATGGTTAAAAGCCTCACGTAGTACATGAACATACTCCTCGACTCCTACGTCATCATGCCAACCAATTAGCTTAACAGCTCCAAAGGCATCTGCATCCATTGTTGATTGCCTTTGATTTTCTGCTACGATTGTCACATAGGATGGGAGACCAACATAGCAACGCTCCCACATCGTAACTCCACCAGCACCAAACGAAAACGTCGCCCGACTCATTAAATCAGCTAAATAGTCAATTTGACAATGATAATGATACCCTAGACGATCTGCTTCTCTTTGAATCTTGTCACGGTTTGGGTTAGCCGTTCCAACGACAACATCAACTTCCCAGCCTTCTACCTCACTCTGTTCTAACGCAAGAAGGACCTTTTCTGTCTCATTTGTTGGATCACTTCCACCGAAGAAGACTAATATCCGCTTCTCGTCGAAAGAGCTATGCTTCGCACTCTTAAATTCATCACGTAATAGAAGGTAAGCAGGTCCTAAAAACAGCTTACAATGATCTGGAACGAGCTTCATATAGCGCCTTTCATAATGACGAAAATAATTTTGATCTAATAAAAGTTCACAGTCATGCTTTCGATTGGCTAAATCATCAATGACAGCTATTCGAGCCTGTAAACCATTTCTTACTTTCGTCTCCCAAGCGTGAGACAGCTGATAGTGATCGACTATGACCCAATCGAAATCTTTATCAATCTGTTGTAAAAAATGATTGGCATCCTTCTCTTCATCCCAATCCTGTACATCAGTAAGCTCAATTACCTCATATTGCTGCTTCCGTAAAAAAGAAAGCATATCTCCATTCTGTATCCTTTGCGCAAATGTCACATGAGAGCCTTGTTCACACAGTTGCTTCGCTAAAGTAAGGCAACGAAATACATGACCTGTTCCTATTTGTTCAGAACTATCCACTCGTATACAGACGTTCATTTGCCTTCCACTTCCTTCTAAACAACTGGTTTCTGTTCAATATGAGCATTTAACTTAGCCACATCGGGATGCTCATCTAAATAACGTACGACTTCTTTTGCTGAAACAAGCATATCCCCACTGAAATGCTCTGCTACCCTCTGACAAAGCTGATAATCTTCTTCCGTGTCCAATGTTATACGCAGCTTAGGTTTACATCTATCTAAAGGCGCTTCATAAGTCGTCACATTAAATTGTTCAGCATATTCATACCCATAATAAGTAACATGCTCTCTATGTCGTTCAGCAGTGCCGTGTTGATCAATATATTGTAGAGCCGACCAAGCAAACAGCTCCACTGCTAACCCTCGTGGCAACTCACCATTTAATTTCACATAATCAGCTGGCTCTAGCTTCATCTGTTCAATCACTTCATTTGCCATTTCATAATCAACGAACGGGCAATCAGAAGTGACTCGCATCACATAATCCGGTTCATACAATTTGCCACATTCCATATATCGAGAAAGAACATCTTGCTCTGAACCACGAAAGCAATCAATTTGCTGGTGCTTACACCACAGCTCAATCTGATCATCCTGTGGAAGAGTAGAGGTTGCGACAATGACTTTATCGGCATTGACCTGTTTGCAGCGGTTAACAACATACTCTAATACAGCATGCTCTCCTAAAGGTTTTAATATTTTCCCAGGCAATCGGCTTGAGCCCATGCGAGCTTGGATGATGATGATGGTTTTCATTTCGGATCCCTCTCCAATTAGTTAGGTGTAGTTTGCTCTACTTTAGGAAATAGTTTTTTTAACTTTTCTTGCTTCTTCTCCCAATCAGCTGCTAGCATTTCATAAATATATACATCATGAAACGTACCATATTTATATATATGCTTCTTCAAGCAACCGACCTCTCTACAACCATGAGATTTGTGCATCTTTCGAACAGCATCATTTCCTTCCATAACCTCACCTGTTAGCTTTAAAAGCCCTAATTCATAAAAAGCGTAATTGTATAAGTGAGGGCCGATCATCCCTGCTATCATACTATACTTAGGTTCACCTATATAAAATGCCCAGCTCGCATGTTTATGCGACCAATGTATATCATTAAGCGATACAAGACCTAGCTTCTTGCCTTTCGAAGCAACAATCCAATACATACTATTTCTATCCTTTTGCAGGTTTTGGTACCACTCTTCTTGTTGCTTCATAGTTCCTTCGATATCAGTAAACATAAAACGTGTAACAAATTCACTTTTTCGCCAGCGTAGAATCATTTCTAAGTCTTCTTCTTTTATCGTTAGAAACTCCACAAAATCGCTCCTATCTAAATTGAAATATCAATTTCTCTTGTGAAGTACATAAACATATTATAACCATCCCAAACATGATTAAATTGTAGGGCTTGTCCAACAGGGACAAGACGATCAATCCCTCTACCACTTGCTTTCTCAACCATCTGTATAAGTTCTATCTTTTCAAACCCGTGATGAGTAATCGTTTGATCTTCATCTCTGATGTACGATAGCAATTCATCCAAATGAGCAAGGTCTGTTTCTATAAACATCCCCATACCACAGTGCTGACTTCTAATCGTAGCGGATAAATCACTAGTATGTAGACGCATAATTTCACTTGATAGAGGAGTTTCAAGTTTCTCTATCGCATTCGTTGCAGCATAGACATACGCTGTTGAAGTACGCAGCATTTTAGCAGCTGGAGAAATAGCATACTCTTGCATATCGATTTCATGTAGCAAAGCTTTCCAAAAACGATCTTTTGCCTCTTGAATATCTTGCTCCTTACCTACCCAGGCAACTAACCTAGGTGATGAACAAGCTAACTGATCAAACCAAAATGCATCGTTATAAAATTTATGTGCCAACTTCCCTAGCTGCTCTTCTGAATGGTGTAAAACAGATTCTGCCGAAAGAACCGCACTTGAAAACCTATTTGCAAAGACAAGCTCTGTTGCAAGAGGGGCTAGAGGAATCGAGCGAATCGTACGAACTGTATCATCCCCTCCCCAAATGACTCGACAATGGCAATACTGAGATAAGAATGCAGTTACATCCATATCATGCTCATATCGACATATACATGTTCGATTCTTAATGGCTTCATACTCTTCTTGATCTAGCAAATGAACTAATAGGTCGACCAATCGTTCAAGCTGTACATTTTCTCTTCTTGAAACTCTTATTATATTTGTGTTCCCCGCTAATAAAGATATCACCCAAGAGTAAATAAAAATAGTGTCCACATTAGACGGAGCAAAATGCAAGACAGTACCTCGTGCTTTTATCACTTTGTTTTCATTTTGTTTGTGGAAATCTTTCTTCATCTCATAAATTCGTGCTTTCCTCAACCAATACCCTAAAGCAACCATTTCAGGATATTGTCTCATCACAGCATCTTTCATTAAAACGCGAGATAAATCCTGTAAGAAATCTAACACAACTGGAGAAAAAGGCTTTAATACAGGGATAGAGGACATTTCTTGGATATGTTCTTTCCAATCTATTTTTAATTCTTTTGGAAATAAAACGTTCATCCTCTCGCTCCCTTCTGGTCGTATGCAACCGTATCACTACAACCTCTAACCTCCGCTTTCGGTAAACGCCCTTCTATTTGAAAAAATTTTCCTAACCTACCACACGAGCATGTATCTTCTCCGAGCAGAACTCCAACATCCTCTGTTAAAAGACTATGTCCTGGATAGCTTTTTGGCAATGTACTCACTACTTGTAAAAGCCCTTGTTTACCAACTGGTAGAGCTTCATACGTAAGTGAATCACGAACAATAATATCAGCAAAATCTGGAGTGTGAAAATGACCATACTCACATTCAATAAAAATGGAACCCACTTGTTCAACCATTCCATAGTAATTATGAACTCGCTTTAACCCAAATTGGTTAAACAATGCTTCTTTAAACTGTTCATTAGAAACAGCCTCTTCCTTAAGCTTTTTCCAGCCACCACCATGAACAAGAACACCTTTTGATAAATCAATAGACCGATTATACTTCTGACAAGCTTGTAAAAAATATTGCCAAACGATAAAAGTAAATCCAAATAGAAAGATTTGCTCACCTTTATGCTCTCTTAAAAATGCTTCTAAACCGTCCCAATCAATATTCATTTCTTCATCTAATAAATAGAAGTGCTTTCTTCCAAAGTTTGAGAAACCTACAATTCCTGCTCCTCTCGCACTAAAGGCTTGACGGTTCTTAATTACACTCTTACTATCTATAATAATCATCGGTACGCGTTTCTTTCCTAATAATGATGTCATAATCGAAGCTAACGCTCTTGTCTGCTTAACAGATGTATCTTTATCTAAAAAAATCTTTGATACCTGTTGGCCTGTTGTCCCACTTGAAGTTAAAGTCTTCACAATGCTTTCTTTCGGAACAGAATATAAGTCAAGCATTTTAAATACTTGAACAGGTAAAAAAGGGAGCTCATTCAGATGATCACATGGAAACACTGACATATGGTGAATCATATTGCGATAGGGCAGACATTGTTGCAAATGATCCTGAGTTCGTTTATTTAATTCTTTTAATAATACTCCTTGCTTTACATTAGCCCTCAACATAAAAGGCTCTTTATGAGTACCCATATGATCACCCCATTAATTGTGTATAGTCAATCTTTCCATTTGTGAGGCGAGGAATTGCTTCAACGACGATGATGCTATAAGAAGAATGATGAATACTGTAGACGTCCCCAACAAATCGTTTCACCTTATCCAGGTATTGGTCTTCTTCAATGGCTATGATCATCCGTTCATCTGTCCCTGTGCAGGCAACTACAAGTTGAAATTGCTTTTCTATCATCTTTTCTACATCATCTAAACTAATTCGCAAACCAAAAAGCTTTACAAACCGGTTCTTCCTTCCAATAATCGAATAGAGCCCTTCATTGTTAACTTCAGCTAAATCACCTGTAAAAAGCACTCCATTACATTCATCTCCCTTTTCTAAATCCATTCGAGAAAAGGCATAACCTAACATCACATTCGGCCCTTTATAAATGAGTTCCTTCGAGCCCTTATCAATTGAAAATTCACCATCTGGTATTGCTATTCCTATAGAACCTATATGGTTCTGAAGGTACTCTGGTGGCATATAGCTCATTCTCGCAGTCGCTTCGGTTTGTCCATACATCACATAGAAACGAGCATCTTTTTGTTTTGCGCTTTCCTGAAAATAATTAATTAGTTTAGCCGAGAGTCGCCCACCAGCTTGAGTAAAGGAGCGTAATGTAGGGAGCTCTATTTGATTAAAACGAAGTCGATGTAACATTTGATATGTATATGGAACACCTGCAAATGAAGTAGCTCCACATTCATTGAATCTCTGCCAAAACTCTTTAGAGATCACACTTTCATTATTGATAAGTAACGTAGCTCCAGCCTTCAAATGACTATTAATAACTGAAAGCCCATAAGAATATTGCATAGGTAAGCTTAATAGCGGGCGCTCTGTTTGATCCAATTGCAAATATGTGGCAATAGATGCTGCATTCGCTTCTAAATTAGAATAGGATAAACGAACAAATTTCACACTTCCTGTAGTACCTGACGTACTTAGTAAAACCGCAAGCTCTGGATAAATCGATAGGCTCTCACTTTCTTTTCGAATGAACAAATTGTGTTTTATTTGTTCATAGTCAGCATGAATACTTTGAAGATCGGCATGTATCCAGTCTGGTTTATACGTTGTAACGATTGTGTCTATTAAGGGCTTATGAGCCTTCTCATCTAGCAACATGACCGCATCTCCACTTTGCAATGCACCAAGATAAGCAACGATATCCTGTAACCTATTTTGGCACAGGATCAATCCAAGTCTCTTATCATTCGATGCGATCTCATTTATAAAATGGCCAATTTTATTTTGTAAATCACCGTACGTATGAGTGTTTCCATTCTGTTCAATGATGGCAATATGTTCGGTTGGCTGTAATTCCCAGAATTTCATACGTTCATCCCTTTCATTAAACAATCATTCCCCCATCAATGCCCAATACTTGACCAGTCACATAACTAGACATATCTGAAGCTAAATACAATACTCCAGTCGCCACTTCTTCTGGATGACCGGCTCGCTTCATTTTAATAGCTGATAAACGTTTCTTATAATTCTCCTCATCCAATGAACGAGTCATATCCGTATCAATAAAACCTGGCGCAACAGCATTAACTCTTATGTTAGCTGAGGCTAGCTCCTTAGCAGCAGACTTAGTTGCTCCCACAACGGCGGCTTTACTTGCAGCGTAAACGACCTGTCCAGCTTCCCCTACTACTCCCATAATGGAGCTAATATTAACAATCGATCCGCTCTTTTGTCTCATCATCAGACGAGATGCATATTGCATATGATAAAGAGCAGCATGCACATTCACATCCATCACCTGGTTCATTTGACTCGGTTGAACCATTCCGATTAATCCATCAGAAAGAATCCCTGCATTGTTAACAAGCACATCAAGACGACCATATTCCTTTTTAATCATTCGAAAAGCAGACTTCACCTCATCAGGATCAGTTACATCATAGGGAAGGACTAAGCAGGAGCATCCATACTTATCTTGAATTTCCCGATCTAAATAACGTAATGCTTCTTCATCACGTCCATTTATAATGACGTTAGCACCATGTTCAGCAAATATTAAAGCAATGGCTCGACCTATGCCTTTAGATGCACCAGTAATAAATGCTACTTTCTCTTTCAACAACATTAAAATTCAACCTCATACTTCGTTAATATTCTTTTCGCCTCAGCAAATGAACTCATATCAATGACATCATCCGTATCAAGCATGATGTCAAATTGATCATCGATTTCTGCCACAAGTGCCATATGAGCAATCGAATCCCATTCAGGTATGCTATTATAAGTTAAATCATCTGTAACAAGTGATTCATCTATATTTAGACTTTCTGCGAAGATAGTGCGTAGTTTTTGTGTGTTCATGTTATATAACCCCTCTTTTAATCACTATTAGTAATATCGGCTTTATTATTGATTTATTTTAGCATATGATATAATTAACAAACATACAAAATTCCCCAAATGAAAGCATTGGGGAATAACCTAATAGTATTATTTGCTATACCTTAATAATGAATTCCTTAACGTTCTCCAGGTAATCTTAAATTCAAGATTATGCTTATTTTGATTTTTATTAATCAACTCAAAATTATATGATGCATCTAAGTATCCAGGAAATAATTCAAGCGCCTTTTCAAAATTCCTTTTTGCACTTTTTACATCACCTAAAATAGCTTGTAAAACTCCTAAATTATTTAATGCCGCACCATTACTGCTGTTCTTAGCTACTACTAATTCTAAATCGTGTTTAGCACGAACATATTCTTTTTTCTTTATTTTGTAAAGTGCTTTCAAGAAGAGCAGGTCAGCAACATAATCGTTATCGTTTATATTTTGTATCTCGTTATATCCGTCAACCCAATGGCCTAAACGATAAAGCATAGAAGTATATTCAAGTTTATTAAGATTATAAGGTAGGTTCCGTTTAAATATTGCATTCCTAATCTCTTCTAACTTAAATCTGTTTAAAATTGAATTTTCTCCGTGTACAGCATTTCTTATTTCATTTGTTGTATTATTTTCATGTCTTCTTACTTTAGCTATTGCATCCTCTACATATAAAAAGCCATAATGCTTGGACATTCGTAACCATAAATCCCAATCTTCATTTAAAGCTAAAGATTCATCAAACCCTCCTAAATCGAGTACCACATCTTTTTTTACTAATAGTCCAGAAGGAGTTATTATCTGGTTTCTTAATAGAAAGTACCCAAATGACTCCTTCGCAGGGACTTGTTTCCCTTTTATAAGGTCCCCTAATGATTGACCCTCTTTATCAATTTGCTCATAAGAAGGATAAACCGCTACCCATTTATCCACATTACTTTTGGATTGACTTAAAAGAATGTCTACTTGCTTCTTTAACAAGTTTTTGTCGACTATATCATCTGCGTCTAAAAATAATATCCAATCTCCTGTAGCCCTTTTTATGCCAATGTTTCGCGCTGAAGAAACCCCTTTATTCTCTATTTGATGAATAATCTTCAATCCATTGAACCTTGATTGAAACTCTTTAGCTATCTTAAGAGTATCGTCTTGACTACAATCATCTATAATAATAATTTCTGCGAGTGGATAGCTTTGATTTATTAAGCTATTTAATGCAAACCTTAAATATTTTTCTGTATTGTAAGCAGGAACAATTGCAGATATATTCATCTCTTATCCCCTTTTCTATCATGAGTATATTTCTAGGAAAATCTCTTTTTCAAAGGATTGATTACTTTTATATAAAGGGTAAATTTTCAAATCTTTAAATTCTTTGATTAAATCCTCATAGATCACTTCTTCGTAAGCTTGGGATGAAATTAAAATAACATCTGCTCCTAATTGATTGATCATATTTTTAGAATGCACAGGAATTTCATCAATGTACGTTCCGACCTTGCTAGGATCCTTGTCAACAACGGCAATAACATTAATGCTTTCCAATTTATTTAATAACCTTGTTGTATGATCCCCAGCACCATATATGATAATTTTGCTATTGCTTGTATCTATTTGCTTTTTCAAAAGGGTATTAATTCCGGAATAACCTTTTACCTGAGTCTGTCTTCTTGATGGTAAGTGAACTTTATTTGCTTCGACAAATTTCACCAATGCCTTGCTTGCCCTTACTGATGCCCTGCCATCAGTATACTTATATACTCCTTGAACAGCCTTTTTTCGTAATTCTTTCTGCTCTAATGGATCTTCCAAAGCCTTTTCAATAGAGGAAATGAATTGATTAGGTTCATCACAGTTTATACCAACATTAGCAAACTCCCAGAATCGTAAGCCGTGCTCTACTCTTCGTCTATACCATGGAGCATTTAACACCACTACAGGCCTTCCCGTACTTGCAAATTCATATAATGTAGACATATGATCACATATATATAAATCAGCTCTATTCATGACTTCATTAAAATCTTTAACAACTTCAAATCCGTATTCTTCATAGTACGGAATTAATGTTTCAATCATTAGAGGGTGCCCATGGCCTAATACACACCAATTTTTCTTTTCAGCTTCTTCTGCTAAGCATTTTAAAGACTCTTTAAAATGCGGGAACGACGTTCTCGTTTCGGGTACAAAATTACGATCATAGTGAAACGATAGAGATATTACCGGCCTTGGATTTTGAGGAGGTTCAAAATTTCTATACCATTCATCTAACTTAGGACAACCAACAACTTCTATTGTAGTATTAGGATACCTTTCCTTAAAAACTTGTCCAATATGATCGTTTGGAAGGATGTCAAGAATAACATTTTTTCGAAATGGAACTAGCGTATACTCTTTTTCTTTATAGGTTTGACCAGCGCCATGACTAACTAAAGCAATAGGTCTATTAATTGTATCAATAAAATCACCATACATACTAGGAATAACAAGAAGTCGATTTTTCTGTTTAGATAACTCATGAATTATGTGCTGTAGATTACTAGATATCTTAAAATGATCATCAATTGTAGGTATAGAAAATCGGTTCAATTCATGTATGTGAGTACTCACATAAAAATTTCCTTTATATTTTGGAGGAAGTGACTCCCATATAGGAAATAAATGTTCGAAGTAATGATGTTTCCAAGCAAAAAAGTCAATGGCTTTACTATTATTCATCTACTCACCTTTTTTGAAGTATTGATAAACTAAGTTACCTTAATCTAATATTCGCTAATATCATTCATAGTTAGTACATTTAAAGCTGGATTATAATCTAGTAATTGTTTTTTTATTTCTACATATTGTTTTCCCCAAACAGTAATAATTACTAAATTAATACCGTTTTTATTTTCGACTAAGCTTTCTGGATGAACGATATGTACGTTTTCCACAGTCTGTCCATAATGATAATTATCTAAAAACAGCGATACGCCAACATTATGATCATTAAGATGTTTCTTTATTTCTTTAGCAGTATCCGCCACTCCAAAAATAGCAACTTTAATTGCTTTATCTTTTTGTTTATGCATGTAATTAATAATCGCCCTTGCCCATATTTCCCCATCATTTGCTATCTTTTTATAGAACTCCAGCGTATATAATACTTTTTGCTTTTTTTTAGTTATAATTCCATCGTGTAGTTTCAATGTGCTTTTGTTAAATTCCTCAAGCAATTTTAATTTATTTTCATATAGCTTAATACGATTCCATTTATGATTCCTTACACGGTTAGACCAAGAACCTACTATGCCTTTCCGATAAACGGACATGATTCCATCTAAATAACTAACATATCCATGAGATATACATAATAGCCTTAAAGCATCATCACCTGTAGAATAAAAGTACCAATTTGGGAGGTCATTAAATATTCTTTTTTGGAAAAAAAATGATGATGTATGGTTTATTTCAGCCCCCTGCATAATTATTTCATCATTAGACCTAACTATATTATTATCTGATGGTTTTCGAATGTCTTCTTCTTCATTCATCATTTTATTAAACGTTATAACCTTTGTTGCATGAGTACATAGAGAGCATGTAGGATTCGCTTCCATATAATCAAACTGCTTCTGCAACTTATATGGATCGGTCCAATAGTCATCCCCTTCACATAAAGCTATATATTTTCCTTTTGCTTTGGGGATTAAAAATTGTGCAGTCACTCTTCTAATACCTTTAGAGTATTGGTTTTCATTTTGATAAATGGGCTTAATGATATTTGGGTATTTTTTTTCATAATATTCAACTATTTCTTTTGTTTTATCTGTTGATGCATCATCATGTATTATTATCTCAAAATCAAAATCAGTTTTTTGCATCAAAAAACTTTCAATCGCATCAGAGATAAAGCTCTCATGATTATAAGTCATACAACAAACACTGATGATAGGCTTGTTACAATGAGAACTCCCCACAACAACATTAAACCTCCTTCAATATTCTTTTGGATCATATTTTCCGCAAAACTCTTCTATTGACAGATTTCGAAAGTCAGCCATAGAGTCTTTAATCTTACTATGATCCCAATCCCACCAGGCAATCCTTAATAATGCATTTTCAATTTCACGGCTAAACCTTCTTCGTATCGGTTTTGCCTCGACTCCAGCAACAATAGTGTAGGGCGCAACGTCTTTTGTTACTACAGCCCCCCCTCCAACTACTGCACCCGTACCAATAGACACACCAGGCATAATTAAAGCTGCTTGTCCTATCCAAACATCATGACCAATTGTAACTTTTTGCTCTCTTCTCGACTGAAAAAAATTTTGATCATTTTCACCAAGGTCATACTGAGAAGACCTGTAAGTAAAATTGGCAAGAGCAGGCCTTGAAATTGGATGATTTCCAGCATTTATTCTCGTGAAAGGGGCAATCGCACAAAACTTCCCAACGGTAGTGTATATCATTTCTGAATCATGTAACACGTATGAGTAATCTCCTATATTGCTTTCCGTAACTCGAACCCGTTCATCGATTTCAGTCCATTTTCCAATTTGACTAAATCTAACTTTAGCAGTTTCATGTATAGTTGGGCCTGTTGAATTCAATTTTTTCATATTGTCACTCCTTTAACTGAGCTCTTACGCTGTTTTTGAAATAATCGACATCAACCTATTGATACTATCTAATTTTTCAAAATCAAGTAATAGCTCTAATGAACTATTTATTTCGTCTGTATTTAGATAACAACTAGCGCAGTCAACATATTTATCAATTAGATCTTCTAGACTCATAGGTGAAAGTGCCGACCCTTTAGCAAATTTAATTTTTCTCTTAATTGTTTGACCAGAATATAAAGTAATAACAACCTCATCTTCCCTAAGGTTGTCTCCTTCTTCCCAATCATTATGAACTCTAACTTTCACCTTCTCCATTAATCTGATAACTTCAGAGTTGTTAAGCTTCTCCTCAGTGAATTCGCTCAAGCCTACTTTACCAAATATTACAGCTGCAGATAATACATACTGCATACTAAACTTTGCTTCCAAAATAGTTTGAGGCTTCTTATATTTCAATACATGTAATGCTCTAGGAGAGGTTCGACATTCTAATTCTTCAATATCTTGGTAAGTGAATTCATGACTATTTTTCATATCAATTACACCATCTATTGCTCTATGCGTTAATGCACAAGATGGATATCTTTTCACACTAATTCCAGGTTGAATGATTGAATATGGCTTACCCCATAACTCTAAACTTCTTATTAAATCATCCTCTTCTCGATTCGAATATACTTCTAAGAACCCCCCATCATTCTTAAATATATTGTCTGATGAAGTAAAACCATCTTTAGCTAGCAACACCGAAGTAATTGCACTTTGAGCAGCGTTTCCTACGTGTAATGCTTTGGTCATTGTTCCAAAATTCATAGTTAACCCTGATGCTTGAGATCCAGCAATACCTACTGCCATTTTAACTTGTGAATAATCTAAATCTAAGATTTTTGCCGCTGAAACCGTGGCAGCTAAAGTACCTAACACCTTTGTCGGATGCCAACCTCTCATATGTAACATCGGCATTGCTTTAGATAAACACGAAAAAAGTTCAACACCAACAACGTATGACTCTATTATTTTTTTTCCACCAATATGATAGCGTTCAGCTAAGCTTAATAATACTGGTAAAATCGGTGCACTTGGATGTCCTTGAGTGTTTGCCCCTGAATCATCATAATCTAAAATATGTGCCATTGTCCCATTTGCAAGAGTTGCCGCTGATAAGCTAGTCTTAAATCCTCCCCCAATAACACTAGAGTCTGGGGTTAGAGATTCACCCTTTACAAATGTCCTCATTTTGTGTCCAATTGGATCTTGCGCTCCTACTAATGTAACTCCTATAGTATCAATGATTGCTCTTTTGACTTTCAAGATAATTTCCTCTGGCAAATCATCATATTGAGTATTACAGACAAGTTGAGCTATTTTATCAGATGAATTCATTCGATCTCCTCACTTGCTTTTGTCCATTTTTTTGTTGTTCTTAATGTTTCTATTTCATTACTATTTATAAAGTTACTCAGCAGACTTTTACTGACTAGATAATTATTTTCATCTTTATTTTTTAGAATCGGGAAATCAAAGTCGCTGACAAAATATTTAATAATTAATCCAATATCATCTTGACCTAACATTAATCGTGGAAATGTATTACCGTTAGTTCTCATATTCATTTCCTGAGCCTTCCACTTTCCATTTCTATCTTTTCTAAATTGCACAGTTACAGGGCCTGCTCCACCTTCTTTAAATAATGCATTAGCATAATCTAATGTCAATTTTTCCAAATCTTTATTTTCAACTTTTGTAAATCCTAGAGTCCTTCCTGCATCATGCTCATTTTTTGAAATGAATACGGGAGCAATTTCACCATTTGGTGCTAGTATTGTATGACATGAATAGTGAATAACATTGGGTGCATGAGAGAACAAAGGAATTGGACCTTCCATTAACCTAAAATAAGTTTCAAGTAATTCTGGATCTCCCAGATACTCTTGTAACATGTATCCATCCAATTCTAAAACAAAGTTGATATCCTCATTGTTCCTAATAAAGAATACACCCTTTGAAGCATAACCTCTTACCGGTTTTGCTATCAAAGGAAAACCAACTTTCTTAATAAAATCCAAATAGCTTTTTTTGTCACTATTTTTCTTTACTTCAATTGATTCCGCAAAGGGAAGCTTGTACTTTTTAGAAAATTCCCATGTTTTCATTTTATCAAGTGCAAATAATAGTGTATCTAAATTACCATAAGGTACTTTCCCTTTTAGGTCTGGATTTGATTCCATTATTCTGTATATAGCTTCCGTATCCTCATCCCTACCACTTAAAATTAGGTCAGGCTCAACTTCACGGATTATTTTTTTTATTATCAATTCATACTCATTAGTACTTGTATTAGGGACTAAATAACAATAATCACATTTATAATTATTAGGGCTTTCCGCAATACTATTTGTTCCAATTAAATTTACCTTATCTCTTCTATTTGAAGCATTAAATTCAAGAGATTCCTGAATATTTTGACCAACTAAACTGCCAATACTCGTTACTAAAATTTTTATTTTCTTATCCACACCTAACCCTCCACAAATTAGAAGCATAAATTATATACTTTCAATAATGTTATTCACAATTTCCTCTGCATTTTCAATTGTTAAGTTACTATATAAAGGAAGGCACAGTGTCTTCTTTGAAATTTCTTCAGAAATGGCCTTTGATCGATAAGTTACATATGACAATGTATTTAATGACGGATAAAAATATCTTTTAGGAAAAAAACCCTCTGTTTGAAGGTTGTTCATAACTTTTAACAATATTTTCTCATTTGATAAGAGGATTGGATAATATGCATAATTATATCTAGTCTTCATCACTAATGAAGGCTTTGTAATACCTAGACTACTAGTGAAAAATAGTTTATCATACGTTTGGCTAACTACTTTTCTGCTAGAAATAAGTTCATTCACTTTCGGTAACATACACAACCCAAACGCAGCATGCAATTCAGAGTTCTTTGCATTAATCCCTAATCCCCATAATTCTCCATTACTCATTCCAAAGTTTCTCATGTATTCGATTTTGTGTGCTATTTCATCGTTGTTTGTAATGACTGCGCCGCCCTCAACTGTACCAAATAGCTTAGTAGCATGAAAACTCACAGTAGAAATATCACCAAACGATAGCAAGGATTGTCCTTTATACTCTACTCCAAAAGCATGAGCACCATCATAAATCACCTTTAATTTGTGACGATTGGAAATTTCTTCAATTCGATCAACATCACAAGGATTTCCAAAAACATGAGTAATTAAAATAGCCTCTGTTTTTTCTGTGATCATTTCTTCTATTAAATCGGGATTTATATTTAAAGTTTTTGGATCTATATCTACAAATACTGGAGTACACTGTTCCCAGACTATAGCCGATGTAGTAGCAACAAATGAAAATGGTGTAGTAATAATCTCACCAGTTAGATTTAGTGCTTTCATACTTAACTGCAATGCCATAGTACCATTAGTCACAAAATAACAATGCTTTACACCTAAGTACTTTCTCAGTTCTGCTTCGAGTCTCTGCACCATTGAACCATTATTAGTTAGTTGTTTGCTTTCCCAAATTTCCTTCAAGTACTCGACGTACTCCTCTAAAGGTGGAAAAGATGGTTCTGTTACAGGGATAGGTTTGTTTTCTATCAACCTTTCAGCCATTTGTTATCTCCTTATCGCTATATTAAATGAAGCCTTTTTAAATACCATTCAACAGTACGCTTGATTCCTTCATTAAAGTCAATAGTAGCGCTCCAATTGAATGAATTTTTTAATTTAGTACTATCTATCGCATACCTTCTATCATGACCTTTCCGATCTTCGACAAATTCTATTAAATCCCCATTAACATCAATAAAATCACTACGATTAATAGATAGAATGTCTCTTACTTGATTGATTAGGCTCAAGGTAACCTCAATATTTGTTTTTTCATTATTAGCACCAATATTATAAACTTGGTTATCTTCCCCATGATGTAAAATGATATCTAATGCAGAGCAATGATCTTCTACATATAACCAATCTCTAACATTTAAACCATCACCATATATAGGTATTCTTTTTCTTTCTATAATTTTATGAATGATCATAGGTATCAGCTTTTCTTGATGTTGGTATGGTCCATAATTATTGGAGCATCTACTAATTGTAATAGGCAGCTGATACGTTCTATAGTACGCCTGACATATTAAATCAGCTGATGCTTTTGAAGCTGAATAGGGGGAGCTAGGATCCAATAAGGTGGTTTCAGTAAAGAAGTCACTTACATCCGTTAAGGATCCATAGACCTCATCGGTAGAAACTTGATGATACCTTTTAACACCGTACTTTAATGAAGCATCTAATAAAACTTGTGTACCTAAAATATTTGTTTTCAAAAATTTTTGCGGTGTTTTAATACTTCGATCGACATGAGACTCAGCCGCAAAGTTAAGAACGTAATCAGGTCTATATTTATGAAATAAGCGCTCTATTTCTTCATTATTACAAATGTCAACTTTTTCAAAAAAGTACTGACCTTCTTTAGAAACAGAGTCTATATTTTTTAAATTTTCTTCATCACCTGCATAAGTTAGATTATCAATATTCACTATAGTTATTTTATCTTTATATTTATTAAACATATAGTGAATGAAATTTGCTCCAATGAAACCAGCACCGCCTGTTATAAAATAAAGCATCCTACTTCTCCTTTAAATCCATTATCCTTCACCTTAAAAATCTAGTATTTTATTACTTGTTCGATACATGATCTCATTAGCATATTGCAATGATTCAATAGTCCCTGCATCTGTCCAGTTCCCCTCTAGAATATCGTATTCCAACTGATTGTCCTGGATATATATATTGTTAACAGAAGTAATTTCTAATTCATTTCTACCCGATGGTTCGATTTTTTTTATATAATCAAACACGCTATCATCATACATATAGTAACCAATTACTGCATAATCAGACTTAGGAGCCATTGGCTTTTCTTCAATTTGAATAACTTTCCTTTCATCAATAGCAGCTACCCCATATCGCTCAGGATCACCTACTTTTTTTAGTAATACCCTCGCTCCCCTATCTTGCTTTTCAAAAGCTTGTACATTTCTTTTGATTGAAGTGTCACAAATGTTGTCTCCTAAAATCACTACAATCTTCTCTCCGTTTGCAAAACCTTCTGCTAATAGTAGGGCATCTGCAATTCCAGCCGCTTCTTCTTGAACTTTATAAGTAAATTCACATTTAAATTGATTACCACTTCCTAGCAGGTTAACTACATGTCCCATATGTTCTGTACTTGTAACCACTAAAATATCATTTATTCCTGCTGAAATAAGCTGCTTAATTGGATTGTATATCATTGGTTCTTGACCGACTGGTAATAAATGTTTGTTTGTCACTTTCGTTAAAGGATACAGTCTAGTTCCCTTTCCCCCAGCAAGTATTACACCTTTCAGTTGGACTCAACTCCCTTTTATTTATTCCCCTTATATTAGAATCAAAGGTCTGAAACCTTCACTTTCTCTTATTAACTTTCGATTCAATGATAATAAATACTTGTGATCAAAGTTCCCTCTAAGGATTCTTCCATTTTGTCTTTTTTCTTCTGTAATGATCGTTGTAGTAAATTCATTACCAATATACCATGTGTTTTTCATTCCTATTTCGGCCATATCTTTACACCAACTTGCAACACCTTCTATAATAAAATCTTCTGTGTTTACAAATTGATCCCATTCATTCGTATGCGGCCATGCTCCTAATTGCTGATTTTCAAAGCTTTTGTTGCTGTTATGATCTTTAAAAGCACTTCCCCCTAAAAGTAACCTTATAAATGCTTCTTCACGATCTAAATTCAACTTTTTCCCTTTAGGGACTCCAAAATATTCTAATGAATCCCACGAAATACTATGCTGCACATTCCGATCCGCAATCAGCTTCTTCTTCCCCTCTTCAACATCGACCATAATAAAATAAAAATCACCATCTGGATAAGCTGCCGATTCCGGTGGAATAAATGCCCCTACCGCTTTTCCTAGGTTAGAAAACTCCCCAACCTTATTATAAGTAGCTTTATAATGGCACCTAATTCGTTTTCCTACTTCTAGTGACTCAACATCCGTTACTTCATCGATATGGAAGACTCTGCCCTCTCCAACTTCCACTCCTGTAAAAACAAAAGGCTTATCCTCAAGTAGCTCAATCTCTACTTGATGCATTTGATCCTCTAAACCCTCACAAGTAAATACAGCCTCATCATATTCACACACATAGCTTTGTTTGATATCTTGATTTCTAGTAGAAAAACTTTGCTCTTCACCATCAATTTTTATAAGTACATTTGATGTATAATCCTCTCTTGTACAAGCCTTTACTTTAAGAGCTGTTCCTTTAAAGTTGAATTTTATCGTTTCTCCTGTTTTCGCTGTTTGCTCGATTGGGAGCTGAGTTGCCTTTTTGCCATTTTTGACATCAATGATCGTTAAATAATCTCTTTCCCAACGACTGGAATAACGGAATACTCCACAATTACTTGGATAATTTATCGTTTCATTTTGACCTTCACTTAACTGTTTCTTAACAAATGGAGTCAATTCATTAAACATCAGTCGACACGCATTCATGTACAAACTTGATTCCTTTAGTAAGGAGCTAGCTTTGCTAAAGACATCTGGGATATGCTTTATTTCCTGTAGCCGGTCTACAAAAGTTTTATAAACATCTCGTGTAGCAGGTTGGATAATCACTTTCCCGTACTGATTAGACACAAATTGCTTAAAGGCTTTATCGTATTCCACAAACCCTAGCTCAATCTTTGCACGGTTCTTTTGATTTAAGCTATGCTCTATGTTCTCGAAAGCAGCAAATACGTTGGAACAATCCTTCATAAATTGGATAATTGATTGATACATGCTTTGAATGGAGTCTTTCATTGTTAGATATCGGTCATTACTCTCATCTACATACCAATCTTCCTTCACTACTGCCGCTGTTAACTCTTCTTTTATGACTTGTTCAAGAGGAATGAAAGGTGCACCTTCAATCTTTGCACCATCTTTCGTCGTATTTGTAACATTCACATTTGCATATCGTTTTATATATGACTCGATTGAAAGTCTCATTTGGTTAAAGGCTGAGTTCGTTTTCACTTGACCACCATGCACATCTTCAACGTACAGACTTTCTTTTATATCCTTTTCCTGAAGCTCAGCTGATTCATTCCCTCGATTAATATCATTGGAATAATAAAGGTTCTCTCTAAAAGCAAAGTTTTGCCCTACTAAAATAATTGAGCCCGCCTCTAATGTAGCCATTAGCTGTAATGTTACGATCGCAATAGAAAAAGCATCATCTATTTTCGGGATCGATTCATCTCTAGTAATGGCAGGAGTTACCGCATCTTGCGTTGTCACAAAGTGAAGCTTAGGTCCTTGATAATAATCTAACGTTTCAAACCCAACTGTCGTACCATAGATCATCGGTACAGATGAAATGTTCTTTTCATACATCGGTTTAAAAACATTAAAGTTATGTGGCTGTGGATCATACGTACAAACAGCATCTGGCATAATGTCTTGAGCGATTAATGCTTTATTGGCAGAACCTACCGCGATTATATACGCTAGTTTCTTTTCTTTAATATAGCGTAAATTTTCATACTCATCCTGTAATGAAGGTCCGGCGGAAACAATGAGAACCGGCTTCCCTTTAAACACATCCTTTTTTTCAAAGATATTAGGCGTGTTTAACGTAGTAGGTACGTTCATAAGGCTGTTTACCGTCCATCTTTTCCCAAAGAAATAATCCGCATTTCGTGAATAGCTTTTCAGCTGTACATAGTCTCTATAATTTGTTAAGAATTGCTCGTATTGGGACGGAAATATCCGTTCATAACTCGGAATAGGGATTAAAAGGACCTTTTTACTGATTTCTCTTGCAAACTGCTGAACAAATTGACTACCACTTTCTTGTGTCCATTCAATAAATAAATGCCTCATTTGTTGAATAGGTAACTCTGTTAGCTTCCGCTGATTCATAAAGTGGTAGAAAACAGCTGGGCTTGGTTCATATAAAGAGAAGGTTTTATTTGGCCATCTTTTCATAAATTCTTCTATATGATAACCAAACCCAATTCCATAAAATAAAACATGCTCGTATTGATCAACTTGGTCAGCATATTGCTCGATCCACTTATTCGCTTCATTTAATGGATCATATTTACTATGGAGGAACGTTTGACGTTCATTTGTTGTTATTTGTAGGGTAGGATAGCCTTTACGAGATTGGATCGATTCCATTGGTTCTTTTTTGAGTTGAGGTTCATACTTTTGTATTAATTCTCGGATGTAACGATAATGCTTTCGTAAGTATTGAATATTATCTACTAACATGTTAAACCTCCCGTACACTTCATCAGTATTGCTGTTTTATATCAATTGCTCCTCTATAAGCCACTTTCTAACCGTTTCTTTCGGGATAGCGTCCGAATCGCTTGGAAGCTGGTAATGATTGGTACTCCGCTCGCCTTGGTATGAATTATTTTTTGCTCCGTATGGTGGTGGGAGAATGTACATTTCTTCAATTTCCGTTGCAATTCTCGATTCATCCTCTGTCATCAGCTCTTCATACCGCTTCTCACCAGGTCGTAAGCCTATCTCTTTTATTTCCACATTGTTATTGATTCTGCATGTCTTTGTTATCTCTTCAATCATCACTTCAGCTAGATGATGTAACTTAATAATAGGCATTTTTAATACGAATACTTCTCCACCTTGAGCAATTTCATTCGCTTTTAAAATTAACTGGATCGCTTGCGAAGGAGTCATCATATAGCGAATCATCGAACCATCTGTAATCGTAATTCGTCCCTTTTCAACAATTTGCTTTTTAAATAACGGAATCACTGACCCTCTTGACCCCATCACATTTCCAAAACGAACAGATGAGAAAATCGTTTCTTTCGGTCCTTTTTGATATTGAGCGGCCGAAATCAACCGTTCAGCAGTAAGCTTTGTCGCACCATATGTATTGGACGGAGCGATCGCTTTATCCGTACTTGTAAATAGAACACGCTTTACACCATTTTCTAATGCTGCTTGTATGACATTTTGCGTGCCTAATACATTTGTTTTCACTGCTTCG
This sequence comes from Halalkalibacter sp. APA_J-10(15), assembly GCF_023017105.1. GTDB lineage: Bacteria > Bacillota > Bacilli > Bacillales > Bacillaceae_D > Halalkalibacter. The sequence continues at coordinate 1,778 of NZ_JALKEV010000015.1, read as the reverse complement.
AAAGGGTTGTATTCACACGCCGGAACATGCTTCATCGCTGCAAGGTGGAACACATAATCAATATCCTCCATTGCTCTTGAAACCCTTTTCTCATCACGAATATCACCGATCAGATAGCGAATGTTCCGATACTCTTGGAATTGCTGTTGCATTTCAAATTGCTTATACTCATCCCGACTAAATATTCTAATCACTTCCGGGTGATACGTTAGTAGCTCTTGTAATAAATGCTGACCAATCGTTCCCGTTCCACCAATAATTAATAGTTTCTTTCCTTTATACATATAGAACACTTCTTTCTAGTTAGCTTCAGGACGAGTACCAATCTCATCAATCGTCTTCGTTGCTGTTGATTTCAATTGTTTCCAAGCAGGGAGCACCTCATAATTTATAATATCCGCAATCAAAATCGCATCTTTGTTTTCTACAGCCTCTAATAAAGTAGGGAGCTCTGATTCCATTGTCGTTAATGATTCGACATATTGCTCCATATACGGTACTTCCAAGTCAATTTGTTTAATAGATTGAACTAATTGAATGAGCCAATTCATTCCTTCAACTAATTGTCCGAATGTATCCCATGTTTGCTCTGTTGGATTTTGATAGAATGCTTCTGATAACGCTTCAACCTCTGGTAATGCGCCCGTGAGATAGACTTCTGTCGTTTGAATCGTTTCGATTAAAATTTCTTTCTTTGTTTTCATAACGACTGTAATTTCTTTCACTGAAGCAATATGTTCCACTAAATAAGCATCATGATTCTCATAAACCTCAGCTTGATCTACTTCTAAATGACTAAAAAATTCATCTGATTGCTCAATCATGTCATTAATTTTCTTGAAAACATCCTCTAATACCGATATTTCATTATGATATTGGTATGTTTCGTCATAAATCTTCAATTTCATAGAATAACCCTCAACTTTCTACACTCTTCTACCTATTATATCGTCATTTAGACTTAGAAGTTTAGCCTTAAAGAAAAGGACTTTCTGTAAATTAATGGGCTGCTATTCACACACAAAAAAAGACCCTGTAAAAAATACAGAGTCTTTTTCAACCAATAATCGATTATCCAAGAAGTTGAAGAACTGATTGTGGTTGTTGGTTTGCTTGTGCAAGCATTGATTGAGAAGCTTGAGAAAGAATGTTCGCACGAGTGTACTCCATAATTTCTTTCGCCATATCAACGTCACGAATACGTGATTCAGCAGCTTGTAAGTTCTCAGAAGAGTTGTCCAAGTTAGAGATTGTGTGCTCTAAACGGTTTTGGAACGCACCAAGTGAAGAACGTTGTGCTGAAACTGTTTCGATTGCGTGGTTGATTTGCTCGATCGCAGCTGCTGCCGCTTCATGACTTGTTACATCAAGAGCCGAACCAGTTGGTGTATTGTTTGTTCCGTTATTAACACCATTCCCACTAAATTGAGCATTGTTTACTGTACCATTTTCAGTTAACTCATCTACAGAAGCACCAACCCCAGCAGCATCTCCATTGTCACCTTCTAAACCAAGAGCCGCAGCACTCATGTTGAAGATTTCAATTTCCATGCTTTGACCATGGTTTGCACCGATTTGGAAGTTAGCAGTAAATGATCCACCGCCATTAGAACCACCACTTAATAGCTTTTGAGTGTTGAATTCAGTAGTGTTCGAAATACGGTTGATTTCAGAAGTTAATGCATCGATTTCCTTCTGAATTTCCCCACGGTCTACATCAACGTTAGTATCGTTCGCTGCTTGTGTAGCAAGCTCACGCATACGTTGTAGAATTGAGT
>NZ_JALKEV010000074.1 GCF_023017105.1 Halalkalibacter sp. APA_J-10(15) | reverse complement strand
GACAATGAGGGTCGGGTGGGTAGCCGACATCGCCGCCGACCCCGTGCGCTCGGCTTCGTCGGGAGACGCGTGACCGACGGTCCCCCCGGGACCCGACGGCGCGACGACGCCCGGGGCGCACTGGGGACAGTCCGCCCCGCCCCCCACCGGGCCCCGAGAGAGGCGACGGAGGGGGGTGGGAGAGCGGTCGCGCCGTGGGAGGGGCGGCCCGGCCCCCACCCCCACGCCCGCCCGGGAGGCGGACGGGGGGAGAGGGAGAGCGCGGCGACGGGTATCTGGCTTCCTCGGCCCCGGGATTCGGCGAAAGCTGCGGCCGGAGGGCTGTAACACTCGGGGT
>NZ_JALKEV010000014.1 GCF_023017105.1 Halalkalibacter sp. APA_J-10(15) | reverse complement strand
TGGTAAGATGGGAATAGCTCATGATAAACCTCCGTGTAAGGGTTGTGTGGTAACTTCATTTTACACGAAGATTCATGGGCTTTTTGTTTTTCTTTTTAGGTGTCGCACTTAATATTACAATTCGTCTATTATTAAACAATCCTGCCCAATAGTTGAAGATTTTATGGCTCGTGTTCCGAATAGAAATCACAATAATCTTGTTATACCTGAAACTTAAAAATATGTTGCGACAATAAAGGAGAGAGCCCAAAAAATCTCACCACTTTATCTTTGTTTTTATCTGCTACTAATCTCTCTGTAAACCTTAACATGAAAAAAGAAATAAAATTCAGGTTCTACTTAATGCAGATAATTTACAAAGGGTTGACTCTCCGTTTTTCAGCCTCTATATAGTCATAAACATTTAATATTTCTGTGTCATAGTCGTTTTCGATTTCAAAATACCTAACACCTGCTTGTAAACATTCTGTTTTAAATATATTATGTTCCTTGATTAGTTCTTTGATTGTTCTTTCTTCCGGCCAATTCCGTAGTTCAACAGCATTCCTATGTTTCACTATTTTTGTTTCGAAGTTTTCTTGAATATAATTCGTCGAAAAACCTAAGAATACTGGAATAATCTTTTCTGAATAATGGATGTCAAAGTCCTCCATATAGTGAGGCAATATATAGCATCCTTCAATAATAATATGTTGTTCATTCTCGATATTTGTCATAATAATCCCTTTTAATATTGGCCAGAGATGATCTCCAATGACTTTCGTACCGTCTAGTGGTGTGAATCCACAATTCTTATCTCCTCTGTACAAGCCCATTTTTAAATGATCTATAGAGAGATAAGAAATATGATATTTTTCTAGTAACTTTTGAGCCATCAAGGTTTTTCCAGTTCCACTTACAGCACTTATTAAAATAACCATATATTACTCCATTCAGATTTATTTGTTATTTGACCGTTGATTATTACAGAATGCTGCCCGTTACTTTAATACAAATAGCCACTACTATTAGATTTAACGATAGTTCCCTGATGGAAGAACATCTGCCACCTACCGTCAATATGTTTCCATATTGAACTTCTTAGAGTATCTTGTTTTCTTGTTTCATCTCTAACACGGTATGTTGTTAAAATTGCCTTGGAAGACATGGGATGAATTTCAAAATCGCGAAGAGACAATTCTCTTACTTCAACTCCCTCTTCTCCTACACAATCTTCTTTGTGTATAACACTACCTGAACTTCCGAATTCAAAAAAATCATCTGTCAACAACCTATCTAATTTCTCACTTGATGTGCGAATTTCAGGCATTAAGTGACTTTCCTCCAGTTCCTTCAAATGAGCTTTAAGCTCTGTTTCATTCGTCATTTTTACATTGGCCACCTTTTCTGTAGTACAATTTAAGTTAATAATTCACTTAAATAGCCCGTTAACATTCTTCAAGATTATGCTCCTTTAGTTTAACATTCATTTCCTTTTTACTGACATAAAAAAGGCATTCCTTGTTAAAGAAATGGTAGCAATAGGTAAGCGTTTGAAGTTATCTCCAGCTTTTCCCCTGCCCAACACGGAACGTGATAGTTTCCTATCATTCCGCGTGCTATCTAATAATATGTACTAGACTATAAGTTCCTCTTTACCCTTATAAGAGAAAGTTTTGTCGCTTTCAATTTTAAGAGTTCGCACTGTGAAAATCCCACGTTCCTACCCGAACGGTGTCATTCACATGAAGAAAATAATATTTTTAATTCGCTAGACTTGGGGCTGTTCCTCCACTCCCATTACAGGAGATTCGTCAGTTCCTTTAGAGTGGAACATTCTCACCCTATCTAGTTTTTCAGCCATGCGGTCTATCCGTCAGCATACCTTATTCATAAGAATGGCTTCAGCCTTCGTTCAACCGAATCTACCTGTGCTTCACACCCCATGACCAGTCAATCATGACGCACGCAGGAGTATTGATGGGATCGTTTCAGGAAACATGGATCCATCATTCCTATCCTCCGTCGTAAAGTTGAAGTTAATCTAGTAAACTTCCTGATTTTTTCACGCTACAAATGCGCTTATAACAGAACTTGTCGCGCGCTATCCGTTAGTTGAATAAATAATGATATAATATTCTAAAATTTTAAATTAGGAGTTGTAATATTTATGGATTTTTACATTGTTGATGTATTCGCAGAAGAAAAATATCAAGGTAACCAATTAGCTGTACTTATTCCCTCGAGAACAATATCTACAGAAGAAATGCAAAGGATTGCAAGAGAGATAAACTTTAATGAAACAACATTTATTTTATCTGGCAAACAAGACAACGGAGGATACGATGTTCGAATATTTACTCCTGATGTTGAGGTTCCTTTTGCTGGTCATCCAACATTAGGAACAGCATTTATCATTCAAAAAGTTTTAGAAAACAATGAAAGTAAACAAATAACTCTAAACCTTAAAGTAGGACAAATACCTGTAAATATTGAAGGTGAACAATTAATAATGAAGCAAAACCCACCCGAATTTGGAACGATTATTCCTGATCAAGATACTTTCGCCGAAATATTACAGATATCAAATGAAGATATTGATTCCCGTTTTCCAATTCAAATTGTATCAACTGGATTACCAGCAGTAATTGTTCCTCTTTGTTCATTGGATGCTGTAAATCGTTGCAAGATCAATCATAATAATTATCAAAATTTCATTGATAACGTTATAAAAGCAAATATCCTTGTCTTTTCTCCTGAAACCAAACTAAAAGAAAATGATTTAAATGTAAGAGTATTTTTAGACGACACAGGATTCCCTGAAGATCCTGCGACTGGAAGTGCAAACGGAAATCTTGCTGGATACCTTATCGCACATAACTTTTTTGAAAGTAAAAATATAGCGTACAGAGTTGAACAAGGATTCCAAATGGGAAGGCCATCTATTTTAAATATACAAGCTGAAAATTCCCAAAAGTCCATTCAAATCCTTGTAGGTGGTAAAGTATTTTTAATCGCAAAAGGAGAATGGTATTAACAAGAAAGTCCAAATTTGGGCTTTTTTTAGATTAATATTTTATAATGTAATTAATAAACTTGCGATTCCCCTTCAATAAAAGCACTCACTATTTATTAAAGGATTCTGCACCGTTAGTTTAAGTGAATTTATTCACAATAATCTCGTTTTTATATGATTCAGTATACAGTGAACTATTTAATTATGTTAACTGTTACATCAAGAAAACCCCTCTAGATAAAATCTAAAGGGGGAAAACGGTACAACTTTTTTACAAACGGTATATCTTTTTTATAAACGGTACGACTTTATTTAAAATCTACCCCTTTAGATAATCATATCTAAAGAGGTAAAGCTTCGCAACTTTCTTTAAAACATCGTGACTTTCTTCAAAACATCGCATCTTTTTTATAAACATCGCAACTTTATTTCAAAGCCACAACAGTCTAGCCCACGTTTGCGGACCGACAATCCCATCCACCGTTATACCTTCAGCTCTTTGAAAATCTCGAACGGCTGTCTCAGTTTGAGGTCCAAATAAACCATCGGCCGTTATACCTAACTCTCTCTGAACTCTTCTAACATCTTGCCCTCTCATATACGGTGATTGAATAGATAACAACCGCTCATAACCAACTCCATTCTCACTAATGCGATCTAAGGCTCTCCACGTCTGCGGTCCAACGATCCCATCCACAACAATGTTTTGATCTCTTTGAAATGCTTGCACTCTCCTCTCTGTTTCTGGACCGTATAACCCATCTGGTACAGCCCCTACTTTCTCTTGCACCTCTCGAACATCCTCACCTCTCATCATAGGTCGTAACAGTCTTAGCAGCCTTCTTGATTCTTCTTCATACATAGTACTATTTTCATCTGGTTCATCAGTGGGCGAAGCAAGTTCTCGTTCATCATTATGTTCAAAGCGATCTAATTGTTCCCTCGTTTGTGGACCGACAACTCCATCAACTGTAATGGCAGCAGTCCGCTGGAAACGAATAACCGCATCCTCTGTTTGTGAACCATATATACCATCAAGAGGGCCTGGATTAAAGCCTAGTTCATCTAATCGTTGCTGTATTTCCTTTACATCGCTCCCTCGATCTCCTATAGAAAGAATCGTTCGTTGTTGCTGATCATTTGTAAAACTTTTATCTACTTCTATTTCCTCGTATGAACCACCTCTTCTAGTAAGACGATTTCGAAAGTTTTGCATATTAATTGACGGACATGGTTTCCAAGCATATCCAGGAAATTCATCATGTCCCCAAACATTATCTACTGAAATGGCTAAGTCATCCATTAATTTCCTTGTAAGTCGAAGTGTTGCTTGCCGTTGTTCCTTAGTTAATGTTTGTGTCCGAAAGTCACCTACCATACATATCCCAATCGCATACCTATTGCTATTACCAACATGGTAGCTAACAACCTCGATATCATGACAATGGCTAATCTGACCATTACGATCTACGACATAATGGTAACCAATACCGGGCCAACCTAGCTCATTGACGTGATACCTTGCAAAGGCTTCTGCACTACCGGAAGTTGTTGCACTATGATGAATCGCTATGTTACGAATTGTACTTCTTGGCCTTCTCCGGTACGAACTTGTTTGGCTTCGTAAGAGAGTATTCCTTTTATCAACGATTTCCATTAATCATCACCTCATTATTTATATATATCGATTGGTCTATTTATTGGTGATTAATTGACGCAGAACTTAACGTTTAATATGATAAGAATCGGTTATAGTTAATATGGGAGGAGATTTTTATGGAACAGTGGTTGAATCAACTAACGGAAGAAGGATTTTTACTTGGTATTCTAACAATATTAGGTCAAATGGTTTTAGCAATTCTAGCCTTTCTAATCGCTCGCTCAATTGGTAAGCGACTAATTACGAGTGCGTTTACGAAAATGCAATCGGAAAAGGACATGAGTGTCGGCAGAGTCAAAACATTAGAGAAACTAAGTGTCAATGCTTTTTCATATGTACTCATTTTCATTTTCATCACTATCATTATTAGTATTTTTGGTCTTGATGCTACTGGATTAATTGCCGGTGCTGGTGTTATCGGTTTAGCGATTGGTTTTGGTGCTCAAGGACTTGTTAGTGATGTCGTCACAGGATTTTTTATCCTGTTAGAAAAGCAAATTGACGTAGGGGATTATGTGACAGCTGGTGGAATAGATGGTATTGTTGAAGAGGTTGGACTTCGTAATACGCAAATGAGAGGATTTGATGGAACTCTTCATTACATACCTAATCGTGAAATCGGAAGTGTCAGCAATCATTCACGTGGAAATATGAGAGCGTTAGTTGATATTAGCATTTCTTACGATGAGAATATTGATGAAGCGATTGCCATCATGCAATCTGCTTGCGAAAAGGTAGCAAATGAAGATGAGACGATCATAGAAGGACCTGATGTCATCGGAGTACAAGGACTCGGTGATTCAGATGTTGTTATTCGTATAATCGCCAAAACAGAAAACATGCTCCAATGGGCAGTGGAAAGAAAATTACGAAAAGCCATTAAAGAAGCACTTGATGCGAACAACATCGAAATTCCATTTCCACATCAAGTTTATATCGAAAAGAGCCATTAACTTGTATGGATATTTGCAGCCTAATTTGCGTTTCACTCGATTTTCTGTAAGAGGAAAATTGTCGGTAGAAAACGAAATGGGTGTTGCGCTAATGGCAGTGAATGTAAGAAAATTCACTGCCAACTACTAATGTAGCAGAAGAACTTACTCGCAAAATAGAAAAAGATGAATTTGAGCGAACTCAAATTCATCTTTTTCATGACTTAAAGCTATTTATAGCCCATCCTCATTATCGTACTATTGATTCACTCGTTGCTCAATTTGTTGGCAAATCTCTTGAGCTGTTAACCCATGAGCATTGATAACAGAACCTTGTGTAATAGCATCCTGAATTCCCATCATATTTTGATCCTGACCGGTAATGACACAACAATCACAACCAGCAGCATCCTGCTCCTCTTTCAAAGGTACTACATCATATCCTTTCGCTTGCAATTCATGTTGAACATCTGTTAATGACTGCTCTACACCTATTTTCGCCATAGCTATCCCTCCAGAATAGTTTTTAAATTGATCAACATTACTATCCCCTATTTATGGAATGCTATGCAATTGCCCTTCATCCAAGCTTTTTCATCTTCTATACAAAAAGTCGATTATCGCTTTTACAGCAAAAGGAATAGCCTGTTCATTTGGTTCAATTTTGGCGTCGTGTAAACCATAAGGTGTATCAACTCCTAACCAAAACATGAAGCCTGGAATTTCCTCTAAGAAATAACCAAAGTCTTCACCCGTCATCGCTTCTGAACAGATGATGACATTGATGTTTTCTTTTGATTTTAACCATTCTATAAATGGCTCCGTTTCCTTCGGATCATTGTAAACTTGGCAATAGTTCGCACCATAATCAATAGTAGCTTCGCATTCAAAGCCAATTTCAATACCTTTGACAAGATTCTCTATTCGTTGTTTGATTCGTGTCATCGTTTCAATCGAGCGTGTACGAATAGTACCTTCAATAACGGCTTGTTCGGCGATTATATTTTGCTTAGTCCCCCCTTTAATGACTCCAATAGTGACAACACCAGCATCAAGTGGATCGACATTACGTGCGACAATTGATTGCAATTGCGTCACTAAGTAACTCGCTGAAACAACCATATCATTAGCTGTATGCGGGTAAGCAGCGTGTCCACCTTTCCCTTTTAATGTAATAAATAACTCTGATGTATTAGCAAATAATAAGCCGGGCTTTATGGCAATTGAGCCAACCGGATATTCTGGAGCTATATGCAGGGCAACTATTGAATCAGGCTTCCATTTCGTTAATTGTGGTAATTTAAGCATATCTTGAGCAGCGCCAGGACCTTCTTCTGCCGGTTGGAAAATGAATAATAAATTGCTTGAAGGTTGCTTAAAGGCAGCATGAGCTAAAACACCGAAAGCAATAGTCATATGAAAGTCATGTCCACACGCATGCATATGTCCTGAATGTTGTGACTTAAAATCATAACTTGTTTGCTCTTCAATCGGTAATCCATCCATATCCGCGCGGTAGGCAATCGTTTTGTCATGATTTATACCATTCACATAAACAAAAATACCTGTTTTCCACGTTTCAACTGTTAAGTACTTTTGTGGCAACCTCTTTATTCTTTCAAGCAAATATGCTTGTGTTTTGATTTCTTGGAATCCAAGCTCAGGTATTTGGTGTAATTCTCTTCGAATTTGGATTAATTCTTGCTCGCTTAACATGATCACATTCCCCTTATGTGTAGAAGCTCGTATTCAAGCTCTTTCATAAAATGTTCAACTTCTACTTTCGTTAAAGTCATCGGCGGTAATAAACGTATAATCGTTTGCTGAGTAACATCAACCATTAAACCTTTTTCTAATAAATTCTTCTGGATCGTTTTCACTTCAAACGCAGTTAATGACAGAACAATCCCTATCATCATTCCTTTTCCACGAATGTCATTAATGAGTTCACCGTTTCGATTCTTTAAGGATTGTAGTTGATCATGAAGCTCATCGGCCACTTTCCTCCCTTTCTCCATCTGACCTCGATCGATTAACACTTCAATCACCGCATTCCCAAGCGCTGAACTTAAAGGAGCCGGAGCGAAGGTCGTTCCATGATCTCCAGGTTGTAATAAGTCTGTATAAGAATCAGCCACAATCACTCCACCTAAAGGCAAGCCACCACCCATTCCTTTTGCAAACAATATAACATCAGGAGTAATACTTGCATGCTCATAAGCAAAGAACGTGCCCGTTCTACCCACTCCAGTTTGAATTTCATCCATACAGCAAAGCGCTTGATGCTTCTTGCACATCTGCTCCATATGTTGTAAATATTCTGCCGTTAAAGTCACAATCCCACCTGAGCCAAGTACAGGTTCGACAATAACAGCGGCGGGACGCTCCGTTTCAAAAATGTTGGATAACGCCTCGCAATCATTTGGCTCTACTTCGTATACAGGCATTGAAGTAACAGGAAAATCTTGATATACACCTTGCTGCCTAGTGAGCTTCAGAGCACCTAACGTTCTCCCATGGAAGCTTCTTTTCAAAACAACTACACCATTCCTCGCTGAATTTTGCTTCTTAGACCATTTATGGATAAGCTTCAAAGCTGCTTCAGTCGCCTCCGCTCCTGAATTAGTAAAGAATACTTTCCCTTCTACCGATAATTCAATCAGTTTCTCGGCTAGTGTAATGGCCGGCTTATTATAAAAATAATTAGAAATGTGCATAAATCGCCCTGCTTGTTCTTGCAAAGCTTCTAAAACGGTTGGATGAGAATGCCCTAAAATATTTACAGCTAGTCCAGTAAATAAATCTAAATATTTTTTGTTTTCTTCGTCATAAACGTAGTTTCCTTCGCCACGATTAATGACGATCGGAAGGCGTCCATACGTTGACATAATCGCTCGTTGATCTCGTTCTATCCAGTTCGTAGACAACTATATACCCTTCTTTCTAAATAGCATTGTGTTGCTCAAATCTGTACCTCTATGAAAAGAGCTTTGTCGAATTCGACAAAGCTACTTTCATCACAAACTTCTTAGTCATCCTCATTCAAGCGTCGAAGCTCTTGCTTAATTTCAGTCTTCCCTTTAGTCTTTTCGTCGATTTCCTTAATAACACGAGCCGGTGTACCAGCAACAACTGTATTAGGAGGGACATCTTCTGTTACGATCGCGCCAGCTGCAACAACAGCACCTTTTCCAACTGTTACTCCCTCTAAAATGACACAATTGGCACCAACGACTACATCATCTTCGACAACTACAGGCTTGGCAGAAGGTGGTTCGATTACTCCTGCTAACACGGAGCCAGCTCCAATATGACAATTGTCCCCTACAGTAGCTCGTCCACCCATGACTACATTCATATCGATCATCGTACCTGCACCAACCACAGAACCGATATTAATGCTTGCTCCCATCATGATTACAGCATTTTTACCAATTTCAACTTGGTCACGGATAATTGCACCTGGTTCAATACGAGCTTGAATGTTTTTCATATCAAGAAGTGGAATCGCTGAATTACGACGATCATTTTCAACAACTACATCTTCTATAAGCTGTTCATTTTCTTTTAAAGCAGATTCAATTTGGCTCCATTCACCGAATAATATCCCTACATTCCCCGTTACGAAAGCCTTCGTGTCTGCTCCAAAATCAATTGAATCTAATTGACCTTTAATATGTACCTTAACAGGTGTTTTCTTTTCACTTTGTGAGATAAATTGAATAATCTCATTTGCGTCCATCATTTTCATTTTCAAATCCTCCTGTAATAACAATCTCTTCATAATGATAATGATTTACTATCAAAAATGCAATCATAACCCTTAAAAAAGTATACATTTATGAGCAGACTTCTAGTAACACACTACAATTACGCTCATTACGAGAAAAAAGAGCATCAAAAAGGCTCTTCAGCCTGCCCTTTCCTGAGTCCACTGAAAAAGTGCTCGTTTACTTCGGACTTGAAAGGGAGCTTTGCTCTCGCTCCCGGGATGGGGGGCACGCTTTCCGCAGGCGGGCGTTGAACGAACCGGCTGCAAGAGTCGGCACTCCCATCCCGTCCTCTTTGAATAGAGGAAAAACAGACCGTTTTTCTATCTCAATAATATAACTAAAAACAACGTAAAAACGCCTTTGAGATTTTTTTCTCAAAGGCGTTTTGTCTACGGTCTAAAGAGTCTCAATCTAGCACTTATAATCAAGGGCACCGAAAAAGTTTGTTTTTTAAATATATTCGATGCCCTCCATAATCCTCTTTGATACTCATTTAGTCGCCTGAATTTGTATTTCTATAATATTTCTCGTAACCATACATACTCTATGATATCATCTTTAGATTTTGCTTCGAACATTAACTCATACTCATCCAAATCATAGCTAAACATCCAATACCCATCCATCTGATTCATTTCACTTACATCAGGTGTTCCAAGAGCTTTCTTCAACTCTTTTTCTGTTAATGCCTCCTCTTCAATTTGCAAAGCAATCGCTACGCTTCTTTGCGTTTGGGGATTTATAAAAAACGTTACTCGTTCAAATTGTAAATATACTCCACCTTCATAATAACCCGTTTCAATTGGTTCACCTTCACGTTCAGTGATTTGATCAAATGTTTCACCAAGCCGGTCATTAGTCGGAGCAAAGATACCACTATAGCCTTTTTCAATCCAATCAAAGCTTACAGATTCAGGTTCATGCTGCTCAGCAATTTCCCTTTCAACAGAATCATAATTTATCTTAACGGCGGCATTTGCATGCTGGTTCACGTCTCCCGATACTTGTCCACAGCCAGTTAGTAGCATGAGTAGTACAGCAATGGCAACAATCATTTTCCCTCTCATATTCTTTCACCTCTATAGTAGCTATTGTTAATAACCTTTCTTGTACTATTCTCTTATATATGTATCCATTCCCACCTTTATACGTGAATAAACAAGAACGATGAATTTTATTATTTTTTTGTTTAAGAAAAATGCGATAGCTACTTACGTAAACCAACGGATATTACACAAACGAATTACGTGCACCAATGTATATTTGTTCATAACTCATTTTCATTACATTTTTGTCCAACCTCTCACAATTATCATTAATGTTTGTGCTTTATCTTTTTACGTTTCGGTTCTACTTCTGACTTGAAAGCACGTAGTATACCAATGCTCATTATTAACAAAATAATGGTAAGTGGAAAGGCACTTACCATGATTGCTGTTTGAAGAGCATTTAATCCTCCAGTAGCCATAAGAACAACAGCAGAAGCGGCTAGTATAATCCCCCACGAAATTTTGATAAAAGTTGGTGGTTCAATCTGCCCGTCTGTTGTTTGCATCCCCAAAACAAATGTGGCAGAGTCTGCAGATGTAATAAAGAAAGTCGTAATTAAAAGCACTGTTACGATGGAAAGTAACCCACCACCTGGCAGCTGTTCATATACAAAAAATAAAACAGTTTCCAAGCTTTTACTTGACACATCAATACCCTCAATTAAGTCCAAGTAAATACCCGTACCTCCAAACATCGCAAACCAAAATGCACAAACAAGTGTCGGTACAATTAAGACTGCAATCGTAAACTCACGTACGGTACGGCCTCTTGAGACACGTGCGATAAACATTCCTACAAAAGGAGACCATGAAATCCACCAAGCCCAATAAAAAATTGTCCACCCTTGCGTCCACGCTGCTCGTTCCTCATTGAAAGGTGAGAGACGTAAGCCCATTTGTGGTAAATGTTGAACATACTCACCTAAAGTATGAGTAAATAAATTTAGCAAAAACAAAGTAGGTCCAACAATGACCATCATGATTAATAACAATACAGCAAGCAACATGTTCGTATTACTTAAATAGCGAATTCCTTTTTTAATACCTGTGCTAGCAGAAATAATAAATAAGACGGTAATAACTCCGATAATGATTAGTTGAATCATGAATGAAACAGGAATGTCGATTAAATAATTCAGCCCTGCATTAATCTGCTGCGCTCCTAGCCCTAATGATGCACATACTCCAAACAAGGTCGCAAAGACAGCAAATATATCGACTGTGTACCCAAGCGGTCCGTTCACGCGATTTCCGAAAACAGGTCTTAACGTCGCACTCATTAATCCAGGCGCATCCTTACGAAACTTAAAAAAAGCTAAAGTTAAAGCGACAACTGCATAAATAGCCCACGCATGAAAGCCCCAATGTAAATACGTATACCTTAAACTTAATAGCGCAGCATCTTGTGTACCTCCTTCACCCATTGGTGGTGCTGCAAAGTGAGAAATCGGCTCAGAAACACCATAAAATAATAAACCGATTCCCATTCCTGCACTAAATAACATCGCAAACCATGTAGGTCGACTAAATTCAGGCTGATCCGTATCTTTTCCTAACTTGATTTTGCCGTATCGACTAAAAATTAATGCCAGAGCAAAAATTAAGAAAAAGGAAGCGGTTAAATTATAAAACCAACCAAAAGCGTTAAGAAAAAAAGCTTGCGCGTCATTCATGATTCGTTCTAAATGGTTCGGGAATAAAGCCCCCCATAACACAAAAACAAGGGCAACAACAATCGATATTTTATACGTAGCGGTTAAATTTTTCATGATGGCATGACTCCTATGCGTCTAAAATAATTCACTCTCCTCATAGCATTTACTAAATGACTCTAATTATGAAATGAAACTTACTATCACGTAACCACTATAAATCGGACATATGAAGCAATCTTGATTTTGCACGACTTCCACTACATGATTGCTCCTTCCACACATGTAGCCGTTCTAACTAAAAAAAACAGTACAATAAGAGCACTCGCTCTTATCATACTGTCTTACTTTCCTTCTATCCTTCCGTACGATCACCATCAGACCTTTCCATATAAATACTTCGTGACGGGAAGGCAACGGAAACGCCTTCCTCCTTCAAAATATTCATTATTTTGAAGTTAATGTCTTCCTTCGTGGCAAACCATTCCAACCAAACGATTGATTTGGTGAAAAAATAAATATAAATGTCTAAGCTAGAATCGTTAAATTCACTAAAGCGAACGATAATTAATTCCTTATCAACCTCTTCATGATCATATAAAAGCTGCTCAATTTTTTTCACACAGCGCTCTAGCTTTTCCCTTGGAGTAGAATAGGTTACTCCTAAATTAAAGGTAATTCGTCGTTTCCCCATTTGTGACCAGTTCGTAATCGGCTCATTTGCTAATGTCGAGTTAGGAACCGTAATAACAGAATCAGCAAAAGTCCGGATACGTGTACTTCTAAACGTAATATCCTCAACAGTTCCTTCAACGGTCGGAGTCTGAATCCATTCACCTTTCTTAAACGGTTTCTCTGTAATAATCACGACACCACCAAAAAAATTGCCAACTGTATCTTGAGCCGCTAGAGCAAAGGCCAGTCCTCCTAATCCGAGACCTGCAATAAATCCACTAATATCGAAGCCCCACTCACTAATGACCACGATGATAATGAGTGCTAAGACAGCCGCTTGTAACACCTTCGATATAAACGGAATGAGCATACTATCTTCATCATCATCTATTTTACTAATGACTTTTATAAGAGACAATGAGTGAGAAGACGTGTAATTAAATAATCCCCAGCCAACTAATATGATGATAATCGAGCGATACACATGAGCGACAAATTCAATTGTTGTAATATTAAAAGGCAAGTAGACGAGCGCTAAATATGTACCTAAAACCGCCCAAAACACTCTTAATGGCTGCTCAAATGAAAGTAACAAATTCGAGAACACTGCGGTTGGCGTCTTCTTTAACAAAGCTACTATTAATCTAAAGATGTACTTAGTAAATAGTTTACGGAAAAGCAAAAATACTAAGAAAATAAGCAAAGCAATTCCTATATCATACCATTCAATTCGATTTAATGAATTAACGAAAGCATTCCAATGAAATTCCATGATAACTCCCACCTTAACCATCATTCCAATACACTCATTCACTTGAGTGAGTTCATCCCATTTTATCATAGATCATTTGATGGAAAAATGAATAACCTATCTTTCGTTAAAATGTTATATTCAATCATAAATAAAAAAAGCGAGATCCATTTACTCGATCCCACTTTTTATAGCATCTTCTATTCATTTGCTTTTTCATCTCTTTCAACAACTTGCTCGATTAAAGAACCAATATCACTTTTTTCATTCACATCATCAGAACGATTCGGTTTACTTTTTGATTGATTCATGATGTCATCAACTTCTTCTTTCCATTCCTCTCCAAGCTCTAATAAAGTACGTGACAAAGACGGATACGCTTTTTTTGCTCTTTTCATAACTTGTTTTCCCGTATCAGTTGTAAACATCATTACACTAGCAGCACCTACTACACCACCAATGATCGAACTCGTAATAACCCCTTTATTTGAACGTTTTTGGAACATATAAGCTTCTCCCTTCGTTATTTATCCTTCTTATTAAATGGTTGTGCTTCATTCTCATATTCAATCGTACCCTCTGTTAATGTATCTGAAACTTGCTCATGAGTGACAGCTATACCCTTTTTTCGCCTCTTTTTCACTTTTATAATAACTTGGTTGATATGATTTCGTTGCAATTTGATCTGCATGCTGCTTGTCTGATTTATCCAACATCATCAACTCCCTTCTAGCATTAGTATTGACGGTAAAAAGTTAATTATGTAAGAAAAGCGCTCAGCAGCTGTTCCTAGAATCCACTTCCACCTTGATTCGTTCCATTCAGCTTGTCAATTCAAATTAATATAAAAAGGTATAACCAAATCATCCTTCGTTTGGTCATACCCTCGTCATTTTTTTATTGCTCATTTTCATCATTGTCCTTTTGCAGCAGTAATTCAATTCTCGTATGCGCTTGATCCAAAAAAGCTTCATACGTACCAACAGGCATTTTTAGCTGCTCAGCTGCAATCACCGTCACAGATGAACTTGACGGATATAAGCCAATTTTCTTAGCCATTTCCACCATTCGGTACTCCTCGTATACATGACGCAAAAATTGCGGCAGCAGCCGACTTGCATTTTGCCTTTCTAAATCATAAATCGTTTTATATACAAGAATACGAAACTCATCTTGATCTAGATCCTTCCAATCCATCGAAGAATCATTAAACATTCGCATCTCCTCATTTCTTCTCATTCATAACATTATTGTACAGAATGATTCATTGTTGGTCGACTGATTTGCTTACTCGCTCACGTGTAACCAAGGGCGATCATGCTTCCACGTTATATCTACTGATAGGTTGTATACTTTAGTTAATGTTTCTTTTGTTAGTACATCACGTTTTTCTCCTGCTGCAACAACCTTTCCATCGCGTAATAATAATACATGCGTAAATGCTGAAATCATTTCTTCAATGTGATGTGTGACATAAATAATCGTGGGACCTCCTTTATCGCCGGCAAATTGCTTAAGCATGAAAAGGAACTGTTCTTTCGCATATAAATCCAATCCATTGCAAGGCTCATCTAATATTAATATGTCTGGGTTAGCCATTAATGCTCTTCCAATTAACACACGCCTCTTTTCCCCTTGAGATAGCTTATAAAAGTAGCTATTTTGCAAATGTGATATTCCTAATGTTTCAACGATGTCGCTTGCTTTCAACTTATCTTCCATGGATGACTTTTTATACAGGCCAATCGAAGCATATTTTCCACTAATGACAACATCTAACACATCATCTAATCGATTGGCTACTTGCTGATCTAATGATGAACTGACCCAACCAATCGATTTTCGCAATTCTGGAATATTTACTTTGCCATATTCATGACCTAATACACAAACGTTACCTTTTGATGGCCAAAGGTATCCTGTAATCATGTTTAAAAGGGACGTTTTACCAGAACCATTTAAACCTAAAATAACCCAATGTTGATTTCGTTGAACGAGCCATGTAATTTCATCTAAAATTGTACGGCTTTCTTGTCTCCAACTCACTTTTTCTAATGAAACAATCGTTTCTGACATACATGCAAACCCCTTCTTTTTTGGTGCCCTTTAAGCAATGAACGCAACCGTTGCCTGTTTTGAAAGGCTTGATAAGAATGGGTAATTCGTATCAAGTGAGCAACGCGTGAAGACATTGCTATTCAAATTAAAGGGACTGAAAAAGTTGATTTGTACTTTTTCAGTGTCCTCCTTTTTTTGTTCATCCTTAAACTATATTCGACAACGTTTCGATCATTTCCTTCTAAAAAAGATGTCCATAAGGTACGTTTAATACCTGTTAGGACATCCCTTTTATCGATCTTCAACAATCATATAATAAGCACGAATAGGCCCATGAACACCTACGACTAAGTTCATCTCAATATCAGCGCTATTACTAGGTCCAGAAATAAAGTTTACACAAGACGGAACATATCCCTCTTCTTGTTGCATGTTGTGGAGCATTTCAGTTGCTTGCGTCATTCTTGGTACAATCGTACTTTTAGGAATAATCGCAACATAATACGTCGGTAGCAAGCTTACAGACCGACCTTTACCTTGATCACTCAATAAAACAACCGTTCCTGATTCTGCTAGCGTAATATCAGAAAAAGTAATCCCTATATGAGCTTGCTCAGCAATTTGAACATTTTTTTGCCCAAGCTCAGGGTCCCATCTATGCACAGAAGACGTAGAATCATTTAAATAGTCCGTTAAACCATATTCATCAAATCGTGGATCATCCCAATAAACGATTGATTCTCCTTGTAATTCGTTAACAATTTTATCAAGACTCTCGTTTAAATGTCGTTGTGGAACTTGAATCACATCTGTATGAATATGTGTACAGTGAGCTTTTAACCGTTCAACTAATTCATCCTGGCTTTCTCCTTTGAACACATCATACTGAGGCTGCTTACGCCATTTCGGACGATTCACCTCCTTTTGAATCCGATTTCTCCCTAAACTTTTCGCAATATTGTTTAAAAAGCGCTCTTTATGGTGAACACTGCCTTTAACCATTATTCGTGTCCTCCTTTCTCCCGCTCTTTAAACCATTTCTTAAATGATTGTTTACTCGGTTCAGGAAAATCACGTATATCGGTCCACGGTTTAATTGGTCCCGGTCCTTTGGAAATCTTCCCTTCCTTTGTAAAAGGACTCATCATTAAAGGAGCTGATTTTGTAGCTGAATTAAAAATCGCTGGGTTACTTGCTGCTAATGAGAACCCTCTCATCGCTAGTTTTTCACCAAATCCTCCTTTGTTTTGCTCTTCAACAAAATTTCGACGGTGCTTAATTAACAAATCGTGAAGCGGAATTTTAACAGGACATGCCTCCGAACAAGCGGCACACAAGCTCGATGCATATGGTAGCTCTTTGTAATCGTCGTAACCACCTAACAATGGCGAAAGAACAGCTCCGATTGGACCAGGGTAAATTGAGCCATACGAATGTCCTCCAACATGTCGATAAATTGGACATACGTTAATACAAGCAGCACAACGAATACATTGTAATACAGACTGGAATTCTGTACCTAATATATTCGAACGTCCATTATCAACGACGACAAGGTGAAATTCTTCTGGTCCATCTACATCACCCTCTTCTTTTGGACCTGTTAAACCTGTAATATAGCTAGTCAGCTTTTGTCCAACAGCGCTTCGACAAAGCATACTAACCAAAATGTCTAGTTCTTCCCACGTTGGAACAATTCGCTCCATACCCATTACCGTAATTTGTGTTTTTGGTAGTGTCGTTGCAAGTCTAGCATTTCCTTCATTTGTGACAAGCGAAATTGCACCTGATTCTGCCACAGCAAAGTTACAGCCAGTAATGCCAATATCGGCATGAACAAAATCTTGTCTTAATTGCTCGCGGGCAAATAAAGCTAACTCTTCAGGCTTCGATGATTTCGTATATTGTAGCTTCTCATGAAACGTATCACGAATTTGCTCTTTATTCTTATGAAGTGCTGGTGCAACGATATGTGAAGGAGGATCATGGTCGTCAATTTGCAAAATGTATTCACCTAAATCAGATTCAATCACTTCACAGCCGAGGTTCTCAAGTGCTTCATTCATATTAATTTCTTCAGTGACCATCGACTTCGATTTAATAATTTTCTTCGCTTCTTTTTCCTTTACAACATTTGATATATACTCATTAGCTTCCTCTGCTGTCTCCGCAAAAAAAACATGCCCACCGCGACTGACAACATTATCTGCCAACTGCTCCAAATAATAATCCAAATGCTCAAGTGTATGCTGGCGAATTTCCTCAGACAATTCACGCCAGTCCTCCCAGTTCCCTAACTCCTCTTGAGCCGTTAATTTTCGACCCTTTAAACGATCTTGCGCTGATACCATCGCTTTGCGCATAAAGTCATTATTAATCCCTTTATCAACACGCTCAAAAAATGGATCTTCGCTGATTTTCATGGCCATTGTAATCCCCTCCTTTAAGAGCGAGTATTTAGTACTTCTGCAATATGCATGACTTTGATTGGTTTGCCTTGACGGTTTATTCTTCCTCCAATGTTCATTAAACAACCACAATCCGCCCCTACTAATACTTCCGCATCTGTCTCTTCTATATGTTCAATCTTTTCATTGACCATCTGTTCAGAAATTGGCACCATTTTGACAGAGAATGTCCCACCAAAGCCACAGCACGTCTCTTTATTAGGTAACGACGTAAATTCAAGTCCTTCAACACAATTTAGCAACTTTATAGGAGCATCCTTCACTCCTAATAATCGTGTCATATGGCAGGACGTGTGGTACGTAACCTTCTTAGGAAAAACAGCCCCCAAGTCCTCCATTCCTAACACGTCCATAATGAATTGAGTAAATTCGAACGTCTTTTTTGCTAATGATTCAGCACGCATTTTCCATTCTAGTTCTTCATTAAATAGATGTGGGTATTCATGTATCATCGCGCCACACGAGCCTGAAGGAATGACAACATAATCAGCTTCCTCAAACGTTCGAATCGTATGTTTAGCGACCTCGCTCGTTTCTTTATGATAGCCACTATTATAAGCAGGCTGTCCACAGCATGTTTGTTGCTGAGGAACATCGACCTCGCAACCATTTCGCTCTAACAATTCAACAACATGCTTTCCTACATTCGGATAAAACACATCTGCTAGACAGGTGATATATAAGGAAACCTTCATCCTCATCCCTCATTTCTATTAACATCATCTCTATTTTAACCTATATCATTTGTTAATGTTTGAAGAGAAACGTTCTCACCTAAAGGCGAAATGCAGACAAGCAAACGTGCCTGACTGCATCTACACTTACGAACGTTTTGATAGAACTTGCTCTTCATACTCCTCTACATCTTGCAGCCAATTTTCCTTTGTAGGTACATTCATTTCCTGGCAATATTGATTCCAAATGACTCCAAATGGATACGTTTTAAACTCTTCTAGCAGAGCTAAACGTCTAGTGAAATCTCCATTATCTTGGAGTTCCTTTAATTGACGATGAGGAAGTAACAAGGCAAAGAGCAATGCTTTGATCATATTTCGCGTACCGATCGTCCATGCTGCCACACGATTAATACTTGCATCAAAGAAATCAAGGCCAATCATCACTTTATCTAGTGCATCATTACGAACAATTTCCATTGCAATCTCTTTTAGTTCATCATCGAACGTGACGACATGGTCACTGTCCCATCGAACTGGACGAGATACGTGTAATGCAAGCTGGTCAAAGAACAGTAGCATTGCTGAAATTTTATTTGAAACCATTTCAGTTGGATGGTAATGCCCCGTATCCAATAAACAATTTACATCATTTTTAAGCGCATAGCTCAAATAAAATTCATGTGAGCCAACAACAAATGCTTCTGAACCGATTCCGAATAACTTACTCTCAACAGCATCGACTAAATAATTTTTGTCTATTTCTTCAGCAAAGATTTCGTCAAGTGATTCCATTAAACGACGTCTAGGGGTTAAACGGTCACTTGGCGTATCTTTATAGCCATCAGGAATCCAAATGTTCGTTAAACAAGGTGTTCCTAATTCTCGACCAAAGTATTCACCTATTTTTCGGCTCGCTTTACAATGATCGATCCAATATTGACGGATTTCTGGATCAGGATGAGCTAATGTAAGACCCTCTGCGGCCTTTTCATGTGAAAACAACGTCGGATTAAAATCAAGACCTAGCCCCTGCTCCTTTGCCCACGCGACCCATTTCTCAAAATGCTTCTGCTCAAGCCTATCTCTTTCGACTACTTGACCATCGGTTTCAGCATAAATCGCATGAAGGTTAATTCGATGCTTACCTGGGATAAGAGAAAGCGCCTTTTCAATATCAGCACGAAGCTCTTCAGGTGTCCGTGCTTTACCAGGATAGTTCCCTGTAACGTCAATCCCACCAGATAATTCACCACGATTCACCTCAAAGCCACCAACATCATCACCTTGCCAGCAATGAATCGAAACCGGGATATTTTTTAACGTTTTAAATACTTCATCAATGTTAATACCCCATTGCTCGTATTCCTTTTTTGCACTTTCAAATGCTTGATTGTCACTCATTCCATTCCCTCCTCGATACTAGTCATTGCACGATAACGCTTTAACTCGAATGAATTCGCAATGACCTTGCGTGCATCTGTGATTTCATTTAATTCTCTTAAAGCCATTAATTGAGCAACCACATTCCCAATTGCCGTTGCTTCAACAGGTCCTGCGGATACAATCTTTTTCGTTTTATCAGCAATCAGCTGATTTAATTGCTCATTCTGACTTCCTCCACCGATAACATGTATTGTTTCATATTCTTTTTCGATCATTTCTTCAATTTCCACAATTGCCTTTTGATAGCTTTCAGCCAAGCTATCAAATACACACTTAGCTACTTCACCAGGTTGATGAGGAACCTGCTGCTTTGTCTCCTTACAATATGCTTGTATTTCTTTTATCATATCATCAGGCTTTAAGAAACGTTGATCATCGACATTAAGAATAGAAGTAAACGAACTGTATTGTTTAGATAACTGGACAAGCTCAGCAAACGAATACGCATCATCGTACAAGCGCTTCACTTCTTGGATCATCCAAAGTCCCATAATGTTCTTTAAAAACCTAAAGCGATAATCTACTCCGCCTTCATTTGTAAAATTATAATCTAATGCCTTCGTAATACAAATTGGAAATGAATTTTCTATTCCAATTAAAGACCAAGTTCCAGAACTAATGTAAATCGTTTCATTGTTTTCTGGGACAGCCAATACCGCCGAACCAGTATCATGTGTTGCAGGCACATAAACATCTAAAGAAAATCCAAGCTCCTCGACTAATTCTTCCTTTAATGATCCAAGCTTTTCTTTCGGAAGAATGATTGGCTGAAAGATATTAAAAGGTAACCCTAGAGCATCAACCAATTCTTTGTCCCATTTTTTCGTAAAAGCATTCACTAGTTGTGTCGTTGTTGCATTTGTATACTCATTAGCCTTTTTACCTGTTAGTAAGAAATGAAAATAATCTGGGATCATTAAAAACGTTTTCGCTTTTTCTAACAATTCAGGCTGCTGCTTCTTTAATGCATATAACTGATAAATCGTATTAAACTTTTGAAATTGTATACCGGTATCTAAATAGAGACGTTCCTTTTTTATAATCTCTGTAACTTCTTCCATCATCCCATCGGTACGCGGGTCACGATATGCAACAGCATCTGTTATAAGCTGATCATTTTCATCTAAAAGAACAAAGTCGACCGCCCACGTATCAATTCCGATACTTACTGGTTTACTGTCAAAATCACGACATTTCTTTAATCCAGCTTTGATTTCTGAAAAAAGCGTTTCAATATCCCAACAGAAGTGCCCGTTTTTTTCCATCATTTCATTCTTAAAACGATGGATCTCATCTAGCTGAAGCTGCTCATTAGCCAATTGGCCAAGCATCACTCTTCCGCTAGAAGCTCCAATATCGACCGCTAGACAACTTTGACTCATGTTATCCCCCCATAAATAGTAAGCGCTTTATATATGTTAGTCCACTGTGAAAGACGATGCTCCCTTTCAATGAAGGGGCACTGAAAAATTAAAGATCAAACTTTTCAGTGCCCTCTTAAGTTTACTTACAGAGACTAGTCATCCATTCTTTTATTTAGCGAGTAAAGGCTGCTGGTACACCGCCATCAACAGTAATCATACAACCTGTTGTCTTAGCTGCTTTTGATGAGGAGAAGAAAAGTATCGATTCAGCAATATCCTTTGGATAAATATTAACAAGTAACGTAGTACGTTTACGATAATGCTCCTCCAATTGATCTGGTTCGATTCCATAAGCTGCAGCACGCTCTTCACGCCATCTAGAGCCCCAAATAGCTGATCCTTGCAAGACTGCATCTGGTAATACAGAGTTCACGCGAATACCGTATTGACCTCCTTCAGCTGCAATACATCTAGCTAAATGAACCTCTAATGCTTTAACAGAGCTATATGCAGACGCATTTTTTCCAGCATAGACTGAATTTTTTGAACCGATAAACACCATACTTCCGCCAATCCCTTGACCTTTCATCACCTTGAATGCTTCACGTGCGACAAGGAAATATCCTGTACCGAGAACATCCATATTTAAATTCCACTCTTTTAAAGTTGTTTCTTCAATAGGGCTAGAAGTAGCTAGTCCCGCATTATTAACGATGATATCTATTCCACCGTATGCTAGAGTTGCTTGTTTTAAAGCTACTTGTACTTGTTCTTCGCTCGTTACATCCATTTTAACAGCTAGAGCTCGTTTGTCACCATACTGTTCATTAATGTCTGATGCAACTTTTTCAGCACCTTCAAGGTTTAAATCTGCTATAACAACATGGGCTCCTTGTTCAACAAACTGGCGGCATGTTTCACTTCCGATTCCACCAGCTCCACCTGTAACAAATGCCACCTGTCTAGAAAACTCTGCTTCTGCTGGTGCCAATGATAGTTTATAAAGCTCTAATGGCCAATACTCAATGTTATAAGACTCGTTTTCATTTAAAGAGACAAATGTTCCTAATGCAGTCGTACCTTTCATAACCGAAATTGCGCGGTGATAAAGAGCTCCACTTACGTTAGCCATTGTGACATTTTTCCCTGTATTCACCATACCGATTCCTGGAATTAATATGACTCTTGGTGCTGGTTCAAACATAACATCGCCTTCATTTTTATTTTCATTGAAATAGTTTTGATATTCACTCTTAAATGTTTCAACACCAGTTTTAATTGCTTCGATCAAACTTTCCACATTTTTCGATGATGGATCCCAATCAACAAACAAAGGCTTCATTTTCGTATGAACGAGATGATCAGGGCAAGCTGCTCCTACTTGTGATAGTTCAGCTGCATCATAGCTATTAACGAACTCTACAATCTTATCACCCGTATCATATGTTAAAAGCATCTTCTTCTCATCACTAATCGCTCCACGAATGACTGGCATAACTTGCGCTAGCAACTCTTGCTGCTCTTCACCAGTTAATGATTGATATTTCTGACCACCAAATGGTTGCTTTCCTTTTGCTTGTTTATTAATAAATGCCTCTGCTTCATTAATGACAGAAATCGTCTTATCATAGCTTTCCTGAGCTGTATCTCCCCACACGACTAAGCCATGCTTCTCCATTAAAACAAGTTCAGCATTCGGATTTAGCTCCACACCTTCTGCAATCATTTTTGATAAAGTAAACCCTGGTCTTACATATGGTACCCATACAAACCGATCACCAAAAATCTCTTTTGCCAACTCTTTCCCATTATGAGCACAGCATAGACTAATGATCGCATCAGGATGTGTGTGATCTACATGCTTAAATGGTAAAAAAGCATGTAATAACGTCTCAATTGATGCACGTGGATGTGTATGATCAATCATACAATGTGTTAAATAAGCAACCATTTCTTCATCGGACATTTCATCACGTTCGATTAAAGGACGAATATCTTCAAGGTTTAAACCAGTGAAATTCTTCGCTCCCATTGTTGCTAAATCAGACCCACTACCTTTAACCCACATCACTTCAACATCACGCCCACGGAAATCCTTAACCGTCGTCTTCATAGACGTATTACCGCCACCCCAGTTACACACAGCTCGGTCAGTACCGATTAAGTTAGAGCGATATACAAGTTCATCTAACCCTGGCTTCAACGTTTCTGCATTTGCTTCATCCCAAAGATTTTGTACCATAATTACCTCCGATTAGTTGTTTTTTCTTCTGAATAAAGTATAACACCTTTGTTTTGCCTTGTATATATGTTTGTTTATTTTTGTTTTTTTATTAACTTAAAAGCACAGATCTGCGTAAAAATAATAATTTTTGTTCTTGTCTAAGCATTACAAGTATTAGCTCCAGCTAATACGGAACATCAAATCATGAGTGTAACTCCCATTCTAGGTTAAGGACACTGAAAAAGTTGACTTTTCTTTTTCAGTGTCCTTTAGATTTCCTATTAATCAAAACCATTCCAATCAAAGTAAAAATATTACGACATTACTCATAGTCCAAAATGATTCTCTCACCATTGAAGCTTGCGATAAAGTCGGATTGCTTATCAGTCACTCTAAATACTTGCTCACCTATCTTTAAAATCGTTCCCTCATAGGCATTTCCTACTTTTATCTGTTTATCTCTTGGCACAGTAACGACTGTTCTTGTACCTACATATGTGCCTAATTCCTTTACCTTTACTCCCTCTTCTGAATAAATCGAACCTCCTCTAAACTTACCGAGTATGTCAACTTTTCCGTTCGCATAAATTTTTGTATTGACACAACCCTTACCAACGACATGAATAGCTCCGTTACTAAATAAATGACTATTGATAGCATCTGAAACCGTAATAGTTTGAACCTTTTCAGCTATGATCGTGTTGGAAATGACTTTTTCCATACGTCGTGCTAATTTTTGTAAATCTTTAATCGTCACTTTCTTATTTGTTAACGTTAAAAAATTTCTCCGAAGCTCATGTGAAATTTCGCCCCATTTACGATCCTCAATATACTGATAATCGTTGTAAACCTTTTTCATAAACGTACCAATGACTGTTTTTAATCTAGTAAATTTCTTTTCTAATAACATAATGACAATTGGTTGAATCCCATTTGCCCTCAAATCAATTGTTTGAAACGATGGAGACACGGATAACTGCTTTAATAAATCCATCATTCTATTAACCTGCTCTAGTATCACTTTTAATAAAAGACCTAACTCACCAGCTATCTTACTGTTCTTTCCTGCAGATAGTTCAGAACCGATTACATTTCCTCTTACTGTAATGGATTTATGTGAAATGATTTGCGCTTCAGTTACCGACTTATAAATGTAAATATCTCCCCCTGCTTTAACCTTCATTTTTTCAACTACATGACCTAATATCTCTATGTCACCATCAAATGCTATATTCCCTGTTCGAATCGTGACATCCTCTTGATACGTAAGTTTTGGGTAAACATTTACCTTCACAGATAGATCATGTTTGTCAATTTGTGGTCTACCTTCACGTAATGCGATTACACTCCCAGTTGCTAAGCACTCGACTCCTTCTCCTAATTTCATGTTCACGGACTGACCTTCCTTGGCTTGAATCACTTCATTAAATATGGTCCTTCCATCGAACCCTTCGGTAGGTGGATGAACAATCCCAATAACTTGTCCTCCTTTAACAGTAGGAATGTTCATTGATTGACGATAATCAATATTTCCTTGATCATCTTCGACCAACTGTTTCTTTGTTTCTGTTTCAACCTTGATTTCAAACGAGCCATCTTGTCCATCTTTTGACTCTTTTCCTAAAGCTACATCATATTCACAAGGGACCATTGATTGAATGGCCTTTGATATTTCTTTATAATTGATACCATAAACGATTTTCAACGTTTCTAATTCTCGAATGATTTGCTCGAAGGTTAAAGTATTTGTTACTTCTTTTTTCTCATTGATTTGTAAATAAATATGTTTATTCGGAGGAGCATCTTTTAAGTATCGATGGATTTTATAACCTGGGTGTACGATTAACTTTGCTCTTAACTTTTGTTCGTCCACCATAAAGAACCACTCTGTGTCTACTTGCTCATATTCGTTAACGATTTGAATGTCAATCACATCATGTTCCGAAACGAACACCTTCTTTTCAGTCATACGTTCACCATTTTTTAAGAGTATAATTTCTTCACTTAGCGAAACACTTGCGTAGCAATCAATACTGCCTTTAACAAAAAACTGACCATTCTCCACCCACACCTCTGGTCCTGATCGTTTACTAGTAAGTAGTTGAGCACTTGTATCTTCCTTATTTAATTGTTGACTTTGACTATCTTCATCCGTAATTACGCTTTCATTTTGAATTTGCTTAAAGAACGCTTCCATTTCTACAAGGGGGTCAACCACTTCAGTTTTCATAGGTTGACGTATGGACAACTTAACAACGGCTTTCTTTTTTTTCATACCAGCAAATCCTTCAGATCCATTTTGCAAAATTTCAATATCAACTTGTTTTTCTTTGGCATTTAGCATTTGTAAGCCGATATCAATCGCTTCCTCAACTGACCTAGCTTTTGACACTATACTGTTCATGACAATCCCCCTTTCTACTTTACAATGCTTTATTTTT
This sequence comes from Halalkalibacter sp. APA_J-10(15), assembly GCF_023017105.1. Classification (GTDB taxonomy): domain Bacteria; phylum Bacillota; class Bacilli; order Bacillales; family Bacillaceae_D; genus Halalkalibacter. Next base: position 111,304 of record NZ_JALKEV010000014.1, on the reverse strand, counting down.
AAAAAAGAAGAGTGCTTCAACAAACTCATTCGTTCGTATCAACCACTCTTCCTCACTCTACTTATCAACTATGTCACCGAATAACCAGTTCAAATTAGTTATGCAAGCTTTAGTTACTGTATCAACTTATTTAAATTCACTACTTCCTCATCTAATTTCTTCACACTATTTGAAGCATGACCCACTGACGTATTTGATTGCTAAGCTGTTGTTAATACTTCTTCTATACCCGCTACAGACTCTTCTGAAACAGAAACAATATATTCTCAATAGAAGAGCTCATTTACTCGGAATGCGTCAACACACCTTGTACCGATTGCAATATACTAGTAATATTTGGTTGTTTTCTCTTACTAAATGATGACAAATGCACTTAATAAAACCGTTACATGTTGAATCCGTTTCATTCAGCTTCTGAGAGAGCATTTATAAGAACATTTTAGTACATTGCGGGACTCTACTTTTTTTCTTTCGCTTTTCTTCCTCAAGCGTCTATTTATTTAACGCTTTCATACAAAAAAGCCTGTTTTCAGTCGGACAACTTACTTGTCATATGAATGAGAATAAACTACTTTTAACGATGATCATTTATGGGAGAGGATATCATTGAAAATAAAAAAAGCAGTCATCCCAGCAGCAGGCTACGGAACGAGAAGACTCCCAGTAACCAAAGTTATACCTAAGGAAATGTTTCCTATTCAATCTAAGCCTGCCATTCAATATGTTGTAGAGGAAGCGATAAGTTGTGGCATTGAAGAAATTTTAATGATTGTCTCAAGAAATAAGCATACGATTATTGACTATTTCGATCGTTCGTTAGAGCTTGAAGCTTTTTTACAAGCACAACAAAAATCACACCTGTTAAGTAAATTGACATTACCAAATGTTCACATTGAATATGTCCGACAACAAGAGGCAAAGGGATTAGGTCATGCGCTTTCACTCGCTAAGCGATTTGTTCAAGATGAACCATTTGCCGTTTTATTGCCTGATGACTTAATCATTAGTGATCAGCCTGCTTTAAAAGCCCTTACCGATACGTATGTTGAAAAACAAGCATCTGTTATAGGAGTAATGCAAGTACCAAAAGAACGCCTACACCAATACGGAGTTGTAATGAGTCAGCCTTTACAACATAAGCTACATCAAATTAACCATTTAGTAGAAAAGCCTCGTTCACCAATTTCTTCAAATTTAGCAATAGTTGGGCGTTACGTTTTACAACCTACTATTTTTAAGCATTTAGATACTGTACAGCCTGATCCCTCTGGTGAAATTCAATTAACAGATGCTCTTAAAGCCTTTCTTACCAATAATCCCCTACTTGCTAACGAATTAACTGGGAAACGATTTGATATCGGGTTAGAAGAAGATTATATACAATTAATTCAATTATTACACAACTCATGATCCATCATAAAGGATGCTAGTTACTTAGTATCCTTTCTAATCATCATTAAATTCGTATAAACAAAAGAAGTGTATACTTAGTCACCATTCAGCCTTTTTTTATAAATAAGATTGTGAAACAATGAGCAAGATATAGTATACTAAATGTAACAGATAATGATGTTAACTGAAAGGTGATGAAAAATGACTACTTTAATAGCACTATCTCCAATTGCAATCGTATTATTATTATTAATTGTATTGAGAATGCCGGCAATAAAGGCTATGCCAATTAGTTTACTTTTTACAGCTGTCATTGCTTATTATTATTGGAAAGTTCCTTTCGTGCAACTAGTAGCATCATCCATAGAAGGGGTTTTAATCGGCCTATCAATCTTATATATTATTTTTGGAGCTATTTTACTACTTAATACTCTTAAAGAAAGTAAAGCGATTAATGCGATTCGAAATAGCTTTTTTGACATAAGTCAAGATCGCAGAATTCAACTTATACTAATTGCTTGGCTATTCGGAGCTTTCATTGAGGGAGCAGCCGGATTTGGTACTCCTGCAGCAATTGGTGCTCCACTTCTTGTTGCACTTGGGTTCCCTCCATTGGCAGCTGTTTCACTTGCACTAATTGCTGATAGCAGTCCAGTTTCTTTTGGTGCAGTTGGCACGCCTGTTATTGTAGGTATCGGTCAAGGTTTACAAGAGGGATCGCAGTTAGCCGCGATTACTAACAATTATATGACCGAAGCTTCTCTCTCTAGTTATTTGCGAATAATCGCTTCACAGGTCATGCAAATTGACGTTATTATCGGTACGTTAATGCCAGTTGTATTAGTAATGATGTTAACCCGTTTTTTTGGAAAAAATCAATCCTGGCTAGAAGGACTTAAAGTGTGGAAGTTTGCATTATTTGCAGGTATTAGTTTTACATTACCTGCATTACTAGTTGCGACGTTTATTGGTCCTGAATTCCCTTCTATCTTTGGTGGGCTTATCGGATTGTTCATTGTGTTATTAGCAATTAAAAAAAGCTGGTTTCTCCCAGAGGAAAATTGGGATTTTGATAAAAAAGAACATTGGAATAAAGAGTGGCTTGGTTCCATTATATTAAAAACAGAGGAAGGTCATTCCAGGTCACTTCCTTTATGGTTAGCTTGGATTCCTTATTTAGCTCTCGGTTTCTTACTCGTTCTGACAAGACTTGAAGTGTTACCTTTTAAATCTTGGCTTGAAGGAGTTGTTATAGGCTGGACGAACATTTTTGGGACGTCTATTAGTGCGACATTCTCGCCACTCTATTTACCAGGTACTATTTTTCTTATCGTTGTAATTTTGACATTCTTTTTTCATCAAATGAATGGAATGATGATAGCTCGAGCCGTTAAACAATCAAGTGGTATGTTAATTGGGAGTGCTGTTACACTTTTCACTGCTGTTCCTATGGTTAGAATTTTTATAAACTCGGGTGTTAATAATGCGGAGTTAGTTAGTATGCCGATAGAACTTGCTAATCAAGCTGCACATTATTTAGGTAACAGTTGGCCACTTGTAGCTCCTTTTATTGGCGCACTCGGCTCTTTTATTTCAGGAAGTGCCACATTCAGTAATATGATGTTTTCCCTTTTACAGTTTTCAGTTGCTGATCAATTAGCACTGCCTCCTGAGCGAATTCTTGCTCTTCAAGTGTTAGGCTCTAATGCTGGTAATATGATTTGTGTATTAAATGTAGTCGCAGCAGCTTCCGTTGTAGGATTAATCGGAAAAGAAGGAACCATTATTCGACTAACAATTTTACCTATGCTCTTTTATGCGAGCTTAGCTGGAGTGATTGGTTTTCTTTATATTCTTATTTTCTAATCAAAAGAATGGAAGTGTGAGGCTGGGACAAAAGTGGTTTAACTAAAAGAAAAGCCGTACAATGATAGATGGTCGACGTAAACCGCTCCTGACATATACTTCGCTACGTTCATCTTTTGTTCGGGTTTCCAGATAGACACTTTAGTTATGTCCCAGCCTCGTTTATACAATTATTCCTTCATCGGTGTCATTGCCTGGTGAATATGCTTCATCAGACCATGCGCATAGTTTTCCTTTTGATCTGGTGTCCATCGTAACGTATGAGCCATACACTCAATCACACCCTCTTTCCATTGTTCAACTAAGCGCAAATTAAAATAGAGCAGCCCTGTACGTCTTATAAAAAAATCCTCAGGTTTTACGATCATTTCATAATTCATTGCATAATGGAGAGCAAGAAATAATTCATCTGGTAAACCAAAACGGTCTTCATTTTTGAGAGCTTTCTTAAGGTCAAGTGCTGTCGTCACGTTTGAACCGAATAATCGGACTAAATATCTTGCTTGCTGCTTCGTCAACCCTTCATTTAGAGCATCATTATTCGCTTCCTTTATAAAATCCTCAAAACCTTTAGAACCACCCACATGTCCACCAGAAATCGGCAGCTTCTTCGTATTAGATCGTGGATAATCTTGATCCAAATCTTTTATTGCCTGATCCACTACTGTTTCCGCCATCTTTCGATAACCTGTTAGCTTTCCACCTGCGATCGTCATTAAGCCTGATTCAGCATGCCAAACCTCATCCTTACGTGAAATTTCAGAAGGATCTTTTCCTTCTTCATAAATAAGAGGCCTTACCCCTGCCCAGCTTGATTCTATTTCTTCAGCTGTTATATGAACATTAGGAAACATACCATTGATCGCTCGAATGATGTATTCTCGATCTTCATCCGTCATATATGGATTACTCGTATCCTTATTAAAAAATGTATCCGTTGTACCGACATATGCTTTCCCATCACGAGGAATGGCAAACACCATACGACCATCTGTAGTATCAAAATAAACGGCCTGTTTTAATGGAAAATGCGCTTGATCGATAACTAAATGGACTCCTTTTGTTAACCGTAACACTTTGCCTTTTTTTGATTGATCCATCTCTCTGATTGAATCGACCCACGGGCCTGTAGCATTAATCGTTTTTTTTGCTTTCACTTGAAAAGTGTGATCAGCATACAGCAAATCCTTAACCTCTCCCCCAATGACTTTTCCATTATCATACAGTAGCCTCGATACCTGAGCATACGAAATCGCACATGCTCCAAATTCGACAGCTTCCTTTAATACTTCAATCGTTAATCGAGCATCATCTGTCTTGTATTCAACATAATAGCCGCCACCAAGAAGCCCTTCTTGGTTGAGCAACGGTTCCTTTTGTAATGTTTCTTTTGTTGTTAGCATTTTACGCCGTTCATGCTTTTTCACTCCGGCTAGGAAATCATACGCTCTTAGGCCAACCGACGTTGCAAACTTGCCAAAGGTACCTCCCTTATAAATAGGAAGAAGCATCCACTCTGGTGATGTAACATGTGGGCCATTTTCATAGACAATTTCCCTTTCTTTCCCCACTTCTGCAACGAGACCTATTTCAAAATTCTTTAAATAACGTAATCCACCATGCACAAGCTTCGTGGAACGACTTGATGTTCCTGCTGCGAAGTCTTGCATGTCTATTAAAGCAACTGACAGACCACGTGCTGCAGCATCAAGTGCAATACCAGCACCTGTGATTCCTCCTCCAATTATAAACAAATCATATTCTTTATTCCCCATTGTATGAATCATTTCTTGGCGCTTCTTACTAGAAAATTCTACCCGCATTTAAACCACTCCTCTTTTTTTTATAAGAAAGCCTGTGCAGCAGGCTCTCCCTTAATTGCGTCGACCAGAAAGAAGAGCACTTTCCGATCGACGTGTAACCGTACGGAACCGACGCCCTCCTTGACTAAACTTCTATCGTTCAACGAAAAAAGGAGAGACCACTACAAACACAAAGGAATTTCTTCCATTGTGAGTGTGGTCTCTCCTTGTCTCCAACCGAATCTATTAACTTATTAATGAGTATACCATACATAAACAATCATTTAAAGAAAGTAATCTAACAATACAAGCGACGCCATAAGCTCGTATTAGACGTTGTTACAGCCTTTGCTCCAGCATTCAATGCCTCTTCCACTTCATCCACCGTATCAATTAACCCACCTGCGAAAACGTCGCGAGCTGTCTTTTCGTGAATTTCTTTAATCACTTTCGGAATTAAACCAGGAAGAACTTCGACAAAATCGGGCTGTGCCTTCTGTATTAACATAATATTCCGCTTTAGCGCATTAGAGTCAAGGATGAAAATACGTTGGATCGCTTTCACCCCTTTTTGCCTCGCTTTTAATATGACATTAGCCTTCGTGGATATGAGACCATACGGCCCCACTTCTTGACATAAATATTCAGCTGCGTATTCATCATTTTTCAATCCTTGTACTAAGTCCGCATGAAGAAACATTTTTTTCTCTTTCATCTTCGCCATTTCAAACACCGCTTTAATTTGCGACATATGGAGCTCCAAAAACACGCCATAATCATATTGACTTTTTAAAAATGTTTCAAAGTCTTTCATATTACGAACGGCGGGAAGGATTTTTTGATTTTCAAACAAGACATCCACATCCTTTCTTTTATGCGTTGTGCTGAGCAATTATAAAGGCCTGATCTATTATGAAAGTGAAACGTGAAACATAGAAGGCCATCTTTCTTTATTTGACTCGCAATGGCTTCACTCGTATCATGCTTGCAAGACAGACAACGGGGTCACACATTGCGGAAAGGACACCAAAAAAGTTGAAAACTAGAGGCCGCTGAAAAAGTGTGATTTTCACTTTTTCAGCGGCCCTTTAAGTAATGTGCGTAGCCGTTGCCCGATTTTGAAAGCCTTGCTATGAGTGGGTTTCTCATAGAAAGGCGTGCAACGAGCGGAGCCATTACTCTTCTTTGAGTTACTAGAAAGGACTTTTTCAGTGGCCTCGAAAACTAAACTTTTTCAGTGCCCTTGTTATGTGTGCTTCTCTTAATCTCAACACTATTATTAACTTTGAACATTATTGTAATGGCTAACACGATGAATGACAACTTATTAATTTCATTTTACCATCAACTATTACCCCAAGTATTCCATAATAATACTAGCTGTTTCTTCAATCGATCGATCGGATACGTTAATAACAGGGCATTTCAACTGGCGCATAATCGAATCAGCACGTCTAAGCTCTTCTTTAATATGGTCTAAGGCAGCATAGGAGGATTCATTTGGCAGCCCTAAAGACTTTAAGCGCTCTTTGCGGATTTTCAATAAATGTTCAGGATCAATCGTTAAGCCAACAACTAGCTTACTCGTTGTTGCTTCATATATTTCATTGGGTAATTGTACAGTTGGCAAAATCGGTAAGTTTGCTACCTTGTATCCTTTATGAGCCATGAAAATACTAAGGGGTGTTTTAGATGTTCGTGAAACACCAATTAGTACAACATCTGCCAACAAGAGCCCACGAACATCCTTCCCATCATCATACTTGACAGCAAATTCAACTGCTTCTATGCGTCTAAAATATTCATCATCGAGTACTTGTCGCAAGCCTGGCTCTTGTTTTGGTGAATCGTTATATGTATCAATATACGCTTGCATAAGCGGACCCATTACATCAACAGCTCGAACTCCATTAGCAATCGCCTCTTGCTTCATGACTTCACGCAATTCCGGCTGTACGAGCGTATAGGCAATAATACCCTTAGCTGCAACTGCTTGGTTAACTATTTTCACAATCTCCTCGTCAGATTGAATATGACCGAACCGTTTAATTTCAATTACATTACTAGAAAATTGACGAATCGTTGCTCTTGCGACAGCTTCTGCTGTTTCTCCAACAGCATCTGAACAAACATATATAATTGGTTTTTGCTGATTCTCTCCCACTATGAATCCCCCTAGGCTTCAGTCGCTATTTCTAATAATACCTTAGTCAGATTGGTCTTAGTAATTCTCCCAACAACTTGCTTTCTTTCTTTGTCTCCATCTTTAAATTGAACAACTGGTAAACCATCAACCTCGGTATGAATCATTTTTCGTGCTGCTTCAATTAATGATTCCTCTGGTGTAACGATCACAACTTTCGAATGACGAGTCATTACCATATCTACCGGTATCGTTAACGCATTAGCATTTCCTAGTGTGACTTTTAATAAGTCTTTCCGGCTTACAATCCCTTCTAATAACCCATCTTCATCTACGACTAACAGCGAGCCAACATTTTCAATAAATAATGAAACAACAGCATCCTGTACCGTCGTCGTTTTCTGAATGACAACGGGTAGTCCTTGTATATCTTTAACCTTGATCTCCTTTAAGCGATTTTTAATATTTCCATCGCTTTTGGCAGTTGTTCCAAGGAAATAGCCGACCTTAGGTTTAGCATTTAAATAGCCGGTCATGACGAGAACCGCTAAATCTGATCTTAATGTTGCACGACTTACTCCTAACATCTCTGCTATTTGCTCTGCTGTAATAGGCTCATGCTTTTTTAATATTTCGATAATCTCCAGTTGGCGATTGGAAAGCTCTATTTTGACCATCCCCTGACTCTTACGGCATAAAGGACATCCTTTATCTATCTTTTATCGCTTTAAAGTGTATCATATTGATTTATTTATGTACATTAATTAATACTTATCATACTTGAAGCTCACTGATTCATCACTTAGATAGAATTTCCTTCATTCATAGTAGAGCCTACGCTATCTACTCCTCTCGGTCTTGAGTGTCGATACCACTGATAGCATAAAATAAAAATAATTACAGCATCAATAAGATCTCCACCGTAGTACATCAGCATTGCCCCTTTTTCAGCTAGTATACGATCAACCCCTTTTGGTGGAAATACGTAGATAACCTTTGCTAAAATACCATGAGCTGCTAGAGCAACAATTAAAGTTATGGAACGAAACAAATAGCTTGTCCGTTGCGGTGATGGTTCTATTTGTAGCATCGAGGCTGTAAACACATAACCAGCCAAAAAGATATGGACATGGATAATCATATAAATGACTGAATTGTGATGCATCAACATAAATAATTCTGTATTATACAATAACCACAAGCCACCGATATTTATAAGAGAGGCAACGATCGGATTCATCATGAAATGAATCGGTTTAATCTTTAACCATTTTGCAAGTATTCTTGCGTTTGTTACTGGTAAAGTTCGTAATAGTAATGTGATCGGAGCCGCCAATACCATTAACAACGGAGCAAGCATCCCTAATAATAAATGAGCGACCATATGCCCTTTGAAGTCAACATGAGCCCAATGTACTATTGGTCCATAAAGTGAAAAAAGCGCACATATACAACCTGTACTCCAACATAAAGTACGTAGCACACTCCACTTTTTGAAACGACGATTTGAAATAAACACACAGACCAAATATATAAAGCAAGCAACAACAAAAGGCATTGCAAGCAGGCTTTCTGTAATTGGATCGTACTGATGACCTGTCATTAAATTGCTGCCCCTGAACGATTTATTTCATAGTTCGATCCCAAAAATATAATGGTTCCGATAACAATAAGTAATGTAGCTAATAAGTTCCACGTCACATCATAAACAAACACATCTTCCACATAACGTATTTGATGGATACCCATTACTTTATGCTGAATCGTACCATCATATAATTGAAATAAGCCCGCTCCAATCAAAACGCCACTCCACCATCTCCTCATCCAAATTCCACCACGACGTTGTAAATCAGCAAATAAAAATAGCCCGGCAATTGTCGCGAACCAACTAAAGGCATGAAACAGTCCGTCGGAAATAAGTCCAATATTGGTCGTCGCTAAGTCATAAAAATGATGCCAATGGAGTAATTGATGAAAAATCATTTCATCAATAAAAGCAATTAACCCTATTCCAAACAGAAAGCCTGACCAAAAATTTCGTTTGCGATAAACTCGTTTTGAATTGAGACGAGGTGTTCTTTCATTTGTTTGCTTCACAGTCTTCATTTTTAACACCTTTCTAAATTAGTTTACGTTCACCATCTATTACCATTTGTATATTAATCCTTTTTTATCCAGAAACTTAAATAAAAAAGATGCCTAAAGGAACATGCTAGCCTTTAGGCATCCGTCATCATTTATACATGATTGTATTTTTACGCGAATCATCCAATTATCCTAACCGCATAATATCGTTCGAATGTTGCAAATCAAAATATATCCCCTGTAAGAGCTAGCATCTTGCTCTTACAATAGCTTAAATGAACATCTACTTTTCTGCTACAAAACGATTTGTTAAAGCACCAAGCTTTTCAACCTCCACAGTTACTTCATCACTAGGTTTAATGTATACTTGTTCGTTTTCTGGCAAACCAAGCGCGACGCCTTCAGGTGTTCCTGTTAAAATGATATCACCTGGTGTTAATGTCATATGTTTAGAAATGTAACTGACGATTTCATCCACATAGAAAATCATATCTGATGTATGTGAATCTTGACGGATTTCTCCATTCACAAAGGTTTTTAACGCTAATTGGTTAGGATCGCCAACTTCATCTGCTGTTACTAAATAAGGACCTAATGGGGAAAAATCATCACACGTCTTTCCAAGCAACCATTGAGGAGTTAAAAATTGAAGATCCCGTGCTGATAAATCATTTGCTGTACAATATCCTGCAACATAATTCAGTGCTTCATCCTTTCTTACATTTTTAGCGTTTTTCCCAATGACAACGGCTAGCTCAACTTCATAATCTAGCTTATTTGTCACTTTCGGAACTGCGATGTCGCATTGATGACCTGTTAACGTATTGTTAAATTTATTAAAAAGAATAGGGACTTCCGGATATGGTGCATTTGTTTCATCGGCATGTTTTCGATAATTTAAACCAACACAAATAATTTTATTTGGTTTAGGCACACACGCTCCCCATTCAACTTCTTCTTCAGGGACAATGTAGGGAGGCTGTTCAGATAAAGGTAAGGAATTAATATACACCTGTAAGTCAGCTAAAGCTTTTTCTCCTCCACGTAAAATTTCCATTACCGACGTACCTACTTCTCCTTTTACATGTCGTAATGCTTCATTAATATTTACAATCCCTTGCTCCACTTTCACACCTAAATTAAGTTGTCCATTTTTCTTCATAGACAAGAGTTTCATTTAAATCCCTCCATTATATCGATTAAATACTTATTTATCATTCCTATACTTTTATGTTCTAGCTTCAATTCACGCTAGGTAATAGAACAAGCCTACACTCACTTAAGAAATGAATGTAAGCAATTTATTTTTTTCCTGTTATCCAACTCCTACAATCTCATACCTTCCATTCACACTTGTCGCAAATTGGTAGACGTTAGGTTCAACCTCAATATATCTCACCTGCTTCTGTTGATTTGTGATGTGTACTTTTCTATTGGTTCGCACTATACAGCGTTGCCCTTTTGATGAGAGTATTTCTGCCTTTACAAGTGTATTTATTTCCCACAGAATGTCCACTTCAAACCCACCTTTTGCTCGTAAACCTTTTACATAACCAGCTTCCCATTTTTCAGGGAGGGAAGGTAGTAGATGAATTTCGTTCAGATGACTTTGAACGATCATCTCAGCGATTCCGGCTGTCCCACCAAAGTTCCCATCAATTTGAAAAGGAGGATGATTATCAAAAAGGTTTGGCAGTGTTGATTGTGTTAGTAGTTGTACAATATTTTCATAGGCCTTCTCACCCTCTTCTAATCGTGACCACATGTTAATAATCCACGCACGACTCCATCCCGTATGTCCGCCGCCATACTTTAATCTCCGTTGCAATGTGGCTTTCGCTGCATGAGCCAATTCTGGAGTTTTTCTAGGAGCAATTTGATTACTTGGATGAAGAGCAAAAAGGTGAGAAATATGACGATGTCCGGGTTCTAGTTCATCATAATCTTCCAGCCATTCTTGAACTTGACCGTGTTTACCTATTTGTGGTCGAGGTAGCTTACTTCTTAAGTCTATTAATTGCTGACGATAGTCTTCATCTTTGTTTAAAATAGCACTTGCCTCAACAACAGCGCTGAATAATGAAAAGATGATCTGACTATCCATCGATGGCGCTTCGCATAAGACACCTTTCTCACCATTTGGTAATAAGTACGTATTTTCGGGAGAAACCGATGGCGACGTGATCAAATAGCCATCTTCCGTTTCGACTAAAAAATCGACAAAGAATAATGCTGCTTCTTTTAATATATCGTAATATGTGGCAAGAAAGTCTTCATTTAAGTTATACTCATAATGCTCCCAAATATGTAGGCTCAGCCAAGCTGCACCTAATGGCCAAATACTAGCTGGCATATATCGATCTTGCGGAGCAGTATCTCCCCAAATATCAGTATTATGATGAGCAACAAAGCCTCGACACCCATACATTTTAGCTGCTGTTACACTTCCATTAATCCGTACTTTTTCAATATGATCAAATAGTGGCTGATGACATTCTTGTAAATGACAAACCTCTGCAGGCCAATAATTCATTTCGGTATTAATATTAATCGTATATTTGCTATCCCATGGGGGATTCATTTGGTCATTCCAAATACCTTGTAACGTTGCTGGCAACGATCCCACTCTACTAGAAGCGATTAATAAATATCGTCCGAAATGAAAATACGTTGTGATCAAGCCAAAGTCGTCATCATCGTTCTTCATACGTTCGAGACGTTCATCCGTTGCCAACGTGTCTAAGTCTTCATTTTCGTGTAATTTAAACTGAACACGTTTGTACAAAGATTGATAATCACCTATATGTCTTTCTCTTAATGTCTCGTAACTTGTTTTCGTTGCAACGTCTAGCAATTGCTTACATTGCTCTGTAGGATCTGTAAAACGATACGTTGTTGCAGCAGCTAAACAAATGGTCACCGCATGTGCATTTTCGACCATCAAGCGATTACCTATCGTTTCAATTGATCCACTATCCGCTCTCACATCGATCATCATCACAAATCCAATTCCATCAACACCGCCAGTCTTTCCATTTAGCATTAATCGATTATTAGTAATCGCTTTCATTTCATCGAAATTCTTTGCGTTCCCTCGATCCAAATATGTCCTAAAAGATAGACCTTCTTTCTTTGAAGTTGTTAATCGAATAACCATCACTTGATCGGGATAACTAGTGAATATTTCTCGATGATAAGATTCTCTCTTTAGTTGATATTGTACATTTGCAATCCCTTGTTGCAGATCCAAAGACCTTTCATATCCCTCGAAATCATCGTGATCTTTAAACTGGAAATAGAGATCTCCTAATGGTTCATAATGTCGTTGTGATTCAGGCGTTCCCATAAATGCCAATTCTGTTAGCTCTTCAGCTTCCTTCAACCTGCCTTCTCTTAATCGTCTTCTTACTTGATCTAGGTTCCTTCTAGCATCACGATTATTTCGATCTATGGGACCACCATACCAAATAGAGTCTTCATTTAATTGGATGTGCTCCTGTTGAACCGTACCAAAAACCATCCCCCCTAAACGTCCATTGCCAACTGGTAAAGCTTCGTTCCAATCATTGGCAGCTTGCTTATACCATAACGATTGATTCATCTTAATCTCCTCCAAAAATCGATTTGATTAGCTTTTATTTGAAGCATCATTCTTTCCAACCTTCTCCTAAAGGCAAACAATGATAGAACACACGTTTATCTGTCAATATTTTTTAGCAAACAATAAAAGAGCCTTACATCCGAATGTCACTGTTCTTTAGCCTCTTTAACCTCCCTCTTCTTATAAACAACACGACTTTTCTGAGTTAGTACAACAACAATGGTGCAGAAAATAGCAATGATTCCGCAAAGATAGAATATACTTAGTAAATTCGTTAATTCAGCTACCTCTCCAGCTATAAGTGGCCCAACCATAATACCTAGCGCATAAAAGGATTGATAAAAGCCCATTGCTGAATTCTTCAATTTTTCATCACTTACTTGTATGACTATCGTTAGAAGCAACGGGAAAATAAAGCCAAGCGATAGCCCCAAGCCAGCATGTAAAAGCACGACAAATATCCACGCTTGAACAAATGGAACAAGTAAAACAAAAAAAGCTGTTAGAATAAAGCTGATGATTAAGATTTTCATTTGACTTTGCTGTTTAATGGTACGAAACATGAGCCAAATAGCTGCCAGAGCATGCGGTATGAAGAAAGCACACACTAACACCGTCACAGCATATGACGATTCTGTGAGCTGTGAAACATACATAGGTGAAAAACCAAATATCGTAATAAACAATATAGAATGTGCTCCTAATGAAAGCAATGTAATGAAAAGTAACCCTCTTATTCGAAACGTTTGTTTAAAATAATAACTTAGCGGTAAAGCATTCTCTCTTTTTACTGAGAAATCTTTCACTTGTAATACAAGGATCGTTCCAATAACAGCAGCTACTGTCGCCACCCAAAACGGTGCCTTCCAACCAAAATAATAAACGAGGTAGCCGCTTATCATCATACTGATAAATTGAGCAAACACGGTTAAAAATTGAATACGACTCATCGCTTTAGCTGCAAATTGCTCTTTCACATAATGAGAATATAAAACGGTTGCCATTACCCACATTGCCGCCGTCACTCCAGCTAACAAGCGCGCAATGAAAATCGAAATAAATGATTCAGAGAATATAAGAATTAGACCACTTGCAATCCCAGCTAAAAAACCAAATGTCAATAGATGCTTACGAATACCAAAGAGCTTGTCAGAAAGCACGCCGAGTGGAAAGCGTAATAAGATTTGTGTTAAACCATAGCTTCCTAAAATGACTCCAATCATTGAGTAAGTAAAATGAATCGATTCTAAATAAAGAGAAAATACCGGAATATAAACATATGTACAAAACCAAAAACAAAATATCACACAAGAAAAAATAACATGATCTTTTTTCGTTGCTAGCGTTTGTGATCGACCTTCTTCGTGCAGCTTTAATAGTGAACTTGATTGCATCAATAGAACTTCTCCTTTTATGAAAACGCATCCTTCACATTGTATCATGTTATTCATTATTGAGAAATGAATAAGGCCATAGGAAAAGAAGTACCTTCTCCTATGGCCTATAAAACTTAAATTTTAAACTGCTCAATACTTTTAGTCATTTCTGTTGCTAGCTCTGCTAACTCTTCACTCGCTCGGGCAATTTCTTTAATCGATGAAGTTTGTTCATCTACGGAGGCCGTAGCTTCCTCTGTCGTTGCTGCATTTTCCTCTGAAATCGCCGATAGGTTATTAATTAACCCTATTATTTCTTCTTTTTTCATCTGCATTTGATCACTAGAGTTCGTAATTTGATTAGCAGAGTTTTGCATATTCTCGATAACATTTGCCATTTCACCAAATTGTTGACGCGTTTCTTCTATGCTTCTAGTTTGAATAACGGCATGCTCTTCTACTAATCCAACTGTCGAAACAGCGTGGTCTGTCTTACTAATTAACTCTTGAATAATCTGAACAATCTCTTCTGTAAACGTATTGGATTGTTCGGCAAGCTTACGAACTTCATCTGCTACAACAGCAAAACCTTTTCCTGCTTCCCCTGCACGAGCTGCCTCAATCGCAGCATTTAATGCAAGTAGATTGGTCTGTTCTGAAATACTCCGTATCATATGACTCGCTGCTTCAATTTTCTCTGCGCTCTCATCCGTATTGACGATAATTTTTTTTATATCTTGGATCGATTTAGAGTTAGCCTCTGTTTTGTCCATTAATTCATGTAAATTCTTTTCACCATGCTCCTTTAACGACGTAACCTCTTTGATCGCCTTTGTTAATACAATCAGTTGCTTCAAATTGTTATTCATATGATCGCTTAATTCTTGCACTTGACTCGATCCTTTTTCCGTATCCTCCGCCTGTTCTACTGCACCAGAAGCGATACCGTCAATTGCTTGTGATACTTCAGTAGAGGCTCTTTCTGTAAGTAGACTTCTTTCAGTTAGAACTTCAGAAGAAGTTAAGACTCTTCCAGAAAGCGTTCTAGAAGCCTTAATTAAATCAACAAAATTTAATTGCATTTTGCTTAGCGCAGCAATCATTTTACCAATTTCGTCTTTTCTTTTCTCGAACTTTTGAAGTGCATCTTTAGATTGCAAATCAAAATTGGCAAGCTTATTTAGTTCAGTCGTTACAGCTTTAATAGGTTTACTCATTGAATGACTAACCCAATATGTACTTGCTACTCCAATAATGATAAAGATAACGATAAAAATAATTAATGAAATAACCAATTCGTTTAAAGATTGGAAGATTTCATGATCATCTACCTCAACAACAATGACCCAATCTGTTCCTGTGACAGGAGCATATCCAACTAATGTACGAATACCGTCAAAGGAATGTTCACCAAAGCCTACTTCACCTTGACTAATTCTTTGCTCGAACAATTGACCTAAAGGTTCAACTGAAAAATCAGCTTCTTCTTCATCAATAAAGCCTTGCTCGACCATCTCTCGCATATTAGCCATTTCAATTAAATTTAGTTGCCACTCGACTAGCATATACTCTGGATGTGCTTGAAATGTTCCAGCCTTGTTAGCAATAAACCCTCGCGTCGATTCATAGTTCCCATATTTAATTTCATAAATGATATCAGTTAAGTGACTAGCATCCTTTGTACCTATAAGTACACCAGAAATTTGATTATTTTCATAGACAGGAACTGCATATGATACAAGAGGAGCTTGGTTTTCTACACTTAAAAAAACGTCAGACGTAGCCGGTTCACCTGTTATCGCTCTTTCAAAAAAAGCTTCCCCACTTACATCTGTCCATTCACTATGATTCGTTAAAGATTCAACTTGACCTGATGAGCCCGCAAATGAAAAGTCAATGTACTCATATTTATTCGCTATTTCATTAAAATACCCTATCCGATCTTCTTCATTTGTAATGATTGAATTCTCTGCTAAAGCTTCTAAAAAGTTCGTGTGCTGCCTTAAGGTTGCATTAACTAACGAGGCACTTTCCACTGCAACACTTGAAAGATTTAACTCCGCTTCACCTTCAATCGTATTTGAGCTATTCCAAATCGAAAGTCCTCCAACTCCAGCTGCGATAAATACTATGAGTGAGGTAAATAAAATCATTAATTTTACTTTAATTGACAAAAAAATCCCTCCACATGTTCAGTTCAAGCTTCATTATAGGTAGATTTTCTTAACAATGTATAGTATTAATTTAATATTTTTGGTATATTTATTTAGTTTCATCTTATTTTTCATAAAACATATGACTATTTACTCATTTTATTTATCCTCTAATATTCATTAACATTTACAATTCAATAATCCTCAAACAACAAAATAGTCCATCTAAAGACGATTCACCAACATACGCTCGGGAAGATATGGCTTGCTAAAGGGGCAAAAATTATAACTTGAATTAATTAACTAACAATAGAAATAAAACATACATGTAGAAGGTTTTAAACTTCTTCACTTCCTTAACAAACGATTAACACTATTCCCCAAATGGACGCTAGAATGTTTATTATGTTCAGAATACGAAAATAAGAGGAGGTTATCTCCAAAGGCCACATATGGAGGCCGCTGAAAAAGGGATCGTTTACTTCGGACTTGAAGGAGAGCTTTTCCCTCGCTCCCGGGATGGGGGGCACGCTTTGTTGAGAGGTAAGATAGACATTCCCTACTCTTCAACGATAAAAAAATAAGAGAAATAGCCTAAAAAGGCCTTTGAGAAATGAGACTCAAAGGACTTTTATCTACAGTTTGAAGTTTCATTTTATCAAACACTACCCTGTCATTTTATTTTATCATTTAGGTCGTACATAGATGCAGGGGAATCGAATGATATCAGGTGAATTCAAATTTAATAAAGATGCCGGGATGTATGTTTGTAAAGCTTGACATACGGCTGCTCACAAAAAATATGATGAACGAAAAGGGAAAGATACGAATCCACGAGTCCGATACTTATTTGATGTTGAAAAGTGCAAAATTCATTTCCCCCCTCTTATTCGACATCCATATAAACTTTGCTTTCCATTGCCCCTGATTGTCCGGCATACTTGCCCTTATATGGGAAAGTCTTTTCGTCTAATTCTGCTATAACAAGTTGACAAATCCTCCGACCGACCTGCACCTCAATTGGCACTTGATTCGAATTGTACAATTCCAACGTAATTTGACCAGAAAATCCCGGATCAACCCAACCAGCATTTTGAATGAATAACCCTAATCTTCCAATAGAACTTCTTCCTTCAACAAATGCTGTCAAATGATTGGGTAGTTTAATGGTTTCTAGTGTTGTCGCAAGCATAAACGAGTGTGGTGGTATAACAATACGATTACGAATAACCTCTATATTTTTATATATTGAAGGCTGATCCATTTTTAATAATTCAACTTTATCTTGATCAACGATTTTAAACTCATTTCCTAGCCTTAAATCAACCGATGCAGGTTGAATTTGTCTTGTACGTTCAAAGGGAGATATAGATATTTCTCTCTTCTCCCACCTTTCTTGAATACTTTTACCTGATAATATCAAATTCTCTCACTCCTTATGAGTGTGCCCGTTGAATATCCCAATTAAATGGGTTATCAAAGGTACTCCAGTCCGTCTCCAGTTCAGAATCGGTTAATAAACATTGATCCACTTCTCTCTTAATTTCATCCGGATCTAATTCAGTTCCGATAAAGACTAGCTTCGTATGTCGATCTCCATACACTTGATCCCACTCTTCCATAATGTGCGGATTGTCTAGTAAAATTCTCTCCCTCTCAGCTTTCGGCAAGCTAGCGACCCAATAAGAAACAGGTTCAATAGAAACAGCAGGACCTGCTTGAGAAACGAGTAAAGCAAGGTCATTTTCTGTCGCACACCATGCAATGCCTTTTGCACGCACAATATTATGAGGAAGTTGACTCATATAGTTTTGAAACCGTTCAGAATGAAAGGGCAACCGACTTCGATAAACAAATGAAGATATACCGTACTCCTCTGTTTCTGGTGTATGGTGTTTGTGACCTTGCGTCAACTCGCGAATCCAACCAGCCGATTGACTTGCCTCCTGAAAATTAAATGAATGTGTATGTAAGATCTCTTTTGGATCCACCTTCGAATGCTCTGTTCTTATCATTTTCGCTTTTGGCTGTAATGTTCTCAATACAGATTCAAGCTTATTTAAATCTTCTTCATCAACTAAATCACATTTATTTAAAATAAGCACATTACAAAATTCAATTTGTTCTATTAACAAGTCAGCAATCTCTCGTGTATCGTCTTCTCCAACTGCTTCCTTTCGATCAAGTAATCTTTCCCCTGAACGAAAATCATGCCAAAATCGATTCGCATCCACTACGGTCACCATAGTATCTAGGCGACAATAGGTTGACAAATCAATATTTAATTCTTCATCTATGTAAGAAAAAGTTTGAGCAACAGGTGTTGGCTCACTAATACCAGTCGACTCAATCACAATATAATCAATATCTCCTGCTTTCGCAAAACGCTCTACCTCCATTAATAAATCCTCGCGTAACGTGCAGCAAATACACCCATTCGACATTTCTACTAGCTTCTCATCTGTTCGCGATAGCCCACCACCTTGACGTACTAGATCAGCATCAATGTTCACTTCACTCATGTCATTGACAATAACGGCGATTTTTAATCCATCACGATTATTCAACAAATGATTTAACAAAGTTGTCTTGCCAGATCCTAGATATCCACTTAGTACAGTTACTGGAATTTGCTTTTCCATATTTTCCTCCTTGTAAATCGTAATGATTACTATTTACATAACTCTACCTTAATTATATAGCTTTTGTCAAAACTTTTTTCTTATCTATTTACAATTAAAACAATTAAGTCTACAATTTAAATCGTAATAATTACTATTTATCCACTAGGAGGAACTTACTATGAAAAAAATTCCGATAACAGTTTTAAGCGGTTATTTAGGCGCAGGAAAAACAACATTACTTACTCATATACTAAAAAATCGTCAAGGATTAAAAGTAGCTGTCATAGTAAACGATATGAGCGAAATCAATATCGACGCTACCTTAGTAAAAAACCAACGCTTTTCACGAACAGATGAAAAGTTAGTCGAATTACAAAATGGCTGTATTTGCTGTACATTACGTGAAGATTTAATGAAAGAAGTAGAACGAATCATCGATGAGGGAGGAATTGATTATATTGTCATTGAATCATCGGGAATTAGCGAGCCTATCCCTGTCGCACAAACCTTTACTTATATAGATGAAGAGTTTAATATCGATTTAACGAATAAATGTCAATTAGATACAATGGTAACAGTCGTAAATGCTGCTCAATTTTGGGAGGATTACGCTTCAGGAGAAACACTTTTAGACCGTAAACAAGCAACCGATGAAAATGACACACGTGATATCTCTGATTTGCTCATTGATCAAATTGAATTTGCTAACGTTATACTTGTTAATCATATTGAAACGTTAAACGACATTGACAAAGGAGAGCTCATTGATTTCATAAAAAAATTAAACGCTGATGCGACGATAATTCCAACCTCCTATTCAGAAGTTGATTTACAAGAAGTACTACACACTGGTAAATTCGACTTCGAAAAGTCAAGCCAAGCGGCAGGATGGATCAAAGAGCTAAATGAAGAGCACATCCCAGAAACTGAGGAATATGGAATTTCCTCCTTTGTTTATCGAAAACGGCGCCCTTTCCACCCAGAACGGTTTATGTCGTGGTTAGAGAAATGGCCTGAGGATGTCGTTCGAGCAAAAGGGTTTATTTGGGTAGCGACCAGAAACTCTATGGCTGGTCTTATTTCTCAAACTGGATCCACCGTAACATTACAAGGTGCGGGAGAATGGGTTGCGGCCTATAGCGATGAAGAACGAGAGAAAGCCCTAGCTGAAGAAGTAGAGCTCCAACAAAAATGGGACCCTACCTTCGGAGATCGGTTAACAGAGCTTGTCCTTATTGGTGTCGATATGGATCATGAAGCAGTGAAACACTCCCTTGATTTGTGTACATTAACTGACGAAGAAATGAACCAGGACTGGTCATCATTCTATGACCCATTACCAGAGTTTGTAGAAGCTTAATATCAATGAAGAGTCCGAGCAGATAGTTGTATAACTATTCTTTCTAGAAATATCGATTCTTGATCAATGAGCTTATCATCGACTATTCGGCAACGGAATTGAGTAAAATAGTAGCGAATGAATGCCTTTACTTCCGATTCTACACGGGATTGATCAATGTACGATAACTTGGTTCATATCCTTGTAAAAACAAGCTATTTTTTATAAAGATGATGAGTCTGAACGGTGGATATTTCACATAGTGAAATGGAGAGGAATTCACTCGGCTCCTACTGGAAATAGAGGTAAGGGCGACATATTCCGTAAAAAGATACTGAAGAACCCCAAAATCATGAAGAGGCTGGGACAAAAGTATTTTCATAAGAGAGATACCGAACAAATCTAGAGTGGAGCACCTTCACCGCTCCTGAAATATACTTCGCTACATTATCTAAATGTTCGCATTCTCGGGCTAAACACTTTTGTTTTGTCACAGCCTCTTCATTTATTCAGCGACTCAAGTCAAAGCTTTGAAACTTTATTAACAACTTCTTCTGTTTTTGTAACACCCTTAACAGTACCACCTGTACGGACAAACGTCTCTTCATACGTGTGGCTGATCTTCTCAATTAACGGTTTATTCTCAACTACAGATTGAACAAAAGCATAAGCGTCTTCATCCGTCATCTCTTTATACCAACGTCCATGCGGATATTCAATCACGACGCATTTATCATGACACCTTCCGTTACACAATGTTCTAGAAGTATGAATGATGTTATTTACATCTTGATTTGTTATCTCTCTTCGTATTGCTGACGTTAACGATTCTGCACCAGCTTTATTGCAACTACTTCCATTACAAATTAAAATATGATGCGTCGTTTCTTCCAAATTCCATGTTGCCATTCTCATCCTCCATTCAAATTAATGTTCGTTTCTCTTCTTTTTCATTCCAGTTTCACACGTACATCCTGCTTAATTCACTTTCAATCATCTCCCGGTCTAACCGTTCTCCAATTAAAACAAGAATTGGTTGTTGCTGTCTTACTTTTTTTAAACGCTCAAAAGCAACATCACCATAGGAAAGGTTAAAAAGAAACATACCTGGTGTCTCATGTAATTGAATAAAACCTTTTGCTCGATATAGCTGATCTTTTTGACATAACCAATTTGTAAAAGCCACTCTTTCCACCGCTGAGAGAATTGGTAAGGTTACCGTTCTAATGTGTAGACTGTGATGGATATGGGCGTCAAATTCTGCTTCTTCATTAGTCAAATGACTCTTCTGTTTATCTAGTTCATTAGATGGAAGTTGAATAGAAGCAAAAGAAGTATCATAAACATGCGCATTTTCATTAATATGTTTGATTCCTGCTTCTACTTCTCTTATGGTGCTTGAATCCACTCGGTCAGTATGATTGATAATGACCAAATCAGCAAAGCGTATTTGCTCATTCATCAGCTTTCTCAGTTTGATAGACATTTTTTTCTCAAACC
Organism: Halalkalibacter sp. APA_J-10(15); assembly: GCF_023017105.1. Classification (GTDB taxonomy): domain Bacteria; phylum Bacillota; class Bacilli; order Bacillales; family Bacillaceae_D; genus Halalkalibacter. The sequence continues at coordinate 89,420 of NZ_JALKEV010000014.1, read as the reverse complement.
ACTGCTTAGCATGAACAGTTGTAATAACAGATTTCAAGTAGGACGTTCCTATAAGCTGGGGATGGGTACACGCATTCATGATTTCTAACGGATGAGCGACTCCTGTTGCTTCAATATAAATCGTATCTAGTTCATATTGTTCTAATAAACCTTTTATTTGCACCGTAAGGTCACCTTGAATGGAACAGCATATACACCCATTTAACATTTCTCTTATAGGGGTTTTTTCAGGAATAGTAGCTGAATCCACACTCACCTTCCCTACTTCATTCATAATCACAGCAATGCGTCTTCCTTTTTGCTGTTCTTCTTTCAATAATCGCTTTAACAATGTACTTTTGCCACTTCCTAAAAATCCCGTTAATATAATGAGTTCCGTTTTATTTTTCAATTATTTCCCACTTCCTTATTGCCGTAATACCTTATTCAAAGCTTGCCAACTCATTAATGCACAGTTATGACGAGCACGTAACTTGTGAACACCTTCTAACGACTCTGCATCTCCTAAATCGAGCTGACTGTTTTGTCTTTCGCCTTTTTTGATCAATGCTTCAAACTCATTCATTAGTGCATAAACTGTATTTAACTTCTCACCTTTAATTAACTCCGTCATCATTGATGAAGATGCCATACTAATACTGCATCCTTCTCCTTCAAAGGCTACATTTTCAACTGTTTCTTGTTCAATTTGAATATAAAGTGTGATGACATCACCACAAGTCGGATTCTTATAATGAATGTGTGTGGCTGTTGAATCTGTGAGCTGTCCGTAATTTCTCTTATATCTCGCATGATCCATTACCACTTTTCGGTAAAGGTCACTAAGCATTTTACCTCTCCTCTCCATAAATCGTAATTATTACGATTTAATAAATAGTTTATAGGATTATTTCGAATTTAGCAAATCGCGGCTTTGCCATCGTTCAAGCTTAACGATGAAAAAAGTGATTGGAGATCGATAATAGCCAAAGTGAATGATCGATTAAACCATTCGTGATCGGCCGAAGAATTGGCTGTTTGCCAATATACCAAAAGGTGCAAAGGCAAGTGCCGTAACCTATAGCACCGTTGAAACAGCGAAGGAAAACGGGCTAAATCTTATCAATATTTGATGTTTCTTTTCGAGGAGCTTCCTAACATGGATACGACTAATGAAAAAACACTCGATCAGTTACTGCCTTGGTTCGAAACTCTACCAGAGCACTGTTAAGTGAAAACGGATAACTAAATTTTAATATAGTCCCCATCTTCGTCATTGGTGGGGACTATTTGATGCTTACGATTATCATTTCACAAAAAAAAGCTCATTATTACTAGTAAGTCATACTAGTAAAGAATGAGCTCTCTTGACCTTTATAGTCTATATTCCCTTTCTTCTAATTTAGATGCAGCAAGATAAACGAGTTGTTTAATCTCATTCATATTTTCCATTAATTCCGACGCTGTTTGCGGTTTAGCAAAGAAATACCCTTGAATAGTTGCTTCTAGATGAATCGGAATTTGATTAAGTTGTTCAATTGACTCAATTCCTTCAACAACAATTTGAATATTTAACAGCTCACATAAATGAAATACCGCTTTAATGATCGCTAGCTTTTTATCTGGTATTGGAATCTCATTCACAAACACTTTATCTAACTTGATTGTGTCTACAGGGAATCGTTCAATATATGAAAGTGAGGAATAACCAACTCCAAAGTCATCAATGGCTAATGTAATACCAGCTTCCCTTAATGCATGAACCTTCTGCATCGTCTCTGTTGAGACTTCAACAAGTATACGTTCTGTCACTTCAAAAGTTAAACGTTTTCCGCTTATGTTAAATGTATTGAGGTGAGTAAAAACGCGCGAGACGAAATCATCTGCCTTTAATTGTTCATATGATAGATTAATCGAAACTTTCGGCATTACAAATCCTTCTTGATCCCACTGCCATAACTGCTTACATACTTGCTCTATAATCCAGTCACCTAATACTCGGATAAATCCATTTTCCTCAGCAATTGGAATAAATTGATCAGGTGGAATGAATCCCTTTTTTGAATGGTTCCAACGTATAAGTGCTTCCACTGACATTACTTCACGAGTATGGACATTCACTAATGGTTGATAGTATAAAATAAGCTCTTCTTTTCCAATAGCTTGATAAAGTTCTGTTTCAATCATAATCTCTTCATAAGAGCTTTTCATTTGGTCATGATAAAATACCAACATATTAGCACCTTGTCTTTTCGCATATGCTAATGTCGTTTCACAACGTTTGAATAGTTCTTCTACAGTTAGTGATTCTCCTTTGTATTGAACCGCCCCTATATTACAATTCATATGTAATGTTTGTGTTCGGACAACTGATGTATCTATAAAAAAGCCGATGACTTTATTTAAATAGCTTCTGGCCGTTACTTCATCATCCGATTCAATGACAAGATAAAATTCATCTCCACTTGAACGAAACACTCGAATACTTTCATTTTCTAAATTTAATAAATATGTAGATAATTGAACAAGAAATTCATCACCAATTTGATGACCATACGACTCATTAATTCGACTCAACTTCAAGCAATCTAAGAGCGCAATATAAAACGAAACTTCTTGTTTCGTTAACTCTCTCAAGTAATTTTGTAATTTCTTACGATTTGGTAATTTCGTTAACGAATCCGTGGAAGTCAACTGTTCAACATAATCCTTTAACTCCATTTCTTCCGTAACATTTTGTAATGAAATCACTATTCCTTGAATCGTATTTTCGATTTGCATGGCACTTAGATGAATACGATAAATATGATTTCTCCCATTGTTTCTTTTTGTAAAAAGCATGTCCCTGTGAGTTAACAGACCTGAAAACATGTGGTCTATTATTTCTTTTACCTGCTTCCTTTCCTCTTGTGTCATCTCAGCTGTCAAGTCACACAACGTTGCCAATTCAGATTGAAAGAATAGCTGTGAAGCAGATGTTTGATAGGTGATCGTATAGTCATGGTTGATAATACACATAAAATCAGATGTTTGTTTTGCCAAAAGCTCCTGAGCTCGCTCTCGTTTCAACGTATTTTGCATATTATTAAAGTATGCCATCCCCATTCCTATCACACTTGCCACTGATTCCATTAAACGGTAATCAAACGTAGTAGGTTTAGTTATAGTAGAATGATACGCGACAAACGTCCCGATAACTTCTCCACTAGGCAATAAGATAGGCGTAGACCAACATGATTTAATGTTACATTCCAATGCAATTGCCTTAAAATTTTCCCAGTTCGAACACTGTTCAATATTTTCACAAATGACTGTTTTCTTATCAAGAATCGCCGGACCACATGTCCCTATAGTTCTCCCAATTTTAATTCCATCTACCATTTGTACGAATAAACTTGGAATCGATTGTCCTGCTGCAAAGCTTAAAGATTTATTCCTTTGATCATAGATCATAATGGAATACTTACAGTCTGATTTCTGCTCTAATATTGTAATAACATTTCGGAGTGCTTCATTTAACTCCGTTGATTGTAAGAAGCGTTGAAGAATACAAGATTGATATTCGAATAGCTGTTGAGATTGGAGAAGAGATGTCATATCTTTCATAACGATGAAAAACGCTACATTGTCATGGCCATCAATTGGAATAATGTTAATGTCGACCTTTTTTTCCTCATGATTTAAAGAAATAGTCATCTGTTTAAAATATTGCGAAGATGTTTGCTGCTGTTGAATACATTCAATAATTGATTGCTTTTCCTCGTCACGATTGAAAAATTCAAACAAATTAATTTTTTTATTTTTTGGTAACTGTAAAAATACTTCAGCCTGCTTATTTGCAGAAGTAATAAGCCCTTCTTGATTAATCATACAAATTGTATCGAAATTCCCATCATTCAGCCTTCGATATGTTCTTTCAGATTGCGATAACAATTGTTGATGCTTTGTAATCGATTGAATTTTACCTTCTAATTGATTCAAATCCTTGTACGTGGTGACATACAGAATATAACTTGTAATCGATATAAAAATAATTCCCTTGGTTGTTTGAAACAGCTGAATAAATTCAGTTGAATTCGTTAATCTCATAACGGCTATATCAGAAAAATATATCCACAAAAACGAAATGATAAAAAAAGTTCCACTTAATTTCAAGGCAGATTTTCTAGAAGATCCCATTGTTCGCCTCCCTTTTCTTATTCATTCTCAACACACCAACGACTATACATTCATACGTATTAGTCAAATAAACCTATATTTTTACTATATTCTACCTTAATCTTGTGTTTTTTAATAGGTAAAAAGAGTTAAAATCAAAAATTATAATGAAAAATGATAAGATAAAATTAAAAACATAAGACCACTGAAAAGACATCTTATCTTCTCAGTGGTCTTACGATCAAACGATTAAACTGTAATTAAACGCGTTATCATTAACCAATTGTTATGACAGCTACTGCCATATTCGGTAACGTAACCGTTAATTGTTCACCTTCCACTTCATAACCATCAAACGCTACTGGTTTCACATTCTCAGGGTTATCAAATGTATTATGTGCATTACGTTCTTCGGCAGTTAGGACACGCCCTGCGATATTTTCAACATTTGAAATCCCTCGCAATTCAACTGTAACCTTAGATTCTTCACTTGGATTAAGGTTACATAAGCTAAGATGAATCCTTCCATCAGCGTCCTTTGAAGCTGTTGCACTGACTGATGGTAAATTCTCATCATTTAGTTGATACGTATCGGTTTCAATAGATAAATCTAATTTTTCAGCATCTTGATGAACTTTGTACATTTCAAACACATGATAAGTTGGAGTTAAGATCATCTTTTCCCCTTCAGTTAATACCATTGCTTGAAGTACATTAACAGTTTGAGCAATGTTAGCCATTTGAACTCGGTCACTATGTTCGTGGAAAATATTAAAATGTAACCCCGCAACTAATGCATCGCGAATCGTATTTTGCTGATATAAGAATCCAGGATTTGTACCTGGCTCAACATCAAACCATGTTCCCCACTCATCAATAATCATTCCAATTCGCTTATCTGGATCATACTTGTCCATAATCGTCGAGTGTTTAGAAATCAGCTCATCCATATGAAGAGCCTTCTTCATCGTAATAAACCATTCTTCTTCACGCGCATCTAGTGCTGAGCCTTTATTCCAAAAGCCGTGAGGATGAACATAATAATGTAGACTTAATCCATCCATTAAATGAGCCGCTTCACGCATGAGTACCTCCGTCCAACGGTAATCATCAACGTTAGCACCACCAGCAATTTTATAAATTTTGTTATCACCGTAATTACGTACATACGTCTGAAATTGACGATATAAATCAGCATAAAACTCAGGGCGCATGTTTCCACCACAACCCCAGTTTTCATTACCTACTCCGAAATATGTTAATGACCACGGCTCTTTACGACCATTTTCGTTTCTCCAGTTCGCCATCGGTGATTCGCCATCAAAGGTCATATATTCAACCCATTCTGACATTTCTTGAACTGTTCCACTACCAACGTTTCCACAAATGTAAGGCTCTGCTCCTAACATATCACATAACATCATAAATTCATGTGTACCAAAATGGTTATTTTCAACGACTCCGCCCCAGTGCGTATTAACCATTCTCTTTCGATCTTCTCTAGGGCCTACTCCGTCCTTCCAATGATATTCATCGGCAAAACATCCTCCTGGCCAACGTAGAACTGGAATGTTAATGTTTTTTAACGCTTCTACCACATCATTTCTAATTCCATTTGTATTCTCGATATGAGAATCCTCGCCGACCCAAAAACCCTCATAAATACATCTACCGAGGTGCTCAGCAAAGTGTCCATAAATATTTTTATTAATCTTTCCCTTTGAAACATCTGTGTTAATAATGACTTTGTTTGTCATCATGTCTCCCTCCATCCTGTTTGTTAAATCTTCTTTTGTACGTACAATATCAATCACATTTATATATAGCTTACTATACTAATGGGTTTTCGTATGAGCTAATTTAATCGCTTTATTCTTTGCTAAATACATAACAAATGCAATTGAATACAATGCAAAGCCAATGATATCCGTCATCGTAAGCATGATAGCAGCCCAGACACCTATCCAAATTAATACTTTATATTGAATCTCGTCATCTTGTAATTTAACAGCAATTAAGAAATTCACAATTGCACCAACAAAGATAAATAGAGAATAGATTAGGATCACTTGTAGAACATTATTCACCATTTGTGAACCTGCAATCATCGTATTCATATCTGTCTCTTCTAGTTTGAGGGCTCCTTCTCGTTGAAACCATGTATAATATTGAAACATCGTAACGAGCGCAATCACAAGGTTCCATGCTGCACCAATGATGATAAAGGTTCGTTCCAGCTTTCTACTTACTTTCACACTAGCACCCATTGTTAATCAGTCCTTTGCAATCGAATTCAGTTGAAGAGTACTATGCATTCCAATGATTGTAAAGGCTTTTATCCTTTCAAACCTGCATTTAATTTAATCGCTTGAACAAAATATTTCTGAGCAAAGAAGAACAATAATAGCGTCGGAATAATCGCTAAGATTGCTGATCCCATTAGTTGTCCAATCATCCGGTAGTTACCATATACATCTTGAAGCAATAATAAACCTGCCGTTACTGGCATCTTCTGAACATCCGTATACACGATAACTGGCCATAAGAAATCATTCCATGATCCTACAAACGAGAACAAACCACAGACAATTAGTATTGGTTTAATTAATGGCACGATAATACTAATAAAAATCCTAAAATCACTTGCACCATCAACTCGTGCAGATTCATCTAACTCTTTAGGAATTCCCTTCATAAACTGCCTCACTAAGAATATGTTAGCCATTCCAGCTACCCCTGGTACGATCATCGCCCACGGTGTGTTAACCCAACCTAATATGTCAATGATCATATAAGATGGGATAATATTGACGACATTCGGAAAAAAGGAAATGGCTAGCAATGTAAAGAACAACACATCTCGTCCTTTAAAATTCATACGCGTATAACCATATCCTGTAATCGCAATGACAATAACAACTAGCAGCGTATGTGTTGTCGCAATAAAAATGGAATTCCATATCCATTGGAGAATAGGTGCAGTAGACGTGTTTTCTAAAATCGCCACATAGTTATCAACGATCCAGTTTACTGGTAACAACCGGAATCCCGCACTAACAACTTCCGTCTGAGAACGAAAGGAAGTCGTAATCCCATATAATACAGGTATGACCCAAATCGCACTCACGATAATCAAAAAGAGATACGATAAATACTTTGACACTTTTATATTTTCAAACATTTGGTTATCCCTACCTTTCTTCATCAATTAAAATTCTACACGACACTTAGGAAGTGGAATGGCGATTCATTAAATAATATTGAATTGCAGAGATAACTAAAATAACTAATCCAAGTAATACAGCCATTGCCGAAGCCATACCCGCAATCGATTCACCATGACTAAATGCCAAATCACGAATATACATCATTAATACGGTCGTACTTTGTCTCGGACCACCTTCTGTCATCATTAACGGTTGAGCAAAGACATTGAAAGCACCCGCCGTTGTCATAATAAGTGTATAAATTAACGGAAACTGAATAGACGGTAACGTAATACTAAAAAACTTACGGACAGGCCCTGCACCATCAATTTCTGCTGACTCATATAATTCCTCAGATACACTACTAATCGAAGCACGATAAATGATCATATTACCTCCAATACCAGCCCATACGGTAATAACAACAATCGTAATCCAAGCGTATGGTTGAGTGGCAGCCCAAACGACATCAGATCCAAACAAATTATTAACAATCCCTAATTGCCGATTGAAAATAAGGGACCAAATAAGAGCTGCAGCAGATATGGAAATAAGACCTGGAATAAAGATAAGTGTCTGAAAGAGATTTTTCATTTTCACTTCTTTATGTTCCAATGAAGCGGCAATTAATAATGGTATAATAATCATAAATGGAACGCTAAAGAAGACAAAAATAAACGTATTCTTCATCCCATTAAAGAATTGACGGTAAAAGGTCGATTCCTCATTAAGGAGAATCGTACGATAGTTATCTAAACCAACCCACACTGGGTCAGATACCATGTTCCATCTTGTAAAAGACGCATAAATACCGTAAACCGACGGTATTAAAATAAAGACGATAAATAAAATGAGATGGGGGCCAATAAAGGCAAGCGGAGCCCAATTTATCTTTTTCTTCACCGTTATACAACCTCCTTTGTTTAAAAGTAATGTGCCATTCAAAAGAAATGGCACATTACTTACGTACATCTATTCCTCTTCTGCTTCCTCAAGCTCTTCAATTACATTTTCTAGATCTAACGTTCCCTGTTCTACTCGGTCAACAACAAAGGATTGCATTTCCGCTAACCCTTGATCAATGTCCATCTCTCCATGAACAAGATCAGCGACATACGTATCAATTGCTTCTGCTACATACGGATAATGCTCATACGTATAAATGTGAAGACCTTCCGTTTGTTGCTCAGTCGAAGTAAAGAATGACTGCATATAGTTGTCATATTCTGGACTTTCAATCACATCGACACTGGCAACAATTTGACCAGCTTCAGCCCATTCAATTGAATTCTCACGAACAAACTCTAAGAAATCAGCAATAACTTCTACTTTTTCATCAGTGCGATCTTCACTTCTCAGCATCGAGAATAAGTGTGAAGAAGCACGATTATGGAACACATCTGGCTCAAATGAGTATACGTTCGTCACACCAAAGTTTAAATCTTCCACCATACCGTGTCCAAGTGAGCTCCACGTACCATCCGTTGAGAAGATGACATCTCCTGCTTGGAATGATAAATAACCATCTTCACCATACGGTGTCATTAACCCAGCATCTGCTAGTTGTTTAATCGCTTCAATCGCTTCTCTCATTTCAGGAGTGTTAACAGCAGGATCTCCATTTTCATCCTCAACGTCTCCACCAAGGTTCTGGATTTGCGCTAACACAACCCAACCTAACAACGCATCATTTAATACATACTGTCCTTCATCCATTTGACCTTGAAGTTCAAGCATTTCATCAAAGGTCACAACATCATCGTCAAGCCAATGCTCAACGCCATATTTTTCTAATAGGTCTTGATTGTAGTACATCGCGCTACTATGAATATCCAATGGAATCGTATAAACAGTTCCATCAACAACCCCAGAGTTCCATGCTTCTTCAATATAATTCTCTTCTTTTAATTCAGGTTGCTGGGCCATCACTTCATCCATTGTTTCTAATAAGTCTTGATTCACAAAGTTCGGAACACGATCGGCATGAATCAACGTTAAATCAGGAATACCACTTCCAGAGTTCAATACGGTGTAAAGGTTCGTATATAGATCCGAGGTGACGACGTGATTCACTTCAAATTCTGGCTCTGTTTCATTAAAGGCTTGAACGAGAGCGTCCATGTTAGCTCCGTCTTCACCAGTTAACGGCGTCCAGAACTCAACCTGATTCTGATTCCCGCCACAACCTACTAATACAACGACAAGCAAAGAAAGCCCTAATAAAAATTTCATTGGATTTTTCATGTTTCTTCCCCCTTATTAAATGTCTCGTTTTAACTCGCTCAGTCGATAATATAGATGGCGTAACTCCAACTAAGTAGAATAATAGTTGGTATCGTTTACATTTTGAATAAAGGTAATTGTCAAGCCTCTTCTTTATCGAAAAAGTACAAATGAATAGCCTTCCAATATGTACGAACATGTAAAGTATTGAAAACGCTTAATAAAAAATTTGTACTTATGAGCTGTTGTTAGTAATTATATATAACTCTATTATGTTTAGCAATACTTTTTTCACTATTTTTATTAATAATTAATATTTTGATTATAGTTAATATTTTCATTTATAATAAACTATTATAGTAACTAATTAAACTTCCGTCTAATTTGGTCATTTCAAAGTAATCATAACTACTTTTTCGTTTATTATACTAGGATTTCAACCAATTCACACTAAAAATATAAAAAAAACTATAAAAAACAATCAAAAATTTTTTATCTTTTATTTAACTTTATTGTTTATGATACCCATCATTAATTTAATGAATTTATTAGTCATTAAATCATACAACCTCAATCCGAAACTAAAAAAGTATTACAAAGGAAGGTTGCTAACCCTTTGTAATACCGCCACTATACTATGAAGCCGTATCGATTTTTTCCTGTTTCCCATGTTTGACTAAAGCTTTTTTCTCCCACTTTCTTGAACGCCACCTTGCCCATAATGCAAGCCCACGAACCCATTCATCAGCGATAAAAGCAACCCAAATCCCTATTAGTCCCCAGCCAAAATGAATACCTAGCATGTAATAAAGAGGAACACTGAACATCCAGATAACGAGTACGGACACGATCATTAAGTAACGAGCATCCCCAGACGCTTGCAAAGTAGCGCCATATACTAGATTCAAACAACGCCCCGGTTCTAATAAGAAGCCCATTAATAGTAAAACTGCTCCCATTTGAATAATTTCGGGATCTGAGGAGAAAAGACTAAGTAAAGGTTCACGAACAAGGACAATAAGTACTGTCATCGCTAAAGCAAGAACCATGCTCCATCGTGTATTTCGAATACCTTGACGATACGCCTCTTCCATTTTCCCTGCACCAATTAGTCGTCCAGTTAATATTTGTGACCCTCTACCGAGAGAAATCCCCAACACCATGACAAAAAACAGAACATTTAACGTATAAATTCTCGTAGCTAGCATTTGAGTACCAAGTAACGTAATAAATGCAGTTGTCACTATTTGACTGCTAGAATATGAAATGATTGTCATTGATGAAGGAATTCCAATGCTTAATACTTTTTTTAATCGTTCTTTCTGAATATGAATGAAATCATTCCAAGTTAAGCGAAGATTGACTCGATAATATAAAACTAATGCAAATGCAATAAGAGCAAGAAATTGACTAGTTGCTGTTGAAATCGCAACTCCGAGAACCCCCCATTGTGGAAAACCAAACGCTCCATAAATAAACAAATAATTCCCAAAAATATTCATGATGTTCATTCCACCACTTACATACATCGTTTCCTTTGTAAAACCGTGAGTTTGGATCACAACAGACATCGTAACAATCATCGCTTGAAAAACAAGCGCTCCACCAACAATCATTAAAAATAATTGCGCTTGAGAAAACAACTCTTTATCTAATTGAAAAATACTAAGTAACGGAGAACTACATATAATAAGAACGGTAGCTACAAGTAACCCAAATAAAAAATTAATAAGAATACCATTACCTGTGTACTTTCTAATTTCTCCATATTTTTTTGCTCCGATATACTGAGCAATAACGACTGAAGTGCCAGTAGCAATAAATTGAAACAAAAAGAACATAAACATAATAATCTGATTCGCCACTCCAACTGCAGCTACCGCTTCATCAGATACTTGACTTAACATAAATGTATCTGCAGTACGTAACGAAAAATGAAGCAATGATTCAATAAATATCGGCCATGTAACTGCAATTAACGATACTTGTTTCACATTTGCATTCGACATAAACGCTCCTTCTCCAAGATGAAAATATTCGCTAAACAATAAAATCATTAACAAGGTTCATTCATTTTACTAAATATCGAACGATAACAAAAGCATAAATATTTCGAAACTAGAAATTTATGTTCGACAATAATTAGTAAACATATAGCCACAACCAATGAAGACATTCACTGAGACAGAAGGATTGACTGGCTTTGAAGAACGTATTTCCCATGTGATATACAAGTCAGATCGAATCCGATCATTTAGACTGCATCGTTGGAAGAATAGGTGAAGGTCGGTCAAAAATAACAGGGCATTTAAATGAAGTTGGTTTTATCGTTAGCGGCATTACGAAAAATGGGCTTTCTTCGCTTTCGTCCATTAGGAGGATGGTGGGGCATGTTCTTCTTTCACAATGCGTTAAAGTATTATCAAAACAAAAAGACATTTCTGGTGTTATCAAACTCAAAACGTTATATTCATGGTCATGTTTCCATTGTTCATTATGACAACTTAGACCATGCTGTTCATTTATTATGAGAGGACATTAGACAGCTTGTTGAGCACACGATCCAAACGATAGTTAGTTTATCTTAATGTCACTGGTGTAGCGACATGTTTTAAGCCCGTCTATGAGAAAAACGTCTCATAGACGGGCGAGCGGCCACCTTTTTTAATAAATTGACGATCATTCCCATGATTCAGCCAACTACAATCCCTAATACTAAAACATTATGACCCACTTTATTATATATATCCGCTTCGTCACATACCAAGAGCACGCACAATAAACTAGAGTCCTACTTCAAGTCTTAAATACAGCCTGAACCCCTAACACATGTTCATAAAAGGACCACACATTTTAGATATTTCTAAATAAGTGTGGATCCTTATTTAATTCTTGTTCGATTTATAGCACCCGACCATTGAAGAATACAAGATATATTCTCCTGTTCCCCGTCCTAAAATACCATTTATGACGAAAAACAGACTTATCACTACACTAAAATTAATGAATAATAACTCAATCTCTTTCCTTTGCTCTTTGTGCATCTCTAATATTCTTTTGAACCGTTACAGCAGCAAATAAACTAAGAACAAATGACATAGCGTAAAAACCCTTTTCACTCAAAATAATACTCCCTGCATTATACAAGCCGATAGCCATTAGGGAAACAGCTACAACAAGTGCAAACCAACTAATACCATAATAAATACCAGTTACTGGTATCCCCTCGTCTTTATCTCTTACTGCTTTTTGTAAAGATACTGCTGAATAAAGTCCAAATATTAAAACGGCAAAGTAATATCCTTTTTCGTTCAATTGCATCGATGCATTAAACAAACCAATTAGATAAGCAGTAACGCCTATTAACAACGCTGCCCAAGAAGCCCCTTTGAAAGCTGGAGTCGGTTCTCCCTCTTTCCTTTCTATTTTCAGCTTTAACTCATTTTGTTTTCCTTTAACTAATAAAATTTCATCATCATTAGACATTGAATGTTTCGCCTCCCTCATTTTATCGAATAAAATAGAGCACTTGCAGATACACGGTACCGGCGCTCCTATCTATTTCTATTATATAGAAAATTTTTATAAATCATAGATAATTTTGTTATTAATAACAGATTAAAAATTTTTGTACGCATAACTAATTTTGATGAAGCTAGACGATTTGTGATTGAAATTCTTCAAAAAAGGTCCATTTATTACTTCGTTTACGTTCATCTTATCCACTACTTTCTTATTCTCAACAGTTTAATAAAGGAATATTGAAAATAGTACCCCTTTTTCCCTTGAATAAATTTCATTAATATTCGTGATCCTATGACTAGTACATAAATGGCACTGAAAAAGTTAAGTTACATTTTTTCAGAGGTCTCACATACAAGGAGGTTCCTAAATGGAGCAGACTAACCTGCAATTAATGAAAACACTTACCGAAACAGAAGGATTGCCTGGCTTTGAAGAACGTATTTTCCATGTGATGAAAACCGAAATTGCCTCTCATACGAGTCAGATCGAATCCGATCACTTAGGCAGCATCGTTGGAAGAATAGGTGAAGGTCGGTCAAAAATATTGTTAGCAGGGCATTTAGATGAAGTTGGCTTTATCGTTAGCGGCATTACGAAAAATGGCTTTCTTCGCTTTCGTCCATTAGGAGGATGGTGGGGGCATGTTCTTCTTTCACAACGTGTTAAAGTATTATCAAAACAAAAAGATATTACTGGTGTTATCGGCTCAAAGGCTCCTCATGTACTCACTTCTGAGGAGAGAAAAAAGGTTCTTACTCTTGATAAAATGTTTATTGATATCGGGGCAAGCTCTCGCGAAGAAGTAGAATCATATGGAGTTGCTATCGGTGACCCAATTGCAACCATTTGCCCATTCGAGTCACTATCTAATGAAAAAATGCTATTAAGTCGAACGTGGGATAATCGAGCAGGTTGCTACATCGCTTTAAAGGTTTTAGAAAGGTTAAAGCAGGAAAAGCTTCCAAACACACTTTATTCAGGTGCAACCGTTCAAGAAGAAGTTGGTTTACGTGGAGCAGAGACGTTAGCCAATATGATTCAGCCTCAAATAGCGTTTGCGACAGATGTAGGTGTTGCAGGTGATATACCAGGGATGAATAAGGAAGAAACGAGCTTAGAGCTAGGTAAAGGTCCTGTTCTCTGCTTCATGGACCGATCAATGATTCCTCACCGTAAGCTTCGGGATTTTGTTGTAAATATCGCAAAAGAGCATTCAATTCCTTATCAAATTGACATTATGACCGGCGGGGGAACGGATGCTGGTAAATTCCATTTAAACCATCATGGTGTACCAACGTTAGTCGTCAGTGTGGCCTCACGTTATATTCATAGCCATGTTTCCATTGTTCATTATGACGACTTAGAACATGCTGTCACCTTATTATGCGAGGTCATTAAACAGCTTGATGATAAGACAATTCAGTCGATTATCGGTTTATCCTAACATCAATCTGGAGGAAGTTCTACTTTATAGGTTCCTTCCTCCAACTAATCTGTTGAAAGCAGGTTTTTTTCGAACATTCTCTTCACCATTGAAAGAAAAATTTTAATGACATCGTAATCGTCGTATAGGCAACAACACCGATAGCAAATGTAATAAAGTGTGACTCTTCATCAGGAGGTAGCTCATATTTTAGAACATTCAAAATCATAGCTCCAGAAATAAAAGCAAAAATAATCGATTCCGTCAATGGAGATAATGGAACGGTCATCCCCATCACCCAGCCTGCTACAATTCCTAACGCTAACACATAACGGCCCATTTTATTATAAATATCTGCATATTCTCGCCACATATCATGAGCAACCGCAACAAAGTGAAGACCTACCGCTAAGCCATAAAATACAGCCTGAATTCCCAATACATCATGTGAAATAATCGTATAAGCAACGAGCATATTATAGAAGCCAAAAAAGAGAATTTGTAACCAAAATAGCGTACGCACCTTTTTAGTTTCATCCTCCCTTTCTGCATTTCTAACGACTTTCTGTATTCCATAAAAGATCAGAACACCTAAAAGCCCAATAAAATACAGCTCAGATTCCATACTAAAGTAATCTCCATACTGTTTTACGTGCAATTGCTCTTTATGTAAGGTCGGTAGTACGTAAACAAATACATAGGAAACAGCTAGACCACCTGAAAAAGAAAACCATTTCAAGCGATGGATCCGCTTAGATGGAATTAATTCATTTGCAAACAAATGAATGATAATAAAAACGAGTCCCATAATAAAAGCATCAATTGACATACGCTGTCTCCTTCATTTTAAATCCTTTCTCTAGCATCCTTCCATCATTTGAAATCTATGTCAATTACTAATAACTTCTTTCACTCTTCCTACAATACCACTTTCAAGCATCACTTTTATACCATGAGGATGAGTTGCTGATTTTGTTAAAACTTTGGCAACAATCCCTTCTGTTAGCTGGCCTGTACGTTGGTCTTGCTTTTGAACGACCCTTACTTTTAAACCTTGTTTGATTTGCATTTTGTTCTCTCCTTTTTCAATGATAGCGTAACATAATGAACAGTTTATAAGCTATTTGCCCTATATCAACGAAAAACAAATAAGATATGAAACGCTCCAAATACTACAGACAGAAGCGAAATGGCAAATATGAATCGATACAAATTCTTTTTATTAGCATCTTTATTTTCTATGTGCACCTGGCTAATCCATAAAAACAAGGTAACACTCAGTAAAAATGGAACTATTTCTTCTTTTTTTGTAAAGCTTGTCCAAATAACTAAACAAGTAGAGATAACCATCATAATGAATAGAGTTAATTTTAAGTAAGACTTAAGGCTCTCTCGCCAAACCGTTTCCATTTCGTTCGACTCCCTTTAACTTTGGCTAATTATGCACAATGACGTTTTCTTTTTCCACTTTATTTTAGCATACAGATAGAAAAACCCCCAAAAGAGTTATACACCTTTTAGGAGTTATTTAGTCCTATCATTTGTCTTTTCGAAAATCGATACTGTACCTTCTTCTACTTTCTTGATTCTTTCCTCTTGTTCTAAAAATAAACAAAACGTATTGACAGCCTTCGTAGGTTCGGCCTGGATTTGATCTAAATATTGCTCCCTTGATTGATCAGGAATTCTCGTACTTTTCGTAATTCGATCAGTCATATAATCCACACTCGTTTGAAACATTTGTTTATTCACATGCATTGATTCTTTAAATAATGCTAATCCAAATGCACCAGATAAAGCAGCAATGACCACGATCAGCATCATTTCTTGACTAATCCCAATTTGAAACAATATAATGCCTAAATTCATCATCGAAAATGTGATAAGTGGAATCGATATAAAGGTATATATGGTGCTTTTTTTCATAAATGGTTTGAGTTTCGATTGAATTTTTGCGAGTTCTTTTGCTATATATGGTGATTGCTTTTGATTTGCTTTAAAAGACATCATCTCATACACCTCTTTACTCGTTTCTTTATCTTCTTCCTCTAAAAATAAGGATAAACTTAATTAATTGTAAAATAGCCATTAACGTACTTGCGACATAAGTTAAGGCAGCTGCATTTAAGACATTGCTTATCCCTTTTTCTTCTTGATTCGCGATTAAACCGAGATCAACTAGTTTCTTTCTAGCTCTATTACTTGCATCAAATTCGACTGGCAAAGTGACCACCTGAAATAGAACAGCTGCAGCAAATAAAACAATTCCGACACCAATTAAATTCATCATATCAAGGACAAAACCACCAATGAATAAAAAGGGAGCAACCTGCGAGCCGATATTAGCGACTGGAAACAATCGATGACGGAGTAGTAGCATTCCGTAACGTGTATCATCTTGAATAGCATGACCGACTTCATGAGCTGCTACAGCCAATGAGGAAATTGAATTCCCTGCAAATACTGGATCTGATAATCGGACCGTTTTGGCTGTCGGATCATAGTGATCAGATAATGTCCCATTTCGTGAATGCTCGACCTTCACATGAGATAAGCCTTCTTTATCTAAGATCAAACGTGCCACTTGCGCACCAGTTAAATTAGAAGACGCTCGTACGCGTGACCATTTCTCAAAATTCCCTTTTACTTTCGTTTGTGCCCATAGTGCTAATCCTAAAGCAGCAAAAATCAAAAAATCCATTGGATGAAAAATCATTTAACCCATACTCCTTTTCTAATGAAGCAATAGAAGCATCGGTACATATCAACTTTGAATACTTAACAAAATTGTCCGATCACAAACTTCTGCTTCCATTCCTTTGTCTTGTAATTCCTTAACTATTTGCTTAACTGACTTTGATACAACGTCTTGAATCTTGTGTCCTGTAGAATTCTCTTTGTTCACATTCTTACCAACAAATTCATGTTTCATAAACACTCCACCCTCCAACTGTATCCTTTAATACTATTATAAAAATAATATATGAACTGAGTATGAACAAACAGCAAAGAAATATGTAAAATCATAGAATATAGGGAGTATCCTCTTTTTCACTTTATAATCGAACCATAATAATGGAACCGTTCCCTTCCTCACTCATTACCTCAATTGAGTATTGATGAATAGTGAGTATTCTTTTTACAATCGACAATCCAAGTCCATTTCCTTCAACGGCACTACTTCTCGCTTTATCAACTTTGTAAAAGCGATCAAATAATTGAGGTATTGAATCTTCTGGAATTCCTTTTCCAGTGTCTTTTATCCGAACTACTAAACCTCTCATTTCACGTTCAATTTCAATAGTGACTTGTCCATTTTCAGGAGTATATTTAATCGCATTTGTTAGTAGATTTACCCATACTTGCCCCATCAAATCTTGATCTGCATAAATTTCAGCCTTTTCTAACTCTAATGACACGTAAATACTCTTCTCTTTCCATAAAGGCTCTGTTGCAAGCACAGTTCGTCGTAATTGTTCATCTAAACGATACGTCTCAGGACGATAGGGATGCTGCTCAGAATCAAGAGAAGCGAGTCGTAATAGGTTCTCACTCAAACGAGATAGCCGTTCTGTTTCTTGATAAATAATATCTAAATATTCCTTTTGATGTTGCTTTGGGACAACATCGTCTTTAATCGCTTTCGTGAATCCTCTAATCGACGTAATCGGCGATTGAATCTCATGTGAAACGCTATTAACAAAATCCTCACGCATTTGATCAATTTTCTCTACTTCTGAGGCCATATGGTTAAAGCTTGAAATCAATTCTCCAACTTCATCTTTTTTCTTCGTCTCCATTCGAACTGAGAAATTCCCCTTCGCCATTTCCCTAGCTGCATTCGTTAATTTTTTTACGGGATTCACCAAATAACGAGAAGCAAGTAAAATAAGCCCACTGCCAATCATAAGGACGAGACATAACGTGAAAAAAACCACCTTCTGAAGTGATTCAAATTCCTCTTCATAATTTACAAAAACAAATAAAGCATGCATTTCGTCATCAACAATCGAAACAGGAATTCCAATGATTCTGTAAGCATCCTTATGTTCATACGGTAATATATACGTTTCCCCTTGATTCAGTGATGTTACTTGGTGAACAATTGCCTGAGACACTTCATTGGCAAATGGCGAGTTTTCCCCAATCATTGCTCCTTCTTCACTAACAATTACAGCATTAAAATAGTACGTTTTAATGGTATCCATTAGTTGAGGTAGATCATCTACATCGGTTAGTTCGATAATTTCGGCAACTCCTGAGGACATATTCGAAATTTCCTCATCAAAAATCACCTCATAATGAAAGAAAGATGAAGAAATAAAAAAAGCGCTCGCTAAACTAATCAGAACAACTCCGATAAATATGATAACAATTTGCAAGTATACACTCTTTTTTAACATACTACACCTCCTCAAGACGATATCCTAATCCTCTCACCGTTGTAATCGTCAATTCAGGAAATGCGGTTAATTGCTCACGAAGTCGTTTAATGTGTACATCTACCGTTCGTTCATCTCCCTCATAGTCGTAGCCCCAAATCTTTTCAATGAGCTGAGCTCTCGTAAAGATTTTTCCTGATGAGTGAGCAAGAGTAAATAATAGTTCGCATTCCTTCTTTTTCAAATAAAGAACTTCCTCTTTAGATTGAACAATGAGCTTATCTACGTCAATTGTCGTTGAACCGACTGTCGCTTTACTTGTTGAATTCACATGATACCGTTTTAATAATGCTTGGACTCGTAATAATAATTCAACAGGATCGAATGGCTTCACAACATAATCATCAGTACCAGCTCTAAATCCTTTTACTTTATCCCGCGATTCACTTTTGGCCGTTACCATTAAGATTGGAATATCTAAAAAGGATCGTATATCTTCTGTTAGCTCAATCCCATCTACATACGGCATCATCACATCGACAATGGCTAAATCAATCGGATGCGTCGTTAACATCGTAAGTGCTTCCTTCCCATCAGCTGCCTCAATCACTTGAAAATGACTATTTTCTAAATATAAGCGAATTAATTTTCGAATATGTGCATCATCATCTACGACCAAAATGGTGTTCATTCCACTCACCTAGCTTTCATTATTGTTCAACTTTTCCACTTAGTATATCACTTCAATATGAACTGATTATGAATTAATACCCTCTTACTTCTTCTAGATCTTATTTTGTGACATCATGGCCGATTTACCCGATTCTCATTTTCATACATATAATAAAGAGAAACTTATAAATTGTTTCCTTTTTGCTTATATAGAAAGGATCATTGAAAAAAACACATGGCAGATTGTATGTATCTTCTACACTGTCAATAAGGTGTGTACTGACAACAGATCTAACACTGGATCTATTGAATCTGTTTACAACTAATTATAGTTAGTTATAATTATATAAGCTGGCTTAGGAGACCTTCTCTGCTTATACAAATTCCAAAGAGAGATCTTACCAATCGCACACATCTCAATCTCTAAAAAGGGGAGTATCAATGATAAAAAAAGTTGTAGGATTCTTGATCGCTGTGCCACTTCTAACAGCTTGTCATAATCAAAATCAAACAGTGGAACTGTATGTACCAACAGCTGCCAGTATAACAGATGCTATGGAACAACTAATCGATAGATATACGGAAGATAACGAAACGATAACCATTACGCCTACATATAGTAGCTCAGGAAATTTAAAAGACCAGATCAAAAATGGGGCGCCTGCTGATATCTTTCTTTCTGCAGCAATGTCATGGATGATCGAACTTGAAGAAGAAGGTTTTCTGAATGAATATACACCTTTATTACGAAATGAACTAGTTATGATTACAAATTTAGAAAATACGCATAATATTGAATCATCTTCTGATCTAATGAATGATGATATCGAAGGGATTTCCATTGGAGACCCAGAAACCGTGCCAGCTGGAGAATATGCCAAACAGGCTCTAACACTTGCTGATCTGTATGACGATATTGAAGATCGACTTATTTTTGCTAATGACGTTCGCGGTGTTCTAACGTATGTAGCAACTGGGAATGTCGATGCGGGTTTTGTGTATCAAACAGATGCTATAGCATCAACTAACGTGACCATCATTGAGCAAATGCAAGTAAATGATCCTGTGCTCTATCCAATAGGACTATTGACAGACACTGAACACCCTGAAGAAGCAAAGGCATTTTACGATTGGCTAAGAGGCGATGAAGCAAGGGAAATATTCAAATCAAATGGATTTGAGTTTGAATCATGACATCACTTGACAAATTTCTTTCTCCAATTTTTATCTCAATACAAGTGATCATTATCGCAAGTATCGTCTCCTTTATAACAGCTCTCTTCATTGCATGGTGGATGAAAGACAAGAAATTCAAAGGCAAGAGTGCTCTTGATACGCTTTTAATGTTGCCATTGGTACTGCCGCCAACCGTTGTCGGCTTTGGTTTACTTATCCTTTTAGGACGGCAAAGCTTCATTGGCAGAGCTTTCGAATGGCTATTTTCTCAGCCTCTAGTCTTTTCCTTTTGGGCTGCTGTTGTTTCTGCTGCTGTTGTTGCTTTCCCACTTATTTACCAGACACTTCGGACAGGCTTTGAATCTGTTGACGGTGAATTGATTGAAGCAGCTCGACAACTTGGTGGAGACGAAAAGCAAATTTTCCGTTTTATCATCATACCATTATCGTGGCGATATATTTTAACAGGCTACATGCTTGGGTTCGCTAGAGGACTTGGCGAATTCGGTGCTACAATTATGTTCGCAGGAAATATACCAGGTCGAACTCAGACTATGCCTAGCGCTATTTATTCTGCTGTTCAATCAGGTAGAACAGAAATGGCCTATTTTTGGGTCATCACTTTGATCCTATTTTCCCTTGTCCTACTCTCAATCGTCCAACGTTTGAAACCTTAAGTTTATAGTGATTGTTCAAAAAGGTCGGTTTTTGACCTTTTTGAACATGTTCTTATATTTAGATCATGACCCTTATGAGATGGCGATCACATCTCATAAGGCTCATTGATTTCATAATCAAATTAATTTCCAATAAACGACAATCACCATAAATAACATTCATCCTCCCTCTCCATCAAAATAAACCTTCCCTGTTGACTTCTAAACAGTCCTTACATTCTTCCTTTAAATTTTTCGTGTTCATATTCAGTTCATAATCCTATGTTACCTTTGACGCTGTAGTCATCTTTTGTGAATAAATGAACGAAGGAGATGCTTTTACGTTGTAAGTAGATGAAGGAGGAAAAGAGGAAACATGACGAAATTTTCAATTAAAAGACCGATTTTTACAATGGTAGCAATGATTTTATTTCTATTGTTAGGAGCGATTTCTTTAACAAATATTCCGCTACAATTAATGCCTAACATTAACCCGCCGATAGGTGCTGTCGTTACAAGCTACCCTAATGCAGGCCCAGAAGAAGTATTAGATAAAGTATCGGAGCCGTTAGAGGATAGCTTAGCTACCGTTCCAGGCTTGAACAATATTAGTTCGATCTCTATGGAAAATGCGTCGATGACGATTTTAGAATTTTCTTGGGATACGACCATTGAGGATGTTGAAAATGACATTATAAGCAGAATGAACCAAGCAAGTTTACCATCTGATGCTGGTACTCCTAGCTTTTTGAAGTTTGATCCATCACAGCTTCCTATCATTCAATTAACAGTATCATCTGATGAGGACCATTTTAATGAGCTTGTTCTTGATCTTGAACGTGAGCTTCAAAAGACTGAAGGAGTTGCTTCCATTGATGTGACAGGAGAAGCTGTTGATGAAATTATTGTGGAGCTTGACCAACATGAACTCGAAACATATAACCTTGAACAAGCTGATGTCGTTTCCATTCTCCAAGCCCACAATGTTACTGCTCCAGGGGGACTAGTAGAAAGTGGCGATTTACAATACACAAGTCGCGTCTTGTTTGAAATGACGAGCATTCGTGACATTGAAACGATTGTTGTCTCCGTCGATCCAGCAACAGGTGAGGACATTACTGTTGGTGATATTGCTCATGTTGACCTCATTACCGACCATGGTGGGGCTATTACGAGAACGAATCAGGAACCTTCAATAATGATGAGTGTTCAACAGCAAGCAAATGCGAACTTAGCAGAGGTTTCAACGGCTTTTAACGACCGTTTAAACGAACTATTAGATGAACAGAAGTATAATGACTTAGAAGTCGCTGTCGTTTTTGATCAAGGAGACTATATACAAGAAGCGATCTCAAGTGTCATGACTGCACTTATTTTAGGTGGCTTATTCGCAATCATTGTTTTGTTTGCTTTTTTGAGAAGCTTCAAAACACCATTTATTGTCGGCATTGCGATCCCATTCTCTGTCATCGTTACGTTTGTCTTACTTTATTTCACCAACCTTTCGCTAAATATTATGACATTAGGTGGATTAGCTCTTGGGATTGGAATGCTTGTTGATAACTCGATTGTCGTTATTGAAAATATATATCGACACTTATCAATGAAAAAGACTGCTAGAGAAGCCGCTTATGATGGAACGAAAGAAGTAGGTGGAGCGATTACAGCTTCAACGTTAACGACCATTTCCGTTTTCTTACCGATTGTCTTTATTTCAGGAATCGTTGGCGATATATTTATGGAATTTGCACTGACAGTCTCATTTAGCTTATTAGCGTCATTAGCCGTTGCTTTAACCGTTGTTCCAATGATGGCCAGTCGGATGTTAAAGGCACCAAAAGAAAATATTGAAGAAAAACGCCAGCAAGGTCGATTCATCACTACGATCGATTCAACGATTAAATGGGCTTTAAAGCGTAGATTAAGTGTACTTGGTATCACCTTCTTACTATTAGTAGCTGGTGCAATAGGCGTATTCCAAGTTGGTGTTGAATTCATCCCTGATACGGATGAAGGTTTTTTCCAAATTGATGTCGAAATGGAGCGGGGAACTCCGCTTGAAGACACGTTAACAGCAGTTGAAGGCATAGAAGATGTGTTAGATGATGAGCGTGATATTCTTCATTATGTGAGTACGGTTGGGTCAAGTGGAGGAGAAGGTGCCATCCTAGGTAGCTCCAGTACACACGAAGCCTCCATTTTCATTACGATGAGAGCTTTAGATGAACGGTCCATATCGACCGCTGAATTTGCTGATTCAATTCGCCGTGATGTGGAACGAGCTGCTTCAGATGCAGATATTTCGATACAGCAACAAGCGATGATGGGCGGTGCGCCAAACACGATTACGTTTAACGTACTTGATTCTGACCCTAATCGTTTAGAAGATGTCGTTATGGAAATAACGGAAGAATTTGAAGATATGAGTGAATTTAATGAGGTGACGAATGACTTAACTGAAACAGTGACAGAAATTCAATTCCTTGTAAATGAAGAAGCAGCGAGAGAAAATGGCTTTGCACCAGCTCAAATAGCTCAATCTCTAAATCAAATGATGAACGGGGCTTTTGCGACGCAAATTGTGACAGATGATCATGACATTTACGAAGTACATGTTCGTTACGATGAGGAATATATTACAACACTTGAAGCTGTTGAAGATTTAATCCTTCGAGCCCCAACAGGAGAATACGTGACATTAAAAGATGTCGTTGAAGTCGTTGAGGGAGAAGGACCGATTACGATCAATCGGATCAACCAAGAATCAGCCGTTCAATTTAGTTTACAATATGGAAATCAGTACACATTAGGGGAAATGTCACAGCTCGTTCAACAAACGATTGACGATTTAGATATTGCTAATGAGACGACGATTTCTTATACAGGTGATCAGCAAATGCTAGACGATGCGATCGGTGATCTGACACTTGCCTTGTTACTTGCGTTAGTATTTGTCTTTCTCGTTCTAGCAGCACAGTTTGAATCATTTAAATATCCACTTGTTATTATGTTCAGTGTACCACTCGTCGTCATCGGTGTTGCTCTCGGTCTAACGTTTACATTAACACCACTTAGCATTATGGCGTTCATTGGCTTAATTGTCTTAGCTGGGATTGTCGTCAACAATGCCATTGTTTTAGTTGATTATATCAATAAGAAGAAAGAAGAAGGAATACGAAGCTATGATGCCATCATCGAAGGAGTCAAGAACCGTGCACGACCAATATTCATGACGTCACTTACAACGATTCTAGGACTTGTTCCACTTGCATTAGGAATGGGTGAAGGTGCTGAAATCCAACAGCCTATGGCGATTACAGTCATTGGTGGGTTAATTAGTTCTACATTCTTAACGTTAATCTTCATTCCGGTTATTTATAGCTTTTTCGATAAAGATACGAGACGAATGAATAAAAAATACGCTACTCCAGACGGACAGCTTATTCCAGCTTATTTACTCGAAGAAAAGTACGATCTAGATGAGCGTTCAAGCTCTCGCAAAGCTTTACC
This sequence comes from Halalkalibacter sp. APA_J-10(15), assembly GCF_023017105.1. Classification (GTDB taxonomy): domain Bacteria; phylum Bacillota; class Bacilli; order Bacillales; family Bacillaceae_D; genus Halalkalibacter. The sequence goes on along the minus strand of NZ_JALKEV010000014.1, from coordinate 64,510 downwards.
TTATCATGAAGAAGAGCGCAGTGAAAGACGATTATCAGAGGTAGAATATGAAATAGAATTGGAGCAAGTAGAAAAAGATGAGGAGGTCTACACTTCTTCTGATTCCAGTGAAACTCGTGAAGTCGATTCAGACTCAGAGCAACGTCCACGTATTTCACGTGACGAATTACTAGATTTACTAGAAGATGTGCTAGAAAAAGATCGCGACCGTCGAAAGAAAGAGGATCAAGAATAGAATACAAAGTTTTTTTAAGATTGGATGATCGTGCGCCGTTCCATACCTCATACTTCCATGAGGTATGGAACGCACAATATTAGGAATTTCACTTTAGTTCCATCCACTAACTAATGTTCCTTTTTTCTTTTTTTAATTGTTCCATTAAAATAATTAACCTTTCAAGCTCCTCCTCTGTTAATTGATCATAACGTGATAATTCTTCTTTTATATGTGTAATTGTTTTGTTATCCTTACTATCATTTGATAGAAAGTGAGTAGCAATTGAACCTGTGATCATGCCAATTAATCCAATTCCAAATAACATTAGTATAAAGGCAATAACCCTACCTAATTCTGTCTCTGGCGAAATATCTCCATAGCCTACTGTTTTTGCCGTAACAACTGCCCACCAAAGAGCATCTGAATACGTCTCGATACTAGGCTCTAACCTCTTTATTGGAATAGCAGATAAAAAGATTAAACACAAAGTAAAAGTAATCACTTTATGTAAGCCATTTGTTTTAAGTATCGTATAAAATGGTTTTAAAAAGTGGGCACTTATAGCTATTAGTCTCACAGCTCTAGCCAATCTAGCTATACGTGCTAATTGAAAAATAGAATCAAAAGGAATAATAGCAATTAAATCGAAAGGATATCTTTTCATGTATTTAATTTTCTCTTTACTACTTAAGAAACGAATAGAAATATCAATGACGAATATGAACCAAACGATACGATCTAAAAAATACCATTTAGAATGCTCTGACCAAATAACTAACACCGATATAAAGGCTAAGATTACCATAATGAGTTCATAAATTAAATTCCATTTTATCTTCATCCACTATTTCCTTCCAACAATGATTTTATTATTAATCATATTTTTTCCTTACAAAAAAAGCTAGGCTATATCCCCTAGCTTCCTACTATTCAACTTAAAAATATAATTCCATACCCAATCGCACCGACGATGACAAGAGACGGATGCACCTTCCATTTATGTAATAAAAGATAGCTCATTACAACTAGTAAGAGCGTTTGCCATATTCCTGCATGATCATAGGAGCTTTCAAAAAAGCGGTAAGCCATGACACCTAGTAATACAGCAATGGTTGGTCGTATCAGTGCCGTCATCTTTTTCACTTTCGGAGAATCCTTGAATTTATATAAGAAGCTTAACAATACAATCATTAAAATCAAAGAAGGTGCAACAGTCGCAAAGACAGCAATCGTCGCTCCTAACACACCTGCGACGTCATAGCCAATGTAGCCGGCCATTTTTGTAGCGATTGGACCTGGAAGCGCATTTCCGAGTGCGAGCACTTCACTAAATTGCTCTACCGTCATCCATTCATAACGATGAACGACTTCGTACTCAATTAACGGAATCGAGGCAGGTCCGCCCCCATAACCGATTATACCAGGAATGAAGAAGGCAATAAAAAGCTCAACATAAATCATTTAGCTCTCCCTCCTTCTTGAACGCTTTCCTTTGTTTTTGATCGCTGGAAAAAAGGAACACATAATAAAATCACGATTAAAATAGCTGGGTGCAATCCGAGTAGTTCGATCATGACAACACTAATGACCGCAAGTAAAATACACACCATCCATCCTAATCCTGATTTTGCATTTTTCAAAAAGTCCCACGTCAAAAGCGCCAGCATGACACCGACAACAGGCAATACACCATTTGTTACTCCATTTACCCATGCATAGTCACTGAAATTAGTTAATGACGCAAGCAGAATTATCATTAAAAAAATGGTCGGAACGATAGAAGCTAACACAGCCACAATCATTCCTAACACACCAGCAACACGATAGCCAATATACCCCGCCATCTTTGTGTTTATTGGACCAGGTAATGTATTTCCTAAAGCTAGTACATCACCAAATTCTTCATTATTCATCCATTGATAAATATCGACAACTTCTTTTTGGACAAGCGGAATAGCAGATGGGCCACCACCAAATCCTAAAATACCCGATCGAAAAAAAGCGACAAAAAGATCCCAATAACGTTTCATTCCCCTTTAGTCTCCTTATTAATATCCAATTGCCATGCCATCTCCTCTTGGATCTGCTCCACCATATTTCATCCCATTTTCCGGGTCAATCCATATCGCTCCAGCATGACCCATCATATCTGTGTATGGCTCTACTCTTTCAATTGGATGTCCTCGTCTTTTTAGCTCATTAAAAACATTCTCGCGCAACCGCGACTCAACTTTAACCGTATTCGATTGTGCTCCCCATGTTCGTCCATATAACCACCTCGGCGCTTCAATCGCCTCTTGAGGAGACATTCCGTAATCGATCATTTTCGTAACGAGTGCCGCTTGAGTTTGCGGTTGCCCTTCCCCGCCCATTGTACCATAAACTAGGAGAGGTTCAGAGCTATATGTCATCATTGCCGGGTTTAATGTATGAAACGTCCGCTTATGGGGGTCAAGCTTATTAATATGTTCTGGATTTAGTGAAAAAAAGCTTCCTCGGTTTTGCAGAAGCACCCCCGTTCCTTTTGGTATAATACCAGAGCCAAAGTCATGATAAATGCTTTGAATACAAGATACAGCATGTCCATGTCGATCAACGACTCCAAACCAAGCCGTATCCCCTTTAGGGTCAAGGAGCTTTTCATGATTTAGTGCTGATGACATTTGAATTTGCTTCGCTACTTGGATTGCTCTGTCCCCTGACAACAATTCATCAATCGGAATATCTACAAAGTGAGGATCTGTTAGCCATTGATCACGATCAGAAAAGGCAAGCTTCGTCGCTTCTAGAATGAGATGAACATAATCGGCTGAATCAACATCAACATGACGGAAGTCAAATTGATTCAATATATTTAAAATCGATAGCGACGTCATTCCCTGTGTATTGGGAGGGAGATTGAAAGCTGTATATTCCCGATAAGGAACAGAGAGAGGTGTCACCCACTCTGATTGATGTGAGGCAAAATCATCTAATGTGAGCATTCCATCATGCTGTTCAATATCTTCAATCATTGCTTTTGTGATACTACCCTCATAAAACGTCCGTGCCCCCTTTTCAGCGATTTCCTCCAGTGTGCTTCCTAGATCGTGTAACGTCATAACCTCACCCGTCTGAAAAGGCTGACAATAATCATTTAAAAACGTTTTCTTAAACTCACGATAGTTTTGTAGGTTCGTGCTTTCATTGTATACATTACACGTTGTCCAATAGTGTTGACTTGGTGTAACTGGAAATCCATTTTCTGCATACGAAATAGCCGTTTTAAATAAGTCGGACCAACGTGCTGTTCCTTGCAAGTGCTTCTGTGAATAATGAAAGACCTGTTCCCAGCCACTAACCGCACCAGGAACCGTATTAGCTGCTAAATAACCTCGTGTCGGTATATCTTGGTAGTTTCGTTCGTGATAAAATGGAATCGTTGCTTTTTCTCCAGAACGACCGCTTGCATTTAAACCACGCATGCATTTTGACTTCGCATCATACATAAGCCAAAAGCTATCACCACCGATTCCGTTCATATGCGGATAAACAACTGCTAGTGTCGAAGCAACAGCAATCGCTGCCTCCCATGCATTCCCTCCTTCATGTAGCACACGTACTCCTGCTTGTGATGCTAGGTAATGAGGACTTGTCACCATTACTTCCGGTGCCATCGTCGTCGGTCGGTATGCTTTCATCCTCGATGACCTCCTCTTTTTGGACTTTTTCAGTGCCCTTATAGCTGCTCAACAGTATTTACTAACGGCTTCGTTCCGGTCATATGAGCTTCAATCACATCACCATCTCTTATAACGACAGCACCTGGAGTCCCCGTTAAAATCACATCACCTGGCAATAGTGTCATCACCTTTGAATGAAAGGCGACGATGTACGCTGGATCATAACGCATTTGCTCCACTTTCCTTTCGTACGTAACATTGCCATTCAGTACAGTTGCTACACATAATTGTTTCACATCTTCCACTTCATTAACTAATAAAAACGAACCAAAACTAAAAAACGTATCAAAGCTTTTAGCACGTGTTAAATAACGGTGGTTCTCAGCATGGATATCTGCTTCCGTCATATCTAACGCAGAGGTGTATCCGAGTATATAATAGCTTGCTTCTGATTGATCAATTTCTTTACATCGCTTGCCAATGATAATGGCTAACTCTGCTTCGGCTGTTGTATTCGTTGACCCTTTTGGGATTTTAACTGCATCATCCATCCCAATAATCGTCGTATCCGGCTTCATAAAGCTAACAGGATCTGAATAGGTAGAAACATGCTTAGGCTTCTCATCTAAATAATTCATACCGACTCCCCAAATCTTTCGAGGTCGCCGATAAAGCGGAGCAAGCTGTGCTTTATTGCCCTCAACCTTGTCATAACGCTCTAGCCTCTGACACCCTTCTTGCTCATACCAGCTAGTCAAATCATCAATCACTTCTGTTGTAATTAATTCAAACACCGTATTCGGCCATTGTAACTGTTCATATTGATTGATCGTCTCAATTAAGACATATCCATCCTCTACAGCAATCGCAGCTTGCTCATTTCCTTGATATAAAATGGTCGCTAATTTCAATGGTGGATGCTCCCTTCTGTACCTTTTCATGGTATTCCTTTACCCAATGGAGTAAGCGTAAATCTTGATGTGTAGATCCAATAAAGGAAAGGCCAACCGGTAGTCCATCAATGCTCATAGCAGGAACTGATACTTGCGGCGCACCTATTAAGCCACTTACACATGTCATTAATAACGTTCGCTTCCTTTGTTCTTCTAACTTCTCTCCTTTTGCTCTTAGAAGAGGGGCAATCGATGGAGCTGTTGGCATCATAAGTAAGCTGTCCTCACCAAGAAGTCGAACAAATTGATCCTTTAATTTTCTCTGTTGCAATACTGCCTGATCATACTCTTCTTTCTTAATCGTCTTTGCCCATTTGAAACGTTGATCAATATCTGTACCAAAAGTAGGCTGATGCTCCTCAATCCATTGACCATGCTCACGCCATATTTGATAGCCTTGTAGCGTTCTAAATGTGTTTAACCAAATCTCCATTCCTTCAGAGGCCAAATTTATAGAATCTATCGTTTCAACGAATGGCTTCATCAGTTCTTTTTGCTTAGAAAATGCGTGCTGACATTCACTACTACATAGCTCAATGATATCCTCTGGTATGATAATACGTCTAAAGGAAGGCAAACTATAATCTTGATTCATTAAAATTGTACCGATTTTGTAAAGCAACTCTGGCTCCCTCGTCATCCATCCAACTGTATCAAAACGCTTCGCAAGTGGAATGACTCCTTCTACTGAAATGAGACCATGAGTTGGTCTGAAGCCGTACACACCGCAATAACTTGCCGGAATTCGAATCGAGCCACCTGTATCTGTTCCGAGAGCAAAATCGACTTCACTTGCCGCAACAGCGACAGCTGAACCACTTGATGATCCTCCAGGTATTCGATCGATGCTCGTTGGATTAAATGGGGTCCCATAATGAATGTTTTCTCCATTCAAGCTAAACATCAGTTCATCTGTATGTGTCGTTCCTTTTAACATCGCCCCCTCTTCTAACATGCGCTTTACTGCAAATGAATGCTCAATAGATGATGAATGTGTTCTTTCCCAATCTGGATTCCCCGCACCTGCAACGATTCCTTTTACTGCAAAGACATCTTTCACAGCAAACGTCATTCCTTTTAAAGAACCTTCTTCGGCTTCATACAAGTTCAAATAATTCTTTTTAAATGCATTCCATTTGTCCATCTCTTCTCCTCCTCTATGAATACATTCTCTGCGCAAGTGATTTCACTTTTTTCAATTGCGACTGATTCATTTTTCGTAGCTTAAGTGCCACCTGCAGTTCAAGGCTCACCTCAGGATCATCAATATCTACATTTAATAATGCAGATATCTTTTCCATCCGATAAACAACCGTATTATAATGCGTATAAAGTGTTTCAGCTGTCACACGAATGTTTCGATTCGCTTGGAAATAAGCCTCTAGTGTTTCAATATAGTTGACTGATTTCTTTGATGCCTGTTCAAGAACTCCGAGCATTTCTTCTGTATATTGAATCACCTCAGTTCCTTCCGGAATTAAATAGAGCAAGCGATACAAATGTAAATCTTGATAATGAATCACCTTTTTATCCGTTGTATATTGCTGACGAATCGTGTTCACTTTAACCGCTTTATGATAGCTTTCTTGAATATTCTTTATATCATTTACGTGATCACCAACACATAACGTATAAGACTCCTGCATATTCTTATAACTTATAAATCGATCGACTTCCTTTTGAATAAGACCAAAGCTTCTTTCTAGTGATTTTTTCGTATGATCAATAAGTAAAAAAGTAAACTCTCCTAGTAAAATTGTTCCATATAACTGTCCCTTTATCGCTTTTGATAACGTCGACACCATGTATGAAAGTTCCTCTTTCATAGCTCCTTTATCTTTCCCATCCATGATAAACACTTGATACCACTTTCTCTCAAAGTCTAAATCAAGAGACTGTGTTCGAATTTCCATATCTACATCAGATGTCACCTCACCCAATAAGACATCTTTCAAAAATTGATCCATGTACCTCTTTTCAATCTGCTTCCTTGCCGCAATATTGGCAAGCTCCATGTTTAACATCGTACTCATTTTTTCTATCGTTAAACAGTCCACTTCTGTTAATTCATAATTCGTTTCAATACATGCAATGAAAGCAGTATGACTAAGTGTCGTTTCCGACGTTAATGGGATCGATATACACGAAAATGGTTCATCACGAATTTTAATGCTTCTTATCCCACTACCCGTCTTCGCCTCTAAAGCTTGAACAGCTTTTCTTAACTCAAATTCTTCTAAAACATCCTCAAATAATGGTGCGATAATCGTTCGATCAAAATCATAAACAACGACTGGATTCCCCATCAATTCTTCTAAATGATAAATAACGTCCCTTATGTCCTTGCCGGCTGCCATTTGCTTCGTACATTCTTGAACACGATTGTATAATGTCATTAAATGCTCAGATTCTTGATAGAATACTTCCTCCATCGCGACTCTTACAATATCAGAAAATACTGCTGTAGGTAGAATTTCAACAACTGGAAAATGAAGCTCATTGGCCTTTTCGATAAAGCTTTGTGGGATTTCATCAATAAAGCGTTGTACCTTAATTCCGATCCCAGCCACATTCTTTCTCTTTAATTGAGATAATAAATCAACAAGCTCCTCCACATGATCTCGGAAAGGATACCCCGTTGTCATCATAAATTCTTGTGGTCGGACAAAATTCAACACATCCGGTGAACCAACAATATTGACACGACTTATGACTTGATTGACATTTGAATGCCCTGCGACAAGCCTGGCTCCTTCTAACGGCTCAAGCTCTAATAACCCTTTAATCGTTAGTCCTCTACGATTCATCACCTCTGACACTATTATCACCTCATCTATCGATTATCGAATGGCTATTTCCCCGAAAAAGACGAAGACACTGTTCACTTGACATGACTGAAACAAAATGCCTATCAATATTTCTCAATGAAGGTTCATATGCATCTGGGAAAGCATACACTGTTGCATCGCTTATAACGACTACATGGTAATCACGTTGATGAGCATCACGTGCTGTTGATTCCACGCATGTATTCGTATTAATCCCTGTCATAACCATTGTGTCAATATGTAACGATTGCAACAATTGATCAAATTGTTCATTCATATACGCACTATATCGATGCTTCCCAACGAAATAATCATCTTTATCGGATTGTAATAGATTGTAGAATTCACATCCCCACGTTCCTGCTCGATAGCTATTAGGATGCTGCTTTGCCTTTCTTCTCTGTATCCAAGCCCTGTTCCCATCGTTTTCTTTCGAATGAATCATTTTCAGAAAAATAATCGGAGTCTTTTCCTTTCTTGGTTGTTCAATAATGCTTGACACAAATCATACGGATAATAGGACACTGGGTTACCTCCTTCTTTATAGAGTAAATGGTTCAAAGGGCTTTTCCCCCTTTGAACCTTCTACCTCTTTACTGTTCAAAATATTCGTTAGTATAATAACGGTCAACCTCATAACGCTCAGAAATTAAATCACTCATTTCCAATATATCAAGTGTATCCTCCATATTCTCTTCTGACATCCATCCGTAAGGCTGTTCATCAAATAAAGCAATCTCTTCAAGTAATTCAAGCTGCATAAGTGCTGTTTCTTCATCCATAGCATCTGGGAATTGTTCCATGACAAGCTCTACCGCCTCGTCCTTGTTTGCTAATGTATACTCAAATGCCTCATCAATCGCCGCTAAAAAACGTTTAACTGTGTTAGGGTTTTCTTCTAAAAATGAATCATTTCCTATTAACGTTAAACCAACGAGGTCATAACCAAAGTCAGCTAAATAAAGTGGTGTTAACTCTACACCCAACTCCCGTTCAAATAGTGGATATTCATTTGTTGAGAAGATGGCAACAGCATCTACTTCTTTGTTTAAAAATAATCCATTACGCGCTGAGCTTTCTACTTGTACTGAATCAACTAAAGATTCATCAACATCGTTACTTTCTAAGAAAAATGGATATATATTTGTAAACGTAGATGCGATTGACATCCCAATACTTTTTCCTTCAAGATCTTGTGGACTTTCAACTGGTGTATCAGGATGTGATGCGATCATAATCGGTGAACGATTCATATAAGATGCAATCATTTTAATCGGCATACCTTCGACTAAACCTTGTGAAGGCTCGACTGTTGACGTAATACCAAAATCATCCTGTCCTTGAGCAACAGCTTGCATCGTACTTGTTGAACCATTTCCTTCTAACACATCAACATGTAAGCCATATTTTTCAAAAAATCCTTTTTCCTGAGCCACAAAAAATGGGGAAAATTCTCCTTTAAAGCGCCAATTCAATCGTAAGGTCACGTCTGTAACTTCCGGGTCACCAATTGTCATTCCATCTTCTAATTCTTCTTCATTCGTCCCCTCCCCTACTGTCTCTATCGCTTCCTCGGAATCATCCTGATTATTACCTTCTCCACAAGCTGCTAAAATAGCCATCATACACAATGATAATAGTAAGAATTTTGCGAATTTTCTCATTATAATTTCTCTCCTTTTTCAAGCTTCTGCTAGAATACCTTGCGATTGGAAGATTGAACGAATGTCATGAACATGCTGGTTAAAATGAGGATTGGAACGTGATTCACTACTTCTAGGTCGATTAAGTTCAACCGGTAATTCCTTCAAAATCGTTCCTGGTCTTCCTGACATGACAACGACTTTATCTGATAGAAAGACAGCCTCCTCAATACTATGGGTAATAAAGATCGTTGTAAATCCGTACTTATCTGAAAGCTTCAACAAATCATACATCATTTGCTCTCTCGTCAAGGCATCCAGTGCTCCAAACGGTTCATCCATTAAAAGAAGCTTAGGATCTTGAATAAGCGCACGGCAAATTGATACCCGTTGTCTCATCCCACCTGATAACTCATGTGGATATTTATCTTCAAATCCTTTTAAACCAACAGACTCTAGTAATTCTAACGCCTTTGCTCGATTCGTTTGCTTGTTCGGTCGATCAAACCATGTTATTCCTTTCAATTCAAGAGGGAATAACACATTATCTATAATCGACCTCCATGCTAGTAACACATCCTTTTGAAAGACGACCGCGACACCTCCAGCTATTTTTCCAAGTGGCTTCTCATTTAATAGTACATGTCCTGAAGTAGGTCGATCCAAGCCAGCAATAATTCTCATAATCGTGCTTTTTCCACAGCCACTTGGACCTACAACCGACAGAAAATCACCAGGTTCAACAGAGAGATAGATGTTTCTTAATGCTTCAACTCGTCCTGTTCTCGTTTGAAACACTTTGCCAACATTCGTTAGCTCTAGTTTTGTAGCCATATTACTTCCCACCCCCTGCCTTGTTCTCGTGATACCAAGGCATTAATATCCGTTCAAATAAGTGCACGATACAGAATAACAATATCCCGATAATTGCTAGTGTCAGAAGTGTCGCAAACACTAGCGTCGTATCTAACCGAGCATTCGCCGTTAATTGTAAATAGCCAAGACCGTGCTCTGATGCAACAAATTCTCCAACAATCGCCCCAACGACCGCTAACGTAATCCCAACTTTAAAGCCACCAAATAAATGTGGTAATGCGTTTGGCAAGCGGAGATAGAAAAAGATTTTCCATTCTGAAATACCGATCGATTTCCCTAAATCATGCATATCTTTATCCAAGGAACGAAATCCAACGACGGAATTAATCACAACGGGAAAAAATGAAATTAAGCAGGCAAGTAATATTTTGGTCGTTAACCCGTAGCCAAACCATATAACAAGAATTGGCGCAATTGATACCATTGGTATACATTGAATACCGATTAATATCGGATATAACGAATTTGCTAAATAGCGAGAATACACAATCGAGATCGCTAACGGGATACCGATCGCCAAGCTTAACCCAAACCCAAGTAATACCTCCGTCAACGTCGTCAATGAATGAGAAAACAATACTTGAAAGTCACTAACAAAGCGTGTCCCTATATCGATTGGTGACGGCAAAATATATCTGGGGATATCCATTACGATCGTTAGTAATTGCCAGATGCTCGCCATACCTAATAAGGTCAGTACTGCCCATACAAATTGTGGAATGACCAAAACTCGGTTACCTTTCTCTTGTTGTTTCATCATTGCCACTCCCGTTTTTGTTTCCATTTTTCACTTCCTCCTTTCATCGAATCATTTTCTCCATTAATTTAACAGGATTAGGAGCCTCAGCTAATAATTCACTTGGCCGTTTCAAATCATAGGCTGGTCGATAAGACAAGTGCTGGAGCTGTTTGTTCACTCTTTCTATTTCAGGAACAGTTGATAACCATTGAATGATATTCTCCACCTCCTCTGGTTCATAGAAGCGTAAGATATAGGCTAGTAATTGACCATATTGCAGCATATTCCCACTTCCAAGTGGATTAAAATGATCACGCAAATTATCGGAACCAATTTGAAGCTTTACACCAGCATTTGCTAAATCCTTTACTCTTGTTAATGACCTTGTCGCTATTGCAGTCGGACAAGTAGTTACCGTCATACCAGAATAAGCCACTGCCTTGATCGTTTCCATCGCTATTTTTTCTTCGACGTTTGCCAGTGAGCAGCAATGAATGGCTGTTACCTTTGAGCCTAATCCTTCTTCAGTCGTCACTTTTGCTAAATATGGAAGATTAAAATCATCGATCCTACCCGTTTCATCTGTATGAAATTCAATCCAATCTAAATCAGAATGAGTAGCGAGTTGGATAATCTTATCAATATGCTGCTTGCCGTCTTGATCCATACTCGTATGACCACCAATTCCTTGAACACCAAGATTTATTGCTTCCTTTAATAACACCTCTGTTTCCGGATAACGATCAAAACCTTCCTGATTAAAGGCAATCAAATCAAGGACGATTCGATTCTTCCACTCCTCTTGAACTTCCTTCAACGCTTCAACAGCTCGTAATTCAAACAACGGATCAACATCAACATGAGTGCGGACATAAACCGTTCCATATTGATGCATTTTCGTTAAAGCTTTCACGGCAGCTTCTTTGATTTCATTTTTCGTCATTAACACTTTAGCTTCTCGTGTCCACTCGGCACGAGTAGAAGCTGGAGCATCTTTATAACGAAAAGGTGGTGACAAAAACCCTTTATCAATATGCGCATGATAATTCATCCAACCGACAAAACTCATAACTCACCGCCCGTAACTCGTACGACCGGAGCAATTAAGTTCGAACCTTGTGGACCTTGATGCTCAGAACCTGCAGAACATAAAATTCTCGTTTCACCAACATAACTGCCAACGACTGCATTCGCTACTGCCTTCGCCAAGATGCCTGAGTGCATCGCTAATGCATCAGTATGCATCGTATGTCGCCTTCCGCGAACAGTTGAAAGAGCATCTGCTCCAGCATTGACAAACACTTGTACAATATCTTCCATTTTATCTTCCGACAATGTCGATCCAGCTTGTATCCCTGCGTTCTCAAACGATTTCCTAAGCCCAACTAAATCTAGCGCATCCTCCATCACCCCTGATCCTATATACAGGTCACTAGAAGAAGCGGTCGAATTACCCATCACAATAACCCGTGCTGATACTTGCTCATGTCCTGCTGATACGGATGTTTTAACTGAATAAAGAGAATGGTCTCGATTCAAGCTTTCTTGTGATATGCAATCTCGTTCAACCTCTTCTAATGCTACAGCAGAGCCTAATGCCGAAGCTGCCTTCGATAAACTTCCTCCAACACCCCAAGGACACTTCACCTCTACACATTTCACATCGTCAATGGAATCAATATCGGCCTCTTCCATCGCTCGCTTCACTGCTTCAGTCACGTAATCAACTTGCTTTAACGTACCAATTTCATTCTCATCGAGAATCGGTGTCGATGCGACACCAAAAGCAAAACGCTTCTCATTAGATTGATTCACTTTGTCGCCTTCTTCTTGAATAAACAACGTATAATGTGGAGTCATTAGCCCTCCAGTCTTGCCAATCATCATCATCGGAATTTGCTCAATTACATCCTCGTGACTTATCGATAAAAACGATGATAATAATCCTTGAAAAGCCAAAGTGGCATATCCTCTTGAATACCCATCTCCTTCTGTTTGCGCAATAATCGCCTTAATCGTCTCTGCTTTGATTTTCTCTTCTTTTAATAACGTTTGTAATGCGGTAACATCTCCTGGATGCTCCATATCACAACGAATTAATTGATAGTTCATTTGCTCCACCTCTGTTTTTGTGAGTTGTTTTTTTGTTATGACACCATGTTAGCACCCCAAAATAACAGAGTAATTGGTGTATTCTCACAGCAACAAATTTATATTTTGTGGATTATCGATAATTTTAAAGTTTTTCGTCAGATTATTTCTACCTTGTTGTTAGTTTATCTACCTGAACAAGTGATTTTTGCTTAAAATACCCTGACCTTTAGACACAAAAAAAAGACTACTAATATTACATAGTAGTCTTATATATATATCGTGTCACTTATCGACAAAGAAAAGGAACTATATGAGCTAATTTGCTTTTTAGTTCCTCATAATTAGAATCTAGCAACTTATTCAAAAACGACCAGATCGAAAAATGGAAAACAATAACCAAACAAACATTAAAATGGCTACTATAAATCCAATTTCCACTGCAGGTACATTCCATAACAGGGAAGCTTGCCCGCCTAATGCGGACCCAATTATAAGACCAACCATGATAATGCTAAAGGATAGGAGAACAATACTAAAAGAGAGACGATTACTAATTCGATCCATCTTCTTCAAGAACATATCCAACTTTGGCATCGTCACTTCGATAGGAATATGTCCTTTTTTTGTTATTGATGTAAGCTGTTCGACATTTTGTGGAATGTTCGACATGGCTTTCCTAAAATCCTGCCACTGATCATACACTTGCTCTGCCATTTGCTTCGGATGGTAGCGTTGCTTTAACAACTCGCGACCAAATGGTTCGGCAACCTTTACGATACTTAATTCAGGATCAAGCTTTTCAATCATTCCTTCTAACGTCAGCAACGCTTTACCTACAAGCGTTAAGTTTGTTGGTATTTGGATCCGGTGAGCATGTGCAATTCGAAAGAGCTTATGAACAGCTTCACCTAAATGAATCTGACTAAATGGAACATCATAATACTCATCACGTAATTCTTCGACATCCGCTCGTAATTCTTCCATATCAATATGATCAGGAACAATCCCCATTTCAGTGATCGCTTTAATGACCCCATCCGTTCGTTGCCTCATCATTGCAATCATTAACGTTGCAAAATGCTGTTTCATCTCCGACGTTAGTCTCCCAACCATGCCAAAATCCATAAATGCCACAACATTATCATGCAACGCATAAATATTCCCTGGATGAGGGTCACCATGGAAGAATCCTTCTAGTAAGATTTGCTGTAAAATGGAACGTGTCACCCGTTCGGCTAATAGCTTTGTATCATAGCCATGCTCACGTAACGCCTCTAAGTGATTAAGTTTGACTCCTTCTACAAACTCCATCGTTAAAACCTTTTTCGTCGTATAATCCCAATAGACACATGGAATATGTACCGTATGATCACCTTCAAACTGTCGGGCAATGCGCTCTCCATTTCTCCCTTCACGTCGATAATCTAACTCAGCAATTAATGCTTGTGAAAATTCTTCCACAACCTCTTTTAAGCGATATTTCGCCGCCCACCCCAAACGATGATCAGCGATTTCAACAAGTTCGTGTAAGATTTCCAAATCCGTATGCACTAATTGATTAATATGAGGTCGCTGTACTTTAACGGCTACTCGTTCACCTGTATGTAAAAGCGCTTCATGAACTTGACCAATTGATGCAGAACCTAATGGCTCGGAATGAAACTCTCTAAATAACTCCGACATCGAACTTCCTAACTCAGATTCAATTATTTCGTATACTTCCTCTGATGAAAAAGGAGGTACCTCATCTTGAAGCTTCGTTAATTCGCGAATGATATCAGTCGGAATTAAGTCTGGCCTCGTACTAGCAAGCTGCCCCATCTTCACAAAAGTTGGACCAAGCTCTTCCAAAAATTTTCGAATTCGCTCTCCTGTAGAATGCGTACCTTCCTTTTTGTCTTTCATTGACCACCGTTTTGGCAATGAAACGAGATCATGAAGGCCTAAATCCTTTACGATGAAGCCAAATCCATTTCTTGAAAAGGCTGCAGCAATTTCTCGATAGCGTTTTAAATGCCTGACTCGTTTCTCAAAAATCAGAACCCCCTCCTTTCATCCACATTTCTATTATGCTCAACCCTGTGTATTTATCTTTTCTTCTAATTCCCGAATACGTTGCTCAAGCACTTTTACTTCAGCCTTTGTCGCCACATTTAAATCAGCCAAAACATGCTTAATTTTTTCCTGGAGTTTCGCATCTAACTCCCCTTTCGTCTCTTCAGCCTTCTTCCAGAGCTCATCCATATATTCCTTTGATTCCTGCTGACTCAATTCCCCTTTCTTCACTAATTCATCAACTGTTTTTTCGATTTGCTCCTTACTAGCAACAGCCAATCCAATTCCTAGTGCTAAACCTTTCTTTAATCGATCTCTCATAATAGTCCCTCCTACAAAATCAAGTGAATTTTTTCACAATATTAAAATGGATTGTTTAATTCTTTTACCCAATATTGCCTTCTTTCAAACCTTTTATTTACGTGATATGAAGAAAAAAGGCTACTAATAAATTGTTCACTCATTAGTAGCCTTTTTCATTATTGAGTTTGGGCAATTTGATCAAACCACATTTCATATTGCTCATCTTCTAATAGCCCAACCCGTCCTACTTCTTCTCCATTTTCAAAGTGAACAATAGTAGGTGTTGACGAAATGTCATACTCGGCCCAGCCAGACTCAAATTCAACAAGATTGTATAGCTTCATATCAATTCCCATTTCATCAGCCATCGGTACGATAACAGGAGATATCTCCACACATGCTGGGCAAGTCGGTTGATAAAAATAAATTGTCAGATTCTCCTCTGAATTTAATGACGCTTCAAGCTCTTCAGGAAGGATAATATTTTGATAGTTCGGATCATCCAATTGTTTCACCGTAGCAGGGTTCAAGCTTGATTTCCCAAATGGATTCCCTTCTACTTTTTGACTTGTTGAGAAATGGTTAACAATCGCTAATGCACCGAATAAAACAATGATGACGACAAAGAAAATAATAACTTTTTTCATTTTATTTAGATCTCCTTACTCGAATTAAAATCGTGATACTTATGACAAAAATTAAAATGAACGCAATAAGCGCTAAAAACGGAATCGTTACAAAACCAAACCAATTTATATACTGTGCTGAACAAGGCACTATACCGCATGAATCTAACTCATTCATTGAAGGAACTTTTTGTAGCACATACTGATACAATGCCACAAACATCCCTATTCCTGAAAACAAAGCTGAACACAGTGCTTGGTTCAAGTCTCTCTTAATAACAGCTACACCTAAAATAATGACCATAGGATACATTAAAATCCGTTGATACCAGCATAGATCACAAGGGATGTAACCGACAATTTCAGAGAAATATAAACTACCAGCTGTAGCGATCAATGAAATCCCCCATGCACAAAACAGAAGATTCTCACTACTTATCGATATCCTTTTCATCGTTCACCTCATCTATTATGGTAATCGTCAATCTATAGATATTACTATATCAAAATGACATGAAAAAAGAAAAGAAGTTTACTGCCGTTCACGAAATAAACATACTTGTGAAAAAATATTTCTTCTATAAACTCTTTTATTGAAACTGATTATCATTATTGATATAATGGGCATTGAGATGGTCACAATTAATGTAACTAATTAAATTGTAGTGGTCAGTCTAAATCATTTACAAGAATCTAGTTCGATCCATACAATAACCGCTGGGGAGGCAATACATATGTTTGTACAAGTTCGAAAATTAACGATAGCAGAAGGACACTCTCAAACGATCGTTGAGCAATTTAGAAAACCAGGAATAATTGAACAACAAGAAGGCTTCATTGACCTTAAAGTCATGGTCAAGAAAATAAGACGCGGCGAGGAAGAAGTGATGGTCCTCGTTCATTGGCAATCGGAAGAAGCTTGGAAAAACTGGGAAAAGAGCGATGCTCATATTGCTGGCCATAAAGCAAAAAAAGATCAACCAAAACCAGAATATATACTGAATGTTGAAGTTAATAAATATGAAATCAAAGCCGTAAAGACTTCCTCTAGTTAATCCCGCTACCTTAAATGTAGCTGCTTCCACTTATGTACAATCAAACGGATTCATATACAGACCGTCTGAATTTAAAAGCTATTTTAAGACAAAACAACGTAAAAAACACCTTTGAGAAATGACTCTCAAAGGTGTTTAATCGTTCTCCTTTATTTTTCTATTAACCTTTTTCTTCTTTGCCAAACAACAACTACTAATCCTATTACAAGTAATAGCATACCTGCTAATAAATAGTTATACAGACTTGAAAATGTACTTGGCAATGAACCTGATGTGTCATCATCTCCCTGTTTAGGAGGGGGCGTATCTTTTTCACTATCTTCTACTTCCTCTTCTTCACCACCAGAGCTTTGAGTATCTTCTAACTCAATGAAAACACCATAGGATGAGAAGTGAGGAACAGACAATGCGAGGACCTGATTAGTCTTATCTACGTCTCCTCCACGCTTCTGCCACTGTTCATCCTCTTCGTCGTAATAATAAATCGCTACTTCTTCACTATCGGTGCTCTCTTCATAGCCCATTGTTAGTGTGTAGTGCTCCGTAGTCTCAGTGGCGCCCTCTTCAAATTCAAAGATAAATGAGAAAATATCTCCTACAAGAGCTAATCCTTCATAGTTTGTCTCTTCTACGTCTTTTTCTAAAATCGTTAACATCGTACCAGTTGGTAAATCAACTGACATTGTAAGTGTGACTTTACTGCCTTCAACTGTATACGTCTCCCCAGCCACAACACTGGTTTTTTGACCTATTTTTAATTCTAAATCCTTTTCATCATCTCCAGGACTATCTTCGTCGTCTGGTTTGTCTCCATCTCCAGGCTTATCCCCTTCATCCGGCTTGTCCCCATTTCCAGGCTTATCTCCGTTGTCATGAGAGTAAATCCAAGATAATGAGTCGATCCTTAGATCTGCTTCATGAAACACGACATACAGGTCATGTATACCTGATATACTTTCAGAAACATCCGATGTGACATCGACATATCCTAACTCCACGACCTCAACTTCCGTATTTTCAGCTGTATAAGATACAGGATCTGTCATTGGTACATCCATTCTCGCAATTTCCTCACCGTTTTGCGAACCCGCATGTAACGTTATGGAACCACTATTTACATTCGAAGCAACACTTGCTGTCACTTCTTCAATTTGTGCCAAATCAACGTTTGGAATCGCCACCCAAGACCCTTCCTGTTTAGACCGTACAGCATGATAGCTACCTACGACTTTATTCTCCTTTAAATGCTTAGCTGTACGATCTTTTGATACTTCATGGTAAATAACTTCGTGTGCAGCAAAAGAATGATCAAATACGTTAAAATGATCTGCACCTAGAGTGGCTACTGAGTCTCCTTCAACTTGTACAGTTTGAGAGTCTTTTATGCTTTCTGAGGACTGACCAACCATTAATGTATATGAGCCTTTTTCCACAATAAAGTCGCCAATATTCACATCCCAAATAGCAAAATCTTTAGGATC
Source organism: Halalkalibacter sp. APA_J-10(15) (assembly GCF_023017105.1). Lineage (GTDB taxonomy): Bacteria > Bacillota > Bacilli > Bacillales > Bacillaceae_D > Halalkalibacter. Next base: position 45,978 of record NZ_JALKEV010000014.1, on the reverse strand, counting down.
TATCGTTAACGTCACTTGTGCTGTCTCACCAGGAGTTACTTCAACTTTTTCAAAAGCGACAAGCTGCTTTTGAGGTGCATAGTCACCATAAGCTGACTCATTATTTTTAATGTAAAGCTGAATCACCTCTGACGTTTTCACATCACCTGTATTTCGAACATTTACCGTTACATCGAATGGCTCTTCCCCACTCACTTGAGAAGGAACAGCAAAGTTACTATATTCAAACTCACTGTATGAGAGACCATAGCCAAACTCATATGTTAAAGGAGCATCCGTATACATATATGTTAGCTTTGATTCAATCGGATCAGCATTTGTCATATCAATCGAATACCGTGGATCAATTGTACTTAATGAATCGGTCGTATTCCCTTCAGGTATTGAATATTGGTTTAACTCTGGAAAAGAAGACATATCCTTATACCAAGTAGAGGCCAATCGTCCAGTCGGAGCGTAATCACCGTACAAAACATCCGCTAGAGCATAGGCATCATATTGCCCTCCATAAGGCTGATAGACAATTGCTGATACATTTGGATTATTCTGAATCTCATCCATATTAACAGGGAAGCTTGAATTCACAACAACAATCGTTTCTTTCCCTTCATCAGCAAATGCTGCAGACACTTTTTCAACTAACTCATAATCTACGTGCCCCATATTAAGAGTTGAGCGATCATAACCTTCTCCCGCACTATGGCGCGGAATCGCTCCTATGAAGACAATCGCATAATCATCTTCTGTTGCACGATCGACTGCTTTTTCTCCCGTTTCTTGTACAATTGTTTTTTCAAACTTAACGTTATCTCCTCGATTTGTAGCGTTTTCAGTATGACCTAATGTTTCAGATGCAACTAGAGTTTGATCATCAGATGTTGTAACAAAACGTCCATTTGCATAATACCAATTTGTGAAATCTCCCCCAAATCCTGTACGATAACCATTTGCAATCATTGAGAAAGTTTGATCATCATTTTCTTCAAGACGTAACCTAGGTGGAATGACACTCGTGTCCCCATCCATCTCAGCTAAATCCCAGTCATTATTAGTTAAATTAAGAAGTGTTCCATCTGTATTTTCTACAGCTTGTCCACTCTCATTTGGAGACGTCACCCAACGTCCATTAACTAATGACTGTAAACTGTACCCATCCTGTCCCCAATCATATAATTCAAATAAATGAGCATCTCCATCTTCATCTAGTTCTTCTTTTGTAATAAGCCCTCCGCCTTCAGAAAGGTCTTCTATATTCTCATCAACCATAACGTTCTGTCCATTTAAAGCCGAAGTGAAGCTTATAATAGGTGCTCCAGTCTCAAAAGATACTTGATCTCTACCTATTCTATTTATAATAGATAGCAATGGGGATTGACCAGAATGTTCAATTTCCGGAGTATGATTTACAGAATATGTCGTTTTAAACCTAGCATCTGCATAAACTCCAGAAACAGCTGCGTTGTCCTCTTTACTTAGTGGCAGAACACCGTCATTTTTCAATAATACAATACTTTCTCGTGCGGCTTTCAAAGCAACTTCTTGATGATAGGAATCATGATAATCAGAGATTGAATCTGAAACATCCTTAGCATCAGAAGCAAATGGATAATATTTTGGAATTCCGTTCTCATCTACTTCATTAAAAACGCCTACACGAACAAGCTGATTCATATGCGATCGCGCAGCTTCAATTAAATCCTCTTCTGTAAGTCCATATAACCCTTCTTCAACAGCATCAACAAGAGCAAGAACATCTTCCAAACCAGCTTCAACACTAGGACCAGGTCGACCTGCATTAGCTTGGGCTAATATAATGAGAGCGTTCCCATGTTTGCGATCAATTGCATATTTCGTATCATATCCATTCCCCATTGACCCTTCTCCAAATATATGAGCATCTCCATTGAAATCTGGTGAGCTATACATCCCATATTTTGCATAACTGTTCGCATGGATTTGATAAGGAGACAGTATATTCGGAATACCGTTCGTTCTTCCGAATGAAGTCATTGCACCTGAAATCGCACCTGAGCTAAGCGCTTTCAAAGGACTACGTGTTTGATATTCGAATATAGACCGTGCGCTCGCACTATTATTAGCAGTTTGTCGAAACCATTGCGCATTGTACACTGAGAAGTGCTTAGTCCCTACTGCTGCTCGCATCCAAAAGCCATCGTCACTTTCAGATAAGTCCGTTCCACCAAGACCAGCAGCCATATGATCGACCATCGCGGCTGCCATATAAGCATCTTCAGAAAACCCTTCATCAAAGCGGCCACTTAAAGGATTAATCGTCATATCACTCACGACGGTAAAGGCTACTGTCGGAGAAGCTTCCTCTCCACCATGAATATTTGACTTTCCTTGTTCAACCTTAAGAGTACTAATCTTTTCATTACCAATAACCTGCCCGATATCAGCTAATAAATCCTTATTCCATGTTTGTCCCATCGAAACAAGTGCGGGGAAGTCCGTTGAGACGCCTTGAACATTATCAGCAGCTGATAATGCACCAGGAATAACATTTCCAGCATTTTCACCACGCTGTAATGTATAATGATTTCGAGAGCCTGTTGCATAGACAGCCGGTCCTTCAAGACCCGTATAATCAAAATAAGCATCTACAAACTCATCTAGATGATCTGGATTCCCATCAAATAGTGGCATCCCGTCAAAAACACCACCGTCTTGCGTTTTAAACGTAACGCCTCCCTCCTCGCTCGTAACAGCATGAGCAGCTGTTCCAAAGTCAAACGTCACTAATGCTATGACCAGTAGTAAAATGACACCATTCCTCATCCGTTTCTTTGCTCGTTGCATGAATTTCTCCCCTTTTTTAGTCATAGAATCTTATCGACTAACAACATTTCAGAGAATACACAAGCTGTTATTCTTTGATGTTTTCTTCTATATAAATGAATCACTCCTTTTCTTTTTCTCTGTGAAGCCTATGTATGATCTCACTTAAAATAGTAAACGCTTTCACTAATACTTGTAACCGCTTCATTTTCAATATTGATGTCTGATTTTTTTTGTTTTTACAATAAATAGATTTTCTAACGCATATTCAAAAAACACCAAAAAAGTTAAAATCAAACTTTACCTTAAAACCAGATCTTTTTGAACAACCTTTTCTACAAAGTTAAGAATCCCCTAAAAGACTTTTATCCTTTAGGAGATTACCAATTATAGTTCATATTTTCTTATTAAATAAGTTGGCGTGCAACTCCACGCATGACAGTAGCTATTAATCAAATGACTACCATATGGTGAGAACGTTTTATCATTAGGATTATACAGCTCCCAAAACGTATCTGCCCCATCTTCTAACATACCGCCCCAATACGCTTTTAATGTCTTGATCGCTTCTGTATTCATTCCGACTTTTAATAACGCTTCAACGAAATGATGGTACATATAGGGAGTGTTCATCGTTACAGGTGGCTTTTCGGTAATGACACGCTCCATTAATGCTCTACCTTCATCTTGCTTCAATACTCCAGCCAAAACCATCCACACTTGGGCTGCCCATGAGACTTGCTTATTCTTTCCACTAACAAAAAATTGCTTCGTTTCATCCCATAAATGAGCTTTTGTCGCTTTTTCAACATCAGCTAATTGTTTTTCTAAAAAGGCTAGTTCACATGCTCCAACTATTTGAGCCAAAGCAATTCCTTTCCGTAAAGCATAGATTAAAACTGCTTGAGAAGGTGCTTGTTTGTTCAATTTGTCATTCCAATCGATAAACGACCACCACGTTTCATCGTCTTGAACAATGTGGCGTTCATCTAATCTTGCTAACCCTAATTCTAACTGACGGTAAGCAGTTGGCCATAGCTCCTTTAACGTCTCTTCGTCTTTCGTCTCTTCATAATAATCATGTAGTGTTGTCGTAAAGAAAAGCGAATAATCATATAAATACGTATCATCTGCTATTAATGATGGCTGAATAAAAACATTAGCAGCTACTTGTCCTTTATCATTCGGTACAGCTGCAAATAAATATAAGCATCGTTTAACGAGGTCATTGGTTGCAAAGGTATTATAATTCGCTAACGCCTGCAAGCGTAGATCTCCTAGCCAAAGACGTCGATCTCGCTTCGGTCCATCTTCAAATATCTCCTGCATACAATCCTTCAATGTCTTTATACTCACTTGATCAATTTCCGCCAACACCGAATCTTCATGGGTATAACTGTAAACATCGGATAACTGTGCAGAACTAACAGCATCGCAATACGTATCGTCAATAATAACACGGTACTTCGGTGATGTATCAATGATATCAATTTTTACATATCGGAAGCTATATCGCCTCGTTAATGCAAGAATGTGTGGAAGAACATCGACATATACACTTTCCTCCTGTAACCATGAGCTACTTAACCAGCCATCATAGGATGAAAAGGGCTCTGCTACTTCAACAGGCATTTCACCAAAGGTTAGCTTCACATGAAGAGGAGCATCTGGTGGGCTGCCAGCTGATTTCAATTTAAGTGTGACATAACCAACCTCATGATCACCAAAATCAACGATGACAGAATCTCCTTTTCCAAACTCTATTTCTTGTAAATCCGACACCTCTCTAACTTGTTCTGTACGCCAGCCATGGATCACTTTCGAATCTTCCACTATCTCCACGATTTGTTTCGGTCTTATTCTCTCTTTATAAATAGTCGGTATAAGAGAATTTGCCTTTTTTGCAAAAGCATCATTAAACACAACTGTCTGTTGCTCTACCTTTTGAATATTCAATTTATTTACCTCCTTCAATCCATTCGTTATTAGCCTTTCACCGCTCCACTAGTTAGACCCTTCATAATCTTCTGGTTTAGGAACAAATAAATGAACAAAATCGGGATAACCGCAAGTGAAATCGATGCAAATGTCGGTCCCCACTGTCTTGAACCATACTGACCCGTAAAAGCAAGTAAACCAGTTTGAATCGTTCTAAGTTCAGAATCGTTAATAAATGTCATCGCGAAAATTAAATCATTCCAAACGAAAAAAAATTGAACAAGCGCAACCGTTACAATCGCGTTCATGAGCATAGGTGTCGCAATTTTGAAAAAGACTTGATAGATCGTGGCGCCATCGACGACCGCCGCCTCAATCAATTCATTTGGAATCGATTTAAAAAAGCCTGTAAACAGAAAGATCGTTAACGGTAATCCAAAGGCAATATACGTAATAATTAACGACCAATGTGTATTTAATAGCCCCACATTAAAGTAGATCGAAAACAATGGTAGGATGACGATTTGAACGGGAACCATTATTCCTGCCAAAAACAATAACATGACTGTGCTACTTAGCTTCCATTTCATCTTTTCAATCGCAAATGCTGTTGATGCCCCTAACAAAATGATAAACGCTAACGCAGGAAATGTGACGAGAATACTATTTTGAAAATAGGTTCCCATATTTCCAACTGTCCATGCATCAATATAGTTTTGAATATGCAATGTTTCTGGCAAAGCATACATTGGATTTAAATTGAATTCCGTTGGCCCTTTCACTGAGGACATTAACAACCAAGCAATTGGATATATCTGTATTATCACTACGATAAAAAGAAGTATTTTCATCGTATAAGAACTAAAAAGTGCCTTCACATTTCCATTTTTCTTACTCACTATGAATCCCTCCACTTAACACATTTTATGACTGACCTTCTTATACATCCTTACGTGCTAGTCGATACACTAACAGCGTCACTCCTAAACAGAACAGTAGAAGGAATACAGCAATCGTACTTCCATAGCCATATTGATTGTAGCTAAAAGCTGTATTGTACATGTACAACGTAAGCATTTGGGTACTATTCCCTGGGCCTCCATTGGTCAAGGCAACGACACTTTCGAACACTTTCAATGTACCATTTAAACTAAAAATAATCCCTGAAATTAAAATAGGTCGAATTAATGGCAGAACGACTTTTCCGATAAGTGTAAAGCCTGATGCACCATCGAGCTTTGCTGCTTCTAGTACGTCTTCGGGTACATCAATTAAGCCCGCATAGAAGATAACAGCGTAGAAGCCAACCGCTCTCCAAATATCCATGAGAACTATGACCCAAAAAGCCGTTTCCCCTTGTCCTAACCAAGCCTGTACGAGCATGTCTAAATGTAACGCATCGAAAATACTATTCACTAGCCCAAATTGCGGGGCAATTTCGAACAGCTTCGTGAAAAGCTGTGCAACCGCTACAGCCGGAATAATCATCGGAAAAAAAATAAGCGTACGAAATAAAGATGAAAAACGCTTAATATAAAAAACAAAAATCAATCCAAACAGTAATCCAAATACAATTTGGCCAGATGTAACAAAAAAAGCATAGCGAACGCTTAACCATAAGCTGTTCCAAAATGTTTGATCACGAAAGATTTCTACATAATTTGTGATTCCTACGAACTCAAACCCTCTAATCGGTGAACCTTCAAAAAAGGAATAACCAATTGACCAAGCAATCGGAACAAATAAAACAACTAAATAGATTAATAGTGCAGGACCAACAAAAGCCAATATCGCTTTGCGATCTCGTAAAACCGTATTCATAGACTCACGTCCTTGTCTGAAAGTTGATAAATTCATTAAGGTTATAACGTACAACCATTAACTCAAGGTCACTGCAAAAAGATTCGCTTTTTCTTTTTGTAGTGACCTCCAGCTATTAAAAGGCTTTTAAAAAATGTTAAGATGGCTCCGTTTACTACAAGTTGAATTGCCTCTATTAGTTTATTTTTACAGCCTACTATGTACCGTACGTTCATAGTAGGCTGTAAACAATCAAGGTTTCATTGTAATTTATACAAACAGTCTATTTATTGAAGTGCTTCCATGTAATCTTGTGCTGACATATCACCATTTATTAACAATTGAGCATTTTGCTCAGCGGCATCCTTCGTTCTCGTGTCCATATTTGCCTCAAACCAAAGTGCGCCATCCTCAATTTCTTCAATAATTTCAAGCACCATTTGCGTTAATGGTTCAACATCTGCTGGCATTTCCTCAACATTGAATCCAGTAATCATTCCATGGTTTGCCAACGCACGATCACCAAAATTAGCGAATGTATATTCTAACCAATCAGCTACTTGCTCATCATATTTGTCTTTTGCAATCGAAATAGTCATACCTGAGTTCATCGAATATTCATCTAACGTTCCTACTCCACCTTCAACAAGTGGAATATTGAAGAACCCAATGTTATCTGTTCCAATTAAGTTCACATCTTCATTGTTAAACTGTCCAAGAGCCCAGCTTCCCATATAATACATGGCCGCATTTCCTTGTAAGAAAATATCAGAAGCTGTATCATAGTCAATTGTGTTCACACCTTGGCCGAAGTAACCACGATCACTCATTTCTTGAACGACTTCAGCCGCTTCAACAAAACCATCATCGGTAATATCTAATTCTCCATTAGCCACTCGATCCATCGCATCAACACCATACGTACGAATAACATAACCATTAATAAGACGAGTAATTGGCCATCTTTCTTGACCTGCAACTGCAAATGGCTGAACACCATTTTCTAGCAATACATCACTAATCTCCATTAACTCATCCCATGTAGCCGGTATTTCTAAGCCATGCTCGTCAAAAATTTCTTGGTTGAACCAAAAACCTTCGATGTTTAATTCAACTGGAATCGCATACAATCCACGATCTCCACTAAGACGGTTTAATAGCTCTACTACACCAGTGTTCAATTGATCATAAATTCCGATATTAGTAAACGCTTCCTCAACATTTTGAACATAATCTTGATCAATTAAATCATGTAACGGTACACCTGATTCATATTTAAATAGCTCAGGTAAGTCATTACTTGATGTTAATAATTGAATACGTTGAATAATTTCCGTTTGCTCAAGGACGGATACTTCTAATTCAAGCTGAGCGTCCTGCCCCTCACGATATTCGTCAAACAATTCACGAATCACTTGCGTATCTCGTTCTGTATCATGATTCTCTGTTAACAATTGAAAGGTCCGATCCCCTACTGCGTCTATTGAACCGTTTTCATTTGTATCACCATCGTTTCCATCATTCGAATCATTGCCTCCACAAGCTGCAATGAAAACGAATACAACTACTACCATAAAACCTAAACCAAGCTTTTTCATTTTCATCATATTTCCCCCTACTCGTTTTATAATTTATGTGGATCTCACTGCCACACTTTTATTGTAAGCAGTTACAATCTATTTCTTAAGTGCTACAAAATTATGATTAATGTCTTATTTTTTTAGGCAACCTAAAAAAGGAGACTCTCTCTAAATCCTCTTTCATCTTCCTTGATTAGACTACTATGAAGGCTATACATTCTGAATATGATATAAAGCTTACAACATCAGCACTTCCTCTATCATTATTTATTGAATATGTTCTTTGAATCAAATAAAAAGATTGTGATTCAATCCCTTTCTATAGTAGACTAGCTCATAATTCATAAAAGATTACGTCTATACAAAAAGGAAGGATCCAGCATGAATGTACGAGCATTTCTCAAAAAAATACACTTTAAAAAAATGAGAACACGTCTGCTAACAGCATTTATCGTTTTATCAATTGCTCCAATTTCTGTATTAGGTATTATTTCCTATGAGCTATCGAAAAATGCTTTATTAAACAACCATATTCAAAGTAACGAACAACATTTAAGTACAGCAAGTTCAACGGCCGATTTATTATTTCAAAATATTATTAACCTTGAAAGAAGGATTCTTTCAAACGAAGGACTACGAAGAGAACTAATTGAAAGCGGTTTAACAGAAAACCAATCAACGACTCTCGGAACACAAACTTATTTACGCTTACGAAATATTCTTTCTGACATTCTAATCGACCAACAATACATTGATTCCGTATGTATAATGGACATCCATTTTAGGACAATTTGTTATGGACGTTCTCCAGGTGAAACATTTTATGGGCAAAACCCTTTAGACCAGAGCTGGTATCAAGAGGCTATCGAAGCACGTGGATACGAATTATTTTTAAATCATGATGTTTTATCAAACCGTCAAGATGTATTTTCATCCATTAAGTTCTTACTCGATCCTGAAGATTTTAGTCTTGAGCCACTTGGTTTTCTGATAGTCAATGTGAAAAAAACTCTATTTGAAGGGGCCATTAACAACCAAAAATATGGGGGCTTTTTAGTCATTGATTCGACCGGTGAAGAAACCCGAACGGTCTATGATCCTAGTGATTACCTTAGCGACATAGAATTTGATGATGATCTAACGAAAACGTTTAACCATTTACGTAATGATGGATATATTATGACAAGCTATCAAAACCGAACAACCGGTTGGACGTTCGCTCAAATGATTGAGGAAAGAAAATTATTAAGAGAATCAAACCAAATTGGACTCATTACAATTGCAATAGCATCGTCCTTGAGTTTAACGGTATTTCTCATTTCTTTGCTCTATTCCTCACGCTTCATTCAACCAATCCAGCAAGTTCGTCAAAAAATTAATGAGTGGACAAAGCAATCCTCAACTGAAATCATTAAAAAGGAGAGCAATGATGACTTTGAAATAATTGGGGAGTCCTTTGATCGAATTACGACAGAAAATGAGCAATTAAATGAACAATTAATCCACTCACAGCTGAAGGAACGAGAAAGTGAATTACGTGCGTTACAAACTCAAATTAAGCCACATTTTCTCTATAACACACTTGATTCAATTTATTGGATGGCTGTTTTAGAGAATCATGACAAAATTGCAAAAATTTCCGTTGCTCTTTCAGAAAGCTTTCGCCTTGTTTTAAATAATGGTCGCGATTTAATTCCATTAAGGCAAGAGCTTGAGCATATTAAGCATTATATGACAATTCAAAATTTACGCTTTGATGACCGCTTTACTTATATTGATGATGTTGATCATGAGCTTTGTGAATTAGAAATATTAAAGCTTACTCTACAGCCACTCGTTGAAAACGCAATTTATCACGGACTAGAACCAAAACAAGGACCCGGAATGATTACAGTAAGAGGGAAAAAGCTCCCTACTCATATTGAGCTCATTGTTGAGGATAACGGTGTCGGTATCGCTAACCTAGAGGAAACAGAAAAAGGGTATGGACTTAATAACGTACGTGAACGACTCCAGTTATTTTATGGAAAAAATGCGTCTTTGACCATTACTAGTGAAGTCAATCAAGGTACAAAAATCGCCATTAATATTCCAAACGAAAAGGAGTAATGAATGATGTTAAAAGCAGTCGTATGTGATGATGAATATATTGTTTTACAAGGATTAAAAAAAATGATTGATTGGGAAAAATACAACATCGAGCTTATTGGGATGGCACATGATGGCATAGAAGCTCTGTCTCTCATCCAAGCGACACAGCCAGATATTGTTTTCACTGACATTAGGATGCCTGGAATGGACGGACTTCGATTAATAGAGAAAATTACAGAGCAATTTCCAACGGTTATTTGTATTGTTTTTAGTGGATTTACCGAATTTACATATTTAAAGCAAGCGATCAAGCTCGGGGTTATTGATTATATCGAAAAGCCAGTAACGATCGAGAAAATTGAAGATGCGATCACCCGCACGATGAAACGATATAACGAACAAAGAGAGTTGAAACAATTAAAGGTCGAGCAGCTCGAAACACATGAGGAAAGACTAAAAAAGCAAACACTTGACCTTCTTCATGGACAACGGCCAGCTACCAATAACTGGACGCGCTTACTACCTTTTTCGATAGAAGACGTAATAGGAATGCTCGTACTAGCATACGATGGGAGCAGTCAACCCTTTCTCGAGGATGATCATTGCAAATATCTCATCTTAACAGAAGGGACAAGACAAATACTTGTTGTTTTTCTATACAGAGAAATGAATGCTAAGCTTTGGGACTCGCTCTTTTCCTGGGCTGAATCGATTGGTTTGACTGTCGGTTGTGGAAGTGTTGCCCCGACTCCAAGTGAACTATCAATAAGTTATGTACAAGCCGTTAAGGCACTCAAACACGGTCGTTATTTTAAAGAAACGGGTTTTATTCGATCAGAGGACATTGGTCAATATGATACACTTCCTGCTGACTTTTCTAAACAGGAAAAGAAACTCATTGATTGTTTTCGACGCGAGCAATTTGATATTTTCCTTCAAGAGCTTAACGATTATTTCAACACTCATCATTCAGCTATTCTTGACCCAGACGTATCAAAAGGCGCGTTCATTAAATTATACTACTATATTATCGACGAAACGAAAGCAATGCTAGGAGAGCTGTCGACAGCCAACCTGCATTTGCCTCATGTAGAAATACAACGTTTTGAAAGTATGGATGAATTAATTACGTGGTTAACTAGCCAATTTCATGAATTAATTGCACAAGCTCAAAAAATGAAAAAGCAAACCCGTCACAGTGCTATCGACACTGCCATCGCTCATATTAAACAGCACTTCGACAAAGATTTAACTTTGCAGCAAGTTGCCGAATTAGTTGACATGAATCCAACTTATTTTAGTTTTTTATTTAAAGAGGAAACAGGAGAATCGTATATTAAATACGTGACCAAACACCGTATCGAACGAGCAAAGGAGATGCTTATACAAGGTGAAACGGTTGCCGATGTGAGCGCAAGAGTAGGTTATCATACACCAAGACATTTCTCATCCGTTTTCAAAAAGCATACTGGTATTTCTCCAGGGAAATATAAAGAAAGCGAATAAAAAGTCACACCACCAAGGATAAGAGCATTGAAAAAGTCATAATTGACTTTCAATGCTCTTTTTTGATCATTTGATTTGAACATGCACGTAATTTATGCACAAATTTCATTGGCTTGTTACCACCTACTCAACTAATCGACTCGACTTTGATTTTTGTGATGTTTGTTCAATTCTCAAAGCCAACACCGGCTTCAACACAAAACCAATGATTAACGCTAACAGCCAGAATAAGTGTAATATCAAACTATTTTTCAAAACTAACAACGGAATGATTCCACCAACTGCCTCTCTTAATAAATTGATCGCATAAGAAAAAGGCATATACGGATGAATCTCTTGAAAAAATGGTGGTGCTACTTCAATCGGAAAAGTCCCTCCTCCACTAGATAACTGTAATACAAGTAACACGATCGCTAACGCCTTTCCTATATTCCCAAGAATAGAAGCGAGCGTGTAGACGATCGTCATAAAAACAAGGGCAATAAACACTGAAAAAATGATAAGCCATACCGGATGTGCAGCATATATGCCTAGTAATAGCAAATTGCCTACGCTAACGATAATCCCCTGTAAGACAGCCACTAACAAAAAGAGAATTATCCTTCCTGCATAAATATCCCGTAACGAAAATTCGTTCCTACGATCAGCACCTTGTAGATTCGTCGTAATTAAGTTGGATAATAATAAGGCTCCTACCCATAAACTCAATGTCGTGTAAAATGGCACATTTGCTGAACCATAATTCGGAATTGAAAATAACTCCTCTTCTTCTAAAAATACAGGACTAGCAAAAAACTCAGTTTCTTCATCTAAATCATTACGAAGCATCCTAATAATGTCATTAACATAACCATTCTCATCAATCTCTCGAATCTGATTAGCAACATCTGTTAATAACTGCTCTGTCTCTGGTAGCTGTTCACGACTGAATAAGGCTAACTTCCTCATCGCCTCTTCTACAGCTGGAATTTTCTCCTCTAACGTTTTGGTAAACGATAAATAGTTCTCTTCCACTTTCGGGGCTTCATAACGAATCCAGTTAGCAACTGACGTAACTTGTTGCTCTATATTCGGGAGCTCTTCCAGTCCAAAAGTACTTAACGCTTCAATCCGTTCGACAGCTACAGGGAGGTTGCTCTCAATTTGTTCGGTTAGATCATTCACTGTATCCTCAATCGATGGTAGCTTTTTGAGTAATTGCTCAAGCTTTTCCTCACTTGCTAGTGCCATATCTGAAGCAATTGCAAATGCATCATGAATAGCATCCATTTGCTGCACAGATAAATCTTGTTCTATTTTTTCAAATGCTTCAAATAACCCTTCTTCATCTATTCGCTCCTGTATATCGGATGTCATGCTTTCAATTTGAATCGAAAGCTCTTGAATGTTTTGAACTTGCCCACTTGTTAGCCATTCTCCCTCTTCAACTTGAGCATTTGCTTCTTCAACTAACTCGTTCAATTGGTGAAGGGTTTCCCCCATTTGTTCATATCGCTCAACCATTTCTAAGAAACGTGGATCACCTGTCGTTTCATATAAAGTAGAATACATGTCCATTGTACGATCAATGGTTTGCTGGTGATAGGTTAATTCCCTCGAAAGAAAATCCAACATGTCGATTACATTCTCATTATTCTCTTCGGCTAACCAACTAGCCATCTCATTAATTGACTGTGCCGTCTGATTAATCAAGCGATTGTGCTGTTCAATCGTTTCAATTAATGGCCCTTCTAACTCTTTCCACGCTTGATAAAAGGATTCAATCGACTCCTCGAAATCAACTGACTTAGGCACGCGTTTTTCTATCTCGTCGATACTTTCTCTTGCTTCCTGTATAGCTAATAATACTTCCTCTACATACGCTTCCACATTCGAAAATGATTGATTCATCTCTGTAAGTTCCTCAACAGCTTTCTCAATTTCGGGAATGACTACTTCTAAATCAACGATATGATCGGCAAGTTCATTCACACGAGGAAACTGCTCCTCTAAAAATAAAATATGATTTATTCCTTTATGAAATAATGAAAGTGAATCTTCTATTACTAAAATTGCTTCCACTTGCTCCTCGATTTGATACCAATTCTCATCTATTTCAATGATCCATTCACCTAACTTATTCACTTCTGGAAAGTGCTCCTCAATTTCATAGACAATGTTCTTTAATCGGCGAAAAGTAGGTAGCTCTTCTTCTAATCGAATCCCGAGCTTATCCAGTTCTTGAAACAATACTTTGGACGTCTCTTGAATGAACTGATCATTCATTTCATTGACAATCGTTGAAGCCCCTGTTGTAGTCATTTTGGGAGCAATCGCATTCACTTTTTCATTCACTTGATAATGAACCTTTGCTTGTCTCGGTTCACCTTCAACTATTTTGACTAGATCCTCTGAAAAGGTATCAGAGATGAAAATACTCGCATAATACTCACCATATTCCACCCCTCGCTCAGCCTCTGTCCTTGAAACAAACACCCAACCTAAATTTTCATTTGACTTAAGCGAATCAACTAGTTCCTCTCCAACATTAACATCTTTATTATAAATTGTTGTTCCTTGATCCTGATTAACAACAGCCACTTGAACTCCTTCTGTATTAGCATAAGGATCCCAAGCCGCACCTAGATTAAACCATGCATATAAGGAAGGTAAGATCGCCAACCCAATTAGTAATATTCCGACTAAAGGAACTCGTTGAATATTTTTAATATCTTGTTTAAAAATGTACCATGCATTTCTCATCATTCTCCCCCGAAACATTTTGACTATTATAGTTTTTTGGTCATTTATTAGCAAAAAAACGCCTAGTTTCATAGCGTCTTTTCTTGAATACGTGTGTACAATATCAGCCTCGCAACGAGTGAAGCCCTTGCTCAGCAAGTATGTTCATTTAGCCCTTTTTGTCATCTGGCTATATTTCATCATTTGGTAAGCGGAGCTAGTCCTTCCATAAAGTAAAAATTCATTAATTGAGCGACCTCTTCTTTTGATAATGAACCGTGACGTTCCTTCCAATCGCTTACAAGATTGATGTACATTTTAAACATTAAAAAGGCCGTCACTTTTGGATCACATTTTCGTAGCTGCCCTTGATCAATCGCTTTCTGAATACGTCCTTCAATATATTGACAAATATCATCCTCCATAGCTTGAAGAGCATCTCCAACTGCAGGCGTACCATACTCCCTCATTTCCTGAGAGAGCTTGACCGTTAGTTCATGCTTCTCGCGAAATTCAACAATTCCACTCAATGCAGCATTGAAATTGTCTACAAATGAGTCATCTGGATTAATCGACTTATTTGCAACCTCTCTCATTTCAAGAGCAAGATTCTCAATAATCTCCTTTAATAATTGTTCCTTTGTTGAAAAATACGTATAAATCGTCCCTTTCCCAACCTTGGCTATTTTAGCTACTTGATCCATCGTTGTCGCTTTATAACCAAAAAGAGTAAAAGACTTCGCCGCACCGTCTAAGATTAATTGTTTTTTATCACGCTGCATCTCATTCGTCCTCCGTTTTGACCAAAATACTATTTCAGTCATTTAGTCTACTATGAAGTTATCATACATCTACAATCGATGCAAGTATGTCCTTTACCATATATAAGTAATCATTTCTTTTTATTTACATATTGACACTCCTCTTGTATTAGTGTACTATTCTAATAGTTCACTAATACATATGTTTATATTACTAGTAGGAGGGATTTAAATGAGTGAGATTCTCACATTGAACAACGTCGATAAGACGATAAAAGGTAAAGCCATTATTAACAACTTAAGCTTCTCAGTTCAAGAAGGTGAAGTATTTGGATTGCTCGGTCCAAACGGTGCTGGTAAAACGACAACAATTCGAATGATTGTCGGGTTAATCAAAATGACAAAAGGTGACATTGCTATATGCGGACATAGCATAAAAACGAATTTTGAACAAGCCATTGAGCAAGTCGGAGCTATTGTCGAAAATCCTGAAATGTATAAGCATTTAACTGGCTATGAAAATTTGAAACAGTATGCACGTATGCATAAAGACGTTGATAAAAAGAGAATAGATGAAATGATTGAATTAATAGGATTAAAAGATCGCATCCATGACAAGGTCAAAACCTATTCATTAGGTATGCGTCAAAGACTTGGATTGGCTCAATGCTTACTACATCATCCAAAACTGCTCATCTTAGACGAACCAACAAATGGACTTGATCCAGCAGGCATTCGGGAAATTCGTGACCATTTACAGCATCTAACGAAGGAAAAAGGTATGAGTGTCATTGTTTCAAGCCACTTGCTTTCTGAAATGGAAATGATGTGTGATCGAATTGCGATCATTCAAAACGGAACATTAACCGATATTCAAGATGTTCGTAACTTTGTTAATGATGAAAAAAATGAATATATTTTTGAAACGAGCGCGATTGACAGCATTCAAGTGTGGCTAACGCAAGAGTGGAGTGTCACCTTAACAGAAACGGGCTTCTCAGTTATGACGACAAGAGAACATATTCCAACAATAATCAAAAAGCTTGTTGAGGAAAACATCTCAATTTATGAAGTGAAACAGCTTACGAAAACATTGGAAGATCGTTTTCTAGAAGTCACATCAGCTAACGGAGGTCAATAAAAAATGCTGAAATTAATATGGAATGAATGGATTAAGCTATTTAAAAAAACAGGCACCTATGTCATGATCGGACTACTCATCGTTGGGGTGATCGCCATGGGTGGCATTTTAAAATATGAAGATAGCAACTCGTCCTCATCAGTAAATGATAATTGGCAAGAAGAGCTTGAAACGATGGTCTCATCTGATCAAGAGGCTTTAGATAACATCGGCTCTAATAACGCCAATTTACGAATGTTTTATGAACGTCAAATTGCCTTAAATGAATATCACCTACAAAATGATCTCGCACCACCATCCGAAAAGCATATTTGGACATTTGTTTATGATGCCGTTGCTCTTACTAGTTTAGCTGGACTATTTACAATCATTGTCGCAGCAGGAATTGTCGCTTCTGAATTTTCTTCAGGAACCATCAAATTCCTTTTAATTCGGCCTATTAGCCGAACAAAGCTATTACTTTCAAAATATTTGACGGTCATTCTTTTTAGTTTAGGTTTGTTAGCCATTGTCTTTCTTTTATCAAGCTTGGTCGGTTCGATCTTATTCGGATTCCCAGCTGAACAGAGCTTTCATTTAGCATATCGTGATGGAGAAGTAATAGAACGGAATATTATCCTCCATTTGATTATGCAATATTTACTTTACTCAATCGATATTTTCATGATATCAACGATGGCTTTTATGATTTCTTCAGTATTCCGTAATAGTTCATTAGCCATTGGATTCTCACTATTTTTATTATTTATGGGTTCAACCGTCACATTACTACTTGCATCAAGATTCGAATGGGCGAAATATATCTTATTTTCCAATACCGATTTGAACGTCTACTTTGATGGTGTTCCACCTGTTGATAGTATGACATTAGGCTTTTCAATCGTTATATTGCTAGTTTATTTCTTGATTTTTCACGTATTAGCATTTACCGTATTTGCTAAACGAGACGTCTCAGCATAGTTTGTTCGAGTAAGACTATGTTAGAACCTATTGATCGTAATCAAAACACCTCCGTAGTCACTTATTAAGCGACTTTTGGAGGTGTTTTTTTGACAATGAAAGAAGCCTATGCATCATTCGCACAGACTTCTCCATGTTACACTTACTTCACTAAATAAGGTAGCTTCTTTTTCAAATAGTTAATACTTATTTCAATACTTTCAAACGGTGTTTTTCGACTAACATCTTGCTCAACAACCCACCACTCAACATTTGCCTCTTCTCCTTTGGCAAGTACAGCTTCAATATCGACACCGCCTGTACCTAGCTCAGCAAAGAATTGCTCATCATCTGTTGTCATATCCTTCAAATGGACGAGAGGCGTTCTTCCTTTGTAACGATCAATCCATTTAGTTGGTGTCTCTCCTGCTTTTGTTAACCAGTAGATATCAAGCTCTGTTTGTACATTTTCTTCACTTGTATCATCGAAAATAGCCTCAAGTGCCATTCTTCCATCCTCTAGACGTTCAAGCTCAAAGTCGTGGTTATGATAGCAAAGTGTTATACCTTCCGACTGACATTTCACGCCAGCCTCTTCTAAAAACGGGATAAGCGCTTGATAATGCTCCTCCGTACGTTGGTCCGGCATTAAAAATGGGCAAACGACATATTTACTTCCAAGTGTTTTCTGATCCTCTATCACTTGATCAAGGTTATTTTGCAATTGATCAAGTGGAACATGGCTTGACGCTGCTTTTAACCCTAATTCATCTAATAGCGCTTTCACTTCTTGCGCAGACATACCACCATAGCCAGCAAATTCAACACCATTAAAGCCAAGCTCGGCTACTTTTTTTAATGTTCCGGCAAAATCCTTTTCACATTCTTCACGTAATGTAAACAGTTGTACTGCTACTGGTATCGTTCTCATATATTCTCCTCTTTTCTAACATGAATTTTCTAGCTGATGCCAAAGATCATCTATTTGCTTCATCTTAACGAATATTTATTTTTTTGTACATATAGAATCTCCTTGAAACCTATACTATTTTGCTCTTTTCTAAATAGTGTTTATTCAAAAAGCGAGGGCTTTCCCACTAATGAAGAGCACTGAAATAATTAAAGATCATTCTTTTTCAATACCTTTTAATTTGCTACCTTCATACTACTTGAAGGGTGGTCATTCTCTAGTTTCTTCCGTTCCATCCCAATCCATACTAAACCAAACATAATAATAAATGCACCAATAATTTGAGTTAATTTAATTGCTTCACCAAAGAACATAGCTCCAGTAATAGCAGCGGCAGCAGGAACAACATAACGAAAGAAATTCGATTTTGTTGCACCTACACGCTTCATCGATATATTCCAAACAACAAAAGCAGCAATTGTACATAAAATGACATTATAAAAAATGGCACTATAAATTGGTAGCGTTAAGCCTGACCAATCGACGTCACTCCATCCTCCAATCGTAAATGGAATTAACAGTACGGAACCAAACAACACATACCATGTCGTTACCCGCATCGCTGAATATTTCTGCATAAGTGGCATACAAGCTAAATTAAATAAAGCACCCAATAAACTAACAAGCAATGCAAGTACATTTCCTAGCATATATTGCGACGATAAGTCAAAACCCTCTCCTCCACCTAAAATGATAAGTGAAACCCCAACAAAAGCAATTGCCCCACCGACAACCATTCGTTTCGTTAAAATCTCCTTAGTAAAAAGTGGTGCAAACAATGCCACAAAAATCGGCCATGGTGCGACATTTAAAAGTGAAGCGTTCGCAAGTGTCGTGAATTTAATTGAATACATAACGAGAATTTCCAATATTGTCACGCCGACAAACCCAATAATCGCAAGCTTTACTAAGTCACGACGGTCTACCTTAATACTACCTTCCAGCTTGTAGAGAAGTAAGAATAAGAGTGGAACCGCAAGTCCAAATCGTAAAAAAACGAAGATCTCAGCCGAGAACACGTCCATCGCCCAGCGTGAAATACCAAAATTAGCCCCCCAGATAATCGAAACTAAAATTAACCCGATATAAAATAATGAATTTGATTTCATGGTGTACAGCTCCATTTCCTTTTTTCAAACACATACGCATAAATAACCTATTTGATCATACATGTATATGTTTCCGTCTGAACATCCATGATATAATGAAAACCTCAACTATTTTGCTATTATTAAAAGGCAGGGGAACAACGGTGCTAACCATTGGATTATGCGATTTTTCATATCATACAAAACAATTTTATTCATTTCATGACGCTGTTCTTAGTGATTATTTATTTCGACTTCAAACAGAGGGTAGCTGTGAAGTGAAGGTTAACCAACAATCACTAACGGTCGAAAAAGGAGACCTACTCCTTATTAAGCCCGGTGATCATTATGAACTTCGTATCGAAGAGGGACAAAATAGTGGAGATTATTATTTATTTTGTCATGGGAAATGGATCGACCAGTGGTGGAATCGCTCAGAAAAGCCGACGATCACAAGGATTGAATTAGATGATAAGCTTCTAAGCTTATGGCGCCATATTATCATCGAAGACAGACGACCCCACTTAGAACAAAACCGTGAGCTGACGGATTATTTATTACAAGCACTTTGTGTTTGTTTAGAACGTGCAGTGAACGAAACATCTGCTACATATAGCCGACCTTATGCCGTTACGAAAATGATGCGTTTCATTGAAGAGCATGCATTATCAACGTTTAAAATTGAAGAAGCGGCCAACCACGCCGGCCTAAGTGTGTCACGAGCCGTCCATCTTTTCAAAAGTAGCGTCGGCAAAACGATGATTGAATACGCACAGGATATTCGTCTTTCCGCTGCAGTTGATCAAATGAAATATACACATATGACACTTGATCAAATTGCTGAGAACTGTGGTTTCAGTGGTTATCCTTACTTTCATAAAGTGTTTAAAAAGAAGTTCGGGGTAGCTCCAGGATCTTACCGAAAAAATGAGTAAAAACATTATCAAGTCATGTTGTAACGAAGTATACATCACGTAAATCAACTTCCAGTTCCATATTAACACAACCAAAATTCTATACATTCTTCTTAAATTCAAATGAAAGGAATGGAGCATATGCTATTTTCAAAAACAGCATTCGAAGGAACACACATATTAATAACGGGAGCAACAGGAGGAATTGGAGCTCAAACGGCAAAGCAAGCCGCAGAATGTGGTGCGTCCATTTCCATTACCGGTAGAAATAAAGAAAAGCTCGCTTCACTAGTAGAAGAATTAAGCAAGCGTATGAATTCAGCAAAACTTACGGCCTTCCCTGCAGATATTAGTCAAGAAGACGATCGCCTACAGTTAATTGAACATTGTGAAAGGAAATTAGGTGCCATTACGGGATTAGTGAATGGAGCAGCCATTGCTGAGCCCATGACACTTGACGAGCTCCAGGAGGAGAAACTTACGCAAATCATGAATGTCAATCACACCGCAACAGTTATGCTCACTCAACACGTGTATCAAAAAATGAAGCAAGAACAACGAGGCTCCATCGTAAACGTTGCCTCTCTATCAGGACTTAGAGGGACATACGGTGGAACAGCGTATGCATCAAGCAAATTTGCTCTTATTGGCTTCACACAATCTCTAGCACTTGAAGCCATCCAATCAAACATTAACGTTAACGCCATTTGTCCTGGCTTTGTCGACACTGATATGGCACATAAAATCATCGAAAGAAAAGCGAAAGAAGCTCGCATTTCCTACGATGAACAGTTAAAAAAGATTGAAGCAGGGTTCCCATCAGGTAAAATCACATCACCTGATGAGGTTGCTACTACAATCTTATTCTTGCTTTCAGGAGCCGTTCGAAATATCGTAGGAGAATCGATCAAAATTTCTGGTGGAGTCGTTGTATAGCTTCAAATCTACTACTTAGGGCTGGGGCAAAAAAATTAATAAATGAGAACTTGATACAAATAAACCACCCCTTAGAATACTTCACTAGATTCGTGCATGTTATAATTCTGAGCTAAACACTTTCGTTATGTCCCAGCCTCACCCATCTACCTATTGTTATATCGATATAAATTACAATCGTTCAATGAGAGTTCATTTCCACCGACCCTTCTCATAACACTCCCTCGAATGATGTTTTTTTTGAAATTAATAAAGAAAAGAGCCCTCAATTTCCGAGGAAATAAGTTATTTTAATGTAACCCCTTAACAGTGAATTTAATTAAAATCATTTTAAAATTAACTAATTTCCCCCTGTTTACATACTACAAATTTCCATAGTCATTTTTTCTCAACCTCTTTCATTTTATACACGTTAAAACAACCTATATGAGTATATGAAAGTCTCATTCATTCCCTATGTTAGATTGCTTTTCTAATTCGATCAGCGACTACATACAGCACAGCTCCTAGTACGAACACTACATATACTGGAATTGACACGACTGGGCCAAAATTAGGAACAAAGATAAAAGCTAGGACAAAAATACCGAATGAAAGAACACCACCTAACCAAGTCATCACAAATTCTTTAACTTTGTTAATTTTTTTAAAGCATGCCCAGCGAATATATTGTACAATTCCGAATAATAATACAAATGCAATTGGAATAGAGATCATTGTTTTCACTAGTACAGTGCCGATGTAATAGTCTTTCGTAAGTCCGTCTATATTTAAAAAGAAATGCCCGATCAGCTGATAGATTCCAGAAAATAGTATGCTCGCTGATAAAAAGTAAAAAAGTGCCATCACCCCAAAAAGGATTCGTTCTCTTGTGACCATTTTTGGCAGTTCACCAATAATTTCATTCGTATATTCCTTTGGATTATGACCAAAAACGTCTTCTGCCGTCCTGCCTTCATTTTGTGCCTCAAGAAGATGATCCAATAATTCAGTTAATATGACTTCCGTTTCTTCCTCTGATTTATTATACGATAAACGTATATAGATCAGCATATCTTCATAATAGTTACGATTTTCTTCCGTTAATTCCTTGCGTTTCTCATTATTTTGCTTCACTAAATCTTTTGCATTCATTATGAGTCCTCCTTATTCATTAGAAGATCAACTGGTTTCTTAATTGCTTCCCAGTTCACTCGAAAATCCTTCAATGCCTCTTGCCCCTCTGTTGTTAAAAAGTAATACTTACGATTTGGTCCACTCGGAGATTTTCTCATTTCTCCAGTAATGAGCTTTTCCTTCTGCAGACGTAGAAGAATAGGGTAAATAGAGCCCTCACTCACTTCAAGTCCGTAATCCTGTAGTTTCATTGATAATTCATAACCGTACACCTTTTGTTGTGAAATAACGGCTAAAATACATCCCTCCAATATCCCTTTTAACAATTGGCTACGAATGGACGACACCTTTCCTCACCTACCTTGTTATACAATATAGACGCTTAAAAGAATAATTGGCTTCATTTGAAACCAATTGACTCTCTTGTTATACAAAGTAGCATATCAAAAATCCAACTATATTGCAATACAACATAGCTATTTTTTTGCTGTTTCAGTTTGTCGAAAATCATCCATAGCATAGACACTCTTCACCTGTTCAAAAAGCTCATTTTCTAGTTCACGTCATCATATTTTTTAGTGTCTACTAAAACACTTTGATTTTGAACTTTCAATCGTTCATTTTCTCCCTTTCTATACTCTAAAACTAAATAGCCTACTGTCTGTTTATTATATGAAACAGCACTCCATAAAAATACTTGGACACCTAACTTCACAACATCTAAAAAGTAAGCCATTGATGTTCTCATACTAGCACTTGGTGTTCCTTATAATGATAGGTTCCTTCATTTTCTTCATAAAGAGCCACTATATACTGAACATCGTGATCGGACTTTTACCAGTAAACCATTGCAGAGTTCACTTCATCAACTAATTTAAGTGAAACATCCATGCTTGTTTTGTCATAATAATATCTCTCCAATGCATCTTCATTACTTTCATAGTAATTACAGCCTACTAATACAGAACATAGGAACAATAAAATGATAGCTTCTTTCATCTTAACTAGCTTCCATTTTGTTACTGAGACCAATGAAAAAGTGTAATTTTCATTTTTAGTGGTCTTTCTGTGCCCATGCGGCTCTTCCGAGCTATATCTCTTTATCAGAAAAAATTAAGTTTAAATTTAACTTCTATACAGGCGTACAATCAACGATGTAGCAAATGTTTATTTATTTTCTATCAATTACATGTTTCGTTTATTCCTCTTTTCTTCTATTTCTGCCCTCCTCAAAGATTAGAAGTAAGCCAATCATACGCACTTCTTCCACTCACTTCATGTCCCCCATCAAATAAGTCAAACATAAACTGCTCTTTTAAATCAAGCCGATCATATATTTCTTTAAGTTCTTCAATTGCCTTCTTTGTCGTTTCAAAAGGAAAGATCGGGTCTCTCAATCCGCTTTCCACAAATAAAGCCCGAGGGCAAATTAAGCTTATATAATCTGGCAATTCCCCATACCTAAGTATTCCTGGCACATAATTATCAATACAATGATTTGTATGTAAGATACTCCCTTTAAACGTATTTGTAAACCCTGTTAATACGGTTGCTTTCACTCTTCGATCAAGAGCGGATGCATAAGCTGCCACAAGAGCTCCACCAGAAAACCCCATCAATCCAATCCTGTCACAATCCACATCTGAAAATTCTTTTAGTTGATCCAGTAGATGCCTCGTTTCTGCTACTCGAAGTCCAGCAAGCGTTTTCCCACTCATTAACAGCAACGTTGCCAATGAATAACAGGAATTTGCCATATTATTTGCTAGATCCTTAGAATGACGGCGTTCACCAAAGCCAATGACTTCAGGAGCAAAAACCTTCATCCCTCTTTTCACTAATTCGACAGCAAAATGCTGATGAATACCAGGTTCACCAGTATTCTCAGTTCCATCCTCACGTAACCCGACGATTTCTTTACTGCCATATCCATGACCGTGCAAAGCAATGACCGTTTCAAACGCTTTATTATTAGATTTTGGTGTTAGGACGTATGTTGGAATCATCAACCCCCTCAATGACGGTATAAGATATCGCTCACGTTTATATGAAGCAAATTCCTTTACTTCTATTCTACTTTGCTTTTTATCCGTTTGTGGAAATGAAAATGTTCCAAGAAGCTGTTGAAGCTTTTTCCTTAATTCCATTTGATCTCGTTTCATCACGTTTACTTCTTGTTGATAGTATAAATCCATAAAATTGTCTAATCGAATCGACATATCCTCACCTGCTTCTATAGCCTTTATCCCTTCTAGAAGGGATAACATACCTTTCTTTAAGTTAAAGGTTGCACAAATTTTTTAAAAACGACATCATTACGTACCTTCTCTGCCTATAGGCATATGATAACTGTGATTACCCTCTGAAAGGAATGAAGAACATGTACTATGACTCTAGTCGGTACCCTTATCCCTATTTCACACCTGTTCATCAAATGGATTCATCATTACGTCGCAATGTCAATAATGATGAAACAAACATTCTATTAGCTAGTATACAGCAAGAAGCTTCAATGATGAATTTATATAAACAGTTAGCTGATGCCACCATCCACTCTGAAGAAAGACGTTCATTGTTAGAAGTAGTAGAAAATAAACAATATCACGTCAATCAATTAACGAACCATTATATGAGCCATACTGGAAAGAAGCCTGAGTATACAGTGGAGAATGTATCCTTTGAACGATACGAAGAAGGCTTGTTAACTGCATACAATAAAGAGAAAGCAAACGGTGAGCAATATGAAAGAAACGCATCCACCCTAACAAATAATGATCTAAAACAAACCTTGTTATCTATCTCTAAGAGAAATGAAGAAGTAGCGACTTATTTTCGAAATATCGAGCCGTCTACCTATGTACGCAGAACGGATTATGGATCTGAACCTTTCGTCATTGATATTGAAAAAGCAACAAAGCGAAACAACTATTTCCGCACGGCTCTTTGGACAGGTGAGTACTTGCAGCTTACGTTAATGAGCATTCAACCAGGTGACGATATCGGTCTTGAAATTCATCACGATCATGATCAATTTCTTAGAATTGAAGATGGCCGAGGACGAGTACAAATGGGTAGAAGACGTCAACAGCTAGACTTTGAACGCAATGTGAAAGATGACGATGCGATTTTTATCCCTGCTGGTACATGGCATAACGTAACAAACACTGGAAGAAAGCCTCTTAAACTCTATTCAATATATGCCCCACCAGAACACCCTCGAGGTACCGTACATGAGACGAAAGCAGTAGCTCTAGAAGCAGAAGAAAACCACTCTTAAACGGTCAAATGAGCGAACATTAAAAGGTTAAAAAAGAGGAGTCGCTCACATATGCTACACTCCTCTTTTTTTATCACGATTGAATTGCTAATTTTAAACATTCATCATACAGAATTGGAGCGATAGTCTTCATTTAACATATACGTTTTGTAAAATGTCTGCTGAAAGTGAATCCTTTTCTTTCTAATTTCTTGTGCCATTTTTGTAACTGCTTTTACTTCTATGTGACTACTTTCAGATTCACGTGCCATTTCATTCGATTTAACTAGTAAAGCGTAGTAAATATGCTCCATTCCCATACCATCTAATTGTACTTTATTGCCATTTTTCATGACCTTTATGTAATCTGTAAGAATGATTCTAGCAGCTGTCATTGGGACACTTCCCATATAGACCCTAAGTGCATCTTGAATAAGAGCGATTTCAGATTGATTATATGATTGCAGTGGCAATGCTTTCATTTTAAACTCCTTCCTATACAAACAGCTTCTAATTTCAAAATTTTAATCGAACTACTTGTTTAAATGAACACAAAAAGGGCAACCTACCATTTACATCAGATTCAAAAAGGGAATGATTATTTTTAGAGGAGAGTAAAAATGTGAAAGTTAGTTAATTTCGGTGTTATTCTCAATCGTTACATCATAGAGATCAGGGAATAAGCGTCTTTCGCTTACTTCGTAAAATTCAGCAAATTTCACCATCGTTTCGCGCCCAGGATTTCTTTCACCATTCTCAATTTTCCGGACATAAATGGTTGAAATCCCCAAAGCCTTTCCAACTTCATCTCTTGTTAATTGTCGCTTTCTTCTTTCATTTATTAAATCTATCCGTTTCATTCACTTCACCCCTTTTTACACTTTTTTGAAACTACTTTAACTATACATGATACAAAAAGTATCATCAATAGTAAATATGATACTTTTTGAAGATTTTATGTTTATAGATACAATTTGTATCTATAATGAGGGAAGTTAACCATGTATGACTTGGAGGAATTGGTCATGTTATCGAAAAAATTAAAAATGTTACGTGGAACGATGCGACAAGAGGATGTCGCTAAGGAAATTGGTGTTTCAAGAGCTACATATGGTCATTATGAAATAGGACGGACAGAGCCTGATAATGAAACATTGAAAAAGCTAGCTGACTATTATCATGTAAGTACTGACTATCTTTTAGGTCGTACCGATGACGAAAAACCCATTCATGTAGCTTTCTCTCATGGGTCGGATCCTCTTACAAAGGAAGAAGAGGAATTTCTAGAAAGACAGCTTGAAGAGTTTCGAAGCTGGCGGAAGAAATTCGCTCAAGAAAACAGAGAAAAGAATCAATAGGTTTATATTTATCTCGAACAGATTAGGAGGTGATACATGTGCCGGGTACGACGTTTCGAGAAGATCGAATTATGAAATTATACGAAATTCATAATATACGAACAGCTTCTGATCTAACAATATCTAACTTAAGCGCCTCTTTAAACTTTAACGTCACCTATTACAACTATCGCAGCAGGTGCATTTATGATGATCAATGTGCCTTTATTTATCTGAACCGAAACCAACCCATTGAATGGATTAGGTATGATTTTTTTCACGAAATGGCCCATTTCTTTGAGCATAGCAATGACCAGCGCTTCACCCATCCTCATTTTGTTCAATATCAAGAAAGACAAGCTCACACATTTGCCCTCTATGCCTCCATGCCCCGCTTTATTCTAAATCAATATCTTCCCTCTGTTGAATCGATTTCAGAGCTAGCCGAAATATTTCAGCTTCCTGAATCATTTGTTAGAAAACGTATGAAGTGGGTCCAATCATATGGAGCGATAAAACATCATTATTAATTCTATAGCCCTTATTTACTATTCTTTCAACAATTCTCCATCAAACAAAAAAAGCACCCCACAACGGAATGCTTTCACTCAACTTATTCTTCTAGCGCATCTGGGAACGCAATCGTATCAAAAACCTCACCTGATTGCTCATCTTCTAATTGCACCGTTACTTCGTATTGTTCAGGGTCCACACCATCGAATAATTGATAGTACAATCCTCCAATAGCTAGACCTAAAATCGCGAAGCCATCAAAGCTATTTTCAAACATTTCCTGATCAACGACTACCGTAAATTCAGAAAAAGAACTGTTTGCTGAAACATCGGCGATCGAAACAAAGTCTTCACTCGTCTTCATCTCTTCGATGCTCTCTTGTAAAGATGCTTCAATCTCCTCCATCAGCTCATCATGAGTCGATTTTGACATAATGTACGTTAATGAACCATCTTCATTTTCTTCAATCTCTTCGATTCCATCAGCCTTCGCTTCTTCAATCGCACTCTCTAAATCTTCGCTTTCTAGAAACGTTGCTGGGATGGTGACCTCTACGTTCGCTTCTTGGCCACATGCCGCAATAATACTAACTAGCATAGCCATCATAAACAAGCTTACATATTTCTTCATTTTCTCTCCCCCTTTTTTTGGAACAGAAAATGATTATACTATGATTTGTCGTTAGAAACAATAGTATATTTTTATTCCAATTACCTACTTAAGGTAATACACTTGGTGTTAATGTATATGCATTAGCTCCTCCAGGAGACACCGCGTTGAAAATGGTGTACTTTCTTTCAGGAAACTTCACAGCATAATTAGCCTGATCGATCCCTTGTATGATAACAACGCTTGGCACTGGAACACTATATGCTGCCACATTAGACGTTAGAGTATGACTTTCTCTAATAATTTGACCATCGACTATAATTTGAATTTGGTCTTCACTATCTCCTGTAAAATCCCAAATAAGCATACGTGCCGTACCTCCATCAAAATCTCCAATCGCAAAGTCTTGTTCATTGAGTGCCAGCTCGCTCGTATCCTCGAGCACAAAACCAGACTCAATAATGGAGGACGTACGATTCATTACCTCATCAGCAGCTCTCTCCTGTGAAACAGAAGAAGAAGAGAAGAACATTCCAAAAATCATTAAAGTCAACGTCACAAGTCCTAAATTTCTTCTCATTAATTTCGCTGATGGTGTCAGCTCTGTTTCTCTCGATGATGCTGTCAGCTCTGTTTTTTTCGTTGATGGCATCAATTTTGTTTCTTTCGGTGCTTTCTTTCTTTTACCCAATTTTTGTAGTGGTGGTAGATTCTTGTTTCTAGCATCTTGATTAGGAAACTGATCTTGCGTGGATTGTTTAGTGTTATTGGGATTGTGCATATATGGTCGTTTATTCATTTATACATACCTCCTGTTGACGAAGGGTGAGGAGGCCGGATGGCGCGCAAACCACCAGGACATCACAATTCTCACAACGACAAAGCTAACAATTGCCAGCGTTATCGCTACCCCTTTTGATGGGAAATTGTGTTCAGCCCAATGATGTAAAAATGTAGCTCCTAATCCCGTAGCCATTAACATAAATAAACACATTTGTAGCACCGGCCATAAAATCGGTAACTTATAGTAAATCCACTGTAGCGTTTCAATCCGAATCGAGAGATAAAGAAAAAAGCTACAAAATCCGATCATAAACAAATAGTACGCTCCATGAGGTGTTCCATATTGCAATGTCGCTCGTATATCATCTATTGCCATAAATGGACCCAATACTAAACAAATAACCGCAAAGAAAAAAAGTGGATAAAATCCTACTCTACCTACAATTCTCATCATGCGATCTCCTCCCTTTTTGCTACATCCTCAGCCGTTATTGTAATAAGATCATCCATCGTAGCATCATGAAAATCATTTAGTCTAACGGCATGCTTACGAATAGATGCCTCAATTAAGTTACGAACGAATCGTCCATTTCCACTTTGGACGCTTGCAGCTTCAATCTCACATTGCTCTAATAAAACAACCTTAGCTGCTTCTTCTATTTGATATCCTTTGTGAGTTAGCATCACCTTACAAATTTGTAGCATCTCCTCACTCGTATAGTTTGGAAAAGGGATATGATGTGGAAAACGAGAGCGCAGACCTGAATTGGCACTCCAGAAATCATTCATTTCTTTCTCATAACCTGCGACTATGACAACGAGGTCTTCTTTTAAATCCTCCATCGCTTTCACAATCGTATCAATCGCTTCCTGTCCAAATTGATCTCCTGCAAGACTATACGCTTCATCGATGAACAAGACGCCTCCCCTTGCCTTATCAATGATCTCCTTTGTTTTTAAAGCTGTTTGACCGACATAACCTGCAACAAGTCCACTTCGGTCTGTTTCGATAATTCGATCTGTATGAATCACACCTAATTCATGCAAACGTTTCGCAACAACCCGAGCAATCGTCGTTTTTCCTGTTCCGGGGTTTCCAGTGAAAGACATGTGTAGACTCTGTCCACTAATTTCAGGTAAGCCCATCGCTTTCCGTCTTTCATTCATTGAAACTTGAGCGAAGAGGTTATTCATAAACTCCTTCACACTATTTAGACCAATAATGTCATTTAACTGTTCCTGTGCTTGGTCAACTTTCTCTGCGTCATGATGAACGTCAAAATCCTCCGCTAGCAATTCAATAAGCATTTCATTATCATCCACATCAGATTCCGCAACTCGAACTGATTGCTTTCGAATCGCTGCCTCTAGGACATTTCGTACCATACGTCCATTCCCTGTAGCTTCACGATTAGCTGCTTGTTTATTTCTAAATAGTTCCTCAAGTGTATGATCTAATTCTTGTGACAATAAGAACCCTCTTTGCTTCGTAGTTAAGTGGAGCATTTGTACAAGCTCATGCGCCGTGTAATCTGGAAAATGAACATGAAGAGGAAAGCGCGAGAACAATCCTGCGTTCGTTTCAAGCAACTTCTCCATATCTTCTTCATATCCAGCTAAAATGACAATGACATTATCCTTATGAATTTCCATTAATCGAACTAATTCATTAATCGCTTCTTTGCCAAAGCCGCCTTGACCATCGACTAATGCATAAGCCTCATCAACGAATAAAATCCCGCCTAAAGCAGACTCTACAACTTGCTTCGTCTTATCTGCCGTTTGTCCAGCATAGCCTGAGACAAGCTCACTCCTTCCTACCTCCACAAGATGACCCTTTTTTAATACGCCTAGCTCCTTCATCATTTTAGCTAAAGTACGAGCAATCGTCGTCTTCCCTGTTCCAGGGTTACCTGAGAACACCATATTTAACACTTGCTCTGTTCGAATAGATAAGCCCGCTTCCTTTCTCCTTTTATTCGCTAATAATTGCTTTTCTAACGTACGTATAATATCTTTCACAGACTCTAAGCCTATATAAGATGCAAGCTCTTCCTCTAAATCAAACGTATCAGTATGGATAAGACCGAAATCTTCTGCTGTTAATAATTGATAATTGCTATCCTCTTGCTCATTTACACGTACCGCTTGTTTTCTGATGGCTTCTTCCAAGACATTTCGTACTAGACGACCATTTCCACTATCATTTCGTCCCGGAATTTGTTTACGTTCAAATAAATCAATGAACAATTTCTTCTCTTCAACTTGAAGCTGGTACTCTCTCTGCTGAGTCATTAATTGAAGCATTGTATAAAGTTCATCTGGCGAATAATCAGCAAACTCCACTTGGAATGGAAAACGTGATCGCAAGCCTGGGTTCGTCTTTAGAAAGCCTTCCATCTCTTGTGTATATCCTGCTAATATAACGACTAAATCTTCACGGTAATCCTCCATACCTTTTACTAAAGTATCGATCGCTTCCTGACCATACGTATCATGTTTGCTTCTAGATAGTGCATAAGCTTCGTCGATAAACAGAACCCCGCCTAAAGCTTCTTGTATTTTCGACATGGTCTTTGGTCCCGTTTGACCAACGTATTCTCCAACGAGGTCTTGCCGAGCCACTTCTACTAGCTGTCCTTTTGAAAGAATGCCTAATCCTTTTAAAATATATGAGATTAATCTGGCCACAGTTGTCTTACCTGTTCCAGGGTTTCCAGAAAAGATCATATGTAAAGTAAGTGTAGTAGTAGACAAACCTTGTTCTTTCCTTTTCAATTGCAGTTCAACGGTTTTCGTTAATTCATGCACAAACGCTTTAACCTCCGTTAACCCAATTAAGCTATTAAGCTCCTCAAACGCTTGATCAATCGATTGACCTATTTCATACGAAAGAGAGAAAAGAGATTGATGATGCCCAGCTAAATATAGTTGATCACTATCCACGATGAGCTGTTCCATCTCTCCTAATTCACCACGAGCTCGAACCGCGACAAGGCTCTCAATAAGTTGAATCGAAATCCATTTCTTTAATAGTCTTCCGTTCATTTCCGCTTCTAACGATCTTTGCGCTAAAAGGTCAACTACTGTTGAATGCCATGTGATTTGTTTATTCGTTAATTGAATAACTTGTGCTCGAGCTCCCTCTAGCATATTAGCAGCCATTTTCTTTAAATGCTCAAGCTCCAAAGCAATCGTATCAAGCTCCTCTGAAATGTGATGACGAATCCGTTCAGGTATTTCAGCTTTTTTCTCAGTAATAAAGATCAAAATATGGTCAGCTGAATCGATCACAACTCCTGCTTCTGTACGGAAATATCCGTTTTTCACTAGATTTTCTAAATTTGTTACGATCTGATCATTAGCTCGCTCAATGCCTCTTAAGATAATAGGTGTTCCCCCATATGAAAAAGCACTGGAGAAATCGCGAACAAAATTAGAATGAACATCTTTGTCCGTATAAATACTAACATCTAACGTGATGACCTGTTTATAACGAACGAGCTTATGCTGATGAAGAGTATGAACAACTTCTGTTATCCCTAACTCCTTCCCACTTCCTTTTGGGCCTGTAACAGAAAGAGACGGTACTTTCCCTTCGAGCCCACCACCTAACAAATATTGTTTCTTAAAAAACAAAACAAGATTAGCTATGTATTCATCCTGACCATAGACTCTAGAACAAACGGACTCCTCTACCCGATTAAAGACTTCATCCAGTTCCCCCTGATGGCTTTTTGTATGAGAAGGTTTATTCTTTTGCTTAGCATCCGTTGAATGCAAAGACGAATTCTCAATTGGTGTCATTTGTCTTTGGGCTACTTCTTGTCCCCCAATAGACTGAGACGAATAGCGAATACTTTGATTTTCTACTTGACGACTATTTTCCTCCCTCTGTTTAAAATCTAATAGCTGTAATTCTGGAATAATAATTCGAGACCATTTCTTCCACATCTTCCAAACCTCCTCAATCTTTCATTTATTTTTACATTAGGATACACTCGTGAAATTCCATTTTTGAACAACAATGACAATGCTTTTATTTTATCATAAAACTAGTTAATTAGTATGAGGAATACTAGAGAGAGAGGATATAAACATTTCTCTTATTAAACTTATTCCTATCTGTCTCTTCTTCCTACTCTTTACAAGTTTTTTGGTCAGTGTTACTTTATATAGAAAGATGGAAAAGACATAGAGGGGATTTTTATGAATGTAAAAACGGCTAACGATTTACTAGAACTTGTCAATTCACTCATTGAAGGTAAAATGTATTTTTTATCAAGGATGACAGACGAGACATTCTCTATTTTAAAAATTTTAGACAAAGGGATGGGTAGCCAAATTGAAGACGGATTCACCATTAACATAAGTGAATCTTATTGCCAGCAAATCTTTTTAGGGAACCAGGAACCACTGCTTATTAATGATGCCCACCGACACCCATTCACTTGTCAACTCCCACTAACATCTGAACTGAACATTCAATCCTATGTCGGTGTTCCGATCTTCTATCGTAATGGAGAAATGTATGGAACATTATGTGCGTTAGATAATCAACAAGACCACTTTTCAGATGCTGATTTAAAATTACTAGAAAAGTGCTCTAATCTATTTTCTTATGTGATTGAATTAGAAAAGAAAAGCACCTTTGATACACTAACAAACCTCTATAATCGAAATTATTTATATGACCATTTCGATTCAACATTTAAAGCTGGGACATTACTATCATTGGATTTAGATGGGTTTAAAGAAGTCAATGACAGCTATGGTCATGACGTAGGCGACCTCGTATTAGCAGAAGTTGGTAGCCGTATTAAACAACAGCTTACTTCAGACGATATGGGCTTTCGATTAGGTGGAGACGAGTTTGCCATCATACTTGCTAACTTCCTTGATGAAGACACCATTCTAAATCGAACGAATGAACTTTTAGCATTATTAGCAAATTGGCGT
Organism: Halalkalibacter sp. APA_J-10(15); assembly: GCF_023017105.1. Classification (GTDB taxonomy): domain Bacteria; phylum Bacillota; class Bacilli; order Bacillales; family Bacillaceae_D; genus Halalkalibacter. The sequence goes on along the minus strand of NZ_JALKEV010000014.1, from coordinate 12,220 downwards.
GACTTTAAGTACGAAAACAACATTACTGTCAGTATCGGTATTGTCCGATTTCCAGAGGACGGTAATGACTTACAAACACTTCTCAAGAAAGCAGATGAGGCGATGTATGTGGCGAAGAAAAACGGTAAGAATCGATATTATGTATATGAGTAATATACTTAAACAGTGATTCGAATGTCGGGTTCGAATCACTGTTGTTTTTTGATGGTTATTTCAAATAAAAGCAAACTTACGGCGAAAGAAATGCCCTCAAAACGAGGAGAAACAAGTGCTCATGTTTGTACTATTCATCACTTTACCTTGATGTCACCTTCTTTTGCAAAATGTCGAACATCTAACTTATCTTCTTTCCATTTGATAAGTTCAATAACTGATGAGAGAAACGTAAGCGCTAATCCTTGTCCCCAGCCCTGGGCCCACTTTCGATCTATATCAAGATATCCTTGTATGTCATTCATGACAGCTGTGCCACCCGAAACATTTAATACTCTTCCGTTATCAGTAATATTATCTAAAATACTAGAAAATGCCTTCTGAACATACTTTCCATGAAGAGGATTATGTTGCATAATCATAGCAGCAGCAATACCCGATGTTGCCGAAACCTCACCATATGCCTCTGGGAAATCTAGAACGGTCCCCCAAAGTCCATCTTCCCTTTGCAACTTTTTGATTGCGGCAAGCTGGTCACGCAATGAGCAGACAATGTGCATAAATGGCGGATACAAATAAGCTTCTGGCAACACTCTCCCCACTCTTGACATAGTGTAAGCAGCCCAAGCGTTTGCACGAGCCCAAAAGATCCCCGACATATGATTCTGTTTAATATGGTTATAGCCGTGGTACCAAAGTGCCGACTTTTCATCCTGTAAATATTCAATATGCCATTTAAACTGGTGTAGCGCATCATCAATTAAAGCTTTTTTCTCTAACATCACACCGGTGCGAAGCTGGAAGTAAGCAGCCATAAACAGCGTATCAGCCCAGCACTGTTCATCAAAATCATTATTTGTTGACACAGTATGCTGGAGGACACGATCACCAAACCGTAGCGCTTTATGTTCCAAATAGTCGAGCTTACTTAAGATAATATCGAGATATTTCTGATCCTTTGTTTCTTTATAAAGGGCAAGCAGTATATGCCCCATTGCACACGTATTAACAGTCCAAGCTGGAAGTCCGACTTTCAAATACTCATCAACCCACTCTTTCGCCCGCTCCAAATATGCCCTTTCTCCTGTCACTTCGTAAGCTCGGCTCACTCCGTAAAAAGCAACTCCCCCCGGCCATTCCCACGTCAAATCCATATCGAACGTGTAATTAACGATACGATCTACAATTTGTTTCAACTCATCAACAGTATGTTCTATCATTAGATTCATATTTCCTCCTTTTTAGAGCCCCTTACTTCGAAAGTAGGAGCTCTAACCGTTTTTCTAATTTATTCAGAATAATTGTAATTACCTGCATCAATTGCTGCCTGTTTTTCGTCAAGTATCTCTTGGTAGCCAGCATTGAGATATTGTTGCTTAGCTGCTTCGTACTCCTCATCAAATTTGTCTTCTGATCCAAGGACAACTTTCAAATAAAGCTCCTGAAATAATGCATTCAAGTCTGATTGATATTCGTTTTGACTTTCAATGACAACTGTGAACAAGGCGTCTGGTGTAGAATATTCTTTTGTCTCATCTTGGTATTTGAATAAATCGTCTACAATTTCCTCATGACCTGGAGGAGACCAGAAATTCTTCATCGCTTTACGCGTTAACTCATCTGTTCCAAAATAAGGTGCCTCGGTTACCAATGCCCAATAATCCTTATTATTGTTCATCGCAAGTGCTGATTCACCATTAAAGTCATTATTCACTACAGGAAATCCTTCATCATCAAGAATATAATTCTCACCTTCAACACCATTTTGTAAGAAGAATAAGTTATCTGGTTGACTCATCCATTCTAAATACAGCCAAACAGCAATTCGTTCCTCATCTGTGGCAGCTTCATTAATGCCCATAATTAACCCAAAAGGCCAATCGGCACGACCTTGAGGCACACGACCTTCTGGTGCATGTGGAGGAATAACAGCAAACTCAGCTTCTGGGTTGTTTTGTAGTGTCGCTTCAAAAAGATCCGTATTGCTAGAAATGTATTCCCCATACGTTCCAGTCCTACCTGCGACAAACTCTGTTTTAATTTGGTTACCATCCATGCGTAAATAAAACTCTTGGTCAATTAGACCATTATGATATTGATAACTTAAGTTACGAAGCCAACGTTCAGTGTCTTCGGTCGTAAAGTCTGCAACCATAAGGTCTGAATAAAGCGCTCGATATTCTGGATCAATTGGCCAATCACGAAAAGCATAGTTATAATTGTAAATGTTCGCTGTCAAACCACCGCCTAATGTACCTAGGCCAGCTTCCTTCCACTTCATAGCCATCTCATTAACCTTCTCAAGTGACGTTAAATCTTCTACTTTCATCCCAACCTCTTCTACCCAATCCTTTCGAATAACCGTCACAAAATTTGAGATATCTGGTCGTTCAGCAAAAAAGAAGATATTCTCTCCATCTACAACCCCGTATTGTTCAATCGTTTCACTTACATTTTCCCAATATGTTGGAGCATACTCTGCAATCTCATCCAAATCCAACGGTTGCATTACACCAGCACCATAATAAGCTAGTGCTTGAGGCATATCATAATGAATAATAATATCTGGCGCATTACCAGCAGCAAGCAATTGTTGGTAATCCGTCACTTCATTAGCTCGTGCTATTGGGACAAAATTCACATCCACGTTATATGTTTCACCGAACTCTTCTTGAATCCAACGTGTATAGAAATTGTCGGTTACATTCCAACCTTCAAAAGCACGATCATAAACTGGTATATCCAGGGTTACTGTTTCTTGGAACATCACACCATCTTCACTCATATCGTTGTTATCCGTTTCGTTTGCAGTTGGTGTTTCATGATCATTAGATGAAGTATCACTTGAACAAGCAGCTAAAAGACTTCCGAACATAAATAAAGCGGTTACAATTATAAAGAAATTCATTTTTTTCATAGGTATCCCCCATTTTCTTTTAAAATTCAACACTATTCCTTGACTGACCCTATCATCACGCCTCTAACAAAATACTTTTGGATAAATGGATACACACAAATAATCGGTAACGTCGCAAAGACAACAACAGCTGCTCTTAGTACTTCTGGACTACTCGTTTGCACAAACGTCATTTCAAGCTGAAAGCTCTCACTTGCTTGTACAACAAGATAATACAATTTTAACTGCAATGGTCGTAATGTCGTTTCATACTTAATATAAAACAAAGCGTCCTGATAGGCATTCCAACGACCAACCGCGTAGAACAGGGATAACGTTGCCAAGATTGGCTGTGTCAGTGGAAGGACAATACTCCATAAAATTCGGAAATGTCCTGCTCCATCTATACGTGCTGATTCCTCCAAGCTGACTGGAACTAAGCTCGTAATCGAGCTTCTTAAAATGAGTAGATTAAAAGCACTGAACGCGCCTGGCAGGACGAGCGACCAGATTGTATCAAGCATTCCTAAATTGTTAATAAGCAAATAATCAGGAATAATACCGCCCGTGAAATATAAAGTAATCATAAACATAATCGTTATGATTGTGCGCCCTTTCAATTGCTTACGAGATAATGGATAAGCAGCGCAAATGGTAACGATCATACCCAAAACCGTGAACAACACGGTAATAAGAATGGTTACATAAAGTGATTGGACGATGCTTTGATCAGAGAATATTTGAAAGTACGCATCAAACGATACTCCTCTAGGCCAAAGAAACACTCTGTTTGCCACTACATAAGCATCATCACTTAATGATTTAGCAACAACATGAACAAATGGCAGCAGGCACGTCAAAGATGCAACTATTAATATTAGACGAATAATAATATCCCATATGTCAAATCGCCCTAATCGCTTAACGGAAGTGCCCCTATCGGATGATTTCATTTTTTACCTCCTTTCTAATTCAAAATGCCTCAAGAAAATTTCTCACTAAAGCAATCCATCTTCACCTAATTTCTTTGCAATTCGATCGGCAATGATTACGAGGATAAGGCCGATGACAGCTTGAAACAACCCAAGCGCAGTTGCTCGGCTATAATCACCATTTTCAATTCCCCAACGGAATACTAAAATCGGAATTGTCGTTGTAAACTCCGTTGTGGCCATATTTTGTAATGCAAATACTCTCTCAAATGATCCCCCCATCACATGACCTAAACTCATAATCAATAGAACGACGATTGTCGGTCGGATACAGGGTAGCGTGACGTGCCACATTTTGCGCCAACGCCCCGCGCCATCAACGGTTGCCGCTTCATACAACTCAGGATTGACACCACTCATGGCAGCTAGATAAATGATCGTTCCCCACCCCATGCTTTGCCATACACCGATAGCAAGGTAGCTAAACAGCCAATGGAGATCACTCTGAAGAAATGGAATACGATTTCCTCCAAGCTGCTCAATCAGATTGTTGATCATACCACTACCTAATCCTAATAATTGATAGGCTAGAGCTCCAATGATCACCCACGAGAGAAAGTGAGGCAGATAGAGTAGCGTTTGATTCACACGTTTGAACACGGTACCAGTAATTTCATTAATTAATAATGCGAGCATGATCGGAATCGTAAAACTAAGGATGAGATCGGACATATTAAGTAATAACGTATTGCGTACCGCTCTTCCGAAATCAGGTCTGGCGAATAAATCTTTGAATACTTCAAACCCGACCCATTCACTGGCCCAAAACCCTCGTAAAATATTGTAGTCTTGAAAAGCAATTAAGAGACCGGATAAGGGTAAATACTTAAATACGAATGCAAACATTATTGGTATGGTTAATAGAAAATAAAGCTGCCAATCACGGCGAAGGTAGTAGCTAATACCCTTCTTCTCATGCTCCCAAATTAAAGCGTTTTCATTTTTTTGATTTAAATTTGTATTGAGCTTTGCTTTCAAATTTTTTCACCTCCCTGTACGTAAGTTCCTCCGCTTGGCCTTTTAGTGACTCGTGAGGTTTGTCATAATCATATTCCGGATGAATGGTATCGTAAATCGTGAATATTGATTTCTTCCTTTTATAATTGATACTAACTGGAACTTTCGTGATTTTGTGTATCAAAAGTAATCACTATTTACAAGCATAATCAAAAATTAAAGCTGTCTTTATCGGTGAAAAACCGAAAAAAACAGCTCATAGTATTAGGACTTAACTTGCTTATAGTTGCTCGGGGTCATCCCTTCAAATTTCCGAAAGAATCTGTTAAAACTTTGTGCATTATTGTATCCAACTGTAGAAGCAATCTGTGCGATGGTCAAATTGGATTCCACTAGCATTTGTTTTGCTTTCTCGATTCTGCGAATATTAAGGTGTTCAATTAAGCTTCGTCCTGTCATCTCATAGACGATCCTTCTCATATAGGAGTAACTGATTCCGATATCCTCCGCCATTTCTTCAAAATCAATTTCTTCACAATAATGATGATCTAAATAACTTAAGATACTCTCCCCATAATCATTAGTCTGAACTGCTGGCTTCGTAAGATACTGCATAATATCTTCAAAAAAACGGACCAGACACTTTTCAATCTCATCCAATGTATCGACCAAAGTAAGAGATGTATAAATGTTATCTCTACCAGCAAAAATTCTCGTTGTACTAATATTGTTCTCTCTTAGATGTTTAATACAAATACCTACTAACTGATGGTAAATAAATAAGATATTGTCATAGGAAATATAGTCAGCTGAGCGTATCTCATTACTAATAACTCCTAATTCACTGATAATACTATCGAGGTCACCGTTATCCATAAAATTGAGGATTCGCCTTTCGCTATTAACAGGATATATGTATTTTTTATTATGCTCTTTTTTCTTACTCCAGTAAGTAATGCCACCACTTCCTTTGATCATGCGATGCTTTATAACTTCCATCGCTTCCGCAAAGCGAGCAGACACCAAATCCAATTTCTTTGTAGGACTACTGACACCAATCGTTACGGAATGACTTAAGAGTTCTTCCGCTTTATTCATAATGTTGAGAAGTGACATATGAATGTTAGAATCGAATTCGTCATCTTCAAGTTGTTCATAGTTTAATACGATGACAAAGCAACCATCTCCTTGATAAACGCACCGTGCCGTCACACTTTCCGGAAACAAGCGATTACATTCTGAGGTGAAATGGTAACAGTGGTAACTACGGGTCTCTGGATTATGTATGTTCACATAATCTCTATATTGATCTATCGAGACAACCACAAGAAGGAAGCAGGGAGCTGCAAACATTTCAATAGAATGAGAAGAAATTTCACCTCTTAATAGATTATGAATAGCAAGACTGTGGGAATCACGTTCTCGTATATTGAGCATCCGTTGAAGGTCTTCTTCCTTTTCCTGCATTTTATTGAACGCCACATCGAGAAAAGCTAGCTCATTCCTTCCATTTATCCCTAAATTAGTTCGTAAGCTCAAACTTTGAACTAAATCCCTTATTGGTTTGGATAACCATGTCGCTAAAAATACAGTTAAAATAACCCCTATTAAAATAATAAAAACAGTAAGCAAAATAATATTTCGTTGCAAGCTATGTGTCGTCATCATGAGTTCGTTAACCGAATACACACCCACGTTTATCCAATCGGATTTCTTAGTTCGAGACCATGTGTACAACATTCGCTCGCCTTCAAGTTCGCGAAACATGTAACCCTCCAACAGGTCATGTTCAAATATTTCTCGGATAAAAGGGTCATCTGTGCCCTTTTCTAACAACATACTCTTGTCACTATGAGAAATGATTGTTCCATTTGAATCCATAATGGCATATTCCTGTTTACTAGCATCTGATGAACGAAAATAATTCCCGAATTCAACTTCCGTTACATTAACAACAATCGTTCCATTCGTAATGGTTGAAAGTTGGTTGAGTGGTAATACATAAGATATGACATTCACTCCCGATTCAAGCTCGCGTGAATACCAAACACCTCTAATTCCCCTTCGCTCAACTAATGCTTCTTGTATCCAGTCGATAGGCTCGTATTTTTCCAAATTGGTAATTCCTTTATCAGTAGATACGACATAGTCTGAATCGCTTAAATAAAAGAAGACAGAATATACTCCATCTCCCCTACGCTTCAATTGCATTAGTTCGCCCAGTACCACGCGTGCTTCCAGAACGTGTTTTAAATTTGAGTTTAATTCTGTGAAATTCTTATAAGAATGGATTCGATCAAAAATGTTTGTACTCGTAAGAGCTACCGTGTTTTGAGCTATATGATTGAGCGCATTATTGGAGAGCATACGATTTGCGTTCAATTCAGCTAAAGAAGATTCCGCAATAGCGTATTCTGAATTTTGAACAATTTGTTCACCACTGTACCAAGTTAGAATAGCAATAGGAATAGCCATAATACAAAATAAAATAACGATCAATTGCAACATTAGTGGAAGTCGATTCATATTAACCCTCCTCCCCTCATTAAAGCGCTTACACTTAATTGCTGCAATTATTCTAATTTTCATAATTCTATTTATATAGTTAAAATCCTTTTTTTAGTCAGTTGTTTTTACTTTTTCATTAACTCTTATATCCGCCTATGCAACAATAATAATCATAGATTAACTAGATACCTTAGTAAATCACAAATATTGATCACTCTTGTTATATTTGATAAACTTTAGTCATTTTTCATACTAATGTCCCATAAATGATCAATTTTAAATGATTTAATCAAAAATTTAAGATCACTGAATTTATTACCAATATATCCTTTTACTTATGTTGAACGACTTTAACCATTCACTCATTCTTCACATAAAAACAACAAGTCAAAAAGTAATGTTCTCGTAGCAACAACTAAAACATTGGCGATTATCTCAAGATAAATGATTATAAGCCAAATTAATTTTGGTGATATTGAGAAGATTTAAGTGTTTTTTAAGAAATTTTTATTATGATTATAAAGTCATGATTTCCAAAGGGATTTTCGATTAAACATTAAAATTTACCTATTAAAAAAGAAGGATACACAATGAAGGGCTTGCGACGTATCCTTGCCCACTTGAGATGGATGCTATAAGAGTGTTACTTTTCTAAATCCATTATTTTCTCACTCCTTTCTATCATCCAACTACACCTTACTTATTTATAATGATACAAAAATGTAATACCTCTCTTTAGATATTAATCCAATAAACATTTCCATCGATATACTAAGTAACACAGTCTTTTAAGGATAACCTTAAAGTGAAAACCATTAATAAATTTAAAAAGAAAAGAAGGTCTTAATATGAAAGGAAAAATAAGGATGTTAATTAATTCTGACATTAAATCCTACATCATAAGTAAGGAGACAGGGATTCAGCAAAGTACCATTTCAAGGTTACGAAAAGGAAAAATTAAAATTGGACGACTTACCTTAGATACGGCATTGAAACTTGCTGAATTTTATGATCAAAATAAAGCTAGATTGAAGCCCCCACAAACGTGATAGTCTTTTTATTTACAAACAATCTGATCGGTGTAGGAAACAAATGATTCAACAAGGTTTTGTAAGGTTACGCTTCTCCAAACCGTCAGAAAATAAATCCAATAAAAAAACACCACTTAAAAAAGTGCTGTTTTCGTAGAAACCCTTGTTCCAGAAGGATTTCGCGGGTTTGTCACCCAATGACCCGTATGGGGCTCGAACCAATGACCTCCACCCTGTCAAGAGCCTCATGAGAATTTCCTCAGTCTACCGAAAATACCCTGAAAGCTTATCGTGTAAGGCTTTCAGGGTATTTTAATTTATTGCTGATAACCGGGAATATCGCCTGATTTTCTGTAATGTGTGACCAAAATGTGACCACTGATAATCGTTACGATTATTTATAATGGTTTTTGATGTGGATGCCGAATTAAAAATATTTCAACATGATCCCTTGTCATTCGATAAAATACTTTATATGGATCTGACTTCCCAACAGATACTAGTACCATTCTAAGATCAACAGGCATTTTGCGGATAAGAACCTGACGACCGGGAATATAGATTGAAAAATCCTGACGTTTAAAGTATGCCTGTATGATCCTTTTAAGATACCCAGCAATAGGTGGCAATTCAATTGTCTCTCTCCATTGGTCTAAATCCAATAACGATTGAATTGCCGATCTTCTCCATTTAATTTCCATACTCTACTGTCCTAACATTTTATTGATTTCTTCTTCGGACAATAAAGGGTTATCATTTTCTAAGGCTTGAAGTAGTTGATTTTCTTCTTCGGTGTCTGTTACTTCGTAACAATCGGAGATCTTCAAATCTTCAACCTCCATTAGTAGATATTTTCGCTCACCGACTTGGAAATATAATTCACCAGATTGAATGGCTTGTTTAATGTCTTTATGATCAATTTTTATTGGTTTCACATTCATCACCTGCTTTTTGTCCTTATTGTTTTTATTATAAACGAACTTTAAGGATAAATAAACTTCAACAGAAAAATGACCCTAAAATATCTGTCCATTGAGTGTAACCTATCCACTACCGAAAACTCTTTTGAAGAAATCCCCCATCTGCCGGTGCCCCTAACCTATCTTGTAGTATCACAGCTTCGCTTGTTATACGGGATCCATGTCCCAACCAGCCTCAAACATGTTTCTACAAGTAGGGGGTGGACAATATTGCGGACGGGATCGAGTCCCACGCGCCCGAGCGTCCTACCCCGGCTACCCTCATTAAACCATTAAAAATGGCCAACCAGAAAATAAAGTTCTGATTGACCTTATAATACGATACCTCCCGTTTGTTGAATGAAGGAATAACTCATACTAGCAGGTATTTTTAAAGAAATCACTTAATGCAAATCCCTAATTGAATTTAAAAATCCTTTTATAAATTCCTTTCAAGTAAAATACTGACTTGTTCAGCTATTGAATCAGTACTTTCAGGTGTTGCATCTAACATATACAATTCCATGACCCCGACAATTGCCATCCCTAAAAACCGGAAAAACACTTCCTCACTAATTTCTTTATTTTTTCCATTTTTTAAATCCACTTTTTCTTTTATTTCCTCAATCACAAAATGTAAGAAACGATTTCTAAATGTGATTGTCCCGTTACTTGAGAATAAAGGTGAAAAGAATGACTTATTTTTCTCGAAATATTCGAACCAAATAATTGACCCCTCTACTAAACCCTTGTCTTTTTTTTGCTGGCAAATAACTTTCAACTCAGCTAAGTGTTCTTCAATAAGTTTATCGAGTAAATCAAATTTATCGAGGTAATGAAGATAGAACGTTCTGTTCCCCACATTCGCTTCATCGCAAATATCCTTTACCGTAATTTTTTCAAAAACTTTTTCTGACATGAGTTCCATAAAAGAATTTTTTATGGCTTCTCGAGATTTAAGTATCCTTCTATCGACTTTAGTCATTGTCATCATCACCAAACTTTCTTGAAAATTAATGCACAATTTCAATTAATTCGTGCATTAATGCGTAAATTGATCGAAATTGACGTTTGAAAACATCCTGTTTTTCTTTTATATTATACACACGCAATAAATAATACATCAATACGCATTATTTATTGTGTGTTATTTAACTACCTACAGAATAATAAAACAGTAAATCTCAACCAAAAGAAGGGATAGAAATTTCAAAATAAAGTGCTTACCTATCGTACTTTCAGTGTAGATTGATTAAAAAAAACAGGTTTGTCATTATGATGAACAAAAATTAGTTACTAAATAAAAATATAGGTGATCAAAAAAGTAATATTTTTTCCGATAGGCTGTGAGGTAGGAACTATATTTATTATAAAAGGAGAAATAGCATGGGAAAATCAGTAACATTTAAAAATGGTAATTTAAATATAGCAGGGCATCTTTACTTACCAGAGGAGTTTGAAGAGAGCAAAAAATATTCTGGTATTGTTGTTGTACACCCTGGTGGAGGCGTAAAAGAGCAGACTGCGGGAGTATATGCCGAAAAGCTTTCTAAACAGGGCTTTGTTGCATTAGCATTTGATGCGTCTTGTCAGGGAGATAGCGAGGGGAAACCACGTTTGTTAGAAGACCCGTATGCCCGAGTGGAAGATGTGCGTTGCGCAGTAGACTATTTGACGACTCTTCCGTATGTTGATCAAGAAAAGATTGGAGCACTTGGTATTTGTGCCGGTGGTGGTTATGCCGTAGCTGCAGCTCCAACTGAACGCCGCATCAAGGCAGTAGCGACCGTGAGTGCAGTGGATATCGGTGCTATGTTCCGAGGAGAAGGCAACATTGAAACACAATTTCAAACACTTGAGGCGGTTGCGAAGCAGCGTACTGCAGAAGCAAATGGAGCAGAAGTACATTTCCTTACTTATGCACCTGATACGCTCGAAGAAATTGATGAAAATACACCTGTGCTTATGCGTGAAGCTTATGACTACTATAGAACTCCTAGAGCACAGCACCCTAATTCTCCAAATCGATTCCGATTTACAAGCGTTGACAAACTCATGGCATTCTCAGCAATAGGCCAAATCAGTACCTACCTAACTCAACCGATGTTATTAATTGTAGCAACCGAGGCTGAAACACACGCTTACAGCGAACAATTCTACGAATTGTCGAATGGACCGAAGGAATTGTTCTGGGTCGAGGGTGCGACGCATGTTGCTATGTATGATATTCCAGAATATGTAGGTCAAGCTGTACCTAAGTTAACTGATTTTTTTGGCAAGAATCTTTAAGAAATAAGAAGCATTATGTTTAAAAAAACAGAAGCTTGATATCATTAAGAGTACGGCCGTTTCCCTGGTTATTTAGGGAAACGGCTGTACCTTATTTACAAGGTTTTTATATGAAAGGTTGGTGATTCTCACAAGAGCATCTATAAAACGCATTTCTGATGCCGATTCACAGGTCTAAAACTACCTAAAGTGGGATTTTACTAAGAGCTCCTTTCCTTTATATAGTTATTTGTTCATAATCCATATTCCATTAGATGGACCGATCGGAACAATAATAAAAGAGCTTTCTTCAGCTTTTCTGCGCGTTCAAGTAACTATCCGCCGGTAGAACCGGCGGTTTTAATTTCGCCCTATAAGGGCACTTTACTGACTGCCCCCTAAAGGGGACTCTAAACTGACCGTCAACCGTTCACTTCTATTACTTATCTTTAAATG
>NZ_JALKEV010000073.1 GCF_023017105.1 Halalkalibacter sp. APA_J-10(15) | reverse complement strand
AGTTTGGTAAGAAGGTAGTTCACTCAGAAACTCGAGCGTATCAAAAACAACTAGAAGAAGAAATCAATGTAGAACGAGTACAAAACGGAAAAAAGCCTCTTCCTCCTCGGGCGAAGGACACTTCGAGAGAGGTGAAGGAGAGCACAACAGACCCTGAAAGTGGGTATTATGTGAAAAGTGAACGAGAGAAAATGTTTGCGTACAGCTTTCATACGGCCTGTGATTCGAATGGATTTGTTCTTGGAACCGTTGTTACCCCTGCCAATGTTCATGATAGCCAAGTATTTCACGAGTTATTTGATCAACTAAAAGAGAAGGTCACCAAGCCACAAGTCGTAGCCG
>NZ_JALKEV010000013.1 GCF_023017105.1 Halalkalibacter sp. APA_J-10(15) | reverse complement strand
GAAAAAACAATCGATCAGCTACTGCCTTGGTCCGAAACTCTACCAGAGCATTGTTATGTGAAAACTGATAACTAGATTTTACTATAGTCCCCATCTTGGCCATAGGTGGGGACTATTTGACGCTTACTTTGTGGAAAAGTTAAAATGGGTCTTTATTTTGGTTCTGTTATAAATATTGGGGTATGGAGAAAATTTTGTGCAAAAACACACGCCTAATGTCTTATACTTGAATTTGCTGAAACAAGAAAAAGGATAGGAGCTGTGGCAGGCATCATAACATGATTATCCCAGAATTAGAAGATGTTATTATTACAAATTCAGAAGTTCTCAAAAGCCTTTGAGTGTGCGCTGATATACACGAAAAGACCCGCGCTTCAAAACATCCAAACCATTTTTAAAAATGAACAGGATATATTCCCTGTCGTACTTGAACTATTGCAGTCAAAACATAGAATTTGCCATGTTAATCAACTGTATTTTGATGGGTTTTCATTGATATAAAAACTCTATAACATTAAAGTACCATATTTAACTATATTATTTGAGGTAATAATAAAGGATATTTTGAAAATAAACATTTATGAGAGAAACGAGTATATAAAATGATACAGTTAAAAAGTATATTAAGTAAAAGTAAAAGGCTCATTTCTGATTTTAATTATATTAACTATGGTGCAGACTGGGGTATCCTTTGGCATTCCTTGGCTGAATAAAATACTGATTGACGAAATTTTAATAGAAAATCAGTTTCAGCTAATATTCTTTGTATTGCTGTCTCTCATTAGTATGCCCCTCTATCTAATCATGCCGATGTTTTTAAAGAAAAAGATATAAAACAAGCTGTCAAGAAAGTATCGATAGCTTGAGCCAATACTAAGAATTTGCTGTTTGCACGCAAGTTACTTTTCCGTTTTCCCACCAAGCAACTTTGATGCCAGTTGAGTGCGATTCTTAAGACCAAACTTCGATAGCATTGCATTCACATGCTTCTTAACCGCAGCCTCACTGATGTAAAGGGATGAGGCAATCTCACCATTTGTATATCCTGCTGTAAGTAGCTTAGCCACGTCCTTTTCCCGCTTAGTCAGATCGCTTAGATGCACTTTTTCAGATAGAGGTAGAGCCCTTAATTCATCCTCCACTTCACCGACCATTTTCTTCACATAAGATCTTAGTCTACTGTTTCGGGTATCCAGCCAGTAGGTGTAAGTCGGTTTGGACATCCCGTAGTCATCATGCTCTGCATCTTGTATCTGTTCGAAACCGAGCCCTAACATTGCTTGTTCATAGTAATCCAGTGGAGGAGGGGAAGAGACGATCAGATTGCCCGCTAAAATGTATTCGAATAGATGGGTGACGATATCCGAGCGCAATTGTTCGTTTTCTAGATCCTCTACGTCAGCGCTTAACAAAAACCAAGCCTTTCCCTGATCTGCAGCAACAGACAATTGCTGTCGTCGATCCGGTGTCATTGACTTAAACAATGACCGAGAGATTGGGGCAGAGGCGAGGTATTCCCAAGTCTCTGCGTTTATGGCCAAAACTGTAAATGCTCCGATTACGCGTCCCTCGACGTTCCGCAACAATTGAATGGACCGATTACAGTCTGGAATTTTTAGAACATCTGGCCAGTTCACCGCTGACAATCGAAGGAGGCTTTGTTCCGGTGTGAAAGAGAATCGGAAAATCGCTTGTGATTCCGGGTCTGAACAGAGGACATTCCATGGACAGGGTTGATTTTTTCGTGCTTCAATATAAGCTTCCAGTTCCTGCAAGTTCTCATCGTTCAGCGGTTCGCGATAATTCGGTGAGGAACGCGAATGCCGATAATGGGCCTTAAGAACCGGGCTACCAGCAAAATGTAGTAGTTCAGCAAGATCCCGCGAAATATCTTTTCTCACTGCATAGCCATTTTCAACTTTTTTCAATGAGTAGAGAATGCCAATACGGCCGTACCGTTCAAACTGTTCCGGCATGCGCTCGCGGAAGGTTTGGCGCATATTTTCCCAAACAATCTTGTGAAGCTGCCACCCGCCTGTCACACGGTTCACAAAGGAGAGCTTAATTAACTGATCAAACGAGGCGGGGCTGATCGGGTTTCCGATTAGCTCCTCAAGCATCTCTTGCTGGAAGGTTCGTACGGAAGAAGCGGCAAATAATAGACGGCGTAACTCATCATCCGTCACTTCCTGAAGCCATTTCTCCAACATTGCTTCAATCGGTTCTTTCTCGGCAAGAGAAAAGAAATCCTCTTCCCCTTTTATCTCACCGGGGGAAGGAGCAAGCAGGGAAACGGCAAGTGGATGGCCTAGCGTTCGCAACCAAACTGTATCGATTGCTTCCTCGCTTGTAACTCCCCAATGAAGAAGATATTGCCGAATCTCTTCGTAGGTTAATGAGGAGAGAGGCAATTCTACGATTAGTTTCTTCCACAAGGAAAATCTCCAAGGCCCTTCAAGCGGATAACGACCTGAAACAACGATTAGGATGTTCGGAGGCAATTGTGGGAAGTAATAGGTGCGCAGCCAGTAGTCCAAGGAGCCAGCTTCCTCATATCCGTCAATTAGGAGGACGACCTTCTTTTCCTCAGGCAAATCGCTCATCTGTTGGAGGCTTCGACTACCTGGTGCTGTTGCGCTGTCATCCTCAACCACTTTGATTCCATTCAGAACGATCTGATCGAATGCTTCGGTATCCCCATTTATTTCCTGCAGGTTGACTTGGATAGGAATGGCTCCCATAGCTTCTGCCATCGAGGCAAAACGGGTTAGCAAATACGTTTTGCCTATCCCAGCTGTTCCGTACACGTTAAGAATTCGTTCCGTCCGTTCGGAAAGATTGTTCATATACTGCTGAAAAAGTCCTGTTTCAAATGACCTTCCAACGAAATGATCTAGCATGAGTTTGCTTAATTTCTGACCGATTGTTTGTCCCATGGTAATCCCTCCCTTTGCCAAATTTTTATCCAAAAGTATACCATAAACGTAATCGAAAGGGTAGCCTCAAATCGTTCATTCTGTAGTACTGTAAAAAAACATTATGACAAGGAGGTTATCACTAATGAGTTTTAAATCAGAACAGAGGTCCACTCCTCTAACACAAAAAGGAGAAATTCTCTCAGGATCTGAGATTCTACTACGTACTTTACTTGCGGAAGGAGTTGAATGTGTGTTCGGATATCCCGGGGGTGCGGTTTTGTACATTTATGATGCGATGCATGACAACCCAGAATTCCGTCATTTGCTTACACGCCACGAGCAGGGGGCAATACACGCGGCGGACGGGTATGCTCGCTCTACAGGCAAGACGGGAGTCGTAATGGCAACGTCCGGACCGGGTGCTGCCAATTTGGTAACCGGTCTTGCAACAGCCTATATGGACTCGGTACCTCTTGTCGCAATAACCGGCAATGTGGCATCCAACCTGATCGGAACTGATTCATTCCAGGAAGTCGATATTGTCAGCATCACCCAACCGATTACGAAGCACAGCTATTTAGTTCGTGAAGTGTCCGATCTAGCCCGAATTGTCAAAGAGGCTTTCCATATTGCTGGAACAGGACGAAAAGGTCCAGTTCTAATTGATATTCCAAAGGACATTAGCGCAGCCGAGACAGAATTCGTTGTGTCTGAACAAGTTTGGATTCCAGGCTATACGGAGGAGATTGAGTCACAAACAAGCGATAAAGAAGCGGTTGAGAGGCTATTGTCCGCATTAAAGGAGAGCAAGAGGCCGTTACTTCTAGCGGGAAGAGGTGTCATTCTAGCCGGCGGGAGTGAGGCACTACTAGATTTCGTCAATCGCACGGGAACACCGGTGACGACGACTCTACTTGGCTTGGGAGCGATATCGGCAGATCATGAGCTATGGTTAGGTATGCCTGGCATGCACGGTACTTACGCCGCAAATCAGGCACTGTTACAATGCGACCTCCTGATTGCTGTTGGGGCCCGTTTTGATGATCGTGTCACGATGGAGTTGGACAGTTTTGCACCCCATGCAAAAATTGCTCATATTGACATAGACGCAGCTGAAATTGGCAAATTGGTGTCAGCCTCCATCCCAATTGTAGGGGATGCAAGGGGAATATTGGAAAAATTGAATCGAGGTATTCCAACCGATTATAAAGAGAAGAAAGAATGGATCGATAAGCTACGAAAGTTGAAATCAGATTATAGGCTCCAGTACAAGTCGTCCGATAAGGAGCTAAAGCCCCAATACGTGATTGAATTAATTTCACGAACAACTGGCGGGGAGGCGATCGTTACAACTGATGTAGGACAGCATCAGATGTGGACGGCACAATATTACCAGTTTCGAAAGCCGCGTTCTCTGATTACCTCAGGGGGATTGGGGACCATGGGCTTCGGTTTTCCTTCAGCAATTGGGGCGCAGGTTGGCAATCCGGGTACCACTGTCATATCTGTGAATGGGGACGGGGGAATGCAGATGTGCTCCCAAGAATTGGCGATTTGTGCGATACACAATATTCCCGTGAAAATCGTCGTTCTCAACAATCGTACCCTTGGCATGATTCGGCAATGGCAGGAACTAATTTATGAGGGGCGCTATAGCCATATCGATTTGGCTGACAGTCCAGATTTTGTCAAACTTGCCGAATCTTACGGAGTCAAAGGTCTTAGGGCAGAAACACCAGTTGAAGCTGAAAGGGTGTGGCAGGAGGCATTGTCAACTCCGGGGCCTGTACTAATCGACTTTGTCGTCTCCAAAAATGAGCTTGTATATCCGATGGTCCCGCAAGGTAAAGGATTAAAAGATATAATCCTAGGTCCGGATATTGGAGGTGGAACAGATGACGAATAGAAGACTAATTTCGGTTACGGTAAATGATACGTCAGGTGTACTTCAGAGAGTGGCGGGCTTATTTTCAAGGAGAAGCTATAACATCGAAAGCATTACCGTTGGGCCATGCGAACAGGAAGGTCTCTCACGCATGATTGTTGTTGCTAGAGGGAACGATGCCCAACTTCAACAGATGTGCAAACAATTAACCAAGTTAATCGACGTCTTACATGTCGTCCAGTTGCAAGATAGACCTTTAGTGAGCCGTGAACTAATGCTAGTAAAACTTAAAATGGAACCTTCCAAACGTTCGGAGATTCAAAGCCTGACAGAAACCTTTCGCTGCTCTGTTATAGATGTGAGTCCAGGTACGATGATTGTACAAATCATCGGAGATCCAGAAAAAAACGATGCATTTCTTCAACTGCTCCGACCGTATGGAATATTGGAGATGACTCGTACGGGCGATATTGCAATGAACAGGGGGTAAACATCGAAATAAGGAATGAATACGCAGTATCACATTATTAGCAATAGATAAAACATATAGGACGATCAACTTTCGGGTGATCGTCTTTCTTAGTTGACACATACTGTGCAGTAAAGGTCTTTATTTTTAAAAGCTCTGTGAAAGAATTGATTAAAGTTAATAAAAAGGGTGAATAGGTCTTCAAAAGGAGTCCAAATTAGGACCGCGATTGCAATTCGTTTATTCAAATAACGCTTCTTTAGTTGAAGGAGGAAATAAATAATTTGTCATTAGCTACCCAAAATAAAAGGATAGCTTTTTGAATGAAAGTATTAATTCACTTCTTGAGCTTGAGAAATAAATCCCCACAAAATTGTAGGGAAGTGCTAAATTGATATAAATACTTTGTGTTCAAAATTAACCATGTTATTAGTTTTTTTCGGTGAATCGTCCCATAATAGAGGCAAAGTTCTTTTTTCTTTTCTTTTGTTCTAAATCGCTCTTCGACTTATCTAACTTCTGCAACCTAATTAATTACCTTCTTAAAATCCTTTTGGTCAATAAATAAACGAACCTAACCCCCCTGTAGTATTCAGATGCATTTTTACCTACTAACTGATTATTTTCATACCTTTAAAATTTTATAGTTCGCGTGTTCATTCCTACATATATAAGTGATTTCGGTTAAAGATATTAAAGAAGTAGAATGCTTTGGAGGGAGAGCATAACTTGGATTTACATTTTATATGGAAAGCTATTGTTATTGTTTTTGGTGGGGTTCTTATTTTACGGCTGGTAGAAAGCCATTTCACAGTAGCCTGTTGTCAAGACGGTCATGAGGATTGCCGTTGGTTCATTAATTATTAAGCCGCTAGGGAATCGAAATAGAACCTTTTTACAGAAGTATTACATAAGGAGCATGACAACACCCTCAAAATCATCTGAAATGAGAAAGTAGAAGTGACTTAAATGTATAAAAACCTTTTTTTAACTCTTTTCAAATGGATATTTTTTGGAGTAATTATTGGTTTGATTATTGGCTCTACAACAGCCTTGCTCTTACATACCAATGATTTTCTTGGAGAGACACGGAAAGACAATTCTTGGTTAATTCTTTGTCTACCTATAGCAGGGTTGGTTCTAGGTTACATATATATGAATTTAGGAACGAGCGCTGGAACTGAATTATACAAAGGGAATAATCTTGTAATTGAGGGGGTTCATGGTAAGACTAAGATACTACGGAGGTTGGGACCTATAGTCTATTTAGGAACATTTATGACAGTTTTATTTGGCGGATCGACAGGCAGAGAAGGTGCGGCCATTCAAATGGGAGGAAGTGTAGCCGAAGCTGTAAACAGGTTCTTTAAAGTAAACGTTATGGATACCAAGATTTTATTGATGAGTGGAATTAGCGCTGGGTTCGGCACAGCTTTTGGTACACCAATTACGGGTGCTATTTTTGGAATGGAAATGGTCACTTTAGGAAAGATGAAATACGAAGCACTTGTTCCTTGTCTAGTATCAAGCTTTGTAGGACACTATACGGCCGAGAAAGTTTGGGGTACCCAACATGAAACATTTATTATCCAATCTGTTCCAGAATTATCACTTATGTCATTTGCAAAAGTCATTTTATTAGCCATTCTTTTTAGTCTGGTAAGTGTGTTATATAGCCAATTAAGACACGGAATACAAAAAGTTTCAGAAATATATACCAAGAAAAACCATGCATTACGAGCCTTCATTGGAGGAATGATTATTGTTGCTTTAACATTTATTGTCGGTTCCTATGATTACAATGGGCGTAGTTTAGATATGCTAGAAGAGTCATTTAAACAAGATGTTCCTCCCTATGCCTTTCTGACTAAGCTCGTCTTTACCGCGGTAACTCTAGGGACTGGTTTTGTAGGCGGGGAAGCAATACCGTTATTTTTTATTGGGGCAACGTTAGGTAATACTTTATATCATTTAATTGACTTCCCTATGTCTTTCCTGGCTGCCTTAGGGATGATTGCAACGTTTTGTAGGGGGACCAATACACCGATAGCCGCTTTCCTTTTGGGGATTGAGATGTTTGATGGACAAGGAATTGAATTTTTTTTCGTTGCGTGCTTAACGAGTTATTTATTTTCAGGTCACCATGGACTGTGGCCTTCTCAAATGATATATGAACCGAAGAGTCGTCTTTATAAAATTGCTAATGGAAAAACGATTAAAGATGTTGAACAAAAGAAAAGGAATGGGTGCTAGTGAAGAACAAATTGGAGAGTATGTAAATCGCGTATTATCGTAGTGTTGCGCTTATTTAATTAAAGGAACCTTCAGCATAACATGCCAAATAAAAAAAGTCGTTTCTTGAGCGTACAATAATTCGCCTTTTTTTAGGTTGTAATTTGTTTAATGTATTCATCGACTGATGTAATGAAAGTAATATTTCTCCACATCGTGAAGATAACTATCATGAAACTCATATATACTCCCAAAAGGAATAGGTGAAAACCATATGGAGGTTTTAAAAGAATCAGCTATTATATTAGCGAGAATTATAACGATCTTCCCGCTATTTTTATTAATAACACATTATATGGGCAAACGTTCCATTGGAGAAATGCCTATTTTCGATTTTCTCATTATTATGACCTTAGCCAATGTTGTAGGAGCTGACATTGCTGATCCAAAAGTAGATCATGTTTATACTTATTTAGCTATTATATTCATTCCACTGCTTCAAAGATTAACTGCTTATTTATCAATTACGCATCGAAAAATAGGGGGAAAAATAACGTTCGAACCTACGCTAGTCATTCAAGATGGCAAAATCTTAGTGGGAAACTTAAAAAGGATTAGGTATACGATCGATAACGTGTTGCGAATGTTACGACAAAAAAATATTTTTGATATAAGTGATGTTAAGATTGCAATTATCGAATCAGATGGAAAAATAAGTGTGTTAAAAAAAGAAAATAAATTGGAAGTAACGATTGAGGATATAAATGTAAAAAAGAAAAGTAAAAGTTTGTCTTATCCATTAATCGTAGAAGGAAAAATTTACGAAGATATACTAAACTATTTAGGCTTAAATCGTCAATGGTTAGTTGCTGAATTACAAAAAAGACAGATTGCACAAGTAAATCGCGTCTTCTTCGCTTCAATTAATGATGACCGCGAACTTCACGTTTCCCTTAAAAATGAACACCAACAAATGCCACCTATTTACAACTAGCTTTAGGGTTCTTTACATAATCATCATTTATATATGAAAAGATTCTGTTGAGGAAGGCACTGAAAAGTACCACTTAACTTTTTCAGTGCCCTCCTGTTGCGTTTTTCTTATATAATTCTTTCTTAGCCAATTCACAAACGTTCATCGATCGTTTCGTTATTCTTGTTAGTTTTCACTAAGAAAAAGGCAGTAATCCAAGAGGTAATTGGAATAACTAGTGTTACGCCAATACCAGCACAAAGAATGGTGATCATCTCAGCACTAAATATTTTAGAATTGACAATCTCGCCTAGTGAATAAGATAAATCTTTAAACCAAATAAGCAATGCCAAGTAGCCTCCAAAGAAGGCAAAAAATAACGTATTCGTGCTTGTTCCGAGAATATCTCTCCCAATACTTAATCCGGATGAGAATAAGTCTGTTCGACTAATGGATGGATGATGGTAATGGATCTCACGCATCGGAGAGGAAATAGAGATCGCTGTATCAATGATTGCTCCAATTGTGCTCATAATAATAACAGCAGCTCCAACTTTAACAAAATCGATTCCAATATAAAGGGAAAACATACTTAGTTCTTCAATCTCTTCTCCTCCAAACCCTTGGATCATGGCTTTATTTGTTACAATGATAATGAAAAACAGTAATAGAACGGTAGTGAAAACACTTGAAATGAAAGCTGTTTTGGTTTTAGTGTTCCATCCATTAATATAAAATAGATTTATACAACTTATTACTGTACATGCAACTATTGTTAAGATAATGAGATTCACATTTGGGTCATTCATAATAATGATAAACACGATAAGGACGCCAAAATTGAAGAATATAGCTAAAAAAGATCTTACCCCTTTTCCACCACCAATGATGGCCATTAATAGAAAGAGAATCGCTGATAGTACAAACAAAGTATTCATGCTCTTGCCCTCTTTCTCTGAATGAAAAATATGGTCGTATAAATAGCTATAGGGATGGTTAATACGATACCAATACCACCAGCTAAAGCGCGAGCCAATTCTAAGGAAAGGTTCATGGAAAGGGTAAACCCTAGTGGAGAATGATTTTTAAAATACAAAATAAGCATTGGAATGGAACCACTTATATAGACAAAAAATAAAATATTTGTCATCGTTCCCATAATGTCTTTTCCAATTTCCATTCCTGAAGCTTTTAGTACTTTTGCTGAAATGTTTTTATTTTTTTCATATATCCCGAATATAGAAGAGGACATTGTTATCGCTACGTCCATAACTGCTCCAAGAGAACCGAGGAATAATCCTGCCATAAACACCATTTGATAAGGGCGAGTTATAAACTGCATCCCCTCATACCTAAGTCCGTTTTCTGCCGTTAATTGAATAACAACATACGTAATGAACAGCGAGATGAAAGTAGCAAAAAGGGTAGCAACAATCGCTGAGAATGTTTTTTCATTAAACCCGTTAACGAGTAAGAGAGAAATAACAGTAAATAAAATAATACTGAAACCGCATATAAGGATAAGACTTATATCTGAATGATTTATGTATACATCTAAGGCGAAAGATAACAAGATCGCATTTACGGCCAAACTTAAAATAGAAAAGAGTCCTTGTTTTTTTCCAATAATGATTAAAGTGAAGATGAAAATCCAGGCAACCACTACTAAATATGTATCACGTTTAACATCTTTTATCATCCCTGTTAATGCGGTGTTTTCTTCTTCCATTGTAGTAATCGATACAAAAACGTTTTGCCCTATTTTATATTCGTGATCAAAAGCTTTAGATAAGGAATATTCATTAGTTAGAGTGATTAGCTTTCCTTTGTCTTCACCATTTTTTAATATTGCGTTTATTTCCTGTGTGTGTATACGATCTTCATTTCCAAATCTATCAATCGTTTCAGTTGTATCTTTTACTTCTGTTTCGATCACCTCGGCAATTGGTTGGTCATATAGAAAATCATTGTTGTTAACAAAGATGATGGAAGCAACAAAGGATACGGATAATACGATAAATAGCAAGAAATGTTTGGTCGTTACTTTTTTCAATTTTTTTATTGCATTCAAAACAAAACCTCCAATTATTCGGGAAAAATCTTATAAATAAACTTCATTGCTACTTGGGATTATCTCTTAAGAATAAAGATGGTAACTATTCAATTTTTTTCGAGCCATTTCATAATACCATCAAATGCATTTTACTTAAAAGAAAACAAGAGATCTTTCATTAGATATATCTGTTTAAATTTATTAGATTATCACATTTTAAAAAGTATTTGAAGTCTGTAAATTAAAGTAGAAGAAAAAAAACGAACAAATCAATGTCGTTTGTTACACAGTACAATGATCCTATTAATTTCATAAGGAGGGTTAGACTTTTTGACTTAAAATCATTGATAATCAGCCAGCCGAAATTTCATAAACAATTTCTAAATTGTCATCATCAATCCCATTAGTAACATATCGGGATTTTCTATGAATGCTTGCCACATCGAAAGCCTTTGCCTCATGCCAAGTGAGAAAGACTTATCTTTCTTATCTTTAACATCATATAAATCAGCCGTTTTTAGCCATGTATGTATTTTTTCGCATGTTAGGCTACACACACCCTAAGGTGCCGTTTGTATGCTGCATGGAGCATACGATAATAGAGGCACTAATATAAAGATCATTAGGTGCATTTCTACAAGAAGTGGTAAGATGGGAAGTGAGGGACAAACCGTAATATCATATTCATTTTTAGATCAATTTCATACAAAAATAACTATTTTATTTAAGGTTAAACACTGAATTTTATATTAAAAAATAATCGGAAAATTAATAAAATTAAAAATGTAAGCACTTACAAAATGAAGGGGGTATTAACTTGAAGAAGTTAATGATGACAGTCTGCTGTTCGCTATTTCTAGCCATTATATTGGTTGCTTGTGGAGAAGAAACTTCACAAGATGATGTCAGTGAAGTAGAAGTTGACGACAACGAAAATGTTGAAGAGGATGTAAATACTGGAGAGGGAGATGAGGATGTTACATTACGGATTTCATGGTGGGGTTCTCAAGATCGTCATGATTCCACGTTAGAAGTTATCTCTATGTATGAAGAAGAAAATCCACATGTTACAATCGAACCAGAGTTTATTGGTTGGGATGGCTATTGGGAAAGGCTGTCAACTCAAGCGGCAGGGAATAATCTTCCTGATATTATTCAATTAGATGAGGGAGGATATTTGATTCAATATGTTGAAAGAGATTTAATAGCAGATATTATGCCATTTATTGAAGATGGAACAATTGATGTAAAAGATGTTGCTGAGTCGGCATACTTAAATGGTCCTGAGGAAGCTCGAGTAATGGGCTTAGGTGGAAATGCACTTGGAATCATTATTGATCCTGCCTTATTTGAAGCGGCTGGTGTTGATGTACCTGAAATTGGATATACATGGGATGAATTTGAAGACATATTGACTACAATTAGTGATGAATTAGGGATTTATGGTACGGGAGAAATTGAATCAGTGAATGTTTTCCCATATTATTTACGTCAACATGGACAAACAATGTTTAATGAGGATACAACGGAATTTGCATTTGATGATGAATTGTTTGTCGATTTCTTTGAAATGAAACTTCGCTTACAAGAAGCTGGTGCAATGTCTCCGCCAGAAGTCAATATTCAACATAGTGCTCTTGAAGATTTATTACTAGTACACGAAAAGGCAGCAATGGCATGGAAATGGTCTGCTAATTTAGGGGTATTAGAGAGTGCAGCAAATAGAGACTTAGAATTACTATTTTACCCAGGTCCTAATCCAGAACAAGGTATGTATGAGAAACGTTCAATGATGTTTGGAATAGCTGAAACATCAGAAAATCAAGAGGAAGCTGCGAAATTCATTAATTATTTTATCAATGATTTAGAAGTCAATCAAGTATTAATGATGGAAAGAGGGGTATCTCCTAATTCGGTCATTTTAGAGGAATTGGAGCCAGAATTTAGCTCATCATTACAAAAAACAGTGGATTATTTAGAACTTGTTCAAGAAAATAGTAGTCCTTCTGATCTTTATCCAGTGGGAATTCCTGAGGTTAATGACTTGCTGCTTGATGTAGAAGAAAGAATTCTTTATCAAGCGATTACTGCGGAAGAAGGAGTTCAGCTTTTCAAAGAAGAAGGGGAAAGAATATTAAATCGAATCAACAATAATGATTGATGAATAGGGAAAAAATTTGGTCTTATATGGATGGTGTTTACATGTTGTAAGCATCATCGCGGGCTACCCTTTTCGATATCTACTTATTCAAAGGTGGTTAAAACGTTATGTTGTTGCAAAATTTAAACCAGTAATTGATTTATGTAAACGGGTTCATCGGGTGCGAAGAGGATGTGAGTAGGCTATGAATTTAAAGGAGATCAAACAAAGTTTTGCTAACTTGAAAATAAAACATAAATTGATTTTCTTAATCACTACGATTATGTTACTGATTACTTCGTTTAATCTTATTTCTACAATGACGGCATTAAATGTGTATGATAATCGAATTTATAGCCAATCTGAAATGCTATTAAATATGACATCCTCTTCACTTGAAAAAGAATTAAAAGAAATTGAAGATTTATCGTTAGAAATAGCAACGAATTCAGCAATACAAACTTATTTGAATGTGCCATCGATTTATAACGAATATGATAACTATCGCAGAACGTCAGCAATTATTGATTCGATGCTGGAGATGATCGACTCATTTAAGTATATTTCAGCTATTGAAATCATTGATAATCAAAGTTATTCATATGCTATAGGCACTCATCGAATTCAAAGATACGATTCTTTGAATAATGTAAATGAAATTTCGAACCAAAATGGGTCTAATGTATGGATTTATCCGAATGGGCGTCATTCTATGTTGATATCAGGTCGTGAAATTCGCCAAACATCTAATCTGACACTATCTAGTCTCGGTCAATTATTTATTTACATTGATATTAATGCATTAGTTGAAAATATCACACTTGATAGTTACAAAGATGATCATCTCTATATTTTAAAAGATGAAAACCTCATTTATCCAACAGGCAATCAAATGAACTTCACTCATTTATCTAACGACCATTTTAGAAACCCAGGCTATGATATTGTTCCAATTGACGGACAGAAACATTTTATTACTCACATGAAATCGCAAAATACAGACTGGACGTACTATAATATCATCCCATATCAGGATGAATTTCAGAGTACTAACCTTATTAAAAAGATGATCATCATTGTCTATTTAGGATTATTTGTGATAGTTTTATCGATTGGTTATTATTTTTCGAAAACGATTACAGAGCCAATTGAAAGGTTAATGACCAAAATTAAAGAAGTACAGAAGGGGGTTTTTTCATCTAGTAAATTGAATGATGTTGACAGCCATAAACAAGATGAGATCGGTCAGCTTCATTACCATTTTCAAAAAATGGTTGAGAATACAGATCAATTAATCAAAGAAAACTATGATAGTCAGCTGATCATAAAAGAGACAGAATACAAAGCATTGCAATCACAAATTAACCCACACTTTTTATATAATTCGTTGCAGTCCATAAATTGGTTAGCAAAATCAGCGGATCAAAAGGAAATTTCTGTAATGGTGGAGGCGTTAGGTGTACTTTTACGTAATTCAATCAATAATGATGGAATGATCATTCCAATACAAAAGGAATTAGACATCATTGACAATTATATTGCTATTCAAAAAATCAGATTTGGATCAAGGTTAAACTTTACTATGGAAATTGATGAAGACATTCAAAAATACTTAATTCCAAAGCTTATTCTTCAACCAATAGTGGAAAATGCAGTTCACTATGGTGTGGAGACAATGATAGATGAGTGTCATATAAGTGTTGTTTGTAAAAGGAAACTAGAGTGTATCATTATTTCAGTTATCGATAATGGTCCTGGAATGACTAAAGAGCTTCTAGAGAAAGTGCGTAATGCTGAGGTGAAGTCAAAAGGTACAGGTATTGGACTAATGAATATTAGAAAACGAATCAAGTCATACTTTGGAGAGCCATATGGTCTTTGTATCCAAAGTGATCCATTGAATGGTACGAGAGTTACTGTGTATATTCCATATAAGAGTGGTGATGAACATGCATAAAGTATTACTCGTTGATGATGAACTGATAACCCTTAATGGAATGGCGAATATTGTAAAATGGGATCAATATCAAACAAAATTAATCGGAAAATCACAAAATGGACTTGAGGCTTGGAATCTAGTTGAAATGAATAAACCTGATATTATTATATGTGATATAAAAATGCCAGGTCTCGATGGATTACAGCTTTTGGAAAAGGTGAAGGGAGCACATCCGAACATTGTATTTATTATTTTATCAGGGTATAGTGAATTTGACTTTGCTAAACGTGCGATGGAACAAGGGGTTAAACATTATTTGTTAAAACCATGTAATGAGGAACAAATTCATAAAGTGTTAATAAGTGCCGTAAAAGATATAGAAGAAAATAAGAAAAATGAAATTGAAACAATAATGTATAAGACAGAGTTTAAAAACGCCTTACCCAAAATCAAACAACAATTTCTTAAAGAATTAATTATGAATAAGTCATTTTCTCTAAATGAAAAGCAATATTATGAGAAAATGTTTTCT
The DNA here is from genome assembly GCF_023017105.1 of Halalkalibacter sp. APA_J-10(15). GTDB lineage: Bacteria > Bacillota > Bacilli > Bacillales > Bacillaceae_D > Halalkalibacter. The sequence goes on along the minus strand of NZ_JALKEV010000013.1, from coordinate 128,267 downwards.
CTTCAACTAGATTTGGCTAAGGGACGGTTATTATTATTTTTTATTCATGAAGAAGATTCGTTTGGTTCCATTCATTTAGTAGAAAAAATTGTCGATAAAGAATTTCGTGATACCCATAGAGAAAATTTCAGCTATGTGTTGAATTCACGATTAGCATTTCTAGTACCTACCATGAAATCAAGTGATTTAATTATACATTTAAAAAAAATTCAACGTATCTTAACGAACGAAAGCGATATAAATGTAACGATTTCTTATACAAATACCGAGAAATTAATAAAAATGAGTCAATGTTACAAAATTGCTGAATGTTCGTTGGGCCAACGGTTTTATAACGGAGAAGGATCACTCATTCATGCAGAAAGTGTACACTTTACAGACAAAGAGGAGGATATCGATCTATTCATAACAAAAATAATAGGTTCATTAAAAAGTGGCAATGAGTGCAGTGCATATGAAGATATAGCTCGTTTTTTTACAGAAATTAGTGAAGCTCAGTATTCCATTGATATTGCTAAGGCCTACTCGTTTAAATTGTATACGTCTATTTTAAATGAAAGCAATTTAGGATTAGATGGGTTTGGTGTTATTGAAAAGATGAATAGTCTTGAAGAAATTAAATGTCTTATTCTAAAAGTGGTCGAAAAAGTGTTAAAAAGTCAAGGGAACCAATCATTAAGTAAACAAAGCAAAATTGTGAAGGAAATTAAATTTTATGTTAATCAATATATTGATAAAGAAATGCTATCCTTGTCTTGGTTAGCGAATGAAATCTTATATATGAATGCTGATTATTTAGGTAAAGTTTTTAAAAAGGAAACAGGAGAAAAGTTCTCGCAATATTTATTACGTATAAGAATGGAGAAGGCTCAACAGTTAATTTTGGAGACAGAAGAAATGAAGATGGTTGATATTGCGAAAGAAATTGGATTTGACCATTACCCACAATATTTTAGTCATGTATTTAAAAAGTATACGGATTATACACCAACTGAATATAAAAAAATACATGGATATAAGTCATAATTATATCTCATCTACTATTAAAAACGGTTTTGTATAAAACTGTTTTTTTTTGTTTATGACACTGTTTTTCATATTACGTAGTTAAGTCATATTGCTTAAAATTGTTTGTAAGCACTTACAACGACTGGGATTATGAAGTGTTTTATAAATAATATCATACTGGATAGGAGTGATCCTTTTGAAACCAAAACTGAACTTAGCATCAGACAATATTGCCGGTTACGCTTTTATTTCACCATTCTTACTTAGTTTTTTTCTATTTACAATTATCCCAATTCTTTCGTCACTTTATTTTTCTTTTACCAATTATGATATGCTTGCTACCCCACGATGGATTGGTTTAGAAAATTATGATCGAATGTTTAATGAAGATATGAGATTTTGGCAAGCTGTAAAAGTAACCTTATATTTTGTATTTGTTTCTGTCCCAATCAGGTTAGCTTTTGCATTGTTAGTAGCGATTATTTTGAATCATATTACGAAGTTAGTGGGCTTGTATAGAAGTGTGTTTTACCTTCCTTCTATTCTTGGTGGAAGTGTAGCAATTGCGATTTTATGGAGACAAGTATTTGGGAATGAAGGCGTTATAAATTCTATTTTGAACTTCTTTCATATTGAAGGTGTATCGTGGCTAGGGAATCCATCAACAGCCATTTGGGCTTTAATCTCATTATCAGCATGGCAATTCGGTTCTTCAATGCTTATATTTTTAGCTGGTTTAAAGAATATTCCATCTACTTATTATGAAGCAGCAAGTGTTGATGGTTCAGGTATATTCTCCACTTTCTTTAAGATTACATTACCTTTATTAAGTCCTGTTATTTTCTTTAATTTAGTTATGCAATTAATTAATGGCTTTATGACATTTACTCCTAGTTATATTATTACTCAGGGTGGTCCGCTTGATAGCACGTTATTGTATGTTTTGTATATTTATCGAAGAGCATTTGAGTTTTTTGATATGGGTTATGCTTCTGCGATGGCTTGGGTGTTACTTTTAGTTGTTGCAATTATTACTGCTATTATATTTAAAACATCTAAGTACTGGGTACATTATGAGTCGAAAGGAGATTAATTAATGGAAAATTCAAACATGAATCCGAATGTAAGAGAGCAATCGATCACCATTGACTATAGAAATAAACGACGCAAAAAAATGAAGAAACTTTCATTTTACTTTTTTCATTTTTTATTAATGCTTTTTGCGTTAATTATGATTTATCCATTACTTTGGATGTTTGCTAGTTCATTCAAAGAGAATTCAGAAATATTTGTTAATGCCCATACATTGATTCCTGTTAATTGGGACTTGTCTAATTATCTAACGGGTTGGCAAGGGTTTGGAGGTGTTACGTTTGGAACCTTTTTCAAAAATTCCTTCATTATCGTAACAATCACAACGATCGGTGCTGTTTTCTTTTCATCATTAATTGCCTATGCATTTGCTAGAATTCCGTTTAAAGGTAAGTCCTTTTGGTTTGTATGTATGATGATGACAATGATGCTACCTTATGAGGTTTTAATGGTGCCACAATATATTATGTTTAACTGGTTCGGATGGATCAATTCGTTTAAGCCTTTAATATTACCAACCTTTTTCGGATTTCCGTTTTTTATCTTTTTGATGATCCAATTTATTAGAACGATTCCGTATGAACTAGATGAGGCTGCTAAGATTGATGGGTGTAATCGATATTCTATTTTCTTTAGAATTATTTTGCCTTTAATTAAGCCAGCTTTAGTAACAGCTGCAATCTTCTCCTTTTATTGGAGATGGGATGATTTCATAGGACCGTTACTCTATTTAAATCGACCTGATTTATATCCTGTTTCACTAGCTTTGAAATTATATTCAGATCCTGATGCGATTACAAACTGGGGAGCAATGTTTGCAATGTCCGCTTTGTCACTTATACCGGTATTTTTAATGTTTTTATTCTTCCAAAAATATATCGTAGAAGGCATAAGTACAAGTGGATTAAAGAGTTAATAGGAAATTAGGAGAAAGAGTTAACGGGGTGTATTTCCGTTTTTTTCGGAATGGATTCTGACTAGTGAAACTTTCATTTATGTCCAAACAAAAATGAAAAGACCAAACGGTAGCTCTATGACGTTTGGTCTTTTATGCTCCTAAGATGATGAAAAGTGATTAAACCACGTACTATGAAAGACTGTATTTTTGATGATCAACCACTGTTTATTATATTGTTTGACATTTAAACAAAAACATATAATGAAAGCGCATACAGTGGAGGGAGGGGGGAGGGAAGTTTCCACTTCAAAAAATGCGATTAATCGTTAGGAGGAAAAAAATGAGCACTAAGGTTTTGGGTAAAATTCCTGGATTAATGTTTTTGTGTGTTGTCTTGCTTCCTTTAATAATGTTGCTACTTCTATTGAATCCTACAACTTCGTATGGTAATGAAACGGGAACTAACTTCTATGTCGATGCTACTAATGGTAATGATGATAATAATGGATTGACTGAAGAATCTGCTTGGCAGACTCTTGATCAGGTGAATGGATTTGCATTTGAACCAGGCGATAAAATTTTATTTAAATCTGGAGAAAGATGGGAAGGTCAATTAGCGCCACAAGGCTCTGGGGTGGAAGGTGCACCGATTATCATTGATAAGTATGGCGAAGGTGACTTACCTCTAATTGAAGGTGAAGGGGAAGTTGACGCAACCGTAAAATTAAAAAATCAAGAATATTGGGAAATTAGTCACTTGGAAATTACGAACACAGCACCAATTGAAACAACACTTGGAGAATCATTAGGTGATTATAGAGGGATTTATGTTACAGGTTCAGATGCTGGGACGTTACATCATATTCATATTAACGGTGTCCATATTCATGATGTCAGTGGAGAGGTCAACTGGATTCGAGGAAGTGGAACTTCTGATCCAGGCTTTAACTTTAATACAGGATGGGATCGTTCAAAGAGATCTGGTGGGATTGTTTTTGATACATGGGTAGAAGATGTTGAAAACCCTCAACCTACTCAATTTGAGGGGGTTATTATTGAAAACTCGTTACTAGAAGACAATTCATTTACTAGTATTTCAATTAAGCAATATGTAGGAAATGATAGTGGGAATCCATATACTGGGTGGGGATCTCGTGATTCTGTTTATGGGGAACCAGATTTTACTCCTCATAAAGATGTGACGATTCGTAATAACTATATATCACATTACGGTAGTGATTTTGCTGCCAATGGGATGTATGTAACTGGTGTACAAGGATCAGTCATTGAAAATAATGTCATAGCAGGTGCTGGTACGTCTGGTATTGAAATTTATTATGCGGATGATGTAATTGTTCAGTATAATGAAGTGTTCGATACAAGAAGAAAGGCTGGTGGTGCTGACCATAATGGGATCGGACCGGATCGAGCAACGACTAATATCATTGTGCAATACAATTATATTTACAATACTGGTGATGGGATTTTAATTTGTCAGTTTAGTTATGGAGATGTAATTATTAGACATAACATTATAGAGAATGTCGAAAGGTATCCTATCTATCTACATTCTGATAGAAGTGCAGTTGCGGATGTATATAACAATACTGTATACCAAGATAATGGCAGCAACTTTTTAGTTTATGGTTACGGCTCTTATGTTGAAGCAACTTATAATATTAAGAACAATATCTTATATTCTACTAATCCGAATGCCGTCATAACAACTGGTGGTGGAGTCAATTATGAAAATAACAGTTATTTCGGAAGTGACTTTGCGATACCGGGAGATGATTCTGGACCGATTACAATTGATCCATTAATGGTTAATCCGGGCCCTTTTGAACGAATAACAACCCCTGAAACAGGTACGAACCTTCATCTGTTAGAAAGATACCGGCTACAGTCAGGCTCCTCGTTAATTGATGCTGGACTTGACCTTTATAACGATGGAACGGATTTCTTCGGTAATGACCTGTATAATGATAAAGCTGATATTGGTGCAATTGAATATTATGGTGATCCAGAGTCACAATATGAATCAATTACTGGAACGGTTTATGATAGTTATGAGAATCGATTAAGTGGTGTGACTGTTAGTCTTGATGTGGACGGTGAGGAGTATTCAACTGAAACAGATGAAAATGGTTTTTACTCTATTAGAAATATCCCAATAGGCACATATAATGTTACAGCAAGTAGGGATGAGTATGAATCTCATGAGATAACCGTTGAATTAACAGCATTAAATACGGCTGCGAATAAAAACATAACGATTATGTCTAATAGCGACTATGGAAGTGTGAAAGGATTGGTATTCGATCATCGAGGTCAACCAGTTGAAAATGCAAATGTAAGCGTTATCTATGATGGTGAGGAACTATTTCAAACACTGACAAATGAATCGGGAGAATATGTTATAAAAAATATTTCACTTGGTGATAATTACACAATTAGAGCAATGAAAGACAATTATGGTTCCGATGAAGCAACTGGTATTCGTGTATTGCCAGGCTATGAAACACCTGTGCCAAATTTATTTGTCGAAGGTACACATCCAGAATATCTCGAAATAGATGATTTTAATCATAATGAAACAGGTTCTTTACCTAGTGGTTGGGATTCTATTCTATCAGGTGGTAGTATTGAAGTTGTTGAGACACCATCTCAGAATGATAAAAGTGTTAAGTTCACTAGAGATACAAATAGCGGAAGAACCCAATTGTCTAAATATTATGATGAAGGTGAAGTTACAGGGATTGTTACTGTTGAATTAGATGTCATGAGAGATGACGAAATTTTCAGTGGTAATTCATGGATTAGCATCCCATATATATATGGGTATGATAAGCCATCATCACAACCAGGTGTTGCGATAGCAATGAATAAAGGGGATTTCATTGCGTATGATGGAGGGGTTTCAAGAACAATAATGCCGTATGAGCAGGGTGAATGGTATAACCTTAAGATCGTTATGAATATGAATACTCAAACATATGATTTATATATTAATGGAGAACAGATTTTTGATTCAGTTGCATTTCGTAATCAAATGGATGAAGTAGGACATATTGAGGTGCATGCTAGTAGCTCAAATTATGGATCAGCACATATAAATAATTTAAGAGTGATTAACGGAACGCCATATGCAAAAGATGATAACATCTTAGAATCATTAAGTATGACTCAAGGTTCTTTAAGCTATAGTGGAGGATTGTATTCTACAACACTCCCGTATTCAGTTGATGAAATTAATTTAACACCAGAGACATTTAGTATATTCTCTACAATAACAATTAATGGAGAAATAGTGGAAAGTGGAGTTGAGTCGCATCCGATCAGCATTGATGAGGGAGATAATGTCATCTCACTTGTCGTGATGGCTGAAGATGGATCAGAAAGAGAATATGAAATTAGAATTCACCGTATGACAGCTGCAATCGAATCAAGGTTAGATAGTATTTCTGTAAGTGAAGGAGAATTATCACCCGAATTCTATATGGACACACTGGAATATAGTTTAGAAGTACCACATGAGGTTGACTCTATTGATATAGAAGCAGTTGCTCTTTCACCTCAAACGTTAATTTCAATAAATGGTTCTGAATTGATGTTAGCGGAAGCTATGAATGAAGTTCCTTTAGAAATAGGAGAAAATCGAATTAGAATTTGGGTTGAATCAGGGGATGGAACGGCAGATAATGAATATATCATTATCGTTACTAGAGAGCAAGGGGAAGTTCCAGAAGTAGACGTGACGGAGCTAGAAGGGTTAATCGACAAAGCCCGTGCAGTCACGAATGAGGACGGTCGCTATACAGAAGCGACATATGAAGCGTTGCAAGCAGCTATCGAAAAAGCACAAGAGGAAGTAACAAGCATCGAGACCGAGGAAGAGCTACAAGAAGCGTTAATAGCGTTACAAACGGCGATAGATGGGTTAGAGGAGAAAGCTCCAGAAGTTCCAGAAGTAGACGTGACGGAGCTAGAAGAGTTAATCGACAAAGCCCGTGCAGTCACGAATGAGGACGGTCGCTATACAGAAGCGACATATGAAGCGTTGCAAGCAGCTATCGAAAAAGCACAAGAGGAAGTAACAAGCATCGAGACCGAGGAAGAGCTACAAGAAGCGCTAACAGCGTTACAAACGGCGATAGATGGGTTAGAGGAGAAAGCTCCAGAAGTTCCAGAAGTAGACGTGACGGAGCTAGAAGAGTTAATCGACAAAGCCCGTGCAATCACGAATGAGGACGGTCGCTATACAGAAGCGACATATGAAGCGTTGCAAGCAGCTATCGAAAAAGCACAAGAGGAAGTAACAAGCATCGAGACCGAGGAAGAGCTACAAGAAGCGTTAATAGCGTTACAAACGGCGATAGATGGGTTAGAGGAAGTACAGTCACAAAAGGAAGAAGAAAAAGATTTAAGCAATGGAAATGAAAATGATCAGGATCATTCCAAAGGTGAAAAGGAAGATAAACTACCAGAAACAGCTACAGCCAATTATACGTTTCTGTTGTTTGGGAGTCTGTTTGTTGTATTAGGGTTTATCCTATACTTCCTTTCTCAAAGAAAATTCGCAGTTAAATGAACGTTTCTATTATGAAATATAAGTATTAGCATAAATTGAAGGTGAAGAGTAAGGCCTGTGTTTAGTGAAATACTGGACACAGGCCTTTTATAATTTGTTGAGTTTTAACGGATATTTAAATAAGATACAACTGTTTTTGTTCATGAATGACAATGCTTTATATTACTACGAACGGAAAAATGGCCTAATATGTCTAGTGAACATTTATATTTTTTATTTGAAAGCTTGATGAAATAGTGTGTAATGAAATACGAGAACCAGATAACTCAATAGTTGATCGTTAGTAATGATTTTTTAACTCAGAAACGATACACGGAATTTCCCGCTTATAGACAAGTTGCACGTTCCTAACTAAAAAAGCTAGCGACTATCGCACGTTTGCGCGGTTTTGTCGATAGGCTGAAGACATTCCTAATAGTTGACTTTTTAACAGCTATTCTCTTGAGTAACAACATCCTGCATAACATCATCTAAAGTAAGACTTTTCAAAACCTTTTCCATTGCCAGTTGGGCTGTTATGAATAATTGTTCAACTGTATTCTGGATATTCCTGCCTACAGGGCAATTTGGATTAGAATTTTCATGTATGCTAAATAATTCGTTCTCCTGTACAACATTCACAGCTTTATAAACGTCAAACAGTGTAATATCTGATCGTTCTTTGGTTAGTTTAGCTCCTGGAATTCCTGGCTGTACCTCTATTAAACCAGCTTTTTTTAGCATTCCCATTAGTTTTCTTATTACAGCAGGGTTCGTGTTAACACTGGAAGCTATAAATTCAGAAGTTGTTACTCCTTCTTTATTAAATTCAATTAGAGTCAATATATGAATTCCGACAGAGAATCGGCTACTGATGGACATAAGCAGTCACCACCCCTTCTAATGAACTATTTCGTTATTTAATCGTTTCTCATCATGTAAGTAATTTGGTTACAAGTTTATTATAACAAATTACGAACAAAATACTAAATTGCATGTAGTTGTTGACATATACACTACAAGTAACTAAAATGATTACATGTAATTAAAATAGTTACAATAAAAACCGAAATGGAGGAAATATGCAATGAAAATACTAGTTACAGGAGCAACGGGGAAATTAGGTTCAAAGATGGTAGATTCATTATTGAAATCTATACCGGCAAGTGATTTAGCAGTGAGTGTGCGAAATCCAGAGAAAGCAGAAGGGCTTCGTACTCGTGGTGTGGAAGTTCGTCAAGGTGATTTTGATCATCCAGAATCATTAGATCATGCTTTTTCAGGGGTGGATCGATTATTAATTATTTCTGCTGATGGTGACAATGATACTAGGGTTCTTCAACATACTCATGCAGTTGAAGCGGCTGAACGTGCAGGGGTGAAATTTATTGCTTACACAAGTTTAGCAAATGCACAAGAAAGTAAAAATGTAATGGCTCCTCCTCATGTTGCTGCAGAAGACGCCATTATTAAGACTGGCATCCCATATTCTTTCTTGCGCAACAATTGGTATTTAGAAAACGAAATCGGAAGCATTCAAGGGGCTATCGCGGGATCTCCATGGGTAACTTCTGCTGGATTAGGGAAAGTAGGCTGGGCATTGCAACAAGATTACGCAGATGCAGCAGCAGCTGTCCTTGTTGGAAACGGTCATGAAAATACAGTGTATGAACTTTCTGGTCCTCTATTAACACAAGAAGAATTGGCATCAGCTCTTGGTCATGTATTAGGTAAAGAAATACCTGTACAACAAGTAGGAGATGAAGAATATGCACAGATCATGAAAGGGTTAGGTTTACCTGATTTTGTGATTCCAATTGTAGTAGGAATTCAAGGAAGCATTCGGAACGGTTCACTAGAAGTTGAAAGCACTGATTTTGAAAAGGTTCTCGGTCGTCCAGTAACCCCGATCAACGAAGCACTAGACCAACTTGTTAATGCAATTTCATAACCTTGATAAATGAACTTTAAAAAACTGTCTTTCCATAATTGTCTTTAAACATCACAGGTAGCACGCTATATATAGTTTTTTTAATTGCTTACTACTTGCACACCAAGAAAGTACATCTATCAATAATCTGTTACATGTAGTAAAAGAGCAATTTGGTTCAGATTCCGCTAACCATAAAAATGAATTTGATTTTTTCATGGAAATAGTTCTAAGCTGATAGTAAATAAGAAAAGGAATTGTCTAGTCAAAATGAATTATTAAAAGACACTTTTATAAAGAGTTTATTGAATTGAGAAGTATATTCTCCAAAAAGGGAAGTCCTATTAGACAAGGGCTTTCCTGTTTTGAGTTTTTTTATGTTTCTTTTATTTTAATCGTTTCGTTTTATTATATAGAGGGTAAGAGAAAGTTATTGAATGTATTTCAAATATAAGGAAAAATCGATATAAATGGTTGTCAGTGATAATAATAAAGAAAGGAAAGGAACAAAAATGAAAAAACATTTTGTTATACCTTTGTTCAGTATCCTTTTCCTATTAGGATGTTCTGCAAACGATCAACCAAACATGGAGTCGGAAGAGAGTCAGCCAGTCAATGGAGGGGGAATGACAGTAGATGATGTAGAAGAAAGACAAACAGCTAATGGATATGAAATTGTTACAGAGGATTTAGACATACCTTGGGCAATTGAAAAGTATGAAGATACCATTTACTTGTCGGAGAGACCTGGGAATATTGTCAAAGTAGAGGATGGAGAAACAGAAGCACAATCTGTTCAGCTGGAAAAGGAGCTTGCAACGGCTGCCGAAGCTGGGCTGTTAGGAGTTGTATTAGATCCGCAATTCCTGGAAACGCAATTAGCCTACGCTTATTACACATATAAAGATGAGAGTGGCCAGTTTAATCGTGTTGTTAGCCTTCGTTTAGAAGAGAATGTATGGCGAGAAGAGAATGTCCTTCTCGATCATATTCCGAGCGGGAATGTTCATCATGGTGGCAGAATCAAAATCGGACCTGATGAAAAGCTCTACGTGGCAACAGGTGATGCAGCCGAGCCTCATATCGCTCAAGATCGTGATTCCTTAGGTGGGAAAATATTAAGAATGAACCTGGATGGCTCAATTCCAGACGATAATCCTTTCCCAAACTCCTATGTTTATAGCTACGGACATCGCAACCCACAAGGATTAACATGGTCTTCAGATGGATCACTGTATTCGAGTGAGCACGGACAAACAGCAAATGATGAAATCAATGAAATTGAGGCAGGACAAAATTATGGCTGGCCAATAATTGAAGGACATGAAGAAGAGGAAGGGATGATTTCTCCTCTTTTCACATCAGGAAGTGAAGAAACATGGGCTCCTTCAGGTATGGACTATTATGATGGGAAGCTATATGTTGCGACATTACGAGGGACAGCTTTATTAGAATTTGACCTTGAAACAGGTGAACAGAGAGAAGTGATTAGTAATATTGGTAGGATAAGGGATGTGCTAGTAGACGGTACTTCGCTCTATTTTATAAGCAATAATACGGATGGAAGAGGAGAGCCTGACGAGAATGATGACCGCTTGTATCGTGTTTGGCTGAAGTAGTGTTAGTAAAAATAATCATGTTACATGCTAAAGGGATTGCGTTTTTCATTGTAAAACCATTGATAATACACTCTAGATAAATAAAATGTGCAGGTTAATGAAATGAAAGTATAGTACCAGTTCCAATGTTTGTACTCAATAAGTAATGTGAATTTTTCAAATACTAGTTCGATTACTGTCATTGAAGCTGAGTATAGAACATGATAAATAAACTTTATAGACAAGCTTTTTGTTGTTGGATAGTACAAATTGAAAATGACACAAATACTAGGAAAAATAAAATACTCAAACGTAAAGCTACTAGCGTTTCCCTTTTTAAAAAACCTTTTCGGATATCGTATGAGATTCAGTTCTACAACAATTAATCCTAATAACCACGTTACTAGTTGCTTAAAAAGGAATATAATATTTGCTTGTCTCACTTTATCGCTAGGTACTAATTTAAGTAAACTTATAATGGTTATTAGCCAAACGATCACTAAAAGGGTGTAATTTATGGAATTGGATTGAATTTTTTTCATAGGGACTCCTTTGTTAAATAAAAATCATTTCACTTAAGTATAAGTTGTCCAAAATGAAAAGGAGTATTCTCATTTGTCTGCTAATATAGAGGAATTTAATAAGGAAAACGTTAAACACTTTACTTAAGTGTTAAAATCCCAATCTTGTTTAACGATCTAAATAATGATAACGTTTTAATAGAGTTAAGCAACCAAATACATTGGAGGGATTTTAGCATGACACATGGAGCGAAGTCTGCGCAATTTGATGCTTATTTATTTGTCCATTTTATCCATCAAGATGTAGGAAGCCCAGATTCAGAGCAGGTTTATTTTTCTGTGAGTAAGGATGGTATCACGTGGCAAACGCTGAATGATAGAAAGCCTGTTCTCAGATCTACGTTAGGGGATAAGGGAGTAAGAGATCCGTTTATTATTCGTTCTCCTAAGGAAGGGAAATTCTATTTAATTGGCACTGATTTATCAATGCATGACCAGAAAGATTGGGACGAGGTACAGAGGTCAGGTAGTCAGCATATCGTCGTTTGGGAATCGAGTAATTTAGTAGAGTGGTCGGAGCAACGATTGGTGAACGTCGGGTTAGAGACGGCAGGTTGTGTTTGGGCACCAGAAGCGATTTATGATAAGGAAAATGATGATTTTCTCGTATTTTGGGCATCGAGAGAAGGGTTTGGGGCAGAGAAGCAAAGAATCTATTATGCGAAAACGACCGATTTTAAAAAGTTTACAAAACCTGAAATTTATATTGAACGACAGAACCATGTGATTGATACGACGATTATTGAAGAAAATGGCGTGTATTATCGCTTTTCTAAAGATGAAACGGTTAAGAGTATTACGATGGAAGTTTCTAATTCATTGCTTGGAGAATTTCAAGAAATTGAAACGAACTTAAATCAAGTCGTTGGTGTCGAAGGGCCGGCGTGCTTTAAATTAAAGAACGAGGATAAATGGTGTCTCTTATTAGATCATTACGCAGTTGAGAAAAAGTATTTCCCGTACTACACAAATGATTTGAAAACGGGACAATTCGCAAAAAAGGAAGAAGGACTAGACATCCCTGTGCATTCGAAGCATGGTGGGGTGATGACGGTTACACGTGATGAATATAATGCATTAGTTAAAAAGTATGGTTTGTAAGCAAGGGTCTTAGCTTTTATATTGTTGTTTTTCAATAGTTTTTAGAGCTTTCTTCATTAGACACGATGTATACCGTATGATACCATTTTAATGAATATTACTTTATTAAGCAATGAGATAAAAACGTTGTTATTCTAGTAATCTAAGCTTTGGAATGGTGAAATACGTAGAAAAAAGTAAGCGGATTCATAGTAGTCGGTAGGACATGTCGAGAATGTGTACTCATTCGTTAAGTGAAAAGAGACAAGAACGGAGTGGTGAATATGGCAAATAAGCTCTATCATGGTGCAGCTTATTATCCTGAGCTTTGGGATGAGAAGGTGATAGAAGAGGATATTAAGCTCATGAAGGAAGCAGGCATTAACGTAGCACGAATGGGAGAGTTCGCTTGGCATACGATGGAGCCTGAGGAAGGGAAGATCGACATTAGTTTTTTCGTTGATATCATTAACAAGCTATATGAGAATGGGATCGAGACAGTGATGTGTACACCTACGCCTACTCCACCGATTTGGTTTACACATAATCATCCAGAGAGAATGTATGTGAACGGTGAGGGGAAAGTGATGGGGCATGGTTCACGTCAGCATGCGTGTACGAATCATCCGTACTTTCGGAAAAAAGCCAATGAGATCACTGAGCATATGGCTAAAGCGATTGGTTCGTTACCGGGAGTTATCGGTTGGCAAATTGATAATGAATTTAAATGCCATGTAAGTGAGTGTATGTGCGAAACGTGCCGGGCGTTATGGCATCAATGGTTAGAGGAGCGCTACGAGACGATTGAACAGCTAAATGAAGCCTGGGGAACGAAAATTTGGAGTGAATATTATCATTCGTTCGATCAAGTGCCTCAGTCCGGGCCAGCTCCATTTCTTCATAACTCTTCGCTAAGTACGATGTACCGTCAGTTTTCTATGGAGAAGATTGCGGAATTCTCAGATAGTCAGGCTGATATCATTCGTCAACATTCAAATGCTCCGATTACGCATAATAGTAATATTCCTTTTTCAGTTGATAATGAAAGGTTATTTGAACATCTTGACTTCGCTTCTTTTGATACATATGCTACACAGGAGAATAGGGCATCGTATTTAATGAATTGTGATTTGTGGAGAAATTTTAAAAAGGGTCGAGACTTTTGGATTATGGAAACGAGCACATCTTATGCCGCGTCACTTGAAAGCTATGCGAGTCCTCATGCGAACGGCTATTTACGTGCAGAGGCTGTGGCGGCCTATGCACTAGGTGGTGGTGCATTTTGTTATTGGTTATGGAGACAGCAGCGTGCGGGCTGTGAGCAGCCACACGGCTCGGTCATTAGTGCTTGGGGGAAACCAACGGTCGGTTTTCAAGGTGTTCAAGAAGTGGAAGAAATGAGAAAGCAAATGGAGCCTTTTATCGTTGCAACCAAACCACAGCAGGCCGACGTTGCTATCACGTATTCAGATCAGGCGAAGGCGTTTTTCCAAACGGAGCCGTTGCAACAAATGGATTTCAGGGCATTGGTGACGAATTTTTACAATCATTTTGTGTCTTTGGGTGTGCATCGTGATGTCATTCCAGAGAAGGCTAGCTTAGAAGGGTATAAACTTCTGTTTACCCCATTTTTGCCACACATTTCAGATGAGTATCGTAAGCAGGCTGTTGAATTCGTGAAAAATGGTGGAACATGGATTATTGGACCGTTAAGTGGAGGACGTACGAAGGAGCATACAATTCATACAGATGACGCACTAGGTAAGCTTGAAAAAATCGCTGATGTGGAAGCGTTGTACACATATCCTATCGATGGAACGGGTTCAATCGGGCACGCCTTTGGTTATCAAGCGCCGTTAGGATTGTGGAGTACGGTGTTTGAGTATGATGAACAAACAGCTGTCGGTACAATAAAAGGTGGAAACTCGAGTGGAAAAGCATTTATCACTGAGTCGAAGGTTGGTAAAGGGAAAATCGTACACCTTGGGTCTTTACCTGTTGGAGAAGAAGGGGACTCTTTATTAAAGACGATCATTGATCATTATGCAACAGATGCGGGAGTCAATGTGCGAACAGATGTGACACACGGAACGGTTGTCGCCCCACGAATTGATGACGAAGGCAAGCACTCGTGGGTGATTGTCAATATGGATGGTCAAGGCGGACATGTCACGCTGCCGAAAGATGCGATTGATGCATTAACGAAAGAGAAGGTGTCAGAAGGCCAGTTAGAAATCGGTGCTTATGAATACCGCGTTCTATCATTCTAAAATGTAAGCAGAAAGGATGAAGAGAGATGACTCGAGATCAGGTCGTTCAACAAATTGATTTACTAATGACGAATTTAACGACCATTCAAGATGATACAGGAGAATTTCTGTTAAACTTTGATGGGTTAGTCGTTGATGATAAGAGCTGGAAGGTGTGGAATTGGCCACAAGGGGTCGGGCTTTACGGGATTTATAAATATTGGCGTTTAACAAAGGATGAAAAGGCATTACGGATTGTAACTGATTGGTTTCATGATCGCTTTGAAGAAGGGGTACCACCGAAAAATGTCAATACAATGGCGCCCCTACTTACATTAGCCTTTCTATATGAAGATACGAATGATAAGGAACTTATTCCTCATCTAGAAGAATGGGCTGAATGGGTGATGAACGATATGCCACGGACAAAGGAAGACGGCTTGCAGCATATGACGTACGGGCCAGAGAACAAAAATCAGCTTTGGGACGATACGTTAATGATGACCGTACTACCATTAGCGAAAATCGGCATGCTTTTTAACCGTCAAGATTATATTGAAGAAGCCAAGAAGCAATTCCTCATTCATATCAAATATTTGAGTGATCGTAAAACAGGTCTTTGGTTTCACGGGTGGACATTTGAAGAGAACCATCACTATGCCGAAGCGTTATGGGCAAGAGGAAACTGCTGGATAACGATTGCAATCCCTGAAATCATTGAAATATTAGAGCTGGAAGAAGGTGACGGCTTCAGAGCATTCCTCATCGATACGTTAAACAGACAAGTCGAAGCGTTAGCGGAGCATCAGCATGAAAGCGGCTTATGGCATACGCTTATTAACGATAACACGTCTTATTTAGAAGCATCAGCAACTGCAGGCTTTGCTTACGGTATTTTGAAATCAGTTCATAAAGGCTACATTGATGCTAAATACAAAGAAGTCGGGTTAAAATCGATTGATGGACTTGTTCATGAAATCAATGAAGAAGGAGCTGTCCAAAAGGTTTCAGTCGGTACTGGGATGGGTGATACGTTCGAATTTTATAAAGAAATTAAGATTACTCCAATGCCATATGGACAATCTTTGTCAGTGCTGGCGTTGGCGGAGTATTTGCAGGAGTTTGAATAAGATAAAGATACGCAAAAACTGCTCATAGAGAGTCTTTCTTCTTTCTATGAGCAGTTTTTAATACATAACCGCACGATGCTTCTAAGAAAGCACTATGGCTGTATTAATCTTACTATGTTTCTAGAAGGCTAATTTCAATAAATTTCACTTCAAGTGGTTCAAGCGTAGCATAATAGATCCATTCGTTTTCGTTGACAGAAACAGTAAAGAAATTGGCTGATGGGGCAGATGTATTTTTTAACAAGTTGATGTCATCCTGTTCAAGTGGGACACTGCCCATCTCTACCCATTTGTCATAGGCACTTCCGTAATGCTGATTTACACGATATTCTTTCACTCGATAGTTCCCATTTTGTAAATGAGAAAGGGGGATCGAGATGTCCATTGTTGCATGATTTGGAAAAGCTGAATATCGATCAAAATGGCTTAAATCAAAGGTTTTCCCATCAGCAAAAAGATTACTATAATGCTCATAATTGTAACAAATTATTTGGATGGATCGTGCTGATTTTGTAATGAAATATCCATTCCCATAGGCAAGTAAGTCGGATCCTAGTCTATTCATAAATTCAAAAATATAATAATGGGGTTTTTTTACTTGGTTATAAGTGAATAAGCCGAGACCACCGTGGAACATATCATGATCAAATTGCTGCTCCTCAATAAGATCAGTTAATGTCCAATAGCCGAAACTATCTAAACGGTCATAGTTTTCTAATAAGTTCTTTGCCAAATAACATGCTAAAAAGCAAGTATCATTGATCGGATTGCGGTGTGAAACGGTTAAATTCCACTCCGTTAAATAAATATTTAGTGCGGGTAGTTCGACTTCAATTAATAAAGACTTCACTTTGGAAATGTATTTATTAAAGTTGTTGTCATCGGTGCTTAATTTGTTTTGACTAAAGAGTTGATTTGTGCTTTCCTTGAAATTTTCAAAATCATTAGCATAATAATGCAAATTTAAAAAATCAGGAGCACAATCCATTTGTCTTGTCCAATTCAAGAAGCTTTTGGCCCATTCGATGTTTATTTTCGTAATAAGTAAAAGGGAAGGGCTTCCAAATGATAATGGTGAATGAAATGATTTGACCGTTTGGTATGTATTTAAATATAATTCGTAAAATTCTTCTTCACTATTTAGGCCAAACATATTGGGTGACGTATCCGGTTCATTCCATACACAAAACAACCACTCTTCTAATTCCTTTCTTCCATAACGCTTTGCCAAGTGCTGCAATAGCTTTTCAATCAGTAAGTTCCACTCATTGATATCGATTGGAAAAGACGTGTTCATCTTTGCTGCAAAGATCGTTTTTTCTCGATGACTAGCAAGCGCCTCTGGCATGAAGGAAAGCTGAATTAACGGTTTCAAATCAATCGATAGCAAGAAATCGATAACCTTATCAATGAGAACGAAACTAAATGTCAATTGTCCAGATTTCATTCGACGACAAACGAGCATATCGTCTGATAGCAATCCATGAAATTTAATGTAGCGATAGCTGACTGTTTGCTGTAATTCGGTAAGCATCTCCTGTACTTCACTATACAGTAGCTCTTTGGCTCTACCAACAGATGTGAACGTTTTGAATGTGTGATCTAGCGTCCTTATAGAATTGTTTATATTCACAGGGTCTGTCGTTATGACATAATTACTTTTCTTCAAAAGCTCATAATGCTTTTCTGGTTTGTTAAAATATTTTTCTAATTTAGATAAATAGTTTTGAGGTTCGAAGTCTATATAGTTCACAAGCTTACTTTCTTCTTTTTTTGCTTCGAATGCTTCATAAGCATGTTGCTTACGGTACAGGCTAGGTAATACGCCATACTCTTTTTTGAATGCCCTTACAAAAGAACGTGTCATCGGAAAGCCATGTTTAAGGGCGATTTCTTCAATCGATAAATCAGATGATAGTAAGTCATTTACGGCATAGTCAATTCGTATTTTGTCATAATACTCCGTAAAGTTCATGCCAATATATTTATTAAAAAAACTCGATAAATAAGGTAGTGATAAATGTTCACGATTGGCAATATCCGCTAAGGAGATATTTTCAGTATAGTGTTTTTTGACATAATCTAAAATATTACTTAAACGATCTAAATGCTTTCTTGTTTTAATTTGGTGGGTCGTTGACTGAGTTGATTTGAAATTACGAGTTAGCTCAGCTATTAAAGCATAGCAAAGCGATACATTATAAATTTTCGTTGATTCATCTTGAATCGAATTGGTTTGAATCATATTGGCGATCAACGATTTAATCGTTTCATAGGATTTGCTTGGTTCCTCCATTGAATTGCAAAGAAACGTAGTTGTTTTCAATTCATCAGGAATGTTAAAGTCATCCAGGTTGATCTGCAAAGCAATTAATACACCATGGTCAGAATGGAGCTCGTGCAAATCATTACTGTTAATGAGTATAAGATCGCCTTCCTTTAGTAAATAGGACTTATCGTTAATGAGAATACTGACTTCGCCTTCTAATAGGAATAATAGTTCTATTTCCTTATGCCAATGCTTCAGAACATGGCCAATTTGATGAATGAACAATTTTAAAGGAGCAACCCCTTCGTATTGTATGATTTCGTAGTTCTGTTCCAATTTTAAAACCCCGTTTCTCCTTAGTCCATTGTGAATGGCATTATTATATATGAAAAAAGTGTAGATTAAAAGCCGACCTACAAATATTTATGATAGATGTCCTTTATAGGTGCTGTAGTAAGAAGAAAAAAAGAGGATATGAAAATCATGTATGATCCTCCTTAAAAATAAACGTAGAGCAAAAGTTCTATTGTGATTACGATAGAACTATGAAGATGGAACGATATATACGTTCAAGAAGGAGGAGGATTGTAATGCTCAAAAATGATAGCGTTTTATTAAGGCTAAAATTTCAAAACTTGAAAATAGGGTGGAAATATGGCTTAGTAATGCTAGTTATTTTCTTTTTTTTAATTGTGTCAACGGCAATCGTCTCATTATACATTAACACCATCGGCGAGACAGTTAACGAATTAGAGCATAAAGGGGACACGGCCATTGAAATGACAGAACTCGGTTCATTATTTCGTGCCAAGTCGATTCAAGCAGTTAATTTTGCTGGGTTAAGGAATTCGGCTTATATCTCAGAAGTAGAGTTTACACAATTTCAAGAGGAATTTGATACGATTATTGAACGAGTTAAAGGGGATATCGTAACAGAAGAACAACAGGTGCTTTATGAGCAAGTAATCCATAATGATCAGCTTTTTAATACGTTATTCTTTGAAGAAATTTTAGAGTTAGTGAATTCAAACAATCAAGATGGTTTATATGATTTAGTGCAGAGAGCTAATGAAGTGAGAAGTGAGACTCTTCATGTACTCGATCAATTAATTGAGACCATTAATGAAGAACGTTCAATGGCAACCAACCATACTCATCAAATGATTATGGTTACATTTTTAGTATTAGTCATAGCGATGACAATCACTCTTATAATCGGTGGATTACTTGTCTTTTTCATAAGTCGACATCTATCTGGAAGGCTTCGTCAAGTTGTTATGTGTAGTGATCAAATTGCAACAGGAAATTTAAGTGGGGACTTCACTTCATATGAAAGCAAAGATGAAATTGGGATGTTATCTCGTTCTGTTTATTCAATGAGAGAGCGTTTGAGAGAGATGGTTATAGAAATGAATCACATGTCAACTAAGGTGGATAATCAAAGTACTGAGTTAACTCATTCTGCAGGTAATGTTTTGAACCATTCAAAGCAGTTAACAGATACGATGCAGGAATTGTCAGTTGGATCTGATGTGCAAGCAGACAAAGCGACTTCTATTTCTGTATTAATGGAACACTTTGTTGAAAATCTGGAAGAGTTGAACACCAAGGGCCAAGAAGCTATGGGCTCATCAAACACTGTTTTGGAGTTAACTTATCAAGGTGAAGGTGCGATGAAGGGATCTATTAGTCAAATGGATGAGATTCATAATATTGTAAAAGAAGCTGTCTTACGTATGAAAGGACTCGAGAAAGAAACGGAATCTATTTCGAAATTATTAGCAATTATTAACGAGATAAGTGAACAAACTCATCTGTTAGCTCTTAATGCAACGATTGAAGCGGCGCGTGCAGGTGAATATGGAAAAGGATTTGCAGTGGTTGCACAGGAAGTTAGGAAGTTAGCAGAACAGGTTGGTTTTTCATTAAATGATATTAGAAATGTCGTACAAAATATTCAATCAAATCACAAGCTGTTAGCCATTCTTTAGAAAAAGGATACGAAGAAGTGGAGAAAGGGAAGGAGCAAATGAATGGGACTGAAATGACATTTAAGCAAATGAAACAATCAATTGAAGGAGTAGGTGGTAATTTAGAAGGAATCACTAATTATTTAGTACATGTGATGAGTCATTCTACTGAGATTAATCATGCGCTTCAAGAAATTGCTGCAGTATCTGAAGAATCAGCAGCAACGATTGAAGAAAGTTCTGTAACAACGAAAAAGGCTAATGAAGCCATCTCAATTATTACAAATAACGCGCAAGATTTGAAAGGGTTATCAACTAAGCTTCATGAACTTGTCTTACAGTTTCAAATAACAAAAGAAAAGAAATAGGTTTTAAATCAGGTTAGAGAAGGTACTTATTATGGCAAGTTAAGCCTAAATAAGTACCTTTATTTCATTTAGTGAAAAGCCGTAGCACGTTTCATCAAGGAGGCTGTAAGTAGAGTAACGGATGGCGTCGGTTTCGTACGTTACACGTTGATTTGAAAGAAGAGCACGTTCAGATCAACTCCCCATGCAACGAGTGAAGCCATTGCTAATCAAATGAAAGGTACTGAAAAAGTCGATTTGTCCTTTTTCAGTGGCTTAGAATATACACTTTTTTAATGTCGTTTAAAACATGGGCTTAAAAAGAAAGCTGATTCATTAAAAATCCGTATCATTCTACGTAAGGATCGTTCTAGGAGTGAAAGATTGAAAGGGTTATCATTTTATGTAGAAATGAAACATCGTGATGAGGGAAAGGGGAAAAAAATGAAAGCGGAACCCATATTACGAGCAGAAAAAATCACCAAAAAGTTTGGTGCAACAGTAGCCTTAAATCAAGTAGATATGGACTTATATCGTGGGGAAATTAGAGGATTAATTGGCGAGAACGGTTCTGGAAAGTCAACGTTATCATCAATTATTTCAGGTATTCAACGTGATTTTAAAGGGGGTCTGACCTTTAAAAATAAGCCGTATGAACCGATTAGTATGGTTGATTCGTTAAGAGAAGGTATTGGAATTATTGTTCAAGAGAATGGAACGGTTGGTGGCGTAACAGTAGCAGAGAATATCTTTTTAGGGGAAATCAATCAATTTAAGAAGTTAGGGTTTGTAAATAAGACGCGATTATATGAGAAAGCGCAGGAGGCATTGGATAAGGTCGGAATTGATCATATCGTACCTAATCAAATGATGATTTCCTTAGATATGCAAGATCGAAAGCTCGTTGAGATCGCAAAGGTGATGTATAAAGACCCAGAGGTACTGATTGTTGATGAAACAACGACGGCTCTTTCTTACCATGGACGGGAAATTTTGTACAAGATTATGTCTGATCAAAAGGACAGGGACAAATCAGTTATCCTAATCTCGCATGATTTAGATGAAATGATGGAGAAATGTGATGCTTTAACAGTATTAAGAGATGGTAACTTCATAAAAAATGTGATGAAAAGTGAATTTGATGAAGATTTCATTAAGAAGCTTTTAGTCGGCAGGGAATTAAAGGGGAGTTATTACCGAGAAGATTTTGATTGTACGAGAGATGACAAAGTCGTCTTAAAAGTGAAAGGGTTATCAAAATCAGATACTTTGAAGGATATTAGCTTTGACCTTCATCAAGGAGAGATAGTAGGAATTGGAGGCTTGTCTCATTGTGGGATGCATACATTAGGGAAATGCTTATTTGGTTTTGAGCGTGCTGAAAGCGGTACCGTTCAAGTGAATAATCAGATAGAAGTGACTTCAGAGCGTATAGCGATGCGTGAAAGAATGGGATATGTTTCAAAAGACCGTGATGTGGAAGCGTTATCGCTAAATAGTAGCATTCGAGATAATATTGCGATTGCCCATTTAGATCAGTTAAAGAAACATAAATTGTTTTTGTTTAATAAAGATGAAAAAAAATATGTTCAGGAGCAGATTGACCAACTTAATATTAAATGTCGATCGATGAATCAAGCGGTTGGAGATCTTTCAGGTGGAAACAAGCAAAAGGTTGTGTTTAGTAAATGGGTTGGAAGAGGCTCAAGTATCCTGATCCTAGATTGTCCAACGAGAGGAGTTGATGTTGGTGTTAAACAAGCGATGTATCAACTCATTATTAAGCTTAAGAAAGAAGGGAAATCATTTGTTCTTATTTCGGAAGAGATGGGAGAATTAATTGGCTTGGCAGATCGAATCTTAGTTATGAAAGATGGCGCTATAAAAAAAGAATTTTATCGAAGTGAAGAGCTCTCAGAAGCGGATATTATTCATTATATGATTTAAATCGGAGGAGAACATGGTTGCAAAAGTATTTAGTAACATAAAACATTTAACAAGGTTTTCATCCTTATTTGGGCTCATTACGCTAGCTATTATTTATTTTGTACAAATGGGTTCGAATGTATCACTTTATAGTTTAGGCATTATCGTCGAACAAGCGATTATTATCGCAATAGTTGCGACAGGGGCTATCTTTATCTTTTCGTTTGGTCAATTTGATATCTCACTAGGAGCAGCAACTGCTGTTAGTGCGATGGTTGGAGTTCTCGCATATAACCAAACAGAATCTCTTGTCATGATGTTGCTTGCGAGTATTTTAGTAGGTTTAGCGATTGGAAGTGTTCAATCTTTACTAGCTGTTGTTTTGAACTTACCTGTCTTTGTTCTAACTGTTGCAATGTTAAGTATTTTAACGTCTTTGGTTCTCGTTATACTTGGCGGACAATCAAACATCAGTGTGCCAGCTGATGCAGTCGCACCCGTAGATAATCTTTTCTTTAAAATTGCAATTTTAGTAGGGTACTTACTTTTTTGTATTGTGATTTTCAATTACACATCTATTGGACGAGAAAGTAAATTTTTAGGGGAAAACCCGGTAGCTGCTAAACAATCTGGAGTGTCACAAAAGAAAATTACGATTATTGCTTTCTTAATTGTTGGACTAGGAGTAGGACTTGCTGCTTTCCTGACGGTTGTTAGAGCACCTATATTAGGACAAACGACAGCGGCTTCCTTAGGGCTAGATGTTCTCGTTGCTATCGTATTTGGTGGTATGGCACTTTCAGGAGGGGTAAGATCGAAAATAACAGCAGCATTAGTTGGTGCGTTTTCGATTGTGCTGTTAAACCAAGTGTTACTATCATTTGGGCTTACGTCAGGTGTCAATCAAATTGCAAAAGGAATCTTATTTTTAATAGTGGTCTTTTTAGCCGGGATTAGTTATCGAAAAAAGCTACTTCCGCGGTAATTATCGTTATAGAAGCAATAAGCTTTTATATAAAAAAATTTAGGGGGATGCATGATGGAAATGTGGAAACGATCAATGTTGTTAGTAGGGCTTTGTATGGTATTCATTCTCGCTGCATGTGGTGGAGAGTCGACTGTAGAGGATAGTTCTGACCCAGAGCAAACAGAAGAAGATACAGATATGGACAGTCATACAGATGAAGATGAAGCCATTCGTATAGGTGTTCAAATTTATGATGCCACCGATTCAGAAGTAGTAGCTTTCAAACGTTATTACGAAGATTACATCGAAGACCATTATAATGTAGAATTTCTGTTTTCTGAGTCAATTAATACAGCTGAAGAAGAAGTAACATCTACAGAGAATTTCATTAATCAAGGTGTCGATGCGATTATTTCATTCTCTGATCAAGATCGAATGGCTGTTATTCGTAGAACAGAAGATGCAGGCGTGCATTATGCAATTGCTGCAGGGACGTTATCAGATGAGCAATATGATCAAGTAAAAGATAATGAGTATTTTGTTGGTTCAATTGGTCCTTCATTAGAACAAGAGGAGCAGATTGGATATGATATGGCCAAACATTATTTAGATGAGGGTTATACAAACTTTTTATTATACGCAGGTGGATATCCATATGTAGATATGCATCAAATGCGGACATCTGGTATGATCCGTGCGTTTGAAGAGGCGGGTGTAGCGTATACACCAAGAGAAGATGGACAATTTGGTGAATTTTCAGGAGATGGATTTACGATTAATACCATTGCGGGATTTCCAGATGACTCAGGTGCTTTCTTTGGAACAGCTGGTGAAAGAGTAAGTGAAACAGGATTAGAAGTTGTATTAACAGCAGCCTTAGGATTAGAGTTCTTCGGTACGCCAATAGCCCAATCTGGATCTGATATTCAATTAGCAACAGTTTCATCTTTTACAGAGGCTTATAAAGGTGGATTTGAAGCAGGGCAAGTTGATTATCTTGCAGGGAAATTTGCATCTTCGATTGGTCCGATTTTTGCGGCTGTTTACAATGCCGTTAATGGGGATGAGGATGTGGCTCGTCAAGAAGGGGGAGCTTTCAGGCTCGATCAAGGATACTGGGTTGCAACTACTCAAGATGAATTTAATGAAATGTATACTTTATCAAATAGTATAGAAGAACCTGCATATACAGATGAATTACTGAACACGGTGATTAAGCGTTTTAACGAAGAAACAACCTATCAACAATTTGCAGACTTGGTAGAGAGTTATGAATTCTCTTCTATACAAGAAATGCTTGGTGAATAACGATTTGAATTCTTTCTAGCTGAGAGTCTAGTGAAGTTCGTTCTTTACTAGATTCTCACACATTATGAAAGAAGAACAGAGGTGTATGATGAATAAGAAATGGATAGATATGATTAAACGAATGTCGATTATTATTGCACTGCCCTTAGGAATGTTTCTTATTCTTTCTTTCTTAACGTCTTTACAAGGGGTTCAATTGTTTAATAATGCTGGACATGTTCAGACATTTGTTCGTTCAACGGCGATTATCGCTTTCACAGCGTGGGCACTTGCATTAAATCTAAATTCAGGACGTTTTGATTTCTCATTAGGGTCAATGGCACTCTTGTCATCAATCGTTGGAACACAGTTAACCATTATGTTTGATTTACCAGCTGTTTTTCTCATTATTTTAACAGTTCTAATTGGTGGTTTATTAGGTTTCATCTCAGGTATGATTTATATCATTCTGAAATTGCCACCAATTATCACTTCGGTGGGTGTGATGCTTTTGTATGAAGCGTTAAGTTTCATTGTTACAAGAGGAGAAGGTTTGTTAATTTCAACTCAGTTTCAATTATTAACGTTACCCACTACGAGAAATCTTCTAATCATTTTAATTGTTGGATTTTTATTTATGTATATTCTCATGAATTACACACGATTTGATTATAACCATAAAGCCTTACAGCATGGTCAAGAAATCGCTGTAAAAACTGGTATACAGGAAAAACGAAATGCCGTTGCAACTTATGCAATCACAGGAATGTTGATGGGGGTTGTGGGGTTTATTAACATATCAGCTCAAGGGTTTGCATCGGTGGCGTTGAATTTCTCCTCAATTTCAGCAATGTTTATTGCTTTTCTTCCGTTATTCATTGGTGGATATATAGGGCGTTATAGTGAAGAGAGATTTGGTATTTTGATTGGAGCCGTTACGATGGGGATTGTTACGCTAGGGTTTGTTCGATTAGATGTAGCTTACTATAATCAAGAATTTATTAATGCTATTTTACTCGTATTATTCCTAGCGTATTTAAACAATGAAGGAAAATTAAGTAGTTTATTTAAATATAATCGGAAAACAACGTTAAACACAAGATAATATGTGACATATAGGGTGGTTACTATGATTAACAAAGAGCAGTTATCCCAAAAGCCTTTCTATTTATCAGAAAGTGATATGAAATGGGTTGAAAAGACATTAGAGTCTATGACGTTAGATGAAAAGATAAGCCAGTTATTTTGTTTAATTGCTTATTCAAGTGATGAAGAATATTTAAAATATTTATCACGCCATTTGAAAGTTGGTGGTGTGATGTGCAGGACAATGTCAAAAGAAGAAGTCATTTCGACTGTTTCTGGACTACAAGCCAATTCGAAGATCCCGATGCTTATTGCAGCTAATTTGGAGGCTGGAGGTAATGGAGTTTGCACAGATGGAACAAGATTAGGGAGTCAGTTACAAGTTGCTGCGACCGATAATGTTGAGATGGCAACGAGGCTTGGTGAAGTATGTGGAAATGAAGGGAGTGCTCTTGGAATTAATTGGGCGTTTTCTCCTATTATCGATATTGACTTTAATTTCAGAAATCCAATTACAAACACGCGTACGTTCGGTTCGGATCCAGAAAAAGTGTCAAAGATGGGAAAAGCGTATGTTGAAGCGATACAGGGAAAAGGAGTAGCAGCTTCGATTAAGCATTTTCCTGGTGATGGAGTAGACGAACGTGATCAGCACCTTGTTAGCTCAGTAAATGATTTAAGTTGTGAGCAATGGGATTTGACTTTTGGTCATGCGTATCAAGAAGCGATTGATGCTGGTGCCAAAACAGTGATGGTTGGTCATATTTTACAACCTGCATATAGCCGATTTTTTAATAAGGACCTTTCAGATGAAGACATATTACCTGCAAGCTTAAGCTATGAATTAGTCACGAACCTTTTGAAAGAAAAGCTTGGGTTCAATGGACTTGTCATTACAGATTCTACGACAATGGCTGGGATGCTCATTCCGTTAAGTAGAAAACAAGCTGTCCCACAGGCGGTCGCCGCAGGCTGTGATATGTTTTTATTTACGAAGAATATTGAAGAAGATTTCAGTTATATGAAGGAAGGCTATGAAACTGGGATTATTTCTAAAGAACGCCTACATGAGGCCGTTACAAAAATTCTCGCATTGAAAGCTTCATTGAAATTGCATAAAAAATTAGATGCAAACGAGTTAATTCCTAAGAAAGAGGAAGTTAACCGTGTACTTAGGTGCAACGAACATCTTCAATGGGAAAAGGAATGTGCAGACAAGGCCATTACTCTAGTCAAAGAAGAGAAAGGTGTCCTACCAATTAATCAGCAAAGGTATAAAAAAGTTCTTGTCTATGGAATTGAGACGGAATTAGGGACGATGGGTTTTGGAGCGAATGAGGGAGCTGTGAATCATTTTATTGATCATCTTAAAGATAGAGGGTACGAGGTTGATAAATTCAAACCGAAACCAGGCTTTGAAGGAATGCTACAACCCTATCATGATATTGTCGATAAGTATGATTTAATTATTTATGTTGCGAATATGGCAACAAAGAGTAATCAAACGATTATTAGAATTGAATGGGATGAACCAATGGGTGTCAATGTACCGATTTATATGAATGATACTCCGACGATTTTCATTTCATTAGAAAATCCATATCACTTGTTAGATGTACCTAGAGTTCGAACGTATATCAATACGTATGGCTCATCAGAGGTTGTTCTCGCTAGTTTAATCAATAAATTAGAAGGTTTAAGCTCATTTGAAGGTATAAATCCAGTTGATCCGTTCTGTGGTAAATGGGATACGAGGTTATAGGGGGGAGAGAACGATGCCAAAAGTTAAAGCTGTTATATTTGATTTAGATGGTGTACTTATTTCCACGGATCATTATCATTATGAGGCTTGGAAAAAAGTAACAAACAATCTCAATATTGCATTTGATGAACAGGTTAATCATCGTTTACGTGGTGTATCGAGATTAGAAAGTTTAAACATAATATTAGAACAAGAAGATGTTCAGCTTTCGGAATCTGAAAAGCAATTATTAGCCGAGGAGAAGAACCGATATTATGTGCAATCATTACAAAAGTTAAATAAAGAAATCGTAGATCAACGTGTGATCGTAACATTAACGAAATTGAAAGAAAGAGGATTTAAATTAGCAATTGGCTCTTCTAGTAAAAATGCTCAGTATATTTTAGATCGTTTGAAATTAACATCTTTTTTTGATGCCATTTCAGATGGTAATAATATCACTCAATCAAAACCAAATCCAGAAGTGTTTCTAAAAGCGGCTGAGTACATTGTAGAAGACCCAGGAAATTGTATAGTGATTGAAGACGCTCTTACTGGAGTTAGAGCAGCGAAATCAGCGGGAATGGCTTGTGTAGCTATTGGACATGCTGCTTTGACAGATGAAGCCGATTATCAAATTGAAACAATTGATGAGATTTTAGACATCATTTAATTATAGTGTAATGAATTGAAGAAATGATTGACTGAAGAAAGGTGTGCAAAAATGCATATTACAAAGATGAGAGTGAATCATATCGATGAACCTTTAGGTTATGATCTAAGTCCGTTAAGACTTTCTTGGGTAACAGAAGAGACGATGGGGGAATCGAATTATCAAAAGAATGCTCAAGTAGAAATTGCTTTAGATCTGTCGTTTGATGAAGTGGTTTACGATAGTGGCATACGCAATGACATTAGTAGTTTAGGGTATACTCCAGATCTCTCATTAATGCCACGTACACGTTACTTCTGGCGTGTGACAGTTTGGGGTAACAAAGAAGGTCACATCACGAGTGCTGTAAAATGGTTTGAAACCGGAAAACTAGATGAAGAGTGGCGAGCGAAATGGATTGCTCCTTCTCTTAACAGTGATACTCATCTGTTAATCCGTAAAGAATTTACCCTTTCAAAAAATGTGGAATCTGCAAGAATCTATATTTGTGGATTAGGCTTATATCATTTAGAGGTCAATGGTGAAAAGGTCGGGGATGAATATTTATCTCCTGGCTTCCATTCATATGACTATTGGTTGCAGTACCAGACATATGACATAACTAAACTCCTTCAGAGTGGGAACAACTCGATTGGTGTGTTATTAGGCGATGGTTGGTATAAAGGAAGGTTCGGTTTTGATGGTGGATATGAACAATTATATGGTGACCATTTCGCTCTTTTAGCTGAGTTATTTGTTACCCATTCTGACGGTACTGAAACGGTCATTCATTCAAATCAAGATTGGCAATGTAGGCCTTCCCCGATTCTGTTTAGTAATATATATGATGGTGAAACGTATGACGCTACAAAAGAAACCAAAGGATGGTCTTCCGTGTTAGTAGAAGCTCAATCTGATTGGAAGCTGATGAAGGAAATGGAGCCTGAAGTAGGAGAGCTAAGAGAACGTTTTAGTTTACCGATTCAAATCAAAGAAGAAAGAACACCGATTGAAATCATACATACTCCTGCCGGGGAAACCGTTCTTGATTTTGGTCAAAATATGACTGGATGGGTACGGTTTAAGGTCGATAAGCCACATGGTCATGAACTAAAGCTTGAATATGGCGAAATACTTCAAAATGGTTGCTTTTATCGTGAAAATTTACGAACAGCTAAGGCAGAGTATGTATACATTTCTAAAGGGGATGTACGTGAAGTACAACCGTATTTCACATACTATGGCTTCCGTTATGTCAAATTAACGGGATTTGGTGAAATGATTCAGCCTGAAGATTTTGTTGGTTGTGCTGTATATAGTGATATAGAGGAAATCGGTTCAATTGAAACATCCAATCGACTTGTCAATCAATTGTTTAAAAATGCAAAATGGGGACAAAAAGGCAATTTTTTAGATATACCAACTGATTGTCCGCAACGTGATGAACGTATGGGTTGGACAGGGGATGCGCAAATATTTAGTTCTACCGCGTGCTTTAATATGTATTCACCTGCTTTCTTTACAAAATATTTAATAGATATTGAAGAAGAACAAAAAAGGTTAGGAGGCTCAGTTCCTTTCATAGTACCGATGATCAAGCCAGAAAATGATCCAGGGTTTGTCACTGGAAGTGGTTCTTCTGCTTGGGGAGATGCGGCAACAATTATTCCGTGGACCGTCTATCTTCATTATGGTGACAAAGAGCTATTAAAAAGACAATTTCCAATGATGAAAGCGTGGGTTGACTTTATCAAAAAGGAGGATGAAGGAACAGGTTCCACAAGATTATGGAGAAAAGGATTTCATTTTGGTGATTGGTTAGCATTAGATGGTCCGGAGCCAGATGGAGTGATGGGAGGGACGGATCCTTTCTACATTGCTTCAGCTTATTATAGTTATTCCGCGTCAATAGTCTCTAAGGCGGCCGCTGTATTAGGTGAAGTAGAGCTGGAAAAAGAATATGAACAATTGTCCAATGAAGTGAAGGAAGCGATTGTCAATGAATATTTCACACCTAATGCTCGTAGTGCTCTTCAAACTCAAACGGCGATGATTGTTGCTTTATATATGGATCTTGTTCCTACTGACTATCGAGAGCGAATTATACATGATTTAAAACATAAATTAGGTCAGGATCAAATGCATCTGAATACAGGATTTGTTGGTACACCATATAGCTGCTTAACATTATCGGGAAATGGTGCTTCAGATTATGCTTATACATTACTCTTAAATGAAGATTATCCAAGCTGGTTATATGCGGTGAAGCTAGGGGCAACAACGATCTGGGAACGATGGAATTCCGTGTTATCAGATGGCCAGATTAGTGGTACAGGGATGAATTCCTTAAATCATTATGCGTATGGGTCGATCGTTGATTGGATGTATCGTTATATGTGCGGGATTAACCCAGTAGAAACGGAACCTGGATTTCGTAAAATTGTATTTACTCCTAAGCCTGATGCTAGACTTTCATATGCAAAGGCCAAGCTAGCTTCAGCTTCTGGCTTCATTGAAAGTGGTTGGGAAATGCTTAAAGGCGATCAAATGAAATTCACTTGTACTGTTCCATTTGATTGTTCAGCTACAGTTATTTTGCCATTTCAAAAGGGTGAGATCAAAAGAGTAATTGGCAAAGCGTTAACGAAGGAATCGGCCTCTCTAGTTGCCTTTGATGATCATGTAATGATAGAAGGTTTAGAAATGGGGACATATGAGATGATTGTCTGTGCTCGTCGCTTAATCTACCCTTATCATACGAATTGTAAGCTAAGGGAATTGCTTGATAATGATGAGACTCAACAGCTAGTTTTTTCTATATTTCCTGAATTTGAGCACAATCCACTTATTCATCAATATAGAGAGAATGCTTTTTCAGATTTGAAAGAACTTCCTATCACTGCAGCACATGTTAATAAAGAAAGGCTGAAGAATTTAGATGAGAGATTAAAGTTTGTTCGGATTAAGAGTGAGTGAGGATTTTTTATTTGAATTGAGGGTGCGCACTTTACGTAATAAAGACGCACTCTTTTTTTGTGTGAGAAATTCCTTTCAGCTTCTTTGCTGGTACCCCACCAACAATTATTTAATTCATCTAGAAAATGATTTGTATTCATAACAAAACCCCTTTCAAAAGTTAATTAACTTCATGTCGTTATGGTTCCCCCCATGCCTCTATTTCGGCTTATATGGCTCCGTCATTACATGTTTTTCTGAAAAAATCTCATTTTCAGAAAAACTGAAAACCGCTGTAATAGCTCCACGCTCCTTTAAAGAAAAGACGCTATCGCGATTTTCTTATGTCCTGTTAATTAGTAGTAGGAATCTCTATTTTATGAATATCTTCCGTACCAGCGTCTAGAGCACTTTTGTAATATGAACATTTATGCTCGATGAGTTTCATCGTTTCTGCTAGCTCTTTCATTTGTGCTTCTACAATTGCTTTCCGTTCTAAAAACATATCATACCTTTTCTGTAAGGTGGAATCACCTGTAGAACACCAATCAATAAAATGTTTAATCTCCTTAATTGGCATTCCGGTGGATTTTAAACATTCAATGATCTTTAATGCGCTTATATCTGAATCCTTAAATAACCGTGCCCCGCTTGCTGTTCGTTCTACAAAAGGCAGAAGCCCTTCTTTGTCATAGTAGCGTAAAGTATATACGGTAAGGTTTAATTCTTTTGAGACTTCGCTAATAGAATATGTTATCATCATTTGGCTCCTATTCTTAACAGTTTCTATCTTAAGTTAACTCTATATATTAAAAGGGATTCTACTAGCTTGCCAGTTCCATGTCAAAGAAATTCTAGAAAGGCGATGAAGTTTGAGGACTATCATGAAAAAATACAAATGAATTACTTGACCTAGAGTTAACTATAGGGATTATCGTTTTTGTCAAGAGCAAAATTGCGATAGAGATGAATGGAGTTTTTTAACAATAGCTTTTCATTTCTTTGCTACTTAATTGAACTCTTTTGCTCATAAAATATTATTGGAGGGATTCATATGATAACGGCTAAAGCACGCGCGATTGATGGACCTGATAAACCATTTCGCTTTGCAGAAATTAAACGACGAGAGCTTGATTCTGACGATGTTCTAATTGAAATTAAGTATGCAGGTATTTGTCATTCTGACATTCATACTGCTCACGGCGATTGGGGACCAGTAAACTACCCTCTTGTGCCGGGACATGAGATTTCAGGAATTGTTACGGCTGTAGGCCCTGATGTTACAAAGTATGAAATAGGAGACCGTGTTGGAGTCGGTTGTATGGTTGACTCATGCGGAGAATGTGAGAACTGCCGTAAAGGAGAGGAACAATATTGCTTAAAAGGAAATATCCCTACTTATGCCGGTGTTGACAAATATGGTGAGCCTACTCAAGGTGGTTATTCTACTCACATTGTCGTAACAGAGGGTTTTGTAGTTAGAATCCCAGATAATATTGGACTTGATGTTGCAGCTCCCTTACTTTGTGCGGGTATTACAACTTATTCGCCTTTAAATCATTGGAATGCTGGTCCAGGTAAAAAAGTAGCAGTTGTTGGTATGGGAGGACTTGGTCATATAGCCGTCATGATCGCACACGCCATGGGTGCCGAGGTTACGGTTCTGTCCCAAACATTAAATAAAAAAGATGATGGACGACAGTTTGGGGCTGATCATTATTATGCTACTAGTGATCCGAAGACATTTGAGAAGCTCGCTGGTACTTTTGATTTAATCATTAATACGGTAAGCGCGAAAATTGATATTAATGTCTATTTCTCTTTGCTCGTGTTAGATGGAACACTAGTGAATGTTGGGGCACCTGCAGATCATTTGTCAGTAAATGTGTTTTCACTTATTGGTCACCGACGTTCATTTGCAGGTTCGATGATTGGAGGGATCAGAGAAACACAGGAGATGTTAAATTTCTGTTCTGAACATACCATTGTTCCTAAAATTGAAGTGATCTCGGCTGATCAAATTGATGAAGCTTACGAAAGAGTGTTAGCTTCAGATGTGAAATACCGATTTGTCATCGACACTAGCACTATTTAAATCTGGTATTCCATCCCAAAATGTAGATGGAATAACTAGTCTTTATAGCTTTGTAGGTTTTTTGAGGGCACAAAAAAGTTTGAAACCAAACTTTTTATGTGCTCTCGACAAATCGACTATTTCAGTGACTTTCATTTGAGTAGCAACGGCTTCATTCGTTGTTTGATGATCGCCATGTAAATCGCTTCCAACGTAATCTTGCCCAACCTCCCCCCTGAACTAATTAGTCCATTCTTTTTTGTCTGTTTGAATTCGTATCATTCCACAGTTCCTATCATGACTTTCCTCCCACTCCATCTTGACAACGATCAACTAACTATGTTAAAAATAAAATAAGATCAATAAAGAAAACGATTACATTTATACGAATGACATAAGGATTGTTACTGCTCGGCAGGCAAAACCTAAGTTTGCATAGAGATCCTAGTGGATTTCTGTATACAAATTTAGGTTTTTTTAATACCCTAACGTCAACTCGAGTGAATAAACGACGGTCGTGCGTTTATAATGAAATGGAGTGGTTGCGATTAAGTAGAGGATATGATGATTGTAATGCGTACAGAATGATAAAGGGCAAGGGGGGGAACATCGTTGGAAATTAAAAAGGTACTTAATAATAATGTTGTTGTCGCGAATAATGAACACAATCAAGAGCTTGTTATTATGGGGAAAGGTCTTGCGTTTCAGAAGAAAGTGGGACAACCAGTTGAGACAGAAAAAATAGAAAAGACCTTTATATTGGAAAGTCTAGGAATATCAGAGAAGCTCGCGACGTTGCTTCGTGATACATCTGAAGTATATTTAAATATTTCTTCCAAAATTTTAGACTATGCGAAATCACAGCTCCCGTACAAATTAGATGACTATTTGTATGTTGCCTTAACCGATCATATTAGCTTCGCCATTAGTCGTCATGAACAAGGAATTGAACTAAAAAACGCCCTCTTATGGGAAATTCGTAAATATTATAAGCTTGAATATGAGGTAGCGCAGCATGCCCTTCATATTATTGAGGAAGAAGTGGGTGTAAAGCTGACCGCTGATGAGGCCGCATCCATTGCGTTGCATTTAGTAAATAGCCAAATTTCTGGTGAAAACATGGACATGGCTGTTCAAGTGACAGAAATGGTCAATAATGTCTTAAATATTGTTAAATATCATTTCAAAATGGAGCTGGATGAATCGACGATTAACTTTGAACGTTTTCTCACTCACCTTCGTTTCTTCGCGATGAGGTTTATTCGGAAGGAGCGAGTAGAGGATACTGGAGATCATTTCTTATATGATCAATTAAATCGGAAATATCCTGAAGCTTTTCAATGTAGTAAAAAGATTAAAACGTATTTAGAGAAAAGCTATAGCTGGTCGATTTCTAAAGATGAACAAACGTATTTGACGGTGCATATTCATCGCGTGACGAAGCGGCATGAATACCAGCAGTCAGAATAAAATCGAAAAACATAAATTTTTGTCGAAGGAAGCGTTGACAAACTATTTCTCTTGAATTATAATAAAATGACAAAGTTAACAAATAATACCTAAGGAATGTTACCTTAAGTGGGCATAACCTGGTCTAGTTTAAGCACATCGTATAAATGTGTTTAAGTTGGCCAGGTTTTTTCTTTGCTCTAATTTACAAATAATGGGAGGTATAAGAATGAAGTATGAACAATTAGCTAAAGACATTATAGAAAAAGTCGGTGGCAAAGAAAATGTGAAAAGTGTTGTCCATTGTATTACACGTCTTCGCTTTAAGCTGAAAGATGAAAGCAAAGCTGATACCGAAGCTTTAAAAAATATGGATGGTGTTGTCACCGTTATGAAGAGTGGAGGACAGTACCAAGTCGTTATCGGCAACCACGTGCCTGATGTTTACAAAGCGGTTACCGAAGTGGGTGGATTCGCAAGTCAAACACAACAGGAAGAGGATGCTGAGGACGAAAAGGCTGGAAGTTTATTTAATCGTTTTATAGATATTATCGCTAGTATATTCACACCTGTGCTCGGTGTGTTAGCAGCAACAGGTATGATAAAAGGTTTTAATGCGCTTTTCTTAGCGACAGGCCTATTAACGGAAGAACAAGGAACATATATTATTTTAGATATTATTGGTGATTCATTATTCTATTTCTTCCCGGTGTTCTTAGGTTACACAGCTATTAAGAAGTTTGGAGGGTCTCCATTCATCGGGATTGCGATAGGAGCATCACTCGTTTATCCAGCGATTGAAGGTATTTTAGCAAGTGAACCACAATATGTATTATTTGCTGGTACAGTGTTCGAATCGCCTGTACACATTACATTCTTAGGTATTCCTGTTATTCTAATGAGCTATGCGACATCGGTTATACCGATTATTTTAGCCGCTTACTTTGCATCAAAAGTTGAGAAGTTTTTGAGAAAGATCATTCCTGATGTAGTGAAGATGTTCTTAGTACCATTTTTTACTTTGCTTATTGTTGTTCCATTGACATTTATCATCATTGGACCGATTGCAACATGGGCAAGTCAGCTTTTAGGACAAGCAACGATTTTCATCTATGATTTAAGTCCTGTTATTGCTGGAATATTCATCGGGGGTCTATGGCAAGTAGTTGTTATATTTGGGTTACATTGGGGGCTTGTGCCGATTGCAATTAATAACTTAACGACAACAGGATCAGATCCAGTATTGGCGATGATGTTCGCAACGACGTTCGCTCAAATTGGAGCAGTGTTAGGGGTTTATTTAAAGACGACGAACCAAAATTTAAAAACATTAAGTATTCCAGCCTTTATTTCAGGGATCTTTGGCGTAACAGAGCCAGCGATTTACGGGGTGACGTTACCGAAGAAAAAGCCGTTTATCTTTAGCTGTATAGCTGCTGGTATTGGTGGCGCGATGATCGGTTTCTTTGGCGCTAGAGGATATATGATTGGTGGGTTAGGTATTTTCCAAATTCCTACTTTCATCGGTCCAAATGGCTTAGATATGACCGTTTGGGGACCTGTTCTTGCGGCTATTCTCGCATTTGTCTTATCACTTGTCGCAACGTACTTATTCGGTGGTGTGAACAAAGGCGAATCACCTATAGAAGAAGGTGATTCAGCTGATCAATCGCCTGAAGAAGTAACGATTGAAGCGGGTACAGTTCTTAGTCCGTTTACTGGGAAAGTGATTTCTTTAGCGGAAGTCGAGGATGAGGCATTTGCTACAGAGGCACTTGGAAAAGGTGTTGCAGTCGTACCGACGGAAGGGAAGCTTATTTCTCCAGTTTCAGGTACGGTATCGGCCTTATTCCCAACGAAGCATGCATTAGGCATCAAGGCTGATAATGGTGCTGAAATTCTGATTCATGTTGGAATGGATACGGTTCAATTGCAGGGTGAGCACTTTACAGCTCATGTGAAGCAAGGA
The DNA here is from genome assembly GCF_023017105.1 of Halalkalibacter sp. APA_J-10(15). Taxonomy (GTDB): domain Bacteria; phylum Bacillota; class Bacilli; order Bacillales; family Bacillaceae_D; genus Halalkalibacter. Next base: position 91,439 of record NZ_JALKEV010000013.1, on the reverse strand, counting down.
GAGCGTGTTGAAGCAAGACAACTGTTAACGGAATTTGATATTGAAAAAATTAAGGCAGCAGGCTTCTCTATAGCCACACCTATTGTTATTACAAATCCGGACCAATTTGAATTGCTTACGACAGAGGAGGAAGAAGTGAAGCAAGGAGATCGTCTAATCGAATTGAAGAAATAATGATGGATGCTGTTCAAAAAGAGATATAATAAATCTTTTTGAACAGTCCACCTATATTAGATGTGTACTGAAAATAATAGCTCAATTAAATAAAGGAGTGAAGTATGTTGTCAACATTTCAATTTCCAGAAAATTTCTTATGGGGCGGTGCGATTGCTGCCAATCAAACTGAAGGTGCTTATTTAGAAGACGGAAAAGGGTTAACGTCCGTCGACCTGTTACCAACTGGTCAGAAGCGTTGGGACGTGATGCTAGGGAAGCTTGATCAACTAACACCGATAGAAGGTGAGTTCTACCCTTCGCATGAAGCAATTGATTTTTACCATCTCTACAAAGAAGATATCGCTCTCTTTGCAGAAATGGGATTTAAGTCATTACGTGTATCAATTGCGTGGTCGCGAATTTTTCCAAATGGAGATGATGAAACACCAAACGAGGCTGGTTTAGCTTTTTATGATGCGCTTTTTGATGAGCTGTTGAAGCATGGCATTGAACCAGTTGTAACGATTGCTCACTTTGATGTTCCTGTCCATTTAATTAAAAAATACGGAAGCTGGAGAAGTCGTCAGCTCGTTTCCTTTTTTGAAACGTATGCGAAAACAATATTTAAGCGTTATAAGGATAAAGTAACCTATTGGATGACCTTCAATGAGATTAACATGCTGCTTCATTTACCTTATGTTGGTGCGGGTCTTGTGTTTGAAGAAGGGGAGGATCAACAGCAGGTCAAATATCAAGCTGCACATCATCAATTAATAGCGAGTGCATTAGCGGTGAAGGCAGCATGGGAGATTAATCCGAAGTTTAAAGTCGGGTGTATGCTAGCAGCAGGAATGACTTATCCGTATACATGTAATCCAGATGATATCGCTGAAGCGATGAATGTCGATCGAGAATCGTTTTTCTTTATTGATGTACAAGCAAGAGGAGAATACCCAGGATATGCAAAGCGTTTCTTTAAAGAGAAGGGTTTGTCGATTGTGATGGAGCAAGGTGATGAAGAGCTGTTAAGGGAATATACCGTTGATTATATCGGCTTTAGCTATTATGCAAGTCGGGCAACGAGTACAGACCCGAAAGTGTTGGAAAATCAAACGAGTGGAAATGTCTTTGGTTCCGTATCTAACCCATATTTAGAGAAATCTGAATGGGGCTGGACGATTGACCCGAAAGGATTCCGTATTACGGCCAATCAATTGTATGACCGTTATCAGAAGCCGCTATTTGTCGTTGAAAATGGACTTGGTGCGATTGATAAAATAACGGAAACAGGTGAGATTCAAGACGATTATCGAATCGACTATTTACGTCAGCATATCGAGCAAATGGGTGAAGCGATTGAAGATGGGGTCGATATTATCGGTTATACGAGCTGGGGACCAATCGATATTGTGAGTGCATCAACGGGTGAGATGAAAAAGCGTTATGGCTATATTTATGTTGATAAGGATAATGAAGGGCAAGGAACGTTAAATCGTACACGAAAGAAAAGCTTCTATTGGTATAAGAAAGTCATTGAATCGAATGGACAGGATTTAGAACTATAAAAAAGGAGTGCTATTAATGAGTCAATTAGCTAAGTTTCCAGAGGGATTTTTATGGGGAGGAGCCGTTGCGGCTAATCAGTTAGAAGGAGCCTATCAAGAGGGTGGAAAAGGTCTCTCAACTGCAGATGTATCACCAAATGGGATTATGAGCCCTCCTGATTTTTCGATGAAGGATTTCAATTTGTATCATGAAGGTATTGACTTTTACCATACGTATAAGGAGGATATTGCTCTTTTCGCTGAATTAGGCTTTAAAGCATTCCGATTTTCGATTGCGTGGACGCGTATTTTTCCGAATGGGGATGAGCAAACACCTAATGAACAAGGATTGCAATTTTATGATAACGTCATAGAGGAATTATTAAAGTATAATATTGAACCGGTCATTACGATTTCACATTATGAAATGCCTGTCCAACTTGTGAAGGAATATGGTGGTTGGAAAAATAGAAAAGTTGTAGCGTTTTTTGAGCGATTTGCAAAGGTACTATTGAAACGTTATCATACGAAGGTCAAGTATTGGATGACATTTAATGAGATTAATGTGTTGCTACATGCGCCTTTTACAGGTGGAGGGTTACTGTTTGAAGACGGAAAGAAGGATGAACAAGCGATCTACCAAGCCGCACACCATCAATTTGTTGCAAGTGCGCTTGCGGTAAAGGCTGGTCATGAATTAAATGAAGAATTACAGATTGGTTGTATGATCGCTTCAATGGTAACGTACCCGTATTCATCAAAGCCTGAGGATATGTTTGCTGCGTTGTCACAGGATCGCAAGACGTTGTTCTTCTCCGATGTTCAAGCACGTGGTCATTATCCAGCTTATATGAAGAACTACTTCGAGGAAAATGGAATTGCGATTCAAATGGAGGATGGCGACCTAGATGTTTTGCAGCAGCATACTGTTGATTATATTGGCTTTAGCTATTATATGTCGTTTGTTGCGAGTACAGATCCTGAGCATGTGAAGGAACAAACGTCAGGCAATTTGCTTACTGGAATAAAAAATCCTTATTTGGAAGCATCTGAATGGGGCTGGCAAATTGACCCCGTCGGTTTACGTACCGTCTGTAATATGCTCTATGATCGTTATGAAAAGCCACTCTTTATTGTTGAAAATGGCTTAGGGGCAGTTGATACGATTGAAGCGGATGGCTCAATTCAGGATGATTACCGAATCGATTATTTACAAGCTCATATTCGTGAGATGAAAAAGGCAATTGGTGATGGTGTCGATCTCATTGGCTATACGTCATGGGGGCCGATTGACTTAGTAAGTGCGTCAACAGCTGAGCTGAAGAAGCGTTACGGCTATATTTACGTTGATCGTGATAGTGAAGGAAAGGGATCGAATAAACGTATTAAGAAGAAGAGCTTTGATTGGTACAAGCATGTCATTGCGACAAATGGTGAAGAGCTATAGAAGATTGTTAGCTAGCTTAAGGAGTTTCCTTGAGCTGGTTTTTTTGTGTGGCTCCTATTGAGTAACGGTGGCTTCAAATATTGAGCGCTTGACAATGGCAGGCTTTTTAATTTTGCAACGGTTACAGAGCAAGCTGAAGTCCACTGGTGTACATATTGGAGGATGAGTGTTTCTATACTACAAGGTTTATCTTATAGGTCATATTCTCTACATATCCTCATGTCCATACAGTTATTTAGTTCTGTTTTTTACTGTATTATACATTTAATAACTCGTTAAATGTTAATATTAGTAAGTTGATTTAATAGAGATAAGGAGTGAGGAGAAATGGGAAAAGTAATGTGGTTTTTGTTTAGTGTTTCAGTCTTGCTACTGGCAGCATGTTCAGATAATGCGAGTGTTGAGGACGTATTTGAATGGGGAATAGAGGCTCATGAGGCGGTTGAGTCCATGCAACTTGAAACGGAAGGGACAACAGAGTCGATTGATATTCAGTGGGTTGCTCAAATGGATTTGAATGAAGGTGTGTATTCGATAGTATATGACGAGTATTTAGAAGTTTATAAAGATAATGAATTAGTTATCGGGATGATCGATGAGGATGAGCTTGATGAAAATAGTATTGGCTTTCTAATTGAGAAGGTCATTAATGAGTATGAGTATGTGTTAAAACGATTTGATCATTATGTGGAAGATGTGAATGAAGCTTTTGAGCTTGAAGTAGAAGAAGAGCACTATGTGTTGACTTATATCGGTGACGATGAACAACAACAACACTTAGCTGATCAATTGGCGAATGATAGTATGGAGAATATTTTTGATGATATTGAGATAGTAGCAGTTGGCATTGAGCAGTTAGAGTTTACTCTTACGATTGATAAAGAAACAAATCTTGTGGATACGTTTGAACAACAAGTAAGTCTCGAAATTCAATTTGATAGCGAATGGCTTTTAGATGACCATTTGGTATTCGATGAGCATTTGACGACAACGTATACACAGTATAATGCAATCGATGAGATTGAAAGACCTGTGCAAGCAGAGTCGGCATCAGCTGGATTAGATGATGATGCTATGTCTGTGTCTGTTGATCTTTCGGAAGAAGAGGTTGAAGTAATTGAAGAAGAAGCAGCTACTTATGTTGATGCTTTAATTCAAGCTACGGTCTTTCAGAATGTTGATGGATTTGGAGAAACGGTTGCTGGCTCAAGGTCAGATGACAAAAAGCAGGCAGATGGTGAATTTCAGAGGGATTCCTTTGTTGAATTTTACCGTCAAAATACTAGAAGAAATATGGGAGATCTTGTACGTGATGAATTGATTGATGAGTTAGCTGATTCTTATATGAATGCACTGTCTCAGACGACTTATGAGGTGGTAGATTCGCAGTTGATGGATGAAGAGCAAATTATCGTTACATTATCGATTACAGGGTTATTCGATTCTCTTATTATGTATGAAATAGAACAAGATCTAACAGAGGCCATTGAACTGGGAGAAGAAGATGTTGATAACTGGTTGGAATACCAAGTGGAATTAATGATTGATGCTTACAATGGACCGTTTGTAGAAGCTGAAACAACAGAAGCAACTGTGCACGTTCTTCGTGAATCGGATGGAGCTTATCATGTGTTAATGCAAGATGAGTATTTGCTTGGTGGATTTGTACAGTGAGTTTACCAGTACCATGTATAACTCACACTGGTCTGGGAAATCTTGATATCTATCAAAAGCTAGAACGATTGAACGCCTACATGCCCTAGTCTCAAATGATCCAAACTACAAGTAAAGGATAAATGAAAATCACCATCCATCTGAAAGAATTTTATGATGGATGGTGATTTGAACTTTCTTACGATTTAGACGTAGGAAAAAGGTGCTATCTCGGCAAAAATGAAACTAAGGCGGTCGGATGGGGTGGTCGACTAGAGTAGGGATAGGGAAAGCTGAAATCAACTGGCGTAGCCAGTTAGTTCAGCGCCCGACTGTATAGCGTGCCCCTCATCCCGGTTACATCGTTTTTTTGAAGTATTTCAGGATTACAGTGATTGAGCAATATAAAAGTAATGACTTAGTGAAACAATTGTTATACTTAGATGAAGAAAAGAAAGGAGATGTGAAGAAAAATGAAGACACAACTTCAAGCATTTATTGAAACGTTTAATCAAGCTTTTGCGAATGTGGATTTAGACGTTATTGCAAGTAGTGTAACAGATGATGTCGTTTGGAAGATGGTTGGAGATCGAACCGTTACGGGGAAAGAAGAGATGATTCGTTTGTTGAAGGAAATGGATGACGGACAGTCCTATAAACTTACAATTGAACATGTCATTACACATGGGAAAACAGCTGCTGCTAATGGAAAAATGAAAACAATTAGTCCATCTGGAGAAGAGAGAATATATGAATTTTGCGATGTCTATCAGTTAAATAAACATAAAGATGGCAAGATTAAGACATTGACGTCTTACGTGATGGAAGCAGTAGGAAAGTAACATGATTAAGCGTAAAGTTATTTATTCTCAAATGGTCTCGCTTGATGGCTATATCGAAGGACCCCATCATGAAATCGATTGGGGAAAACCAGGCGAAGAATTGTTTCAACATTTCAATGAACAAGAAAAGGACTTTGATACACATCTTTATGGGCGAAAAACATATGAGAATATGAGAGATTATTGGTCAGAACGTGCCGAGGCTCGTGAAGCATCAAAAGACGAAGTGGAATTTGCACGTATGTGGAACAAGATAGAAAAAGTTGTTTTTTCAAACACGCTTGAGAAGGTAGAAGGAAATAGCATACTCGTAAACAATGATATTGAAGCTGTCATCAATCATCGAAAGGAACAATCTGGGAAGCATATGTCACTTGGCGGAGCAACCCTTGCTGAAACGTTTATTAAATTAGGGTTGATTGATGAATATCATCTTTATATCCACCCTATCTTACTAGGGGGAGGACGTCGCTTATTTCCTAGTTTGCAAACGAAAACAAACCTAGAGCTGATTGAATCAAAGGTGTTCGATCAGACGGTGGCGATGCTTCGGTATACTCCAATAATGAAGCATAAAAAAGAGGAAGGTTGAGTTAGAGGTCACTGAAAAAGTACAAATGAATTTTTTCAGCAGCCTCTTTGAGGTTCACCTTCCTCTTTTGAGGGAGTGCCAATCATGAATGTTGCTTAAATGTGTATATTGTTTCGGTAAGAACGTCCATTACATCTTTCAGCTTCGTTCTGTAATCAAACTGCTGAGCTAGCCAAAGGGCAGATTCATTCATCGCCCCAGATAGAATATGAGTAAGAGCTTCTATGGAGGTCGGTTTAAGGTGTCCGTTTTTTTGCATAGTGTGAAGCTGCTCATTTAGTAGCTTCATCGAATATGATGCATCCATTTGTCGCCATGTTTCCCAGCCAAGAACGGCTGGACCATCAATTAGGATGATCTGCCTATTTTCTTCATTTATGGCTGAAAGGATAAACGCTTGACATCCATTTAATAATTGCGCCCACACATCCGTGCTTCCTACGGCCTCAAGCTCAACATTTTTAGCCATTTCGCTTTGTATCCTTTCAAAAACGGTGAGAAACAGACTCTTTTTATTTGTAAAATGGTGATAGAGTGCTCCTCTTGTGACTCCTGCTTCCTTTACAAGCTCCTCAAGAGACGTTTTGTAAAATCCTTGCACTGCAAATTGTTTACGAGCCGTCTCGATTAGTGTTTCAATCGTTGCTTCTGCTTCGGCTTTTGTTTTCTTCATTGTATGGAGACTCCTTTTACATAATATACGCTCTTCTATGGTTTACTCGAGATCATTTAATATGTCAAGTGCTCTTGCGTCTCCTTGTTTCTTTAATGTTCGTAAGCCTTGTTGGATAACACGGCTGTTATAGTCGATGGAGCTTGTGATTTCATTTCGAAGCCAGCTTAACGTTTGTTCGGGGTGGGTTTTCGTTAGATCATTAATATGATTGGCGACTGATTTTCTGACATAAGGCGATGGATCGTTTACTAATGGTTGAAGAAGCTGGAAGTGGTACGTAATATCGCCCTTCAGCACATCAATCTTCTTCGCCCATGGTAGGCGAGGACGTGTTCCTTCACTGACAAGGCGGCGGACGTGAGAGTTTGTATCATTTAGCCAGCTTGTTAAAATTTCTAAGGTTTGCTCTGGATCATGAGCTAAGTATGGACGTAAGGCATATTCAGCAGTATGTCGTTTTGTAATCTGATAAAGAGCCTGCATAGATAAATGATAATGATTAAGACCATATGTTTCAACAAAGTGAGCAATTGGCATGAGAAAGTATCCGTTTGTAAACATCCCTTCCTCTGTTTTGTTTTCCGGACCAAGGATGTTTAACAAAATGGCTAGAGAGTCCGGATAATTATCTGGTAACTGTTCCTTCAGAGCTTGACTAATGACGGCTACCCTAGCTTTTAACTGTAGTGGCAAGACTTGATGTTTAACAGAATCAATAAAGGCTTCGGACTGAAACGAAGGGTAATGTGGAACGATCAGTGTCGAAAGATGATGAGCAAGTTCTTCGCTGAAATAGTCTTTTAAAGCTACTGACTCTGTCATGATTGTTTGTCCCAAATGTTTTCTTTGTAATGCTGATTATAGGTTTCATCTGGTGGTATGATTTTAATAATATCGAGTAATATACCGTTCGGATCACTCGTAATAAAGTGGCGTTGACCAAACGCTTCATCACGAATATCTAAGTGTAATGGTAAATTTTGTTTGCGGATTAATTCCTCGTAAAGCGTGTCAACATCATCAACTTCAATATTGAGAATAAGTCCTTCAGTTTTTTCTCGGAATCCTTCTGGAATTGTCGCGTGAGAATCGTTTAGAAGGGCAAGCTCAAAAGAATTTTTTTGCAGGCTAACGTACCAATCGTCTTCAAATATCGCTTTAAAGCCAAAATGCGTTTGATAAAATTGTCTACTTTCGGTCAATTTGTTTGTTAATAGAACAGGATAAAAGCTTTTCATTATTTTGTACCTCCTAGGAATATGAATATAATAAGATTTTAACATACATTCAGTATGTATGTAAATAGAGCAATTAAAAAGAAATAGGGGAAGCTGCTTCTTGTTATGATGGAGACATCGATGAAAACTTAATTCTAAGGAAGGGATGAATGTGGTTGAGGAAGGTTATTTTATCAATGGTTACGTCTTTAGATGGCTTTGTTGAAAAGAAGAATAGAGATATTTCATGGCATGTTTGGGATGAAGAGATGCAAGCTTATATGGATGATTTTTTAGAGGGAGTTGATACGTTACTCTATGGTCGTCGATCTTATGAAATGATGATTGAATATTGGCCTGAAGCGGAGAAGAATGAGCGAAACAGCGAAGAACACCGTGCTTTTGCTCGTAAAATGAATACACTCCGTAAAGTTGTTTTTTCTCATACGCTGAATGCTGTAACGTGGAATGCACGCATTGTTAAGGAAAACATTGAAGATGAGATTCTAGCTATGAAGCAGCAAGAAGGGAAGGACATCGTTTTGCTAGCTGGTCCTACTCTTGCTTCGACGTTGATCAGGCATAACGTCATTGACGAGTATCGCGTAATTGTGAATCCAGTTGTATTAGGTGAGGGTCAACCACTGTTTCAAGCAAGACCACGAGCGATTGAGCTAGTAAGTACGAGGACTTTTCACTGTGGAAATGTGTTGCTTGTGTATCAGACAAGCAAAGTCTAGATCTTTTACCGCAAATAGAAGGGGTGTTTTACATGAACTTGCAAAAAACATTTATCGAAGAATATAAAAGGGAAATGGATATGACACGAGAAACATTGAAAAGCATACCGGAGGACAAGTTATCTTGGAAACCTCATGAGAAATCGATGACGTTAGGTCAATTAGGTTTACACATCGCGTTGATACCTGGCCGATTATCAGAGCTGTTCAGTAAGCTAAAACGGGAGGTTCCAACTGTTCCTCTAGGTGAACCTGAATCAATTACACAACTACTAAATGCTTTAGAAGAAAGTGAAATAATCGCGATGAAGCACTTAACGATTTGGAATGAGGAACAGCTTGAAGCAGACTGGTCAATGGTTGATGGCGAACAAATATTAATGACAGAACCACGATGGGTGATGATTCGCTCGTTAATGTTTAATCACCTGTATCATCATCGTGGTCAGTTGACGGTTTATTTGCGACTATTAAATATTTCAGTACCGGCTATTTATGGGGCAAGTGCTGTTGAAAATGGATAACGCTAAAAAGTACTTCTTATGGTCATAAAAACTGTAAGAAGTATTTACTTTTGGACAGACATAAATTTTGAAAATGTGCGATATGTTTGGGGTGAGAAGTGAAAGGAGGAATCGTCTAATGAGTTCATTTGAACAAATAGCAGCATTTGAAAATGGGTTTTGGTTACAGGTGCTTGGTGATCATGCACGATTCATTCATGATGCGTTAGCCCCTAGTGAAGAAGAGAAGATTACTGAAGCGTTGTATTATATTGATGCATTTGATCAGTTGTTGGAAAATGTTAATAGAGAAGATCCGATTATACTTAGCCAAGTAACAGCGGAAGAGGTAGAGAAGCTGAGGCGCTTCAAGCTCAGTATCATTGAACAGCATTTAGTAGGTGAAATAAAAATTGATTTAGGACCAACGTTTCTTAATCATATGGTTAATGAGCTAGATGAATATTTAATGATTTTGGACTATTTGAAAAAAGGGGAGTCTCCTCCAATGTTCCATGAGCTCCATCATCATTTAGTTTGGCTGTTAGATGCAGCAGGTCATGCTGGGGCAATTACAGATAACATGGATCGGATTGAAAAGAATATTCGCGATAAAAGTGGAGCGTTTACGAAGGAATTTGAAGAGTTTTACTTAAAGGCAGTTGAATTAAAAGGATTTCTCCGAACGAACCTGTCGACTTTTCCTGCGTTAGATCGTTTTAACCATGATGTAGCATTAGAAATGCACCTGTTTCAAAGCTTTGTTGATGAAATCGAGGAGCTTGAATTAAGTAAACAAGCGTTAGGAACATTTGCACCATTAATGGCTGACCATATGATGAGAGAGCAATGCTATTATTTAATTAAGCTAGCAGAGTCAACGGATATAGAGGATCCTAATTGTGATCCTACAAAGCCTCGGTTGGAAACGTAATCTATGATCATTCATCTAGTACGTAAGCTTAATACAAGTTTATTCTTGTATTAGGCTTTTTCAATGTTGTTATCAGGAGAGCTTGTATCATTCATTAAGTAGTCACATTTATTTGGTTTAAGGTTGTCTGATTATGTGAATATAAGGGAGGAAGTGAAATTTAAGATGCGGATGGAGGAAAAGGCCGATGAATGGGCTATTAGAGCGCTCTAAGCTGTTTTTAATTTTGTTTTTATTATTTGTTATTGTTGGTGTTTATACTTTTTTAACTGTGCCACAGCGTGAAATTCCTGAAACAACATTAACTATTGGCACGATTACAACGGTCTATCCGGGTGCGACGGTTGATGCAGTGGAGCGACATGTAACAAATCCGATTGAGGTAAATCTACTAGCGATTGATGGAATTGAAGAAATAAGCTCTGTCTCAGTTGCTGGTGCATCTTCAATCGTTATAACAATAGAAGAAAGAGCAGATAAGTCAGAAGTAATGGGAGAAGTGCGACAATCGGTTGCAAATGCTTCAGTCACATTTCCAGATGAGGTTCAATCACCTACTGTATCAGATGTGCAATCGAATATGCCAATTTCCTCTTATTTTATTACAGCAGATGATCCTGAACAGATGCAAACACTGTATTCAGAAATAAAGAGATGGGAAGATGAGGTTAGTCGAGTTGCTGGTGTTGCGGATGTGATCGTAAAAGGGGTTGAAGAAGAGCAGATTACTCTTACGTTAGATTCGGAAGAACTTGGGGCTAAAGGTTTTGCTTTCCTAGATGTTATCCATGCATTGGAGAATGAGTTTGACTTGCCGCCGCTTGGGAAGCAAGAAGTGGATGGCTCTTTGTATCAATTGAAAATGGAAGAAACAAGAGAAGTTGCTGCGCTAGAGCGTGTGCTAATTGGGCAAAATCTTGCTGGGGATGCTGTTTTTATAGAAGATGTTGGCTCAGTGTCGATTGAGGCAAAACAGCCTAATGATCGGATATCGATTGATGGAACCGCAGCTATTTCATTCACGGTTGTTGTCCAACCAGGTGAGGACATTCCAACTGTACATAATCGAGTAGATGATAAGGTGCAGCAGCTGTCGACTTCGTTATCAGATGAGTTTGAGTTAGTCTCTTATTATTCACAAGCTGATCTTGTGAATGAGATATTTAGAGGGCTCTTTATGTCGCTCGTGATTGCGGTTGTCGCTGTAATTGTTACAAGCTCCTTAGGTTTAACGTTACCTGGTGCGGTTGTTGTTGCACTAGCTGTACCATTATCAGTATTAATGGGGATCATTCCACTTCCGTTTGTAGGAGTAGATCTTAATCAGATTTCAGTCATTGGACTCATTATTGCGTTAGGTATATTAGTGGATGATTCTATTGTCGTTAATGATAACATTCAACGTCGATATGAGTTAGGTGACTCCGCGAAATTAGGAATTATTAACGGAGTGAAGGAAATATGGGTGTCGATCGTGACATCAACATTAGCTATCGTCTTTACTTTTTCACCACTCGTTTTTCTGAGTGGAGCAAACGGTGATTTTATTCGTGCAATGCCGACGATCTTAATTACGACGATCCTTGCTTCGACTGTTGTTGCTTTAGTATTTGTTCCAATCCTGCGCTTTTTGTTTTTTCGAGAAGGGAAAAGAAATAGGAAGAACAGTTCAGCGGGCTTACTTGGAAAATTATTTAAATGGGTACAAGATTTCTATGCAGATAAGCTACTGAAGAATATCGGAGAAAAGCCTGTGACTGTATCAGTGGTGGGCTTACTTGCGACAGCGGCTATTTTTAGTCTCGTTATGCTAACACCATTTGAGTTTTTTCCAGCAGCTGATCGTGAAGAAGTGACAGTTGATGTGACTTTACCTGCGGGGACAACACTTGATGAGACCTACGATAGGTTAGCAGAAATGGCTAATTATTTTGAAGAAGATGAAGGAGTTTATGAAACGAGTATTTTTGCTGGAAGCGGTCTACCGAATTTATTTAATAGCTCCCTCGATCAAAGCGGTGAATATACTGGTCAGCTTGTTGTAAGAGTAGACCGTCAGAATCAAACAGCACAAGGATTTATCGAACAATGGACAGAGCCTGTTCGCGAGCAATATCCCGAGGCAACGATCTTTTTAGAGACGATCGAACAAGGACCACCAAGTGGAGCCCCAGTTACAGTTACTTTGATAGGAACAAGCATGGAACAGCTAATCGATATCCGTAATGACCTGACACAAGAAATTCAAGCGTTGGGAGCAGAATTGGTCATGGATGATGTCGGGGAATCAGAGCCGACCATTATTTACAGTGTCGATCGTGACCAAATGGAGGATGAAAATATTCGCCTTCGAGATATAAATCAACGGATTGGACTTGCGACTGAAGGTGTACCTGTGCAAGCTTTTGATGATGGGAATGAAACGATGGGAATTGTCATGTTCATGGACCGCATTGAAAGAGGAAGTGAGCTTCAGCTTGATGAGCTTGAACTAGCTGGCACTTCACAAGGAGAGCAAGGGCCACGAGAATTAATTGCATTGTCTGATTTAGTTACAGTTGATTACACGGAGGAGCTAAGGGCGATTCCTCACTTAAATGGTGAGAGAGCTATTACGATTCGGGCGTTTCCAGGTGCGGTTACTAATTTTGAGGCGAAAGTATCAGACATCGTTGAGACGTATCAAATGCAATTAGGCGATAATCAATATGACATAGTTTTAGGTGGAGAGAATGACAATCAAGATAATTTCTTTGCGGAAATTATCGTCTTATTTATCATTGTTCTTGTTCTTGTCTATTTATTAGTGGCTTTTCAATTTAATTCTTTAACGCGACCGTTCTTAATCTTAGTCGCTGTCTATTTAGCGATTGCCGGGGCTATACTTGGATTGTTTGTGACGCAAACACCGATTAGCTTTTTAGCCGTGATGGGAATGGTTTCATTGACAGGAATCGTTGTACGCAATGCGATTGTATTAATTGAATTTATCGAGCAGCGGTTACGTACAGAAATGAAACTATTAGATGCCGTAAGAGAAGCAGGCCGAGCACGAATTCGACCGATTCTCTTAACAGCGATTACGTCTATTGTTGCCTTGATACCGATTGCATTAAGTGGTGATGCACTTTTTACACCATTAGCGATTACAATTATTTCAGGAATTTTATTTTCAACCTTGTTAACGCTGCTCATTGTACCAGCTTTGTATGTGGTGATGGTTAGGAGAAGATATAATTAGTTTATGAAAACAGCCTCAAAGTCAAAAAGACTTTGAGGCTGTTTTTTTTCAAAGATATGAAAGTTTAAAGTTTATTGGGAGATGAACACAGTGGGGTTATTCGTGATTTTCATGAAAACCGAAAGATGATTCATGTCCTTTCTTAATTTCAGGAAATTTTGAAAACTTAAACAAAACTTAAACTACGATTAGTAGGATAAATGATATGAGTGGTTACATACATGAATTACGATGAAAGGCCTATGTTTTTCAGATGAAACGAGGAGATTGCTATACAGCCACAGAAATAAGGTTACTTCGTCAAATGGAGAGGAGAAAAGGGAAAAATGAGTAAGCGAAATTATTTCAAGAAGAAAATCGGTGTGGTTAGTCTAGTATTACTGTTAGTATACTCAAGTGTTCTGCCAATCGAAATCGTCATCGCTGAAGATGAAGCGAGTGATGTATTGATTACTGAGGAAGAAGAGGGCTTGTTAGGTGGTGAAGGAAACGTTAAAGAAGAAGATGAAGAATTAGACTTCACTTCTGATGTAGATAAAGGGGAAGATATTAAAGAGAATGATGATAAGGATATAGTAAAGGACCTTGAAATTACACAAGATGATCATTCATGGCAAACGTCTCAAGTAGGAGAAGCCGAGGTTGAGTCTGACATGGAATTAGCAAGTATAAGTTTAACGATGTATTCAAATGGCGATGGTTCTGTGGAAAATCCATATATTATTGAAACGGCAGAGCAGTTGAATGGAGTTAGAAATAATTTAAACGCTCATTATCTGTTAGAGAATGATATTGACTTGGCAGCATACAGCTCTGGACAAGGCTGGGTACCGATTGGGATCAGCTCTAATCAATTTAATGGAACGCTTGACGGAAATGGTCATGTAATTACAAATTTGACAATTGATCGAAGTAACACTAGACAAGACGATCAAGGACTATTTGGTGTGATTGGTGAGAATGGTGTAGTAAAAAATGTTTCCTTAGAAAATATTGAAATAGGTAGTAATCAAGGTTTTTCTGTTGGTGGATTAGTCGGCCTTAATTATGGCGAGATTAGTGGAGTGAGCATCAATAGTACGGTTGAGGGAAGATATTACGTTGGTGGACTAGTTGGTAGAAACTATGGTGATGTTAGCCGAGCATATGCTGAGGGTCTTATTTTTGGTTTTAGTAGAGTTGGTGGATTGATTGGGGAAAACGATGGTGATGTTATTCAATCGTCCGCTGAAGTCTATGTAAACGGTGATGACTTCATTGGTGGTTTAGTTGGATTGAATTTGAGTAATGGAAATGGAATAAGTCAATCATTCGCAAAATCTACCGTAAAAGGAAATCAAGATGTCGGTGGCTTAGTGGGACAGAATCAAAATACTATAGTTCAATCATATGCTGAGAGTACTGTAGAAGGATATCGAAATATCGGTGGCTTGATAGGAAATCAATCATGGAGTAACAAAAAAGTAAGTGAGTCCTATTCCAATAGTTTTGTAACAGGAAATGAGAACATGGGTGGTTTAGTAGGTTCAAAGCATGATGTAGCGACTATTGAAGCTTCTTATTGGAATAGGAGTGTCGAGAATGGAGGTTCTTTAGATAATGGATTTGGAACACCTTTAACTGAAGAAGAATTAAAACAATTTAGCAAATATGATGATTGGGACACTACAAATACGTGGTATGTCTATCATGGGCAGACGTTTCCCATTTTACAGTGGGAAAATCCATTGGAAGAAGTTGAAGTAGACATTGATTTTTCTGAGTTGAAGGTTGGGGATATGGCTCAGCTAACAATTACCGCAAACCATCAAGAAGGTTCCTTTGATGGAACGATTCATGCTAACTATGAAGTAACAGAAGGGGATCACGTTGTTGAGGTAGATAAAGATGGTGTTGTAACAGCAAATGAAAGTGGTGAGGCTGTTATTACCGTTACACTTTACGGTGAAGTGGCTACAATGAAAGTAACAGTTGAAGAGGCCATGTTTGCAGATGGAGATGGTTCTGCTGAAAACCCTTATATTATTATGACTGCACAGCAGCTAGATGTTGTTAGACAAGATGTAGTGGCTCATTACAGATTAGGTAATGATATTGATTTAGCAGCCTACCTTTCAGGAGAGAGCTGGGAGCCAATCGATCAATTTAATGGTACGTTTGATGGTGCGGGCTATCAAATAAAAGGATTAAAAATTGATGGAAATAATATTCATAGTATTCATCTAGGGATGTTTGCAAGATTATATGATTCTGGAGTGATTAAGAATGTCACTTTAGTTGATTTGGATATAACTGGTCGTCGGAATATCGGTGGGTTAGTTGGGGTGGCTTCTACGTTTGCTCGAATTGAAAACTCATCGGTAACAGGATCTTTGTCGGGAAGTAATGAAGTCGGCGGGTTGGTTGGAGTAAATTTTGGGATGATTAGTGGATCAGTTGCTTCGACTACCATTTCAGTGAGCGATTCCAGTGGTGGTGGCCTTGTTGGTCAAAATGGAGGAGAAATTAAAAATTCATATGCTAGTGGGGAAATATCAGGTGATAGCGGTATTGGTGGCTTAGTTGGAGGACATCCAAGGGATTTGAACAATAGGAAAATAATTAATTCCTATTCAAATAGTATCGTAACTGGGAATAATGATATTGGTGGCTTAGTTGGGTATGTTCATGATCCAACCTTTATAGTGAATTCTTATTGGAATACGAGTGTATATGATGGGGATTATCCAGACAATGGGATCGGTACACCTTTGACGGAAGAACAGTTAAAACAATTCAACACGTATACTAACTGGGATTTTACAAATACGTGGTACGTTTATAATGGTCAAACGTTTCCTTTTTTACAGTGGGAAAACCCATTGGAAGAAGTTGAAGTAGACATTGATTTATCTAAGCTGAAGGTTGGAGAGACTTCTCAACTAACAGTTACAGCAAACCATCAAGATGGTTCATTTGATGGAACGATTCATGCTAACTATGAAGTTACAGAAGGAGATCAATTCGTTGACGTAGATCAAAATGGGATTGTAACTGCAAAAGAAAGTGGTGAGGCTGTTATTACCGTTACACTTTATGGTGAAGTGAACACAATTGATGTAACAGTTGTAGAACCACTATTTACGGAAGGTGACGGAACAGCTGATAATCCTTATATTATTACGACACCAGAGCAATTAGATGGTGTAAGAGAGAATTTGGAGGCTTATTATCAACTAGGAGCTGATATTGACTTAGCAGAGTATCTTTCAGGAGAGAGCTGGGAGCCAATAGGTCGTGCTGGTACTCCATTTATAGGTACATTTGATGGTGACGGTTATGAAATTACAGGATTACAATTCGAGAACGAATTTAGGGAAAATTCAGGGTTGTTTAGTGCACTTAAAAACCCTGGAGTGATTAAAAACGTTACATTAGTAGATGTAGATATTAAGGCTACTAGGCACACTGTTGGTGGTTTAGTTGGTATTAATTTAGGAACAGGTAGAATTGAAAACTCAACTGTAACAGGAACCTTGTCGGGAAGTAGTAATGTGGGCGGTTTGGTTGGAATGAATTATGGGATGATTCATGAGTCAGCTGCTCATACGACCATTCAATTGAGTAATATCAATGGTGGTGGTCTTGTTGGTATAAATTATGGGAGTATTATAAAATCATATGCTATAGGTGAAATTTCTGGTAGAAATAGTATTGGCGGTTTAGTTGGAAGCTATTTTGTGGGAAGAGACAATAGTAAGGTTAGTGAATCCTATTCTAGCAGTATCGTAACTGGTGATGATCATGTTGGTGGTTTAGTCGGTTTATTGACTAATGATTCTGCCATTATTGAACATTCTTATTGGAATAAAAGTGTGTATGGTGGGGATTATCCAGACAATGGATACGGTATTCCTATAACGGAAGCAGAGTTAAAACAACTGAGTACATTTACTAATTGGGATTTTACGAATACGTGGTACGTCTATAATGATCAGGTGTTCCCATTTTTACAATGGGAAAATTCATTGGAGTCAGTAGAAGTGAAACTCGATTCTTCAACGTTACAGATTGGTAACAGCACGCAAATAACCGTCACCGCCCATCACGAAGAAGGGTCATTTGATGGAACAAGTAATGCTGAATATGAAGTTACTATAGGAGATGATCTAATCTCCATAGATGAAGATGGTCAGGTCACAGCCACCGCACCAGGAAATGCAGAAATAACTGTCCAATTATTCGGTGAAGTGAGTACGCATGAAATTGAGGTTCTTTCGTATCAGATTTCAAGGATAGAAGAGTTTCAACCTATTACTGTGGACAATGGAACTGAAATCGATCATGTTGGCTTGCCAACGACGATACAAGTGACGGTAAGTCCAGAAGATGTGTTGCGGGATATTAAGGTGCAATGGACTGATGCAGATGAAGACAATCCGTATGATGCAAATAAAGCGGGAACGTACACATTTATCGGTACATTAGTTGATATTCCAGGTGATGTTAGAAATCCTAATCATTTAACTGCATTGATAGATGTGATTGTCGATGTGCCATTTATAACTGATGTTGAAGCAATAGATAGTATTTCAGTTGAAAACGGAACGAAGCGTGCTGATCTTACATTACCTGACGAAGTTCACGTTACATTAAATAATGGTGAGACCGCGCAAATTGGTGTGAGCTGGGATAACGGAGAACCTTTATACGACGAGTTGAAGGCTGGAACTTATATGTTTACAGGAACCTTTGAATTGTCAGAGGGAGTGATAGAACAAGTAACAACCTTTGTTGCTTCGCTTATAAACAGTGAATTTGACCAGCCTTTAAAGGTGGGAAATCCTGATAACATTACGGCAACAGTTGAAGTTGAAGTTCAAAAACCATTTATAACAGAGGTAGAACAATTAGCAGCGATTCATGTCGCAAATGGGACGGAACTTAGCGAAGTTGGCTTACCAGATCAGGTTAATGTAACGTTAAATAACGGTCAAGATCTTGATGTATATGTAGATTGGAATGAAGGTGTTCCAGAATATGCGAAGATGACATCTGGAGTGTATCAATTCAAAGGAACGTTGAAACAGCATGAAGAGATTGAAAATCCTGATCAAAAAATAGCAATCGTTGATGTAGTTGTCGGTGAGCCAATCATTACAGAAGTAGGTACAATAAAGGCCATTCATGTGGCAAATGGGACAGAGCATTCAGAATTGATTTTGCCAGAGCAAGTAGAGGTTACAGTTAATAATGGAAACACGATTAACGTAGGTGTGACATGGGATAAAGGCGATCCAACGTATAATGGAATGCGGGCAGGCACTTATTTATTTGCGGGTAAGCTGGAATTACCAACCGGTGTACTGAATCCGGATAACAAGCAGGCCGAAGTCGAAGTCGAAGTAGATAAACCATTTATAACAGAGGTAGAATCATTAAGAGTTATTCAGGTTGAAAATGGCACGAAGTTATCTGAAATCGGCTTTGCAGAACAAGTTATGGTGACGTTAAATAATGGCGAGAAAAAGACGATTAATGTGACATGGGATGAAGGAGGCCCGGACTATAACGGATTAAAGGCTGGTACTTATCGTATCACGGGAGGCTTGGAGGGGTTAAGTGGAATCGAAAATCCGAATAATATAAGGGCAGTAGCAGAGGTAAAAGTAGGACGACCGTATATTACGGAAGTGGAGACTTTAGAAATCATTTCAGTAGCAAACGGTACAAATTCTGAGGAAATTGGCTTACCAAAACAAGTCGAGGTGACGTTAAATAATGGTGGTCAAGCAACCGTTGATGTGAAATGGGACGAGGGTGTCCCTAAATATGATGGAAAGAAAGCAGGAGTGTACCAATTTACGGGTACGTTTAATCAGCTAAATGAGATTGAAAATCCCAATTTTAAACAAGCAGCAGTTGAGGTGAAGGTCGATCAACCTACGATTGTAGAAGTAGGTGATTTAGGAGATATAGCTATCATTAGTGTTGCTAACGGAACGAAACGTTCTGATCTTGAATTGCCGGAGAAAGTCGAAGTCATTTTGAATAATGGTGAAACAACAGAAATTGATGTAATGTGGGATGATGGTCAGCCTCCATATGACGAGAAGAAGGCCGGGACGTACACGTTTACAGGGACCTTCGTGTTAACAAAAGGAATGTTTAGCAGTCTTACAACATCAATTGCAACGATTTTTACTAGTGAATGGAATCTGTCAAACGAAATACAGAATCCGGAACAACTAACGGTAACCATTGATGTAGAAGTTCATGAACCGTTTATATCAGAAATCGAACGATTTGAGCGGCTTCATGTTGAAAATGGTGTTAAACGGAAAGATCTTGATTTACCTCCGTATGTTGAGGTTGTGTTAAACAATGGCGAGAAAATGAATGTTCACGTAAATTGGGATGAAGGTGTGCCAAAGTATAACGAGAAACAGTCTGGAACTTATCTATTCAATGGAACACTTGAACAATTAAGTGGTATCGAGAACCGAAGTGATGAGCAGGTGACTATTGAAGTGATTGTAGGTGATCCGATCGTTATGTCAGTAGAACGCTTTGAGGATATTACTGTCGTGAACGGAACGAAACGGATAGATCTAAATCTACCGAGTTCTATAGAGGTCTTACTAAACAATGGAGAGACAATAGAGGTGAATGTGACGTGGAATGATGGGAAGCCTCAGTATGATGGAATGAGAGCTGGCTCCTATGTGTTCATAGGAACGTTAGATCAGTTGACTGATGTACTGAATCCTTCTAGTATTCATGCAAGCCTAACGGTTTACGTTTCTGAAAAGGATGATCCAGTTACTTATGACCCTCATCTAGAAGATCCTGAAGAGCATCATAATAAAAATGATCATTCTCCAATAGACCAAGGGATGTTAAGAAGAGAACATGAAGAATATAAATCTATGAGTGATGATGAAGAAGAACTATTACCTAAAACAGCAACACCACATTTCAAAATATTACTAATCGGGTTTTTCCTTGTAGTACTAAGCAGAGTTTTGCTATTTTTGAAAAGAAAGCAGCTGAAGCGATAGCCTTTTGCAAGACGAAAGGTACTATTACTGATAAACCTACATTTCATTGAGAAATGCAGGTTTCAGCCTGTCGACAAAGACTCGCAAAAGCGAGACAGTCGACAGGCTTTTTTTGAGTAGTTGCCACAATAAGGCGCTTCGACCTCGCTCCCGGGATGGGAGGTACGCTTTGAATAGAGGAAAAATAGAAATTCCCTGGTCTGAAACCTACATTTCATTGAGAAATATAGGTTTTTTATTTTAAAGGTTATAACTTCTTCATCGTTCATCTTTGAAAAATATATTGACAAAAATACTATTTGTTATTAGAGTATTATCTGTATTATATTATATAATACAGATAATACGATTTAAGAAAAAGGAGTGCTACGATGATCGAGATAAATAATCTATCTTTTTCCTACAAAGTAGGAAAAGGAGCTAAAAAACAGGATATTCATGTATTGGAAAGAAACACCTTTACTATTAATGATGGAGAGATGGTTTCAATTGTTGGACGAAGTGGTTCTGGTAAATCAACGTTGTTAAGCTTGTTGGCAGGATTTATGCCTTTAAGTGAAGGAAGTATTCGTTTTGATGGACGTGAAGTAATGACGTTTTCTGAGAAAGAATGGGCTCTATTCCGATTGGAGCATATTGGGTTTGTCTTTCAAAATTTTCAACTGATTTCGAGTGCAACGGTTTTTGATAATGTCGAGTTACCATTGATTTTAAAAGGTGTCAGTATGAAGGAAAGAAAGAAGCGAGTAATTGACATATTACAAGAGGTTGGCTTAAAAGATCATCAAAAACATTTCCCAAACGAGCTTTCAGGTGGTCAGCAGCAGCGAGTAGGGATTGCACGTGCCATTATTACGAACCCAAAATATGTGTTTGCTGATGAACCAACAGGAAGTTTAGATACAAATACAGAGCGGGAAGTTTTAGCTATATTAAAGAAGCTCAATCAAGAACGAAAGATGACGTTTGTGATGATTACTCATGATGAGGAAGTGGCGGCAATTGCAGATCGCACCCTTCTTTTAGAAGATGGTGAGCTTCAATCAGGGGGGGAACAGCATGCAATTTAATGATCAGTTTCAGTATGTAAAACGGAATATGGGGAAAAACCGATTGCGTTTATTTATGACGGTACTAGCTACAACGATGGGATGTGCGTTCTTAATTGTTCTTGCTTCAGTCGGTTTTGGGCTGCAAAATTCGATTGTTGATGAGTTTATGCAGCATCAATTAATGAATGAAATTTCGATTTATGGTAGAGAGGAAGATGAAGATTGGAAGGCAGTAGAGGAGAGTGATATAGAGGAAATTCATCAGCTTGAACATATTAAGGCGATAGTGACTCGAAGTAACGTTCAATATCCGGTGGATGTCTCGATTGATTCTTATTCGGGAGAAATGACTACAAGGTTGACGAATTTCGAAGAAGAAGAGAAATCGGGTTTTTCTTTGGCAGATGGACGCTTTCCTGAACAGGA
Source organism: Halalkalibacter sp. APA_J-10(15) (assembly GCF_023017105.1). Classification (GTDB taxonomy): domain Bacteria; phylum Bacillota; class Bacilli; order Bacillales; family Bacillaceae_D; genus Halalkalibacter. The sequence continues at coordinate 69,376 of NZ_JALKEV010000013.1, read as the reverse complement.
AAATGAAATCATTGTTGGTTACCATACCCATGAAATGTTATACGATTCAGATGAAAACGAAGAACCTACTTCTTATCAGAGTAGCGTATTAAATGAGACCGTTACAATAACCGTTTACGATTGGGAAGAGGATATTAGATATGAAGAGAAGTTCGTTATTGTAGGTATAGGAGCGGAGCCTGAGCAGGAATGGAGACATGATTCATCAGTATATATATCTGATTCCATATCAGAAAAGGAAATCCTTCTTTCTGAAGAAATAGACGGTGAAGTGTATTCATATGGATTGGACCAGGTAAGTGTATACGCAACTGATGCTCAACAAGTTGAAGGCCTATCTAATTCGTTAAAGGATAAAGGGTTTATAATTGATTCAGTCAGTGAACGTATTAATGGAATGTCGTTATTTTTTACAGCTTTGAAAACGGGATTAATCATTGTAGGGACAGTAGCGGTCGTTATAGCTTCGATTGGAATCTTTAATACGATGACAATGGCGGTAACAGAGCGAACGCAAGAAATTGGGATAATGAAAGCGATTGGAGCTGACCCGACTGTAATTAGGAGATTATTTTTAATGGAAAGTGCGATTATAGGCGTATTAGGTGTAGTCATTGGTGTGATTATTTCTTACGCAATTAGCTTTGCTGTTAATTGGATCATTCCAAGAGTACTCGTGGAAGTAACAGAAACCCCTGAATTTATGGATGTGACGTTTTCTGCGATTCCGATTCAGCTTGTTGCCATTGCAGCATTTATTAGTTTGTCGGTAGCCATTGTGTCAGGAATACGTCCAGCTAAGAAAGCAACAAAAATCCATGTGCTATCGGCATTAAGAAGAGAAGCATAGATTAATTTGAGGTGAACTAAAGTAAAGTACTCCTCTAACATGTATGAGTGCACTGAAAAAGTTTGTGCTTTAACTTTTTCAGTGCACTTTTGTGTATGTTCTTTTGCTTAAATTTTTAATTGTGGATACTCACTCATCTAGCAGAAATGGCTTTTAAAGCGCATTTTCGTTGGCGAGGCCCATCAAACTCACAAAAATAGACTCCTTGCCATGTTCCGAGCAGTAATTGCCCATTTGAGACAATAATCGTTTGAGAGTGACCGACCGTACTTGTCTTTAGGTGAGAAGCAGTGTTTCCTTCCATATGACGATCCTTTGGGTGGTTCCATGGGTATACTTCATCTAGTCTCATAAGCATGTCTGTCTTTACATCAGGATCGGCATTTTCATTAACAGTAATTCCTGCTGTTGTATGTAAAGAGTTAACGATAATGATGCCATCCTGAAAGTTAATGGACCTGATCCAGTCTTGTATTCTGTGCGTGATTTCAACCATTTGATCACGAGCTTCTGTTTGAATATGTAGCGTGGTTTCCATTTTCTTCTCTCCTTTCGGTTATACTTAAGTCATATCAAAAGAAAAGCTTGCTTTCAAGTGGGGAATGATATTTCTCGGGAAATATCGACAACGCCAATGTGTGATTATAAAGGGCACTAAAAAATGTGGTTTATAACCATGTCCTCTGACGTTACCTTCTTATTATTTAGAAAAAGGTCTGTCCAAAGGATCGAATCCTAGGACAGACCTTTCACTTTTATTGATAAGGGAATTGTGTTTGGTATCCCGAAAATTGCTGGTATGCTTCTGAAAGCTTTTGTTGCTCAGCTGGTTCTAACGCATAAAATCCTTTTTTGAACATGATAGTATAAATATCACGTTGACAATTTTGGGTTTCGTTATAAATGGTAGAAATGTCTTGATAAAGCTGATCGTGACTTAATTCATTTAATGCAACCGTATAGGCGTTAGACATATATTTTTCCGTTGCTAATTGATCATTTATAAAGTCACGTTCAGACATTTGTGGTGTTTTTGGTACTTGCAGTTCAGGATTTTTAATTTTTTGTTGATTCATTTATTGGCCCTCCCTATTATTGAACCGGTATAGATTGCTGTTGATTTTGATTCGCATTCAAGTGAGTGAGTATTTTTTCGTAATGGCGTTGATGCATGGATCCGGCGTTTTCAAGGGCTTGAATAATGTCTTGGTCTTGACATTGCTGAGCGAAGAAATGAGCCTTTTTCATCGCAATTAAATTCCATGAAAGCATGTCTGTTAAATACAATTGATCCTTTGTTGAAATAATCGCTGGTGGTTGCTGCATAATAGCTTGATTTTGCTGATTTTGCTGATTTTGCTGGTTTTGTTGGTTTGAGATTTGTGTTTGCTGCATGTTGATCCTCCTTTGGGAATGCTGCATATCATGAAGCGTATCCAGTGGATACACACTTAGTTTTAAGAAAATGGCAATAGTCTATTCTAGTGAGAAGTTGTTAATAATGAAACATATTGGTTGTGGTTTTACATGAATTAAGCAATACTAAGGATGAATAAATGAGAAAGGAATGTTTGTGATGGCAATAACTTTTTATCATTATCCAAAGTGTGGAACTTGTCGAAAAGCTAAAAAATGGTTAGAGGAAAAAGGGATAGAAGTGAATGATGTACATATTGTCGAAAATCCACCGACTAAAGAAGAACTAAAAATCATGGTTGAAAATAGTGGACTAGAAATAAAGAAATTTTTTAATACAAGTGGAAAGAAATATCGTGAACTAAATGTAAAAGAGAAATTACCAACAATGACAGAAGATGAAGCGTTAGAATTGCTTGCTTCTGATGGAATGTTAATTAAGCGCCCGTTAACGACTGATCAAAAGAAAGTGACGGTTGGTTTTAAGGAGGACTTATTTGAACAAAATTGGAAATAAGTTGTTTTTCTTTTCAACAGCATCACGTTATACTAAAGAGCATAGATGAAAAGTAGGAGGTTAACCATGAGTCAATTACCAAAAGAGCTAACGTATTCGAAAGAGCACGTATGGGTGAAGAAAGAGAATGGTCAAGTTCGAATTGGGGTCACTCATTTTGCGCAGGAAGAGTTAGGGGATATTGTATTTGCTGAATTGCCTGAAGTGGGTGATGAACTGACAGCTAATGAGCCATTTGGGAATGTAGAGTCAGTGAAAACGGTTTCGGAGTTGTATGCTCCAATTAGTGGACAAGTCGTTGAAGTAAATGCAAATTTAGATGATTCACCAGAGCTTGTCAATGAATCTCCATACGAAAAAGCATGGATGCTTATTATCAAGCCAAGTAAAGAAGCGGAGCTAGATGAGCTTATGCAAGCGGAACAATATGAGGAAATGATTAGTCAAGAGTAGAAATGAACAATACAGAAGTTTCAAAGGATCTAGGTTAAATCTTTTGGAACCTCTTTTTTATATGAATTCGGAAGCACAGCCGACGTTTTTTAAATGATTTGCTTTTCGTTATGATAAGTTAGCTTACTCTGGGGAAGCTATACGTAACTTTTGTTATATATAAGGAGGTGCTTACGTGGAATTGGAATTTGTGAAGATTGATGTGACCAGTCAAGTGAAAGGTAAGTATGAAGATGGGAAGCTTAGCTTATACATGGGGGAAGCCAAGATTGGTCAAGTAATGGAAACAAACCAAGGCCTGCAGCATGAAATGGCTGAAGGTTTTGAATTTGACGCAGATAAAATATACAGATATGAAAATAAAAAGCCTAACGATGTTCAATCCTATGTAGAAAATTGTGATGAGGGCTGGTGCTAATAAAGGAGACAACGGTTTCTCTCATTGTATTTAATAGGCACTGATAAGGTTAAAAACCTTTATTAGTGCCTTCGTAATCCCTTATGGGTCATTAACATGTAAGGCTATTCACAAAATTGGCAAGAAATACTGATCAGCATTCATTGACAGCTGATTTTTTCCTATGCTATTATTCATAGGAGCTAAAAGATTAGTATTTTCATATAGTAAAACTCTTATTGCGAGAGGCGGAGGGACTGGCCCTACGATGCCCAGCAACCGATAAGGTGATAAATCATCTTATTAGGTGCTAAATCCTGCAAAGTGTTTACCACTTTGAAAGATGAGAGGAAGGACGAATGTATCATCCTTTCTGTCACGCACAGGAAGGATTTTTTTATTTTTAATAAATACGGTCTTTATATAAAGTATTATAAGAGGTTGTTCAAAAAGGGTGGCTATACCTTTTGATTGACCTCGAAGGGAAGTGGTTTTCGATGATTTCATTAAAAGGGATCAAGAAACGTTTTAATACGAAAAATGGACCCGTTCAAGCAGTGGACGGTGTCGATTTAACGATAGAGGAAGGTGAAATATTTGGTGTGATTGGCTATAGTGGGGCAGGTAAGAGCACACTGATCCGCATGCTAAATATGTTGGAAAGACCGACAGAAGGTAATGTCATTGTTGGAGAGCGTGATTTGTCCACTCTATCAGCAAAAGAATTGCGAAAGGCGCGTCAAGAAATTGGCATGATCTTTCAGCACTTTAACCTTCTATGGTCACGTACCGTACGAGAAAATATCGCTTTTCCTCTGGAAATTGCAGGTGTCGATAGAGCGCGAAGGAAAGAGCGAGTCGATGAATTAATCGAGCTTGTTGGACTTGAAGGTCGTGGAGATAGTTATCCTTCCCAATTGAGCGGTGGTCAAAAACAACGTGTCGGCATCGCGCGAGCATTAGCCAACAATCCAAGTGTGCTTTTGTGCGATGAAGCCACATCTGCTCTTGATCCGAAAACGACAGACTCGATTTTAGAGCTATTAGTTGATATTAATCAGAAGCTTGGTTTAACCATTATTTTAATTACTCATGAGATGCATGTGATTCGAAAAATTTGTCATCGGGTTGCCGTCATGGAAGAAGGACAAATTGTTGAAATGGGTCCTGTTCTAGACGTTTTTCGAAGACCACAGCAGAAAATGACAAAAGAATTTGTTAAACAAATTACCGAGCCAGAAGAGACCGTTGAGGCTTTAGCTTCCTTGGCGAGTGAACCAAATAGCCGAATGGTTCAATTAACGTTTGTTGGTGATGAAACAGAAAGCCCGCTTATTACGGAATTGATTCGAGCTTTTGATATTGAAGTAAACATTGTACAAGGTAAGATTACAAAGATTCAAAATGGTTCATATGGGACGTTGTTTGTTTCACTTAAAGGGGAAGAGCGCATAATCAATGATGCGATTGCCTTCATCAAAGAGAAGAAGGTTGATGTGGAGGTGATCAAGAATGATGAATGATCTTCTTGAGGAAATTAAAGTCGATCAATTATGGGAAGCAACTGTTGAAACAATTTACATGACAACGATCTCCGTTGCCGTTACATTTGTATTGGGAATCATACTTGGTCTTATATTATATGTGACGAGTAAGGGTGGCTTATGGGAGAATGCCATTATCCATTTTGTTTTTAGTACGATTGTCAATGTATTTCGATCAATTCCATTCATAATTTTACTTGTGCTTCTCATTCCATTTACAAGGGCAATGGTTGGGACGATGTTAGGTGCAAATGCAGCTTTGCCTGCGTTAATTATTGGTGCTGCACCTTTTTACGCTCGAATGGTAGAAATTGCTCTTAGGGAAATTGATAAAGGGGTTATTGAGGCTTCACAAGCAATGGGTGCGTCCTCTTTCACGATCGTTCGCAAAGTATTAATTCCAGAGGCGATGCCAGCTTTGATCTCAGGCATAACGGTTACAGCGATTGCTCTCGTTAGTTATACGGCAATGGCAGGTGTTATTGCTGCTGGAGGACTTGGTCACTTGGCTTATTTAGAAGGGTTTCAACGTAATAATAGTATGATTACATTGGTGGCAACAGTAGCCATCCTGATTATTGTCTTTATCATTCAATGGATCGGGGACTACTTTACACATAAAACAGACAAAAGATAAGAGTGGGGGAAAGAAAGATGAAAAAAGTAGCGGGTTTAATTGCAGCATTAGGATTATCAGTTACATTAGCAGCATGTGGAAATGGAGCAGATGAGGATTCGTTAGAAACGTTACGTGTCGGTGCGTCAGCTGTGCCACATACGGAAATATTAGAGGCTGCGGCTCCTATATTGGAGGAGAAAGGGATTGAGCTAGATATTACAACCTTTTCTGATTATATTCTGCCTAATGAAGCGTTACTGGAAAATGAAATTGATGTAAATTATTTTCAAACACCTGGGTATTTAGCTTCGCAAATGGATGAAAATGAGGCATATGATTTTGTTAGTATTGGTGAAATACATTATGAGCCAATTGGTGTGTATTCAAAAGAATATAGTAGTTTAGATGAACTTCCAGATGGTGCAACGATTATTATAAGTGATTCGATTAGTGACCATGGACGTATTTTACCGATTTTTGAGCGCGCTGGTTTAATTGAGCTTAATATTGAAGATGGCGAGCTTGCACGTGTGGAAAACATCGTATCGAATCCGAAAGACTTAAAATTTGATGAATATCAAGTCGAAGCAAGAATGTTAGCACCTTCATTTGAAAATGACGAAGGTGATGCGGTCGTTATCAATACGAACTATGCCCTTGAAGGTGGAGTTGATATTGATGCTTATGGAATTGCTTTCGAGGGTGAGGATGTTCTCCAGCCAAACCTATTAGTTGTTCGTGAAGGTAATGAAGAGGGTGAATTAGTTCAAGCCTTGTATGAAGTGTTAACTTCAGAGGAAATTCGCGAATTTATTTATGAACAATACGATGGAGCGGTTATTCCTGTTCAAAACTAAATCAATAGACACTAGAAATGAAGCCACTGAAAAAGCTAATTTGTACTTTTTCAGTGGCTTTGTAATTCCCACATTTTTTTGAGAAGATCGGACTTTTTCAATGGCCTAGCGGTAGCGGTCTTTTCTTCATTAAGTTGTGCTGCGACTTGATGGAACGTCATTCCGTTATTTCCTTTATACTGACTTTATTCCGGTTATTACGGATCCTCGTTCCGCTATTTGGCCATTTACGCTTCGTTTTGCTCTTCTTTTGGCATATTAGCGGAATGACGTTCCGTTTCTAATGCAAAAGTAGAATATTTGTCTATTTAACGGAATGAGGTTCCGCATGGCACAAGGAAAAGATCGTTTTTTTTTCGAGGGTCCTTTTTCAGAGGCCTTCCACATTCATTTTCTGGTACTTCTTTCGTATATCATACAACCTCCCTGTAAATAATACAGATGTTTAAAAGACTAGGAGGGATGATAAAATGGATCAGCAACAACAGCAGGACCAACAGGATCAAAGTCCAATTCAAATGGCGTTACAAGATTATAAAGAAGGAATAGGTGTATTTACGAAAAAAATGCCTACGATAGCGAAGAAATATAATGCATTTACAGAAGCATGCTTTGAAAAAGGCACGCTCTCGAAGAAGGAAAAACAGTTAATCGCCTTAGGGATTAGTATTTTTTCTCAAGATGAATATTGTATTATTTATCATACAAAAGGATGTTTAGATGAAGGATGCAAAGAGGATGAAATATTAGAAACGGTTGGTGTTTCAGCAGCATTTGGTGGTGGTGCAGCTATGAGCCAAGCAGTCACACTTGTTCAAGAAGCAATGAAAGAGCTAGGAGATAGCCAGCCTGTACAGTAAGAAATAGAAAAATAAGAGGATTCGATTTCGCTTGTGTTTACATTTTATGATAAAATAAAACAGAGTAGTGCCATCGGTGCTACTCTCTTTTCAATGTTTATAATAATAAAAAGATAAGGTGACAAGTTAAGATCAGTTGAGGGTGAATTCTTGAATTTTATCTAGATTTGTTATAAGATTGTAATGAGAATAAATTGAGAATCAATGAACAACAATCAATTACTTTTACTCGCTAACAATAACGAATTAGCGAAATACATTGGAGGTATGAGAATTATGTCAGCACCATTTTTGAAGATTGAAAATTTGCAAGTGTCTATTGAGGGAAAAGAAATCTTAAAAGATTTCAACCTTGAAATTAAAGGTGGCGAAATTCACGCTATCATGGGTCCAAACGGTACAGGTAAATCTACTCTTGCATCGGCTATTATGGGACATCCTAAGTATGAAATTACAAGTGGATCTGTTCATATGAACGGAGAAGATGTGCTAGAGATGGAAGTGGACGAGCGTGCTCAAGCAGGTTTGTTTTTAGCGATGCAATATCCAAGTGAAATTAGTGGGATTACGAATTCTGATTTCTTACGTTCCGCGATTAATTCGAAGCGTGAAGAAGGTGACGAAATTTCTTTAATGAAATTCATTCGTAAACTAGATGAAAAGATGGGTTTACTTGAAATGGATGAATCTTTCTCACACCGTTATTTAAATGAAGGATTTTCTGGTGGGGAGAAGAAGCGTAATGAAATTCTCCAACTGTTAATGCTAGAGCCACAAATTGCGATCCTTGATGAAATTGACTCAGGTTTAGATATTGACGCTTTAAAAGTCGTTTCAAAAGGTGTTAATGATATGCGTGGAGAAGAATTCGGCTGTTTAATTATTACACACTATCAACGTCTACTGAATTACATTAAGCCTGATAAGGTTCACGTGATGATGCAAGGTCGAATTGTCAAGTCTGGTGGATATGAATTAGCTGAACGTTTAGAGGCTGAAGGTTATGACTGGATTAAGACTGAGCTTGGCATTGAAGACGAGCGTGTGAATCAAGAAGCGTAAGAGATTGAAGAAATATACGTAAAAGGTGGGTATATGTATGTCAGTAGAGACGAAAATATTGATCGGAAAAGATCAAGTTCAGGCATTCTCTAAGAAGAGAAAGGAACCTCAATGGCTTGAGGAACTTCGTTTGAAAGGGTTAGAGCTTTCAGAAAAAACAGCTCTACCAAAGCCAGAAAAAACAAATATTAAAAATTGGAGCTTTCAAAAGGCTACATTTGATTTAGCTGAAAAAGAGGTTGTTTCAACCGTTAATGAGCTACCAGTTACTATAAAAGAACTTATAGATGAGGAAGCGAAGGAGCAAAATCTTCTCGTTCAACAAGATACGACAGCAGTATTTAAAAAGGTTTCGGATGAATTAGCTAATAAGGGTGTCATCTTCACAGACCTTCAAACAGCGGCCCAAGAGCATGCAGATAAATTGAAGCCATATTTCTTCGGTGAAGCTGTGAAGGCGGAAGAGAACCTACTTCTTGCACAACATGTATCGACCGTAAACGGTGGTGTGTTTATTTATGTTCCTCGCAATGTACATGTAGAAGTACCGTTACAAGCGATTTTTTCATTTGAGACAGCTGAGGCTTCATATAACAACCATGTAGTCGTAGTCGCTGAAGAGAACAGTACGGTGACATATGTTGAAAACTATGCTACACAGACAAACAGGGAAATGGTTGCGAATATTGTTGCAGAGGTATATGCAAAGCAAGGAGCGAAGGTAGCATTCGGTGCAGTTGATCATTTAAGCAGCAACGTGACAACCTATGTTGTTCGTAGAGGCCATGTTGAAAAGGATGCACGTATTGATTGGGCGCTAGGTCAAATGAATGATGGTGATACGATTTCTGAAAATACAACTCACCTTGTAGGAGACGGATCATGGACAGATACAAAGACTGTTTCCATTGGTCGTGGAGATCAAAAGCAGAATTTCACCACACAAATTTTCCATCATGGTAAGCATTCTGAAGGGCATATCCTAAAGCATGGTGTTATGCGTGAAGCTGCAACTTCGATCTTTAATGGTATTACGAAGATTGAACACGGTGCAACAAAATCAAATGGTGTTCAAACAGAGCGTGTTTTAATGTTAAGTGAAAAAGCACGTGGAGATGCCAACCCGATTTTATTAATTGATGAGGATGATGTAACAGCAGGCCACGCTGCTTCAGTTGGGCAGGTAGATCCACTCCAAATGTTCTACTTAATGAGTCGTGGTATTTCTCGTCAAGAAGCAGAGCGTCTTGTCATTCATGGCTTCTTAGCACCAGTTGTAGAACAGCTTCCGATTGAATCAGTAAAGCTACGCTTAAGAGAAGCAATTGAAGGGAAAGTTAAATAATGAATGCAAAAGAGATTAAGCAGCTGTTCCCGATACTGAACCAGGAAGTAAACGGCCACCCACTTGTTTACTTAGACAGCGCAGCAACATCTCAGAAGCCTGTTCAAGTCATCGAAGCGCTCGATCGCTATTACCGTGAGTATAACTCAAATGTTCACCGTGGCGTGCACACGCTCGGTACTCATGCAACGGATGGCTATGAAGGTGCACGTGAAAAAGTGCGTTCATTTATTAACGCTTCTTCAACTGCTGAGGTTATATTTACAAGAGGAACGACGACGGCGATTAACACGGTCGCTTCAAGCTATGGCAGGAGTCAATTAACGGAAGGCGATGAAATTGTCATTACCCCGATGGAGCACCATAGCAATATTATTCCATGGCAGCAGGTTGCAAAAGCAACTGGAGCGACGTTGAAATACGTGAAGCTCCATGCTGATGGCACAATTGATTTAAATGATCTTGAGGAAGTTATCACGACGAATACGAAGATCGTTTCTGTTATGCACGTATCGAATGTGTTAGGTGTTGTAAATCCTGTAAAAGAAATAGCTGAAATGGCCCACCGAAAAGATGCTATAATGATTGTAGATGGCGCACAAAGTGCACCACATTTAAATGTCGACGTACAAGATTTAAACTGTGACTTTTTCGCCTTCTCTGCGCATAAAATGTGTGGGCCGACTGGCATAGGAGTTCTTTATGGAAAGAAAGAGCTGCTAGAGAAGATGGAGCCAATTGAATTCGGTGGAGAAATGATTGATTTCGTTGGCCTACAGGATTCGACTTGGAAGGAGCTACCTTGGAAATTTGAAGGAGGCACACCAATAATTGCGGGAGCGATTGGATTAGGTGCAGCCATTGACTTTCTAGAGGAAATTGGTCTTGATGAGATTGCGCGACATGATCATGAGCTAGCTCAATATGCAGCAGAGCGTTTAACAGATATTGAAGGAATGGCCATTTACGGTCCGAAGCAACGTACAGGGCTTGTTACATTTAATATCGATGATGTGCATCCGCATGATGTTGCGACAGTACTAGATACGGAAGGGATTGCGGTTCGTGCAGGTCACCATTGTGCTCAACCATTAATGAAATGGTTAGATGTCACAGCAACAGCACGTGCGAGCTTCTATTTGTATAATACAAAAGAGGACATTGATGCACTTGTAGCAGGCTTAGTGAAAGCAAAGGAGTATTTTGGAGATGTCTTCTAATCTTGATACACTTTATAGACAGGTCATCATGGATCACTATAAAAACCCACGCAACCGTGGTGAATTTGATGGTGAGGCTGTAACAGTTAATATGAATAACCCAACATGTGGAGATCGTATTCAACTTCAGTTATTAATTGAAGACGGTAAGGTGAAAGATGCGAAATTCGAAGGTGAGGGTTGTTCGATTAGTCTCGCTTCTGCTTCGATGATGACACAGGCTGTAAAAGGCTTGGAGACAGAAGAGGCAGTAGCCATGGCTGATCTATTCTCTAACATGATGCTTGGCAATGAATATGATGAAGAGCGTTTTGACCTTGGTGACATTGAGGCACTGCAAGGAGTTACAAAATTCCCAGCACGTATTAAATGTGCAACTCTTGCTTGGAAAGCAATGGAAAAGGGAATAGAAGATAATAAGTAGTGTTTGATTATAAAATAAGGAGGGTTCAACATGGCGAAAAAAATGCCAGAAATCGGGGAATATAAATATGGATTTTCGGATCGTGACGTATCGATTTTTCGTTCAAAACGTGGTTTGACAAAAGAAATTGTTGAAGAAATTTCCCGAATGAAAGACGAACCACAATGGATGTTAGATTTCCGTTTGAAATCGTTAGAAACGTTCTACAGTATGCCAATGCCACAATGGGGCGGCGACTTAGGTGAGCTAAATTTTGATGATATTACGTACTATGTTAAGCCTTCAGAGAAGTCTGAGAAATCATGGGATGAAGTACCAGAGGAAATTAAGAATACTTTTGACAAACTTGGGATTCCAGAAGCGGAGCAAAAGTATTTAGCTGGGGTTTCAGCTCAATACGAATCAGAGGTTGTTTACCATAATATGAAGGAAGATCTTACAGAGCAAGGTATTCTTTTCACAGATACGGATACGGCCCTTAAAGAGCATGAGGACATTTTCAGAGAGCACTTTGGAAAAACAATTCCTCCTTCTGATAATAAGTTTGCGGCTTTAAACTCTGCAGTTTGGTCAGGTGGATCGTTCATTTACGTACCAAAAGGTGTGAAAACAGATACACCATTACAAGCTTACTTCCGAATTAACTCAGAAAACATGGGGCAATTTGAGCGTACGTTAATCATTGCTGATGAAGACAGCTCCGTTCACTATGTAGAAGGGTGTACAGCTCCTGTTTATTCAACAAACTCCCTTCATAGTGCGGTTGTCGAGATTATCGTTAAGAAGGATGCGTATTGCCGCTATACAACGATTCAAAACTGGGCACCAAATATTTACAATCTTGTAACGAAGCGCGCGGTTGCTGATGCAGGTGCAACAATGGAATGGGTTGACGGTAATATCGGTTCGAAGCTAACGATGAAATATCCAGCTGTTATTATGCGCGGTGAGGGAGCAAAAGGTACGATCCTTTCGATTGCGATTGCTGGTAAAGGCCAACATCAAGATGCTGGCGCGAAGGTCCATCATTTAGCACCGAATTGTTCATCGACGATTGTATCGAAGTCGATTTCCAAGCATGGTGGTAAAGTAACATACCGTGGAATTTGTCACTTTGGTCGTAAGTCAGAAGGTTCGAAGGCGAAGATCGAGTGTGACACGCTTATTATGGATAATGAATCAACTTCAGATACCATTCCATATAATGAAATTTTAAATAACAACATCACACTTGAGCATGAAGCGACGGTTTCAAAAGTATCAGAGGATCAATTATTCTATTTAATGAGCCGTGGTATTCCTGAGCAAGAAGCAGTTGAGATGATTGTAATGGGCTTCATTGAGCCATTTACGAAAGAACTTCCGATGGAATATGCGGTTGAGATGAATCGCCTGATTTCATTTGAGATGGAAGGTTCTATTGGATAACTTGTGATCGGTTCGTCACTATTAAAGAAATGCTTGATTAAGGATAATCCCTTATCAAGCATTTTTTTTGATAAAATACAGAGCTATAATGGAGAATGTAATGACAACTTTTTTCAAATAGTGTTATAAAAGATGAAAGGGAAAACCTTATCAAATGCTACAGCATATGCTAATCGTATCAATATGAGATACGGAGCGAAGTCTATGCTTTCAAAAAAACGTTCAAAAAGATATAGGTTTAGAGAGCCCATTCTCGATCATAATGGAGATGTGACAAAGGAAAGTATAAATGAACTTCAAACAAAATTAAATAAGGTTAATAATGGTGAGAAACTTGCACTAAGCTCTGCTGAATCAAAAGTTCTTACGGGGGTTTGGGTGCAATTTGTCGGAACCTTTATTGAAGCAATGGGCACAACGGAAGAACTCCAAGAGTTGAAAGAGGAAGAGGATCAAGAAGCTATTTTGCTTGAGCGTCAAGCGGTAGTAGCTATATGGTTACAAACAATTGGTTCAGGTTTATCGGCTTTTGGCTATAGTCTTGAAGTTTCTAGAGACGAAGAGAAAGAAATTCAAGGGAGAAAACTAGGTATCATTGGTTCGTGGTTTGAAGCGTATGGTTTAGCGGTAGAAGCTATTGTCGAGACAGCCTTATTGAAAGCTGATATTGAAGAGCAAGTCCCGTTTTAATTTGAAGATGTCTAAAGAAAAATATAGGTTTTGTAAAGGTTGAATGTTTAGGTTGTGTAGTCATCATGATGCTGTTATGTTTAATTCTATAGGCATGGCTCTACCTTAGATATGGTTATTGCCTCATATTATGTTAAAAACAAAAAGCAATCAAATAGATATGAGATGAGGCGAATGATGATGAACAATCTTTATAGAATTTGCGTGTTCCTTTTTCTAGTTGTGTTAAGCTATGTTCCATTTGTATTGAATGAAGTTTTGTTTGTAATTGTTGCCATTCTCTTCTTTCCACTTACCCATTATTTAGTTCGCTTAGTAGGTTATGGTGGACTAAATCAGTTAGGACTGCGATTTCACAAGAGGTGGGGTAGGAATCTTGCTTTAGGATTTATAGTAGGTTTATCCTTCAATTTAGTTTTATTTGTAGTGATTTATCTATTCATGGGTAATCGAATTCAGGGAGTAATCTCTGTTAATGAGATGTTGGTCGTGATCGTTTTTGCCCTTGTTACAACTAGTTATACTGCTTTTGCTGAAGAATTATTAATGAGAGGATTTATATATCGGAGCTTACAAGGTCTATTCACAATCAAGTTCATATTGCTATTTTCAATAGTATTGTTTGTTGCGTATCATTTGCCAAACTGGGGCTTACCGCTCCCTTATTGGATTAGGTATGCGTTAATGGGAGCGGTTTTTTTTATCGTCATGTGGAAATCAGGTTCATTATGGATGAGTATAGGTCTTCATTGGGGTGGTAATTTTATGTTTTATCTTCTGCTCACAAGCCATGGATTATTTCCATTATCGACTGTTCTTTTTACTCAGGATAGCTTAAAAGGGTGGCTTGGAGTAGTGGCCGCATTGCTCTTGTTAATGACGATTATTATATTTCTAAAATTATCTAAGGGTAATCGGAATGTGGAAAAAGGTTTAAGTAACCCTCTTCCATTGCCTTAGTCAGTCTGGAATAATCAGCACTATAGATTTCCTTTTAGACTTATTTTACCAATTACCCCCTAATTAAGGGGTTGATTGAGCGATGTTTTTTCTTTTTCCAAAAGTAATTTCAACTTCTTTGAATTTCATTTTAAATTTGCGATTTTGACTCTACAGCTCTCAAAGAGCTGTCCAAACAGCCTTTGGGCTATTGAAAATTGTAACCTGAGTTAACAATAGTAATGCTAATCATACCTGGCATTAAACTGAACACGTAAAGACACCGTGTTAGTATACTTTCAATGCTTGATTAACAATGTTTACAAGTTCCCTTCCGTAAGTTTCTAGATCTACTTTTTTTGTAATATCAGCATTAAACATATACTCCCCAATTGCTCCTTGAATCATATTGGCCATGACATCTATGTTAAACTTCCCAAATTCCCCTTTTGTTTGTCCATTATGCAAGATTAATCGAAGTTCATTCATGACCGGGTCTTCATCTTCATCGTTACCTAACTTATAATACGGGATATTATTGGGTGTTCTAGCATTAAAGATAATTTCTACCAGAGCTGTATTACGTGCAGGGTGCGTACCTTGATAAGCTAGACTTGCCATAATAAAGGTCTTTATCTTCTCATGATTCGTACTTTCCCTATGTACTCTCTCCAAAATGTAGGTTGTTGAACTTTCTAGCAAATTTGTTAGCAAATGATTCATCAAATCGCTTTTATCTACAAAGTGATAAGAAATCAGTGCTGTGCTAATCCCGGCCTTTTTTGCGATTTGTGCAAGACTGGCTTTTAGGTAACCAATATCATCTAGTGTTTTGATCGCCGCATTTATAATTTGTTCACGTCTTGCTTCAGCGATAAATGACTGTTTACCTCCCTTTTTTTGAACTTCCGTCATTAACCTCACCTCTAACTGTTTCTCTTACATACTGGCGTTTACCTTCATCACGAATAACAATTCCATTATCAGCTAAATCTTTTCGAAGGTTCTTAGCTTCTACTTTCTCTTCATTCTTTAAAGTTCGTTCCCTTGCTGACAGCAGGGCATTGACATGTGCAGGAAAGTCCGGGTGGTCAGCTACCCAACGCTGATATTGATTCTCGAAAGGATCTTTATCTTTCCATGGATACCTATGTTGTTTAAAAGCCTCTGATACTAGCTTTTTCTTCGATTCAGGCTGTCCTCGGAACAATTCATTGCCTTCGGTGCCTAAGAAGACAAGATCTTTTCCCTCCATGTAAATAGCAGAAGTGTCTGTTTTATGAATAGTATTTACACTCTCTTTGTAATTCAGTTTCACTTCTTCATCTGTGATAGTTATTTTCAGAGTTTCACTAAAGGCATAAAATACAAAGAATATTCCAGCAATCACACCTAAAAAGACTCCTATAACCGAAACCCATTGGCTTTCCAATGTAGCAATCCATTCAAGTACTCCTCCAAAAGGAATAAAAGGTATCTTGATTGCCCATCCGGCAATAGCAGGTATAAACCAACCCAGTAATGCTCCAAGAATTGGTGGCACAATAATAAGTATAGCTTTTTCACCATTTGATAAACCCAAGACTGTTCCATTATTCATGATTCTTCTCCTCCAATTCAAAATAGATGAAAGCAATTTATTGATTCGTTGATTAATTTCATAGTAGATTAACCAATTCAGTCCCGATTACGCCAATTTTTACTTTATTCTACCGGGAATATTGGTTAGCACTTCGCTAATCATGTCCTTTTTTGTGTATGACATATATGCCATAAAGGATTAGCACAATTGCACCTAATAAGAAAGTTGTGTTTCCAATTAGTTTATCAGATGACGGTACATTTCCGAGAGGCTGGATAAGAAAAGCAATCCAAGTTCTCGTCAAAATCGCTCCACCTGCTAAAGCAAGATGGTGCATGGAATTCCATCCTTTTTGCTTTGACCAAACTAAAATCAAATAACCAAGCAATGATAATGACATCATTCTTAATATGACACCTGGCCACTCCATCATAAAATCCGAGGAAGCCCCTAGTAAAACTGCTAATAATTCAATAATAGTGTGCATACTTAGCAGGAAGAGCGTCACAGTTCCAACAAAAAAAGGATGGGGAGCTGTTTTTTCAATACGTGTCAGGTTGTGTTTTCCAACAGTAAACGAAGTAATTATCAAAGCAATAACAATGATTCCAGTAACAAAGAATTGCGTTACTGATGGAAGAAATTGGTCCATTGTCATCTGATCTTGAAAAATGAACAGAGAAGCAAGTAAGTATAGAATGATGATAATAGTCAAATTTACATTACTTAACCACGGATACTTTTTACGATTTGGAAAGAATATCTCCATGATCACGATGGGAATCATAATACTCCAAATGACGTGTCCACTTATAAAATCAACTGCTTGGTATGCACTAATACCTAGAAAGGAAATATAAGTCGGATCACGTAATTCTTGCCAATAATCGATGTTCTGGAATGCCGGATTGAATAACCCATGATCGATCATACCTGCTTGAAATAAGCCAAATGCAAAAGCAAGAATAGTCATTGTTAGTAAGCCAAGACCAGCACGACGCGTAAATTCCCGTATAATTAATGCTGCACCACCGTACAATGGTCCAAAAAATATTAAATATAGGAACATTAACCCAAAATCCCCTGTTACATCAAGGTACCCTATAATGTACTCTGCAGTAAATGGTGCAAATAATAGTAATCCGAGTACTGGTAGGAAATGTGTCTTGTATGTAACAAATCCAGACTCATTTTTTACTTGTGTGAGCGTTTCAGAGTTTCTATTTTCCATTGTTTCCTCCAAATTATTAAAGGAATGATATATATATTGACTGTTTAATCATTTTATTGATTGTTCGATCAAATTTTAGCATAAGAGAAATGTACAGTCAATACAACAAATATTTTTACGGTGGTAAAAGGTGTATTACAAAATATTATTTAACTCTAATGTTTCAGTTTTTAGTGACACATCTGAAATGAATATTATGTTGCATGAGCAAAAAATGTTTCAGGTTTATCAGCTTATGGCTATAGTCTTGAAGTTTCTAGAGAGGAAGAGAAAGGAATTCAAGAGGAAAAAATTGGTTTCATTGGTGTGATTTGAAGCGTAAGTTTAACGGTAGAAGCTACTGTTGAGACAATCTTATTGAAAGCTGTATTAAAGAAAGATAAAGTCCTGTTTTAAATAAATGATACACTGACTTAAAGCAAGGATATGACTCGTTTGTTTTGAATAGGAATGGTATGATAGGAGTATTCAATTTTTATGTTAATACAGGAGGAGCATGACAATGATTTATATTGGCCTTGCTGGTTGGGGAGACCACTATTCATTGTATAAAGGTGAAACAGGGGCAAAGTTGCAAACGTATGCAGGGCATTTTCCTATTGTTGAGTTGGATTCAGCTTTTTATGCGATTCAACCGAAACGAAATATGGATAAGTGGGTGGCCGAAACTCCTGAGCGTTTTCAATTCATCGTCAAGGCTTATCAAGGGATGACAGGACACCAGAAGGGATGCGACCCTTATGAAACAAAAGAAGAAATGTTTGAGGCGTTTCGCTTATCGATTGAACCATTACAGAAAGCTGGTAAGCTAGCGATGGTGCTTTGTCAATTCCCACCTTGGTTTGATTGTAAAAAGGAGCATGTTCAATACTTACGGTATATGAAGCAAGAGCTTCGCGATTTGCCAGCTGCTTTAGAATTTCGTAATCAAACATGGTTTACCGAGGAGATGAAAGATAAGACATTAGCATTTATGCGTCAAGAGAAGTGGATACATAGTATTTGTGACGAACCACAAGCTGGAATTGGCTCCATCCCAACTGTTGTTGCAAGTACACATAATGAAAAGACGTTAATTCGGATGCATGGTCGTAATGTTCACGGATGGAATGATCCTGGAAATGGGAAGTGGCGCGACGTGCGTTATTTGTATCGCTATCGAACAGAAGAATTAGAAGAGTGGGCTCATTTTACGAAGCAACTCAACTCGAAGGATGTGTATGTTGTATTTAATAATAACTCTGGTGGAGATGCAGCAGATAATGCGGCGCAATTTATAGATATGCTACATATTGAGTACGAAGGGCTAGCACCAAAACAGCTTGATCTCTTTGGTGAGTAATAGGTAAATTGGAGAGGGTAAGATGAAAGAAAAACAAGTACGTCTTTTTCATACGAATGATATACATAGTGGATTTAATTATTGGTCAGGCATAGTTGCTCATATAAAAGCAAATCGCGATTCTAATACATTGTATGTGGATATAGGTGACCATGCAGATCGAAGTCACCCAATTACTGAGGCTACGCTAGGAAAGGGAAATGTGGCATTATTAAACGAATCTGGAGTCGATTATGCAACTATTGGAAATAATGAAGGGATCACATTTTCATATGAACAGTTAAATGAGATGTATAACCAGTCTCATTTTCAAGTGTTATTAGCCAATCTAGTTGACCAATCTAACCGAAATCCTAATTGGTGTAAACCTTATGATATTTGTACATTAGAGAATGGTGTGAAGGTTGGTTTTATTGGCGTAACTGCACCATTTGAACTTTTTTATGGACAGTTAGGTTGGAAGGTTCTCCCCCCAATTGAAGCTATATTAAAATGGTTGCCTATTTTACAAGAGGAAGCAGATGTAATTGTACTTTTATCTCATTTAGGATTACGATCTGATCGTGAGCTTGCTAAAAGCATTGAAGGACTTGATGTGATTATAGGTGGGCATACACATCATGTACTAGAAGAAGGAGAAGTCATCAATGAAACATTAATTGCACAAGCAGGAAAGCATGGTGCCTATCTAGGCGAGGTGGACCTTGTCCTTGATTTTGATCAGCATACGATTGTTAGCAAACGCGCGTGCCTTCACCCTGGTCAGAATCTGTTAACAACAGATGATAAGTCTGATGCTTGTCTAGAGAATTTAGCAGAACAGGCACAGCAACAATTAGTACAAGTTGTCACGACTTTGCCGAACAGTTATGAAGTCAATTGGTTTGAGGAAACAGAAATCGTAACGAGACTATGTGAGGCATTAGCCAAATGGTGTGGACAGACGATAGGGATGATTAATGCGGGAGTTATTTTACATTCTTTAAGAAGTGGTAATATTTCTAAGGCAGACATTTTAAGTGCTTGTCCCCACCCCATTAATCCTTGTGTTGTTCAACTGTCAGGAAAGGCACTTAAAGAAGTGATCATACGTGGGGAATCAAATGAAATACAAGAATTAGCGTTAAAGGGCTTTGGTTTTCGGGGAGAAATATTAGGTAAAACCATCTTTACAGGCTTATCGTATGACTGCGAGTTAGGTGAGGTTCATTCAATTGAAGTTCATGGAGAACCGTTAAATGCTCATGACATTTATTCCATTGCAACTTTGGATATGTACACCTTTGGCCATTTGTTCCCAGCGATCTCAGAAGCGAAGGAGAAGGTTTATTTCATGCCAGAAGTCTTAAGAGATGTATTTGAAGTAGCTTTGAAGGAAATTGGGTCTTAGTAATGCTCACATAAGTAGATGATCATTCATACCGTACTATAGAACGTGATATGAATGAAAGGATGTGGGTCTTATGCTAGAGATGACACCCATTCAAATTAATGATCAGACGTTTATTGCCGTGACGCTAAAGCTTCCTAAAACTAATTTCATGGCTGTGACGAATGATGTCGGATATATTATGTGTGGTGCATTAGATGTTGCTTTATTAAATGATAAATTAAAGGATCGAAAAATTGTGGCAGGGCGTGCTGTCGGGGTTCGAACAATTGAACAATTATTGGAAGCTCCACTTGAATCTGTGACATTAGAAGCGGAACAGCTTGGAATTACTACTGGTGAAATAGGGAGAGAAGCCCTATTGAAAATGAAATAAACGTCGAAAAGTGTAAGGGGATGGAATTTTATCGTTATTTCCTTGCGCTTTTCTTTTTTTTTCGTCAAATACTTTCCTAAAACTAAGGACGAGTAGACTAGAAATGATGTAAACTAAAGAATGAATAATGGTAAAATATAAAAGGGGTAGTACATCATGAGACTAGTTTCTACTCAGGCAGTAACAGAAGGGGATATTTTAGCTAAAACGATACATAATGATAATGGACAAGTTCTCCTTCAAGAGGGCATTTCTTTGTCTAGTCGAATGATTGGTCGTTTACATGAACTCGGTATTTCGTTTATATATATAAAGGATGATCGAACGGCTGATATTGAAATTGAAGAGACGATACAACGAGAGACAAAACAAAAAGCAATCAAAACAATAAAAAAAGAATTTCGTGTTGTTTCAGAAAAATCGACATTAAACAAAGCGTTCAGTAGTCCGCAAATGAATAAACATTTTAGCAAAGTTATTGATGAAATATTAAATGATTTAAACAGCCATAAACAAGCATTATCGATTTTATCTGATGTCATCACATATGATAACTATGTTTTTACTCATTCCTTAAATGTAACGGTTTATACGTTGAGGCTTGCTCTTGAATTAGACTATAATGAGAAGCAGCTTAAAGAGATTGGACTTGGAGCGATCCTACATGATGTGGGGAAAATGATGATCCCGATAGAAATATTGAATAAGCCTGGTAAATTAACGGATGAAGAATTTAGTATGATTAAAGCTCATACGAATGAAGGCTTTGAGTATTTGCGTAAGCAACATGATGTACCTTTGCTTGCTGCTCATTGTGCGTTTCAACATCACGAACGTCTAGATGGATCTGGATATCCACGAGGAATTCAACGTAATGAAATACACGAGTATGCAAAGCTGATTGCTATTGCAGATGTATTTGATGCCATTACATCACAACGAGTCTATCGTCAAGCAATGCTACCAAATGAGGCATTGGAATTATTGTATGCAGGAGCTGGTACTCAGTTTGACCGAAGTTTGGTTGAAGCTTTTAGGAGTGTGGTTGCATTGTATCCAGAAGGGCTTTCTGTTACGCTGAGTGATGGCAGAGAAGGTATTGTCGTTAAGCAAAATCAAAATTTAACGACGCACCCGGTCGTGCGTATTATAAGAGAAAATGGATGTGATCTTCAAGGTTGTTATGATCTGGATTTAGCGAAACGATTAGATGTGACGATTGTGAAGATTGAATCAATATTAGCAAACACTGTTTAGTGAGGGGATCAATCGATGGAGCAATATTTAAATTTATGTAAGCATGTACTGGAAATAGGAAATGAAAAATCAGATCGAACTGGAACTGGAACGATCAGTACATTTGGATACCAAATGAGGTTTGACTTGGAAAAGGGTTTTCCGTTGTTAACGACTAAAAAGCTACACTTGCGTTCCATCATTCACGAATTATTATGGTTTTTAAAGGGCGATACGAATATTGAGTATTTACAGGAGAATGGTGTTCGAATTTGGAATGAATGGGCGGATGAAAAAGGAAACCTAGGTCCAGTCTATGGGAAGCAATGGCGATCATGGCAAGGGGCAAATGGTAAGACTGTAGATCAAATTAGTGAGGCCATTGACCAAATTAAAAATAACCCTGATTCAAGACGGATCATTGTTAATGCTTGGAATGTGGCTGAGATCGATGAAATGGCGTTAGCGCCTTGTCATTGTTTGTTTCAATTTTATGTTAATGATGGGAAGCTATCATGTCAGTTATATCAGCGAAGTGCAGATATTTTCTTAGGTGTACCTTTTAATATTGCCTCATATGCTCTTTTGACGATGATGATGGCTCAAGTTACTGGATTGAAACCTGGTGAATTTGTACATACATTTGGCGATGCACATATTTACTTAAATCATATAGATCAAGTTAAATTGCAATTAACACGTGATACGCGAACATTACCTAGAATGGAGATTAATCCAGACAGAGAATCCATTTTTGATTTTGAGTTTGATGACTTCAAATTAGTTGGATATGATCCACATCCGCATATTAAAGGAGCTGTTTCGGTATGATTTCCTTTATTTTTGCGATGGATCAAAATCGAGCAATAGGCTATCAAAATGATTTACCGTGGCATCTTCCTAATGATCTAGCCTTCTTTAAACGTGTGACGACAGGACATACAATTGTAATGGGGAGAAAAACATATGAATCCATTGGTCGTCCATTACCTAAACGTCGAAACATCATCATTACTCGTAATGATTCATTTGTAGCTGAAGGTTGTGAAGTGGTTCATACGAAAGAGGAGCTTCAACGGCTGACATCTCAAGAAAATGAAGTGTTTATTATTGGAGGAACAGAAATCTTTAACCTTTTCTGGGATGTTGTTGATCGACTATATGTCACCTTTATTGATGATGTATTTAAAGCAGATACATATTTCCCAAATATCAATCCGCAAGAGTGGCACTTGAAATCTACTGAAAAAGGTAAGGTTGATGAAAAAAATAAATATTCACATGAATTTCGATTATATGAGCGCATTCGCAATTAAGTATTCTTTTCGTTAATTGGCTTTGTACCTTATTTTTTTATCAAGCTAGGCCCCCTTTTTGCATATAGATTACGCAAAGGGGGTTTTTGAGCGTGAGAGCACCAAGAACAATACGACCAAGGACACGTAAAGGCCCACTGCCGTTTCGGTATGTCCTTCTTTTGTCTTTTGTTATTTTTATTATATTAACCGTTCAAGGCCTTTGGATTGTAGATCAGGGGATTCGACCAACGCTCATTCATATAGCGACTACGGAAACAAAGGTCATTGCAACTAAAGCCATTAGTGATGCTGTTAATTCACGAATTACAGAAGAATTAAATCAAGAGGACTTATTTATTCAGGAGTATGGAGAGGATGGAACGATTCGATCCATTCAATTTAATACGCAAATTTATAACCAAGTTGTACAAGAATCGCAGCAGCTTGTGCAAAACCACTTAAAAGCGATTGAGAGAGGTGAGGTTTTCTTACCTAGTTATAATGATGAAATAGATGGAGAGGGTGGAATTGTTTACCGTATTCCGTTAGGTCAAGCAACTAAAAATGTGTTATTGGCTCAATTAGGGCCGCAAATTCCTGTGCGGTTCTCAGCTATTGGAGATGTACAAACAGATTTGGATGCTCAAGTCATTAATACAGGAATTAATAATACGACCATTCAAGTGAATTTTCATATAGAAGTCGATGTGAAAATTGTTATTCCATTTGCGACAAACACAGAGGCTGTTAGTACGACGATTCCTATTGGTTTAGTGACAATTCCGGGAGAAGTTCCAGATGTATATTCAAGTGGTGGTGGACTTGTCATTCCATCTGATATTTCTAATTAGTAAGAGAGGGTTAAAGGTTTATTTTGGAGAGCACTGAAAAAGTTAAAAAACTAAACTTTTTCAGTGCTCTTCTATTTTTACCTTTTCCTCCTCGTGCCTTCTTACCGATTACGTCGAGATTCCCTCTCCCAGCTTTTCAATGATGGATAAGGGTCAAACGACCATTCGGTGTGACCGTTGTCTCGATACATACCATAGTGAAGGTGTGGAGGGAATTTTCCTTGGGTACCTGGTTTTCCGTAACCTGAGCTTCCGCAATAACCGATGACATCACCTGGAGCAACGACCTTGCCTTTTGCAATCCCTTTTTCAAAACCGCTTAAATGCGCATAGTAATGATACACATTATTTAAGTCGCGAATTCCAATTCTCCAACCACCGAACTTATTCCAACCTTTTATCTCGACGATACCGTAAGCGGTCGCTAAAATCGGTACGTTGTAATTGGCAAAAATGTCTGTTCCTTCGTGTATTCGCCTTCCTCCCCATCCTCTACGATCTCCCCATGTATTATTATAACTATAATTGTGATGATGGGGCATTGGAAAGGAATGATCATCAAGGTCTAAAGAATTGAATTGTTGGTACACTTTTGCATGACCAAAAGGAATATTAACGGATTGCACACGATTGTATCGCTCCCATAATGCGATTTTGAAATCAGTTTCAGTGACACCGTATCCTTCTAAATAATGCGCAAATGTATAGAGTACGTCCTCATCATCTTCTCGATCCGCTTTCCCATCTCCATTACCATCAAGCCCGACACCATCAAAGAACTGAATAGAAGTAGGATTCGTATCTTGACGATTGGGGTTCGTAGCTCCCGACCATTCTTCCTCTGAAAAATAAATGGCTATAAACCCATCTTCATTAGGACGATCTTTTTGTGACCTTCTCAAGCCTCGCTCAAATGTATCAACAGCTGCTAAGTAGTACCAAGGAACATTTGTAATGGCCTCGGTTTTAACATATAAAGCCATTCGATTTTCATACATGTCCTCAGTGGACAAATCGTTTGTCTCTTTGGCAAGACCAGCTAGAGGGGATGAAACGAGAATAAAGCACGTTATAATGAGAATATATTTTGCAATAGTCATACAATGCTCCTTTCTTGCCACTCTACTAGTCATTAGTGTGTTAAAATAATGAAAAATCATCATAGTGAATCATTGGTAATTAATTCGCATCGTTTGGTCATTTACGAAAAATCATGGTAAAGTATAAGATATGAGAAATATGCAAGCTTGGATGGAGTGAATAGAAATGGCAAAGAAGGAAGAGCATCTTCGAAAGCCGGAATGGCTTAAAATAAAATTAAATACGAATGAATCCTATACAGGCTTGAAGAAAATGATGCGCGAAAAGAAATTACATACCGTTTGTGAAGAAGCGCGTTGTCCAAATATTCATGAATGCTGGGCAGTTCGTAAAACGGCGACATTTATGATCTTAGGAGATATTTGTACTCGTGCTTGTCGTTTTTGCGCAGTGAAAACAGGTTTACCTACAGAGTTAGATTTACAGGAGCCTGAGCGAGTTGCAGAATCAGTTGAACAGATGGGATTAAAGCACGTCGTTATTACGGCGGTTGCACGTGATGATTTAAAAGACGGTGGAGCTGCTGTCTTTGCAGATACAGTACGTGCAATTCGAAAGCGTAATCCATTTTGTACGATTGAAGTATTGCCGTCAGATATGCTTGGAAACCTCGATAGCTTAAGGACTTTAATGGATGCACGGCCGAATATTATGAATCATAATATAGAAACAGTACGTAGGCTAACGCCAAGAGTTCGTGCTCGAGCAACGTATGAGCGAACGTTAGAATTCTTAAAACGTGCAAAGGAAATCCATGAAGATATCCCAACAAAATCAAGCTTAATGATTGGACTTGGTGAAACGAAGGAAGAAATAATCGACACGATGGATGACCTTCGTGCAGTGGATGTTGATATTATGACGATTGGTCAGTATTTACAGCCTACTAAGAAACATTTAAAAGTACAGAAGTACTATCATCCAGATGAATTTGCAGAGTTGAAAGAAATAGCACTTAGCAAAGGGTTCAGTCATTGTGAAGCGGGCCCTCTTGTCAGGTCGTCTTATCATGCTGATGAACAAGTGAATGAAGCACAAGTACGTAAAGAGGCTATGAAGGTTCAAAACTAAAGAGAAAAGAAGGGTTGTCCTGTAGTTGGACAACCCTTCTTTCGTTAGTCAGCCTCTTCGTCGTAGTTGCCTTGAGGAGATTGCTTAAATAATTCAATGGTTTGTTCAATGGAGTCTTGAACGTTTGAATTAGCGCTTAACCCTTGGAATCGTTCAATCTCATCAAAGTGATGTTCATTATCTGAAATGTATACATCATAATAATGAGGAACGATAGAGATAGCTGAACGTTTAACTTGATCTGCGGTAAGTTCTCGGTCCTCTGATGTCGAAGTATAGGCGACGAGAGCGTATTGATCAGTGACAAGAGTTGCAGCTTCTTCAACATCGTTATTAGTTAAAACTAGTCGTGTAATGCTATCTGAAAGCTTTTCACGATTAACATAAATAATCTCTTGCTGCTGACCATTTGGCTCAACATCATGTTTGTTGTAACGAACATAGCTGTAATCGTTAAAGTCGCCAACACTCATGCGGTTATAAGGTTGTGTTCCATGGTTTTGTTGAGTTATTTCACGATCCATTTGAACACGTTGCATCGTTTGCGGATCATCGGCTAAGTGACAGCCTGAGAAGATAAGTAGACACGCTATCAATAGTATGGTTTGCTTCGTTTTCAAAACGATCCCTCCTTTAGTTTCAGAGTGCCCGATAAATGATTTTTTAAACGAAAAGGATGGATGTCTTTCTTAGTGGTAAATGGTGGGAAAAATTCATTCGATTGATGCGAAAGCTCCGTACGTTAAATGTTGATCAGAAAGAAGCACACTTGTATCATTATAATAACTGCGCAAGATGTCTCTAAGAAAGAAAGTTATGCATGGTTCTTAGCTAAGAAAAGAGCTGGCTGTTGACTTCGCTTTCATATGGTATAATTCAAATCAGAGTGAAGGATTGAGGTGAAAAAAGTATGGTTCGATTGCAGGGGCTACAATTTGAAGTCATTGAAGATGTAAAAAATGGTTGGGATGAAGAGGCCTTTAAGGAACGATACAGTGATGTTTTAAATAAGTATGATTACATAGTTGGTGACTGGGGTTACAGTCAATTAAGGTTACGAGGATTCTTTGAGGACAAGCATAAGAAATCGACATTTGATACAAAGATTAGCACACTTCCTGATTACTTGTATGAATATTGTAATTTCGGATGCGCTTATTTCGTAATTAAACGAGTGAAAGATAAAAGTAAGCCAAAGAAAAATAATGGCGCTGCAATTTCCTCGTAGTTTCGTCTTGCAAAAGGTTGCAACCAAATTTATAACGGAGATAGGTTAAAATAAATTCGTTTCAATTATGAAGGTAGTGATCGTTGAGCGATTTTTCTTGTAGGCTTATAAGTGCTATTTAAAAAGATAACTATGAAATAAGGTTAAGCAAGAAAAGAGAATGTTGGCTTACTCGTGGGTGGCTCCATATGTGAAACGGTAGGATGAAAAACGAGCACGTTCATCCTACCTCCAAACTATTGTTACGTCTCATCACGGCATAATTAAGAAAAGTACGCTGCGCGCTTTTCTTAGCCATCATGTGTTGGATGGGCTCCAGGGTCTTTTCGCGGGTTGTTCTCGTGTAATGATTTATTTTCGTAATTAAAGGCGCTATAAGGACGTTGACCTTTCTTAAAGGGTGTTGTTTTATTGGAAACGGGCTTTTCCTTATTGAAAGGTGATCCATATGGGCCTTCAGGTGTCTGTTCTGGTACGAGAAAATTTCTCATTGCTTCAACATTAGCGAAATCTGAGTAATCTTCCTGTCCTTTGTTGTCTTTCTCCATCGCGAAAGCACCTCCTTATGGTTAGCGTACCCAAAGGAGGTGCTTTTCAAAAGATCATGGTGAGTGAAATAAAGGAAAACGGATTCGCACAATTAGATAGGATAAGTATTCCTATTGTAAAACTAAGTATGGAAAACTCTTTAAACGTTTAATCCAAGTGGTGTAAGTGGGATTCATGGGAGGACGTCGCTTACTCACGACGTAATGAAGAAAAGACGCTACCGCGTTTTTCTTATATGACTTCATATAGAAATGATTTAAGTTCCTTTGCTTCTTCATTATTAAGGTTGAAGATAGTTTCTATATAATTTGGTTCGTCTAAATCGTCTTGACCAAGGATCGCAAAACGGTTTGATTGAATATCAAGGACAAGCTTCTTCCCATAGTAACGACTTGATAGAATAATGGCTAAATCAAAGCGGCTTGCTTCACCCATAAAGCTAACAAAACGAGTCCTCGTTTCTTCGGTATCATCATAAAGAAAAAAACGTTCAGACATCTTATGACCTCCAGTTTGTCATAGTTTCTTATTTACAATAGCTGAAAAGGTGCACGTTTGCAATGAAATGCAAGAGAAGATTGACGGAAAAATAAAACGTAAGGAGATCGAATGTATGTATTTTGTTGATCGAAATCTAATTGAGGTAGCATTAACGTATATGGAGTCATCGATTGAACATTTAGAAAAATTAACGGATATAGAGGAGTCATTTACGGAACAGCTTGCACTTGAAAGAATTGCAATGATTGTGATTGAGTCGATTATTGATGTCGGAAATAGTATGATTGATGGATTTATTATGCGCGATCCAGGAAGCTACGAAGACATTGTTGATATTTTGGAGGATGAGAAGGTTATTGATCACATACAAGCTAACCATTTGAAAAAAATTGTCAGCAAACGAAAAGCTCTTGTACAGCAGTTTCAAAAAATCGATCATCAGAGTTTGCAGGAGCTTTTAAATGGGCATAAAGATGCACTGTTAAGCTTTCCTACTCAAGTAAGACGTTACCTTATTCAAGAGCTAGGCCCTGTATCTGCATTTATTCCCAAGCAAGATCAATAGTCTAAGCTTCCCTTTTTGTGTTACAATTGCTAACAATAAAAAAAGGATGGTGAACGCTGTGAAAAAGGAAACGTCGACTCGTCAATTAATCCTGTCCATACTAAAACGGAACGAGGAGCAAACGATAGCCGACCTTGCTAACAAACTAGGTATTACTGAAATGGCTGTTCGCCGTCATATAAAAGACTTAGAAAAAGAAGAGATCATTGAGTCTTGTTTGAAACGTCAAACAATGGGACGACCAACATATATCTATTCCTTAACTGAAAAAGGAAAAGAGTCATTTCCGCGAAATTATAGTGACTTGTCAATTGGAATATTAAAAGACATTGAACAGCTTAGTGGCAAGGAATTAGTTGATCAAGTATTTGAAAAAAGGCGAGATCGTCTTTTTACGAATTATGCAATAGAGATGGATGGAAGCTTTAAGGAGCGCATTGAAGCGCTGGCTCGTATTCAAAGTGAGAATGGTTACATGGTTGAATATAAGGAAGTAGAGGATGGCTCATTTGAATTCACTGAATATAATTGTCCTATTGCTCAAGTAGCAAAGGAATATCCGGTTGCATGTAAATGCGAGCATGAATTATTTAAGAAGCTTTTACAGACAGATGAGGTTGAACGTACGTCGTGTATTGCGAAGGAAGGTTCTACTTCATGTGTTTATAAAATTAAAGAACAGCGAAAATGAGTGGAGTGGTTAATGGAATGACAAAAGCATACAAAGGCTATTTAATTGACTTAGATGGAACGATGTATCGAGGTAGTGAAAAAATCCCGGAAGCGATTGAATTTGTGAAGGAACTAAAACAGCAAGAGATTCCTTATTTGTTTGTCACGAATAATTCGACAAAGCCTCCTGCAGATGTTGCGAAGCACTTGCGCGAAATGGATGTGCCGGCTGAGGAAGAGCATGTATTTACAACAAGTATGGCAACAGCAACATATATTAGTCAAATCAAAAACAATGCAAAGGTTTGTATGGTTGGAGAAGAAGGGCTTAAATTAGCATTGCTTGAAGAAGGTCATGAACTAGTAGAAGAGGGAGCAGAAATCGTTGTCATGGGGCTTGATCGACAGATTACGTATGAAAAGCTGGCGAAAGCAGCATTGAATATACGTGCTGGAGCAACGTTTATTGCAACCAATGGGGATGTAGCGTTACCGACAGAGAGAGGACTTGTACCAGGAGCCGGGTCACTAATATCGGTGTTGTCAGTTAGTACAGGTGTTACACCAACGTTTATTGGGAAACCAGAAGCAGTCATTGTCGAGCAAGCGTTAGATGTAATGGGTTTAACGCATAAAGAGACGATCATGGTTGGTGATAATTATCATACAGATATTTTAGCCGGTATTCGTACACAAATGGATACATTGCTTGTTTATACAGGTGTTTCAACAAAAGAACATGTTGCAACGTATGACGAGCGGCCTACATTTGAGATCCATTCATTATCTGAGTGGGGTATCGTGAAATCATAATCTCATGAAAAGAACCGCGTGTCCTGTTTAGGATGTGCGGTTCTTTTGTTTAAGTATCGCGCTTTTCTATTCGGTATTGGCTGCACTGTGTGCAAGCCTACTTGATGCTGCTGCTGCTATCGCTCCAACAATATCATCTAAAAATGTATGACACTTCCCTGAGTTTTTATCATTTAGGTGTTCTAAAATACCCGGCTTTTGTTTATCAATATAACCATAGTTTGTAAAGCCTATAGAACCATACACATTTACGATTGATAGAGCGATGATTTCATCAACGCCATATAACCCCTCGTCTCTTCCGATAATATCTTGAAGTGGCTCTTCAAGCTTCTTTTGTTCGGCCAAAATATCAAGCTGAATACCGGTAAGAACGGCATTTTGTACTTCGCGTTTACGTAGAACTCGATCTACATTCTCTTTGCAGTCTGCCATTTTCAAGTCAGGGTGGTATTTTGCTTGTAAGTAATACACGAGTTCAGCGATATCATCTAATGTTACCCCTCGTTCATTAAGTAATTCCCGTGCCTTCTTTTCTACAACGTCCATTTGTCTGTTAGTCATTTGTACACCTCGTTCTCCTTGAAAGTTAAAAAGTAAAAAATCCTAGAAGAGGTTGTTCAAAAAGGAAGATTTCCTTTTGGATGACCTCGAAGCAATGAGAGTAGTCGCTACAAGACGCGTAGCGAACGGAGCCATTGCCACTTTGGTGCTTTTCGAACAGGCTCTAGAAGTTAAAATCATGGGAGGTAAAAGCTTATTCGGTTAGAGCTTTGGTTTCGTTCGTTATACGTTTGGGTGAATAACCCCTAGTGTTTCTACACACCAGTTAAGGAAGGATATAGCAGCCTTCATTGTTCATTGTGACAGAAGAATTATGTTTAGTCTACTGTGCACATACACAATTTATTCACACTAGGCATAGACTGAAAAAGGAATGCCTAGATTAGGAGGGGTGTCGATGTTTGAACGTATGATTTACGATGCTTATGGAATTTATTGCGAAGGACGATTCTCATTAAAAGGCTATGATGGATTTTATACGGGGAATCAATCGTACTTACTTTTTCCGAAAGAAGATTGTTTAATTAGTGAAGAAGAAATGCTCGGATATGCGAATTATGTTCGTTCGCTGGGAGATTATTCTGTTCTTGAGCCATTAATGACAAAGTACAATAAGCGAATTGCATTAGTAGAAGGACAAGAGGTTTATGTTAGTCCGCTGCCCAATGAACGTTCGTCTTCAGTCGTACGAATTCAATCAGAAAAGGAAAGAGGTGCACACTTAGCTCAATTGCATCATTATGGAAAGAGGCTCTCATATTCGAAAAACAATGAATTTTTTGGTCAATGGCCTAAGCTTTGGGAGGCTAGACTAGAGCAATTAGAAGGCTGGTACCAACAAATCCTTTACACAGGTCCTCAATCAGAGGTCGATCAGGCATTTTTGTTTACGTATCCTTATTTCATGGGTTTGACTGAAAATGCGATTCAGTATGCTGTTGATGCCACGTTTGATGATCCGAGTCGTGATCATGAAACACCCACTATTGCACACCGTCATTTCTCAGAACGAACATGGTTAACGATATCAAAAGATGGGACGATTGTGAAACGGCCAACGGAGTGGCTATATGATCATCCTTGTCGCGATCTAGCCGAATGGCTACGTGATCAACGACTTCGAAATGAAACGTTCCCATGGGAAAAAGCAAATGAATTTTTATCTGGATATGAGCATGTAGATTTATTATCAAGCTATTCAAGACGATTGTTGTATGCCCGCCTATTATTTCCACTTCACTATTTTGAGGCAGTTGAACGGTTTTATTCGGCTCAGGTGAAAGAAGAACGAATGCAAAGAGGTCAACATCTAATGCAAATCTTAATGAATGAGGGAAGTAATGAACAATTCTTAAAGGATTTTGCAGCATACTACTTACAAACAAGAACAGAGGCAGCGTTAACTATTCCTACTCTTGAATGGTTAGGTTAAAGGATATGAGAAACAAATGATGTGATTTTAGACCACTAAATACTTTAGTGGTCCCATACCGTAGATAAAACGCCTTTGAGAATCACTTCTCAAAGGCGTTTCTACGTTATTTCGTCTGTTCTTTGTTGGCGACACTGGAGGATGTGTGTTTCTCGAGTGTCAGTTGGCTAATTTTTTTAGGTTCATGGCAGCAAAAACAGGCATTCCTGCATTGAATTTTTTCTAATCCTTTCAGGTTGGTCCAACGCAAACCATGCTTTTGTTTCAGATCTACAAAGACACGTTCGCTATTCATTTACTTGTCATATGGAATCATTTAATATAAAGAAAGCGCATTCTCGTATTTTTTCTAATTTTATCGAATTTGTCTATTGTAGTTCCTTAAAAAGAGGTCTATAATGTCCTTTATAGATAAACATTTGTTCATTTTAGAAATACAATATATAGAGTGGCGAGAAGGAGTGTAACAGAATGGCAGCAGAAGTGCGTGTTGGTTTAATTGGATTAGGTACAGTAGGTTCAGGTGTGGTTTCGATTATTCAAAGGCACCAGGATGAGTTACGTCATCAAGTCGGTTGTCCTGTAACAGTGAAAAAAGTAGCTGTACGTAATCTAAATAAACAAAGGCCTGTCCATATTGACTCAGATATGATGACTGATCAAATTGAAGATGTTTTATTCGATCAAGAAATTGATGTTATTATAGAGGTAATGGGTGGAGTCGATACGACAAGAGAGCATGTGCTTAAGGCGCTGCAAAATGGAAAGCATGTCGTCACCGCTAACAAGGATTTAATGGCCGTACACGGTGCAGAGCTATTACGTGTAGCTTCTGAGAACCATTGTGACCTTTACTATGAAGCGAGTGTAGCGGGTGGTATTCCAATTATTCGTGGTTTGAGTGATGGACTATCGGCTGATCGCATTAAGAAAATTATGGGTATTGTAAATGGAACGACTAATTACATTCTGACGAAAATGTCTCAGGATGGAAGCTCGTATGATGATGTACTAAAAAAGGCTCAGGAGCTTGGATTTGCTGAAAGTGACCCAACAGCAGACGTTGAAGGTCTTGATGCAGCAAGAAAAATGGCCATTTTAGCTACGCTTGGGTTTTCAATGGATGTAAGTCTTGATGATGTTAGTGTAAAAGGAATTTCATCTGTTACAGAAGAAGACCTAGATTACTGTGATCAACTTGGGTATACTATGAAGTTAATAGGCTTAGCGCAGCGTGATGATGGTCGTGTAGAAGTAAGTGTAGAACCGACACTATTGCCGAAGCAGCATCCATTATCCTCCGTGCATAATGAGTACAATGCGGTTTATGTATATGGTGAAGCGGTTGGTGAAACGATGTTTTATGGACCTGGAGCAGGATCATTACCAACAGCGACTGCCGTTGTATCTGATTTAGTCTCTGTAATGAAGAACATGCGCTTAGGTGTTTGTGGTAATTCAATCCAAGAACCGTTGCATAAGCGAACGTTGAAGGAAGACAAGGAAATTGACTCAAAGTATTTCTTACGCTTACGTGTGGTTGATAAAGCGGGGACGTTCCAAGCTGTTACAAGCTTGTTCGCTAGTTATGATGTCAGCTTTGAGAAGCTGCTACAATTGCCAATTGAAGGTGAAGAAGTAGCTGAAGTGATTGTGATCACCCACCATACAAACAAAGAAAATAATTTAAAGCTTTACAAAAAACTATCTGAGCTTGATGTCATTGAATCGATTGAAAGCTGCTATCGTGTTGAGGGAGGAAAATAAATCATGAGTCGTTGGAAGGGATTACTTCAAGAATACAAAGATTTTTTACCAGTAAATGAAGAAACACCATTATTAACATTACAAGAGGGAAATACACCACTTGTACCACTTATCCACTTGTCGAAGGAGTGGGGGGTTGATGTGCATGTGAAATATGAAGGGGCAAACCCAACAGGATCATTTAAAGACCGTGGAATGGTTATGGCGGTTGCTAAGGCAAAGGAAGAAGGTAGCGAAGCGATTATTTGTGCGTCAACAGGAAATACATCAGCTGCAGCTGCTGCATACGGTGCAAGAGCTGGGTTAAGATGTATCGTTGTTATTCCTGAAGGGAAAATTGCATTAGGAAAGCTTGCTCAAGCTGTTATGTACGGAGCGGAAGTCCTTGAAATTCAAGGTAACTTTGATAATGCTCTTGATATTGTTCGTGAAATTAGTAAGACAGAACCTATTACTCTTGTAAATTCAGTCAATCCCTATCGGATTGAAGGGCAAAAGACGGCAGCATTTGAAGTGTGTGATGCGTTAGGAAAAGCGCCGGATGTATTAGCGATTCCTGTTGGAAACGCTGGAAACATCACTGCTTATTGGAAAGGGTTTAAGGAATACCATGAGCAAAAAGGAACAGGCTTACCAGAAATGCGTGGGTTCGAGGCAGAAGGTGCTGCTGCTATCGTACGTAATGAGGTGATCGCAGAGCCAGAAACGGTGGCAACGGCGATTCGTATTGGGAATCCAGCAAGCTGGAATCAGGCTGTCACAGCATCAGAGGAATCTAACGGAAAAATTGATTATGTAACAGATGAAGAAATTCTTGAAGCGTATCAACTGTTAGCGAAGAGTGAGGGTGTATTTGCAGAGCCTGCTTCTTGTGCCTCAATTGCTGGTTTGATCAAACAAATTAAGTCAGGTGAAATTAAAAAAGGTTCAAGTGTTGTATGTGTCCTAACAGGAAATGGATTAAAAGATCCAAATACGGCGATTGATGCGGTTGCGGTTAAGCCAACCTTATTACCAAATGATCGTGAAGCATTCCTTTCCCATCTTAAGGGTGGTGTATCATCATGAGCCAAGAGCCTTTTATGATAAAGGTTCCGGGAAGCTCAGCGAACTTAGGTCCAGGTTTTGATTCGGTAGGACTTGCGGTTAATCGTTATTTAACACTTGAAGTTCAACGAGCGAATTCATGGTTGTTTACATCGTCCTCATCTGGACTTGAAGACGTTCCGAGTGGAGAGGATAACTTAATTTGCGAAGTGGCCTTACATGTTGCAAAGGAATTAGGTGGAGTGTTACCGCCTTGTGAAGTCAATATGATTAGTGATATTCCATTAGCTCGTGGCCTGGGAAGTAGTGCAGCAGCGATTGTAGCCGGAGTTGAGCTAGCTAATCAGTTACTAGGAGAACCGTTAACCTTAGAGGAGAAGGTGCGTTACGCATCTTTGTGGGAGGGACATCCTGATAATGTAGCTGCTTCTGTTTATGGGGGACT
This sequence comes from Halalkalibacter sp. APA_J-10(15), assembly GCF_023017105.1. GTDB lineage: Bacteria > Bacillota > Bacilli > Bacillales > Bacillaceae_D > Halalkalibacter. The sequence continues at coordinate 33,694 of NZ_JALKEV010000013.1, read as the reverse complement.
TGTCATTGGCACACATACAGAGGAAGCAACGGATGTCATTTATGGGGGGATTCCTGAAGTGGATCTTGTCTTACTCGTGCCTTCAGAGGAATTGAAGACGAAGAAGGCAAGAGGAGTTCTGCCAACTGACCTTACTTATAAAAGCGCTGTGCGAGCGAGCAGTGTAGCGAACGTACTTGTTGCTGCATTACTACAAGGGAATTGGCAACTTGCAGGAAAGATGATGACAGAAGATTTATTTCATCACCCTTATCGACTCGCACTCGTACCTCATATGGAGGAAGTCATACGAGTCGTTCAAGAAGAAACGATTGCCTATGGAGTCGCACTTAGTGGAGCTGGTCCTACAATGCTAAGTTTAGCGCCAATGAATCGTGGAGAAGAGTTAAAAAAACAGCTCCAACGAACATTCCCATCATTAGAAGTACAAGTGATGCAACCAGCAGTTGCTGGTATTGAAGTGCAATGGGAATCCTTACACGCAAGTGAATAATGAATGATTAAAGCGGGCATCCCTATAGAAAAAGGAGGATGCCCGCTTTGTTATCTTTAAATGAACTAGTAGAAGGTCAACAAGTGTATGTTATTTATCAGAACCCACATACCCCTACCGTTTCAACGATACAAGAAGCAACGATTGCAAGAGATCCAGAAAACCCAGAAATGCTTTCATTGTTATTATATGACTTCTATCATCCAATCGAAGAAGATGATGCGATTTTTGCGACGTATGAATCGGCAGAATTACTCTATAATCAATTCATTATGTAAATAAGAAGCAAGGAGAAACGTTAGCCCGATATAAACTAAACTCTTTCCATAAGAAAGAGAAAATTCGATCGCTGCCGGGATTTCATGAAAAAAAGGAGCCAATGCGTGAACATTGGGCTCCTTTTACTCATTAATTGAAGGTAGCATCGCACCATAAAAGACGAAATTGTCTATGATTAGAATACTTGCTCGATTTCTTTTACTCCTGGTACTTCCTCAAGAAGAGCGCGTTCAATACCTGCCTTCAACGTAATGGTTGAACTTGGGCAAGAGCCGCAAGCACCAAGAAGACGTACTTTGACAATGCCATCTTCTACGTCAACAAGCTCAACATCTCCACCATCTCGTAATAAGAATGGACGAAGCTTATCTAATACTTCTTTCACTTGTTCTATCATTTCAGTACTTGTTGCCATATGGAACAACTCCTTTCTATACTCTTTATTATAAAGGTCTAACGAAAAAAAATCCATGAATCTGCTTTTTTTTTTGAACAGAAGCTCTTATTAAATTTTTATTATTAGGAGGTAAGAAATTCCTATGAGCCAGAATGATATTTATACATCCATAGAACTCCACTCTTTAAGACACGTGGTACTCGCCCTAGTAATGTGCGCTCTCCCATCAGTCCGAAGCCATGTTTTTTTCCTAAAGAACCTAAAACCCCTTTGAGCTTAATTTTGGGTAACTGTTCAGGTAGTGGTTCATTATTCCATTGTTTCTTTAAAATCGTGACAATTTGCTCTCCCTGTCCTTCAGCGAGCTGCGCGCTCGGAGCATGAGGTAAGCTAGCGCAATCCCCTACAACAAAAACGTCTTCATCTGTCGGAAGAAAATGCTGTGGAGTGAGTACAATTCTATCATGTGCGTCTTTTTCGACATCTAGATTACGAACGACTTCTACAGGCTGAACGCCTGCTGTCCAAATAATTGCATCACTTTTTATTTGCCCATCATGGTTGTATAAACCATCTTCCTCAACTTTTGTAATATTTGATTTATTTATAACTTCAACACCGTGCTCAATAAACCAATCTTGTACATATGTGCTTAATTTCCGTGGAAACATGGAAAGGATAATTTCACCACGATCAAATAATTTAATCGTTAAATCCGGTCTGCTTTCACGTAACTCACTTGCTAATTCTACTCCACTTAAACCTGCGCCGACAATTGAAATGATCCCATTTGGTTGAACGTTATTGATCGCTTCATATGTCTTACGAGTTGCATCCATAGACTGAATACTATGAGTAAATTCCTTTGCACCAGGAACGTTGTGATATTTATCTTCACAGCCAAGGCCGATGACCAGCTTGTCATACGTCAGTACACTTTCGTCTTTGAATTGAATCTGCTTGTTTTGAAGCTGAATAGAAGTGACTGTTCCATAACGAACGGAAACACGTTGGTCATCAGGAAAGGCAACACGTAAGTTGTGGTCAGCCGCTGTACCAGCAGCAAGTGCATAGTATTCAGTCTTAAGACAGTGATAGGGGAGTCGATCAACTAATATAATTTCAATCTTGTCTGGTAAGTCTTGAAGTAAGCGCTGGATAATTCGCATTCCACCATATCCACCACCGAGGATAATTATTTTCTGCATAAGAGTCTCCTTTGACATGAAAGTGAAAGTAAGAGAATTGCAAACGATTAACTATAAATGAGTATCTTTACTTAATGATATTGTCAGTTTGATTATATCAAGTTGAGATAAAATAACAACAAATTGATGAACTTTTTGATTATTATGTGTATTGTGATAAAAGATCATTTAAATTGAAGAGAACTGAAAGAGTACGAATCAATTTTCCAGTGCCTGTGATAGACTAGCAATGGCTGCACTAGTTGCTCGCTTCATATCAAGCTTTTCAAAATAGGCAATGGTTTCGCTCATTGCTAAAAGGGCACCAAAAAAGTTGAAATATAAACATTTTCAGTGTTCTCCATAATTGACTTCTCTCATGAGCGAGAGTAGCATAAATGTTAGATCAAATGAGGTGAAAGTATGCGACCAATAATTGAATTTTGTTTAAGTAATTTAGCAAGTGGCTCTCAGGAAGCGATGGAAATGCTAGAGAAGGATCCTAACTTGGATATCATTGAATACGGCTGTTTGAATCATTGTGGTCAATGTGCACTTGCTCCTTTTGCACTTGTAAATGGTGAATATATTACAGGAGAAACCAATGAAGAGCTTGTCGATCACATATATGATTATTTAGAAGAGAATCCGATGTTCTAATTAAGTGGGAAGGTGAGGAGAGACGATAAATGGAGTTGATTCCTTTTACTCATACATGGCCTTATGAGATGATGATGGGCGATATTTATTTCCAATCATGTCCATTTTGTCATGAAGAACAAGTGAGAACCAATATGAAGAAAGCAGAGCTTCAACGAGCGAGCGAAGGAATTAAAACAAAGCTGATCATGCCTTGCTGTCATGGAGTTATGACTATATTAGAGGCTGATGAAGATTATTTTTGGACAGACAAGCCATTGCGAAAGGGGTAACAGACATGCAATTTACAAAGATGCATGGACTTGGAAACAGTTATGTTTATGTTGATGTGTTTAAGCAGTCATTAAATGAAGAGGAACTACCAAAGCTTGCGATTGAAGTGGCTGATAAAAATAAGGGAATTGGCTCTGATGGACTTATTTTAGTAGCACCATCAGAGCAAGCACCGGTTAAAATGAGGGTTTTTAATAACGATGGCTCAGAAGCAAAAAATTGTGGAAATGGGTTAAGGTGTGTGGCGAAGTTTGCTTATGAAAACGATTATGTGACAGAGGAGACCTTTACAATTGAGACGCTAGCAGGACTTGTGGAAGCTGAAGTACATGTGGAAGCGGGGCGTGTCACAAATGTCACAATTAACATGGGCAAACCAATTTTGCATCGGGAACGTATTCCGATGCTTGGAGGACCTAGTGAACAAGTAGTAGATGAACCATTTTCAGTAGGTGTAGAAACTGTAGCTGTAACGGCTGTTTCAATGGGGAACCCTCATGCAGTTATGTATGTCGATGATATTGATCGAGCTCCTGTTTCGACAATTGGACCATTAATGGAGAAGGATGAACGCTTTCCTGATTGGGTAAATGTTGAATTTGTTGAAGTTGTCTCCGCCCATGAGCTTCACTTTCGAGTTTGGGAAAGAGGATCTGGGATTACACAAGCATGTGGGACTGGAGCGTGTGCAGCTGTTGTCGCTTCTGTACTAAATGGACACTGTCAAAAAGGGGAAGAGGTTGTTGTCCACTTATTAGGGGGCGATTTACGGATTACATGGACTGAGGATGGGGACGTACTTATGACAGGTGGAGCAGAAGTGATTTGTGAAGGGGTATTTAAACGTAAATAATCATAGATGAAAGCCCAAGGGGAGTATACCACTTGGGCTTCTTTAGTAACAGGAATTATAAGTGCTGCGTAATTTTAAGGAGGTGGTGGATTCAGAGAAGGGCGTCGGCTCAGCTCGTTACCCGCTTTTCTGAAAAAGGCCCAACCCTATATACCGGCTCAGCATGCCGCAAGTAAGAATCCGCTGTACGGTTTCCTTACTAATACTCTTTAATGACGTTGTAGAATGTATCTCGTTCAACAGGTGTTTTGCCGGCGCTTTTTATAAGATATATGAGTTCCTCACGTGTAATTCCTTGAGAGGTTAGAGCGCCAACAGAGTGAGAGATACGCTCTTCAATTAATGTTCCATGAATATCACTTGAACCGAATGTTAATGCCATTTGTGTTAGTTGAACACCGATGTTAATCCAATATGCTTTAATATGGTCGAAATTATCAAGCATCAGACGACTTATTGCTAGTGTGCGCATGTCATCAAACGCACTAGTGCGGCGTTTTAAACCAGCTTTTACACTGCGTGGCTGCATTGCTAGTGGTATAAAGACCATAAAGCCGTTCGTGCGATCTTGAAGTTGACGCAGACGATCCATATGAATAAGACGCTCTTCCATCGATTCAATTGAACCATAGAGCATAGTAGCATGTGTCTGTAAGCCAAGTCCATGAGCAATTTCGTGAGCTTCCAGCCATTGATCGGTTGATGCCTTCTCCGGACTCATCTTAGCGCGGTAGCGTTCCGTTAAGATTTCTGCACCACCACCAGGGAGTGTGTCAAGTCCAGCTTTCATCAATTCTTCTAAAACTTCCTTCATTGATAATCCTGAAATTCTAGCGAAAAATTCAATTTCAGCACCTGTATATGCCTTTACTGTTACGTGTGGATAATGCTTTTTCAATGTGCGAATGGTGTCTAAATAGTAATCAAAGGGAAGCTCATGGTTATGGCCACCAACGATGTGGAATTCACGAATGTTATCGTTCCAGCGTTGCTCAACATATTCTAATAATGCCGTTTCATCCATCGTATAGGCGCCTTCTTGTCCTGGCTTTCGTTTGAAGCCACAAAAGCCACAGTTCGCTTCGCATACATTTGTTGGGTTAATGTACATATTTTCAATAAAATAAACACTTTGGCCATTTTTCTGTATGTTCACCTGGTTAGCTAGTTGTGCGATACCTAGAAGGTCAGGTGATTCAAATAGGTACAAACCATCTTCCATACTTAAACGAACCTGGTTATGGACTTTCTCAGCAATTGCTTCTAATTTTGTGTCGGTTAACATGATGCTCATATATCGGTTCCCCCATCTCTAGAAATTCATTTTTAGCCTTAAATGTTGTTTCCATATTAAATTAATTTAGAAACTTATGCAGAAAAAGAGGGCTACACCCTCTCAATGTCGAAATAATTAATATATCTTTGACGTTTAGAAAGCTCTTATTTCTATTATACTATTAGTTTGAAGTGAATGAAAGGAAGACATCTATTCCGCATTGTAACATAATCGTTCGTAAAAATATGGAATTGTATTGGTATTTATTGCGTTCCAACTGTTAGTTTTGTAAACTAAAGGTAGCTGATGAAACAGTATTTGGGGAGAGGTGATAGGGATGTGTAATGTAACCCATGAAGCCTATTTTAAGAAAATAGAGGACCTACGTTATAAGATGATTGATGCTGCTAAAGTATATGGAATGAATCACCCTATTGTCCTACAATACAGTCAGAAGTTAGATCATACGCATAATGAATTAATGATGATCAACAATACAACTTCTCAGTTAAACAATCATTGATGCTGTTCCATAAAATGAAGTCGTCTTCCTTGAGAGGCAAGGAGTAAATGACGTATAATAGAAATAGTGTTAGGAGGAGGGATGTTATGATTAAAATAACGGAATCCGCCGTGAGTCAAATCTTAAGTATGAAAGAAGCAGAAGGTGATGACACCCTTATGCTCCGTTTTGGAGTGAAAGGTGGAGGGTGTAGTGGTCTTTCATATGGTATGGGTTTTGACAATCAAAAGACGGAAGATGATGAACAATTTAACATTGATGGATTAGATGTGTTAATTGATAAGGACAGTATTCCTATAGTGAAAGACGTAGTCGTCGATTATAAGCAAAATATGATGGGCGGCGGATTCACAATTGATAATCCGAATGCAATTGCTAATTGTGGTTGTGGTTCATCATTCAGAACAGCAACTAATGCTGGTAAACCAGAGGAATGTTAATACGTAAAAAAACGTGGCTATCCATAGAGGTAGTCACGTTTTTTATATAAGAGTTTAATCAATTTGGGGTTAAGTGGATTCTAGGATAGCTTCTCTCTTTACGTCACACACTTTCAGAAAGAGCTCAAACCACTGTAGCGAGTCCTCATCACACTTTTAAAAAAGACTTGTGCTATGTCCAGGAAAAACTTTTGCAGTTGGATCGATGTATGTTTTGGCGTTGTTAATCGCGGTTGGAGCCTCTCCAAAGCCAGTTGCAATTAACTTAACCTTACCTTCATATGTACAAACATCACCTGCAGCATAAATACCAGGAAGGTTTGTTTCCATTTTTGTATTTACCTTGATAGCATTTCGCTCAATGTCTAGTCCCCATTTTTTGATTGGGCCAAGAGAAGAAACAAAGCCAAAATTAACAATGACAGAATCGACATCTAATGTGTGTGTTTGGCTCCCTTTGATTTCAGCGAGTTTGACTTGATGAATCGCCTCTCCATCACCAATTAACTCTTGGATTTGAAACGGTGTTAAGACCTTCACGTTTGATTTCTTTAACAGGTCTAGGCTGTGCTCATGAGCACGAAATTTGTCACGACGGTGGATAAGAGTAACTTCCTTAGCGATCGGCTCAAGCATTAATGACCAGTCGACTGCGGAATCCCCCCCACCACATACAATTACATTCTGTCCTGCGAAGGCACTCAAATCTCGAATGAAATAGTGTAAATTCTTTCCTTCGTAATCACTGGCTCCTTCTACTTCTAACCGTCTAGGCTGAAAAGCACCAGCACCTGCTGTAATGATAACAGCTTTGGTAAAGTGAGTATCTTTGTCTGTTTGGATAATATAAGATTCATCTTCTTGTTTAATCAATTCTTGGACAGCCTGCTCCAATACAATCGTTGGCTTAAATTGACTTGCTTGTTCAGCAAGGCGATCAACTAGCTCTTGGGCACGAACCTTTGGAAAACCAGCAACATCGTAAATATACTTTTCAGGATAGAGGGCAGATAGTTGTCCTCCTAACTGTGGCATACTTTCAATTATTTTGACTTTTGCTTGTCTCATTCCTCCATAAAAAGCAGCGAAAAGCCCAGTAGGGCCCCCTCCGATAATCGTAATATCATACATATTTGTTGAATCTGACATGTTAGGTCACCTCCGAGTAATCATATGAATTATTATATGCACAAATAGAAACAAAAAGAAAGAAAGTAAGGAGAAGCTTTTATGAATATTCCTCATTGAGTCCGCTTACATTAAGAGTAGGATAAATATAAGAAGATATGTCATGATATTTATTTAAATGTTTAAAAAAGTAGTTGAAATATGTCAAGAAAACACATATTATAGTACTGTGTTGAGTAAATTCTTTGCGAGATTATCTGACAAACTATTTCTTTGTTTTTATTCGTGAAATTATTCACAAAAAAGTTCGTTGCAATTCTCTATGAAAATCTATACAGAAAGCGGAAGTGATTTTGTTGAAGAAGCCCAATATTGTCCTTTTAGGTGCCGGATATGGTGGTATGATAACGGCAGCTCGTTTATCAAAGAAGGTAGGCCATGATGCTAATATTACACTAGTTAATAAGCACGATTACCATTATCAAACGACATGGTTACACGAACCAGCAGCAGGTACATTATCAGCTGATCGTACTCGTATGCCGATTGATAGCGTTCTTGATTTAAATAAGATTAACTTTGTAAAAGATGAAGTTCTAGAAATTAAACGTGAAGAGAAGAAAGTTGTTTTAAAGCAAGGTGAATTAGAATATGATTACCTTGTTGTTGGATTAGGTTCTGAAGCAGAGACATTTGGTGTTCCGGGTGTTCATGAGTATGCTTATTGCAAATGGACAGTAAACGGTGTTCGTGAAGTAAAGGAACATATTGAATATCAATTTGCTAAGTATAACAATTTATCTGAAACGAAGGACGAGCTGCTAACATTTATCGTTGCAGGAGCTGGATTCACAGGTATTGAATTTATTGGTGAACTTTCTGAGCGTGTTCCAGAGCTTTGCAAAACATACGATATTCCTCAAGAAAAAGTGAAAATGTATGTGATTGAGGCAGCACCAACAGCACTTCCTGGTTTTGATCCAGAGCTTGTCGAATATGCAATGAACCTACTGGAGAGTCGAGGAGTTGAATTCAAGATCAACTGTCCAATTAAGGAAGTGACAGAGTCTGGCGTCATTCTTGCTAGTGGTGATGAAATTAAAGCTGAGACAGTCGTTTGGGCTACTGGAGTTCGAGGCAGCTCAATTATTGAAAAATCTGGCTTTGAAGCAATGCGTGGTCGTATAAAAGTCGAGCCAGATTTACGCGCACCGGGTCATGAAGATGTATTTGTCATTGGTGATTGTGCGCTAATCATTAATGAAGAGATTAATCGTCCGTATCCTCCAACTGCTCAAATTGCGATGCAAATGGCTGAAACCTGTGCAAACAATATAAAAGCATTAATGGATGGAGGCTCACTACAATCATTTACTCCAGAGATTAAAGGAACTGTTGCTTCATTAGGTGGGAAAGAAGCAATTGGAGTTGTAGGATCGAAAAAGTTATTTGGATCAACTGCTAATTTTATGAAAAAGATGATTGATAATCGTTATTTATTCTTATTAGGCGGACCGGGACTTGTCCTAAAACGCGGTAAGAACCCAATGTAATAGAATGTGATGAAAATGGCGTAAGAGGTACTCCCTTTTACGCCATTTTTCTAACAATATTCGTACGTGTGAACTTGGCTCTCTGTACGTTACAAAATAAAAATGTATAAAATTTGAGGCGGCAAGTGTGAGAAGAGGCGAAGAAGTTAACGAGAAAATCCAATAAGGGCGTTGGCATAGCACCTCAAGCGTGTTTCTGAAAGAACTTCACTTTCAGAAACACTAAAAACCCGTTGTAACGGCTCCACACAACGTTTATAAGAAAAGACGCTGGTACGTTTACTTAATGTAACAATTTGTTCATAACATATTTTATTGACTGTCATTTTAAATGCTGATTAAATTAGAAAAGGTACTATTGGGGGTGCAATGGGTGAGTATACCACAATTAATTATTTCAATTGTGCTATTCCTAGTTCTCTTTTTTGGGATAGGTTTTTTATTAAATATGATTTTACGCTCAACATGGATTATGGCGATTATTTATCCTCTTATCATTATATGGATTGTAAATGATGCTCGTTTAGTTGAGTATGTTACACAGCCTGCGATGGCGTTTTCGTCTATTGGGGAAAGCGTGTTTTCATTGCAGCCTGTCGATTTGATTATTTTGTTAAGCGGGTTTGCTGGAGCCATCATTTCAGGTGTAGTGATTAAAATGCTTCGTGTTCGTGGCTATCAGATGTTTTAGTAGAAAGGGTATGGTAGAGGAAACTTTGCTGTACTCTTTTTTGTGTTGAAGATTAGCCCGAAATGTAAGCGGAATTCTTTCTGAAAGAAAGAGTAAAGCAGATCACTCTTGAGATGGGAGGCACGCATCTGAGATCGGGCACTGAACTAACTGGCTATACGACAGTGGATTTAAGCTTGCCTAAAGAGTACTTATAAGGGAAAGCACATGTTAATTTTTGTTTTCTACGTATAAATCGTTTTACTTCTGGGGATGATGATTTCATGAGAGGAGTGAAATCGATTGGTACTTATCAAAACGTTAAGTCGAAATTTAGTTGTGTTTGTGCTATTTATGACAGCAGTATTGACGACGTTTGAAACCTTCTCCAATGTGAGTGCGGCTGAGCTGCAACGATGGATTTACGAACAAGTGAAAAATTCTCAAGATGAAGAATTACATACAGCAAGAGACAGTGGTGAAAAACGGTCGTCCTTATCATTAAGATCTTTACCTTTTTTATCAACGAGCGAGAAGGCAATGTCTCAAGAGGTTGTGGAGTCAGATCCTGTTTCTTTGGAAGACGCGATAGACTGGTCACAATACCCTTCAAATCGTGTTGTAGCAACTGGATATACAGCAGGGTATGAATCGACAGGGAAAAACCCCGATCATCCAGGCTATGGCATTACGTATTCTGGCGTACAAGTGAAGAGAGATCTTTATTCAACGATTGCAGCAGATACAAGTATTTATCCGATTGGAACCATTTTGTTCATCCCAGGTTATGGGTATGGAGTTGTAGCAGATACAGGCTCTGCTATAAGAGGAAATAAAATCGATCTTTACTATGAGACTGTTAGCGATGTGTATGATCAGTGGGGAAAGAAGGAAGTGGATGTTTATCTAGTAAAGAAAGGTGAAGGACAGCTGTCAGAAGAAGAGTTAATCGATATGAACGAAGAGGAAACGGTTCAAGTATTTCGTAATCAAATGGAATTTTAAAATAAAAAAGAGGGAGATACGGTATATTATTGCTGTATCTCCCTCTTTTTTTAATATAAGAAAAGTCAGTTCGTTTTTTTTAATGCACGATCGCGTGTAATACGAGTGTGAGGATAATTCCTAGTAATGCTCCGAAAAAAACCTCAATTGGCTGATGTCCTAATAGCTCCTTAAGCTCTTTTCTTTTTTCATTTTCTTCTTTTTTCTGCCACGTTTTTACTTCAGACAATAGTTTATTAAAATCGGTTACGAGCTGATTAATGACAGTGGCGTGGTAGCCAGCGTGTCGTCTAACTCCCGTTGCATCAAACATGACAATAATTCCAAAGACAGCAGCGATCGCAAAGACTGATGAATCAAGACCGAATTCGAGCGCTATCGCTGTTGATAACGATGTAACAGCAGCAGAATGCGAACTTGGCATTCCGCCAGTACTCGTTAATAATGACCATTCAATCTTTCGTGTTGCTATGAAATTTAATGGAACTTTCACAAATTGGGCAAACCCAATAGCAAACAGTGAAGCCCACAAAGGGAAGTTTTGGAATATTTCCATAAGTGCATATACGTCCTTTCGCATCTATACTGATAAATTCGGTTCTTAACTTTAATATATGGATATTTCTATTGTTTTACTAAAGAAAAAGATCTTAGAAGCATCAAGAATTCTTTAAGTTTTTATTATAGCACAGTCTTATTTGCCTGTCTTTTCTTGAAAGAAGTCGCATACATATAATAAAGTCGTGTATTTGGGTGTTGAGTCCAAATAGAGGGAAAGAGGGGTTTAAAGCTGGCTATATAGTTGTGTTTTTATGTCGTATCCAAATATTTCAATATGAATAAGGAGTATTTGGGATTATTTAGATGCTGAGAAGAGTATCTTTTTAGCTCAGTTGTATGACTTTGTCTCATACAGCAATATGCAATGTTATCCGATGTTAAGCCAATATTTCGCATTTGAGCGTAGTTTGTGAATTCTGTATCATAATATATATCGTTGCTTTAAACGTTTACACTTATATTAGTGACGTTTGAAGAGAGGGGGAGAAAGTCTTTTGGGAGTTCTTAAAAAGCTTGATCAATGGGTGATTAAGATAGAAGAATGGATCCTTAGCTATGCCATAATAACCATTGCCGTTATGGTTATTGGAAATATGTTAAGTCGAACGATAACAGGATCAAGCTGGGCTTTTTCAATGGAAGTTAGTAATTTTGCTGTTATAATTGCTACTTTTTTAGGGATTAGCTATGCAGCTAGAAAAGGAAGGCACATTAGCATGTCGGCTTTCTATGACTTAGCTCCTTTCCCAATTAGAAAGGCACTAGCCATTTTTATACCAGCTGTAACAGCGTTGACGTTATTGGTATTGGCTTGGTTTAGCTTTAGCTACTTTCAGGCGTTGTACGAGTCTGGTCGAGTAACTACTGCCATGCAATTACCTGCTTATATTTTTGCGCTTTTTGTACCGATAGGTTTCATATTTGGCAGTATTCAGTTTATTCGAAATATGTGGATTAATATTAAAGAAAAAGACGTGTATTTAGCACAGGAACGGAAAGATTATTCTTAATATTCTGAATCTATAAAGACTGTGAGGAACAATATATGCTAGCAACTATGCTAATCGTAATGATCATTTTACTTTTTTTAGGATTTCCGATGATGATTCCTATATTTGTAGCCTCGATCATTGCTGTGTTATTTTTCTTACCTGTAGATCCTTCCTTTTTAGCGCAACAAATGATAAATGGTATTTCCTCGTTTGAGTTACTAGCCGTTCCGTTGTTTATTTTTGCTGCGGATATTATGTCTTCCGGAAAGACATCTAAACGGTTACTTGACTTTGTTGGAGCATTTGTTGGACATATTCGAGGTGGTTATGCGATTACGACAGCGGCTACTTGTACGTTGTTTGGATCTATCTCAGGTTCTACCCAAGCAACAGTTGTAGCAATCGGTAGACCCATGAGGGAAAGGCTATTGAAGGTTGGTTACAAGGATTCGAGTGCTATCGCTTTAATTATAAATGCTAGTGATGTTGCACTATTAATACCGCCAAGTATTGGCATGATTATTTATGCTTTATCTGCACCTCGTGTATCATTAGGGGATTTATTCATCGCCGGGATTGGTCCAGGTATTTTAGTATTATCTTTGTTTGTTATTTACAGTTATATTCACGCAAGAATATTTAATATCCCATTGGGAGAAAAGCTACCTTGGCGAATGAGAGGGAAATTTACTGTAAAAGCTCTATTGCCACTTGGTTTCCCAGTTATTATTATTGGTGGTATTTATTTAGGCTACTTCAGTCCAACTGAAGCAGCTGGGGTCTCGGTTTTATATGCACTTATTCTTGAAGTACTTATTTTTAAAACGATTAAAATACGTGATATCTCAAAAATTGCATTGTCTACTGGATTAGTGACAGCTGCTGTATTTATCTTAGTAGCAGCAGGGCAAGCTTTCGCTTATGTCATCGCAAGAGCACGTATACCGCAAATGTTGTCAGAAACGGTTCTCGGCAATGACCCTTCGGCTTTATATGTATTATTAATTGTCGCGATATTCTTCTTTGTAGGGTGTATGTTTGTCGATCCGATTGTCGTAATCTTAATTTTGACACCGATCTTTTATCCTGCAGCCATTGCGGCTGGTGTCGACCCTATTCATTTAGGGATTGTCATTGTATTCCAGGCGGCATTAGGTTCTGCGACACCTCCATTTGGAGTCGATATATTTACAGCTAGTGCGGTATTTAACAAATCATACTTAGATGTTATTAAAGGAACGCCACCGTATATTATTATGTTGTTAATAGCAGCGGTGTTGATTATATTATTTGAAGAAATATCCCTATTTTTACTCTAGGTGATCGTTTCTTTAAAATAAAACTATATTTTTATAGGGGGAATTAGATGTTTTTCAAGAAAAAAGGTTGGAAAGCTTTTGCAGTAGCAGGTGCTCTTTCAGTTGCATTAGCAGCGTGTGGAGGAGAAGATACGGATAGCGATGTAGGAGAAGATCCAGTAGATCCTGATACGAATGGCGATGAAACTCCTGCTGATGAAGGCTCAGATGGTGCAGCTATTGAAGAATCGTATCATTGGGATTTCGTTACTGAAGAAGTTGACGGTCAAGTTCAATATGAATATGCGCAGCAATTTGCTGATCTATTAGAAGAAAAATCAGACGGACAAATTACAATGGACGTCTGGGAATATGGTGCATTTGGTGGAGCTACAGAGGTTGACCAAGTAGAGTCACTTCAAATGGGAGACGTTGAGTTTGCAATTGTATCACCTGGTTTCACAGGTGGAATGGTTCCCGAGGGTCAAGTGTTTGCTCTTCATTTCCTTTTCCCAGATGATTTAGAGACAACACAAGAAATTTTGAATACGAGTGAAGCATTAAATGTTCACTTAGCAGAAATGTATGAAGCACAAAGCATTAAGCCACTTGCATTCTTTACTGAAGGTGCGATGCAATGGACTGGTAACCGTGAGTTACGTACACCAGATGACTTTAATGGTTTCCAAATGCGTACACAAGAGTCTCCATTAATTATGAGCTCTTATGAAGCGTATGGTGCTGATCCAGCTCCGTTAAGCTGGGGTGAGCTATACTTAGCTCTTGATCGTGGAAATCGTGATGGACAAGAAAACCCTATCTTCTTCATTGAAGATGCTGAATTCCACCGAGTACAAGATCACATGACGATTTCTAACCATAATAATTATGTAGCTATGACAACAGTAAATCCTAATTTTTACAATGAATTACCTGATAACGTCCGTGCGTTAATTGATGAGACTGTTGAAGAGATGCAACCAATTGTATTTGACTTACAAGATGGAATGAATGAAACCTATTTAGACTCAATTATTGATGATACAGAATATCCAACAGAGGTTATTACATTAACGGAAGAAGAGCGTGAAGCTTTCCGTGAACTAGCACTGCCAATTCGTGATGAATTCCGTGACACTGTTGGTGAAGATGGTGCAGCAATGTTAGACCTACTAGAAGAGGAAATTGCTGCATTCGAATAATTCGTTCTTAAAATGAAGAACGTCCTTATCATGAGGGCATTCTTGCCTGTCGATAACGTCTCGCAACATCGAGATAGTCGGCAGGTTTTTTTATGCTCAGAGAGCATGGTCGTCATGAGAAGTCGCTTCGAAGCCGTTTCCGGAATGGGGGGGCACGCACCCTTCTGAGGAAGTAAAACTAACCGTCATTAAGAAAAGGATGTGCTCATTTTTTTATCTCTCCTATGGAATGCAGAGGGATCGACTGAGACGAAGTGCACAAGGTCACGTGCTGAATGCGGTTCCTCATTCCTCTATTTTGAATTTTATTGCTCCTTTTGGCCTTATTTACTCCACTAGCGGAATGAGGATTCCTTTTTCCTCTTGGAAAGAGGCTTTTTCTCGATTTAGAGGAATGGGGATTCCCATGTGTGAGCTCCTTTTGCCTCACACATGGACAGTAATGAAGAAGATGTAGGTAGATTCGCGAGGGATGCTCGCCACGCTCGTTCCACGTTTTTATGAAAGAGCCTCATTTTCATAAAAGCTTGAAAATGTTGTAATGTTTCCGCGTAACGATTTTAAGAAAATACTGCGCAGTTATTTTTAAAAATTATGAAACTATATGATTCTTTCATTCGTTTATATAAAGAGAGAAATTAAAGGAATGAATGTAATGAAAAAAGGAAGAGTATGTTTATATCTATTGATCAGCTTAGTATTATTTGGGTGCCAAACAAATTCCATGGAGGAAGAGGTTATCATTAAACAATTTGATCAATTCTTTGAGCAAATAAGAGTCCTTTTTAGCTATCATAGTAAGGAAGATGGAGTGTTCCTTAATGAGAATTTCCATACAGAAAATGATATAAATGAGGTATTGGAGCCATTAATGACTGACGAAGGAAAGAACCAGCTTTTAGGAGAATTGTATGAATTTAAAGATGGGAAATATGTGTACAATGATGAGCTCCAGGAATATTTAAATGAGAGAACTCAAGCTGAATACTACCCAACTCTGCGAAGCACTGTATTTAATCCCGGGATTAGAATGATTCTCGAGGAGGATTTGAACATATCAATAGAAGGAAACAAAGCAAGAGTGATAGCGGAGAATGCACCAGTCCTATATTTTGATGAAAATAGTCCATACGGTCAGCACCATTTTGGTATGCTAGGCTACCCTGCAATTGATTACTTAACGGTTCATGTTGATATGGAACGTGAAGGTGAGGAGTATTTCATTTCGTCCTTTTCAATTGAAGCAAGTTCATTATTGAATTAGGAGAACTGAAATCGATCATGAGTTCAGATTAGAATGTGGAAGAAGCGTAAGCATACTGATAAGTAAAAGCTTGGATGAAGGGAAAGCTCTCTTCACTCAAGCTTTTATGCTTATGTAACGTCTTCTTCGTTGCCATGTATCCAATTCAAGGGCTTTAAGCAGCTTTTGATCGACTTGTTGGATTTGATAATTGAACCATATGGTAAACTCGCTTTGCTAATATAGCGGCAAAGCAAGTAAAGATAAAGTCCTTTACAAAGGGGGCTGCCATCCAAGCCCAAACGGTCCCATAGCTGACCGCTTCTCCATCTGCTAACAAATTTAAATTAGCGTACATATAATTTGTTCCAAGTAAATAATTGATTAATAGACCAGCAAAGCACGCGATGAAAAATGTTGCAATTTTCTTCTCTTTGCTCTTCTCGATGATCCATCCAGCTACAAACGCTAAAATAATAAATGATAGCAAAAAACCAAAGGTTGGACTGACAAAGGTAGAAAATCCACCTCTAAATTGTGCAAACACGGGAAAACCAACTAATCCTACGGCAATGTAAACAATCATGGAAATAGATCCTAGTCGTTTTCCTAGTAATGCTCCTGCCAACATCGCAAAAAACGGTTGCAAAGTAATCGGCACAGAACCTATAACGAGAAAAGATGTGACATTTGCACCGATGGTCATTAATGCAGCGAATAAAGCGATGTATACAATTTGTCTTGTTTGAAATGTCTGTTTGATTATAATCACCTCCTTGTCTGTGCTCTATAGTAGAATAAAATGGAAAAGATCAATTGTCAACCTTATTATTTATTAGGTTAACAATTGATTTTACAAAAATGGTGGCATTCAATTCCATTAATTTGTATAATAAGAACAGTTTGATAATATAGGAGGTTTATAGAATGGCACAAAACCCAGCAGGATTTTGGATTCGCGTAGGTGCGAGTATTCTTGACGGTATCTTTCTTAACATTGTATTTTTCGTTATCTTTTTACTTATACCTTTACCTGGTGCAGATGTAGTGATATTTAATCTTGAGGATATCATTATTTATACTCAAGAACAATCTTTACAAGATACGATTTTAGGAATTGGAAACCTTGCATATATGCTAGTACTTCCAGTCGTTTGGTTTGGTTTTACAGTTGGTAAACGTATTTGTGGTGTTCGTATTGTGAAATTAGATGGCTCGAAATTGGGGATTGGAGCGATGATTTTACGAACAGTCGTTGCTGGAGTTCTTTACGTTGTATCAATTGGGCTGTTATTTATTATTAGTGGTCTAATGGTCGCATTCCGTCAAGATAAGCGTAGTATTCACGACTTTATTGCCGGAACGTACGTGACTCGTGATTTACCTGAACAAATTGTAGAGAATGAATAACAACTAGAAAAGAAGTTGATCTTGCTTAAGCAGGATCAACTTCTTTCGTTTACTTAACGGCTTCTTTCAACTGTTTGCCAGCTTTGAAGGCAGGGGTTTTCGTCGCTGAAATGTCAATTTCCTCACCAGTTTGCGGATTACGCCCTTTTCTTGCCGCTCTCTCTCGAACTTCAAAATTACCAAATCCGATTAATTGAACCGTTTCACCTGAAGATAACGTTTCTGAAATGACCTCAAAAACAGAGTTAACTGCGGTGTTTGCATCCTTCTTTGATATTTGTGAACGCTCAGCTACAGCTTGTACGAGTTCAGTTTTATTCATTGTCTTTCATCTCCTTATTTTCAATGATTATTGCTACTTTCCTGCTACCATCATGACCACTTTCTCTTGTTTTATACGTTTAATATGAAATTTACTAGCTTTTTTGTTAAATTCTCTTTGTTCTGTGCAATTCATATAAGACAGCATTCACTTGCCCGCCCACAACAAGAATGATACCAGATAAAAAGAACCATAGCATAAGAACAATGACTCCACCAAGACTCCCATACGTAGCTGAGAAATTGCCAAATTGACTAATGTAAGTTGAAAATGCAATTGAAATAAACTGCCAGCCAATTGTTGCTACAAAGGATCCTATTAATACTTGCGAAAAAGTTAACTTCACATTTGGTGCTAATCGATAGATGATCATGAGAAGAAAGGACATTAATGAAATTCCAATAATCCAACGTAGCATTTTCAATACCGTTGTCGTTTCATCAGGAAGAAAGAAGAAACGATCCAATGTTGTAATGATCAAGTTTCCGAAAACAGGTAATAACAGAGTGATAACAATAACAAAGATCATCGATATCGTTAAGCCAATAGAAAGTAGGCGAAGCTGTAAGAAATTTCGAGTTTCCTCTACATCATAGGATCTGTTTACTGCTCGAATAAGGGCATTAATTCCATTTGATGCAGACCAAATAGTAGCAAGGATCCCAAATGAAAGCAGACCGCCTTGTGGTTCGCTGACTACTTCAAAAATGGTCGTAAAAAGGATATCAGCCAATTCGTTTG
This sequence comes from Halalkalibacter sp. APA_J-10(15), assembly GCF_023017105.1. Classification (GTDB taxonomy): domain Bacteria; phylum Bacillota; class Bacilli; order Bacillales; family Bacillaceae_D; genus Halalkalibacter. Next base: position 15,188 of record NZ_JALKEV010000013.1, on the reverse strand, counting down.
GAACATAGTCGGTAATAAAATGTTGTAAGCCATCTGTGTCAAATTGAAAGTATGGAACAAGTGCAAGAATAAAAATAAGCAATGGAAAGATTGAAAGCATAAAATAGTAAGCCAAAGTTGCAGCCCAATCAAGAATAGGATCTGATTTAAGGCGATGCATGAGTTTCTTCGTAAAATGTGACTTGTTCAAATTCGTTTCTCCTTCCTTACTAATAGTGAATCCGTTTCTGTAAAGATCGTATCTACTACTTAGCATAAAATAGTTGAAAAAGAATGGAAAGTACTGCCTGTTATATCCCCTTCTTTTCCTTCGCTCAAACTTATGTATAATAGGGAGGTGGGAGGAGTGAAAAAAGTATGTATAAAGCTAAAGAATCACCATTTATTTGGATTGCTTGGATTGTATTAGCATTAATGTATGGCTCTGTTTTAGACAATGGGTTTCAATATATCGCATATGCTAGTATTATCCTGTTTCTAGCCTTTTTAACAATTTCTTATGAGTTTGAGGTGAAGGAAGACCGCTTATTGTATCGAACGCTCATTATACGAAAGGTTATTGGGACACGGGAGCTTCAAGTAACAGATATCAAGAAAATTTCTTTTATAAAATTTGCAAAGCGTACACTTATCGTCATTCATCCAAAGAAAGGCTTCCGAATTAAATTAAAGCGCTTTGAGCCAGCTGGATTGTCTGAGGAGATGCTCGAATTTTCGAATGAGCATAATATAGACAAAGAAGTATTTGGGAAAATGTCTTAATCATTTTAGAAATAGCGTTGCTATGTTACGATGGAGACAAAGAGGAGGAGGTATTCTCATGCCAACAGTTGAAAGCTTTGAACTTGATCACACAATTGTAAAAGCGCCATTTGTCAGGCCGTGTGGAACGATCCCAGTAGGATCTGATGGAGAAGTAAACAAGTTTGACATTCGTTTTTTTCAGCCGAATAAACAAGCGATGAAGCCTGATGTTATTCATACAATGGAGCATTTACTTGCCTTGAATATTCGTCGATTCTCTGAGAAATATGAGCATTTTGAGGTGATTGATTTGTCACCAATGGGCTGTCAGACAGGGTTTTACTTAATTATGAGTGGGAAGCCAACGGTTGATGAGCTCATTGATATTTTGGAAGAAACGATGAACTTTTCACTTGAGCTGACAGAGGTCCCTGCTGCAACGGAAAAGCAGTGTGGACAAGCCAAGCTCCATGATTTAGAAGGGGCAAAACGGTTAATGAATTATTGGTTACAGCATGATAAAGCGTCGCTAAGAGAAGTGTTTGCGTAATAAGTAGTAATAAGGTGAATCCGTCCAGGGATTCACCTTTCTTTATTAGGCTGAAAACTGAAAAGGTAGCAGGTAAACTTAGGTGCCCTTCTCTATTTAGAAGTGTATGAGGATGACCATTGACTAATGTCAGCTTTTAAGACATGTTTCATGAGCTCAAGAGCATGGTCATTTCGACTATTCGTTTGTGAAGCGACTGCATCAGCAGGGATATGCAGGTCATATCCGCGCATATAGCCGTCATTAGCCGTAAATTGAACACACATGTCTGCAGAGACCCCTGTTAGGATAAGTGATTGAATACTTAAGTGATCAAGTAATAAGTGAAGCGGTGTACAAAAGAACCCTGAATATTGTGGTTTCAAAATGAAGTAGTCATCCTGCTCAGGTTGAAGAAGTTTAGCTATTGGTTGTCCTCTTACTGGCTGTTCTGCACAATGAGAAACGATATGACGGAAATCAGACTGCCACCTCCCGTAATTATCATTTACATAAATGATGGGTATTCGTTCGCTCTTAAGTTGTTCCTTCATGGATTTAATCGTATGTGCCGCTCTCATTGCGTATGGGATGAGCTGTTCTCCGTGCTTAAATTCGAAATCATTTATCATATCAATGATCAGTAGTGCTTGTTTCTTTTTACTGTACATAGGCTTTAAACGTTCCCTTCTGTTCTATAATAAGATAAAGAAATTTAGTTATAGGAGGAAAAAGCTATTCGTATCAAAGGGATGATATGTTATGATAAACAAAATACTGAGATACCATACATGTTTTTTGTAAGGAAGGGGCTAGGAAGATGGACATGGACGAGAAACGAATTGAAATATTACAAATAATAGAGAGTAACGGACGCATTCCCGTTGCCATGTTAGCGAAAATGGTAGATATAACAGAAGAGCAAGCAGAGGTCGTTTTAAAGCAGTTGGAAGAAGAGAAGGTCATTCTTAGTTATTCGGCTGTGATTGATTGGAGTAAAATACAAAAGCGCGAAGGCGTAACCGCTGTAATCGATGTGAAGGTTACTCCGCAGCGTGGTGTAGGTTTTGATCAAGTTGCGGAACGTATTTATCGTTTTCCAGAGGTGAAGGCTGTTTATTTAATGTCTGGTGCTTATGATTTATCGGTTGTCATTGAAGGAAATACGATGCAAGAAACGTCCCGTTTCGTTTCAGATAAGCTGTCGACGATTGATTCCGTTATTTCAACAACGACTCATTTCCAATTGAAAAAATATAAACATGACGGTGTTGTTTTTGAACAAGGAGAAGAAGATCGTCGGATTGTGGTGACGCCATGATTCCTTCACATACAAAACAAAACAGTCGTTTGTCTAAGCGTGTTCAAGCGATTAAACCGTCTGGCATTCGTCGATTCTTTGATTTGGCATCAAAGATGGATAATATTATCTCACTTGGTGTTGGGGAGCCTGACTTTATTACACCATGGAATACACGTGAGGCAAGCATTTCATCGTTGGAACGTGGTTTCACTGCTTACTCGGCTAATGCAGGCTTAATGGAATTGAGACAAGAGATCTCATATTATATGGAAGATCGGTTTTCGGTTCAGTATGATCCTGAAACAGAAGTGCTCGTAACTGTAGGAGCAAGTGAAGGAATTGACATTGGAATGCGGGCAATCCTTAATGTGGGAGACGAAGTGATCGTCGTTGAGCCAAGCTTCGTTTCTTATGCACCACTTGTTGAACTGGCAGGAGGAGTACCCGTTTCAGTGGGGACGTCGATTGAACATGATTTTAAAGTAACGGCATTAGCAATTGAAGAAGCAATTACCGATAAAACGAAGGCAGTTATGCTCTGTTTTCCGAATAATCCGACGGGTTCAACGTTAAACCGTGAAGAGCTTAACGAGCTTGTTAAAGTGATTGAACGACATGATCTTATTGTGTTTTCTGATGAAATTTATGCGGAATTAACGTATGATCATAAGCATGTTAGCTTTGCAGCCTTACCAGGGATGAAAAATCGAACGATACTCATTCAAGGTTTTTCCAAAGCATTTGCAATGACTGGCTGGCGATTGGGGTTTGTGTTAGCGCCACCTGATTTATTAGCCGCTATGCTGAAGATTCATCAATACAGCTTAATGTGTGCACCTACTATGGCGCAATTTGGTGCTCTAGAGGCGCTTCGACAAGGATTAGATGAAGTGGAACGGATGAAGCAATCGTATAAGCAAAGACGAAATTTTGTCGTGAAATCCTTTGCAGAAATTGGTTTGATCTGTCACCGACCAGAAGGAGCTTTTTATGCATTTCCTTCAATTGAAAAAACAGGTTTGAACTCAGAAGCATTTGCTGAAAAGCTATTAATGGAAGAACGTGTAGCGGTCGTTCCTGGTTCAGTTTTTGGGCAAGGTGGAGAAGGGCATATTCGTTGTTCATATGCGACGTCAATGGACCATTTAGAGCAAGCGATTGAACGAATAGATGTTTTGTTACAACGGTTGAAGTGAGTTAGTAAAAAGGGGGTGTTTTAAAAGGTGCGTATGTGATCTTTTAAGACATCCCTGAAATTATGTTCGGAGAAGAATATTCTTAATTGATTTAGTGAGTTTTCCCTTTTATGGGTGAAAGTGACAAGGATCGGTCATACTAATGATTGGCGTGTTTAGAAAAGAGGGGTAAAATAATGAGCTTTACATTTGAACAATTAAACGAATCGTTTGTTTCTGTTTTAAAGGAATTACATATTACAGAGCCTACTGATATTCAAAAAAAGATGATTCCTGAAGCATTAGAGGGTCAGAGTATTATTGCTCGATCACAAACAGGAACAGGAAAGACGCTTGCTTACTTATTACCAGCTTTGAATAAGATTGATAAGCAAGTACAGCGGTTACAGGTGCTTATTCTAACACCTACTCAAGAACTTGCGATGCAGGTTGTTGATGTGGCCAAAAAAATAACCGAAAAGGATCCGGTACATATTGGTGCTTTTATTGGTGGAGCGAACATAAAAAGGCAAGTTGAAAAATTAAAAAAACAGAAGCCGCAGCTTGCGGTTGGGACCCCAGGTCGACTACTTGACCTTATCCAAATGAAAAAACTAAAAGTAGCTGATTTACAAGTGGTGGTGATTGATGAAGCTGATCGAATGATGGGAGAACAATCGTCTTGGGGAGCTACGATGGAAATTGCCAAGCGTGCTGGTCGCGACATTCAGTACTTGAGTGTATCGGCTACCATTCCAGATGGAATTACGGAGCAGATGAGACAGGTAGCGCCATTTATCGTTGAGCTAGAAGCTGAAGGAGGTTTAGTAGAAGTAGAGAAAGTAGAACATTGTGTGCTGCGTGTCGAGCAACGTGACAAAGTCGATGTGACGAGAAAGCTTGTTCATGCGGAAACCATTAAGAGAGGGATTGTCTTTGTTAACCAATTGGAAAAGCTACATGAAGTAGCTGAAAAGTTAGTCTATAAAGGTTTACGAGTACAGGCACTATCTTCTGATCACAGTAAACAGGAACGAGAACAAGCAATGAGGCAATTGCGAAATGGGGATATTGACCTACTTGTCGCAACAGATATTGCTGCTCGAGGGCTGGACATTGATGATATCACACATATCATTCAGTTTGATGTTGCGGCTACCCCTGATCAATATGTGCATCGTTCTGGGCGAACAGGGAGAATGGGGAAAACAGGGACAGTCATTACTTTGCTTGATCGAAGAGACGAGTATAAGATTGAAAAATATCAAAAACAATTAAAAATTAACTTTTCCGAAGTTGTATTAACACATGGTCATTTAACAAAAAAGTAGTAGACTATTCCATGAACTGGATGTGAAGTGTGTATAGATCTCCTTTACTTAAATAGTAGTCTTATGTTAATATTAAAAGGTTAAAAATTATTTAGGAGATGTATATGTATGTCAAATTATGAAGTTGGTAGTATCGTTGAGGGAAAGGTAACAGGTATTAAGCCTTTCGGTGCGTTTGTTGCCCTCGATGAAAAGAAGCAAGGGTTAGTTCATATTTCTGAAGTCGCTCATGGATTTGTTAAGGATATTAACGATGTTCTTAAAGTGGGAGATGAGGTTCAAGTTAAAATTATGAATGTTGAGGAGGATTCTGGTAAAATTTCGCTTTCGATCCGCGCTACACAAGAAGCGCCTGAACGTCCAGCAAGTAAGCCTCGTCCACAAAACAATCGTAAACCACAACAGCAGCAAAAAACGCAACAACAAGGCTTCAACACGCTTGAGGATAAGTTAAAAGAGTGGTTAAAGCAGTCAAATGAAATTCAAGCTGATTTAAATAAGCGTGCGAAGAAATAATACAAGAAAAAGAGGCCGGATCTTGTCCCAGCCTCTTTTTCTTTTTATTAAATGTGTCAGGTGGAAATGAGCGGTCGTTTGATTTTCATGACTCTATCTCACGTACCGCTCATAAGGAAAAATGATAGCAACTCACTATCCTTATTTTTGTGTTTCCGGGACTCGTTCAAGCTCTTCATCGGGCTTGAATAGAATAGAGATACAATATAAGCCAGCTAGTCCGACAATAGCGTAAATGACACGAGAGAAAGCAGCTGCTTGACCGCCAAAGATTGCAGCGACTAAATCGAAACGAAAGAAGCCGATAAGCCCCCAGTTAATTGCCCCGATAATCGCTAGCGTTAATGCTGTACGTTGAATACCGCTCATATTATTCACCTCCATTAATGGGTAAAGTGGACACAACCATTCAGTTATGCCTTACTGTATAGAATGACTAGCTTTTAAGTAAATTATACAAAAGGATAAGACAGAGACCATTGAAAAAGTTGATTTGTACTTTTTCAATGCCTTTGAATTGACTAGCGATGGCTTCACTTGTTGCTCGCTGATTCGAGAAATCCCATTCGTATCAAGCTTTTCAAAATAGGCAACGGTTGCGCTCGGTGCTTAAAGGTTACCAAAAAAGTTAAAAACCAAACTTCTTCAGCACCCTCATAAGTCATTTTCATTTACAAGTCTTATCTTGTTCAGCGATAAGAAGGAATGAGAGGTGGCACGATTTATATTTCATAATCATCTGATGGCATCCACTATCAGTCGATGTTTGCCTAAAGGTGGATCAAAGTCAAAAGGCACTGAGAAGATGATTGCTACATTGAAACATCAAACCAAAAAATGTCTATGCTTTTGGTGAGGGGTTAAATGATATTGAAATGCTCTCAACTGTTGCACATGGTGTTGCGATGGGCAACACTCATGAAGAAACGAAAGAAGTAGCTAAATATGTGACATAAGCAGTGGATGAAGGTGGCATTGTGCATGGCTTGAAAATGGTAGGGTTGTTGAAATAAAAAACATAGAAAAGCCATTCAGCTCAGACTGAATGGTCTTTTCTTATGAATGAATTCTTCATTTTTACTTATGTGTTTTTTCTTTTCCGAGTGGTTCGCTTGTTTTGCGAACAGCGATGTATTCTGGTCGTTCTCCTGCACCTGCAAATGGTTCAACGAGTTTATTTTCGACACTGTTGTACACCATGAACAAATTATTACGTGGGTATGGGGTCATATTGCTTGTGGAAGCGTGCATTGTATTCGATTCAAAAATAGTAATGGTTCCTGCTTTTCCAGTTGCAACAGAAAGGTTACCACCTTGGTCGAATAACCATGTCAAGCTATCATTATCTGGAACACCGACTTTTTGTGCTTTCAGTGATTCTTTGTAATTGTCTTCAGGTGTTGCGCCGACGCAACTCACATAATATTTATGAGAACCTGGTACGAGCATCAGTGGTCCGTTGTGTACATAATTATCTGATAGGGCAATTGACATGCTTAAGGCGCGCATTCTAGGCATCCCATCTTCTGTATGCCACGTCTCAAAATCCGAATGCCAATTAAACTCCTTACCTGAAAATCCTGGCTTATAATTTATTCGGGATTGATGGACATAGACGTCACTTCCAAGGAGATGATTGACAATATCAAGCAAGCGCTGATCAGCCGCAATTTTCTTGAAGTATTCGCTATCTTGATCCACTGCGAAAATTGATCGAATTTCATTGCTATTAGGCTCTCGAATCACTTTCTCGGACTGTACGCCACTCTTTGATTCCTGTAATTCGAAGATCCCTTTTTGCATAGTCGCCATTTCCTCATCCGAGAAGAGGTTTTTAATTTGTAAAAAACCATTCTCCTCATAGAAATCAAGTTGATCTTTCGTGAGTGGAGCCTCGTCATCATTCTTTCGGTCGGTATGAATTACAGGATCTTTACGCTTCTTGATTTGCGGTTTCTCGCTTATTCTTGAAGGGTAAAAGTCTTCCATTCTTCAAACACTCCCATTATCTAGATATCAGATATCTCCTTCATTAGCTATATCTGGCTCATTCACTCTCATACCACTCTAATTTTCTGAATAAACACGAATATTTTTAAAAGTGAATAAAATAAGCCTACCCTTTTATTTATTCTGTCTGCCATTGCGATAAAATTGAACCTTTCCAACTCAGTGCCGGCAACAGCAGGGACGGTTTAATCTTCTAGGATATGGGGTAAAATTATTCGAGGAGTTTTGCATCAAGGAGGTATTTATGAAGAATAAGATCGCAAAGATTAAGAATGATGAAGAGTATTTGGACGTGAAGATGGGCCGGGTACGAATTTATTTTGATAAGAGATACAGAGTTATTTCTACGATTAATGATTTATTAATTGGAGTTTTGTTTGTTATTGGGAGTATTCTTAATTTTTTTGATAAGATGGAAAAGATCGGCCTCATTTTTTATCTCGCTGGGAGTACTTTTTTAGTTGTTAGACCCGTTTTGAGGCTTATGCATAGTGCTAGTCTAAGAAAGGAAATTCGGGACAAAGGCACGTATACTCCGGATAATAAGTAATGTCCTCTTTAAAATAATTGCTAAAAAGCGCCCTCAGGGCATTTTTTTGATGGACTGGGAAGTGCCACTCTGCAAGATATATTTTTGCTTAAAGTAATCAAAAGCTTTTCAGTATTGAGAAATTGGTCAAGCTACGACGAGCGTTTACATCACGAATTAACTTCGTATCTTAAAGCATCACGAAATTGGGGTGTAGGTAGAAGAAGAGAGACAACAAAGCTTGGAAAGGATAAGGCGAAAGAGCGATTATTCAACTACGACCGTAGAAATGACGAGATTAATTCATTCAAGCAAGTCGGTTCTTACGTTAAAATGATGGTGATTTTGTCCGAAGTATCATTTGTGAAAGTAGTGATGTGGTTCAGCGCGTGATGTGTCCATAGCGGATAAGATAAAGGTAGCTCTTTTTTATTTAGCCGGTTTACGACATTCTTTCCAATTCCGATAAATAAACTCAACTTTCATCGGGAAATAGTAGAAATGTTCTTGATTCTTTTCGAACGTTCCGCTAAAGTGAATAGTGATTGAAACTATTAAGGAGGCTTATTAATGGCTAAAATACAGTTTGACTATTCTAAAGCTTTAACGTTTTTTAATCAGCATGAAGTTGACTATTTACAAGGTGCAGTAAAAGCAGCACATGAAGAGTTACATAATGGGACAGGTGCAGGAAACGATTACTTAGGTTGGATTAACCTACCAACAGAATACGATAAGGAAGAGTTTGCTCGTATTCAAAAGGCAGCAGAGAAAATTAAACAAGATTCAGACGTTCTACTTGTTATCGGGATTGGTGGCTCTTATTTAGGAGCTCGTGCAGCGATAGAAGCGTTGCAACATTCGTTCTACAACATTCAAACGAAGGAAGAGCGTCAGACGCCACAAGTATTCTTTGTCGGTCAAAATATTAGCTCCACATATATGAAGGACCTATTAGCACTTATTGAGGGCAAAGATGTATCTGTCAATGTGATCTCAAAGTCAGGGACGACAACGGAGCCTGCTATTGCGTTCCGTATTTTCCGTGATTACTTAGAAAAGAAATATGGAGTAGAAGAAGCTCGTAAGCGTATTTATGCAACGACAGACAGCGAGAAGGGTGCTCTTAAGACGTTAGCGAACGAAGAAGGCTATGAATCATTTGTTGTTCCAGATGATGTAGGTGGTCGTTATTCCGTTCTAACAGCGGTTGGATTACTTCCAATTGCCGTGAGTGGGCTTGATATTGAGAAAATGATGCAAGGTGCTGCTGATGCAAGTGCAGACTTCAATAATCCGAGCCTTGCTGAAAACGAATCCTATCAATATGCAGCTGTTCGAAATGTCCTATATAATAAAGGGAAAACGATTGAGTTAATGGTGAATTATGAGCCATCCCTACACTTTGTTTCAGAATGGTGGAAGCAATTGTACGGTGAAAGTGAAGGGAAAGATGGAAAAGGGATCTTCCCAGCTGCTGTTGATTTCTCAACAGATCTTCATTCAATGGGACAATACGTACAAGATGGTCGTCGTGATTTATTTGAAACGGTCATTTCGGTTGAAAAGTCTCGAGAAGAAGTCGTTATTGAGAAAGCGGATAGTGACTTAGATGGGTTAAATTACTTAGCAGGTCAAACGATGGACTTTGTTAATAAAAAAGCGTTTGAAGGGACGTTACTTGCTCATACAGATGGAGGAGTTCCCAATCTGATTGTCAACGTTCCTGAATTAAATGAATATTATTTCGGATATCTTGTGTATTTCTTTGAAAAAGCATGCGGAATTAGTGGCTATTTACTTGGTGTTAATCCGTTCGATCAGCCAGGTGTAGAAGCGTATAAAAAGAACATGTTTGCACTACTTGGCAAGCCAGGGTTTGAAAAGGAAAAAGCTGAGCTAGAAGCACGTTTGAAATAAGGAAAGAAAGCTGTTAGGGACAAGCCCTAGCAGCTTTTTTGTAAATCCTCCTTCACCATACAAGTTATTTTTTAACTGGAACTCGTTTGACCCAGCTTCTATCGTGTATTCTTACATCTTTATTGGACAGACTATTGTTAACGACGTGTTGAAGGGATGATCGAGATGCTTGCGATTGAATCGCCAGTTGAAGGAACACAAATAAAATTAAAGGTGTTAGAAGATAAACTAAAACCATTAGGCTACTCAATCGGTGGTGGCTGGGAGTATGATCATGGCTATTTAGATTATAAGATTGATGAAGAGGGAGGATATACTTTTCTAAGGATACCTTTTACTGCGGTTGATGGGGACCTTGATCAACGTGGTGTTTCAGTTGAACTTGGTACACCATACCTTCTTAATCATCGCTATCAACAAGGTCTTGATGATAACCCAGATGTCTTTAATGGTCTTGTGACGATCAATTTGAATAGTGCGATCAATCAGTTTAGCGAGCCCGTTGAAAAAGATGGTGACATTGATCCAAAATACTTTCCTGTAGCAAAAAGCTTAATTGATGAACTAGAGATGACAATTTTGACCTAATGAAAAGAAGGATCCACACAGAATTTGTGTGGATCACTTCTTCCATAAAGTTGATAAAAATCATAAGCCATGATCTTCAAATCTCTTCAGGTCATTTTTGTGTCCGATTAATATCAGGACATCATTGATTAAAATCACGTCATGTGGATAAGGAGATACGTTAATATCCTCTCCACGTTTAATGGCTAATATCGTACAGCCGTATTTCGCCCGAATGTCAAGGTCAATGATCGAACGGTCTGCAATTTTGTCTGTAGCGAAAAACTCGACAATGCTGTATTCGTCCGAAAGTTCAATGTAATCAATGACCTTTTCTGATGTCAAATGCTGTGCAATACGAATCCCCATATCATATTCAGGGTGAATAATTTGATCGGCACCAATTTTTTCTAAAACCTTATGGTGGTAGTTATTTTGAGCTTTCACCCAAACTTGTGGGACGTCGAATTCCTTCAATAATAATGTGCATAAAATACTTGATTGAATATTATCACCAATGGCTACGACAACATGCTCAAAGTTGCGCACGCCGAGATTCTTTAACACTTTTTCATCGGTCGCATCTGCAATAACGGCATGAGTTGAAAAGCTTGTAAATTCATTCACTTTATCCTCATTTGTATCAATGGCCAATACCTCATGTCCCATACGGTATAGCTCCTTACAAACGGAGCTACCAAAACGTCCAAGCCCAATGACGGCAAATTGTTTTTTCATTACATTCTCCTTTTACCAGATCAAATTGTCATTAACTATGAATTAATGTACTCCTTTATCTGACGTCCGTCAACGGTTAGCTGATGATTTTTCGATAGGTCGTTTCGTCGCAAATAATGTACAGCTTAGCATCGACAGGAATAGGGTCTTGAAGACGACGAACAATACTGAAATCTTCATGATCGGCAATTAACGTAGCCCCTAGTTTTTTTAATGCACAGAAGGCATCGTCGTACACAAGCCAATCTAGCTTTTTAGGAATTTCCCAAATATCATCACCCTGCTTACGGTGAAGAAGCTGCATAAATAATTTCGTTGAACCGTTGTAAATCGCCGATTGTGCCATAAGGTCAGAAAAGACTTCATTTGATAAAATATATTCATCAATGTTGGCATGTTTAAAGTTTGGAATATGCTTTTCATTTAAGATTTCGGCAATGGTGTAAATTGGATGATTGCGTTCTTTTGCAAAATGTTCAATGGCAGTAGCGATCAATAATGTCTTGCCATCAGCTTCGACACTGTTATGAATCGGATCAGAGGCAAAAATGCAAACAGATGTCGCATATAATATATTGGCACGTTCTAGTGTTTCACGAGAGGTAGGATCACCTTGAATATAACTGATACGAGCGTGGCTACAAGGTGCTTGTTGTTTTGTATCAATGATGACAATATTGCTTTTATTGATAAGTAATAATTCTTCAATAGTCTTGAATGTTTTACTGGACCAACCGACGATAACAAAGTGTTTCTTCCCTTTGTAATCCAATTTACCCTCCTCCTTCATCGTTTGATAAGTACTAAATGCTTCGACGATCTTCCCAATCATGACACCAATTAAGGCAATTCCAGTTACATAGAGAAAAATCCCAAATGTTTGCCCTGCAACGGTTTTAGGAACATAATCACCGAATCCAACTGTAGTGATGGTTGTCATTACCCACCAAAATCCAATAAAGGGATTTGGGAATGTTTCAGGTTCAAGAGTATAAATAATAAAGGCACTAGTAACACAAAAGCCCCCGGTGGCGGCGAAAATAATTGATTGCCGAATTCGAATGACTTTCTTCATAAGCTCAAACATCGCGCTATCCTCCTCTGTATTCCTTTGTCAGTATAGCCATCTTAGTAGCGGATCAATCATCTTTTTGATAAGATAGATGGCGTGAGGGGGAGATGCGTTTGACAGCAATCATTTTTGCGTTAGCGGTTTTTTGTGGTTGGTTTATTTTTGATTTTGTGAAGCATAAAAAAGTGACGATGGAAATGGTTATGAGCTCACTCGTCATTAGTGTGATTGCGGGTGTAGCCTGGTGGTTACTGGACTTCTTCTTTTAAAGGGAAAGTGTTTGCATGTTGTGTTGTATCCATATATAATTAATCATGTCCAATATCATGTGGGGCATTAGCTCAGCTGGGAGAGCGCTTCGCTGGCAGCGAAGAGGTCAGCGGTTCGAGCCCGCTATGCTCCACCAAAATGATTGATGCAGCGGCCGACTAGGCTGCTTTTTTGTAATTAGCGAACCGTTGTATGATTTATCAGACAACGTTGCTGGTGAAGAACGACCTGAGGATCTCACTCACTTCATGAGTAAGAAGCGTCGGGTCGTTTTTAGTTGAAAAAGAGTCGGAAAGTAGTATTTCATTACGAGCTTCTTATGTCTAAGGAGGCAAAAGAGAAAATACAGCTATCCGACTCATTTCCATTAAAGCACCTTATTGTCGCGAACTTTTCAAATCGCTTGGAAGAAAAATCGATATTTGAGCAAGATCGCCCGAACTTTTCGTGACAAGTATTACTCGCATAAAAAGGAGGATTCTAATATTCCTTCCTGAACGGTAGGGGGCGCAACAATACCATTGCATCATGGGGAGTTGTAGGACTTTGCACATTGTTGATATCGTGTATGTGTGTTGAGTATCTTAATCACACTTACTTTCATCTTATTATCAGCGCGGCTTGCTTTAAAATGTCATTTTCCATTTCTAATTGCTTATTTTGCTTTCTTAATTCCGCTAATTCTCTTTGTTCGTTTGTTAAGTTGTCCTTTTCCTTGAAAGAACCGGAAGTCTGACTCTCCCATTTATCTAAAGGTGAAGGAGTAAGATCATATTCACGAATAATCTCTTTCCTTAGTTAACCACTGTTATAAAGCTGCACAATCTGTTGTTTAAATTCTTCAGTAAATGTTTGACGTTCTCTTTTAGTCATCGTAGATTCTCCTCGACTTATGTTATCTGTAGTCTACTTGACTTAATTTTTCTGTCCAATTCAGTATAGTCTAATCATGTTCTATTCTATATCTTTTAAGAAGTTGAGTTAGGAAATACGCTAGGACTCCGATTATAATATCGCTCAGAAAAAGGTACAATTGCCTCATTCCGCCTCTTAGTTCAAGGAATTCCATCCTTATTTCTATACTTGCAAAGCCGAATGCAAAGACAGCAGATAAGAGCAATAAATAAAGAAAGAAATTCTTCTGATGATTTGTGCAGTATTGGTATAATAATAAAAAACTCACCGGAAGTACGGAGACTGTCATATTTAAACTAGCGGGAAGTGATGGTACTGAATAATAGTGATAAGCAAAATAACCGAGGTTGGTTAGAGCCAGTGCGGCATACGTCCATAACACATGCACCACAAATCCAAAAAACAACACTTCAAAAATCCTCTTTCTATCTACAGCGAAGAAAAGGATAACTAAAGGAATAATTAAAAATGAAGAAACCACCCAAAATTGCCACGTACCCATGTGGGAGTATTGACTCCAATAGGATTGTACTATCGTATTTAACTCCTCATGCTTATCGAAAATTTTATCTATATATTGATTTCGATTCATACTATTTCAACTCCTGTAATTGTTTATAACAAAAGTTTTTGGTTATATAGGTTTAAATATTCATCTATATAGGTATCGTTACCAATTTTTCCATTAATGGTGGTGAGCGCTGTTTGTTGCACTAAGGGATGCTAATCGGAAGAAGGTAAACGAAAGAGAACAACAGATTATTTGCTACTCAGTACAACGATGCCGTTGAAAATATTCGGAGACAATTAAGTTTATTATGTAATCGTCTTTTTTCGTAGTTGACACATACTACGCGGAAGGAATTAACCAATTACGCAAAATTTTTTGTTATGCTTTATTTATAGAAATCATTAGATAGTGGAGGATCTCACTTAAACGAAACGAACAATTAATTAATAAGGAAGTGTTTTGTTTGCGTTTTAAAGAAAATTATAAGAAAGGCGTTAAATTTAATTAATTGATTATAGAGAGGGATGGTATTGAATAAATTAGGACTTTTTCCTTTATTGATGGCTATTGCAAGTATTATTTCACTTTTAATTTTAAGAGGACCTAATGCAAATTAAACGGTCATCATGTTGCACAAATCGAAATCGAATCGCTTAGACAACGTTTGGGCTGGCATTCTTTTAGATTATAACAAGCGAAATCTCAGCAGCTTTTTGGAATAAAAAAGGTTTTATGAAAATTAGCACATCCACTGATAACCAAATTGATATTTATGAAAAACATTAACTGTGAAAAAATGTACTTAAACAAACGAGCGAGCGCTTTACTTATTAAGAGAAAGGGTGATTAGGTGATAAAAACAACGTTCTTGTCTAGCTTAATTGGGATTACAATTTTAATGCTAATAGCACTAATTATTCCTAGATATGAATGGATCTATGTCAAGATTCCGGACACCAAAAGATTAAGTTTTTTCTGCACAACAACCATTCATGGAGTGTTCCACATCCCAATCAGATTGTCAAAGTGAAAAGAGCCTTTGACAACCTGATTGGGAC
>NZ_JALKEV010000072.1 GCF_023017105.1 Halalkalibacter sp. APA_J-10(15) | reverse complement strand
ACGTCCTACTCTCACAGGGGGAAGCCCCCAACTACCATCGGCGCAGAAGAGCTTAACGACCGTGTTCGGCATGGGAACGGGTGTGACCTCTTCGCTATCGCCACCGGACTTTGAACATCAGATAACCGTCGACCTTCTTCGTCAGCTGCATCGTTCATGTCCTCACGTATTCCTCATACGCTCCGGGCATTCCCTCTTTGCTTCCTCGAATGTCTTGGTTCTCTTTGTTCACTATATGGTTGAAAGAAAGATTCCTTCAAAACTAGATCATGGAATGTGAAACACGTCAGAATTTCTTGGATAAGTCCTCGACCGATTAGTATCTGTCAGCTCCACGTGTCGCCACGCTTCCACACCAGACCTATC
>NZ_JALKEV010000012.1 GCF_023017105.1 Halalkalibacter sp. APA_J-10(15) | reverse complement strand
ACCGGCGCAGCCGGTTAGTTCAACGCCCGCCTGCGGAAAGCGTGCCCCCCATCCCGGTAGCGTAGTCGAAGAGCCGAATCCTGACTACTAAACAAACCAGCCTGTCGACTTTGTCGACAGGCTGAGAAAAGCCGCACAGCGGCTTTTCTCATGATACAGCAGTAGAGAGCTGATTAAGTGGAACGGAAAATAAGAATGATTTGTGCTCTTTTGGTGAGAAGTAAGCAATGAGTAATGATGGGCGATCTGTTGAACCATTCTGTCTCAAGTCAAAAGGGATCACCTCAACCATCGTATGTTTGTGTAAATCCTTTTCGTGTAGCTTCAAAGCTTCGAATTCAGCAGAGACAATAGTAGGATGATCAGCGAGCAGAGATAAATAGTGTGACTGTTCTTTCTTCGTTAAGGAGAACGTCCACCATGTTTTTCGTGGCTTGTGCTTTTGATTCTTAAAGAAATCAACAATCATAAGACTCTGAATGTAAGTGAGCTCAGCCTTTGTTCCATAATGTTCAAGAAATTCATATAAACGCTTGAATAAGTCTTCAAGCTGATGACCGATCTTAGCCCAGCCCTTCGCATCCCAATAATCACCAAAAATCTGGAAAAAATCAAATGGAGAGTCAAACTCGTGTGTGACAAGGTACTCAATTGTACGATCCATTCGGTGATCGTTCCAATATTTTTCTAGTACATCTTCTACTCGTTTTATGCGAATGATTTCATCAAAGGTTAGTACATTATTTTCTAAAATTTCGTACGGAGCATGATCCATATAGACATAGTTATGATCTTTAGCACGAATACGTAAGCCTGTCCCACGTAGCATTTTCAAGAAGCCGAGCTGTAATTCCTCTGGTCGCATCGCAAATACGTCATTAAACGTTCGTCTGAAAGAGTTGTAATCTTCCTCGGGCAATCCAGCAATTAAGTCAAGATGCTGGTCAATTTTTCCACCTTCCTTCACCATTGTTACCGTTCTTGAAAGCTTCTTGAAGTTTTGTCGACGCTGAACAAGCTCGTTCGTTGCATCGTTTGTTGACTGCACACCAATTTCAAAACGGAAAATGCCAGGAGGTGCATGTTTATTTAAGTATTCAAGAACCTCTGGACGCATAATATCTGCCGTTATTTCAAATTGGAAGACACATTGCTTATGATGTTCAATGAGAAATTGAAAGATCTCTAGTGCATAATCACGTTTAATATTAAATGTTCGATCGACAAATTTAATCAGCTTTGCTCCGTTATCAATTAAATAGAGTAAATCGCTTTTAACACGCTCAATATTCACATACCGGACGCCGACTTCAATAGAGGAAAGGCAAAATTGACAGCTATAAGGACAGCCACGACTCGTTTCAAAATAGGTGACCCGTTTAGAGAGCCCGTCTACATCCTCTGGGAAACGATAGGGAGAAGGAAGGTCGTCTAACTTTAATTTCGGTCGAGGTGCGTTAATAAGGATGTCTTCCTCTTTGCGATAAGCAACCCCAAAAACCATATGGTATTTCTGAGTAGTGGTCATTTCTTCAAGCAAATGCTTAAAGGTTTCTTCACCTTCACCGATAATAATAAAGTCAACAGCAAAAAGCTCCTCCATCCATTTCTTCGTATCATAAGAAACTTCTGGACCACCAAGGACGATCTTTGTTTGTGGTAAAACTTTTCTTAGCATATTGATGACTTTGATTGTTTCTTCAATGTTCCAAATGTAACAGCTAAAGCCAATCACATCTGGCTTACGTGCATATAAATCAGAGACGATGTTCATCGTCGGATCTTTAATCGTATATTCTACCATTTCAATGGGAAAATCAGGCTCTGCATAAGCCTTTAAACATCTAAGTGCTAGACAAGTGTGAATGTATTTCGCATTTAACGTCGTAACGACGGTTTTCATGATTCAATCCCTCAATTCTATTCATGTTTGCTCCTAGTGATCATACCATAGAACTGTGTTTGTAAAAAAGGTTGTTCAAGAAGTATGGTGAAAATGATATTTTTCTGTTTCTTACAAAGGAGAGCAGGAAAGTCATCGTGTCTGTCGAAATGGAAAATAGAAGATAGCGAATGGTTGCAAGAGGTAGGAAGTAGGTGAAACAGTGAAAAGTATTTACATCATTACAGGACCAGCTGGTGTAGGAAAGTCCACTATATCAAAGAGATTAGTAGAACAGTTTAACGAGAGCGCATATATAGAAGGTGATTTGATTAATCATATGATTGTTGGGGGTTACCTTCCACCGTGGGAAAGTGAAGAGTTGCTTACATTAACGTGGGAAAATATCGCGAGCTTAGCAACGAATTTTTTACGAGCTAATAAAGACGTCGTCATAGATTATATTGCTTATCCAGAAGATGTGGAAAAAGTCATACAAAAGGTTCGAAGTGAAGGGTGTCTAGCTAAGATTTTCTACGTTGTCCTTTGGGTCGATCATGCTGAATTGTTAAGAAGAGATCAATTACGAGATGAACAATACCAAATGGGGCAACGTTGCCTAGAGCTAGTAGAAGAATTCAAAAGCAAGCAAATCAGTGAACGCTATTATTATCATACTACTGATGTTACGGCTACAGAGGTGGTGGAGAAGATAAGAGAGAAAGACGAATTTATCGTAAATGAAAAAATAGAAAGAACAGATTAATCAATTGGAGATGACATGATGTTGTTGAGAGACTAGTCGAATTGAGTTTGCATGGCTAGATTATAAATTGAATAGTGAAAAGGGGTAAAATGTGTTGAAAGGAGAGAAATATAATTCGACAATATTTACTAGGGGCTGTAACGGTTTTATTATTAGTAGGCTGTGGTGATGATCATCAAGAAAAAGACAGAGGAAGTGAATCTGATCCGCCATTTTCAGTTGAGCGGTATGAGGAGTTTGTTGAACATCTGATGGAGAATGGTGGAATGTCATTTGAACATGCTCAAGAGGAATCTTATCGTGTTCAGTTAGAGGAATTGGCTATCCTAACTCGTGCAAATGAAGTTGGGATTCGTGTTTCTGAAGAAGAAGCACAGGTAGTCATTAATCAAACTAAAGAAGCGATTGAATCAAAGAATGTAGATAATTGGCAAGAAACGAAGGAAAGCATTGATGAACAGATTCAAGAGCTAGGCATTTCAGAAGAAGAATATTGGAATGAATTTCTTATTGAGCCTTATCAACAAACGTTAATGAGGCAGTATTTGATGGAATACGTACAAAAGAAATATCCAAAAATGTCATGGAATGAACGGAGAGAGCAATTGATTGAACAGTTTAAACAGAGAGAAGCAGAGCAAATTGCCGAGTTTAAGGAAGAGGCTGGGCTGTAGGTAATATAATAGAGAAAAAGCACACTTTCAGGCTACGCATTGTAAGTGTGCTTTTTGTTTGGAAGGATCTTTATTTTTAGTTTAGCTCAACCATATATAGCGATTTTACACGAAGGATTTAAGGAACGGCTACATTTTTTTCCTGTCTTTTTCCAACAAAGGCCATTTCTCGCCATTTTCCACTGCGCCAACGTAGATACATTAAAAATCCACGTAACCATTCATCAGCAACCATTCCAAGCCAAATGCCGACTAAGCCCATATCTAAGTATATACCGAAAAAGTAGGCGACAGGAATACTCACACCCCACATTGAGATAACGCCTAAGTAGACAGGGAACTTCACATCGCCAGCCGCTCGTAAACAGTTAATGACTACGAGATTAAAGGAACGGCCAGGCTCCAGAATGACATGAAGTAACAAGAGAATACTTCCTAACGCAATAATATCAGGGTTGTCTGTGAATATGCTTAAAATGGGATTACTTAAGATATAAAAGATTGCTGACATGCCAAGAGAAATCAAAATGGCTAGCTTCAAACTGCGAATACAACGTTTATATGCTGCATCGAGCTGTTTTGCTCCGACTTGATAGCCGACAATAATTTGCGTCCCCTGTCCAACGGCTAATCCGAAAAGGAGAGCAAACATCGTTACATTTTGCACGTATACACGTGTCGTTAACTCTTCAGCCCCGAACATGAGAATAAAGTACATAATGACAAGCTGAGAACCATTATAAAACATATGCTCACCAGCCGTTGGGATACCAATTTTTAATAAATTGCGCAGCTCAACCTTTGGAACACCTTTTAGTAGATAAGGAAAAGGTAAATCGTTAGGAATTCTACGGTATAGTAAGTAAGCAACGATCGCAAGTCCGATACAACGACTGACCGCTGTTGAAATGGCCACACCAGTTACACCTAGAACAGGCATTCCGAAAGCCCCGAAAATGAACAAATAGTTTCCGATAATATTCAAAATATTCATACCGATAGTGACGTACATGACGTCCTTCGTGAATTGATAACTTCTCAAAATCGCACTAACTGTCATCAACAGTGCTTGCACAAATGAAAAGCCTCCGACAATAACCATATACATCGTTGCTTCTTGTAGTAGCTCTTCAGGTAAACCCATCATCATAAGTAAAGGAGCACCAAAAAAGATCAATCCGATACTAAGTAGAAGGCCAATTGCCAAGTTTGCACAAATAGATACGACAGCGACTTGACCAGCTTCTTTTTGTTGTTTTGCTCCTAAGTGTTGTGCCACAAGGACGCTTGTTCCAGTTGCAATAAATCCAAACATGACGATCACAAACATGAAGATTTGATTGGCAACTCCGACGGCTGCAACCGCATCATCTGAATATTGGCTAAGCATTAATGTATCAGCATTACCCATAATCATATGGAGCATAATTTCAATGAAAATTGGCCAGGTCAAGGCGAAAAGGGAAAGCTGTTGAATTTTCTTTTTGTTGTTCTGTTGAATGTCCATTTTCTCACCTCAGGAATAATCATTTGAAGATCATACTTCATAATGATTGATTTGTATGTAAAAAGTTTGAAAATTGTTAAGAAGTTCAATGAAACCTCTAAAAAGTACAGTTTTACTTAGCGGAAAATGCTATAATACAGGTATATAATGTCAGAAAGGGGTACATAAATGCCGCAAAGCAAGTCATTTCGCATTATGTATGCGTTCATCTTAATTTTATTAATCATTTATTTAGGAACGTTAGTAGAGTGGATCTTCAAACCCATTGTCGTTCTAGTACAAACACTGTTTGCTCCTATCGCTTTAGCAGGGGTCTTGTTTTATTTATTGCGACCTTTTGTAAATCTCTTATCAAAAAAAATCCCTCGTGGAATGTCGATTCTCATTTTATATTTAACAGGTGTTTCTCTTGTTACGCTGTTGATTTTGTTAATAGGTCCAGAATTACAGAAGCAGTTTTATAGCTTAGTTGAAACACTTCCGGCATTTACGCGCGAAGTACAAGGCATGTATAATGCCTTGCAAGATAATGAATACATAGCTCGTTTCCAACAAGGAAATGAATTTTCGTTTGAAAATATCATTGCTGATTTTGGTGAATATTTAAATAATTTTGTCACAGCTTTAGGCTCTAACATTGCTAGCTTTCTTGGATTCATTGCTAATGTCGTGATTATATTAGTTGTCATTCCGTTTATCCTTTTTTATATGTTAAAAGAAGGTGAGAAAGCACCGAAGCAAGTGTTACGGTTATTACCTAGTAAGCAACAGCAGGAAGGACGCCGTATTCTAAAGGATATGGACTTTGCCTTAAGCTCCTATATTCAAGGGCAAATTATTGTCAGTATTTGTGTCGGGGTTCTAATGTATATAGGCTATTTGATTATTGGCGTCGAGTATTCGCTTGTGTTAGCTCTAGTGGCGATGTTTACGAATGTCATTCCGTTCGTTGGACCATGGATTGGTACAATCCCAGCAGTAATTGTTGGATTAATTGAATCGCCATTTATGGCTTTACTTGTCATTATCGTTGTTGTCGTAGTACAGCAAATTGAAAGTAATCTCATTTCTCCGCAAGTAATGGGAAGGAAATTAGATATTCACCCGTTAACAATTATTTTGTTGTTATTAGTAGCAGCAAGATTTGCCGGCTTCTTTGGATTATTACTAGCCGTTCCTACTTATGCGGTAGGTAAGGTTATCGTTTCTCATACGTATCGCTTGTGGCGTTTAAGAAGTAAGCCTGTTGATTGACAATTGACTCGTAAACGGGTATCGTATCGTTAACTTATATATGAACTGTGATGAAAGAGGTGCTTGGTAGTTGAGTTATGTAGTTGATGGGATTGAGCAGGTTGATGTAGAGGAAT
This sequence comes from Halalkalibacter sp. APA_J-10(15), assembly GCF_023017105.1. GTDB lineage: Bacteria > Bacillota > Bacilli > Bacillales > Bacillaceae_D > Halalkalibacter. The sequence goes on along the minus strand of NZ_JALKEV010000012.1, from coordinate 156,030 downwards.
TGGCGTCATTGTTAAAGGAAGAGACGGATACACTTGTCATTGATGTTCGTGAATATGACGAATATGATCAGGGTCATATTCCCGGTATCCCACTTATTCCGATGCAGACGATTCCGCAATATACGGATAAGCTTGATAAAGACCTTTCTTATATTTTTATTTGTCGTAGTGGAGCAAGAAGTCAAAATGTCGCTCTTTATTTGAAGGAACAAGGCTTTGATCACGTAAAGAATTTTGCTGGTGGCATGCTTACGTGGGATAAAGAAGTTGAAACAGGGCTGGAATGGGTTGTCAAAGACGTGAAGGAGTTAAAGAAATCATGAGTGAAAAAACGGATCACCTTAACCTATAGGTGATCCGTTTCTTTTGAATAGGAATGCTCTCCTGCGCGCCTGTTCTTTAATTCTTGTCGATTTTTTTGTTGATTTCTTGCATTGTTGTCTTTTTTCTTTTTGTTGTTATCACCTGTTTGTGACATATTGTTCACCTCATTAAAGTAAGAGTAAGTTATGCTTTATTTTAGCGTAACCAATTGTCAGCGAATTATGAACATACACTTACGATGATGTTTAAAAATTAAACAGAGAGGGAAAGTAAGAACTAATCACAATATATGGGGTGATAGAAATGAAACGAAGGAAAGCATGGTTATTGTTAGCTGGGGCAGCTGGAACGACAACATTGCTTATGAGAAATGAAGAATTTCGCTCGAAGGTAAGAAGAAGCTACAGACAACTAAGAAGCTATTTCAAAGACAGCTCAGTTATGAATAAAGTAAAGGATCGACGCATTGGTCATTCCCATCCACATGATTACGATGATCATAATATGGTCGAAGAAGGGGCTATGACAAGTATTAACTACTATAACAAAGCACAGCAAAAGGATCACCAGTAGGTGGTCTTTTTTGCTATTAGATCAGAGCGTGTGACAGAAGTACACAATTCTTAGAAGACTAATTATAAGGAATAGTGAAAATGAATGAAAAAATCATCATTTTTCTCAATAAGATTGGGAAATGCTATAATTAGGAAAAAGGATGGATAGGAAGTGATTTGAATGATTTTCATTAATAATGAAACGATTGCGGGAGTTCCTACGTTACATGTAGTAGATAGAGAAAAGGAACTAGAGAAGCTCCCAACGGTTTTCTTCTTGCATGGATATACAAGTGCGAAGGAGCACAATTTGCATATTGCTTATATATTAGCAACAAAAGGCTTCCGTGTACTGTTACCAGATGCTGTTTATCATGGCGAACGTCAAAAAACGGAACAGAACCGTGATTTGAAATTTTGGGAAATTGTTTTAACGTCTATTCATGAACTTGAGCTATTGAAGGAGCATATGGTCAAGAATGGATTAGGAAATGATCAAATTGGTGTGATTGGAACGTCTATGGGAGCGATTACGATGTATGGAGCATTAGCTCGTTATCCCTGGATTACATCAGCTGTGTCATTTATGGGAACGGCCTATTATCAAGTTTTTTTGGAGGAGCAGCTTAAGGCGCTTGAGACAAAGGGAGTTGATTTACACGATCTTCGTCATGAAGTGCTTCATCAAATCAAGCCGTATGATCTGACTGCACAGCTTGAACGCCTAAATGGACGACCACTGATGATTTGGCATGGTAAAGAAGACCAGGTCGTACCGTATCCTTTTTCAGAAAAGCTATTTGGTGAATTAGAGAGGCATTATGAGGAGCATCCTCATCGTTTGAAATTTGTTGCAGAGGATCGTGTCGATCATAAAGTATCTAGAAAAGCGGTCTTATCATCTGTCGAATGGTTTGAACAACATTTGTTAAAGGATCAAATTTCATAATGTCGATTAGAAAAGAGGCAGAAAAAACGGTCGTTATTATTCTCGGGGCACTTATTATAGCCATTGCGTTAAATTTCTTTTTAATACCAGCTAACGTATTTGCGAGTGGCTTTACAGGAGTGGCACAACTTATTGCCGTTGTGCTCCCGTTATCAACGGGAATTATCCTGTTCGTATTAAATATTCCTGTGGCCATTCTTGGGTGGTTAAAGGTAGGGAAGAGCTTTACGTTGTATAGCTTTTTAAACGTTGTTCTTACAACATTCTTTTTAGAAGTCGTGCCAATTAGGCATTTTTCACCGGATATTCTATTGAATGCTGTGTTTGGTGGTGTATTATTAGCAGTTGGTGCTGGTATCACCTTAAAATGGGGAGCTTCTTCCGGAGGACTTGATATCATTGCTCTAATTTTATCGAGAGTGAGTGATCGACCGGTTGGTGTTTATTTCTTTCTTTTAAACAGCATCATTGTCATTACGTCAGGATTTCTATTTGACCCTGAAAAAGCGCTCTATACACTTGTTACTCTCTATGTTTCATCACGTGTGATTGATGCTATTTATACGCGTCACGTGAAGGTAACGGCGATGATTGTCACGAAAAAAGCAGATGATGTCTCTAAAGCGATATATGATTCTATGGTAAGAGGAATTACTCGAATTCCAGCAAAAGGTGGGTATTCTTCAGAAGATAAAGAAGTACTTATGATTGTCCTTACCCGTTACGAACTATATGAACTAAGGGAAGTGATTCAAGGAGTTGACCCAGAAGCGTTTACGAATGTGCTGCAAACCTCAGGAATATTTGGGTTATTTCGAAAAGATTAAGTGAGAGGGGATTCAAATGAAAAAGATATATATATGGGTAGGAATGGTATTATTGCTGATCCTGTCAGCGTGTGGACAAGGCTCAAATTCGCCAACGACAGGTATCGGAGGTGAAGAAGAAGTCAGTGATTGGTCATATGATGTTGAAGTCGATCAAAGAGATGATGAGCTTGATGTGACGATGACGGTGACAAATCATCAAGAAAATGAAAGCAACCTTGACTTTTCATCCGGACAAAAGTATGAAATCACTTTAAGAGATGAGAGTGGAGAAGAGGTCTATCGTTATTCTGAAGGGAAAATGTTTACGATGGCGATCGTCATTGAAACGGTTTCTCCAGGAGAATCATTGTCATTTACGGAAAAGGTTTCTTTAGAAGGATTAGAGGAAGGAGAATATGAGTTAGAGGCTGAATTGCTCATTATCGCGATTGATGGGAAAGAGCTTGAAGATCGTGACATGTTTAAAGAAGTTTTAAAGATTGGAATCGAATAATGTAAGAGGAGAGCACGGGGGAAGTTCGCTTTTAACTTTTTCAATGCTCTCTTTCTTTTAAAAAGCAATAAAGTTATTTCATTAGTAATGAAAATGTATAAAAGTTATATCTGTGCTAAATTGTAGGCGTTAGCATAAGATGATCTATTTTGATGAGGGGAATTGGTCTGTATTAAATGAGACGTCTCAAGCTATTTTTAGTGGACTTTCTCGTGAGGATCGCACCTGCTTTTTTTGAAGGGTATATATGATAGGATAGAAGAAAAGGTAAATCGATAGGTTAGGAGAATACGATGAGCACAAATCAAATGAAACGGAAATGGATGATTCAAGCAGGCATCTGGTTAAATGCAGTGGGATGGGCCTTTATTTTAATTGAGGAAATGCCTACATGGCTTTCGAATGTAGGCATTCCCTTTGCAGTGGGCGGTTGTAGCTTGCTATTGCTATCTAATCTCTTTAGAAGGGAACGTGCTTCCAATTAAGGATAGTGAAAAAGATTAACGATCAAGGTGTTTTTTTTTCACCTCGTCTTGTATGGCTTTTTTTAACGTGTAAAAAGGATGATTTTTTTTTGTAGAATCATTGTTTTTTTTAGGCTGTGCGATATCAATGTCCTTTCCTGTCCAAAAGGTATTGAAAGGTTCCTCTAGCTTCGTCAAAAGTATCACTCCTTATTTGTTTAAATGGATTACGAAAGTTTAACAAGCTCAAGTATTTCATCATTCGAAAGCTCAGTAATTCGTTGCTCACCAGCTGCAAGGATATGATTGGCAAGCTCTTGCTTTTGTGATAACAATCGGTCAATTCGCTCTTCTAATGTGCCAGTTGTCATTAATTTATGAACTGTCACATCTTTTGTTTGGCCTATTCGATATGCGCGATCTGTCGCTTGGTTCTCAACCGCAGGGTTCCACCATCGGTCGTAATGGATAACATGAGAAGCAGCTGTTAAGTTTAATCCCACTCCACCAGCCTTCAAAGATAAAACAAAAAATGGGGTTTTCGCATCTTGCTGAAATAATTCAATCACCTCTGTTCGCTTCGCACGTGTTAAGCTCCCATGTAAAAAAGGTACCTCTTTCGTATAACGTTTCTCTAGCTCCTCCACGATTAAACGTCCCATTTCTTTATATTGAGTAAAAATAAGCACCTTCTCGTTATTGTCATACATATCTTCCACGAGTGAAAGCAAATGATCCCACTTTCCAGATTGATGCTCCTTCGTTGGTTCCTTAAGAAAATGAGCAGGGTGATTACAAATTTGCTTAAGCTTCGTTAAGGTTTGCAAAATATGAGCTCGTCTTTCTAAAGCACTGTCCTCGTTTAGTCGTGTTACCATATCCTCGACCACAGCTTGATAGAGACTAGCTTGTTCTACGCTTAAATAGACAGGATGAACGATTTCATTCTTAGCTGGAAGATTTAAAGCAAGGCTCTCATCTGCCTTTGTCCTTCTTAACAGAAAGGGACGGATTAAAGCTTGTAATTTATGGAGCTGTTCTTGATTTTGTTCCTGCTCAATTGGTTTCATAAAGTTCGATTGAAAGGACGAATACGATCCTAAAAAGGACGGATTTAGGACGTCTAATAATGACCAAAGCTCTCGCAAGCGGTTTTCGATCGGTGTCCCTGTTAAAGCGATGCGATGAATCGCATCGATTTTTTTGATTGCTCTTCTTTGTTTAGTTTCAATATTTTTAATATGCTGCGCTTCATCTAGCACGAGACCATTCCAACGGATGCTCGCAAATAAATCTTCATCCTTTACCATTAATTGATACGTGGATATGATCAAATCCCATTTCTCTAAATTCTCAATATCTGAGATGCGAGTGGAGCCGTGATGAATGAGAATGGTAAGAGATGGAGCAAATCGTTGACATTCCTCTATCCAATTTTGTAGAAGCGAAGTTGGACAGATTAATAAAAAAGGAGTTCGATTCAATGATTGTTGCTCTTGTTGGTCAATAACATGAAGAAAATAGGCAATCGTTTGAATTGATTTTCCTAAACCCATATCATCTGCTAAACACCCTCCGAATCCGATATGTCGTAAATGGACAAGCCATGATACGCCATCGTGCTGATATGGACGGAGTTCACCGTGTAATCCATCCGAAAGTGAAACCGATGGAGGAGAGTTTGTATATAGCTGATTTAACGCTTTTTCGAGCTCTTTCTGCCATTCAATTTGAACGTCAACATGATCAAATTGGTCATTTAACTCATTCGTTTGGTCGAGCTTCCATGCTTCCAAATATGATGTACGTTGCTTCATTTCCTCCAAGTTCGATTTTAGGGTTTCGGCGAGTGAGCGATCCCATGCGATCCATTCTCCATTTATATAGACAAACGGCTTTTGTTCTTCAACGATTTGTTTAAATTGCTTTTCATCTATTTGTTCATTACCGATCGCTACTTGATACGTAAAGGACGCCACGCTTTGCCAATTAAGGAGAGGCTCTGCGGAGGACTTTTCGATAAGGTCATGGTCTAGAGAAATAGATACTTTTGGTTTTGGACGCTCGCTCATCCACTTTGGAATAATTAGGTGGAAGCCTAATTCTTGTAACATCTCATCCTCATTTGTAAAGAGGTAAAAAGCCTCTTCTGCCGAAAGTGTTAGTGTCGGAGATGAAAGACGTAGAGAATGCAGTAATGGAATACGCTCTCTAAGATTGTGTACATCTTGCTTTAGCTGAGCAATTGGATTCTCATGCCAAGGATGCTCACCTAATTCGAGTTGTTGCATCTTGACCATCCGTGTAGGATGCTTTCGGTCGATCATACAAAGAGAGACTGTCCACTCACCATCCTCTGTCTTAGGTTGTTCAAGTACGAGGCCAGAAAGAAACGGTTTAGCCGTTGTAATTCCTGCTTTCACATTGAAATCTTGTACGGTGATCGTTGACGGTTTCTCTCTATTTGTTTGTAGCTGCTTAATCGACTGTTCAATCGATGGATCTACGATATTAAGCCATTGCAGAAAATAAGGAGCAATCGATGTTCTCTGGACAATCGAACGAATCCACGAGTCGCTAAGCTGTCGAATGAGCTTTTGAAAATCGGTATATGTAAGTCCTTCATGATTGGATTGAATATGAAGGCTAGCGGGTCGAACAGATTTAGCGGCATCAGGTAAGGCATCGTACCATTCCTCAAATGGAAATTGAATAAGTTGCCATTTTCCATTTGGGTCCGGTTCAAAATGACCATCTGCAATCATTTGTTCTACATAAGAAAATAATCGCAGCCATTTTTGAATATCAGGTGTTAGCGTAATGGCACGATCGTGTTGCCAACGCTTAAAAAGCGAAAGATAGAGATAAATCGATTCAAGTGATAGGAGTAGTCCTTCAATGGGAAATGGGTACTCCTTCATTGCAGAGGTAGCCTGATAGATCGTTGTCTCCCCAGCAAATGATTGATACTGTCTTTCCTTAATGGGTACTTTTATGACCGCTTTTCCTTCTTCGATAAATGTTCCATAATAGGAGATCTTATCATTCCGAAAAAGACGTAGCTTTAATTCAAATGGTGAGTATAGAAAAGGGTATTGGAAGTTCCCTTTTTGCTCAAAACGAGAGTTTGGTGAGCACTCTCCCCATATGAAGAAGGTGTTCTCGATCCAACCTCCGTGGACAAAACAGTTAGAGTTCAAATGACTTCAACTCCTCAATGAACGCTTTGTACGTTCGATATTGCTTTTTTAACCGCGTGAGAAATGGTTCGAATTTCTCCGAGGTATTTACTGTTGTATATAATTTCTTTAAATGTGAAACGGCTAATGCAGCATGCTGATAATGCACTCTTGATTTCTTTTCTACTAAGCGAATGATTAATTGATGGTAAATAGGAATAGCTAAATCAGGCCTTTCTTTCTTCATTGCTTCTAATAAGGCTTTTTTTTCTGGGCGAATTTTCACTGGATCAAATTCGTTTAAAAGAAAATGCTCCTGTGCCTGTTCATATTCTTGTGCATATAAGAGTAATTGTTCATATGCTCTAACTGATTCTGTTTGATAAAGTTGATTCTTTAATTTTATTAATAAATGGGCTATTCGTATTTGTTTCTCTTCTTTTGTTAAGTGCTGACTTAATTGAAGGAAGCGTTGGAAATTAGGAGTAACGAGCCAACGCCTCCAAACTCCATCCTGTTCTTTTGCCGTTTTGGCGTGCACTGCCTTGTATTCCTCCCAGATCGGTTGAAGAGATCCAAATGTTTGTCTTTGTTTTATAAATAACGTATCAAACCATTGTTTGATCGCAAACCAACGTTGTCGCTCCTGCAATAGTTGAAAATGCGGATAAATGTCAAGTTCAATTAATTGATGTCTTCGAGCTGATAACAAGGAAAGAGCTTGATCCTCTTTTCCATTTAATAAAGAAATATATGAATAAAGAAGAGCAAATGAATACGATATTTCTTCAGACACATTTGAAAAAGCTTCATATATATACTCAATCTGCCTAGGCTCTAATCGTTTCGTATGTATTTGAAACAGGCGTGGCCAAGGAGAATCGGGAACAGCTGCCTGCTCTACTAGAAGTTTTGTGAATGTAGCCATTGCTTCTTCTGTTAGGTAGGTTTCTTCATTAAAGGAGTCTCGATATAGACCATCAAAAATGAAAAGAAACCTTCTTTCGTATAAATCATAGGTCTTGTCTGCTTGAGAATATTTAGCTAATTGATCAATATAAAATATGGTTAGTAACCATTTTGGTTGAAAGTCAGCTGAATCAATGGTTTGTATCGCTTCTTGTGTGAGCACTTCTAAAGAGCGATTCGTCACATAGCGAGTTGCTGTTAGCTTATTATATAAACGATAAATAGACGAATTTAGTTGTGCTGAATTTATTTCATTCAGTACGTAAGAATGAATCAATGTATGTCACCTCTTCAATGAGTCCATTCTTATATTGTATCGCTTCTTGTGTCAGAAAGAAAGGTGAGAAGGTTGTACGGGGGAAATGGGAAGTGGCTTCCGAAAAAATGCAAGCACAGCTTGTGCTTGCGGTTAGACCTATCAAGTTGAAGGTTAACGCGTGAAGTCTGTCTAATTAAAGGAGTTGCTGCACTTGTTCGCGCCTAGATAATAATCGTCGTAATTTTCGTTTATGTGTCTCGACCATTGATTCATCCGAAGATTCTAATGCTTCGTGTAACTCCATTAAGACATAATCAATTTCAAGGTTCATGACATTATAAATCGTCTTGGCATTTAATGACTTGTCGTTTCCTTTATACTGGATCATCGAGCCATTTTGATTCATCATCACCTTTTCACTCCCATCAATTTCAATCATCGATTCAATATCACCTGACTGATATGAAGTAATATAAAGAGGCCCATCAGTCGAACGTTTGACAATTCCATTTCCCTTTTCATGTTGTAGCAGGCTTTCCAAGGCGCTTGCTAATCCTTCATCATAAATATAAATGGATTCTGCAGACAGCGTAAGGAATTCCGTGTTGCGTAAAAATGGGAGTTCGTGAACAGATTCATCACGTTCGATCATGAGATAAATCGTTTTGGCGTCATAACGCCAATAAAGAGAATAGTGTTGATTCATCATTCTTTTAATAAACTGATGTAGGGAAGCCTTAGATAGTTTGATATAAATATCCGAGAATTCTACATCGATAAAAGAATTTCTCATGATATACACGCTCCTTTAACGCCTTAACATCCTATTCAGTTGGATTGCTATATCTTATGAAGAAGAGGTGAAAAAAAGAAGCGAAATGCCTACTTTCTATGGAATTTGGGTGAGGAAAAAATTATAGGTTATGAAGTAGGGGGGGAGTGATGATGTTTTTTATTATTAGGAGTAGTATGAAAAGGGCTTTGGAGTCGATTAGCAATGGATTAACAAGTTACGTGCTTGATACGAGTGGTTTTTCTCATATCAAGCTTTTTTTATGCAATGATGCGCAAAGTGCCCCTATGGATGTATGATGTTGTAATTGAATCTTATGATAAACGGAGAGCGTCTTCTAAATAATGCCCAATCCCATCCTCTTCATTCGAACTCGTAACCTCATTTGCGATCGATTTAAGCGGGGTGATAGCATTGGACATTGCCACTCCTTGCCCTGCGTATTCAATCATTTCAAAATCATTATCCTCATCACCAAAGGCAATAATTCGTTCCTTAGGAATGTTATAATAATCGGCTGCTTTCTTGATTCCGATTGCTTTGTTCATACCGGCACGAATGATTTCAATGATGTGCCAAGGTGCGCCCCACATTCGTTGGTCAATGACTTCAGCGTGTGCATCCTTTAACAATTGACGAAGTTCATCGACATGATGCTCTTCAGGATGAACGAGAATACTCGTTGGGTCATCCTTTAATTGCTTGAGGAGATTTCCGTGTTCAACTGGGTTTTGGCCAGCTAGAAATTCTTTAATAATCACTTCATCAAACGAATGTAAGTAAAAATCATCAATGACCTCAACCATAATATTACTCACTTTAAAGGCTTCACATGTTTGTATAATCGTCTTTGCTGTTTCTAATTTTAACGGATGATGATACGTGCCAAACTTTTTATCGCGCGGGTGATGGACAAAGGCTCCGTTAAAATTGACGATCGCTGTATCTAATTGAAGCTCTTGATAGTAGGCGGCACTTGCACGATAAGGTCTGCCTGTTGCAATCATGACAAGATGTCCATTTTGCCTTGCTTTTGTTAATATTTGTTTCGTGTACGGTGATATCGTTTTATCATCTTTTAACAATGTGCCATCCAGGTCAAGAACGATTAAATGTTGATTTGGATTCATGGAATCTCCCTTTCTGAATTTGTTATAGAGCTGTTCAAAAAGGGGATTTCCCCCTCTGTTGAATGATTTTTTGAACGAGTACTTATAGCAAGTTTATGTAAAGACACCTTATTTTATCATATTAGAGAGAATAGAGACGTATGTAAAGAGCGATAGATGTTATCGAAATTTTGTCCGAATTCGTTCAAATTCTTATAAGACAAGTTATGATATGATACGTGTATGGACATAACTATAGTTTGATGATGTTCCTACTTGAGGAGGAGATCGTGTGTCTTTATTATTTGATACGTTTGGCTTTCGGGCATTGTGGACGCCAGAATTAATCATTCTACTTGCTATTGTTGGATTACTATACATGCTCCTCGTTACGAAATGGCTAGGGCGTTTTGCTGGGGCGAAGCCTGTTCGGGTGAGGCAGAAAGTGTATTTCTTTCTTGGTCTTTTTGCTTTGTACTTAGGGTGGGGAAGTCCGTTATATATTACGGGACATTTGATGATAAGCTTTCACATGCTCCAAATGGTGTTTGCTTATTTTATCGCAACACCGCTTTTTTTATTAGGCTTACCGAAGTGGTTTCTTGAAGCAATCATAAGAAAAGCAAGTAATCCGTTTACCGTTCGCATCTTTCGTGTCATATGGAGTCCAATCATTGCCTTGTTTTTATTTAATGGCTTATTTTCTTTTTATCATGTACCGCTCATGTTTGATTCACTAATGCAAGCACCTGTTTTGCATAGCGTGTATGAATATGCGTTGTTATTTGCTTCCTTTTTAATGTGGTGGCATATGCTAGCGCCATTACCAGTGTTAACTCAGTTACCGCATTTAAAGAGAATCGGTTATATTTTTGGAAATGGTTTATTAATTACACCGGCCTGTGCATTAATTATATTTGCCGGATCAGCGATGTACAGCACGTATACGGATCCGCTCGTTTGGGCGAATGTGATGGCCTATTGCTTACCAAATGGTGTTAGTGTTCCGACTGAAATATTTGCTGGACCGACCTCCTTTTCATTTTTAGAGGCGAGAACAGATCAGCAATTAGCTGGTGTAATGATGAAAGTATTCCAAGAGATTGTGTATGGAATTGCGATTGGTTTTGCGTTTAAGCAATGGCTTGTAAAAGAAAAGCAGCAGGATGGAAAATTAACGATCAGTGATGCCCCGACTGTAAGACCGTAAGTTAAAAGGTGAGGAGATTTTTTTATGAAAAGAATGATGACAATTGTGTTGTGTATGAGTATTCTAACAGGCTGTGGCTGGGTGTATGAAATAGGTGTAAATGGGGAAGAGTCAGGTAGTACGACAGATATGACGGAAGCAGGAAATGAGGTTGAAACGTTTCAGTTTGTTAACGAAACAGGAGAACCATTTGGAACGGAGCAGTTAGCAGGAGGATATTGGGTTGCTAATTTCATCTTCGCGAATTGCCCATCGGTTTGTCCATTAATGACACCGAATATGCTTAGTTTGCAGGATGAAATGATTGCTGCTGATGTTCCTGTTACATTCATTTCATTTACGGTTGATCCAGAGAGAGATACTCCCGAGATATTGCAGGCTTATGGAAGAAATGTTGGAGCGGATTTAGATTCTTGGCATTTTTTAACAGGGTATGATGAAGCTGATATTTCAGAATTTGCATTAGATAGCTTTTTATCCGTTGTGCAGCCTTCCGAGGATGATATTATCCACCCAACTTATTTCTTTCTTATTGATCCTGATGGATTAATCATCCGAAAATACGATGGATTAACGACTAATCAAGATGCAATCATTGCCGATCTAAAAGAAACTATTCAATAGGACATTCATGACTAGGCTTGCAGCACGTGTGAATAGTTCAAGGGAAGCTATATAATATGCAGTTATATTAATAAGCACGAATGATAAGTAGACTCTTATCATTCGTGCTTATTTTTGTTGTGAAAGTTTCAAAGTGTCTTCTTTTACTTGAGGCAGGCACTTTATTAAAAACAGATTCATACGTTATTTCAGAAAAATAAAGAAGTTTTAAAAATACAGTTGAATTAATTTTTATACATATATATAATGAGTACCAAGAAGAAAGAAGAGAGAAAACAGAAAGAGGGAGAGATTAGGATGAGAGTTGGTATTATTGGAGCGACAGGATATGGTGGAGCGGAATTGCTTCGGTTACTAAACCATCATCCACACGTAACAGATGTTGTATTATACAGTTCATCAAAAGAAGGTATGAATATACATGAGACGTACCCGCATCTTGCATCGGTATATGAGAAATCATTAAAATCATTAACAATTGAAAGCTTGAATGAGGAAGTAGATGCAGTCTTTTTAGCGACACCACCAGGAGTGTCTGCCGAATGGTCGAAGGCGATTCTTGAGTCGAACTGTCAAGTTATTGATCTATCAGGTGATCTACGTTTGAATAGTCGCAAAACGTATTCAGAGTGGTATAAGCGTGAGGCGGCATCAGAGGATTTATTAGAAGAAGCTGTATACGGTTTAACGGAGTGGAACCGTGAGCAAATATCTAAGGCGAAGTTAATTGCCAACCCCGGCTGTTATCCGACGGCAACCTTATTAGGATTAGCACCGCTAGTGAAGGAAGGCTTAGTTGACGTTCATTCAATTATTGTTGATGCGAAGTCAGGTACATCGGGAGCAGGGCGTTCAGCTAGTATGCTGACCCATTATAGTGAGATGAATGAAAATTTCAAAATATATCAAATTAACCAACATAAGCATGTACCAGAAATTGAACAGCAATTACGTGAGTGGGACACAAATGTCGATGCCGTTACCTTTCAACCTCATCTCGTTCCGATGGTTAGAGGAATTATGTCAACGATGTATATGACGGCAAAACGAGAAATGAGTGAGAAGGAATTAAAGGATCTGTATAAGACAGCTTATGCTCATGAACCTTTTGTACGAATTAGGCCAGAAGGACAATTCCCCGCAACAAAAGAAGTGTATGGAAGCAACTTTTGTGATATTGGCTTAACTTATGATGCGAGAACAGGGCGTATCACCGTTGTATCTGTGATCGATAATGTTGTCAAAGGTGCAGCAGGGCAAGCAATTCAAAATTTTAATGTTATGAATGGATTTGAAGAAGGAACGGCGTTAATGAACGTTCCGATGTATCCATAGAGAAAGGTGGAGCAGCATGAAAGATATAGCAACAACTTCAGTAGTAGAAGTAGAGCAAGGAAGCATTGTCACTCCCAAGGGATTTGCGGCGAATGGCATTCATACAGGAATGAAGCGTAAGCGATTTGACCTTGGAGCGATTGTTTGTTCCGTTCCTGCTTCATCTGCTGCTGTTTATACAACAAATCGAATTCAGGCAGCTCCTCTGAAAGTAACGAAGGAGAGCCTAGCTAAGGAAGGGAAGATCCAGGCACTTGTTGTCAATAGTGGAAATGCCAATGCATGTACGGGAGAAAGAGGGCTTGCTGATGCATATGCAATGAGAAAGCAAGGAGCGAGCCATTTTAATGTAGCTGAGCACCATGTAGCTGTCACGTCTACAGGTGTGATTGGTGAATTTTTGGATATGGATAAGTTATTGACTGGAATTGAGCAGCTACAGCCAGTCCAAACAAATGATGGTGCAGAAGCATTTAATCAAGCGATTTTGACAACTGATACGATTAACAAGAAAGCCTGTTTTAAAACGGTTGTGAATGGTGAGACGATTACCGTAGGCGGAGTGGCGAAAGGGTCTGGAATGATTAATCCACAAATGGCCACGATGCTCTCATTTGTCACGACGGATGCTGTCATTGAATCAGAGGTTCTTCAACAAGCGTTAGCGACGATTACGAACGAAACATTTAATCAAATTACAGTTGATGGAGATACGTCGACCAATGACATGGTTGTTGTGATGGCTTCAGGCTTAGCCGAACATGAACCATTAACTCCTGCTCATCCAGATTGGGAAGGATTCTATGAAGCACTTAAGCTAACGTGTCAGTCACTAGCTAAGCAAATTGCTCGTGATGGAGAAGGAGCGACGAAGCTAATCGAAGTACATGTGAACGGTGCTCTGACGGATGAGGATGCTAGTAAAGTAGCAAAGAAAATTGTCGGTTCGGATCTTGTGAAATCGGCGATTTACGGCACAGACGCAAATTGGGGACGAATTATTTGTGCGATAGGCTATAGTGGCTGTGAAATTGATCCTAATACGATTGATATTGCGATTGGTCCTATTCAAACATTAGAGAAGAGTCAGCCTGTTACGTTTTCGGAGGAAGAGGCGAAGGCTTATATGGAAGAGAATGACACAATCATGATTGAGGTTCATTTGCATGTAGGAGAAGGGAAAGGAAAGGCTTGGGGTTGTGATCTTTCATATGATTATGTGCGAATTAATGCAGGCTATCGAACATAAGCGAATGATCGGAGGAGATGACATAAAAGTGAAAGATATAGTAGTCATAAAATGTGGTGGCAGTACAATTTCTGAGCTATCAGATGCTTTTTTCAAAAGCGTAGTACAAATGAAGAACTCTGGAAAGTATCCAATTGTCGTACACGGTGGCGGTCCGATGATTAATCAATTGCTACAGAAGCTTGAAATAAAGTCTGAGTTTGTTGATGGCTTACGAAAAACAACTGAAGATGTCTTAGAAACGGCAGAGATGGTTCTTTGTGGGAGGGTAAACAAGCAGCTTGTAACGAATATTCAATTAGCAGGGGGGCTGGCAATCGGTCTATCTGGCTGTGACGCTAAGTTAATTGAGGTAAAGCCTATTAACGAAGGAATGCTTGGCTTTGTTGGAGAACCGATTGCTGTTAATACAAGTCTATTAAACTCGTTATTAGAACAGGATATGATTCCGGTTATTGCTCCTATCGGGATCAACAAATTAGGCAAGCATTATAATGTGAATGCTGACAGTGCTGCTGGAGCGATTGCTAAGGCGCTTCAAGCGGATCAACTCGTATTTGTCACCGATGTTGATGGCATTTTGAAAGACGGGGAGTGCTTGCAAACAGTCGTTGCTGAGGAGATTGAAGAGATGGTGATCGATGGAACGATTTATGGCGGGATGATTCCGAAGGTGAATGCAGCACTCGCAACCTTAGCGGATGTCGAATCTGTTATGATTATGAATGGAAAAGATACGACGATTCAAGAGGATGGATCGATTAAAGGTACTGTGATTACGAAATCACACGTACAAACACATGTTTAAAAAGGAGGAATGACAAAATGAGTGCTCTTTTTCCAACATATGCAAAATGGGAAATTCAAGCAAATTCAGGCAATGGTGCAATTTTAAAAGATCAAAATCATAAGGAATATTTGGATTTTATGGCAGGGATTGCTGTTTGTAATTTAGGACACTGTCATCCACGAGTGAATGAGGTTGTTAAGAAGCAATTGGATAAAGTATGGCACGTTTCGAACTTGTTTCATATTGAAGCCCAAGAAAAAGTAGCGCAACTCCTTGTTAACCATAGTGTCGGTGATTATGTCTTTTTTACGAATAGTGGGGCAGAAGCAAATGAAGCTGCAATTAAGCTTGCACGTAAAGCGACTGGTAAGCATCATATTGTTACGTTGAAGCAATCGTTTCATGGTCGCACGCTTGGGACATTAGCAGCTACTGGACAAGAAAAAGTACAAGAAGGCTTTGGTCCATTACTTTCTTCTTTTTCATATGTTGAGTTAAATGATGAAAAAGCTTTGCAACAAGAAGTATCAGATGAAACAGCTGCGATTATGGTTGAAGTGATCCAAGGTGAAGGCGGCGTTCACTTAATGGATGAGTCCTTTAGTGAACAACTTAAAGCGATTTGCCATGAAAAAGGCTGTCTGCTTATTGTTGATGAGGTTCAGACGGGTATAGGACGAACAGGGACGGCTTTTGGCTATGAGCAATGGAATTTATCTCCTGATATTTTCACTCTTGCTAAAGGGTTAGGAAATGGTTTCCCTGTTGGTGCTATGGTCGGCAAAGCTTCATTAAAGAATGCTTTTGGTGCTGGGAGTCATGGCTCAACCTTTGGAGGCAACCCACTTGCTATGGCAGCAGCAGAGGCCGTACTTCAAGAAGTGTTCTTAGAAGAGACGCTTGCTCAAGTGCAGGTTAAAGGCCAGCTGTTGCAGAATGAATTAAAAGATCAGTTAAGTCCTTTAGGAATTGTTAAGGACATTCGTGGTAAAGGCTTAATGATTGGAATTGAATGTAATATTGAAGTGGCTGATATGTTGTATGCTTGTCGGAAGCAAGGGCTACTCGTTTTACCAGCCGGAGCAAAAGTCATTCGTTTACTGCCACCGTTTGTCGTAACGAATGAGCAAATTCGTCAAGCGGTATCAACGTTAGTAGCCGTTTTGAATGAAGCCGATGAAAAACAAAGGGTTAATGTATAGATTGAAATATGGGTGTCACAATGACACCCTGATTTAAAAGTTAAAATGTATAAAAATCAGTACGACAGTATAAGTATTCGTTTGTGGGGTGGAGAAATGAAAGGGTATATTGTATTAGAAAATGGAGCGATATTTGAAGGCACCCTTCAAGGTCAACAAGAAGATGTGCATGCAGAAATAGTATTCTTTACTGGAATGACAGGATATCAAGAGGTAATGACAGATCCTTCCTTCAAGGGACAGATGGTTGTATTTACGTATCCGTTAATTGGGAACTACGGAATCAATGCGAACGATTTTGAAAGTGGTTGTCCACAAGTTGAAGCGGTGATTGTTCGGACGTTGTCAGATGCTGGTTATCATTATGAATCAGAGAAATCATTAACTGAATATTGTCAAGATCATTCTATTCCGTTATTAGCTGATGTTGATACGAGAGCGATTGTGAAACAAATTCGAGAGCATGGAGATATGCGCGCAATTTTGACGACTAAACCAGAGAATGTACAATTTGATGATTATATTTCCTTGGAGCATATGGATGTCATTCCCGATGTGTCGATTAAAGAACATGAAACATATGGAAGTGGAGAGAATCACATTGTCGTTGTCGATTTTGGCTATAAAAAATCCATTGTTAATGCACTTGCCGCACATGGTTGTCGAGTAACAGTGGTCCCTTTTGATACGACATCTGAAGAAATCGATCAGCTCAAACCAGATGGCGTCCTATATTCCAATGGCCCAGGAAATCCAAAGCGTGTACAAGAGCTACTCCCATCGATTAAGCAAGTCGCAAAAACGTATCCAACGATGGGGATTTGTCTTGGACACCAGCTGCTTGCCTTAGCGTTTGGTGCTAATACGGAAAAATTAATATTTGGTCATCGTGGTGCGAATCAGCCTGTTATTGATTTAGAAACGAAGCAAGTATATTTGACTTCACAAAACCATAGTTACGTCGTACAGGAGGATTCGTTAGTCAATACGGGCTTCAAGGCACGTTACATGAACATCAATGATCGCTCGATTGAAGGGCTAAGTCATACCGTTTATCCGATTTTCACAGTACAATTCCATCCAGAAGCACATCCTGGTCCGTCTGATAGTGATCAGCTCTTTCAAGTATTTATCGGAATGCTTCAACATAAAGGGAGAGAGAAAGCTTATGCCTAAATATACACATATTAAAAAAGTACTCGTCATTGGTTCAGGCCCGATTGTCATTGGGCAAGCAGCCGAATTTGATTATGCAGGAACTCAAGCTTGTTTAGCGTTAAAGGAAGAGGGAGTCGAAGTCGTTCTCATCAATAACAATCCAGCAACTGTGATGACAGATGAATCTTGTGCGGATCGTGTTTACTTTGAACCATTAACCGTTGACAGTGTGGAAGCCATTTTACAGAAGGAAAAGCCTGATGGTATCCTAGCAACGTTAGGTGGTCAAACGGGCTTAAACCTTGCAATGGATCTATATGATCATGGTTTGCTAGAAAAATATGATGTTGAGTTACTTGGTACACCGATTGATTCGATTCGAAAAGGCGAAGACCGAGAAGCATTTAGAGCGTTAATGCAAGAGCTAAATGAGCCTGTTCCAGATAGTGATATTGTGACGACTGAGGAGGCGGCTTTAAGCTTTGCAGCGGAAGTTGGTTACCCGATTATCGTTCGACCTGCTTACACATTAGGAGGAGCAGGTGGCGGTATTGCTGATTCAGAGACAGAGCTAAAAAGAATTATTAAAGCAGGCCTATCGCTTAGTCCGATAAGTCAATGCTTAGTCGAAAAGAGTATTGCTGGCTTTAAAGAAATTGAATATGAAGTGATGCGTGATAGTAATGACACGTGTATCACCGTTTGTAATATGGAGAATATTGATCCAGTTGGTGTGCACACGGGGGATTCGATTGTCGTAGCACCTTCGCAAACCTTATCTGATGTGGAATATCAAATGTTACGAACGGTATCGATTAAAATCATCCGTGCACTAGGCATCGTTGGTGGATGTAACATCCAATTCGCGTTGGATCCTAACAGTAAGCAATATTATTTAATTGAGGTCAATCCTCGCGTGAGTCGTTCTTCTGCACTTGCTTCCAAAGCAACAGGCTATCCGATTGCACGTATGGCAGCAAAGGTTAGTATGGGGTATCATTTGCATGAGTTAATTAATCCTGTAACGGGACATACGTATGCGAGCTTTGAGCCAGCTCTTGATTATGTTGTTGTAAAGTTTCCTCGTTGGCCGTTTGATAAGTTTGTTCATGCTGAACGTCAGCTTGGTACACAAATGAAAGCAACAGGCGAAGTCATGGCGATTGAACGTAATTTGGAAGCCGCAATTCAAAAGGCAGTCCGTTCATTGGAGTTGAAGGTAGAAGGTCTACATGTTCCAATTCTTCAACAAAAATCGACGGAGGCGCTATGGGAGCTAGCTAAGCAGCCTGATGATCGCCGATTTTTTGTGTTATTGGAACTATTAAGACGAGGAGTTAGTAGTGAACAGCTGCATACAGAAACGAAAATTAATTTATTTTTTCTCCATGCATTTGCACGTCTCGTCTCGATTGAGGATGAAATTAAGGCGACATCCTTTACTAAATTAGATCCAAGCTTCCTAAAGAAGATAAAAGAATTAGGTTTTGCTGATCAATGGCTAGCCAATGTTTGGGGTATTAAGGAAAAGGACATTCGTTCGAAACGTAAAGAGCTTTCACTATCGCCTTCCTATAAGATGGTTGATACGTGTGCAGGGGAGTTTTTAGCTTCAACGGCTTACTTCTATTCGAGCTGGCAAGGTGAATCAGATGTACAGCCTGCTTCTGATAAGAAAAAAATACTCTTGCTTGGTTCTGGTCCAATCCGGATTGGGCAAGGAATTGAATTTGATTATTGTTCGGTGCAAGGGATTCAAAGCTTACATCAGCTAGGTTACGAAGCGATTATGATGAACAATAATCCTGAGACGGTGAGTACTGACTATGCAACAGCTGACCGATTATATTTTGAACCACTAACAGTAGAGGATGTCCTGCACGTTGTTGAGCTTGAACAAGTAGAAGGGGTTATTGTCCAGCTTGGTGGTCAAACGGCTATTTCATTAGTGGAAGGGCTTGAGGAAGCGGGTGTGAAGCTGTATGGGACGAACCAAGATACGATTGATCAGCTTGAGGATCGTGGACGCTTCTACTCATTTATGCAGTCAGTAGACGTTCCCCATATCCCTGGTGTTACTGCGTATGAAGAGAAGGATGCATTAAATAAGGCAAATGACATTGGCTATCCTGTTTTAATCCGTCCATCTTACGTCATTGGTGGGCAAGGAATGATGTTATTTGAATCGGAAACGGAATTTGTTGAGTATTTAGAAGATGCAGACCAAACGATCTCCTTTCCATTATTAATCGATGCGTATTATCCAGGAATAGAGTTAGAAATCGATGCCTTAACAGATGGGAAAGATATTACGATTGCAGGTATGTTTGAGCATGTCGAACGTGCAGGTGTTCATTCAGGTGATAGTATGGCTGTTGTCCCTCCATTTAGTTTGAAAGAAAATGTGAAGGAGCTTGTTTATTCTTATACGAAGAAGATTGCTCAAGGCATGAATTTTACCGGGATCTTTAATATTCAATTTGTGCTATATGAAGGAAGCCTATATGTTATTGAAATTAATCCACGTGCATCACGGACAATTCCAATCTTAAGTAAAATCTCGAATGAACCATTTATTAAGCATACGATTCGCTTGTTATTAGGTGAAAGCTTGCAATCATTGAGCTTGCAAGATGGTCAGGTGTTTGAGCCAAACTTCTATACGGTAAAAGCACCGGTCTTTTCCTATCAAAAGCTTGCTGGTCTCGACCCGTTACTCGAAGCTGAAATGAAATCGACAGGCGAATTAATGAGCATGAGTGATCGTTTAGATGAAGCATTTTTAAAAGCATTCGTATGGTCACAAGCAAAGCCTAAATTCTTTACGCAAAAGGGTTCTATTTTTGTTGATGTAGAGGTGGAGCATGAAGAAGCATTTGCACCGTATCAAACGGAGTTGGAGCAGTTAGGCTTTACAATTACATCCGAGTCATTTACTGAATGGGTACAAAGAGAGGATGCTATTGCGTTAATTAGTTTACCGAAGCTTGGAACGAAGGATGGAAAGCAAAAGCGTCAAGAAGCGTTAAAGCAACGTTGTGCCGTTGTTTCTGAATTAACAACTCTAGAGTGGATGATTAAAGCGATGGCTGTTCAGAAACAACAATATTATGCGATTCAGGATTGGTGGGTTAAAGAAAAAGACCTGATTTCTTAAGGAGTGATTTTCGTGGCAAATGTCGATTTATCATTATTAAGTGGAAAAAGTTTTTTAACATTACTTGATTTTTCACCGTTAGAAATTGATCAGCTGCTTCAGCATTCATTAATGCTGAAGCAAGAAACAAAGGATGGAAAGCAATCAGATTTGCTAAAAGGAAAGTCATTAGGAATGATTTTTGAAAATGCTTCGACAAGAACGCGCGTTTCATTTGAAGTTGGAATGACTCAATTAGGTGGACATGCTTTATTTTTAAGTCCACGTGATATGCAAATCGGTCGAGGTGAGCCTATTAAGGACACGGCTAATGTTCTTTCACGTTATGTCGATGCGATTATGATTCGTACGAATTCCCATGAACTTGTTGAGGAGCTAGCTGAGCATGCGTCCGTTCCTGTAATTAATGCATTAACGGATGGTTATCATCCGTGTCAGGCAATGGCAGATGCATTGACAATCTTAGAGTATAAAGGGAAATTAAAAGGGTTAAAGCTTACGTATATTGGCGATGGCAATAATGTTGCTCATTCATTGCTTGCAGTTGGGGCGAAGGTTGGGATGGACGTGTCGATTGCTACTCCAGAAGGCTATGAGGTTGATCAAGCAATTTTTGCGAAGGCGCAAGAAGCGGCACAAGAAACGGGTGCCACTCTGACACAAACTCATGATCCGAAAGAAGCTGTGCGTGATGCTGATGCTATTTATACAGACGTATGGGCAAGTATGGGATATGAAGCAGAACAGGATGAGCGAACGAACAAATTTTTAGCTTATCAAGTAGATGAATCATTAGCAGAATTAGCAAAAGATGATTATGTCTTTCTGCATTGTTTACCTGCGCATCGTGGGGAAGAGGTTTCAGAAGGTGTAATCGATGGACCTCATTCAGCTATTTATGATCAAGCTGAAAATCGTCTTCATGCTCAGAAGTCCATTCTCGTAGCTTTAATGACCCATTCATGATTCACTCTTCACTTGGCAATACTACCAAGTGAAGGAGGGATATGATTATGGGACAAAATAAGCAATTTGAGCCTGGTCAAAAAGCGCCAAACAATGGTATCTATGTCGAGATTGGTGAAACGGGTAGTATGGTTCAAGATCCAAAGTCATTGAAAATGGAAGCAGGTGACGTATTTCCTGATACTTCAAACCATGACCGGAAATGGGCACCAAAAAGTAAAAGGAGATCAGGAAATTAAATGAAACTGCTAGTAGTTAAAGCCTTAAAGGTTCTTAAACCTTTGAGGCTTTTTTTCTTTGGAAATATTCAAGTTTCACTCATAGTAATTTTTCAGAAAACGGCTCACATTGATGAAAGGTTACCGAAAACTGTTCAAAACAAACTTTTTCAGTGCCCTTGGTGACACGCCCCTTCCGTTTTCATGATTCTTTGCATATGGTAGTAACGATAGAAGGAGAACAATGAAGATAGGAGTAGCTTAGTGATGAGGGATGCACGTTATCAACAAATAGCTCAAAAGTGGGGTGTGACCTACCTTCCTGAAAGACCTAATGGATTTGCTGTCTTTCTTTTAGGTGATAACGGTATAATCACGAGAGAAGACGACAGTGACTGGGAGATTCACCCTGAAAAGTCTTTATTTCTAACAGGATTACTTCAACGTGGCTATACCGTTGTTGTACCCCCACTCCATCCATCACATTGGGGCAGTGAAGAGGATTTTAGAATAGTGCTTCACATGTATCATCAGGTGTTAAAGCAGGAAATTTTAAATAGCCGAATTCATTTATTGGCAGAAGGAACAGGTGCTTTATTAGCATTAAGGTGGATAGCTGAGGAGAAGGAATGGCTACGATCCTGTTACCTTATTAATCCATGTTTAGATTTACAAGCCTTTTACCGACAAGAACAAGAGAATAAATGGTTTTTTAAGCGATTGGAAAAGGAATTAGCTGAAGTATATCAGGAAGATAAAAGACGAATAACAAATGACTGGATTAAATTGATTGCACCTTCATATACATTTGACGATGTCCCTCCATTATCCATTCATTGTGATATAAATGAAAAACGCTTTCCTCTTCATATTCATAGTCGACCATTTTTACAGAAGCTAGCTGAATTAAATACGTATGTCAATCTTCGAATTCATGGTAATGAGCAATCATTTTATCGAACAGCACAAGCAGCGTATCCTTTCTTTAAAAAGTATGAAGTAAAGCTTTAAATCTATTTAAATGATTGGCAATAAAACGCCATTCAATATTCCTATAATATTTGGTCGTTATGAACATAAAGTGAAGTTATGGAGGAGGTTACAATGGGTAGAGCACTTGTCACTGGCGGATTAGGTTTTATCGGTTTTCATTTGTGTGAACGATTGTTAAACGAAGGATATGAAGTGATTCTAGTCGATTCAATGAGAGATGATATAGATGTTGAGAAAGAAGAGAAATGGATGAGAATTGGACGGAATGCATCTTTAACCTTTCATAATGAGATGATCGAGAACATGGATTTGAAAAAGATGATGAAAAAAGTTGATATTGTTTTTCACTTAGCTGCTTTAACGCATGCAGATAGTAAGTGGCCAAGATTAACAGAAGTAATTGAAAAAAACGTAACAGTAACGGAACGACTGATTCATGCAAGCACAAGTGAAACAAGATTTGTTTACGCTTCGACTGTTGAAGTATACGGTGAACGTCCGGGAAAAATTACAGAGAAAACATCAACTAATCCTACTTCACCTTACGGCATTACGAAATTAGCAAGTGAGAGATTAATTATGAGGGAATGTAAAAAAAAGGGGATTCCTTATTATATATTTCGGTTACCAACCGTATACGGTCCGTGGCAACGGAGTGATATGATGTTTCAACAGTTACTGCTAGGTAATGAAAATGCCAATGTTGATCGTTCGACGGCAGATTTGTTATATGTAGAGGATTGTGTAGACGGACTTCTTCTAGCAGCTACAACAAAAAAACATAATGAAGTGTATCACTTATCCACAGGTAGAATAGGTGAATGGTTTTCTGGGCTTACGCTTATTAATAAGGATCATCCTAAGCTAGCTCACAAGCGACCAACTGTTCATGTAAGTAATCATAAAGCTACAGATGATTTAGGCTACCAAGTGAAAACATCTTTACAAGAAGGTATTGCGAAACAAAAGCAACATGTGGAACAATGGCAGAGACAGGTTTCAAGAAATGAAGGGGATGGAATAGAGGAATGAAGGCTTTTATCGGAATTATTATATTTGCTGTTGTGACAATGACAAGCTTTTATGTATTATCGACATTGGTCCGATTGCACGAGGGAGCTAGTGTTATCATCGCACTGATCGTTGGTTTTGCTGTTGAAGTGTTCGTACGTAGGAAATGGCGTTGACGATTAAGAGACTGTGACATAAGTGTTTTAGTCGAATCTCCAGCTCTAATCGCTACTTCGGACATACATCTTACTTTCTACGGGCGGATTGTCTGAAAGTACTTTTCTTTCAGACAATCTTAACTTGTAATCAATCCGCAGATAACATATATTAGAAAATGAGTTATTGTTCGGTTTGTGTATAAGAGTTTTCGTGGAACGTAATGTCCGGATATTTATCGGCTGCTGTTCGCATTTGGAACTCATTTTCAAAAAGGGCGACAATGTGTTGATCACGATCTGTCACTAAATTACGCTGTGTCTTTTTGAACGCTAATAATGCATTTTCATCTCCAGTTACCCAACGAGCAAGTGTAAATGGAAGACGATCGAGTTGAATATCTACTTTGTATTCGTGTTTTAGGCGATATTCTAGCACCTCAAATTGGAGAACACCTACTACGCCAACAATTTGCTGTTCAGCAAATCGGTTATACGTTTTAAAAAGCTGGATCGCTCCTTCCTCTGTTAATTGATGAATCCCTTTTTCGAAGGATTTATGCTTAAGTGCTTCTTTTACTGTAATGACACTAAAAAACTCTGGTGAAAAGTGCGGCATTTCAGCAAATTCGAATGTGCTGTTTTGCACAAGTGTGTCACCAATTCGCAATGTTCCTGGGTCAAATAGCCCGATAATATCACCAGGGTACGCCTTATCGATTATGTTACGGCTTTGTGCTAAAAACTGTGTTGGTTGTGTCAATTTCATTTGTTTGCCTAATCGTACGTGGTTAACAGGCATTCCTCTTTCGAACATTCCAGATGTAATACGGAGAAAGGCAACTCGGTCACGGTGAGCTGGGTTCATATTCGCTTGGATTTTAAAAATGAAACCAGAAAAATCTTCATTTGTTAATGGATCAATTTCACCTGTTGAACTCTTTCGTGGTGAAGGTGAAGGTGAGAGCGTTAAGAAATGCTCTAAAAAGGTTTGAACACCGAAGCTAGAAATCGCACTTCCGAAAAAAATAGGCGTCAGCTCACCTGATTTAATAAGATTCAAATCGTAGGGATCTCCAGCCACATCTAACAATTCTAACTCTTCACGAAATTGCGAAACAAGGGCTTCATCATTAATCGCTTCATCTAACTTAGGGTCATCTGGACCTGATAGTTGAATAATATCAATGTCTTTTGGGTTGTCAGGGTTGTATAATTCAAGCTTTTGGTTTATTCGGTCATAAACCCCTGTAAAGGATTGTCCCATTCCAATTGGCCAACCCATTGGATAGGATCTGATTCCGAGAAGTTCTTCCAATTCCTCCATTAATTCAAATGGATCACGTCCTTGACGGTCAAGTTTGTTCATAAAAGTGAATATAGGGATTCCACGCATTTTACATACTTTAAACAATTTTTTTGTTTGTGCCTCTACCCCTTTAGCCGCATCAATTAACATCGTAGCTGAGTCAGCGGCTGTTAATGTACGATACGTATCTTCACTAAAGTCCTCATGACCAGGTGTATCTAAAATATTAATGTGATAGCCATTATATTTGAATTCTAACACGGAACTTGTGACGGAAATCCCTCTTTGTTTTTCGATCTCCATCCAATCACTTACAGCATGCTTTGTATTTTTCTTTCCTTTTACAGTTCCTGCTTCACGAATTGCTCCACCAAACAACAAAAGCTTCTCAGTTAAAGTCGTTTTCCCGGCATCCGGATGGGAGATGATCGCAAATGTGCGTCGTGACTGGACCGCATCAATATAACTCATTTTGACATTCCTCAATTCTCTCTACTATTTTGTGCATAATCATTATACCAGTGAAGAAGGAAAATTTCATAATACTAAATTAAAATGCTGAGCTAATGTTGAAAAATGACGAACAATGTATAAATTTTTTGTAATTCTATGTTACTATGTAGTATGTATAAGACTGTAAGAGGTGTAGACTGTTTCATTAAGAGTGACATATACCGATATTACAGACATGTTACATTTTGTTTAAGTAGTTCAACATTAAAGGAAAAAGGCATATACGTAACGAATAGCTAAGAAGGATTCGTCCACAGCAGCATTTCGAGTTTGGGAAAAATGATACCTTTTTAGAAAGTTTAGGGAGTGTCAACAAGATGAACAACCGTTTTTATCTATTTATTTTAACTTTTTTTGTTTGCTTTCTTTTAGGATGTTCACAGACAGACGAAACATCCGCATCATCTTCAAAGATCGGTTTGTTGTTAGAAAATACGATTGATGACCAAGGTTGGAATAGTAAAGGTTACCAAGGACTTTTGAATATTCATTCGAAGTTCGAAGTAGACGTGGTGTTTAAGGAAAATATTGATTCGGAAGCAAAAGTGGAACGAGCTGTGGAGGAGTTTGCTTCTGAAGGAGTTACACTCGTGTTTGGTCATGGACACTTTTATGCAGAACCGTTTACTGAATTAGGTAAACAATACGAGGACTTGCATTTTGTTAGCTTTAATGGGTCTGTTGAAGGGAATAATGTAACCAGTCTTCATTTTGATGGGTATGCGATGGGTTTTTTTGCGGGCTTAATTGCAGCAAAAATGTCTGAAACTCACCAAGTGGGAGTTATTGCAGCATTTCCTTGGCAATCTGAAGTAGAAGGGTTTTATGAAGGAGCAACACTTGATGAAATGACAACCGTAAGAATTGACTATGTTGAAGATTGGGCAAATGAAGAGAAAGCGCTTGACTTCTTTAATGACATGGTAGCTAGTGGGGTGGATGTTTTTTATCCGACAGGTGATGGCTTTCATGTTAGAGTAGTCGAGGAAACGAAAAGAGAAGGACTCTATGTTATTGGATATGTTAGTGATCAATTAGACCTTGGAGGTACGACTGTCTTAACAAGTACGATTCAAAAGGTAGACGGCTTATATGAGTTAATAGCAAACCAATATCAGAAAGGCGAATTGGTTGGTGGGAACTTAATGTATGACTTTGGTGATGGTGTTATTTCTCTTGGACCATTTGGATCTGAGGTGCCAGAAGATGTGCAAATAAAAATGGAGGATGCTGTTAATCACTTTATTGAAACAGGTGAGTTACCGACTAGTTGGATTTTCTAGATAATGTGATACGTAGAGTACGGTGGGAGTGTCTCATTTTTACGTTAGATTAGGAAATTTTGCGGTTTAATGAGGACAGTTTTCTTGCTTTCGTGATTATGTCATAGTATCGTTATGAAGGAAGAAGAGGACAAGAGGTGGATAACATGCAGGAACAGAATATGAAGTTTATGCAAATTGCGATGAAATATTTACCTGAAGGAAAACAAATGTTAGATGAAAAAGGTATCGAATTCAATATGGAAGATTTACAGCCTATGCTTGAGTTGCTTTTAAATGTGATGAATGAAGCCTATGAATTAGGAAAACAAGAAGCTGTTCAAACGGATGAATAGCTGGCAATTCCGGTGACCTTTAAGCAATGTATGAAATCATTTCCTATTTTGAATAGCTTGATACGAGTGGGTTTCTTTTATCAGGCGAGCAACGAGTGATGCCACTGCTTGCCAAATCAAAGGTACTGAAAAGTTGAATTGTACTTTTTCAGTGTTTTTGAATGGATATAGGGGGCTTACCATCTTTATTTGAAACATTAAATTAGTTTTGGAGGTATTTCAAAAGGGTTCCTTTTGGTACCTCTCTTGTTTTTTGTAGAATCAGAATGTCAAAGATAAGTAAAAAAATCTTTAGAAGCTAATCAATGAGGAAGTAGGAAAACTCAAAGAGGAGCGTCGGCTCGTTTGTTACACTTTGATCTGAAAGGAAATCACCTTCAGACAATTAAACCCCTTGTAACGACTACGCATGACGCAATTAAGAAAAGACCGCTGCACGGTTTTTCTTAACAGATTTAATTGTGTGAGGAGTGGGTGTGTTGACACAAGAATCATCGAAGCTACAAGCATTTGCAATGGAAATGAAAAAGGGCTTTGAACTGTTACAAGAAGGTAAATTTGAAGATGCGTTAAGAGCTCTTAAACCATTTATTGAGTTGATGAGGCAGGGTGGTGCTCCTCATATACGTTTATTTGTTTCATATGGAATCGCTCAATTTCGAACAGGAGACATGGAAGGATTCCTTGAGACATATGGAGCTGTTAAAGAAATGAAAACCAAAAATGATGAAGAAGAACGATTAAAAAGTAATTTGGATCAATTGTTTGAGACATTAATGTACGAGCTAGAGAAAGAACAAGAACATCCATAATGGATAAGCTCCATTTTGAATATATTCTCATAGAATGATACTAACCTATGGGAAGGAGTTGCTTCACATGTATCGTCACGCTCATTTGCAAGGGTTTCGCAATCAACCGGGGCATTATCACGGCCAAGATCAACGATTCCCATTCTTGCCTTTTCTAGCAGGATTAGCAGTAGGACCTGTTTTGTTTGGTGGCTTTGGGCGACCTAATGTTTATGCACCAAGCTATGGCCCACAGTTCGGCCCACAATTCGGCCCTAATCTGGGACCACAATATGGTCCGTCATACGGACCCAATTTCGGCCCATCGTATGGTTATCAACCAAAACCTCATTATGTATGGTGATAATTGAAAATCTAGATGACGAATGGACTCAAAGTATTATACTACTTATGAGTCCATTTTTTGGCTGGTGAGACCTCGGATGATCGAAAAAAGTTATTTCTCCTTTTTTGTCTCGTCCTTAGCACCATTATTTCTTTTTGATAACCAATCTTGTACAACCGAAAATAATGGTGCAAGTGATTGGGCAAGTGTAAATATTGCATCTAATTGGTTTGGGGAAGGTTGATAATTCGCCTCCTGTTGTGTTTCCTGTTTGTCTATATTTTCTGTTTCTTCGGGTTCAATTCGTTCTTCATCAGTTGTTTGTTGTTGAGATCGTCCGAACATTAAATCAGAAAAGAAATCGCGTTCCGGTGGTTGTTGATCTGCCATTGGAATACCTCCTTTTTAAGGATAAATAATAACGTTAAATAACCCTTTTAGGTGAGTAGTGGCTCACGTTATATTTTTGTGAAAGGATTTAACGAGTTTTGAAATACTTGTCAGAAATACCCTTCATAAGATTAATTATGTGCTCTTATAAGTTAGTTTATGGTAGAGTAGGCTTCTTGTGTTACGGACGGTAGCCTAAATATCGGTTGAACCTAGACAGATAGAAAGAGTTGCGTTAAAATTAGCAGCAGGTACTAATAGGAACCCTAAAGAGGGAGCTCCGTTGAAGGGGGAATAATTATGACGAAGGCAGGCATTATCGGAATTGGAAGCTACATTCCTGAACATGTGGTAACTAATTTAGATTTAGAGAAAAAAATAGATACGAACGATGAATGGATTCGAACAAGAACAGGGATTGAAGAACGTCGATTTGCATCAGCAGGGGTCGATAGTTCACATATGGCCTTAGCAGCAGCAAAGGAAGCATTAGAGCATGCTGAAATCGCTGCAGAGGATCTAGACTTAATTCTAGTGGCAACTGTTACTCCTGATATGCCGTTTCCAACTGTATCAACGTTAATCCAACATGAACTAGGTGCAAAGAAAGCTGCAGCGATGGACGTAAGTGCCGCATGTGCTGGATTTATTTATGGATTAGTAACTGCCCAGCAATTCATTGAAACAGGTGTATACAAAAATATTCTAGTGGTCGGTGTAGAGAAGCTTTCTAAGATTACTGATTTTAATGATCGAAATACAGCTGTCTTGTTTGGTGATGGAGCTGGAGCAGCAGTAATGGGTCCCGTTTCAGCTGATAAGGGTATACTATCGTTTGAATTAGGAGCAGATGGTGGAGGTTCGATGCACATTCATCAAAAGGATAAATATTTAGAAATGAATGGTCGTGAGGTGTTTAAATTTGCCGTTCGTCAAATGGGAGAATCATCTGTACATGTGCTTGAAAAAGCGGGTTTGACAAAAGAGGATTGTGATTTCCTCATTCCACATCAAGCGAATATTCGTATCATGGAGGCTGCACGTGAACGGTTAGGCTTAGATAAGGAAAAAATGGCTTTAACGGTTCAAAAATATGGCAACACTTCATCAGCATCTATTCCGATGGCGCTTGTTGATGAATGGAAGGCTGGAAAGATTAAAGATGGAGATGTTATTGTATTAGTAGGTTTTGGTGCTGGATTAACATGGGGGGCTGTAGCTTTAAGGTGGGGGAAATAACAAGATAATAGTAAAAGGGTAAAGGAGAGATAATAATGGATAAGCATCGAGTAGTCATAACAGGAATGGGAACTGTAAATCCGTTAGGGTTAAATGTTGATGAAACGTGGAAACATGCAATAGCAGGTAAATCTGGAATTGGGCCGCTATCCCGTGTGGATGCAGATCAATTCCCGATCCATGTGTCAGCTGAAGTACATGAATTCGATCCTAGTGCATTTATGGATAGGAAAGAAGCACGTAAAATGGACCGTTTTACACAATTTGCAGTCGCATCATCATTAATGGCGTTAAAGGATGCAGATTTGACGATTACAGAAGACATTGCACCTCGAGTAGGGGTTTGGATCGGCTCCGGAATAGGTGGAATGGAAACATATGAAAAGAATTTCCACCAATTTCTTGATAAAGGCTATCGTCGTGTAAGTCCGTTCTTCGTACCGATGATGATTCCAGATATGGCTTCAGGACAAGTGTCAATTATGACAGGGGCAAAAGGCATTAATTCATGTACGGTTACAGCATGTGCATCTGGAACGAATTCAATAGGAGATGCATTTAAAGTGATTCAACGTGGTGATGCAGATATTATGATTACAGGAGGCTCTGAGGCTCCAATTACGAATATGGCTGTTGCCGGCTTTTGTGCAGCAAAGGCCGTTTCAACAAATGAGGATCCTGCAACGGCTTCGCGTCCCTTTGATCAGAACCGTGACGGCTTCGTTATGGGTGAAGGCGCTGGTATCGTGATTCTAGAAAGCTTAGATTCTGCGAAAAAACGTGGTGCGCATATTTATGCAGAAATTTCAGGCTATAGTGCAACGGGCGATGCTCATCACGTGACAGCTCCAGCTCCAGAAGGTGAGGGAGGGTCTCGTGCAATGAAACAAGCGATTGAAGATGCAGGGTTAAAGCCTTCAGATATCGATTATTTAAATGCACATGGTACAAGTACACCGTATAATGATAAATTCGAAACGATGGCGGCTAAGACGGTGTTTGGTGAACATGCTTACAAATTGGCGATTAGCTCAACTAAGTCGATGACGGGGCATTTACTAGGTGCTGCTGGAGCAGTAGAGGCGATTCTATGTGTTAAAGCCATTCAAGATGGCATCTTACCTCCGACGATTAATTATGAAACGCCTGATCCAGAGTGTGATTTAGACTACGTTCCCAATGAAGCGCGTCAGCAGAAAGTACGTGCTGTTATGAGCAACTCATTAGGTTTTGGTGGTCATAATGCGACGCTAGTATTTAAACAGTACGAAGGTTAATAGAAGAAAAGCGTGACCGAGGGTACTAAAAAGTTTAAGGTTTAACTTTTTTGGTGCCCTTTCAGTAATGTGTGAATCCGTTGTCTGTTTTCTGTTTTGAAAACTTATAGGAGGCTTCCATGTATAAGGCTAGCAGTGAGTGAAGCCATTGCTAGTCAAATCAAAGGTGCTGAAAACGTTGATTTGTCCTTTTTCAGTGGCTTCGCGTGACCGTCTTTCTTTGAATCGTTATTCAAATTGTTTTATTTTGTAGAAGAGGCTGGGACATAACTAGCTTCCAATAATGAGAAAGGTGAATTTGAGCACGCTTGAATTCACCTTTCTCTAGTTTGCGTTCAATGAAATCCATCAACTGCTTGCGGACTTGTTTCGGGTATTTCCGCTCACTCCTTCACTCTTTTCGATCAGCCACTTCAATTTTTGGTCATATTCGGAAATGACATCACCTACTTTTTGAACCATCTGGGCAACGCCTGATGAGGAATACTTTCAATTACATAGTGCATGTAAAAGGCGAAATCGTTCGTTTATCATTTTACTTCTAAATCTAACGGCAAAACTAACTGATTCATGTTATCATTCTTAAACATAAGGACACTTCCTTCTGATTGGATTTGGTGCGGTAAATTAATTTTATGAGAAGTTGTCCTTATTTATTGTGAAAAATAAGCTACTTTTATAAAGAAAATAATTAAAGCCGGTGAGATTTTAATTGTCGTAAAATCTCATCGGCTTTTCATTTCAGAGGAGGGTTTAGTCCCAGCCTCTTCTACTCAGTCCTTATTTATTTTGCATGAGGAATATTCCCCCTTACTCAATTTCTTTTTTAACCATTCAAGTGCTTCTTCTCTCGTGTCAATCTCCCCATCTAGTTGTAAACATGTAAGTTGAAAAAGGATCGATTTAAATAAAGGACCTGGTGTTAAACCATTTGCGATTAAATCATTACCAGTAAGGAGTGGAATGAGTTGGCTTCTTCTTAGCGTATAAGTCCAAATCCATTCATCAGCCTCGCGTATACTGTAAATGAGTAGGCTTTTTTCCTGGATATAGTGTAGCTGTTTATGGGCAGAGCCAAACGAATAAAATGCTTCCTGTTGACCTTCTAGTTCACGAAGCTCATCGAGTAAGCGCTGGTGTTCAGATGATAGAGCATATGAACGCAATAGTTCTTCGTTTCGATCTGTTAAGAACACGAGAAGATACAGGTAAACATCTTGTACGCGGTGCTCTTTTAAAGAGTTGAGCATTTTGGTTCGTTTTGCTGTTAAAGTGGTATTGAATAGTTCTTCCCAAATGGATAGTTCATCTAGTTTTTCGATTCCGCGAAAAAGATGATCCTCTAATGCTAATAATTTCAACTCTCGCATCAATCGATGCGGACTAATGAGCTTAACCATATGAGCTGCATCGAAAGCTAATTGCATAGTTTGTTTAGCTAAATCATAGTTGAGTCGAAGAGCAAAGCGAATCGCTCGGAATATCCTCGTAGGGTCCTCAACAAAGCTTAATGAATGTAGGACTCGAATTTGTTTCTTTTGCAAGTCATTTCGCCCTTGAAAATAATCAAGTAATGTTCCAAACTTGGTTTCATTTAATTGAAGAGCAAGTGCATTAATCGTAAAATCTCTTCGACTTAAATCTTCGCGTATATTAGACGCTCTCACACTTGGAAGAGCACCTGGTTTGTCATAATATTCCGTACGGCACGTGACTAAGTCAATTTTGTGATTGTTTTCGGTTATCCATGTCGCTGTACCAAAGTCGTTATGAGCTTTATACGTGCCACCTAATGATTGGACAAGCTGTTCAGCAAATACAATCGCATCCGCTTCGATGACAATATCAATATCTTCGTTTCGTTTTTCAAGTAATAAGTCACGTACTATTCCACCGACTAAATAGATTGGATGCTGCCTATCATCGGCTATTTGACCAATTGCTTTTAGTAGTTGCACGATGGAAGAAGGTAATTGACGATTCATTTTTTTTATCATTGACTTTTGACTAATGAGTTGTTGATCTTTTTCTCTTGGGAGTGATTGATGTAGCTCCTCTATTAAATCAGTTCTTGAAATGATTCCGACTATTTTTCCTTCTTCTGTAATAGGTATTCTTCCTATATTGTGTTTCATCAACGTCGATTGAATCGTCTCAATGGAAGCATCTTTTGGCAATGTTATAATGTTGGTAGACATATATCCTTTGACGGGAGCATGGCCAAGGCCGTGATGGATCGCTTTATCGACATCACGACGAGAGATGACACCAATTAATTGTTTTTTTTCATTTAACACAGGAAAGCCTGTATGTCCGTATTGAAGCATTTGCTCGAGTGTTGATTGAATCGTAACATCTGGATGGACATATTTAACAGGTGAAGTCATCATATCCGCTGCTGTTAATGGTACTTGAAAGATTCTGCTTAACGAGGACTGGACTTGTTTCACTGCATCAGACAGTGAGCTTCTTTTGATCGTTGCAGAGCCGGCTTGAGCGTGACCACCGCCACCTAAGCTATGAAGTAAAGGTTGAAAATCAATTCGTTCAGAACTACTTCGAACAACGACATAGACATGTTTGTTCATCTTGACTGTAACAATCACTGCGTCACAATGAGTCATCTCCAATAATTTTCTCGTTAATGTAGCTAGCCCACCTTGATAGTTACTTTGCTCATGCTTGGTCATAAAAAGGCTTAACCCATCCTTTTCAATCTCACTTCCTGTTAGGAGTAATGTTTGAAGTAATTGTCTATCTTCAAGTGATAAATCAGCCTCAGAAAATCTCTCAATTAAAGATAAATCCATTCCGTTTTGCATTAAAAATACCGCTGCTTGTAAATCCTCCGTTCTTGTTTGTGGGTAAGTGAAGTTTCCCGTATCAGTATACAATCCGAGTCCGAATAAGGTTGCTTCGAACGGGGATAATTGGATATGCTGCTTCATCATAAGTTCAATAAAAATCGTAATGGCAGCTCCATATGGCTTAATGATTCGTTGTTCTGTAGGATCAGCTTGCTTTTGTTGATGATGATCATAAATCATCATTTCGTAATTATATAATCGCTTAATAGGAACACCTGTTCTGCTTAGTGATGACACATCTACGATGATAAAGGTGGTGACCTCATCCCATTGAATGTGCTCATAGGCAAAAAAGGACAGCTTATCCCGGTATATAGCTAGAAATGATTTGACCGAGGCTTGCTGCTTATCCGTTAGAGCAACGATCGCATTTGGATGAAGCTTCTTAGCCGCTAACATACAGGCAAGTCCGTCAAAATCTAAATTTACATGTGAAACAATCACTTCCATGAATCGTACCTCTTTCATCCATATAATCTTTCTAATTGGTTTCTTTTACAAGCATAGCGATTCATAAACGGTTGGTCAACGTTGCTCCTCGATCATCAATCCTTTTGTTTGTAGTGTAGGGGGTTCATAAGCATGTTCCATTTTAGTTCGAGAAGGCTTCACCTTTAGGAATGAGTAATACTCTTTTAAAATGAGTGATTTAAACCTACCTATGAGATCGGTCCCTGTATTTTTTGATTCCGTTAAAAAATGTAGTAACTTCATAGTGTTTAGGGTTAAATGGTTGTCTTCGTTAATGTGCAGCCCTATTTCTGAAAAAGGCTCATCATATTGCTGTAAAATGTTATGGATTGCCTCAGTATGGCAAGTCCCTGCAACACGATCATATTGAGAAAGAGCCGTAATGGCGTTGTTGAATTTATGAATAAGCTGCTCTGTTTGATAAATAAAGGTTTCATTCGCATTTAGCTGTTCTATAGCTTTTTTGAGCTCTTGCTCATGATGATAAAATTGCTTAAATTCGTCTTTTAAATCTTGTAAAGCCCGGTAATAACGTTCGTAGGAAAGGATAAAGTTATCGGCAGGGTATTTTGTTTCATTTGCTATTGGTCGTGTTGCTTCAATCTCTTCAACAGCATGAACGCCTGTCGAGGAGGTAAGGCGATTGACATAATTAGTGCGAATGCGCTCAATACGTGTGCGGTTATAGCTCATTTTCATCCCTCCTTTGGATGGATTGCTTTTCTACTACATATATTCCCTATTTTATGAAATGAAACCTTTAATTTCAGGAAAAATAGTTAGGAAAAGCAGGACTTTGACGTTGGATAACGAAAAGTGTATATTCATAGTCATTAATACAACAAAGAAGTTGAGTGAGGAGGTCCTAATGAAGCGTTTAGCGATTGTGTCTGATATTCATGGAAATATCCCAGCACTTGAGGCTGTACTAGAGGACATAGGGTTACGGTCAATAGATGAGATCATTTGTCTTGGTGATTTGGTTGGCAAAGGTCCTGAATCAAAAAAATCTGTTGACATAATTAAACAGCATTGTGACCATGTCGTCATGGGGAACTGGGATGACTTTATCACTAAACCAACTGATTATGAAGTGATTAAGTGGCATCAGGAGCAATTAACTGATGAGGACGTTCAATATTTACGAAGCCTTCCTCATTCATATGAGTTTTGGTTAAGTGGTCAGCTGATTCGTTTCTTTCATGCATCTCCAAGAAGTGTCTACGAGAGAATTCAACCTTGGGACGCGATTGATGACCGCATGAGTTTATTTCAAAATAGTGAATTAACAGCAAATATTGCAGGGGAAACAAAACCGAACATCATTATTTATGGAGATATTCATAATGCTTACATTCAGCATCATAAACGGCAGACGATTATGAATGTAGGAAGCGTCGGTAATCCCCTTGATCAAGTACAAGCATCATATGTGATCCTAGAAGGAATCCGTGATCAATTAGAAGAAGGGGTATTTTCCATTCAATTTATGCGTGTTCCATACGATGTAGAATTGGCGATTCGGCGAGCAAAAGAAATGAATATGCCTGAATTAGAAGAATATACGTTAGAACTTCGGACAGGACAATATCGAGGAGCGAAATGAAAAAAGAACGGTGTCTGTCCTGATAAGGGAACAGACACCTTGTAAGGATAATTTTCTATTCTTGATCAGCAGCAGCGTTTCCTCTCGTCATTTTAGAGATCGTTGTTCGTTCTTTTTTGTTTGCAGGTTGAACAGCATCCTTGCTTTCAATCATGTTACGCTTCGATTTTGAACGTTTACTCATACTAGCAAACCTCCCCTTCATTTGTATTTAATCACCCATATTGTGTCCTAATTCACGTTACTTTATCTAAGGTGAAAAAATTGAGGACACTAATCAACTTTTTCATTGCACTGATTTGTTCAGAGAAGGGCTCGGCTCCGTACGATACACGTATTTTTGAAATAACTCCACTTTTATGGAAGCTTAAGTCCTTGTAGCGACTACGCATGACGCATTTAAGAAAAGCCGCTTGCAGTTTTTTTATTCAAAAATATAACCGATAGTTTCTAGTGCTTGATCAATAGTCTCCACTGTTACATTTGCTTTATTAGCTAGTTCCTTCAAGGGGTGAACTAATGATTTAGGTCTAATTATGATCGTTGGTTTGTTCATGTTAATCGCTGTAGCCGCATCCATTGCTGTATTCCATTGTTTATACGTTTCTCCGAATAATGCAATAACGATATCAGATTTTCGCATAAGGACCTCGGTCCGGAAATTATTAATATCGGATGCTGCATCATCTCGGTAAACGTTTCCAGGTTGCTTTCCTAATATGTCCTCACCGACACGGTCAGAGCGGTCATGATTCGTTTGAGGTGCAACAAAAGTTAAAGGTAGACCTTGTTGCTTTGCTTTTTGAATGACCTCTTCCCGCCAATGGTCATGAATTTGACCAGCTAAATATACAGTTAGTTCCATCTTTTTACCTCCCGAATGGTTACATATAATTTGTTATTTCCCATTTTGTACGTATTCTAAACATATTTATAGAGGCCGTTCAAAAAGGGCTATTTTTCCCTTTTTGAATCACCTCTTGAACACCTCTTATAAAAGGTATCACATATCACCAATCAACTTTAACGTGTAGGTTTGGAAGTAGTTGGGGCTTTTTGTAGGATAATCCAGATTGTGATCATGACAGTGACTAGAAGGAGAAAGCTGTTCACAAAGTTAATTGTGATCATATACTCCTGAAACTCAAGAAACAAACCCATTAACCAGTGTCGAATATTCGCTATTAGATTAATAATAAGAACGATCGCTAACACACTTCCACCGCCTATTAATCCGAACCGATAGAAGAGAGAGCCTATTAGTAGAAAAGCTGTTAGTAAGAAAAAGCAGACAAAGAAATCAAGAAGTAATGTATAGATCCATGTTTCGTTTAACGTTGTTAATTGAATCGTTGTATATAGTTGAAAGTGATCATTTTGTGTTAAGCGATTGAACAAGGATATCACTTCAGTCATAATAAGAGAAACGGTTGCCATGAATAGTGACAATATGAGATTAAACAACATGACGCTTACAACAAAACCTGAACGTGTTGATCCCATTTTGATCATAAATGGAAAGCTGTCTTTTACCGTTAAGTAACCTGAGAAGCCACAGAAGAAAAAAATGGCCATACTTGGTGAAATAATGATCGTTGTTTCAAGTGAGAACGATAGCGACAATGCAAATAATAGTAATACACTAGCTGTAAAGATAGACCAAAATACAACTAATGAAAAACGAAAATCGTTATAAAGGAAATAAGTATTTGCTCGAATATCACGATACATAAGGCTTTCGCTCCTTTTTGGTCGTCAAATAAACCATTAATTCTTGAATATGACAATGTTCAGCTTCAATACCGGCTTTCTTAGCATCTGTTATCGTTGCATCCCCATATAAAATGGCCGTCTGTTTGCCCATCATTTCAGACTGATGCAAAACATGTTTATTTTTACAAAAAGCCTGAATCGCCGTTTTAGGACCACTAATCTTTAAGCTTTTTGCTTTTAATTGCTCTGCCGTCTCATGTAATAAAATTTGCTGATCTTTTACTAAAATAATCTCTTCGAATAAGTCACTTACTTCATCGATTAAATGGGTAGATAAAATAATCGTTCTTGGCTCAGCTTCATATTCTTCGAGTAAAATGTCATAAAATGTGTAGCGTAAGGAAGCATCTAGTCCAATGTAAGGCTCATCAAAGATGGTGATTGGAGAGCGGCTAGCAAGACCGATAATAATACCTAAAGCTGATTCCATTCCTTTTGACAACCCTTTAACATTTAAATTTTGGTCGAGCTCGAATACGTCAAGTAATCGAATTGCGACATCATTTGACCATTTTGGATAATAGAAGGATGCAATTTTTAGTGCATGTTTAATTTTGAGGCGTTGTTTGAAATTTCCACTCTCACTAACGAAACAAATTTGGTCTAATGCTTTCTTATTATTAAAAGGCTCTTCGCCATTAATCAAAACTTTTCCTTGATCAGGTAACATATGACCAGATAAAAGCTGGAGCATCGTTGTTTTACCAGCGCCGTTTCGACCGA
Source organism: Halalkalibacter sp. APA_J-10(15) (assembly GCF_023017105.1). Lineage (GTDB taxonomy): Bacteria > Bacillota > Bacilli > Bacillales > Bacillaceae_D > Halalkalibacter. The sequence goes on along the minus strand of NZ_JALKEV010000012.1, from coordinate 117,116 downwards.
GTAATCCGTATATTTTGTTTCTCTCAAGTTCTAGGTGAATCTCGTTTAGAGCAACCTTGTTATCATATGATTTTGATACGTTTTTAAAGGTAATCATGCTTCCTCATCCTCCTTAATAAGTGTAAGTAAAGCTTCGCTTGAAATGCCAATTCTCTTCGCTTCAGCTTTCAATGGAACAATGTACTCATCATAAAAATCATCCTTCCGTTTCTGCAAAATAATTGATCGTGCACCATCTGTAACGAACATCCCAATCCCTCGCTTTTTAAAAATAATCGACTGATCGACTAATTGATTAATGCCTTTTCCAGCAGTTGCTGGATTAATTTGATAATATTTTGCCAATTCATTTGTAGAAGGAATACGCTCTCCCTCGACTATTGACCCATCTAGAATACTCTCCTCGATCCTTTCAGCAATTTGCTGAAACAGGGGCTTATCGTCCTCGAAGCTGTTTGACATGTTCTCACCTTCGTTCATTGGTTAGTTACTTATGTAATTAACCATAAAGGTAATGAACGAAAAAGTCAATAGGGTATTTATTTAAATGATAAAAATACTGATATGTAAGACTTTGTATATGGGACAAATTGTTATATGGAAATATAAAATAAACTCTTTCAAAAAGAAAGGGACAGACCGTAGACAAAACGTCTTTGAGAATTTTTTCTCAAAGGCGTTTTTACGTTATTTCCTCTATTTTCTATTGGTGACACTGGAGGGTGGGTGTTTCTACAGTCTCAGTTGGCAGCGCCGTATCGTGGTAACTACTCAAAAAAAGCCTGTCGACTGTCTCGCTTTTGCGAGACTTTGTCGACAGGCTGACTCTTTCAAAAGGAAAGAGAAAATCAAAGGGTGCTAATCAGAGCCCTTAAAAACCCTCTCTTATACGTTGTCGTACAAAAAGGGAGAAGGATATATGGAATAAAACCAGTCAATTGAAAAGATAAACTTCTCAATGTCCTTAGTGTGAGTGTTGCTTTATTTCTCAGAAATTTTGGTTCATTACTCACTCACTTTAAATTGTTTCGTTAACTTAGAAAGCGATGACGATAAATCTGTTAATGTTAAACCAATTTGATGAGTAGTCTGTACTTGTTGGATTTGTTCATCACTCGTCGCCATCATTTCTTCTGAACTGGCAGATGTTTCCTGTGATATTGATGTTAAACTATGTGATGTTTGTTCTAAAGCTGGTAGTAAATGATTAAATTGTTCTACTTCCTTTTTCATTTGATCAAGGTTGATACCCACTGATGAGATTTCTTGCATAAGAGAGTCTAATGATTGTTTGGAACTGTTGGCCATTTTTAAGTTCGATTTTGTTTTATCTAGCATTTGATTGAATTCATTATTCGCTTCGAGCGTTTTTGCTTCCATATTGGAGATGGAGTCCGAAATCTGTTCAGTGGCCTTAGAAGATTGTTCAGCAAGCTTGCGAACCTCTGTTGCTACGACTGCAAATCCTTTACCGGCATCACCTGCTCGAGCAGCTTCGATAGTCGCATTTAAAGCTAATAATTTCGTTTGCTCGGCTATTTCATTAATTAAATCAACGACATTCATAATCGAAGAGGAATGTTGCTTAACATCTTTAATGGTTTGCGTTAATTGGGTGAAATCACCTAGAAAAGTATGGATCGTTTGGATAAGGCTAGCGACGGTTTTTTCTCCTTTTTTAGCTGAATCGCCTACTTCATTAGATTGATTAGCTAATTGTTCCATTTTAAGGAGCATTTTTTCAACCTTTTGATTCATTTGTTTAAGGTTAGTTAAATTACTTTCAGAGCTAATGGCGGTTTGTTCAGCGCCTTCCTTGACTACATGAATAGATTCAACTAATTGCTGACTTGATGTAAGGGAATTTTCTGAAGAAGTGCTTAGTTGTGTTCCTGTTACTTCTAATTCATGCGTAGTTTTTTTTAAGTCTGTTACCATCGAACGCATATGCTGAATCATCGCAATATAGCTTTTATGTAAAGATAAGATTTCAGGAATCGTGGTTTTTATTAATGGTGTTTGTTGCAAATCACCCTCTCTTACTGTTCTCATTGTCTGTTGCAAAATAGTTAATGGCTTAGTTATCGTTCGTACTAATAATAACATCAGTAGTGTCGCAATGATAATAATCGTAAAGCCTACAATAATAGATAGCTGAGACATGCGATGAACAGGTGCCATATACGAATGCCTTGGAATGATAATTGCATAAGTTCCATTGATTTCACTCATCTCACGAAACGTAATCGTATAGTCCATACCATCTAACTCGGTATGAATGATTCCGTTAGGCGAATTGCTCATGCTAGATATGATATCTTGAGTGATAGACGGAAGTGTAGTTTCACTCACGTTAAATGGAAACACATTATTCTCAGATACGTAAAGAAAGTCAGCCTCAATTCCTTCCTTTAGAAAGGTTTCATGCTGTTCTCTGATATTAATATTAAGAAGCTGCATAAAATAGTCATGATCACTCACATACAAAAAATGTAGGTTTTCTGCAATATGACCAATTAGCTCAGTCTCTCTTTCTAGTCGATTTTCCATTGAAGCTAAAGTTGTTCGTTCAGCGACAATGTAAGAAATAAGGCCTACTGAAGTGACTGAGATGGTTAATAATGAAAATAAGAGAATAAGCAAGCGTAAACGTAAATTCACTTTTTTCCAGAAAGAATGAAAGAAGTGTTCTTTCTTATGGTTCTTTTTACTCATTTCTAAATACCCCCTTTGATACAATAAGTTGATTGTATCAAAGGAATGTAAAGGGAATGTAAAGGAGATATATGTTTCATATAAAATTGTAGTATGAGGAGTAATTTAAGAGGAGCTACTATAACCATTGATTTAACTAAAGTGCTTGTAGTTGTTCGTTTCTAAAAACGTGACACAATCGAATCATTTTGCAAGTCATTTTAAGAAATGTTCCGGATTAAGATGAAGATTTCCCTCCACCTAGAATGGATTGCAATAATCCAGAAGGCAGCTTAAACGTTTCATTATTCCAGTCTAGCGATCGCAACGATTCTTCTTCATCTTGAGCAGCTTTAATATTCGTTACTTCCTTATGGATCGTTTCCATTTTATAATCTAATGCTGATGCAGATTCAGCTGCTTCTTTTAATTCATTAACTAGTCTTGTTGGGATCGTTTTGTTGTATTTATAAAAAATCTTATGCTCTAAACTAGCCCAAAAATCCATTGCAATTGTACGTATTTGCACTTCTACATAAACATGAATTTCCCGATCAGACATGAAAACAGGTACTTCAACTATGAGGTGAAGACTACGATACCCATTTGGTTTTGGACTTGCAATATAATCTTTCATCTCTATAACTTGAAGGTCCTTCTGACGTTGTATCATATCACAGATCGTATAAATATCTGATAGAAATGAACAAGTGATGCGTATGCCAGCAATGTCATGTACTTGTTCTTTAATACCATTTAAGGAAAGAGGGATTTTTTTACGTTGAATTTTCGTTAACAGACTTTCAGGTGATTTTAAACGAGAGCTAACATGTTCGATTGGATTGTATTCATGAATATATTCAAATTCTTGCTTTAAAATATCGATTCTTGTATCCATTTTATCAAGAGCAAACTTATACGCCATCATAAACCTTGTCACTTCATGTTTGAACTTTTTTAATTGACTCATATCGATTTTATCTGTATCCATAGCTAATCCCCTCAGCTTTACTTTTTCTACACTATTATTATGACAAAATAATGAATAAAATCAATGGAAAGGCTTTAATTTTCATGAAGATGACCGAATTATGGAAAACTATCAAAAAAAGAAGAAGATCACTGAAAAGAAATGGACTTTCTCTGTGACCTTCATGAAAGATTTTCTGAATACTAACGGTTATTTTGCAAATACATGGTTTCCAATTCTCGTCGTTTCGGTCCGAGTTGCAATCCAATGATTCGTAGCAATATCTGGATTATAGAAAAATAATGATCCTGCCCCCTGACCTCTAAATGCTAGAGCTTCATCGACTGCCCGTTTTGCTTCATCATCAGCAGAACGATTAATATGACCATTTTGTACTGGAGAGAAGGCATAGTGTCCAGATGGCGCGACTTCATGGATGACATTGTAGATCGAATTCGGAAAATCATCATGATCAACGCGATTTAAAACAACAGTTGCAACGGCTACCTTACCAGAATAAGGCTCTCCTTGTGCTTCTGCGTGAACAAGTCGCGCTAATAAGTCTCTCTCGGTCGATGAAATACTATTAGGAATTTGTAAATGCTCTCCAATATAAATGACATCCGACTGTTTACTATTTGATTTTTTTATATCATGAACAGAAACGCCATATTTTTGTCCTAATAGATAAAGAGTGTCTCCAGATACGACCTCATGTGTTGTTTGTGCTTGTACTCCTTGTGCGCCAATAAAGATCATGGCTGTTGCACATACTGTCATAATTATTTTTTTCATTGTGTGATTACCTCCTAAAAGTTGTTCGTCTACTAACCTAACAAAAAAATAGTAGCTTTTCTTTAGGAGTTATTTTCCATTTGAATGGTTTTAGCTGCTAGATTACTAGTAGCTGTAAAGCTGAGCTTGTTATCTTACATTTGTGTAACGAATGACGAAACACTATTGAAATATAAAATACTAGCTACATATACCTATTTTTTTTCATCCGTAACTAGAATGATATCGAACTGTAACATTTATCCTTTATAATGTTGAATGAGATTATGGTGAATAGGAGGAAAGTATGAGGTTTAGTACGTTGTTTTTTTGTTTTCTGGCTATGTGTTACTTGTTTATACCTTTACCTATCTATGGTGAAGAACTAGCTTCATTACATAGTGAGACGGCTGTTTTAATGGATACGACAAGCGGAAACATTTTGTATGAACAGGATAGTCAACAGCAGATGTATCCAGCAAGTATTACAAAGATTTTAACGGCTATAATGGCAATTGAAAAAGGTCATGTAGATGATACAGTTGTAGTACCGAAGGAAGCAACAGAAGTGATTGGAACTAGAGTATATTTATTAGAAGATGAAGAGGTTTCTCTATTAACGTTAATTCAAGGATTACTTATTAACTCAGGTAATGATGCAGGAACAGCCATTGCTCATCATATATCAGGTAGTGAGGAAGCCTTTGCTCTTGAAATGAACCGTTTTATTCATGATGAAATTGGGGTAAGTCGTACGAATTTTACAAACCCGCATGGGTTATTTGATGAGAATCATATAACAACAGCATATGATATGGCGAAGATTACGCAATATGCGTTGGAGAATGAACTTTTTCGTGAAATTGTAGCAATGAAAGAAATGGAATGGAATGGGGAAGGATGGGAAACGATAATCTATAATCACCATCGAATGCTGTGGGATTATGAGGGAACAACTGGTGTGAAAAATGGATTTGTTCGAAAATCTGGTTATACATTAGTAACTTCTGCTGAGCGAGATGGCATGGAGCTAATAGCCGTTACGTTAAACTCTCCATCTGCTTCACATGCATATGAGGATACAGCTGCGTTATTAGATTATGGTTTTGATTCTTATGAATTGCATACGTTAGAGTCCGGCGAAAAATTCAAAACGGATACGAAAAAGGTTTTTCAATTAAACGATGATGTACATTACGTTCAAAAAAAAGGCGAAAAATCCAGTGTATATGTCAATGATTCAGGGTTATTACGTGTAGTTGATGAAAACAATAATCGGTTAATGTCTTCTATATTAGAATTAGTCGAGACTGAAAAGAGCAATGAAGACGTTATAGTAGAAGAAGGAGAGGAAAGTGCAGAAGATTCGAATTCCTTCTTCTATCGAATTTTATCTTATTTTGGATGGGTATCTTAATAGGTATATAGATTGGGTGTGTAGAAAGAGTGAAGAGGGCACTGAAAAAATTTGGACTTAAGTTTTTGGTGCCTTTTAAGATGTTGAAACTTCTATAGGAGCATGCTCAAAAACCACCAAAAAATATGAAATTGCTACATTCGCTACGCATCTTGTGAAGAGAAAACGACTCACCACAAGACTTTAAAAGATGTAACGACTACACTCATTGCTTCTAGGTTATTCAAAAAGGAAGGGAAACAACGCCCATTTTGAACAATCACTATAAATTTTTCAATCGGACTTCTTTTACTTTGTGACCTGCGCCTTTTTTTAAAATCATATCGGCACGATGACGAGTTGGTCTAATGTTTTCTTCAAGATTTATGGCATTAATCGATTGCCAGATTCCTCTTGAAATCTCTTCCGCTTCGTAATCACTTAAATCGCGATATTGATGAAAATAAGATTCGGATTTTTGAAACGCGGTATTTCGTAATAGTTTGAAGCGTTCAATATACCAAGCTTGTATATTGCGCTCATCAGCATCGACATAAATAGAAAAGTCAAAGAAATCAGAAACGAAGACATGAGGAATGTGCTGATTTTTCTTGTTTACTTGGAGCACGTTAATTCCTTCAATGATGACGACGTCAGGGTTATCAATCGTTTGGTGAGTATCTGGCAATACGTCATACGTCAAATGAGAGTATAAAGGTGCTTCGATGCCAGACGTGCCAGATTTCAAATCATATAAAAAGTGAATGAGTCGTTCTATATCATAGCTTTCGGGAAACCCTTTTCTTTTCATTAAATTCTTCTTTTGCAAAATGGCATTCGGATAAAGAAATCCATCCGTTGTAATAAGTTCAACCGAAGGCTTTGATGGCCATCGTTTAATAAGCGCCTGTAATAACCTAGCAGTTGTGCTTTTTCCAACTGATACACTCCCAGCAATGCCAATAATATATGGTGTTTTTTTTGTTTGTTTCTGAAGGAAGCGATTTGTCTTACTATGTAATGATAACGCTTGCTCCATATTTAAATAAAGAAGTTGGGAAAGTGGTAAATAAACATCCGCAACTTCATCAGCAGATATTGTTTGATCGATACTTCCGATTTTTGTTCGTTCTTCGTCTGATAAAATTTCCTTCGTTGCTTCTGATAAATTTGCCCATTCTTGTCTTGTAAAGGTGGTATAAGTAGACAAGGGTGCTTTTTGATGTAGAGTTGACATACAAATCTCCTTTAGTCATGTTAGTAGGTACAATTAATTGATTTAATACTACCATTTCTTTCAGTGAAAATGTAACTAATTCGTTTTATAAGGGCATTGAAAAAGTTTGGTTTTTAACTTTTTCGTTGGCTTTTCGTATTGGGCGTGAATAATGCCTATTTTGAAAACCTGATACGAGTGTTTTTTTTATATCAAGTAACGAATGAAACCGTTGTTTGCCTAATCAAAGGTTGATTTGGAGGTCACTGAAAAAGTCCTTTCTAGTAACTCAAGGAAGAGTAATGGCTCCGCTCGTTGCGCGCCTTGCTATGAGAAACCCACTCATTGCAAGGCTTTCAAAATCGGGCAACGGCTACGCACATTACTTCAATGCCACTGAAAAAGTTAAAACCAAACTTTTTCAGTGGCCTCTTGATTTGCACTTCTTCAGTGGATTCACGCGGTTTTTTTTGAATAAAAGTAGAATTTCAAAAAGAAGTGTTCTAACATAGATTCTGTAGGAAGTTTATTGAAAGGATGCGATAAGATGAAGGTCATTATTGCTGAAAAGCCTTCTGTCGCAAGAAATATAGCAGATGCGCTTCAAATAAAGGGACGTAAAGACGGTTATTATGAAGGCAATGGATATATCATTACATGGGCCTACGGACATTTACTGGAGCTCTATGATGTAAAAGATTATGACGAAGAAAAAGCATCTTGGAAGTTAGAATACTTTCCATTTATACCACCAACATTTCAATATAAAGTAAAAAAAGATCGAAGGCAGGGCTCCTATAAGCAATTTATGCTCATTAAACGTTTAATCTCCCGAACAGATGTAGCAGAGGTCATTTCTGCGTGTGACTATGATCGAGAAGGTCAATTAATTGCCGATACAATTCTTCTGAAAATTGGGAGTAGAAAAAAAGTGTATCGTCTGTTATTAAATGAATGGACAGGGGAAGAAGTTCGAGCAGGTCTATTAAGGTTAAAGGATAACAGTGAGTTGAGTCCTTTACGTGATGCGGGGTTAAGTCGTCAATGGGCAGATTGGTTGTTAGGTATTAATTTGACGTCCGTTGCGACGTTATGTTACCAAAAAGGAGCGAGAAAAGGGGCTCTCAACGTCGGTCGAGTTCTTATGCCGACATTAAAGATCATTTATGATCGAGATCAAGAAATAGCGCAGTTTCAGCCAGAAGATTATTATAAGTTGAAAGCCCGTTGTCAAACGGCAAACAACGATCATTTTGAAGCGGACTATTATTTGAAGTCAAATACGTTTAAGGAGCGGAGCCAGTTAGATCATATAGCTGGATTACTTCAAGGGAAAAGGGCAAAGGTTGTGAAGAAGGATGTCAAGCAAAAGAAGGAATACGCTCCCCTTTTATTTAATTTGACTCATTTACAAGGCTACATAACGAGTAAATATCGCGGATGGACGTCTGATAAGGTGTTAAAAGTCGCCCAGCAACTATATGAGAAGAAGTGGATTACGTATCCGAGAACTTCTAGTGTTGCATTGGATGAGAGTTTAAAACAAAAGGCTGAGAAAGTTTTGCAAACGTTGAAAGCAGGATTGTCTTATGAACATAAACTAAAATTTCATCAGTCGAAACGAGTTTTTAACAATGCGAAAGTAGAAAGTCACAGTGCGATCATTCCAACATATGTCATTCCGAAATCGTTCACTCAAGATGAAAAGATCGTTTATGAAGCAATAAGAAATCGATTCCTCATGCAATTTATGCCAATAGCTACTTATGAAGAAACGGTGATTAAGCTAGTACCGTATGAACAGGTTGATGGTTTTTTTCGCGCAAAAGGAAAGGTTCAGTTAGAGAAAGGTTGGAAGGAGGTGGAGGATGATGTATCAAAGGATGTCATGCTGCCGTTGATTCACGAAAATGAAGACGTCCTTCTCCAGAACGTAAAAGTCGAAAAGAAACAAACGAAACCACCAAAGCCACATACGGAAAAGACATTATTGAAGGTAATGGAAACATGCGGGAAACATATAGAGAGTTCTAAGGAAGGCCAAGAGGAGAATGAATGGCTTGATTCAATATTAAGTGGTTACAGCATCGGGACTCCTGCAACGAGAGCTGACACGATAAAAAAATTAAAAAAGGTCGGTTATATTACGTTTAAAGAAAAGAATATAACGTGCACGGAGTTAGGTAAAAAGCTAGTTGAAACGTTGCCAATTAAAGAGTTATTTGATTTACATTTTACCGGTAGACTTGAGAAAGCTTTATCGGAAATTGAGAAAAATCGCTTACATAAGGATGTTTTTTTAACTTTTATTACAAAGCTAACTGGACAAATGGTTGACCGAATGAAGCAATCTGATGATGTGGTCATTAAACAGCAGTCTCCTTCATTGAAGACAAATGAAACTCTAGGTGCATGTCCAAGGTGTAACCATCAAGTTATTGAGGGAAAAAAGGGGTTTGGATGCAGCAATTGGAAAAGTGGGTGTACCTTTGTCATTTGGAAAAATGATCGTTACTTAGCTGCTTTAAATAAGAAGCCGACAAAAACGATGGTCAAATCGATTTTGAAACATGGAGAAGCGAAGGTGAAGGGCTTAAAAAGTAAAAAAGGAAAATCGTTTTCAGCGATTTTGAAATATGAATGGAAGAAAGAAGAAAAGCGTTATGGATGGACGATGAAATTCGAACAGAAGAGTAATCAATAATCAAGTTTGAATTACTTAAAGCTATGCGTGTGAACATGCAGAACACGCATAGCTTCTATTTTTCTTGATTTAACAGTGAGTTAATAAAGTCTCCTACTGGTACATCACGTACTTGATCAATGAGAATGTCGAGCTCTGATTTATTTGGAACATGTAATGAGCCTTCTAATAGAACTTGAATCGTTTTATCTTTATCGATTAATACCGATTGCACTGTTAATGCATTTGTTAACAGAGCGGTCACAACTGCAAGCGTATTCGGTGATAGTTGTGGCTTTTTTTTGTTGTTTTGATTTGGAGCCTGCTGAGGTTGAAATGGCGGTGGCGGTGATTGTGATTGCTGATTATAGTAATACTGTTGTTTAGTATTATAGGGGTTGTAATGAGGTGGACCATTCTGATACATATAAACCCCTCCTTAATGGTTCGTTAAGGTTAATCATAAAGTAGTAATGGACTTGCTGGGTCTAAAGCATCGTTGTCAACATCCGCATCATTTGTAACATCGAATCCTGTTAAAAAGCTAAAGATAATGAATAGGATTACGACTAATAGGACCATTCTTTGTACGTTATCTTCCATGTTTTCACCTACTTCTAGCAAACGTCTTTATTTAGTTTATTCGCAATTGAAGTTTTTCGTTCATTATTTATGAATATCCCAATACATTTAAGAAGAATTCGTCTAACATGGTTCAATTTAAAGTGTTGTCTCATATAGTAGAACTAGGGAGGGTGTTGCATGGGAGTCGTTCGTACGGATAAATGGTTACAAGCATATGTAAAAAGCTATGGAGATAAGATGAATCGACAACAAAAGTGGATCATCGAACCGTTATGTTCGCTGTTCCAAACCGATCATGTTGATAGTCTTCAAGCTTATTTATGGCAATTAGGATTGTTTACTCCAGATCAACTGGTAAGTGAGGAGGACATCGATACGTGGTTACAGCTACACCCTTGGTCAATCGTGAAACAAGAATATGAACGGTTACGAAAAAAATGGGATGGACCCGCTTGTAAAATTTATATATTACCTCTTATCGATGAACCACCACCATTATTAAAGAAATTAGGGGAAAAAACAGGCATCACATTATCACATGCTATCGTTTTATTAATAAAGCCAACAATAACAAAAGAACAGTTACGAGCGTTAACCATTCACGAATATCATCATGTGTGTCGCCTAGCTCATACAAAGGAAAATGAAGAGAAAATGACATTATTAGAATCAATCTGTATGGAGGGTCTTGCAGAATGGGCTGTTAAAGAAGAGCTCGGAAAGCAGGAGTGTGCTGTATGGACACGATACTATGATGAAGCTTCTTCAATTGGATGGTTTGATCATTTTTTAAAACCGTTTCTTTATAAGAAAGGAAGAAAAGCGTATCACACTTTACTGTATGGTGATCCAAACACAGGTGTTCCACTTTGGTTAGGATATTATGTAGGTTTTAAATTAATTGAGTCTGCAGCAAACCAATATATATCGACGAAAAATATGCTTACTGTTGATGCGAGCTCATTATATAAGTGTTCCTCCTATTTTAAAACAGAACGATGAAGTGTTGTCATTTAAGGAGAGGTGATGGTTTAGGATAAAAATTAAAAAGCAGGTGAAAAAAATGATTCGATTGTTTTTCCTCATCTTAGGCTTTGTCTTCGCTGTGGTCGGTGGGATTTCGTTAGTTGCCTATTTAAATTTATTAACGACTGGCTACGAATTTTCAATGTACGTATCATTTATCATTCGTCGGGTTGAGTTATATGTTTTTTTAATCGGGCTTATTCTTATCTTATTGAGCATTACGTATGAAATTTCATGGAGAAAAAGAGTTAAGAAGTGAAGGTAAGAAATGAAATCATGAATTCAGTGGAATAAACTGGTTGAGGTCTGCCTATACTGTGGATACAAAAGCTTACAGTTAGGAGGGCTATGGCTATGGTGGTCCATATCCGTGATGTATGGGTTAATTGGTTTGAAGGTGAGGAAAACGGCTATAATGTGTGTGAGTTTCATGAATGGCGTAGTGATGACCGAATTGAAGTATTAGACCAAGCTATTTTAGCATGGGTGAATCGAAATTTGTTTGATTACATTGAAAATCAATTACTGGAGTTACCAGAAGAGTTGTTGGCGTATGTTCATCACCAAAGTTACTTACGCAAAAATATGTCGCGAATCCAACTGGATTATTGTTTTATTGCGACTGATGGTGTACGAATGATTGCGATTGATACTATGGGCTATAAGACACCAATTCGTAAAAGTCGCTTAACACCAAGACAAGAGCAGGCAGTCTATGAAAAAATAAAACAGGAGAGCGTCAAACGATTTTCAGTAGAAGAGGCAGTGGAAAAAGAGTATCATATCCTTTCGCCTCATCCTCATGAACTAAAAGGGCTTACGCGTAAAGAGAGACAGTTAAAGCAGCTTTTGTATATGGCGTTAGATCAATTATATTCTACGGGTACGGATGCAGAAGTGCGCTATTGGTACACAGAATGGTGCCCTCAGGATTATGTTAGGATTCAAATGTTAACTCGAGAAGATGCTTGGACTCAATTGTATGCAGAGGTTAAGGATGGATGGAGTACACAACATGAGGCATTATGTGAAGCTATGGTAAAGGGACAAGCTTTCTTTGAGAAGTTATGGGAGTTGGAACAGAATGAAAGGGTTAAGTAGTGTTTGGAAATCGTTCAAATTTATTGGGTATAAAATATTTACATGATTTATGAACTCTCCTATAATAATAAGAAGGACGATCGGTGAAGGGAGAGCTATCATATGGATGGATTTGCTTATGCAGTTATGCAGATTTTAACGGTTGTAATCTTAGTGGGAACATTAGGCTTATCATTTTTCGTAGGGAAAATCATGAAGCGTAATGCAGGTTATTAATCATATAAGAATTGTAAAAAAGAGGATGGGACAAAACCCTCCTCTGAAATGAAAAAGTCGGTGAAATTTTACGATAAGTAAAATTCCATCGACTTTTTTTCATTATTTCTTACTCTTTAAAGTAAAGGGCGGTCCCAGCCTCTTTCGTTCGAATGCATGCCGTTTATCTTCCTAATCCCATTGCTTTTTCTGCTTTTTTCATCATTTTAGTGGCCACTTTGTTCGCCTTTTCCGCTCCGTGATCAAGAATTTTGTCTAACTCATCAGAATTAACAAGTTCATAATATCGGTCTTGGATCGGCTTTAATGTTTGAACAACAGCTACAGCCAAATCGGATTTAAATTCACCATAGCCTTTTCCGCTATAAGTTGCTTCTAGTTCGTTTATGTCGATACCTGTGCATAATGAATAAATGGTTAATAAATTCGATACGGCTGGTTTTGTTTCTCTGTCAAAGTGTATAGTGCCTTCAGTATCTGTTACTGCACTTTTTATTTTTTTCGTAATCGTTGCTTCATCATCTAGCATAGAGATGTAGCTTTTTGGATTAGGATTTGATTTACTCATTTTCTTATGTGGATCGTTTAATGACATAATACGTGCTCCAACCTTAGGAATTTTCACTTCAGGAATGGTGAAAATGTCATTATGCTTTTTGTTAAAGCGTTCGGCTAAATCGCGAGTCAATTCAAGGTGTTGCTTCTGATCTTCTCCAACAGGCACAATATCTGTTTTGTATAACAAAATATCAGCAGCCATTAATGGAGGATATGTTAGTAAGGCTGAAGATACAGCTTCTTTTCCTTCAGATTTATCTTTAAATTGTGTCATTCGTTCAAGTTCACCTATGTATGAAACACATTGCATAATCCAACCTAATTGTGCGTGTGCTGGTACTTCAGATTGGATAAATAAAGTCGATTTGTCATGATCAATTCCAACTGCTAAATATAGGGCTGCTAGGCTTTTAATATTCTTTTTTAGCTGTAGGCGATCTTGTGGAACGGTGATCGCATGTTGGTCCACGATACAGAAATAACAGTTATAATCTTCCTGCATATCGACAAAGTGCTTCATCGCACCTAAATAATTTCCTAATGTTAATGTTCCACTCGGCTGTATTCCAGAAAATACTGTTTTCATTTTGTCCATCCTTTCTACAATTCCATAAACAAATCATACCAAAACAGAATGCAAATGCCTAGAGAGAGCTTAATTTTGTATAGGGTGTTTCATTCTTGCTTATGCTTACCTCTAAGACGTAAAATCCATAAGATCAAATTTAGGCTTAATAATGCGAAGAAGATCACATCGACTGATAAGGAATAGAGGGAAAGAAAAAGGATATAACCAGCTAGCAGGAGGATTGCACACAATTGAATAAGCTGCAACAATGCCATTTAAAAATCTCCTTTACTTATTTGCATGATTTCAAAAATTGGGACATACGTTTCATTATAACAGCTCAAACAAGTGAGGGGTGAGAGAATGATCTATCAAAGTAAACAGATATTTTATCGTGCTGCACTCATCGTGTTATTATGTGTGGTCGGTTTTATGTACAGTCAATCACAATCAACATTTCAACAGTTAGAGGAATCTGTAGCAAACATGGTCAAACCAGGTGTTCAAATTGGACAACAAGCGAAGGAATTTTCTCTTCATACGTTATCAGGTAAGAATGTATCGCTTAACGATTATAGAGGACAAGGAATAGTCCTACATTTTTTTGCTACTTGGTGTGCACCTTGTCAAGAGGAAATGCCTTTAATTGTCGCTTTAGACGAGCGCTTAAAGAAAGCAGGTAGAGAATTGGTCGTCGTGAATTTGACAAGCCAAGAGCAAAGTAAGTCTGAGGTGAAGCCGTTTCTTGATTATTTTCGAGCTTCCTTTGATCCGATGATGGATGAAGAGGGAGAAGTGATGGAATTATATGAAGTGATAGGGATACCAACGACTCTCGTTATAGATGAAGACGGAATCGTTTTGGAACGGATTAATGGAATGCTTTCAGAGGAGATCATTGACTCTGTCATTTTTAAGCAGTGACAAGATCATTGTGAAAGGGTCATTGAAAAAGTTAAAGACCAACTTTTCCAATGACTTTCGGATTAGTAGCCTTGGGCGACGTTTTGCAGTTGGTCAATTTGCTGATCTAAGCGTTGGAGCTGTTGCCTCGCTTGTTCATCGCTAATTTTCCGATAATGGTGATTTCCGCCTGGCTCTTCGTCGGCTTTATCTGCTAATGCGACAACGTGTTGGAGAGGGTTTAATTGCAAACGACCTCCAGGTAAATAGGAATCTGTATGAAAAAGAATGGCTAAAGCAATCTCCTTGGCCTTTTTCGGATGCTCCCCTAGACGTATGAGTAATTTATGAGCCCGCTCTGACCCTTTAATTGCATGAATATCATTTTCCTTGTATAGCTCGTAATCCCATTGGCCATTACGATACCACGTATAATGACCGATATCATGTAAAAATGCAGCTTTCGTTGCCGTGTCCGTTTCAACATTATATTGATGGGAAAGTTTAAACGCATGGTAGGCACAAGCGATAGCATGAGCCATGCCAGATCGTTTTATATACTTTTGAGTAATTGGATGTTCAAATACATCAATTAACGTAACATGTCTCATAATATCCTCCTTACGTTTTATTAAAAAAGTGTATTTTTTCTATTATATAGATTTACATTCTTTTTGACAAATGAAATTTTTACATTCACGGTAGTTGAAAATGGCTTCAAGGGAAGGCGACGGTTTAGTATCTCCACGTTTGTTTTAAAAAAACTCCACTTTTCAGACAAATGTAACATCATTGTAGACTACGTGCTACGTAATGAAGAAAAGGCTACTACGCAGTTTTTCGTAGCATTTTATGTTATAGTTAATATAGTAATGAAAGGAGTGAAATAAAAATGGCCTCCACACACACGTTTACGAAGCAAGAGGAAATCGCTAATGCAATTACACACGGTTTAGGAGCACTGTTAAGTGTTGCTGGACTTGTTTTATTAATTGTATTTTCATCGATATATGGATCAGCCTTACACATTGTAAGTTTTACGATTTATGGTGTAACTATGCTTTTGTTATATTTATCATCCACATTAGTGCATGCTTTTCCTCCTGGGAAAGTGAAAGACTTATTTGAAATTTTCGATCATGCTTCAATTTATTTGTTTATAGCAGGTACGTATACGCCTATTTTATTTATTGTCATTCAAGGTGCGCTAGGTTGGACGCTATTTGGTGTTATTTGGGGAATAGCAACAATAGGTGTCATTTTTAAAGTGTTCTTTGTAAAACGTTTCTTATTTTTATCTACGTTATTTTATATTGCGATGGGATGGCTTGCGATTATCCCGATGAGCACGATTGTTTCTACCTTATCAACAACAGGTATGGTTCTGCTAGTTGCAGGTGGTGTTTGCTACACATTTGGGACGATCTTCTACGTTTGGAGAGGGTTTAAATTTCATCATGCTATTTGGCACTTATTTGTTCTTGCTGGTTCAATCCTTCATTTTATTATGATTTTATTCCATGTACTTCCACTGTCATAAATTCGGTTAAGGGATATAGAGGGGGAAGAAGCATGTTTGTGACATTAAAAGAGCTTGCTAAATATTTGGATTTGCCTGTAGCTTATTTAGAGCAGCAAATCCAAGAAGGGAACGTGAAAGCTCTTTTTGACGGTGAAAATTGGCTTGTTAACCAAGACTACTTTGAACGTCATAAGGAACAGCTTGAGCAATTAAAAAAGCAGCTTTTAACAGAGCTTGAATCACTTACCGATGATTGGGATGCTAAAGATGAGGATTAGTACATAAGCTAAAGATGACCACAAAACCAGAAAGAAATGAGTGAGACATATGGGGGAGAAATTGGTTTCTGTGCTCTTAATATTGATGGTGAGCTTTGTAAATCCAATTTTTGTACATGCTGAGCAAGAGCCAAACGAACAAGCAAAAAATCATTCATTGAAGCAAATAGGAAAGGGAAGCTTGCTATTACCTGAAATGTTGCCACGATTTACCCATGATTCTGGCTACAATTTCCCTTACCCAGACGATGGAGTGAGAGGCATTTATGTGACTGGTAATTCGGCTGGTGGGCAACGATTTGAAACGTTGCTTGAACTCCTAAATAGCACGGATTTGAATTCAATGGTGATCGATATTAAAGATGATCATGGATATTTAACTTTTAGACCTGATGAAGATTCTCCGTACTATGATATTTCTCAGAATTTCATTGGCGATATTGACGGTTTGATGAAAACACTAGAAGATAACAACGTGTATCCTATTGCCCGGGTCGTTGTTTTTAAAGATTCTGTTTTGGCAAAAGAGAAGCCCGAGTGGTCGTTTTTAGAGGACGGACAAGTTTGGGAAAATCGACGCAACGAATCTTTTGTTAACCCATTTTTGCAAGAGGTGTGGGATTACAATGTTGAGATTGCTGAAAAAGCAGCACAGCTCGGTTTTAAGGAAATTCAATTTGACTATGTTCGATTCCCAGAAGGATTTGAAAGAAGGGATGAGGATTTAGAGTATGAGGTTGGAGAATATGATGGTGAGGATGACAATGTACAAAAGCGTGTAACAGCAGTAACGGATTTTGTTGCATATGCGAGAGAAAGACTTTCTAAATATGACGTAGATGTATCTGTAGATATTTTTGGTTATGCGGCGACCATTAGTGAAGCACCAGGAATTGGTCAAAATTTCGCAAATATTTCTGATAATGTAGATGTCATCTCATCGATGATTTATCCGAGTCATTGGACTCCGTATTTCGGTATAGATAAGCCAGACTTATATCCATACGAGTTAACGAAGGCATATGCGGAAGTGGAAAATGAAGTACTAGCTCAGTTAGATGATCCACCAGTATCTCGCCCGTGGATCCAAGATTTTACTGCAAGCTGGTTAGGGTCAGGGAATTACATTAAGTATGGCAAAGATGAAGTCGAGGCTCAAATACGTGCGTTATATGAAGAAGACATTAACGAATTTTTGCTTTGGAATGCCTCGAATCGATATACAGAAGGTGTCGATTACCTAAACCCGTCATGAACGAGTAATAATGTATGAGCATATGATAAAAGGAGAAATCATTCGTGCGGAGCTCTAAAAGGAAGCCTTTTAGAGCTCCATTTATATAGATTGAATAAGTGGAGTTTTTTTGGCTAGTCTTGTTTAAAAAAGATGATAAAGAGGAATATACTAGTATAAATGCTTTTTGGGGGTCATAGTGAATGAACTGGTATAAGAAATTAAATCAATACTTTCCGATAGAAGAGATGAAATCAAAAGAACATATGGAATTATTATTAAAGGAAAAGGCCGACATTTATTATAAAGATGAGGGACCTCATCACGTGTTAATGTATGTTGAAACGGACGATTTTGTTTTTGTCGATTACTTATTTGTATCAAAGGAAGCAAGAGGCCAAGGGTTAGGTAAGCAATTACTCCAAGCGTTAAAAGAGAAAAATAAGCCCATTATCCTTGAAGTAGAGCCCATTGATTACGAAGATACTGATTCAAGGAAGAGGCAAAGGTTTTATAATCGAGAAGGCTTTAAGCATGCTCAGTCAATCGGATATAGACGTAGATCGTTAGCGACGAATGAAATCAATGAATTAGAAATTCTTTATTGGTCGCCGACGAATGAGTCTGAGAGAAGTATTTATGAGAAAATGAGACATACGTATGAGAATATTCATACGTACAAGGATAAGGAATTGTATGGTGAGTCTTATCAGACTGTTGAGGAAGTACTTACCTACGAAGAAATAAAGGAAAAAGTGAAGGAATAATAAAGTCATGACAAAATGATGAAAATAATTATTCTAAAATGAAAAAAATTCTCAAAAACTTTATAAACATATTTGTTTAGAAAGGAAAATCAGTTATAATAGGTTTAGAAGCTCACGCATCAGGGTAAATACTTGTGAGATAGCTATGTTGTAAAGTATGGTTTAGGATGAGGCTATTGAATGAAAGTAGCTCTTCGTAGATCTCAAATTTAAATTAGATAAGGAGAGGTCGTTTGATGGTTACATTATTGACATCACCTAGTTGTACATCATGTCGAAAAGCAAAGGCTTGGTTAGAAGAACATGATATTCCCTTCGAAGAAAGAAATATTTTCACATCACCGTTATCGGTTGAGGAAGTGAAAAATATCGTTCGAATGACTGAGGATGGAACGGATGAAATTATTTCAACGCGTTCAAAAGTGTTTCAAGAACTAAATGTCGATTTAGAAACACTGCCTCTACAAACGTTGTTTCAAATTATTAGTGACCATCCAGGTTTATTGCGTCGACCGATTATTTTTGATGAGAAGCGTCTGCAAGTTGGATATAATGATGCTGAAATCCGTCGCTTCTTACCTCGGAAGGTTCGTACATTTCAATTACAAGAGGCACAACGTCTCGTTAATTAATGTCTAAATGAAAGTAGCCTCACTTATATGTGAGTGAGCTACTTTCTTTTTGTTTGCGTAATTTATAAGCACCGATCCCGATTACCGCGATAATGATAAAGCACTGTATCATGATTGTAAAAATAGGATGACCGATGAATAAAGGCATAAGCATTGGCTCATGAGTAATCATTCTAGAGGCGGTAAAGGCTAATATACCTGCCCCTATATACGTAATGATCGGAAATCGATCAAAAGCAAGTAAAATAAGCTTACTTCCCCAAATAATAATCGGCACAGATATAATTAATCCAATCATCACTAACAGATGGTCTCCATGAGCTGCACCTGCAACAGCAATGACGTTATCAAAGCCCATAACTAGATCTGCAATAATAATGGCACGAATAGCCTCAAAGAGACTTGCGCCACCTTCAATCTTATGATCTCGTGCTTGCTCTGTGAGTAGGCTATAAGCGATATAGATGAGTAAAGCGCCACCGATTGCAAGTAAAAAAGGCACCTCTAATAATTGAACAGCAACAACGGTTAATGACATTCTTGTTAATAAGGCAAATAAGATGCCTAATATAATGGCTCGATTACGTATGGACGGTGGTAAATGTCGGCACGCTAAAGCGACTACTATTGCATTATCCCCACCGAGAATAATATCAATACCAATAATGGTTAATAACGAAATAAGAAATTCACTATCCATATATCCTTCACCCTTTTAGCAATTCATAAATTTTATTATCGTTACATATACGTTTGAAGAGTTTATTTTTTAAAAGCTTGTCTTTTCTAAATGTATGGCTCGATATTTAATTTTATGTCTGTTAAACTAAGAGAAAGGATTTATCATAATATGGACAATCACCATCTATCGTAAAAATAGGTGATAGGATTTCCATTTTTGCTCGATTTATCATAGAATAGAGTTAGAAGGGGTTCGATATTTAATCCTTTGAACCTTTTCAAATCCTTGATATGATAGAGAAACGAGCATACTCTATTGATAAGGAACAACTCGACTTTAGGGGGGAGAGCGAATTATGGATATTGAACGCGTGAATGAAACGACGATTAAGTTTTTTATTACGTATAATGATATTGAGGCTCGAGGCTTTGATCGAGATGAGATCTGGTACAATCGTGAGCGTGGAGAAGAGCTCTTCTTTGAAATGATGAACGAAGCAAGTGATCGCGATGAATTTGAACTAGATGGTCCGTTATGGATCCAGGTTCATGCTTTAGATAAAGGGCTAGAAATCGTTGTAACACGAGGTCAAGTGACTGATGGAAATGTGAAGCTTGAAATTCCTGTTTCACAAGACAAGGATTCAGATGAGCAAACCGTTCTTGATTTACTCGCAGAGGAAGAGCAGCAGGAGGATGGACTAGAGCAATTAGAGATTGTCATTGGGTTCCTTGATTTTGAAGATGTGATTGCTTTAAGCCACGGTGTGATCGTTGAAGATTTAAACACCGAGCTTCATTATTTTGAGGGGACTTATTACGTGTATGTACTCTTTAATGATGAACGTTACAACGAAGATCAACAGGATGATATTTTAAGTCAAATGCTAGAGTATGGTTATGAATCTGACGTCTCTATTTACCGTATTAAAGAATACGGCAAAGAGATTGCAGCACCAGATGCTTTATTAACGATGCGTACATCATTTGACAAGTAAGGTTCACATGTCCCAAAGGTTTGCTAAGACCTTTTGGGGCTTTTTTTAAAGAATCAAAATATATAAATATATTTTGTATTAAAAGGGAAATATGGAAAAAATAAAAGTCTAATCAATGTGGTGTAGGACGGTTCAGAGAAAGGCATCGGCGTCAATCGTTGCATGCTTTTCTAGAAAGAAGGTCAATTCAGAAAAGTTCAACCATTTATAATGGCTCAGCACGACGCAATTAATTTTAGGAGAGTATGATGAAAACTCGATTAAATGTATTTATTTTTTTTATCATTATTATATCAGCTTTATATATAACTAGGTCGTACTGGGAAGGCTGGATTGTTGGTGTTATTAGTGTTGCTTTTACATTATCTGTTATTTTCATTGCAGTGGTGATCTTCTTTGAAAATCGTCATCCGACAAAGACGCTGACGTGGCTCCTCGTCTTAGCAGCCTTTCCGATTTTTGGTTTCTTCTTCTATTTAATATTTGGTCAAAATCATCGCAAGAATCGAACATTCTTTAAAAAGGCTGTAAAAGATGAGGAAGTATTTCAAACGATTGAGGGAGAACGGACATTAAATGAAGAACAGATGAACAAAATGGGGGAGCACCAGCAGCTTTTGTTTCAATTAGCTCACAAACTTGGAAAAAACCCAGTTTCATTTGCGAGTGAAACAAAGGTACTGACTGATGGTAAGGAAACCTTTACTCATATTTTGCAATCGTTAAAGCTTGCGGAGCATCATATTCATTTAGAATATTATATCGTTAGACACGATAAAATTGGTCAAGAGATTAAAGAAATTCTAATTGAAAAGGCAAAGGAAGGAGTAGAGGTTCGTTTTCTTTATGATGCCGTTGGAAGTTGGGCACTTTCACGTGTCTATATTGAAGAATTGCGTGCTGGTGGTGTTGAAGTTGAGGCATTTTCACCAGTTCGACTTCCTGTATTAAACCATAAGATTAATTATCGTAATCACCGGAAAATTATTGTCATTGATGGGGTAATTGGTTTTGTTGGTGGTTTAAATATAGGTGATGAATATTTAGGGAGACACTCATATTTTGGCTTGTGGAGAGATACACACCTTTATGTCAAAGGGGAATCAGTTAGAACGTTGCAGCTTATTTTCCTTCAAGATTGGTATTATGTCACGAATCAAGCGATTGTGAATCCTACTTATTTACCTCCTATTTCACCTTATCAAAAAGGTGATGGTGGTGTGCAAATGATCGCAAGTGGACCAGATTCGAGATGGGAGATTAATAAAAAACTCTTTTTCTCAATGATTACGTCAGCGAAGAAGTCCATTTGGATCGCGAGTCCTTATTTTATACCAGATGATGATATTTTAAGTGCGGTTAAAATTGCTGCTTTAAGTGGAATTGATGTTAGAATTCTCGTTCCAAACCGTCCAGATAAGCGAATCGTTTTCCATGCTTCACGCTCATATTTTCCTGAGTTACTTGAAGCTGGAGTTGATATTTATGAGTACAAACGAGGCTTTTTACATAGCAAGGTTCTCATCGTTGATCATGAAATTGCCTCGATTGGTACGTCTAACATGGATATGAGAAGTTTCCATTTAAATTTTGAAGTGAATGCCTTTTTATACCGAACAAAAAGTGTGAATAAGTTAGTGAGCGATTTTATTTATGATTTTGAGCATTCTACAAGGTTAGATCAACAATCATTTAAGCAACGTTCCATTTTTTATAAAATAATTGAATCTACATCTAGATTGCTCTCGCCGTTGTTGTAGTGATAAGATTTAATAAATGAGAAGGAGAATTTAAACAAACTATACAGCAATGCAATTAAACTGCTCCTAAAATATATTTCGCTTTCCGAGGGAAGCAGGTAAGCTTCCCCAACTTTCTTTCTTTAAATTTGAAAATAGGGAATGATTTTTGTGAAAAAAGAAGGAGAAGAAAGAAGGCACGTCGAAATAGTTCCTTTATACTAGAATGGAGGTGGGAAATGTTTACTGCTTCATTATCAAATGGAACGATCATCTCGCTTGTCGATGATTGGCCACTACAAGAATTGAAAGACCTTCGTAAAAAAGATCAGTTTTATTGCCCCGTTTGTGAAAAACCTGTCGTCCTAAAGATAGGACGAAAAAACCACTCTCATTTTGCCCATCACTCTAAGCAAGGCTGTTCCTATTTACCAGAACATGAAACAAACTATCATTTAACAGGGAAAAGAGATTTGTATGATTGGTTAAAAAATCAAAATGTTCCGGTTAAAATGGAATATTATCTCCCTATCATTAAGCAACGGCCAGATTTAGTATTTCGCCTACAAAACAAACTGTATGCTTTAGAGTATCAATGCTCAACGATTCCGCTTGACCTTATTGAGAAGCGAACAGAAGGGTACTTACAGCAAGGGATTATACCAGTCTGGATACTTGGGGGAAACCGATTGAAAAGGAGGGGACAGCATCAATTTACGTTACAAGCATATGAGTGGTTTGCTTCTATCGAGCAACAGACATCCGAGCGAATGATTGTATATTATTGTCCTGAAACAAAAGCGATTAGTCATTTGCACCATATTACTCCATACTCTACAACGAAAGTATTAGCTTCCTATAATGAGGTACCTCTAATTGATACTAAAATTGAAACGGTACTATACCCTCTTTTAAAACCATCCCAATTGTTACAACAATGGTTAACAATTAAGAAGCATTGGCGCTACCAAATTCCGCACCCTTATCCTCACCTAATCGAACGGTATTTCCGTCAACTCGTCTATAAGCATCGTTTATCCCCAAGTCTATTTCCAATTGAAGCTGGATGGCCAACATCATATTGTGAACTCCTTGAAACACCGACCTACATTTGGCAAACTTTCCTCCTACTAGAGTGCTTTCAATATCAACCATTAAACCAACCCTTTAACAAGAACATCGTCGTTCAATGTATGCAAGGGCTTATTCGAAATCGACTTTTTTCACAACGCAACCTTTTAGATACTAAATCGTGGACTTTAAGCATAGATGGTTATCTAGATTGGTTAGTTAAGGTTCGTTATTTACAAAGGCTTGATACTACAAATGATCAGTATATACGCTTACGCGAAGCAATTCATCCTAAAAACTCATCACAAGCCATTCAATTAGATCATAAGTGTATGTTTCGCGTTATCGAAAAAAATCCATTATACTTAAATTCTAAAATGAAAGAGGAATTAAACTAAGAAAGTCGAATAGGATGAAGGGAATCTAAATGGAGGTGCTGTGAAATGAGTCAAGCCGTTAAGAAGCGTGAAGAGATCCCGGTTGAACAAACGTGGGACTTAGAAGCAATTTATTCATCAAGTGAAGAATGGGAAGCATCCTTTCAATCAATTAAGTCAAAACTTCCAGAGTTGCAAAAAGGAAAAGGGACTTTGGGAAATTCACCGACTTCATTATTAGCTGTTCTTCAGAAGAGCAATGAGATAACCGAAGAGCTCGGAAAATTATATACGTATGCTCATATGCGTTATGATCAGGATACGACAAACTCAACTTACCAAGGGTTAAATGATCGAGCGATGGCCTTAGCTGCAGAGGTGTCACAAACGTCTTCTTATATCGTTCCTGAGTTATTATCTCTTGAGGAAGAAACCATTCATGCATTTTTAAAGCAAGAAGAAGGTTTACAATTATATAAGCAAATGTTTGCAGAATTGAACGAAGAGAGAGAGCATGTTTTATCTGAATCGGAGGAATCCATTTTAGCACAAGCTAGTGAGGCGATTAATAGCTCAAGTCAAACATTTGGCATGCTCAATAACGCTGATATGAAATTTCCGAAAATTACAGATGACAATGGAAATAAGGTAGAGGTCACTCATGGTCGTTATTTAACGTTTTTAGAAAGCCATAATCGTCGTGTGCGTGAAGAAGCGTTTAAGGCGGTTTATGATACGTATGGTAAATTTAAGAATACGTTTGCTTCGACATTATCTGGTCAAGTGAAAAGGAATCGCTTCTATGCAAAGGTTCGTAAGTATGATTCCGCTCGTCAAGCGGCACTAAGTAAAAATCATATTCCAGAAGTGGTTTATGACCAGTTAGTAGAGTCCGTTAATAAAAGGTTAGATTTACTGCATCGCTATGTACGACTTCGGAAAAAGGTGTTAGGTGTTGAGGAGCTACATATGTATGATTTATATACGCCACTCGTTTCGGATGTTGAGATGAAAATTTCATATGAAGAAGCAAAAGAGCTCGTTGCTAAAGGGGTTGAGCCACTTGGTGAAGAGTATGTAGCGATTTTAAAGGAAGGCTTTGAAAAGCGTTGGGTTGATGTAGAAGAAAATATAGGTAAGAGAAGTGGAGCCTATTCATCTGGTGCATACGGAACGATGCCATACATTTTAATGAATTGGCAGGATAACGTGAATAATTTGTTCACTCTTGCTCATGAATTTGGTCATAGTATGCATAGCTACTACACTCGAGAAAATCAACCATATGTATACGGGGATTATACAATCTTTGTCGCAGAAGTGGCCTCAACTGTCAATGAGGCTTTGTTGAATGATTATTTAGTAAAAGAGACGGATGATCGAAAGAAAAAGTTATATTTATTAAATCATTTTCTTGAAGGCTTTAGAGGAACCGTTTTCCGTCAGACGATGTTCGCTGAATTTGAGCAGCTTATTCATGAAAAGTCTGCTCAAGGAGAAGCACTAACACCTGAGCTTTTGTCTGATTTGTACTATAGATTAAATAAGAAATATTTCGGTGAAGAGCTTACCATCGACAAAGAAATTGCTCTTGAGTGGGCGCGTATTCCACACTTTTATTATAATTTCTATGTGTATCAGTACGCAACAGGCTATAGTGCAGCAGCAGCGTTGTCAAAGCAAATTTTAGAGGAAGGCGAACCAGCTGTTAAGAGGTATATTGAATTTTTGAAGGCGGGTAGCTCCGATTATCCGATAGAAGTTTTGAAGAATGCAGGAGTCGATATGACTTCTTCTCAGCCGATCGATCAAGCACTTGATGTGTTTGAGGAAACTTTAACGGAAATGGAGCAGTTATTATCAGAAGTTTAGATTTGTTACGTGATGGAATAAGACAGCGATCATCAGGATTGCTGTCTTATTTATAAAGTCAGAAGTTATGTCAAACGGAATGGCTAGTCGCTAAAAAGAAGCGTTAAAAGCCTTTAAAGCGCTTTTGGCTAGATAATGGTGAAAGAGTTAACACAATAGATATAAAAAGAAGTGGGGCTGAAATCCATATCGGAAATACCTTCATTATCGAAAGTAATAAGAAATAGAAACTGATTATAATAAATGGAATTCCTATAAGTAATTTTAAACGAATCAACGCAAGTCATCCTCCTCATAAGAGTCCTCATAAATACGATATGCTAAATAGTGTAAGATAGAAGTCAAGAAGAGTTATGAATGAGTATTCATTTAAGCTAAAAGGGCACTGAAAAAGCTAAAAACGAGAAGCCACTGAAAAAGTCCTTTCTAGTTACTCAAAGGAGAGTAATGGCTCCGCTCGTTGCACGCCTTGCTATGAAAAATTCAATCATAGCAAGGCTTTCAAAATCGGGCAACGGCTACGCACATTACTTAAAGGGCACTGGAAAAGTGAAAATCGCACTTTTTCAGTGCCCTTCCAAAAGCAGGCGATGATTATGGCATGTATGAAAAAATGAATTAGTTTAACGTTCGCCAAAACATTCCATATTTAACGGGGACCGATTCTACTTTTTGCTGAAGCATTAATGTCTTGAGTTTCTTTTCAGCTTCTTGCTCAGTAAGGTTAAAGACAACCGCGACTTCAATGGTCGAAACAAATCCATATAGTTGTAAAAATTCCTCCAACGAAATCATCGAGTTAGCCTCTGGTTTAAAACCAAGTAAATCTTCAAGAATACCTTCATATACATGATATGGATACTTACCTGTGATTTTAATCCCATCTTCTTCATTATCTACATTAAAAAAGACGAAGGTCGGCACAAAGTCTACACCCATTTCATGAGTTGTGTGAATGTCATTTTGTAGAGCGTCTAATGCATTCTTAGATGTAAGGTCCTGTTTAAATTCAATTAAGTCCAATTTAGCTTGCTCTGCACATTTTAGAAGAACTTGTTGATTTGTAATATCCTGCTTCTCGAGAAAGAGAGCTTCTCTCATTTTTCTTAAGAAACGTTTTCCTGCATGAGGACCTTGAAGCTCAGCGGCTTTAATGGCAACTGAGGCTAAATAAGGAGAATTAAGATCATGTTCAAGCCAAAAGTCTCCATCACAGGACATACCAGATTTTGATGCAATATCCTCCCAAATTCTGGCGATTTCTTGTTTGGTTTTTGTCAATCCTTTTTCGGTTTTTGTGCAAGCATTCCAAGCTTCAAGCCGTCCGGCTACGAGGATTCTAATTCGAAAATAGCGACTATATTGAATCTGTAGTTTCTTTAAAATAGGTTCGAATGCCCAGCAGTCTGCACATAACGGATCAATAAATGTATAAATTTCTATTGGTTTATGTTGTTTAACGTGATGCTTCTCAGTAGGATCTAGACCACATATTCCCAGTAGCTGATCACAAGTTGTTGTTGTATCTTTACGGTTCAATGGTCATTCTCCTTTCTTAAGGGTGGTTCACCATGTGATGAGCGGTCATCGTTAGCCTCTCTAGTATATATTCACGAATATCTCCGGAAAGATTAACTTCATCCATCGCGTGTTTCATACAGGATAGCCAATTTTCTGCTTGTTGCGGCGTGATAACAAATGGCATGTGACGAGCTCTTAACATAGGATGACCATGTTCTTCTGTATATAACATGGGTCCACCGAGAAACTGTGTAAGAAATTGTTTTTGTTTACGAGCTGTTTCCGATAAATCAGCTGGAAACAACGGTGCTAGCTCTTCATGTTTTGAGACATGGGAATAAAAGACATCCACAAGCTCGTGTAATTTTTGTTCTCCTATATAATCATACGGAGTTTGTGTCATATACATTCTCCTTCTAATTGAGCTAGAGATAAGTATATATGTAAAGTGGACTAAGTTCCAATAATATGTTTGGTCAATAAGCTTTTACACTGATGAAAGAAGTTTATTTTGTTCTTATTTTAGCAAGCTTAACTCAGTTCATCAAATGAGATGATTGAATGAATAGATTATGGATACTCCTCAAAAAAACAGGAGACTGTTTAAATTAACAATCTCCTGTTTTTATTGCATTATTAGAATTTAATTTGTGGAGAAGAAGCCTAATCAATTAAGGAAAGACCGCTACCGCAGTTTTTCTTATAATCTTGCATATGTGTTAAACACACGTGGTACATAGCTTTGGGTTTCTTTGAAAGGTGGGATTCCACCATATTTGTCAACATTACCAGGCCCAGCATTATAAGCGGCTAGAGCTAGTTGAACATTTCCATTGTAACGATCGAGCATTTGTCTTAAATATTTCGCCCCGCCTTCGACGTTTTCGGTAGGATCAAACATATTTTGTACTCCAAGCATCTTTGCAGTTGCTGGCATAAGTTGCATGAGCCCCGATGCACCAGCATGACTGACTGCGTTAGGGTTGAAGTTCGATTCATGCTTAATGACAGCATGAATGAGATTCGGATCTAGTTGATACTTTTCGGCAGCTTGATTAATGATTGCATGAATATCGCCCTCAGCTTGTTTTGTACTTGTATTCGAAATTTGCTCAACAACAGAAGGTGACTGTATGTCTCGTATATTTCTTGTTACGTTTAGCGAAGGATCGAGAAATAAGCCTGCTGGTTGATTGGGCAATGTAGTTGAATCCAATTGTAATCGTTCCATTTGTTCTTGTAAAAAGGTCGAAAAGAATGATTGCATAATATTAGGTTTCGAATAAGCTGTAGAGTGTGACGTAGACGTCGGTTGTAATGGTAAGAATGAAGCTATATTCATAATACACCTCTATTTATGTATAAGTCTTTTTCTAATCATATCAAATAAATGTAAAATCGACAATGTGATTATGAACGTTCTATTATTTCCTTCTGTTTGAAAAATCTCCTTACTTTGTTTTCTGTTGGCACTTGATCAATGCCACATTGATTAAGTAAATCTGTTAAGGTTGCTATTGCATGTTCTTCACTATTTCCTTCAAATTCAATTTCGTAATCAATCTGATCAAAGTAGCTGCTTTTATCTAAACAGAGTAAGCCATTATTAAACGGCCATTCGATACGTTCTGTAGTTAGGGTACCGACATACTTAAGTTCGTCAAGTGGAATATGTAAAGAAAGAAGCTGTGTTTCTACCTCCCCTTTTGGTACGCGATGATGATTTTTTAGCTCGTTCCATTCCTGCTCGGTCAATCTTTGATGTGTTTCTAGTTTTCCTATTTTATGAGGTTGTTTTAACGTAAATGTGTAGCTGTTTTCTTTTTCTCGAACACGTAAACCAGCCCCTTTGTTTTTAAGAGAAAAGGAAGGGGTTTCTATATAATGATTGTGTTGACAGATTGCCTGTTCTTCTTCTAAATTTAAATATTGGATCAATTCGTAATAAGCGGAGTAGGTAATTACTGATTTTACTTCAATTTCGATTTCTTGACTCATTTGGACACATCCTAACTCTATATAATGAAAGTGAAACATACATATATTATCTCATAATTAAAATGAGAGCATCAAATAGACAATTCATACCGAATAAAATCTGATTATGGTACACTACTTATGTAAAGAGTTTAACGTAAATGATGAACGTGTGTGGAGGGTACATAATGAAGAAAATATATGTTACGAAGCTTGAGGTTGCAGAGACAACTGTAGCGACAATAGATGAACCATTAGACGTAAGTGTAGCACAGGAATTAAAGCCTGGCGAGAGAATGCTTGTTGACTCAGATCAACTGGAGCTTATTTATATACTAGAAAATGAGGAAGGCTTCTTTTATGTCTCATTTTCTGAGCCTATATGGGAATCATTAAAGCTTATGAAAGAGCAATCAAAACGTTGTATCGTTCAGTTGAATGATCAAGTTGAGTTAGAGCTTAATAACCTCTTTGAAGAATTAGATTATTTGTTATCTAATATTGATGGAAACGGAAATTATGGCGAGGAATTAGAAGATGCTGTTAAACAAGTCTTTTATTAGTAGAGCCTAACGTGTAATTAAAATCTTTTCTAATCATCTAGAAGAGGTAAATGGATGGTGATAGGATGAGTAATTGGACGATCTTCTTAACTCCATATAAGCAGGCTGTTGAGGAGTTGAAAGTTAAATTAAGAGGAATTCGCCAACAATATCAACAAACATCAAAGCATACGCCGATTGAATTCGTTACTGGACGTGTGAAGCCAGTGATGAGTATTATAGATAAAGCTGAAAGAAAAAGTATTCCACTGGATCGTCTTGAAGAAGAGATGCAAGATTTAGCTGGTTTAAGAATTGTGACTCAATTTGTAGAGGACATTGACAAAGTATTATCTTTAATCAGAAATCGAAAGGATTTTGAAATCGTTGAAGAAAGAGATTACATAAATCACAAAAAGCCTAGTGGATATCGCTCTTATCATTTAGTTATACGCTATCCGGTTCAAACGATTGATGGTGAGAAGAAGGTCCTTGTAGAATTACAAATACGCACGCTAGCAATGAATTTTTGGGCGACGATAGAACATTCACTTAATTATAAATACAGTGGTGAAATTCCTCATGATATTAAGATGAGACTAAAGCGAGCGGCTGAAGCTGCTTTCCAACTCGATGAGGAAGTGTCTATTATTCGAGATGAAGTGAGAGACGCTCAAGAAATTATTACGGCAAAACAAGAGCAAAGCGGAAAAATGTAGCCAATTGGGAGGATGAAAGATGAATTTTGCTGTAACCTCAAGAGGAGACGACTTGTCAAATGACTTGCAAAAGCGAATAAAAGAACAATTGATGAAGCATGGTCTTGTGTATAATCAACATGAGCCAGAGTTAGTCATTACGGTTGGTGGTGACGGAACGTTATTACAAGCTTTTCATGATTATGCGAAGCGCCTTGAGGAAACAGCCTTTGTTGGAATACACACAGGGCATTTAGGCTTTTATGCAGACTGGGTACCTTCTGAGGTTGAACAATTAATCAATGATATTGTTCATAAGCCCTTTCAAGTCGTTGAGTACCCTTTATTAGAAGTCGTTATCCATCATAATCAAGACGAAGGTGAGCGTCATTTAGCATTAAATGAGTCAACCATTAAAGGGTTAGGTGGTTCCATCGTTAGTAACGTTGAGATTAAAGGGGATACTTTTGAAGTGTTTCGAGGAGATGGTCTTTGTATTTCGACACCATCTGGTAGCACGGCTTATAATAAAGCACTTGGTGGAGCGATTTTACATCCGTCATTAGCATCGATTCAAATTTCTGAAATGGCCTCTATTAATAATCGTGTCTATCGAACCATAGGCTCGCCACTCGTGTTGCCAAAGCACCATGTTTGTTTATTGAGGCCATTGAATGAAGTGGAAGTGCAAGTGACAATTGATCACTATACGTTAGAGTATCGGCACATTTATTCGTTGCAGTGTCGAGTTGCAGATGAAAGAATTCGTTTTGCTCGTTATCGATCATTTCCATTTTGGAAGAGAGTAAAGGAGTCGTTTATCCGTGAGTAACTTTGTAGCAACTTTTGAATGGGTGGTAGCAAATGACCGTCATAAGCTGTTACGAACTTTTTTAAGAGAAGATTGCCAGCTCTCGAAAAGAGGACTAGCTCATATTAAATTTAATGGCGGTATAATTAAGGTGAATGGGCATGAAGCAACGGTCCGTTCACCTTTGCAATGTGGCGATGTCGTGACAGTTGGCTTACCATTAGAAAAGCGAAGTGAATCACTTGATGTTGAACATATCCCTATTTCAATCGTATATGAGGATGATCATTTTATTGTAGTCGATAAAGTAGCGGGGATGCCAACAATCCCGTCAAGAGAGCATCCTAATCGAACGTTAGCAAACGCGATATTAGGTTACTATGAACGGATTGGACTACCAACTACGTTTCATGCGGTCAACCGATTGGATCGAGATACATCAGGACTTCTTATTATTGCTAAGCATCGTTTTGCCCATGATCGCATGTCCGATTTACAGAATAAAGGAAAAGTGAAACGGTATTATCAAGCACTTGTTCATGATCGTGTTCACCCGCCCAATGGAACGGTAGATGAGCCAATTGGCCGTGCGGGTGACAGCATTATTACTAGGATGGTTACCGAAAATGGAAAAAAGGCTGTTACTCACTATCATACTGTAGCACAGAAACGAAATTACTCACTGCTATCCATACAATTAGAAACAGGAAGAACTCATCAAATTCGTGTGCATTTTGCTTATTTAGGGCATCCGCTTTTAGGTGACGATTTATATGGAGGAAAGCAGGACTTTATTTCTCGTCAGGCTCTTCATTGTAGTAAAATTGAATTTACACATCCTTTTATAAAGGATACAGTGACGGTCACTTCGGAATTGCCAAAAGATATGAAGCAGCTTTTGTAATGAAATAGAACGATCTACTCACATCTTAAAAGATTAATGAGTAAATGGCTCTTCTTAGTCGGTGATTTCAATCGTTTCAATTACATAATCAGCAATGAGCTCATCGTCTGCATTGTATAGTTCGACCGTGACGGCATTTTCTAGTTCTTCTGCGGAAATAGAATCGACCTCAATAATATCAGAGGAGATGGCATAGCTTTTTCCTCCATCAATCTGAAACCATTCAGGCTCACCGTCATGGTTGGCGAACAGAAGAGATGGCTGATCATCTAATTTTTCTTGTAAAGATTGAGAAAATGAAAATACGGTATATAACTCAGGGCTAGGTAGCTGTCCAGTGTTTTCATAACGTACATACATACTGAATCGCGTTTCCTCCTCATTCAAAAAAATCTTCGTCTCGTCATGATCAATGATAAGTGATAGCTGTGGACCACATGCACTCAGTAGTAAAGTAAGAATGATGGCGAGAGGAAAAAGATGTTGTTTCATCAAAACACTCCTTTGTTCGTTAGGGTTCAAATGATCGAAATTTTTCTTGCTGGTATGGTTGCTGTGATGGGACTTGGACAACATTTAATTCAGGGTATTGTAACGCAGAGAGAGCTCCGCCAAACACACACCCAGTATCAATATTAACTGTGTGATTCACAAAACGTACATGTTTTGTAGGAGTATGACCATAGACAATCCATTCATTTCCAATATGGTGCTGTGCCCAATCTCGACGTATCGGAGTTCCATCAGCATTCGTTTCACCGGTAATATCCCCGTATAGAACAAACGTTTTAACACGTTTATTGAATAAGCCTATGTCTTTTGAACGGATACCTGCATGAGCAATAATGAGTCTACGTTCATCTAGTATATGATAAAGTGGAGATTGATCAACTAATTGAGTAAATTGTTGCTTAATTTGTTGAAATTCTTGTTTAGTTAAAGAGTTTAGCTCTGCAACGGTCGTTTCAAGGCCATGTTTAATTTGGACATTACGTCCAATAAAATAACGATAAAGCTTGTCGCAATGATTTCCAGGCACGTAAAAAGCCCGGTTTTGTTTGACAAGATGAGCAACTAAGCGAATGACATCAAGAGAATTAGGACCACGATCAGTTAGATCACCAACAAATACCAGCTTTCTAGTGGATTCGTGATGTACATAGTCTAATTGATCTTGTTTATAGCCTAGTTTTTGAAGCAAGCTAATTAACTCATTATAACACCCATGTATATCACCGATTATATCAAGTTTCATACTAGCCTCCATTTCAATCGTTTTGTTCATTATCATAGCGTATTTACTACTATTGGGGCAAATGCTCAAGTGTTTGTATGCAAACTTAAGCATTTTAACATTTAACGATATTTTTAGCAGGATTAGTGGAATTTTCATCATGAGTCATAGGTTGAATAATAAGGTAGTAAAAAGGAGGGTTAATTGAAGTATGCTAGAGCCTGTAACAAACCCAGTGTTAATCTTTGCAATTGCAATGGTTATTTTCCTAATTGCCCCTCTCATAATGAGGAAGCTTCGTATTCCCGGTATTATTGGCCTTATTTTTGCTGGAGTAATCGTCGGTCCAAATGGAGTAGGGCTACTAGACCGTGATCCGACTATTATTTTATTAGGAACAGTTGGTTTATTGTATATTATTTTTATTGCTGGATTAGAAATTGATTTAGAAGGATTTAAAAAATATCGAAAGCGAAGTTTAACGTTTGGCTTTCTATCATTTCATTTACCTTTTTTAATTGGTGTGTTAGCGACGTTTTATTTTGGATACCCGTTAGCAGCCGCAATTTTGCTCGGCTCATTACTAGGCTCACATACGTTATTAGCGTATCCTATTGCTAGTAGACTAGGTGTGGCGAAAAACAAGTCTGTTACTACGGCTGTTGGTGGAAGTATTATGACAGATACTCTTGCCTTATTAGTGTTGGCTGTTGTAGCTGGTTCGACACAAGGGGCGTTAACGTTCGACTTTTGGCTCATGCTGTTCCTTTCTATGGCTATTTATGTTGCGGCAGTCTTTCTTATTGTTCCGATTGTGGCTAAATTTTTCTTTCGTTCATTTAGTAGTGAAGGTGTTTTGGAATTTGTATTTGTAATGACTGTTCTATTCGTTTCAGCATATTTTGCTACTGTAGCTGGTCTAGAGCCAATTATTGGTGCATTCCTAGCAGGTCTTGCATTAAATCGATTTATTTTTGAGCAAAGTCCACTAATGAATCGAATTAAATTCATAGGGAATGCCATTTTTATTCCTTTTTTCTTGTTATCTGTTGGCATGCTAATGGATTTACGGATTTTATTCCTTGAGCCTAGTGCTTGGATTACAGCAACTCTTGTTGTTATTCTCGTTGTAATAGGTAAATTTGGAGCCGCTTGGCTAACAGGAAAAATATATCACTACTCAAAGGAAGAAATGTGGTTAACGTTTGGGTTAACGATTCCACAAGCTGCAGCGACTCTTGCAGCGACTCTGGTCGGTTTTGATCTTGGATTATTCGATCAAGCAACGGTCAATGCGGTAATTGTCATGATATTAGTTACGTGTATGATTGGTCCTTATTTAGTAGAAAAGTATGCCCGTAAGCTCGCATTGAAAGAATCGCAAATGCCTTATGAGCCGACCAATGCACCACAGCGAGTTATGGTGCCGATTGCGAATCCGCAAACATTGGAATCGTTAATGGACTTGGCGTTTATGGTAAGAGGCTCTTCATCAGAATCCTTATACACGCTATCTGTTGCTAGAAGCAGTGAAGAAGGATCCTCAGCACAAGTTGTTGAAGCAGAGAAGCTGTTAGGTCATGCTGTCCAATATGCGGCTGGTGCTGAGGTGCCGATTCATATGCTTACGCGTGTTGATCCGAATATTACAACAGGGGTTGTTAGGGCGATAGAGGAGACGAGAATAACGAATGTCGTTATTGGCTGGAATGGAAAGCTATCAACACCACAGAAAATCTTTGGAGGCGTACTAGATCAATTACTTGAGCGGACTTCTCAAATGATTCTTGTCTCGAAGTTGGGACATCCACTTAATACAACGAAGCGAATTGTGATATTGATTCCTTCTGGCTTTGATCATAAAATTGGGTTTTATGATCCGATTAAGGTTGTGAAACGGATGGCTAATCAGATTGGGGCGACGATTGCTGTTTTTGTTATTAAAGATCAAACCTTATCTTATCAGGAAGGGTTTCAAAAGGTGAAACCTGATGCACAAGTGACGTTAACGAAGCTAGAAACGTGGAATGAATGGAATCAGGAATATTTACCTCATTTAAAAAAGGATGATATTGTCATTGTGTTTAGTGCGAGAAGAGGCACAATCGCGTGGCATCCGCAGCTGGAGCGATTACCACGAGTATTAGCAAATGCTACACCGAAAAGCTTTATTATGATGTATCCGGTAGAAGAGGGTAAGGTTGATTCACGAGGAACGCGAGGATTAGATGTACCTAAGACGTTTCTTTCGGAGAAGTCATATGATTGATAGAAAAACGCATGATAAGGAGAGAACTGAAAAAGTGGCTGTAAATTTTTTCAGTGTCTTTCATTTGAATAGAGTAATTATATATTTAAATCTATCAAAAGGAATGAAGAAAAACGCTCCCTCTCGAGATAGGGGCCTCCGGTGGGCGCTGGTTCTAACTGGCTAACGCCCCACCGTTGGTTTTTTTAAAACATAATTAGAATGGACAATTATATAGTTTTTTTATGGTGTTTTTACTATTTTAGTTAGATGATTTGCAATTTTTTCCGTTTTCTGCTATGATAAGAATAATTATTTTTGTTCGGTGTGAAGGATAGTATGAATATCGACTTTTCGTCTTGATGATACTTTGGGCAAGGATAGTAATATAATGTGTGGTAACGCACTAGGAGGAAACAAAAATGGAAACAGGTACAGTAAAATGGTTTAACGCAGAAAAAGGTTTTGGCTTTATCGAACGTGAAGATGGAGACGATGTATTCGTACACTTCTCTGCTATCCAAAGTGAAGGCTTTAAATCATTAGACGAAGGTCAAAAAGTTACGTTTGACGTTGAGCAAGGAGCTCGTGGAGCTCAAGCAGCAAACGTTCAAAAATCTGCTTAATACTTAAATCGTTTAAACATACAGGCTCTTTATATAGAAGCCTGTCAGACCGTAGACAAAACGCCTTTGAGAGAGAATTCTCAAAGGCGTTTTTACGTTATTCCCCTTATTTTTTGTTGTAGAGTAGGATTCTATTTTAATATCTGTTATAATAATTAGTACTAGGTATTAAGAACAACTAATAATGGAGGTATGAGATGATTCAATTATCATTAGAAGATCGTACATATGTAGTCATGGGTGTGGCAAATAAGCGAAGTATTGCCTGGGGGATTGCTCAATCTTTGGCAGAAGCAGGTGCTAGACTTATTTTTACATATGCTGGTGAAAGGCTAGAGAAGAATGTTCGTAGTTTAGCAGAAACGTTAGATCGTTCAGATCATCTTATTTTACCTTGTGATGTAACAGATGATGGTGAAATTGAAAAGACGTTCTCACAAATCAAAGATGAGGTTGGGACGATTCACGGAATCGCTCATTGCATTGCATTTGCCAATAAAGATGAGCTAGAAGGTGAGTATTTAAATACAACTCGCGAAGGGTTTTTGCTAGCGCAAAATATTAGTGCTTATTCTCTAACGGCTGTTGTCAAAGCAGCTCGTCCACTTTTTTCTGAAGGAGGAAGCATTTTAACGTTAACGTATTTAGGTGGAGAAAAAGTCGTAAAGAATTATAATGTAATGGGTGTTGCAAAAGCATCTCTTGATGCGAGCGTGAAATATTTAGCGAATGATTTAGGTAAAGATAATATTCGTGTAAATGCTATTTCAGCTGGACCAATCCGTACGTTAGCAGCAAAAGGAATTGGTGGCTTCAATGATGTCTTAAAGGAAATTGAAGAACGTGCGCCTCTTCGTCGAACGACAACACAGGAAGAGGTTGGCGATACAGGGTTATTCCTAATGAGTGATTGGTCTCGTGGTATCACTGGTGAAATCATTCATGTAGATAGTGGCTACAATATTGTATCTTTATAAATATTATATTTAGAATGAAGAAGGCGTTTGCTTGAGAAGAAGATTCTCCGGCAAACGCCTTCTTTTGAAAGGTAAGGTACTTCTATTGAATCAATGACGATCCTGATAGGAGTAAATGCCAGGAAATACTATCTACGCCAAACTTTTTTGGCTGTCCATTGATTGAAAGGCTGAGCAGTGAAGGTATAGTGTTCGAATTGGTGAATAGGCGTTCGTTTGTAATAAGTGAAAACAGAATGTCCCATAGGAACTGAGTTTACCTCTGTTTCCTCAAGTAGATGGTCCTTCTCTTTTAAATAAATATTGATCCGTCTTAATGTATGTCGATCTCTACGTTCTACATTCGTCCGTTCATATGCTTCAATAGCCTCTTGTAGTTGCTGAAATGCATCCTTTAAGAACGTTTGTTGATCCTCCATAAAAAACACCTCGCATTCATATAAGATCTTGTTCATGTATATGTCCTACTCGTTCGTTCAAGAAGTAAAAGCTTGATAAGCATTTTGAAAAAGATACATATAATACGTTGGAACACCGTATAGTGTAATAACCATGTATGGGAAAGGAGTTCTAACATGAGGAAACGTGCATTCCCTTTATTGTACATTTATCAAAAGAAAGAAGCAGAAATTGAGCCGAAGCAGCAAGAATTTGTTTATAAGAAGCATGATGAAAAGAACAGTCACGAAGATATTCAAAAAGGAGAGCCTGTTTTTAACGGACTTGAAGATGATCCGCACTATGAAGTCGATTTAAGTAGTGTATTGGAACAGTCTGAATCATTAGCAAGTATGCTTAAGAAGCAAAGCGAGGAGAGAAAGCCAGTTGAACTTAAAGTAGCTGATGCTGTATACGTCGGTACAGTGTCCCTTGAAGGAGATCTGGTCTTCTGTCAAGTTGATCCGAAATCAAATGAACGAGTATCCTTTTCCTTAAAGGAAATTGATTCAGCTACCGTAAAGGAATGATTAAGAATTAAGAATTTAAATGATGAAATAGCTTACAAACCACTGAAAAGACCATTCTTTTCAGTGGTTTTGATCATTTATACGTATTTCAATGGTCATAAGGGAGGTTTAGAATGGTACTTCATTTCCCCATTCATCATAAAATTGTGAAAGAAATTGTTGCATATACTGATGTCGTTCTTCAGCTCTACGTCTTCCTTCATTCGTATTCATAAGTTCTTTGAGCTTTAACAGTTTTTCATAGAAATGTCCAATGGCACTCGATGGAGATTGACGGTATTCTTCAACGGTCATGGATTCACGGTAATGTGCTTCTGGATCGTGCATTAAGTGCCCTTTGTTGCCAGCATACATAAATGTTCGAGCGATTCCAATCGCACCAATGGCATCTAAACGGTCGGCATCTTGTACAATTTGTGCCTCTAATGAAGTGACGGGATCGTTATTACCACCTTTGAACGAAATGGTTGTTATAATGGAATAGATCGTTTCCTGCTCTTTCTTCGGTACACCTTGATCCACTAACCAATTCGTAACTTCCTTTATACCTTCCTCTTCACTTTCAACGACTTTATCATCGATTAGATCATGTAGGAGTGCTGCTAATATTATGATAAATTGATTACCACCTTCAACTTGAGCGATTTCTACGGCTTGCGTTGTCACACGTTGAATATGGTGCCAATCATGACCAGAGGATTCATTATCTAATTTAGATTGAACCCATTGTTTTGTTTGTTGAATAATTTTGTCCTGATTCATGTACTCGTTCCTCCTCGATGAGTGAGCTTTCTAGTGGATAATTGATTCATTTCTCGAACAAATCGAGAACGCTGGACTTGTTTTCCTCTGCGCTTTGACGGGATTGAAATCGATAATGTATCAATGGCTCTCGTAATCGCTACATACATTAACCTTCGTTCCTCTTCCAATGGTTGCTTATCACCATCACGTAGTGCTTCTAATGCGTAGTCATGTGGAATACCACCTTCAACAGCTTCGATAAGGTACACATGATTAAATTCCAATCCTTTAGAGCGATGAATCGTTAGCAATTGAACAGCATTAGTAGCTGAGTGTTGCAAACGAAACTCTTCAAATTTAGCGGTCATATGATCAACATATTGTAAGAAGCCTTCTATTGATTCATGCAGCTTAGCAACTTCCTTTAAATCTTTGATATCATCAGAACCACGGTCCATTTTGTTACCTTCATTTCCTTGTTTCTTCACATAATCGGCTAATCCCATTTCTCGTTCAATAAATACGATTGCCTCGTATGGCTGGAGTCGGCGTAATTCGTCAAATTTAGCAGGGAGTGCGCGTAGCTTACGCTGCTGGAAAGGTTGAATCCCATTCACTTTAGCTAATGC
Organism: Halalkalibacter sp. APA_J-10(15); assembly: GCF_023017105.1. Lineage (GTDB taxonomy): Bacteria > Bacillota > Bacilli > Bacillales > Bacillaceae_D > Halalkalibacter. The sequence continues at coordinate 77,376 of NZ_JALKEV010000012.1, read as the reverse complement.
GTCTATGAATGAGCAATCCTCCGTAATGCTAAGCGACTTGACTTCTTGAGTTACTTCCTGTTTTAAGAATAGGGCACCAACTAAATCAGTAAGAGCTTTCGTGTCATTTTCGTCAAATGCTAAGCGCAAGTATGCGAGCACTTTTCTGACCGTTCGTCGTTTATAAAAAGATTCACCATCCATCTCAAGTTGAAATGGAATACTCGATTGAATAAATCGTTCTATTAAGGCTCTAGCAGCTGTATTTGTTCGAAATAAAATAGCAAAATCATTTGGTTGATGCCCCTTTTGTACCTTTTGTTTGATATCTTGGACGATCATTGTCGCTTCTTCTTCTTGGTTAAAAGGGTAGAACATGAGTGGAAGCTGCTCAGAATACTGTTGAGCGATTAATTGCTTCTGAAACCTTGTCCGATTCGATGTAATGATGTTATGCGCAGTCGAAACAATTTCATGGCTTGAACGATAATTTTGATTTAATAGTACCTTTTTCAAATGTGGATAAGCTTGGTCGAAATGTAACATGAAGGAAGGATCGCTTCCTCTGAATGCATAAATCGATTGATCATCATCTCCTACGATACATAGGTTATTCGACTTGGTTAACATTGTGATAAGCTCGTACTGAATCTTATTCGTATCTTGAAATTCGTCTACAGATACATATGTAAAGCGTCGTTGGTAACGGCTTAAAACATCTGGGTGCTTTTTGAAAAGGTCATATGCACCTAATAGCATATCATCAAAATCAAATGATTGATTTTCTTTTTTAATGGCTTCGTATCGTTTATAGAGATAGAGTATTTTTTCTTCCCAAGAATTTGTCGTTTTCACTAACTCTGGGGTAAGCATATGATTTTTCCACCAACTAATTTGAGTGAGTGCTTGATCATAGGCAAAGTCTTTTTCATCAATGTCTATTTCGCGACCTGCGGACTTGAGAATGGCTTGTCTTTGCCAGTCCATATTCAATAGCAAAGGAGATGCCCACCGTTTCGGTTCATGATGCAAAAGAATTTTATAGAAAATCCGATGAAACGTCCCGATCATCAGCTGGTTAAGCAAAGAATGATTCATTTTCGGGTATGTAGCCATTCTTTCCTTCATTTCTTTAGCAGCTTTTGCTGTAAAGGTAACCATAATAAGCTTTTTTGGTGAATAATGAAGCTCAGTTAACATATAAGCTGCTCGAGCTGTTAACACACGAGTCTTTCCACTTCCAGCTCCAGCTAAAATCATAACAGGTCCTTCTGTTGTTGTAACAGCTTCCCATTGCGATTCATCAAAATGAATACCTCTTTGATATAATTCTTTCCGATATCCAGGAAGGTTTCCATTTGTCGTATGTTGTATGGCTTGAAAAGGAGGGATTGCTTCGACATATTCAGGTTTTTTCCAAACGTGTGAAGGCCGATTCTTATGCTGATGACTAATCGTTCGACTTTTTGGTAATTGAAATCCATTTGCTACTTGAGTAGTGTCATGCTCAGGTTGTTGTAGCCTTTTTTCCATTTCGTTGGCTGCTTCCAAACATTGATCTGTTAGTTGCGAATGCTTGAATGTAGGTGGTTCAAGTATACTTAGTTGTAATTGAACCGGCATGTGGCAATGAATACAAGTGACTTTATTGTTTAAGCTAGCGAGGTATAAGGCTTGCCACAGCTCTCGATCATATGTAGATAAGGAAATAGTTTTCCCTTGATAAAATGCGACGTTCATGCAAATAAACTCCTCTCAAACCATCTTTCTCTATCGTAGCAAAAATGAGCGGAGCATACATAGATAATGTTTATTTAATTTTTGAAAAGAAGTCATAAGATGAGAAATCGTGTTGGTGTTTGTGAATTGTGTGAGCGAAAAGAGGTAGAATTAGCGATTCACCATTTAGTGCCACGTGAAGAAGGTGGTGCTCATTCGGCGATCGTATACTAATGTATCCCATGTCATCAGCAAATTCATGCATTATTTACGAATCAATAATTAGCCATTCGTTTGGCTACAATAGAGAGTTTAAAGGATGATGCTATTAAAAGATATTTAAAATATATATAAGCCTGCAGCAATGTTAATTCGGACAAAAAAATCAAAGGTTCGTAAGAGGAAATGAAAAACGAGCCAAAAATATAATGGCTCGTTGTAGGAGGCGACTGGGCTAGTTGGATTCGAACCAACGAGTCACGAAGTCAAAGTCCGTTGCCTTACCGCTTGGCTATAGCCCATCGACTTGACTATTACTAGTATGTAACGACTGGACAAATTTATTCAAAATAAAGAAGGATTTTTTAATAAATTGTCGAAATAGGTGATGAAGTGTAGAAAGGAGAGTGAGTGAAAATATGGAAGATATTGAACCATTTTGTATTTCACTAATTAACCAAGCAATTGGGAAGCGAGCGTCAGATATTCATTTCTTAATGAATGATAGCCATTGTTCGATCTTTTATCGAAGTGGTGGCGAGCTTAAGAAGTGGAGAGAATTGCCGTTACGTATAGGAGAGCGGCTAGTTAGTCATTTGAAATATCGTTCAGGGATGGACATAGGGGAACAACGGAAGCCTCAAAGTATGTCTATAACCCATAAGCGAAAGTCTTCTACGTACTCTCTTCGTTTATCAACCTTACCGAATAAGCAGTCAGAGGGTTTAATTATTCGTATTCTACCACATCGCATGACTCATTCAATTGAAACACTTTCCTTATTTCCTCAAGCATCTTCTCAATTACATCCATTACGTACATTCCAAAGTGGCTTATGTTTATTTGCTGGATCAACAGGATCAGGAAAGACAACAACGTTATACGCGATTCTTGAACATATTCGTCATAGTGGAAATAAGTCAATCATTACAATTGAAGACCCTATTGAAATACCTTTAAATGATATCGTTCAAGTCGAAGTCAATGAAAAGGCGGGACTAACGTTTGATTCGATTTTAAGAGCGGCACTACGTCATGATCCAGACGTTATTTTAGTAGGGGAAATTAGAGATGAAGAAACGGCTGCTTTAGCTGTTCGTGCATCATTAACAGGGCATTTAGTATTAGCGACTGTACATGCCAATGATGTGCAAACAACGTTTTTACGGCTTCTAAATCTAGGGGTGAAAGAGAGTGATTTGATAGACTGTTGCAAAATGATTATGGTGCAGCAATTGGTAAAGTTACGATGTCCGATATGTTTTCACGAAGCTGAAGAGGATGAAAGGTGTAGTTGTCAGAAGCCATTACGAAAAGCGTTAGTTGAAGTAATAGTAGGAGAGGAGTTAAAGTTGTTGGCAAAGGGTCAATTTATGAGAAGAAGTTCTTTTAAAGATCAAGCGAGAAAAGCTTGGGTGTTAGGTTATATAAGTGAACTGGAATTACGGAGTTTCTTAACATGATAAGAAGGAAAATGATTGTTAATGAAGAAATGATCGACCACTTTGACCGGATTGGTTCGTTGCTGGAAGCAGGGTATCCACTTGATATATGTTTGTCGTTTGTGACACAATATGCGTCAAGGGAATGGATTGAGAAAATGCATGAGGTTATGTATTCATTGCAAGAGGGGTATGCTGTCCATCAAAGCTTTGATGTAGAAGGTATTCCTAGAAGTATCATTCTTTTTCTTTATTTTTATGAAAGGCAAGGCGATTTACCTAAAGGATTTATTGAAGCGAGCCGCTATTTAAGACATCAATTAAAATGGAAAAATCAGCTGATCAAATTAGTCAGCTATCCGCTCTTTCTTTTACTATTTTCTGGATTGTTAATGAGTATGATGTATCTATTTGTGCTTCCTAATTTTACTGCGATGATTTCAACGACATCGTCACCCGCCTTTGTTTTCACATTTGTTGAACTTCTAAAGCAAGCTCCACTTGTTCTCCTTTTGTGTTGTGTATGCTTTATCCTCTTTTTCTTACTATATATGAATCGGTTAAAAAACTTATCTCCTCTTCATAAAATAAATCATTTCATAAAAATCCCATTAATAGGTCGAGTATTAAAGTTACTTATCACGTATTTCTTCTCACTACAATTAGGTCGAATGCTGACGGCGGGAATGACGATTCAACAGGCGTTACAACAAATACAGGATCAGCCATACGTCGAATTGTTGAAATTAGAAAGTGAACGCTTAATGGTAGGACTACGTTCTGGACAATCGTTATCAGAAGTTATTGAAGAATCACCTATCTATCAAAAAGAATTCAGTTCAGTCCTCGCAAATGGTTTCCGTACAGGTTATATAGCGACAGATTTAATTTATTATAGTAGTATGCTCTATGCTGAATTAGAACGAATGATTCAAAAAGGTTTGAATAGAATCCAACCAATTATGTTTATGTTAATCGGTTTTATCGTATTATTCCTTTTTTTAGCGACATTGTTGCCCGTCTATGAAATGCTAAATACAATGTGAAATCGTATATAACATAATCAACGAATATTCAGTTTCAGTTGCAATTTTCTGATTGGATGTGTTATATTATAAATCGTCGCTGAAAAGTGATGGTTATTTTTTTTGAGGGATTGACTTGGTTTATATTGTATGTTATTTTAATTAAGTCGCTGTTTTTTAATAGAAAAATGAATTTATAGGAAATAGTAATAATTATTTAGGGGCCTTAGCTCAGCTGGGAGAGCGCCTGCTTTGCACGCAGGAGGTCAGCGGTTCGATCCCGCTAGGCTCCACCATTTTATTGCGGAGGAATACCCAAGTCCGGCTGAAGGGATCGGTCTTGAAAACCGACAGGCGGGTTAAACCGCGCGGGGGTTCGAATCCCTCTTCCTCCGCCATATGATTAAAACGACGCGGTGTGGAGCAACGAGCATAACCTTCGTCGCAAAAACAGCGAGTCACATCGACGCATGATCGCGTCAAAGAAATACGAGAAGAGGAGATGTCCTCTTCAAAGAAATAACATCATCCATATACTTTGAAACGACGCGGGGTGGAGCAGTCTGGTAGCTCGTCGGGCTCATAACCCGAAGGTCGATGGTTCAAATCCATCCCCCGCAATACCAGAAGGTCCGGTAGTTCAGTTGGTTAGAATGCCTGCCTGTCACGCAGGAGGTCGCGGGTTCGAGTCCCGTCCGGACCGCCATTTCTCTTAAAACTGTGGAGGGGTAGCGAAGTGGCTAAACGCGGCGGACTGTAAATCCGCTCCCTTAGGGTTCGGCGGTTCGAATCCGTCCCCCTCCACCACTATGGCGGTTGTGGCGAAGTGGTTAACGCATCGGATTGTGATTCCGACATTCGTGGGTTCAATTCCCATCAGCCGCCCCATTTATTGTTGGGCTATCGCCAAGCGGTAAGGCAACGGATTTTGATTCCGTCATGCGTAGGTTCGAATCCTGCTAGCCCAGCCATGTTGCGGAAGTAGTTCAGTGGTAGAACACCACCTTGCCAAGGTGGGGGTCGCGAGTTCGAATCTCGTCTTCCGCTTTTTAGAACATATTTCAGCTGTATACTAGATGAGTGTAGTTTAGCGGCACACCTCAGCTAGGAGTAAAGCTTCATCCGTATAAGCGAAGAGTTGTCTTGACGCAGCTACATCGAAGCGATACGAGTAGAGGAAGAGACATGAACAATCAGTGATAGAACATAATAATAACATGCGGGTGTAGTTTAGTGGTAAAACCTCAGCCTTCCAAGCTGATGTCGTGAGTTCGATTCTCATCACCCGCTTTGAAAAAGTTACTGTGGGCCTGTAGCTCAGCTGGTTAGAGCGCACGCCTGATAAGCGTGAGGTCGGTGGTTCGAGTCCACTCAGGCCCACCATTCCACAGTAGCTCAGTGGTAGAGCTATCGGCTGTTAACCGATCGGTCGTAGGTTCGAATCCTACCTGTGGAGCCATGGAGAAGTACCCAAGTGGCTGAAGGGGCGCCCCTGCTAAGGGTGTAGGTCGTTTACGCGGCGCGAGGGTTCAAATCCCTCCTTCTCCGCCATTTCACATTGAATGGCCCGTTGGTCAAGCGGTTAAGACACCGCCCTTTCACGGCGGTAACACGGGTTCGAATCCCGTACGGGTCACCAGTTAATTATATTAGTAAGAGCCATTAGCTCAGTTGGTAGAGCATCTGACTTTTAATCAGAGGGTCGAAGGTTCGAGTCCTTCATGGCTCACCATTTTATATTTTATAATATGCGGGTGTGGCGGAATTGGCAGACGCGCTAGACTTAGGATCTAGTGCCTTCGGGCGTGGGGGTTCGACTCCCTTCACCCGCATTAAAAGAAATTAAAGCAAAAGCCTTAATGGAATGTGATTTCCGTTGAGTTTTTTTTGTATAATCAGAATTTATAGGTGGGTGGTTCCCTATTTTAATCTCTCCGATGGAGTGAAGAGGGTTGGGCGGAGAAAGGGTGACTAGGTCGATTGCTGTATTGTATGCGGTTCCTCATGTCTCTATTTCGGGTTTTATTGCTCCTTTTAGACTCATTTAGCTCAATAGCGGAATGAGGATTCCCTTTTTAACGACCTCAGCGAGTGGATTTAAAGTTTTGTAGTGAGTGGTTTTCTTACCACAAGAAGCGTAGCGAACGGAGCCATCATAATTGTTAAGTAATGAAGTGAACCTTTTGTCAATTTTGGAGAAAAAACAAAGAAAGCTTATTAGCTTGCTATATTCTTGTACGTTGAAGACTATTTTATCTCGTCAAAACGCTATAAACAGTCAAATGATCATTTGACTGTTTAATTTTTGCATATTATACTAATAATCAAATGATTATTAGAATAAAAGAGGGAACTACATGACAGATCAATGTGAGATTCAGTCGTATGATGAATCAAAAGTTAAGCGGGTAAAAGGACTACTCGTTCATGATGAAATCCAGACAATGGCGAAAATGTTTAAAGCATTGGCGGATGATACACGTATGAAAATTGCTTATGCACTTAGTGAGGAAGAAGAATTGTGTGTATGTGATGTTGCACAAATCATTGGTGCGACAACTGCCACGGCTTCTCATCATTTAAGGTTATTACGTAATATGGGGTTAGCGAAGTATCGGAAAGAAGGGAAATGGGTCTTTTATTCATTAGATGATGATCATATTAAGCAGTTAATTGTGATGGCGTATGAGCATCAAAAAGAAAGAAGGGCCTAACAATGAAAATAGAGGAAAAACGATTTCATATACAAGGATTATCTTGTACGGATTGCTCCGCTCAATTTGAAAAGAACGTGAGAAACCTTCCAGGTGTTCAAGAGGCTAAAGTTCATTTTGCGACTGCCAAGTTATCGGTACACGGAGACGTATCAATCGAAGAATTAGAGCGAGCGGGATCGTTTGATCATCTCAAAGTGTCAGCGGAAAATGAAGAGCTGTTACATGTTTCATTGTGGAGGCGAAAAGGAGCATGGCCAACGCTTGTATCAGGAGTACTATTACTAGTAGGCTTGGCATTATACCTCGGTGTCAGTGAGGGCTCTTATTGGCCGGTATTGTTATTTGCTTTAGCGATGATCATCGGAGGTTATCGTTTATTTATTCAAGGTGTAAAAAATATTGTTGCTTTTCGTTTTGATATGAAGGCGCTCATGACCATTGCTATTATAGGAGCGGTTTTTATTGGGGAGTGGGCTGAAGGAGCTGCGGTTGTCTTCTTTTTTTCAATTAGTGAATGGTTAGAAATGTATTCAATGGATCGAGCACGAAAATCGATTCGGTCTTTAATGGGGATGGCACCTAAGAAAGCCTTCATTAAGAAAGGTGGAGAGTGGGTTGAGACGAAGGTTGATGAAGTCGTAGTTGGCGATACAATGCTTGTGAAGCCAGGTGACAAGGTATCACTTGATGGAACCGTCGTCAAGGGGGTATCAACGATTAACCAAGCACCGATTACGGGTGAATCGATTCCTGTAGTGAAGGAAGTTGGTCATGATGTCTTTGCTGGAACATTTAATGAGAACGGAATAATTGAAGTGCAAGTAACTAAAAAAAAGGAAGATACAACCATTTCAAAAATCATACATTTAGTAGAAGAGGCACAAGCAGAGCGGGCTCCCGCACAAGCATTTGTTGATCGTTTTGCTAAGTATTACACGCCGATTGTCATTGTCATTGCGTTTACTGTTGTGGTTATTCCACCATTACTTTTCGACGGTAGCTGGAATGAGTGGGTCTATAGGGGATTAGCTCTATTGGTCGTTGCATGTCCGTGTGCCTTGATTATTTCAACACCTGTTTCAATTGTAACAGCAATCGGAACGGCCGCACGTAATGGTGTGCTTGTTAAAGGTGGGATGTATTTAGAAGCGTTAAGCTCTCTGACGACGATAGCCTTTGACAAAACTGGGACATTAACAAAAGGGCAACCAGAAGTGACGGACATCGTTTCTTTTAAAGAAAAGGAAAATTGGTTTCATCATGTAGCAGTGATTGAACGTGGTTCGCAGCATCCATTGGCAAAAGCGATCGTAAGGAAGTCTGAACAAACTGGGAACGATGATAAGTGTGAATATGATGTGAGTGAGTTTATATCTGTAACAGGCAAAGGAATTCAGGCAACCGTTAACGAGAAGCGTTATTGGATTGGAAATGTAGAATTTATTAAGGCAAATTGTCAAGAAACATACGAAGATAGAGTTTCTCATCATATCACCCGATTACAACATGAAGGCAAGACGGTTGTTGTCGTTGCTGACGCGCATGAGCTAATTGGAGCCATTGCAGTAAGAGATGAAATTCGAAAATCAAGTGAAAAAAGTTTGCATCAGCTTAAACAGTTAGGGTTGGAAAAGATGGTAATGTTAACAGGAGATCATCGTTTGACAGCTGCTGGAATTGCTAAACAGTTAGGTGGTATTGAAGTAAAAGCTGAGCTTTTACCAGAGGATAAGCTACATGTGGTAAAAAATTTAAAGAAATCTGGTGGAAGAGTTGCAATGGTAGGTGATGGAATAAATGATGCTCCGGCGTTAGCTACAGCAAACGTTGGAATTGCTATGGGAGGTGTGGGTACTGATACAGCGCTAGAGACGGCAGACATTGCGTTAATGGCAGATGATATTGGGAAAGTCCCATATATGATCCGCATGAGTCGGAAAACGTTAGCTGTCATAAAACAGAATATTGCTTTTTCATTAACGATTAAACTAGTGGCGATATTGCTTATTATGTTTGGCTGGCTCCCTTTATGGTTAGCGATTGTGGCTGATGTTGGTGCGACATTACTTGTCACGATGAATGGACTACGACTTGCTAAATTAAAAGAGGGGTGATTATGTAAAAAAAGCTTGAGTAACGTCGGCTATGAGAAACACTCATAGCCGACGTTTGAATAAGTACGAGTAAAACTTAAACTCTAATTTGTACAACTTCTACTCATTTTTTTCTTCTCTGGTACAGGGTCGATGCCTCCTGGATGAAAAGGATGACATTTGCTTATTCTTTTGATTGTGAGCCAACTTCCTTTAAGTACACCGAATCTTTGTATAGCCTCAATGCCATAGTGAGAACAAGTTGGATAGAAGCGACAAGTAGGAGGCTTTAATGGTGATAAAAAGCGCTGGTATCCTCTAATCATGAGGATAAATAGTTTCTTCATTGTAAACTCCTTTAGTAAATAGTTTTATTTTATAGAAGGAATAATAGTATCAATGTCAAATATATGTAGTATGCTCATAAGAAAGGAGGCATGAATGCAACCCCCCCTCTTGCAACTCCTCACATGTAAGCTCTCTTACTACTTGAAATCTTCAAAAACATTATTCTAAAATCCAGAGGTGATTTATTTGAAAAGACTGAATCAACGAGGTTTTACCTTAGTTGAAATGTTAGTCGTGCTTATGATCATATCCTTGTTGCTTGTACTAGTTGTTCCTAATCTTACTAAAAATAGTGACATAGCTCAAGAGACTAGCTGTGAAGCAACTGTAAAACTAGTACAAGCTCAAGTTTATGCCTATTTTGTCGAGACTGGTGAGAAATTAAATTCATTGGCTCCGTTAGTAGGTGATTATATTGAGACAGATGAGTGTCCCAATGGATCAAAGTTAATGATTGACTCAAATTCACAAAAAGTATCCGTTGAATAATGGCCACTAAGAATGGATTTACATTGATTGAATTGTTAGTGACCCTTTCAATCTTATTGCTTCTATTAACCATCCCCCTTGTCCTCTTTCCTTCAATGACCAATAATGCTTTTCATTCTGATGTCATCGCCAGGCAAATAAAAGATGATTTACTTTTTGCTCAGCAGACAGCGATGTCGCAAGGACGTCAAACGTATGTGAGGTTTAACCAAAATACGTATCGTGTTCAATACTCAGTCAGTGAAGTTATTTTACAACGTGAATCAATTCCTCATTTAAGTGCCCGCTCAAGTTCATTGCCACTCCAATCGATTTCCTTTCAACCTTCAGGGCATCCAACACATTCCGGTCAATTCTTTGTTACTATTGGTGAACAGACATATCGCTATACCATTTATTTAGGTAAAGGAATGATCTCATATGCTAAGCAATAAAGGTCTTACACTTGTAGAGGTTATGTTTGCACTTAGTTGCTTGATGATCATTGTTATGTCACTTTTACCTATTATCGTTATCGTTCAACAGGAACTTAGTGCGAATAAGCAGGAAAGGGAAGTTCTTTTCTTATTAGAAGAGTCGATGCATTATTATCGTGTTTCTGGGCTCATGAATGAACCGGTAGTCAATGAAGATATACTGTTCACATACGAATTTATTGATAATCATATTGTGCGCTTTTGTGCAAGTTGGATTGCATTAAATGGGAGGGATTATGAACATTGCTTCGTTGCTACGCACTAATAAAGGCTTTACCTTATTTGAGATGTTAATTGTTTTGATGATTTTATTAGTAATTGCTTCAATGATTCCATTAATTATAACTACGGTCATTGAACAAATGAAACCTGGAAACGTAAAAGAACAAGAGGTTACTGTCTTTTTCCAATATTTAGATCGAGATGTAAGAGAGACTATTTCAGTTGATTATAGTCACGACCATTTAGTGTTAACAAAAGGGAATAAGGATGTGATTCGTTATCAAATGTGGAATGAAAACCGGGTTAGAAGAAATGTAAATGGTTTAGGTCATGTATTGATGCTTGAGGACGTATTTATGTTTCGTTGTGACGAAATGAAAGCGATGGTCCATTGTGCAGTTGTGCTTGAAAATGGTCGAACGTATGAAAAGTCGATGATTCCGATGTTAAAGGTATTAGAATGAAATGAATGAACGAGGATTTATTTATCCCATTGTGCTTATGGTATGTTTTCTCGTTGTTATCTTTGTTGCGTTTCAAATTCATCAATTTGTCATGGATAAGAAATTGTTAAAAGAACAAGTTCATCATTTGAAAGTAGATTCACTTTTGCATTTGGCTTATGCAGACGTGCAAGCAATACTAGCAGAAAAAGGTCATCAATTAAATGAAAAATTAAGCTTTTCATACGAAGATGGGGAGGTTACACTTACTTTTAGAGAAGAAATTGACGATCTACAGCAATTTATGATTGTAGCACAGCTCTATTCAGGTGAAACAAGGCGTGCGTGGATGTATATAAATATTGAACAGCAACAAATAGAGATTTATGAGGAGGGAACAACGGGTGGAGCGTAAGTTGATTTATTTAACTGGGTTTATGGGGTCAGGTAAGACAACTGTCGGTTCGAAATTAGGAGAAAAATGGTCTATGGATGTAATCGATACTGATCAGTGGATAGAACATAAGGAAAAAAAATCAATAGCTGAGATTTTTGCTGACGAAGGGGAAGCGCATTTTCGCGATTTGGAAACAGAAGCGTTAAAATCGATTAAAGCGGATTCCCTTATTATCACAACAGGTGGTGGTATAGTAGGGAGAGAAGAAAATAGGAAGCTGATGAAACGACAAGGGAAAATCGTTTATTTGTATTGTGATATTGAAGAGATCATTAGACGGTTAGAGGATGATACGTCTAGGCCACTCATTCAACATCGAGACGAGGAGAAAATTACTGCACTATTTCGTTCTCGAATGGTTGTGTACGAAGAGGCTGATGTCATCATTGATACAACTAAAAAAAGTGTTGAAGAAATTGTAGAAGCCATTACATTATGGCGTAGAAAGAGATAAAAATGGACATACTACTTATATAGTAGTGAGGTGAAGGATATTGTCCATTAATGATTATGTCAAATATTTAACGGAGCAAGTTGTGACGAAAATGGATCAGCCAAGTGAAGTGAGGAAGAGTGTGAAAGAGGAACGAAAAATGAACAGACCTCCTTTGTCCTTTCATTTGTTTGGCATGATACCTATGGCTTTTTCCTTGTTAGTTCGAAATAAGAGAAAAAATAAATAAGTGTTTGGACAATACCTGATATCGTAAGAACGAAATGGTATTAGGTATTGTCTAAGGATAGTTGACACAGTTTTGACATGGAAGAAGCATTTACAAGTTTGCGAACTATGTATATAATGATCATGTATTCATTATTTAGTATGTGACCAATTTAACAGATAGGATGGAATACTTGCATGTGAAGGAGGGAAAATGATGGATCGTATGTATCGAGTGCTCGCGTTTTGGACAGGGATTTTTGCTGTGTTGTTTTTTGTTGGTGATATGTTTAATATGGCATTATTATTCTTCGCTCAAACAGGTGCTTTACTTGCATTAAGTTACTTGAACTTATCAGAACGTGTGTATATATATATTTTCGGTGCTTATTGTACAATATTCTTTGTTGGCTTCACGATTTATTCTACATTCTTGTTAGTGCCAAGCTTTGGACATTAATGGTTCATACATATTTTAAAAAAAGAGGTGGGACACAACCTTCCTCTGAAATGAAAAAGTCGGTGGAATTTTACGATAAGTAAAATTTCACCGACTTTCATTATTTCTGACTCTTTAAAGTAAGGGGCTGTCACAGGTTCAGGTTCGTTCCATTGCGCTCCACCCACTATGAGAATAATCCATCGTCAGAACGACAATCTTTATAAAAACAGTTTATTTTCACACTGAAAAAGGACAACTTCTGATAACTTCAAGTTACCGAAACACATTTGACACTATTAAAAAAACAGGATCAAAACCCTGATAAAAATGGATTTTGATCCATTTCCTGTCCGATTGTTGTAGGGCTACCGTGTCCACAAGCGACTACGGTATCTTCAGGTAAGTCGAGTAGCTTTGAATGAATGCTTTGTAATAGCTGCTCGTGATTTCCTCCAGGTAGGTCAGTTCGGCCGATGCTTTGTTGAAATAAGACATCACCTGAAAAAATAATTGACTGATCCTTTAAATAATAAGATACACTTCCTGGGGAGTGACCTGGTGTTTCATATAATGTAAATGTAAATGAACCGATCGTTAATGGTTCTTCTGCTGCGATTAAGTGATCTGCTTCTTTAATGATAATAGCGTCATCTCCCATGAAACGACTAGAGCCATTTAATGTTGAATCGCCTAACCATTCTGCTTCTTGTTTATGAAGGTAAACAGGGCATGAGAATGCTTGCCGGACATCATCAACTGCACCAATATGGTCAAAGTGAGCATGTGTTAATAGAATCGCCAGTGGACGTAATTCTTGTTGATGAAGCCAGTTGATTAATTGTGTACCATTGCCACCTGGGTCGACAATGATTGCTTCTTTTTGTTCATTTTGAATCACATAGGCATTAGTTTGAAGTGGGCCTAGTGGTAGTTGTGTCCATTTCATCAGTTCAATTCCCTCCAATTTTATACTGTTATTATCATACATGATTAACTAGTATCTCGACAAACGTTTAAATAAAGAGTAAAATAGACGTAAATGGTTCAAGCTAAAATGGAAAAGTCAAGTTGTACTAGTTTTGTCAAATATGACAGTAGTATGGATGAAGTTTAGATCTATAATAAAATTAGTGACATTTGGCGTGGGAATTACATAAGGAGGGAAATGCGTTGTTCTTGTCGATTACTTTTTTAATAATAGCTGTACTATGTGCTATAGCTATTTTCCGTGAGATGCGAAGAGCGAACTTCTTTGCGGTTGGATTTGCAGGTATTTCGTTTGTCGTGTTTGGATGGTTTGCGATTGCCACAATCGTTGAATTCATCCGTACAGGTGGAGGCGTTCCACAATAGTGAGTTGAGTGAGTCAGGATTATATTCTTGGCTCACTTTTTTGTTTCTCATTTAAATTAATGACATTTTTTATGTAAGAAGAGAGAAAATCTAATTTATGAAGGTGAGGGGAAGTGAATTTGTGGTACGTCTGCTCACCCAACCTAAAGCCCTTGTGACGACTTCAGAAGGCATAATTAAAAAATGACTGCTGCTCAGTTTCTTTTACATAACCAGAATTTATAAGTGATTCCATATATTATAGAATATAAATGTCGCAATGTAAGTTAGGGAAGAATCGAGGAAGATGTAGGAGAATTCATGGGTGGCGCTGGCCTCGTTCGTTACACGTTTTTATGAAAGAATCCCACTTTCAAAAAAACTTAAAAGCGTTGTAACGGCTCCGCCAACGCTTAAGTAAAAACGCGATAGCGTTTTTCTTAGAACACTTGTTGATTTAAGTAAAACATTCCTCCGTTAATAATCGAGATGTTGACAGTTGGTTTGTATTGTTCTTCCAGTGCTTTTCGTTCAATTTCGTATGCTTCGGGTTTTTCGATATAATCTTCATAAAAGGCTTCTAATAAAGCGAGGTCCTTATCCCAACGCTCCAATGCCTCCCTTGCCCATGTATCATCTTCATTGTCAATAAAGGTTTGGACCATTTTTTGGATACGAACTAGACCACTTTTGGGTTTAATAAGCGGTGTTAACGTGAAACAGTAGTCAGGGATTGTCGGAGTTAACGTTTTTTGTTGTAATTGCTCAAAAAAGTTCGGTACGATCTGCCCATGAATCAGATTTAATCCGAGTGATAAAAACACATCCTTTTTTCGATCACATTGGAATGAGATTTTTGTATTTAGACATAACCAGGGGTGAAGAGGGTTAGATTTCTGAGATTGTAGAGCCGTTTGCTCGTATAAGCGAATGAACCCACCTAACTCTCTCGTCGCTGTGAATATTTGTCTAAGTCTAGGTGAACCAAAGTAGACAGGCTCACCTTTGAGATGATCTGGTGCATTTGCTGGATCTGTAATGAAAGTTACTTGCATTGGTTGTGGTGCTCCACCTGTTTTTTCTAAATAGTGCCAATAAAAAGGGCGGTTCATTAAACGTTTATCAAGATCGATAGAAAGCTGAACAGTCAAATAGCTTCTCTCATTTTCAATAAGGTCGCTATCATTTGCTTGAAAGAATCGTTCGAGAAAACTATGAACTTGAGGCTGTTGCATTCATATCATCCTCCTTATCATCATTAGCTTCGTTCATAATAGCTGCTAAGTGGTCAAATTTAATCCGCATTTCACCCTCACTTTCAGAGGAAAGCAAAATGTCTTGGACGTGGTCTTCAACTCCGTTTAAATCAATTTTCGTTAAGATCGCATCTAATTCGCCGATGACAGCTTCGAACAAATGGATTTTTTCGTATAATAGCTTCAAAATATGTTGTTCAACCGTTTCTTTAACTGCAAAGTTGTAGATGTGAACATCCTCCTGTTGACCTAAGCGATGGATTCGTCCAATTCGCTGTTCAATTCGCATCGGATTCCAAGGTAAGTCATAATTAATCATATGGCTACAAAACTGTAGGTTAATCCCTTCGCCGCCAGCTTCGGTTGCGATTAAGACTTGAGCATGTTGTTGGAAAAGCTGCTTCATCCAATCTTTCTTACCACGTTTAAAGCCCCCACGGAAAGGAACGGAGGAAATACCATTTTGTTTAAGAAACCATTGTAAATAAAGCTGAGTCGCACGGTATTCAGTGAAGATAATAACCTTACCATTAATCGACTGAATGATTTCTAACGCTTTTTCAGCTTTTGCATGACCATCTACTTGACCGATTTCTTGTAAGAGGATATTGGCAATGTGTGCATCATTCCCATCGACCTCGGCTCGATCGACCATGTTTTTAAGAGTCATAAAAGCGGCTTCTCTACTACTACATAATTCCCTCTTTAAAGTCATTAGTCCGAAATGATTGATTTCGCCAGATAGTTGTTCAATGCGATTATAGAATTCTCTTTCTGAAGGACTAAATTCAATATCGACTGTTTCAACAATGCGTTTCGTCCATTCAATGCCAGTCTCTTCTCGGCGATTCCTTACCATCACTTTATTGACTAATTCCTTCAATTTTCCCTCGTTCCTAGGAGACCGTTTCGAAGAACGAAATTCCTTTTCGAATGAAGAGCTCGCTCCTAAGTGACCAGGTTTTAGTAGAGAAACAAGATTGAATATTTCTTCTAGCTTATTTTGGACTGGCGTAGCGGTTAATAGTAGACAGAATTTCTTCTTTAATCGTTTGACAAACTCATAATTTTTCGTTTTTGGATTTTTTAGTTTATGAGCTTCATCGATGATCACCAAGTCATAGGGCTGTTGTAAAACTATATCGTGATGTGGTTGACGTTTTGCCGTATCGATTGAAGCGACGACTACTTCACATTGCTCCCAGACGTAGGATTTTTTTTGCTGGGCAATGGCTGGTATATGAAACTTCGTATTCAATTCCAGAGCCCATTGGGATACGAGTGATGCTGGTGTTAGAATGAGAGCTTTTTTCACAAGTCCGCGTACCATATATTCTTTTAAAATAAGTCCTGCTTCGATTGTTTTCCCTAAACCGACTTCGTCTGCGAGAATCGCTTTTCCGTTCATTTCTTCTACAACTCGATTGGCGACTTCTATTTGATGAGAGTACAAGGAAAGCTGTGGTAGGTGATTAGGTGCAACGAGACCGTTAAATTCCGGGATCATTTGCTGCTCTTCTGCCTCATATGTAAGCTTAAAAAGCTCCCAATTGGACCAAGGTCCATCCTGATCCAGTCGTTCTAAAAATGATTGATTCCAGCTTTGATCAAAGTGAATATCGATATCCATCAACGATCATCCTTCCTTATTAACAATGTGACAACGGTTCCAATTAATAATTACTAGTATGCACGAATATGTAAATGTTATAAGTTATATGTGCAACTTAGTAATTTGTCATTGTTGCTATAATCTTGACGAAAATATGGTATGATAGAATAATGAATGAAAAAATTAATGTGAATAAGAAGGACGGAATGTGATGAAGAGGAGAGACGTTCGAAAGACAAAAAAAAGAAATAGATGGTTTGTTCGCACATTTATCGTGATGATTCTTATTTTCCTTAGTGTGGCTAGCTATGTTTATATTGAATATTATCGTAGTATGAAAGCAAGCGAGGCTGAACTTGGATTAACAGAAGATCGTGAACCAGAGGAATTTAACAGTGCAGTCCCGAATGATCTAGGTAAGGTCAATATACTATTGCTTGGAATCGATGAAGTGGAAGATAATCGAGCTCGAACTGATACGATTATGGTAGCTCAGTTTGATCCAAGTGAAAATACGGCTAAATTAGTTTCCATTATGCGTGATACATACGTTGAAATTCCAGGCTATCGTAATTATAAAGTAAATACGGCATATTTTTTTGGTGGGGCTGAATTGTTACGTGAGACACTTGACCACAACTTCGGGATAGACCTCCATTACTATGCTCTTGTCGATTTTGATGGATTTGAAGCGGCTGTTGATGCACTTGCACCATCAGGAGTCGAAATTGATGTTGAGCGTGACATGTCTGAGAAAATTGGCGTTGAATTGGAGCAAGGGCTACAGCAGCTCAATGGAAAGGAGCTGCTAGGATATGCTCGATTCCGTGCTGATGCAGAAGCTGATTTTGGACGAGTTCGAAGGCAGCAGCAAGTATTGTCAGCTTTGAAAGAAGAAGTGTTTAGTGTGACGGGGTTAGCTAATTTACCGAGTGTCGTTGGAACGGTTCAGCCATACATTCAAACAAATTTAAGAAATCGTGAAATATTAGGTCTGCTGTCTGATGTTATTTTAAATCAACCAGATGAGATTGAAACGTTGCGCATTCCATTAGATGATACGTATGTAGATAACCATTATAGTCATGCAGGTTTAGTCTTAGAGCCTGATTTTGAGAAAAACCGACAAGCAATTGCTGAATTTCTAGGGAAAGAACTTCCTTCCACTAATAATCCTACAGAGGATGCTCGGCAAGAGGAGCAGGTCTATCAATGATAAAAGAAACAACGTTAAGATGTATTTCTTAACGTTGTTTCTTTTTGATCTTTCCACTCCACTTTTTGAAGCCACCCTTTAAATGGTATAAGCTCTCCACTCCGTGTTTCTTCTTTAATGTTTGTGCCGCTTGTTTGCAACGAGATCCAGATTGACAGTATAAATAGACAGGCTGATCTTTACGTATTTCATTTAAACGTTGACGAAGCTGGGACATTGGTATGTTTCTTGCTCCAAGAATATGGCCCCCGTCGAATTCTCGTGGTTCACGGACATCAATTAATTGAGCTTTTCTATAACCTTTAATGAAATCTTCTTGCGTAAGGGGTGTTAAATATTTGGGTGTGTGAAAAAAGCGGAAATAAATCGTTAAACCGAGTAGAATAACTAGAATAATGAATAAAATAAAATCCATTGAAAGATGACACTCCTTTTGCCTGCTAGTTTTCAATCGTGCAGATATAAACTCTTTTATATTATATCGACCTATGTCCTATTACGCAATGTTCGTTTATGATAGATGGTTGGTCAAATGTGACAGTTACATGAAGCTGTGTACATAGCAATTTTCCTTAAGCTTTGATAGAATATGAAGCAGCTTAATGAGGAAAGAAGAGATGTATCATGACAGAAACATGGAGATTTATTGATTCGGGTTATCGTAGCTCCGCATATAATATGGCATTAGATGAAGCTTTATTAGAGTGGCATAGTAAAGGAATGATTCCCCCGACGATCCGCTTCTATGGCTGGAATCCTGCGACGTTGTCGATTGGTTATTTTCAAAAAGTAGAAAAAGAGATCAACCTAGCAAAAGTGAAGGAATATGGTTTAGGATTTGTGAGAAGGCCAACAGGTGGTCGTGGAGTCCTACACGATCAGGAGCTAACGTATAGCGTCATTGTAGCGGAAGAGCATCCAGAGATGCCAGAGTCTGTTACAGAAGCATATCGTATCATCTCTGCGGGGATATTAGAAGGATTTAAGCATGTAGGACTTGATGCTTACTTTGCTATTCCACGTACAGAAGAGGAAAAACAAGCGTTAAAAAACCCGCGCTCAGCTGTTTGCTTTGATGCACCATCTTGGTATGAGCTTGTCGTCGAAGGACGTAAAGTTGCGGGAAGTGCCCAAACGAGACAAAAGGGCGTCATCTTGCAGCACGGTTCCATCATATTGGATATCGATGAAGACAAGCTGTTCGATCTCTTTTTGTATTCTAGTGATCGTGTACGCGAACGGATGCAGCGGAATTTTAAGAATAAAGCTGTTGCGATTAATGCCTTAAAGGAAACAGCGATTACGTTAGATGAAGCAAAGGAGGCATTTAAACGAGGCTTTGAAAAAGGATTAAATATTAAACTTGAACCTTATACGTTAACAGAAGAGGAGGAAGCAGTCGTGCAAGAAATTGCTTCTAGCCGCTACGAGCGTGATGAGTGGAATTATAGGAAGTGAGTGATTGACGAACGTGCGCAGGAAGTTTGACTATTCCTTCATGCGCGCGTTAATTTATTTAAGGATAAGAAAGTGAAAATTCTAAGAAGTTTAATCAAGATGGATGTAAGTCGCTTCGAGGGCCTCGTTTTCGTACGACACGTTAATTTGAAAGAAGGGGATTTTCAGATCAACGTAAGCCTTAGTAACGACTGCGCATGACGCAACTAAGAAAAGACTGCTTCGCAGTTTTTCTTAGTGTACTTGTTCTTTAAATAGCATTTGTAACTTCTTGGTGATTGAGCCAATAGGTAACGTTACGTTCATTTCTCCTTCTATTTCCGTAATAGGCATGACCTCTACCATTGTACTAGTAAGGAATGCTTCATCGGCATGTTCTAACACTTCATAAGGGAATGGCTCTTCTATAACGTCTAATCCATGTTCTTTTGCTAAGCGAATGATAATTTGACGGGTTATGCCATTTAGGATTAGGTTTGTAGCTGGGTGTGTATAAAGCACTTGATCTTTTACTAAGAAAACATTTGAAGAAGACCCCTCTGTTAAAACCGTGTCACGATGGAGAATCGCCTCATCACAACCGTGGTCAGCAGCTTTACGTTTTGCTAGTACATTTCCTAATAAATTAATTGATTTAATGTCACAACGTAACCAGCGAATGTCGGGCTCTAACCAAACGCTCGCCTCAGATTTAGTTTTAGATGGAAGAGGCTGAATGAAACCTAGAACAGTAGGTTTGGTTTCACGAGAATACAGGTGATTTCGCGGTTCACTTCCACGGGTTATTTGTATATAAATGCTGCCGTCAATCGGTTTGTTTTTTTCAATAAGTGTTAAAATGGTTTGTTTAATTGAGTCACGTTGCTGAATAGGTAAATCAAGCTTTTCGGCACTTTCTATTAGTCGTGTCAAGTGATCGTCAAGGGCAAATGGTTTTCCATTATACAATCGAATAACTTCATAAATACCATCTCCAAAGTAATAGCCCCGATCGTCAAAAGGGATACTCAGTTCTTCTTTTTTTATCATGGTCTGATTGAATGCTATATACTCCATTGGACACCTCCATAAAAATGATGAATTGGTTAGAAATAGATTACTAGTGATCTTCATTTAATGAGAACAAAAAAAATTTTTTTTGTCAATTTAAAAATGATGATGAATGAAGAGAGTGACAGGACTGGAGTTGCGCAAATTTGAAATCTTGCAACAAATAAATCGGGGCGAATTTCGTCAAATTTCTTTAGTAATTACTTGAATTCTTCCTTGTTCTCTTTCTAATTAGCAATTTTGAAGTTGACAAATAATTTTAAAAATGATCCTTGTAACTATATATGGTGTATAAGTTAGATTTATGAACACAATATATTGATAAAAGTAGGTAACATGTGGTAAGCTAACCGAAGAATAAAAATTGGAATCTATTTTTTAGAATGTGAAGGAGAGGAAAAGCGAATGGCTATGACAATGTCGAATGTAATGCGTCTTAATATTGAGCGCTTAAATGAGGATATTGAGTTGTTCCCGCAAGTACATCCGATTACGAAAGATATGACGATGACGAAGAAGGGTGTTTCTCGTCTCGTTATGCTCGATCGATATACATTTAAGGATACAGAAAAAAAGACATTAAAAGATGGGGACTTTGTTGTCTTAACGATAAAAGATGATCCGAAATTTCCTGCTAGAGGATATGGCTTTATCCTTGAGTTAGACCGTGTGAATAATCAAGCAAAGGTGTTAGTTGATGAAGAGTTTCGTGGTGTATTAGAAGGAGAAGAAGCGGAATCAGGTATCGTATATCGCTCACTTGATACAGTTGAAAAGCCACTTGAAATTTATTATGAGCAAATTGCTAAGCGTAATGCGACAGGCTTAGCTTCTGTTGAGGTGACAGAAGAGAAGCAGCAACAGTCATTTAATCGTTTCTACGAGCAGCTTGTTGATCTTAATTTTATCCCTGCTGGACGTGTGTTGTACGGTGCTGGTGCTGAAACAGATGTCACATATTTCAATTGTTATGTGATGCCGTATGTGAAGGATTCTCGTGAAGGGATTTCTGAGCATCGTAAGCAAGTGATGGAAATAATGAGTCGTGGTGGTGGAGTTGGAACAAATGGTTCAACATTACGCCCTCGTAACACGTTAGCTCGTGGTGTGAATGGGAAATCATCAGGATCTGTATCTTGGTTAGATGATATTGCGAAATTAACTCATTTAGTCGAGCAAGGTGGATCTCGTCGTGGAGCACAAATGATTATGCTATCTGACTGGCACCCAGACATTATGGAATTTATTATTTCTAAAATGCAAAACCCACGTATTCTACGTTTTTTACTTGAGAACTCAGAAGATCTGTTTATTCAAAAGCTAGTTAAGGATAAACTGAAGTTCACTCCTTTATCGGAAGTAGAAGAAGCGATGTATCAAGGTATTGTTAATTACAAAGCGATTGATGGACAAGGTGGCTTTGATCCAAAGGTGATTAAAGAAGCGGAAGAAAAACTCCATACAGGTGGGACATATAGTGTTAATAATTCTGAGTTTTTAACAGGGGCTAATATTTCGATTTGTTTAACGAAAGAATTTATGTCAGCTGTTGAGAACGATGAAGAATATGCTTTGAGGTTCCCTGATGTGGAAAATTATTCAGAAGCTGAAATGGCGGACTATAATGAGAAGTGGCATGATATTGGAGATGTAAGAGAGTGGGAAGCGCTTGGTTATGCTGTGCGTACATATCGTGTCATTCGCGCCAAGGAGCTTTGGAAGCTAATTAATATTTGTGCAACGTATAGTGCTGAACCTGGTATCTTCTTCATTGATAATGCCAACGATAAAACAAATGCGAAGGCATATGGCCAAAAGGTCGTAGCAACGAATCCGTGCGGTGAGCAGCCTTTAGCTCCGTTTTCTGTTTGTAATTTAGCTGCGATTAACTTAGCTGAAATGGCCAATAGAGAGACTAAAATAGTTGATTTTACAAAGCTGAAAGAAACGGTACAAGTTGGTGTTCGGATGCAGGATAACGTCATTGATGCGACACCTTATTTCTTAGAGGAGAATACGAAGCAAGCGAAAGGCGAACGTCGTGTTGGTCTTGGTGTAATGGGGCTTCATGATCTTCTTATTTATTGTGAAACTGTATATGGATCACAAGAAGGGAATGAGCTAGTTGATCAAATCTTTGAAACGATTGCGACGACGGCTTATCGTACAAGTATCGAGCTAGCAAAAGAAAAAGGAAGCTTCCCATTTTTAGTTGGAGAAACGGATGAGGAAACGAAGCAGCTTCGACAAGCATTTATTGAAACTGGATACATGAAGGAAATGCCTGAGGATATTCGCCAAGGTGTAGTAGAGCATGGCATTCGAAACTCACACTTATTAACAGTTGCCCCTACAGGAAGTACAGGTACGATGGTTGGAGTGTCAACAGGACTTGAACCGTATTTCTCTTTCTCCTATTTCCGTAGTGGACGACTTGGGAAATTTATCGAAGTGAAGGCTGAGATTGTTGAAGAATATTTACGCGCTAACCCTGAAGCGGATCCGAATAAGCTACCTGATTGGTTCGTCTCGACGATGGAATTATCACCTGAAGCACATGCAGATGTCCAATGTATCATTCAGCGTTGGGTCGATAGCTCCTTATCGAAAACCGTGAACGCACCTCGTGGTTATTCAGTCGAGCAAGTTCAAGGTGTTTATGAGCGCTTATATAGTGGAGGGGCAAAAGGTGGAACGGTTTATGTCGATGGTAGCCGTGATACACAAGTTCTTTCGTTAAAGGCTGAGGAAAATACATTTGATGATGTAACCGAAGAAGCAGAAGAAAAAAGAGAAAATAAAGTCGTACTAGTAAACACGATAAGTGAAGTTCGTTCAACGAATGTCACATATGGGTCTGAAGTAGGTAATACATGTCCTGTTTGTCGTGAAGGACAGGTTGAGGATATCGGTGGTTGTAATACGTGTACAAGCTGCGGTGCTCAATTGAAGTGTGGCTTGTAGGTTAAGAATAAGTCGTTAATTGTAGCTTTGAATTAAAGTTTGCTAATTCGAAACAAAGTCTGATAAAAACAACCACTTTCGTATTCTTTACGAAAGTGGTTGTTTTTTCAGAAAATGGAGGAAGAATGAACTGAGATAGCTAGCTTCTTCTTGGTATCAGAGTCTTTAGGTTTTTTTATTGGTCTTGGTTTACGTTTAAATTCAGTTTCCCCCAATCATTGCGCTTATCAATTAAACGAATAGCCAGAAAAATCAGCAACCCTTATTGATATAAAAGTATTTTAAAAATAAAGAAATGCTTATGGTTTAGCCCATATCAGATATAAATAACCTCCCAAGTGACGTTCTTCCCGAGTGATTTTTAAATTAGATTTTTTAACGATGTCAGTAATGTTTCTGTCCTGGTGACACCCTGTAAGCTTGAGCATTAGTGGATTCAAGAGTTTTTGTAACCATCCCACAGTTTTGTTTGTGCAAATTCCATGCTCTAACATAAGAATTTTCCCTTCTGGCTTACACCACTTTTGAAAATTATTTAGAACATGTATAGGGTCTTGATAAGCACATAAACTTGCAGATGATATGATAGTATCAAAGCTGTTTGTGCTTAGCTCAACAGATTCAACATCTTCTTGTATAAATGTTGTTTTAAAAGGATAATTTTTTGCAGCATTTCGTGCTGTTTTTAGCATTTCATGGCTAAAGTCGATTCCTGTCAATTGAATATTTCTATTATAGAAGGGGAAATTAAGTCCAGAACCAATTGAAACTTCTAATACTTTTCCTTCAGCTTCCTGAAAAATTTGTTGACGAAACTTATAACCATGATTATTTTTTCGTCTTTTATTATACTTCATTGCTTGCTTATCGAATTTTTGAATTAATGATTGACGAGCCATATCATCCCTCTATTCCGCCATTTAGATCAATTTTAAGACCTAGATGATCCATCATAATTCTCTATTCAGATGTACATTCTTCATGTGTATTAATTTAATTAAATGCCTGATCGCTTCGACCAGCTCATCTGGACAGTCAGTATGAATCGTGGTATGTCCAGCATTGTTAAGGATACGATGTTCTCCACGCGGAACAGAATTTGCTAATTTTGTGTAAACAGTATGTTTAATATTGTTGAATGGAGCAAGTGTATCACGCAGAAATGATTCACTCGTGATCGGAGTCATGAATGGGTCAATTCCCATCGCTGTAAATACAATCAATGGGATATCCGGCAAGTTTCCTCCTTTACGTATCTCTTCATAGAGTTCACTGTTTAAGTTTTTTCTTTCTGTCAACGTTTTTGAGAGCGTTTTGAGATGATAGTCAATTAGTGATTCACGGATTTCATCAGGCCAAGATGCAAACATTTGATTAAACAAAATACGAAAGGATTTCTTGTAAGTTAAAAGTGCCCGAAGGATAGTAAAACACTGCTGGAGAAGGTAACGCTTTTTAAATTTTGGTGTATTCGTGAGAAAGTCCTCGTGAGGCGGTTCTAACAAAATCATCCCCGCTACCTCATCTGGAAATCGTTGTGCATACTGCTGTGCGTAAATCCCACCTAACGAGTGACCAACGAACAGATAGGGGGCCGGAACACCAGCAGTGTTCAATACATTCCGCAATTCATCGGTAACCTCAAGGGCACTTCGAGGGAGCTTAACGTAATCGCTCCAACCTGTCCCTGACCGATCATAGATCACGGACGTCGCATACTGACTAATTTTCTGGTGAATATTTAGGTAATCAAGTCCGATCATCCCAGCAGCTGGCATGAATATGACTGTTGGACTTTCAGACCCCAAACGATCGAGTAACACACGACGTCCTTCAACATTGTAACAGCTTCCCATTGGTGGTTCACTGTCTAAAGAACCAGGCTTATCAACTTGTTGCTTTTTTGTATGAATGATCATTGGAAACCCCCTATTATTTCTAATTTTCATGTATCCGTAGATGCTAATTCAAAAGAGTCTGTTACCATTACTTAGCTAACATAGAGAAAGTTTAAGTTCTTATTTTATGGGAAGACATAGTCACTTCTTTCCCGATTAGTAGTTAAGTAGCAGGGATACATTCATTTATAAAAGATTTCCTTGAGTTCATTAAGATAACCATCTAGATCTGCAAGCACTTTGTCATAATCTAATTCAGTCATTTCTGAGTTGCGAATATCTTCTAGTATCTGATTTGTAAAACCAACATTCGTCCAAAAAATAAGCTGTTTGCACCTTTCAAGGTTCAGTCCTTCTCTGAATTTAGTTTCATCAACAATTTCAAACATTTCCTTATGGCATCGTGATAGCTTTTCATTCTCTCTTTCTTCTAGCTTTTTATTGATTTCATCGGAATTCGTCATGTTAGTAATTTTAATAAAGTCAAATATCCAAGGATACTGTTGTAGTAACTCAATCTGGAGTATATATGATTGTCGAAGCCTTTCAAAAATATCTTTTTCATTAAAGTTCATTACATCAATATATTTTTTATTAATCTTGTCAGTGCAGTAATCATAAAGGAATAGAAAAAGATCCTTTTTACTATTTATATAGTGGAACAGTAGCCCTTTTGAAATACTAGCCTCTTTTGCAATAACATTTGTCGAGGCATCATCAAATCCCTTCATAGAAAATTCCTTTAGCGCAGCATTTAAAATGTTGTCCCTCCTTTTAGGTTCTAGACTCAAGATTTTTAATTGCATGATAACCACCTCTGTGTTTTCACTTACCTAATAGGTCAATTTTATTATATCATCGTTTATCTAACAGGTAAACACGGGGATGATGCGGAAGAAGAATTGGATAATCTTTATCAAAAACTAAAAGAAGGCGACTTATGTCTTTAAACGATTATGGTTTCAGTTAAAAAGTCGGAGTTAAATGACCTTTAGGTGATACTTAAAGAGGGAATTGGCGTGCATATGTTGAAATAATAAGAGAGATCTCTAAATAAGAAAGGAAGATTAGAATGAAAATAAGATTCAATAAATTATAACTTCCATATAACAGATTAGGCTTACATCATTCACGAGCCCCTCCATTGTGAACCAACTTTCTATAAAAAAATTCATTATGACATACGGAGGGATATTGAATGAGAAATGAACAAGAAATGATGGACTTAATAATAAATACTGCTACGGAAGATGAACATATTCGGGCAGTATATATGAACGGTTCGAGAACCAATCCGAATGTTCCAAACGATATCTTTCAGGATTACGATATCGTTTATGTGGTAACAGAAACTTCTATCTTCATAGAGGATGAGAATTGGATAAATGTATTTGGAGATTTGCTGATGGTTCAAGAACCAGATAAGCTTGATCGAGGTATTGGATTAAATATGAATTTCGAACGTAGATATGCATATTTAATGTTATTTACGGATGGCAACCGGATTGACCTAACACTTCAAGCAAAAGAAACAATGCTTGAAGAGTATGGAAAAGATAAACTTACGATTCCGTTAGTAGATAAAGATAAAACGGGCTGATTGTTGAAACATAGGTAGAAAATGATCAAACTTAATTTCAAAAGCTACATTAATCATATGGTGAGTGAGAATCTCATCATATGATTTTTTTGTTTGTTGCACATTTATTCAATGCTGGACTTTGCTTTACCATTATTTAATACGGTTGAAAGATGAGTGAACGTCTACACTATGAATAAAAAGGAAAGGTGTAGGTTCCAACAATGAAACCATTTCAGCCACAGCTTGTTTATATTGAACCTCAAGCACTTGACTACCCACTCGGAAGACAACTCAAAGAAAAGTTTGAAAAGCAAGGTGTTGAAATACGTGAAACGACTTCACATAATCAAGTCCGGAACATTCCAGGTAATAATGAGCTTCAACAATACCGTAATGCTAAATCAACGTTAGTCATAGGAATTCGAAAAACGTTGAAGTTTGATACATCTAAGCCGTCAGCTGAATATGCGATTCCACTAGCCACCGGCTGTATGGGACATTGTCATTATTGCTATTTACAAACGACTCTAGGCAGTAAACCGTATATTCGTACGTATGTAAATGTTGATGAAATTTTTGAAGCAGCTGATCAATATATTAAAGAACGAGCACCAGAGATAACGCGTTTTGAAGCAGCGTGTACATCAGACATCGTAGGTATTGATCATTTAACTCATACGTTAAAGAAAACGATTGAACATATTGGTCAAACGGATCATGGCTTGCTTCGTTTTGTCACTAAGTATCACCATGTTGATCACTTATTAGATGCTAATCATAATGGGAAAACACGCTTTCGGTTTAGTGTGAATTCTGATCATGTGATTAAAAAATTTGAACCGGGTACGTCTTCCTTTTTAGAGCGTATTGAAGCAGCTGGAAAGGTCGCAAAAGCAGATTATCCGTTAGGTTTTATTGTGGCTCCTCTAATTTTGCATGAGCAGTGGAAGGAAGGCTATTTAGATTTGTTTGAACGACTTGAAGCGATTTTGCCACCTTATGCTACAAAGGATTTGACGTTTGAGCTCATACAGCATCGATTTACGAAAACGGCTAAAAATGTGATTAAAAAACGTTATCCTAAAACAAAATTGGAGATGAATGAAGAGGAACGTAAATATAAATGGGGTAGGTACGGACGAGGTAAGTATGTATACAAGAACGAAGATGCTAGTGCGTTAAAAGAAACACTTGAATCATTTGTCCAGCGATTTTTTCCGAAAGCGAAAGTAGAGTATTTTACTTAATTCCCTCCTTTGCATTGTCCTTGTTCACTTAATTGTGTAAAATAAGAGAGGTATACTTTTATGTAATAACGCAATGATGAGACACAATAAACAGTTCATTTGAGTTGCATGATAACGACTATGATGCACGTGCTAACGGTGTGAACATTGCATGAAGAAAATTGGAGGGGACACAATGCCAACACCTAGTATGGAAGATTATTTAGAGAGAATATATATTTTAATAGAAGATAAAGGATATGCACGAGTATCTGATATTGCAGAGGCATTAGAGGTTCACCCTTCATCAGTAACAAAAATGGTTCAGAAACTAGACAAAAATGACTATTTAATTTATGAACGTTATCGAGGGCTAGTTTTGACGAACAAAGGGAAAAAAGTCGGGAAGCGTCTCGTGTATCGTCATGAACTATTGGAAAATTTTTTAAGAATTATCGGTGTCGATGATGAGTTTATTTATCAAGATGTCGAAGGTATTGAGCACCATCTAAGTTGGGATGCGATTGATCGAATTGGTGATTTAGTGCAATTTTTTGAGGAAGATAAAAAGCGATTAGACCAACTAAAAGAAATTCAACGACAAAACCAATAAGAATATGAATTTTCTATACGAAAAGAGCACCATTTATCAGAAATCTGACATAGTCTTTAATAGGAGGCGATGTGAAGATGAAGGTAGATGGTGTTTTTGCTGGTGGAGGCGTTAAAGCCTTTTCGTTCATTGGAGCCGTGCAAGTAATGGAGGAAAAGGGGTTTGAGTTTGATCATGTTGCGGGTACAAGTGCCGGCTCATTAGTAGCAGCCCTAATTAAATCAGGATATACAAGTGAAGAATTATATTCTTTGCTAGATGAATTAGATGTAGAAACCTTCAAAGACGAAAGAATGTCTTTACTTCCGTTTCCAATAGCGAAATGGATTCATCTGTATTTTAAATTTGGCCTCTATCGTGGTGATGCATTAGAAAAGTGGTTAAAAGAGGCGTTAGCTAAAAAAGGTGTTAGGACGTTTGCAGACTTACCTAATGGATCATTGAAATTGATTGCATCTGATTTAACACGCGGTCGATTGGTAGTCTTGCCAGATGATCTAAAGCGATATGGTGTCATAGCAGAAAAATTTTCGGTTGCAAGAGCAGTTCGAATGAGTTGCAGCATTCCGTTTTTCTTTGAACCGGTGAAAATATATAGTCGTGGTAGTAGTAGGAAACCATCTTATGTTGTTGATGGTGGGATATTAAGTAACTTTCCAATGTTTTTATTTCGCAATGGCAAAATTAAAAAGTACCGTAAGCCAGTCATAGGTTTTCAGCTCACACCTGAAATTAATCTATTACCGAAAAATAAGATGAATAATGCAATTGATATGTATCGTGCATTGTTTGAAACGAT
The DNA here is from genome assembly GCF_023017105.1 of Halalkalibacter sp. APA_J-10(15). GTDB lineage: Bacteria > Bacillota > Bacilli > Bacillales > Bacillaceae_D > Halalkalibacter. Next base: position 47,638 of record NZ_JALKEV010000012.1, on the reverse strand, counting down.
GAGTAATGCGCATGACCTCCGTTATATTGATGATCAGCATGCTAAAAATGTTGTTTTTATTCCGGTTATAGATGTAAAAGCAACAGATTTTGAACTAACAGATGGGCAAAAAAAAGAATTAGTTCATTTAGGGAGAGATGAAACAGAGCAGTTTTTACGGAGTTGGGCTTACTAAGATGAGGGACACATAAATGAATGTGGGATAAAGGGAAGAGATTGAAATTTGACAAGCAATGGTTTTGTTCATTATAAGAATGTCTGAAAGTAGAACATTTTCAGACATTCTTAAATCGTTGTAGGTGTTCAACACGACATTAGCTAAAATTGGAGCTGCCGCGTTTTATTTATTTAAAATAAAGCGCGATTTTTTTTCTTGTTTTTCTTACCTTCTATGACTTTAAAATTATGATCCGGTCTTTTTTTGCGAATCAGTGGTTCCGGTTTCTTTTTTGACCGGATTGGTTGAACATTTGCTTGTCGTTTAGATGGATGTTGTTTGTTGTGATGCTGGCTTGTTTTCTTTGCCTTGCGAATTTGGGCTCTAGTTGGGCCGGAACGTGATGGGAATAGTGGTGTTCCATAACGTCTAGACATGACCAATCGATAGATGAAGAAGATAAGTCCAGCGATTACAATAACCCAAAGCAGCTGTCTTAATAAAGCAAGAGGGTTAAAAAGTGAGATGACCAGTCCAACAATAGAAAGTCCGATAATGATCGGCAAAATAAACTTCATTATGGAATTCATTTAATCCACCTCCAAACGTTAATAAACGTATCTACGATGTGTCCAAGCCTATTATTTTATAATCTGTATTCTACATCTTACATCGAATTCCCTCTATTTTTCAACTAGGACTTCCTTTCACACTATACCCGTTATGATGGAACTTTAATCATTTCGAATGGGACTACTCATTAATGGGACATACTATTTGTGGAGGTGTTGAATATGGAGAAACAAACAATGGAACAACAGATGTCATTTGCAGCAAAAGTCGCTGTAATTGGCTTTTTTGGTGGGTTGATTTGGTCATTAGTTGGTTATTTTGCTTTTTATTTTAAGTTTATTCGTGTAGGTCCAGCTTTAGCACTAATGCCTTTTGTTTTAGGTGAGTGGAAAGATACATATATCGGCCAATTAGTTGGAATTGGTTTGATATCAGTATTGTCGATTGGGATTGCTTTTTTATACAAGTTGCTCTTACAAAAGGTTAATAGTATGTGGGCAGGGGTTGTATACGGGCTAGTATTATGGGTGAGTGTTTTCTTTTTGTTAAATCCGATTTTTCCAGGATTGAAGTCTGTTCAAAACCTTGATTTTAATACGATTATTACATCTGTATGCCTATACGTCTTATATGGAACATTTATAGGCTATTCAATTTCTTTTCAGTATGCAGAAGAAAGGCAAAAATAACAAGCACTGAAAAAGTGGATTTGTATTTTTTCAGTGGCTTCTGTTTTTAAATTTTTTCAATGTCCATTATAAGGAAGGACCTCACTCAAATATGGTACAATGATAAGAAATGATTGTATGAGGGGAGAGAGACCTTTTGAAGCGTATTTATGTCATTAATGGCCCGAATTTAAATCGTTTAGGCTTACGAGAGCCAGATGTATACGGGCATAAAACGTTAGCAGACTTAGAAGAGTTTATTGAAAAGAAGGGGAAGCAGCATTCATGTGAGGTTCTTTGCTTTCAATCGAATAGTGAAGGGCAAATCATTGATAGGATTCATGAAGCTGGTGATAAGAACATAAGTATGATTATAAATCCAGGTGCCTATACACATTATAGTTATGCGATTCGTGATGCAATTGCGAGTGTGTCTGTTCCTGTGATGGAAGTGCACATTTCAAATGTTCATGCAAGAGAATCCTTTCGTCAGCACTCCGTAACAGCAGCTGTAGCGAAAGGGCAAATCGTTGGTCTAGGATTTAAAGGGTATGAGCTAGCGTTATTAGCATTGTTGGAAGGAGAGGTCGAATGAGTAGACTTGAAGCGTTACGTGAACAATTTAGCGAGCATGACATTGAGGCGCTCCTCATTACAAGCTCGTATAATCGGCGATATATGGCCAACTTCACAGGAACAGCAGGTGTTGCTCTTATTACAAATAAGGAAGCAATCTTTATAACTGATTTTCGTTATGTGGAACAGGCGAAGGAGCAGGCAAAAGGGTTTGAGATTGTTGAACATACTGGTCCAATATTTGCTGAAGTGGCAAAACAATGTCAGAAATATAAGGTGAAGAAGCTTGGATTTGAGCAATCACATATTACATATGAATACTACCAGCTATATCATCAAGCACTCGTTGATGCAACGCTTGTACCAGTTAGTGGACTTGTAGAAGAGCTTCGCTTAACGAAAGATGCAACTGAAATTCAAAGAGTACAAGTAGCAGCGAATATTGCTGATGCAGCCTTTGAACATATCATTTCTTACATTCGTCCAGGTTTAAAAGAAGTCGAGGTAGCGAATGAATTAGAGTTCTTTATGCGTAAAGAGGGGGCGACGAGCTCATCATTTGATATGATTGTTGCTTCAGGTTATCGTTCAGCATTGCCTCATGGGGTGGCAAGTGAGAAAGTAATAGAATTAGGAGAGCTCGTGACTCTCGATTTTGGGGCATTGTTAAATGGTTATTGCTCTGATATGACACGTACTGTTGCTGTAGGATCGATTAATGATCAATTAAAAGAAATTTATGATACGGTATTGCAAGCACAATTAAAAGGAATGGAAGGTATTAAGCCAGGATTGACTGGTAAAGAGGCTGATGCCCTAACACGTGATTACATTGAGGAAAAAGGGTATGGCGCTTACTTTGGACATTCAACAGGTCATGGTCTTGGGATGGAAGTACATGAAGGACCACGCTTATCAAAAATGTCGAAAACAGTTTTAAAGCCAGGAATGATTGTGACCGTTGAGCCTGGGATCTATATAGCTGGTGTAGGTGGAACGCGAATTGAGGATGATACGTTAATTACAGCAGACGGAAATCGTTCATTTACTCATTCAACGAAAGAACTCATTTATGTCGGTAAGTAAATAAAATGACAGAGAAAGTTTTTCCAAGCTGTGGTATAGTAGATAACGTGATGTCATGTCAAAGCTCGGAATATGGAGGAATAAAGAATGATTTCAGTTAATGATTTTAAAACAGGTTTAACGATTGAAGTGGATGGTGGAATTTGGCAAGTGATGGAATTCCAACATGTCAAACCGGGAAAAGGGGCGGCATTTGTTCGTTCAAAGCTACGTAATTTACGTACTGGATCGGTTCAAGAGAAGACTTTTCGTGCAGGAGAGAAAGTATCGAAGGCACATATTGAAAATCGTCGTATGCAATATTTATATGCGAATGGTGACATGCATGCGTTTATGGATAATGAAACGTATGATCAAATTGAGCTGGCAACAGCGCAGATTGAGCACGAGCTTCAATTCCTAAAGGAAAACATGGAAGTTCAAATTATAAGCTATGAAGGTGAGACGTTAGGCGTAGAGGTTCCTAATACGGTTGAATTAGAAGTGACAGAAACAGAACCAGGTATTAAAGGGGACACCGCGTCAGGAGGAACGAAGCCTGCAACTGTTGAAACGGGCTTAACCGTCCAAGTTCCTTTCTTTGTCAACCAAGGTGATGTTCTCATTATTGATACACGTAGCAGTGCATATGTTTCACGTGCGTAGTTGTGATAGAAGAGTTTCAAAAGGTGTTCTAAACCCTTTTAAAACTCTTTTTTTATAAGAATTGATGAAATTCGATATATTTAATCTTGGAAGAAAAGCGCTGTGCGTTTTTTTCTTATCGTTTTTAGGGGTTTATCAAAAGGTAAAAAAGACCTTTTGATAAATCCCTTTTTCTTAGGTTCTGAATTTATGATTTAGCTCATAGGTTGTACAAAGTGAGTGTGAGGGGTGAAGTGGTGAAAACGTGGTTCTTTTCAATTGAAGTTGCACTGTTAATAATGGTTGGATTACGTCTTGTCTCAGGGCTGATTGAATTAGCAGCTGCCGCTCTTATGTTGCGCTTGAACAGTGTAGAAAAGGCAATAGCGGTTAATGCAGCTCTTGCCATTATTGGACCAACCATTCTAATTGTTTCGATCAGTATCGGTTTAATTGGAATGAAAGATCAACTCTCATTTATAAAGATTGCTTTCATTGCTTCGGGAGTTACGCTCATTTTGATTGGTTTAGCAAAATAATAAAGGAGGAGAAGACGATGATCCAAGAAATTAGTTCAGTCCTACCCCATTCCGTTAGACAATTATTGAAGCAAATGGATCGAACGGTTTTCTCAACAATAGAAGAAATACGCTTACGCATGAACAAGCCTCTTGAAGTCATATCAGCAGGTCTTCCCTATTATCCACGCCAACAAGATAAAGTATATGTTGTCTCAGCAGATGATGCGAAATTCGTTATGAATCAGCTTAGCCAATACTCGATTTATGCTTTTGAAGAAGAACTACGTCGAGGGTTTATCACAATAGCAGGAGGTCATCGTGTTGGACTAGCTGGTAAAGTCATTTTAGAAAAAGGTTCAGTGAAAACATTGCGTGATATTAGTTCCTTTAATATTCGAGTTGCCCGGCAAGCAATTGGATCAGCTGAACCACTACTATCCAAGCTTTATCAAGGAAGCTGGTGTAATACGATACTAATTGGACCACCGCAAACAGGTAAAACAACCCTGCTACGTGATTTAGCAAGAATCATTAGTCAAGGAATAAAAAAACGACACATTCCGGCGCTGAAAGTTGGAATTGTGGATGAACGTTCAGAAATTGCAGCGAGTCTAAGGGGCGTCCCGCAGCTTGAGTTAGGTGCTCGCGTAGACGTTTTAGATGGATGTCCGAAAGCAGAAGGAATGATGATGCTCATTCGTTCGATGAGCCCCGACGTTTTAATCGTTGATGAAATTGGAAGAGAAGAGGATGTCACAGCCGTCCAAGAGGCACTTCATGCAGGAGTAAAAGTGATGACGACCGCCCATGGATACTCATTGGAGGATGTTGAGAAGCGTCCAACCTTAAGGCCTTTATTTGAAATGAGTGCGTTTGAACGTTGTGTTGAATTAACTCGTACTCAAAAACCTGGTGAAATTAAGCGAATTCGAAATCAATATAAGAAAGATTTGGTGAGTGTGACGTGAGATGGATCGGTTCTCTCATGATAATCCTTGTCACTACGTGGATTGGTTTTGAGTATGCTAAGCGTTTAAGTGATAGGCCTAAACAATTAAGACAACTAAAAGTAGCTGTTCAGTCATTGGAAGCAGAGATGATGTACGGGTTAACACCGTTAGCTCAAGCTGCTGATCATATTGCTAAGCAGCTGCCTAAGCCAGTTAGTACAGTGTTTCAATCGTTTTCAGAAAAGCTACTAGAGCAAGAGCATAGCGCCTTTGAGGCGTGGCAAGCAAGTATTGATGTTGTTTGGCCTACGACGGCTCTTTTAGATAGTGAACGTGAAGTGATGCTACAATTTGGAGCGACACTCGGACAGCATGATCGTGATCAGCAACAAAAGCAAATTCATTTAACGTTAGCTCATCTGGCAAGAGAGGAGCAAGAAGCACGCGAGAGGCAACATCGTTATGAAAAGATGGTAAAAAGCTTAGGCTTTTTAGCAGGCTTACTAGTTGTCATCCTATTGGTGTAAGAAGGAGGAGAGGTTGTGATGTATGATGTGAACACCATCTTTCAAATTGCTGGAATTGGCATCGTCGTCGCGATGATTCACACGGTATTGAAGCAGATGGGGAAAGAAGATTGGGCACATTGGGTCACCCTAATTGGGTTTGTCGTCGTTCTATATATGGTTGCAACAATTGTTGATGATTTATTTCAGAAAATCAGAGGTGTGTTTTTGTTTCAAGGGTGAGGTGAGTGGCGATTGATATTATTCAAATTGTTGGGTTAGGGTTAATCGCAACTTTCCTAGCCCTAGTTGTGAAGGAACAAAAGCCGATGTTTGCCTTTATGCTGACAGTCTTTGTTGGTGTATTAATCTTTCTATTTCTCATTGATGAGATTGTCAAAATCATCGAGATGCTTGAAGGAATAGCAGAACGAGCTGATCTTAATATGATGTATTTGCAAACAATCCTAAAAATTATCGGTATTGCCTATATCGCAGAGTTTGGTTCTCAAATAGCTAAAGACGCTGGACAAGCTGCTATTGCTTCAAAAATTGAATTAGCGGGGAAAATTTTAATACTTGTGCTTGCTATTCCGATTTTAACAGCTGTCATTGAGATGGTGTTGTCATTATTACCAACCTAAAAAGAAGGTTGAGGTGTTCTTTGTTGAAGCGAGTTGGTTTCTTTCTCATTGTCCTTCTATTCGTTGTAACATGTTTCCCAGTTATGACCTTCGCTGAAGCAGAACCTTTTAATGAAGAAGGTTTCATTGAGCGTCAAGTAGAGAACTTACAACTAGATGAAGTAATCGAATATTGGGAGGAAATTTCAACGGAATATGGGGGATTTCTCCCCGAAAGTCAAAAGGGTTCCTTTATGGATTTTATTAAAGGGGACAAGCAATTCTCCTTTAAGGACTGGGGCATTGGCTTTGTGAAATATTTACTACATGAATTAGTCGTAAATGGAAAATTGTTAGGATCTCTTATTTTATTGACAGTCTTTTGCATGATTCTCCAATCTCTTCAAAATGCATTTGAGAAACAGACCGTTAGTAAGGTCGCTTATGCCATTACGTATATGGTTTTAATGATTATTGCATTAAATAGTTTCCGAGTAGCTATTACGTATGCCACAGACGCTGTTAATTCAATGATTCATTTTATGATAGCTCTGCTTCCACTCATGCTTGCGATGATGGCGGCAATTGGTAATATAACGACAGCAGCACTATTTCACCCTTTAATTATTTTTTTAGTAAACATGAGTGGGTTTTTCATTCAAAAAATCGTTCTACCACTTTTATTTTTGTCGGCCGTATTAAGTATTGTTAGTACGTTAACAGACCATTACAAAGTGTCCAAGCTTGCTACGTTCTTACGAAATATAGCGGTTGGTTCATTAGGTATCTTTCTAACCATTTTTCTTGGTGTCATTTCAGTTCAAGGAGCAGCTACAGCCGTTTCAGATGGTGTGACGGTAAGAACGGCTAAGTTTTTAGCAGGGAATTTAGTTCCAGTCGTTGGTCGGATGTTTACAGATGCTGCGGATACAGTCATGAGCGCCTCGCTATTATTGAAAAATACAATTGGACTAGCAGGATTAGGGATTTTACTCATGCTTTGTGCATTTCCGGCGATGAAGGTGCTTTCACTCGCAATTATCTTCAACTTATCAGCCGCTGTTTTACAGCCACTTGGTGGTGGGCCTATTATTGAATGTTTATCGATTATAGGAAAAGCGGTTATGTTTGTCTTTGCTGCACTTGCCGTTGTTTGTCTGATGTTCTTTTTAGCTATTACGATTATGATTGCGGCTGGAAATGTGTCGCTGATGATGAGGTGAGGGAGGTAACTGAAAAAGTACAAATTAAGAGGTCACCATAAAAAGTGAGGAGGGAGTGAAATGGAAAGTTTAACAGGCTGGTTAACGACCATTATTCTTATTATTTTGTTGGCAACGATATTGGAGCTGATGCTACCGAACTCTCATATTCAGCGTTATGTGAAGCTTGTTGTTGGGCTATTATTATTAGTCGCTATGCTACAGCCACTATTATCTATTTTCACAGAAGATGTGGATGAATGGCTCGTTTCATTGTCTGTTCAGACAGATGAAACAGAAAAAGTAGTCCAAGAAGCAATAAATTTGCAAAAAAAAGAGATAGAGTTGGGACAACGTGCATATATTTCTGAACAGATGGCTGTCCAATTGGAGAATCAAGTTAAAGATGAATTGCGAGAGGGATACGATTTGGAAATAGCGAGTATAGAGGTTGAACTACTGTGGGAGGGTGAGCCAGAAACGATTCAAGATGCCATTGACTCATTAGAAGTCATCCATACATTCGTTTATACAGAGCTAGAAGAGGAACAGTCTGAATCTGACGCTAGTGTTGAGACTGTTCAACCGATTCGCATTGATATTACCGAATCGAATCAAATCGATGATGACGAGCAACAAGAATTCGAATCATTAGCAGATGTTCAACAATTTCTTGCTCACAATTGGGATGTGCCAAAAGAAAAGATTCAAGTCGCGTGGGAAGGGGGGAAACAAGCAAAGTGAAGCAGAATGAAGAAAAGGATCAGAAGTGGCTCCAATCATTAATGAAAAAATCCAATAATGGAAAAAACCGACGTCTCCCTCTCCATTATCTAGTCCTTCTTGGCTGCTTAGGTGTTGCCCTAATGATTATGGGAAACCTTATGTCTGATCAAAATGAAACGGATGAAGCTTTGCCTGTTTATAACGAAAGTGAGGATGTAGACGAGGTTGAAGAAGCTTTTAAACGGGACAGGTCAGCAGAACCTAATTCGATGGAAGGCTATGAAATGCGTTATGAAAATCAATTAAAAGAGTTACTGGAACAAATGATTGGATTGTCTGATGTTTCGGTCATGGTGAATTTAGCTGAAACAGAACGATCTGTCTATGAAAGGGACAGTGTCACAAAAGAACAACTGACAGATGAAACGGATCGAGAAGGTGGAAAGAGAACGGTTGATGATCGCACGAGAGAAGAACAAGTTGTTATTATTCGAGAAGGTGATAAGGAAGTTCCAATCCTTATTCATAAAGAAAAACCAGAAGTAAGAGGGGTGCTCGTTGTTGCACAAGGTGTTGAAAATGCAAATTCGAAGAGTCAAGTGATTGAAGCAGTGAGTCGTGTATTAGATGTACCATCACATCGCATTTCGGTTATGCCGAAAAAAACTAAGGAGGGCTCTTAATGGTCTTGAAAAAACAAACAGTTTGGTTATTAACAATGCTTAGCTTAATTATTGTCTTATCCGTGTATTATGTCATCCCAACTGATCCAGGACAAAATGATTTCGCCTATTCTGATGAGGATCTCGAAGGGGATGAACTGCAAGACGGCGATGAGAATGAAATAAGTGATCAAGAAGATTTAGAGCTAGAAAGTGATGACGTGAATGCCGTCTTAGGCAATATCGCTGATGAGATAGATGTAGCAATAGAAGAAGGAGAATATGGAGAGATTTCAACAATTTCAACGAATGAAGCATTTACGACGATTCGAATGGAAGTACAGGCAAATCGAGATCGCTTAAAAGAAGAATACACAAAAATTCGTGCTTCAGAAGAGGCTACAGCAGAAGAAAAAGCTGATGCACATCAATTGGAAGCAGATCTACATCAGCTTCAAAATGATGAAGTCATTTTAGAACAACTCATTATGGCAAAAGGGTTTGATGATGCACTTGTTTTGGCTGATCAGGAGCAGGTTAGAGTTCTTGTACAATCAGAGGAACTTTCTCGTGAGCAAGCAAATGAATTACTACAATTAACGATTTCACAATTGAACCTTAATTTAGATGAAACGAGTATTGCGGTGGGACATACAGGCATGAATAAGTAATGATGAAATGTATAAAATGAAGAAGAGTTCTATCTATTAAGTAGTGAGATAGGACTCTTTTTCTTTGACTTTAACGATTGCACATGACGTAATTAAGAATTTATAAATGTTGCAGAAGAAAATTAGGGAAGAACTGAGGAAGAAGTAGGCGAATTCGAAAAGACGCTACCGTATTTTTCTTATCAAAAGGTGACTGATGGTGCGTTCTTTGATATAATACGCAAAGATCATATAATGAGGAGCGATTATGAAATGGAATGGAATGATTTAACTGAAGGAGCGAAAGCCGTACTTGAGCAAACGCGTAATATGAAAAATGATCACATCCAAATTGTTGAATTTGAAATTGGTTTTGAACAGCAAATTGAAGATGCGGATGAAGGTATATATAAAGTGTCCATTCAAGAGGACGATTATCAAAGCCTAAAGAAATATACGCAAGAAAATGAGTACGGAGATAAATATCACATGGCTCGAAATAAAAATATAGTCAAAATCATTTTACTTGAAGATGGTAAGATTCCTGAGAACTTATCAGAATTCCCTGTTTTCCGTCAATATAAAAAAGACTATACACCTCGTACAACAGAAGTAGAGGTTCATGAGGAAGAATAAAATAACAATTGATTTGATAGGCAGGTTTTTCTAACATGCTTGTCGAATGAATTGAAATATATAATTAAGTTGCGTACTGCATGGGAAGAAGAAGGAGTGTTTACAATGTTAACAGTAAATGAACTAAAAGATTTAATTAAAGCATTAGATGATTCAAATATCGATGAATTGAAGTTTGAACAAGAAGGCTCCAAGCTTGTGTTAAAAAAGCAAAAAGAGCTACAAGTAGTCGAACAAGCTCCAGTTGCTGTTCAGCAAACTCAGGCACCAATTGCACAATCAACACCTACACAGGCAACTTCAACTTCGCAAAGTGCTCGAGGAGAAGAAGCGCCAGTTCAAGCAACAAATGCTAACTTACATACGATCACTTCACCAATGGTAGGGACCTTTTATTCATCTCCATCACCTGACTCAGATCCTTATGTACAAACGGGAGATCAAGTGCAAGCAAACTCAGTTGTCTGTATCGTTGAAGCAATGAAATTAATGAACGAAATTGAAGCAGAAGTAAGTGGGAAGGTTGTTGAAATTTTAGCTGAAAATGGTGAACTTGTTGAATACGGCCAACCACTATTCGTAGTCGAGCCTGCTTAGTATAGGAGAGAGAACAGATGATTAGAAAAGTTTTAATTGCCAATCGAGGGGAGATTGCGGTCAGAATCATCCGCGCTTGTCGGGAAATGAATATTGAAACAGTCGCTGTTTATTCGGAAGCGGACAAAGATTCGTTACACGTACGCTTAGCAGATGAGGCTTATTGTATTGGTCCGACCGCAGCAAATCAAAGCTATTTAAATGTAACGAATATTATGAGTGTGGCGACGTTAACGGAAACAGATGCGATTCATCCAGGGTATGGATTTTTAGCTGAAAATGCTGATTTTGCTGAAATTTGTGCAGCGTGTAATATAACATTTATAGGTCCAAGTCCTAATGCGATTAGTCAAATGGGAACAAAAGATGTTGCACGTAAGACAATGGAAAAAGCTGGTGTTCCAATTGTTCCTGGTTCAAATGGAATTGTTGAAACTGTTGAAGACGGCTTGAAGGTGGCAAATGAGATCGGCTTTCCTGTTATTATTAAAGCAACCGCTGGTGGTGGCGGTAAAGGAATTCGCGTTGCACGTACACCAGAAGAATTGAAAAAAGGAATGAACATTACTCAGCAGGAAGCAGCTACTAACTTTGGAAATCCAGGTATTTATATAGAAAAATACATCGAGGATTTCCGTCATGTTGAAATTCAAGTATTAGCTGATTTACATGGTAATACAATCCATTTAGGAGAGCGTGATTGTAGTATTCAACGTAGACTACAGAAGTTACTTGAAGAAACACCGTCGCCGGCTATTTCCGAAAGTAAAAGGAGAGAAATGGGAGAAGCTGCAGTGAACGCAGCTAAAGCTGTTCAATATGCGGGGGCAGGAACGGTTGAATTTATTTATGACCATAATAGTGGCGATTTTTATTTTATGGAAATGAATACACGTATTCAAGTTGAGCACCCGGTGACAGAGATGGTAACAGGAATTGATTTAATTAAGGAGCAAATCCGGGTTGCGAGTGGCGAACAATTAACGTATAAGCAAGAGGATGTTACATTCCAAGGCTGGTCGATTGAATGTCGGATTAATGCCGAAAACCCGGCAAAGAACTTCATGCCTGCACCTGGTCGAATTAACCAATATTTAGCTCCAGGTGGACTTGGGGTACGTGTTGATTCTGCCGCTTACCCTGATTACATGATTACTCCTTATTATGATTCAATGATTGCGAAAGTCATTACACATGGTGCGACGAGAGAAGAGGCTATTGCAAAAATGATTCGCGCTTTAGAAGAATTCGAAGTTGAAGGGCCTGGTGTCGAAACGACCATTCCTTTCCATTTACGATTACTTCAGCATGAGACGTTTGTTTCGGGGCACTTTAATACTAAATTTCTAGAAGAGCATGATGTCATGGCTATATCATTAAATAAATAGGAGGGAAGAATATGAATGAAAATCCTAGTTTGGAATTAGAAGAGCAAAAATCAGAGCTTGGTAAGGTTGAGATTTCTCCTGAAGTGATTGAGGTCATTGCTGGAATCGCTGCTTCTGAGGTAGATGGTGTAGCAACGATGCGAGGGAATTTTGCTACAGGTGTAGCTGAAAAGCTCGGACGAAAGAATCACGGTAAAGGGGTTAAGGTTGAACTCGAAGAAGAAGGAATTACAATCGATGTATCGGTCGTCATTACATATGGTGTATCCGTACCTGATGTGGCGAACTTGATTCAATCGAATGTGAAGCAAGCACTTCAAACGATGACAGCAATTGATGTTCAAGCTGTCAATGTACATGTTGTTGGTGTGCAGTTTGAAACGGTTGAAGCAAACCAAGATGAGCTATAATAGAAGTAGAAGTAAGACAGCCTTGAAGATTGATTAAGGCTGTCTTCTTTTCTTATTTAATTGGAACGAGGTATAAGGGAATAGTAGTATAATTGCTGCATGTTCATCAATGGATAAAATTCGCATATAAGCGTAAAAGACGTTGTTCTTCGAAAAGAAAACATGGTATGCTATCAACATAACAAACTGCAAGTTTACGGTAAAAGGAGTCAAACAAATGAATCGAAGAGTAGCAAGGTTACGAGCAGCACAAGCTTTGTACCAAATGGATCTAGCAAAAAGTGATACGGAACAAGCGATTGAAAGCGTTGTGGGTGAAGAAGAAAAACCAAGTGAATTTTTTCTTGAGCTTGTGAATGGGACAAGTACACAAATTGCTAAGATTGATGAGATTATTATGAACAGCTTACAAGGCTGGACCATTAGTCGAATGGGGCTCGTCGATCGTGCTATTGTACGGATGATGGTATATGAAATGAAATACATAGATGATATTCCTGTCAACGTGACTTTAAATGAAGGAATTGAGCTTGCGAAAGCATTCGGAGGGGACGAATCTGGGAAATTTGTGAATGGTGTCCTTTCAAAAGCGCTTGAAACGATTAAGGGGGAGTAAATGATGACTGCACAACTATTAAATGGTAAAGAGTTAGCTGCTAAAAAAAGGGAAAAAATGAAAGAAAAAGTTAAAGGTTTAGTTGAACAAAACGTAACTCCAGGACTAGCGGTTATTCTAATTGGTGAAAATCCAGCATCGCAAACATATGTAAGGGCAAAACAAAAAGCCTGTGCTGATGTCGGTATTTATTCTAGGCTCATTGAACGTCCTGAAAGTATTTCTGAGATAGAATTACTTCAAGAGATCGATCTACTAAACAATGACCCGGCTATTGATGGGATTCTGGTCCAACTACCATTACCTAAACATATTACAGAACAGGCTGTCATTGAAAGGATTGCTCCAGAAAAAGATGTAGACGGGTTTCATCCAATTAGTATTGGGAAAATGATGACAGGTGAGGATACGTTTTTGCCTTGTACCCCTTATGGTGTCGTAGAGATGATGAAAGAGGCTAAATTGCAACTTGAGGGTCAGCATGTTGTTGTTGTTGGGCGTAGCAATATTGTTGGAAAACCAGTCGGACAATTACTATTAAATGAGAATGCAACCGTTACATATTGCCATTCACGTACGAAGGATATGAGAGGGCTAACGACTCAAGCAGATATTCTAATTGTTGCTGTTGGTCGTCCAAAATTTATTAAAGCTGATGATGTTAAAGATGGGGCAGTTGTCGTAGATGTCGGTATAAATCGTGTAGATGGTAAATTATGTGGGGACGTTGATTTTGATGACGTGAAAGAAAAGGCTTCTTATCTTACACCTGTACCAGGTGGAGTTGGGCCGATGACGATAACAATGCTCTTAGAAAATACGATACAATCTGCACAACAGCGGAAATAGGTGAACGTATGTCCGTTGAATCCATTTATACGATTACGGAATTAACACGCTACATCAAAAATCAATTTGAATATGATCCTGTTTTACAAAGTGTGTGGCTCAGAGGAGAGCTCTCAAATGTGAAGCGTCATAGTCGTGGACATTTATACTTTACGGTCAAGGATGAAAATTCTCGTGTGCAAGCGGTCATGTTTGCTGGACATAACCGCTTTCTTACCTTTAAACCAGAAAGCGGAATGAAGGTATTAATCCGAGGAGAAATCAATGTATATGAGCCTTATGGACAATACCAGCTATATGCTAAGGAAATGCAACCTGATGGAATAGGGAGTCTATTCCTTGCATATGAGGAACTGAAGAAGCTGTTAGAACGTGAAGGGTTATTTGCTGAATCAAGAAAGAAGGAATTACCACGATTCCCGAATCGGATTGCCGTAATAACCTCACCAACAGGGGCTGCTATTCGTGATATTGTGACGACTTTAAAACGGCGCTATCCACTTGCGCAAGTAACGTTACTACCAGTGCTCGTTCAAGGTGATCAAGCTCCGACCTCTATTAAGAATGCGATTGAACGAGTAGATATCGCTAACTGCTTTGATGTGTTAATAGTAGGTCGTGGAGGAGGTTCGATAGAAGAGCTGTGGGCATTTAATGATGAAGGAGTGGCAAGGGCAATTGCTTCTGCCCAAGTGCCAATTATTTCAGCAGTCGGTCATGAAACGGATTATACGATTAGTGACTTTGTAGCTGATCTTCGTGCTCCTACCCCTACTGGAGCAGCTGAGCTTGCCGTACCGGATGTAAATGAGCTAAATCGCCATGTGAAAAGCTTATCAACTCGACTGTTCCAGCGAATGAACGACACCATTTTTCGGGAAAAATCTCGTCATGAGCGCTTAGTTCATTCGTATGCTTTTCGCTATCCTGAACAGTTATTGAAACAAAAGGAGCAGCAGCTTGATGTTGCTTTGGATAAGTTAAAAAGAGGAATGTCAGCACGGTTGTTAGAGCCAGGGCATTTATTAGACAAGCTCGATCAAAGGCTACTTTCTGCCCACCCAGAGCGAAAGTTAGATATGGCTATACAAGAGCAGAAAGGATTAAAAGATCGTTTGAAATCATCGCTCATTGAACTATTAAAGAGTAAACGAAACCCTTTTGAACAAAAAATAAATGAATTACATCTTTTAAGTCCGTTAAGATTAATGGAACGTGGGTATAACTTAGCCTATGATGACAAGAAAGCATTAATTAAAACGGTTAAAAGCGTTAAAAAAGGTTCGGCATTAAACGTCCGCTTGAAGGATGGATATGTTCATTGTCACGTTGTAAAGGTGAGCTCGTTATTAGAGGAGGAAGAGAGCAATGTCAGAGGAAAAGGATAAAACATTTGAAGAAGCGATGTCTGAACTAGAAGTAGTTGTTGAAAAGCTTGAGCAAGGTGACGTACCTTTGGAGGAAGCGATTGCGATGTTTCAAGAGGGCATGACCTTGTCTAAGCTTTGTCATGAGAAGCTCGAAAAGGTTGAAAAACAAATGGATCAGATTTTACATGAGGATGGTGAGGTCGAAGTACTCGCCTTTCAGGAGGACGAATCATCGTGACATCTCTACGTGCATTTTTACAGCAAAGTAAACAACTTGTAGAAAAACGGCTTCCTAAGCAGATTCAAGCTATGCAAGCACCTGAACAACTGAAGAAGGCCATGCTCTATTCTTTAAATGCCGGTGGAAAAAGAGTTCGACCAGCTTTTGTGTTTGCAACGTTAAAGAGCTTTGGTGCTCCGCTCGAACGAGGGATTGATGTTGCGTGTGCGCTTGAAATGATTCATACGTATTCGTTAGTCCACGATGATCTTCCAGCAATGGATGATGATGACTTAAGAAGAGGAAAGCCAACGAATCACAAAGTGTTTGGCGAAGCATTAGCCATTTTAGCTGGTGATGCATTATTAACATATAGCTTTCAGTTACTTTCTTCCTTAGATAAAGACTATGCAACTGACAAGCAAAAAGTGGAGCTAATTCATGAAATTTCACGTGCAGCTGGTCCGGCAGGGATGGTGGGTGGTCAAGTAGCTGATATGGCAGGTGAGGATCAATCATTAACCCTTGATGAACTCGTATATATTCATCATCATAAAACAGGCGATTTACTAACAGCCTCAGTTATGTCAGGTGCCATTTTAGCGGAAGCTAGTGAGGATGATTGTAAGCTGCTACGCCAATTTTCAAAAGAATTAGGCCTCATCTTCCAAATCAAGGATGATCTATTGGATGTTGAAGGTGATGCCTCCGTTATTGGCAAGCCAGTGGGAAGCGACGTTGATAATAACAAAAGTACATATCCTAATTTATTAGGACTAGATGGTGCGAAAGAGAAACTTTCGGAGCATATGTCGTTAGCGAAAGAATATATATACGGTATAAATATCGACCATTCTATATTGATTGGGTTAACAGATTATATTGCGAACCGTGATCATTAGGCCCATCCATTTCCATTGAGCTTTTACCTTGACACGTGATATAATAGTTTAATACGAGAGTGGTGCAGTATTCTAGTCAGTCCTCCAATCTTGAAGGCGGGCCTAAAAATCCGCCAAAGGGCACATCGATGAAGCTCCTTGTTTTGGCTTGAGGCGCCCAGCCTTGGGTCTAAGCTGGGAGAAAAGGTAAAAGGGCGATCCACAAAGGCATGTGGGCGATGACCCTTTTACTGTGGAGGCCCAAAAAGCCGTTCAATGTTTATTGAGTAAGGTTATTGGGTATGAACCTGTAAGGCGAGTTGGGACTCGTCTGCAGCGTAGCCTGCCTTGAGTGGAGAGTGAGGGGATTATAGAACAAGAGATTCGTTGTTGTCGGCCAACAATGGCGATCTTACCTATATGAAATCATCTCTGCAAAAGAGGATAAAAGATTGGCACGGGATTGCTGAGGAAATCTCCTAGACTGTTCGCTCGACATTTAAAGAGGATTGCAGTGTAGACTAAGTGGTAATCTAGTCTGACGACTGGTGACAGCGTCAATCTCGGTTTAAAGGGAAACCGCCAGTGCGGCGACGCATTGGAACTGAGGTGGGAAATCCTACTGGACCTAAGCTATAGAGTTTACTCTTTAAATGGCCACTCTCTTACATAATGGATGTAAAAGGTGACGATCAATTATAATGAAGCATTTTATGAAATCAATACATTGGAGTATATGGATTGCCGTTATCACTTTAGTGCTAGCGGCTATTTTTTCAGTCATCTCGACTTTTATTTTAAGCGGAGTGACATGGGCGATCGGTA
The DNA here is from genome assembly GCF_023017105.1 of Halalkalibacter sp. APA_J-10(15). GTDB lineage: Bacteria > Bacillota > Bacilli > Bacillales > Bacillaceae_D > Halalkalibacter. Next base: position 30,322 of record NZ_JALKEV010000012.1, on the reverse strand, counting down.
TGGTGATTGTCTTTATTATTGTGATTTTAGGTGTGTTCTTTGATACAATAGGTGTAGCTGCAACAGCGGCAGATGAGAAGCCGTTTCATGCTATGGCTTCTGAACGGTTAAAAGGGGCGAGGCAAGCGGTTCAAATAACAAGGAATGCCGACCGATTTGCGAACTTTTGCAATGATGTGATCGGTGATATTTCTGGTATTATTAGTGGAACGGCCTCGGCATATGTTGTCATACAATTTGCTTTACAATTAGGATATCATGATGCTTCAGTACAATACTTAGTAATTTCGGTATTATTTACGAGTGTAGTCGCAGCCTTAACTGTAGGTGGCAAAGCGATAGGTAAAACACTTGCGATTCATTATTCAACACCGATTATTTTCCAAGTAGGTAGATTATTATATGTTTTAGAGGTAAGATTAAAGATCAAAGTATTTTCGAACAATGGAAAAAAGAAAAAAGATAAACTGACTCGAAAGTGAGGGTTCCTTTATGAATCTAGAGGACTTCAAAGACCCAAGCGAATTAAAGCATTATTCGAACGGAGAGCTTGCGCAATTAGCAAACGATATTAGAAAGTTTTTGATTGAAAAACTATCCGTAACTGGCGGACATCTGGGGCCGAATTTAGGTGTTGTGGAACTAACGTTAATTCTCCATCAATTATTTGAAAGCCCTAAAGACAAGTTCATTTGGGATGTTGGACACCAAGCATATGTTCACAAAATACTAACTGGAAGAGCCGGTCAATTTGACCAACTTCGTCAATATAAAGGATTATGTGGTTTTCCGAAGCGTAATGAAAGTGACCATGACGTTTGGGAGACCGGTCATAGTTCAACTTCTTTGTCTGCTGCGATGGGAATGGCGACAGCGCGTGATATAAAAGGTACGGATGAATCTGTTGTTGCCATTATTGGTGATGGTGCACTAACAGGTGGGATGGCACTTGAGGCGCTGAATCATATTGGACATGAGCAAACAGATTTAATTGTCGTCTTAAATGATAATGAAATGTCAATTGCGCCGAACGTTGGCGCCCTTCATAATGTACTTGGAAGACTGCGTACGGCTGGAAAATATAAAAAAGCAAAAGAAGAGCTAGAGCAATTAATCAAGAAGATTCCGGCTTTTGGTGGAAAAATTGCTTCAACAGCTGAACGTGTAAAGGATAGCCTGAAATATTTATTAGTATCGGGTATTTTCTTTGAGGAATTAGGCTTCACTTACTTAGGACCAGTTGATGGCCATGACTTAGAGGACTTGGCTGAGAATATGAAATATGCGAAAAAGACTAAAGGACCTGTACTCATTCATGTTTTGACGAAAAAAGGGAAAGGCTACAAGCCAGCTGAGCTAGATGCAAAAGGTACATGGCACGGATTAGGCCCATATAAAATTGAATCTGGCGAAGTGGTAAAAAAGCCTGGACCACCAAGCTATAGTGGAGTGTTTGCAGAAACGTTAAAAACAATAGCTCGTGAAGATAAGCGAATTGTGGCATTAACTGCGGCAATGCCTGGAGGAACAAAGCTCGATGTATTTGCTAAGGAATTCCCTGAGCGTATGTTCGATGTTGGAATTGCTGAACAGCATGCTACGACAATGGCTGGAGGTTTAGCGACTCAGGGCATGAAGCCTGTATTTGCTGTTTACTCGACATTCCTACAACGAGGCTACGATCAACTTGTGCATGATGTATGTCGTCAAAATTTAAATGTTCTATTTGCGATTGATCGAGCTGGCTTAGTTGGTGCGGATGGTGAAACGCATCAAGGTGTATTTGATATTGCTTATTTGCGTCATCTTCCGAATATGAAAATCTTAATGCCTAAGGATGAAAATGAGCTTCAGCACATGATCTATACGGCAACTCAATATGACGGTGGTCCGATTGCAGTTCGTTACCCAAGAGGAAATGGTTATGGTGTGAAAATGGACAAGCAGCTTCAGCAGCTACCTATTGGAAAATGGGAGGTTCTTCGTGAAGGGACAGATGCCTGCATTTTGACGTTTGCAACGATGATACCAGTTGCTGATGAAGCGGTAAGTATATTGCAATCACAAGGTCTCTCGGTTAAGCTCATTAATGCTAATTCCGTTAAACCGTTAGATGAGAATATGCTCCGAGATATTGCAAAATTAAACATTCCAGTGCTTACTCTTGAAGAGGCAGCATTACAAGGTGGTTTTGGAAGTGCTGTACTTGAGTTTTTCCAAGAAAATCAATTTATGGTATCGATGAAACGGATGGGCATACCTGATGAATTTATTGAGCATGGAAGTGTGAATGAGCTACTTGAGGAGATTGGCTTAACCTCAGCGAATGTTGCTGACCAACTACAAACGTTATTGCCACAACGTAGACAAAGGGCGTAGGTGAATGGCTAAGAAGGAACGTATTGATGTTTTACTTGTTGAACGTGGACTGTTTGAAACAAGGGAAAAGGCGAAGCGTGCAATTATGGCTGGACTCGTCTTTTCTGGAACAGAGAGGCTTGATAAGCCAGGAGTAAAGATCGATAGCTCGATCGCATTGGAAATAAAGGGAAATCCAATTCCATATGTTAGTCGGGGAGGGCTTAAATTAGAAAAGGCTCTTCGCGTATTTCCGATTTCCCTTCAAGATAAGCTTGTCATCGATATTGGTGCTTCAACAGGAGGCTTTACCGATTGCGCCTTACAAAATGGGGCAAAAGCTGTTTATGCGATTGATGTCGGCTATAACCAATTATCATGGAAGCTTAGGCAGGATAAGCGTGTTGTCGTCATGGAACGCACGAATTTTCGTTATGTAGAACACGCGGATTTGCAAAAAGGGCTTCCGCAATTTGCTTGTATGGATGTTTCGTTTATCTCGATTAAGTTAATTTTACCTGTGTTAAAATCACTTCTCCTACCTGGGAGTGATGTTGTGGCGCTCATTAAACCTCAATTTGAGGCGGGACGTGAGCAAGTTGGAAAGAAAGGAATCATTCGTGATCCAAGTATTCACGAAGATGTCGTTAAACGAATGATTGACTTTTCTCTTAAGCAAGGCTACTCCGTTTTAGGGTTGGAATACTCTCCTATTAAAGGAGGAGAAGGAAATATTGAATTTCTCCTTCATCTACAATCTGTAGAGGAAATGAGCAACGTGCACCTTTGTGATCGAATTTCTGTTGAAGAAGTTGTGGAACACGCGCATGAACAATTGAAATCGCTGTGAAAGAGGTGCTATGGCACTTCTTTTTTATTAAGAAAAGACGCTACAAATTTTTTTGTATCAGATTTTAGAAGTGTTTTATATTAAAAGGTAAGTAGAGAAAATTCATCGAGGGCTAATCAAAGAGGATGTAGGCGGCTTTGTAGTGGGCGTCGACTTCTTCGTACGTTACACATTCTTCTGGAAGAACCCACTTTCAGAAAAGCTCAACTTCTTTATAACGGCTGCGCACCACTCCATTAAGAAAAGACACCACTGCGTTTTTCTTATTGTATTCTTGTTCGTTTATGTAGATAATGGTAGTAGTGAGAAATGAAAAGAGATAGGTGAAACGATATGAATAAAGGACAGCGTCATATTAAAATTCGAGAGATTATTACGAATGGTGAAGTTGAAACGCAGGATGATTTAGTCGAACAATTGAGACAAGCTGGTTATAACGTTACACAAGCTACGGTTTCTCGAGATATTAAAGAGCTACATCTCGTTAAGGTGCCGATGATGGACGGACGATATAAATATAGCTTGCCTGCAGACCAACGTTTTAATCCGTTACAAAAATTAAAGCGCTCGCTTATGGATAGCTTTGTTAGTATTGATCGATCAGATAATTTGATTGTCATGAAAACATTACCAGGGAATGCCAATGCGATCGGTGCCTTAATTGATAATTTAGATTGGTCTGAAATTATGGGAACAATTTGTGGAGATGATACTATTCTCATTATTTGCAAGACGAAGGAAAAAGGTTTGTCATTGACGGAAAGATTTTTAGAAATGCTTTAAGGGTGGTGAAGGTGTGTTAGTCGAACTATCGATCAAACATTTTGCCATAATTGATCAATTAACCGTTCCTTTTCAAAAAGGGCTAACGGTCATAACTGGTGAAACAGGTGCAGGTAAATCGATTATCATTGATGCTATTGGATTATTGCTAGGTGGACGTGGATCGGCTGATTATGTGCGATATGGTGAGAAACGTGCTGAAATTGAAGGGTTATTTCACGTTGATGAGGGCAATAGGGCAGTAGAAAAAGCAAAAGATCTTGGAATTGATGTCTCAGATCAGATGTTTATTTTACGTCGAGATATTACAGCACAAGGTAAAAGTATTTGTCGTATTAATGGGAAAATGGTGACGATAGCCATTTTACGTGAGATTGGCCAAACACTTGTTGACATTCATGGACAACATGAGCATCAAAGCTTAATGCAGCCAGAGCATCATTTGCATTTATTAGATGAATATGCAGGTATCTCATTGAAGAGAACGAAGATCGAATACCAAGAGTTATACAAAAAGGCGATGCAGCTCCAACAGCAAGTTGTTCGATTTAGTACGAATGAGCAAGAAATGGCACAAAAGGTGGATTTATATCAATTTCAGCTTAAAGAAATTGAGCAAGCTCAGTTAGAACCGTTAGAAGATGAACGTTTATTAGAAGAGCGACATAAGCTGCAGCATAGTGAGAAGCTTTTCTCTCTGTTACAGGACAGCTACCAAAGCTTATATGGTGAAAATCGCGGTTTGGATTTTCTTGCTAATGCAACGGCTCATTTGGAAGAAGCGGCGACAATTGATACGGAGCTCACTGCATTACATGAAAATGTTAGTAATAGCTTTTATTTACTTGAGGAAGCAGCTTTTACGTTGCGAAATCAGATGGAACTTATTGAATTTGACCCAGTAAGATTAGAAGTTGTGGAAAGTCGACTATATGAATTAACTCAGTTGAAGAGGAAGTATGGGTCAACTGTTGAAGAAATCATGGAGTATGCGGCAAAGATTGAAGAGGAGCTTGATTCACTTGTTCATAAAGACGATCGATTAAGTGAGTTGGTAGCCGATTTAGAAGCAACGTGGAAGGATTTATATGTTGAAGCTCACACGTTGACAAAGCTAAGGAAAGAAGCATCTCATAAATTAAAAGATGCGATACATTCTCAGCTTCGTTCCCTTTACATGGGAAAAACAGAATTTGATGTTTCGATTCAGTCTCGTGTAGGAACAAAAGAGTCTCCAATTATTGATGGACAAGCGGTATCGTTTAACGAAGGTGGAAAGGATGAAATTGAATTTTATTTATCAGCGAATCCCGGAGAGCCTTTGAAACCATTAGCTAAAGTTGCGTCAGGTGGAGAAATTTCTAGAATTATGTTGGCAATTAAATCAATTTTTTCTCATCAGGAAGGGATTACGTCTGTCATTTTCGATGAGGTAGATACGGGGGTAAGTGGACGGGTCGCTCAAGCGATCGCAGAAAAAATTCATCGTATTTCCGAGGGCTCACAAGTATTATGTATTACGCATTTACCACAAGTGGCGGCAATGGCTGATACTCACCTTTATATTTCTAAAAACGAAGAAAACCAACGTGTTAGAACGTCAGTGGATGCATTAACTAAGGAAGAAAAGGTAAATGAAATTGCCCGAATGATTTCTGGCGTTGAAGTGACAGATTTGACAAAACAGCATGCGAATGAGCTTTTACAGCTTGCTGAAACGCTAAAAGTGTAAGCATTACAAAAGCTAACCAATTTAGGTTAGCTTTTTTCTTTTTCTGTAGTTATAAATGTTGTGTCGCAAGGCAACATTAGTATTACAGCCATCTTTGGAGGTGTGGGCAAGGAGCTAGGAGAGTGAAGTGATGAGAGGCGATGCAATTAGAAAGGGAATCGGTGTTGTTTTTCTTATCGTTGTCGTGTGTATAGGTTTTTCTGATAACGTACAAGAATGGGTACATGTCCCGAATAGTATAACCGTATTTGAAGAAGATTTTGCACCAATTGATGAGGCGACCAAAGCATTACAGGCTGTCCCTACTTCAACGGTTGGAGCAGACACGGAGCAAGTGAAGTTTGAGGTTGGAAATTTTCCAGTAAAAAATATTGATGTGAACGTATTACCGAAAAAAGAAGTTATACCTGGTGGTCAATCCATTGGGGTTAAGTTAAATACAGAAGGGGTGCTCGTTGTTGGTCATCATTTAATTGAAACAGATGATGCGAGCCTTTCCCCAGGTGAAGAAGCAGGAATTGAAGTTGGAGATATGATTACGCACATTGATGGGGAAGAAATACAGCGAATGAGCCAAGTTGGTGACTATGTACAAACAGCAGGTGATGAGGAACGTGCATTGGAAATTCGCTTAAAGCGTGACCAGAAAGCATATGAAAAAACATTGCAGCCAGTAAAAGCTAAAGGGGAGCATTCTTATAGAATGGGCTTGTACATTCGCGATTCTGCGGCTGGTGTTGGTACATTAACGTTTTATGATCCAGAATCAAAAAATTATGGTGCGTTAGGTCATGTCATTTCTGATGTTGATACGAAAAGGCCGATTATTGTTCATGATGGACAAATTATTCGATCTTCTGTTACTTCAATTGAAAAAGGAAGCAATGGAGATCCGGGAGAAAAATTAGCTAGCTTATCGAAAAAAAGAGATGTTTTAGGTTCAATTGAGAAAAATAGCTCGTTTGGTATTTTTGGTAAGTTAGAAAAAGCTGATTTAAAAAACCACATACACGATGAAAGTATGCCTGTTTCTCTATCGACAAACGTAAAAGAAGGACCAGCAAAAATTTTAACAGTTTTAGAAGGGGAAGAAGTACAGGAGTTTGATATTGAAATTATTAGCTCTGTACCGCAAAAACAACCAGCTACAAAAGGTATGGTGATTAAAGTGACCGATCCTAAGTTGTTGGAAGCTACAGGAGGAATTGTTCAAGGCATGAGTGGAAGCCCGATCATTCAAGATGGAAAATTAGTTGGAGCTGTTACTCATGTTTTTGTAAATGATCCAACCTCTGGGTATGGTTGCCACATTGAATGGATGCTAGAAGAAGCTGGTGTGATTGAAGAAGAAGCAAAAGCTAGCTAAATGTAGAGGCCGCTGAAAAAGGAGAATGATTTCTTTTCGGTGGCCTTTTATTTGTAACAAATAAAGACGTTCATAAAAAAAGGATCATTTTTTTAAAAAAGTATAGACAAATGATAAATTTCCGTTTTATAATAAAGTTGCACTAAGGAAAAACATGTTGTCATGAGCAAATAAATAGACTTGGACAAATGTTTTAACACTAATCAAACTTTTAGCGCCTTATAATATTGATATACATATACCTTATAAGGAGAAAACCTTGTTTTTGTGCAAAGGTAGAAGTGGAAAGTGATATGTATATAATTAAAAAAGTAAGAAGGAGAGGAATTGGAGATGAAGAAAAAAGGGTGGATTTGGCTAAGTATGGTCGTAGCATTCAGCTTGCTATTGGCTGCATGCGGAAGTGAGGAGACCGTCCAGGAGGATGAGACGGGAACAAATGAGGACAATGGCTCGAGCGAAGAAGTTGTGCAAGATGAAAATGAAGAAGGACTAACGATTACAACAAGCTTTTCTATATTAGGGGATATCATTTCACAAGTCATTGGTGATCGTGGTACAGTTGAATATATTGTCCCAATTGGTGAAGAGCCTCATGAGTATGAGCCTGTACCAAGTGATTTTCAAAAAGTATCAGATGCAGATGTCTTCTATGTTAATGGACTTGACCTTGAGGAATGGCTTGAGTCTATTTTAACTAATGTGACAGAAACAGAAATCGTAGCCATTTCTGATGGAGTTACAGCCATTCCATTGGAAGGTGGAGAAGAGGATGATCCACATGCTTGGTTAAGTGCGAAAAACGCTATCCTGTATGTTGATAACATTGTGGAGGATTTAATTAAAAGAGATCCTGATGGCGAGTCTGTCTATCGTGAGAATGCTGATGCATATATAACACAATTAGAAGAGCTTGATGCTTGGATTGAAGAGGAAGTCGTTGAGATTCCAGAAGAGAAACGTGTTATTGTTGTAAGTGAGAATGCATTTAAATATTTTGGAGCTGATTATGGCTTTGAAACAGAAGGTGTATGGGATATTAACTCTCATGCAGAAGGAACACCACAACAGGTTTCTCGAATTATTGATTTAGTTAATGACTTAGAGCTTCCTGCTGTTTTCGTTGAAACAACCGTTAATCAAGATTTCATGAAGCAAGTTTCAAATGAAACGAATGTCCCAATTGCCGGCGAAGTGTATACAGATGCTGTTGGGCTTGAGGGAAGCGGAGCTGAGACTTATTTAGAAATGATGGAGCATAATGTTAATGTCTTTGTTGAAGGACTAACACAATAATAAGGAAAGGCACCCTCGTGAGGTGTCTTTCGTGACATCCGATGAAAGGTGATTGAGATGGAGATGAAGACGAGTATTGCGGTAAAGCAGCTATCGGTTCGTTATCATAATGAGAAAGCTCTGGATACGATTACGCTTCGTTTACCTAAAGAGGAGTTAGTAGGAATTATAGGACCGAACGGTGCTGGGAAGTCAACATTTATCAAAGTGGTAATGGGAATGATCCCAAAGCAAAGTGGTTCGATATCAATCTTGGATGAGTCCATCAACAAGGTTCGAAAAAAAATAGCCTACGTTCCACAGCGAAACCACATTGATATGGATTTTCCCGTTTTAGTTGAAGATGTTGTTTTAATGGGGCGTTATCCTCATATTTCTTGGTGGGGGAGACCAAAAAAGAGGGATCGGCAACTAGCTCTTCATTGCCTCGAAAAGGTCGGCATGATTGATTTTCGGAAAAGGCAAATAGGTGAATTGTCAGGTGGTCAGCAGCAGCGAGTATTTATTGCTCGAGCATTAGCTCAGGAAGCTCAATTGTTTTTCTTAGATGAACCGTTTGCTGGCATTGATATGACGTCAGAGCAAATCATTTTTCAATTACTAAAGGAATTGAAAAATGAAGGGAAAACAATATTTGTTGTTCATCATGATTTAAGTAAGGTAACCGATTATTTTGATCAGTTAATCATGTTGAATAAAAAGCTCATCGCTTACGGAAAAACAGAAGATGTCTTTTTATTAGAAAATTTAGAGCGTGCATATGAAGGAAAAGCGGCATTTGTGTCAAATGGTAGCTTTGGTTCAATGGTGGTGAGCAACTAATGGAAAACATAGCTTTTTTTCTTGATGCAGTTGGTAAGTATCAATACTTGCAAAATGCGCTAATAGCAGGAATTCTCGTTGGGATTATATGTGGGATGGTGGGTTGTTTTATCATTTTACGAGGTATGGCTTTAATGGGAGATGCGATTTCTCATGCGGTTTTGCCAGGTGTTGTTATTGCGTATTTACTTGGAGCAAGCTTCTTTATTGGAGCGATGGTTACAGGGGTTTTGACAGCTATTGCCATTGGGTATGTATCACAAAAAAGTCGGATTAAACATGATTCGTCGATTGGTATTATGTTTACAGCTGCGTTTGCATTAGGGATAGTCTTAATTACGTATAATCGTGGCTCAGGATTGGACTTATGGCATATTCTGTTTGGGAATGTGTTAGCTGTTGGAACTTCGGACTTATGGATGACGATTGGAATTGGTATTGCCGTTTTTGCATTAATTCTTTTATTCTACAAGCAATTATTAATTAGTACATTCGATCCGACGATGGCTCAAGCCATTGGATTGCCGACTCAATTAATACATTATTTGTTAATGATTATTTTAACATTAGTGACAGTTGCTTCCCTACAATCAGTTGGTATTGTCCTTGTCGTAGCCATGCTTATTACTCCAGGTGCAACGGCCTACTTATTAACAGATCGTCTGCCGGTGATGCTAGGTTTAGCGTCCTTATTTGGTGTAATTTCAGCGATTGTTGGTGTTTATGGCTCATTTATTTATGATGTAGCGACAGGGGCTTCGATTGTATTAGTCGCATCAGTGATTTTCATTATTGCTTTCTTATTTTCGCCAAAACAAGGTGTTGTCGTCCGTTCATTTAGAACAACAATGGCTAACCGAAAAGAGTCACGCGATCGTACGGCTGTATAAGCTATTCCTATCCCTAATTCTTAATCTCAACAAAAAATTCTGAATAAAAAAGCACTCCTTTAAAGAAAAAAACTCCCTTTTCAATTATTACTGTTTATTTAATGAAATCCGAATGATTCTTTTTGAATCTTCGGATTTTCCTTTTGACTGAAACTTATTTTTCTCGATCCTTTCTGTGACAAATACACATATAACTCTTTCCCTATCTCCTTCTACCTTAAAAGCAGAGGTGATTAGTCATTACGTAAACCGTTGTCGTATAGGTGGCTATATTGTGGTATGATGATTGTATAAATATTATTCGACAAAAACAAAGTTCATTTGATCTGTCAAATGACGAATGTTATCGAAAACATGAGTATTATGGAGTAAATGACAGTAATTATAAAAAAATCAAATAAAAATAAAAAAAATAGAGGAAATGCCGTAGGGGTGTCGAACTTAGTATAAGGATCAATATTTATTACTGTAATCAGAGGGGGATTTTGTGTGCAAAAGGTAAAGGTTTGTATTGCGGATGATAATCGAGAATTAGTTCATTTGTTGAATGAGTATATTTCTGCTCAAAGTGACATGGAAGTCATAGGAACGGCTTTCAATGGACAAGAGTGTTTAGGCTTAGTTGAGGATAAAGAGCCTGACGTCTTAATTTTAGATATAATTATGCCTCATTTGGACGGTTTAGCAGTGCTAAAGCGTTTGAATACATTAAAGCTTAAGAATAAACCGAATATTATTATGCTGACCGCATTCGGTCAGGAAGATGTCACGAAGAAGGCTGTCGAGTTAGGTGCATCCTATTATGTGTTGAAGCCTTTTGATATGGATGTACTTATTACGAATATCCGAGATATTGGCGGAATAAATCAATCATTTATTCAACCATCTGGTTCATCAAATTCATCATCATTTATTTCATCTAAATCAGATTCATCGTCTTCTAATGGAGGCTTGAACTTAGATGCAAGCATTACTAACATTATTCATGAAATAGGTGTTCCTGCACATATCAAAGGTTACATGTACTTAAGAGAGGCGATTACAATGGTGTATAATGACATTGAATTGCTTGGTTCAATTACTAAGGTTCTCTATCCCGATATTGCGAAGAAGTTCAATACGACGTCAAGTCGAGTGGAACGTGCGATCCGACACGCAATTGAGGTCGCATGGAGCCGTGGAAACATTGAGTCTATTTCAAGTTTGTTTGGCTACACGGTTAGCCATTCAAAAGCTAAACCAACAAATAGTGAATTTATTGCGATGGTGGCCGATAAGCTAAGGATTGAGCATAAGGTGTCTTAGTTGCTACGTCATACAAATATACGTCAAAAGTCAAACCCAATGAATCATGATGAATTGTTGGGTTTGATTTTTTTTTTTGCAAAAGTTTAAGCGAAGGAGCACGGTGGATGAAAAAGTGGAAAACGTTAGACTCTCACTATGTATATAAGACGCCATTTGGCCATTTAAGAAAGGATAAATGCCAGCATTCAAAAGGGATCATAGATGGCTACTATGTTCATGAATACTCTGACTGGGTGAATGCGTTTGTCATCACGAATATAAAAAAGTAGTGCTAGTAAAGCAATACCGTTATGCGGGAGAGGATTTCTTTTTAGAAGTTCCTGCAGGTAAAATTGAGGAAAATGAATCATATGAGGAAGGGATTTTAAGAGAATTAAAGGAAGAAACAGGTTATACATCAAAGACGAAGCCGATCAAATTAGGTGAATTTATGGTAAATCCTGCAACGCAAACGAATAAAATTATAACATGTCTTATTATCGATGCCTTTAGGAAATTCGATCAAGATCTAGATGAAACAGAAGAAATAGAAGTGGTCTTAGTTGATTTTGATGAGATGAAAGAATTAATAAGGGCAAATGAAATAAACACACAATTATTTACTGTAAGTGCCTATTATTTGGCAAAGGATTTTTTAGATCAGAAATGATTAAATCAATGACAGCTCTTACCTTGATTTGTTTGCTAGTCAAGGTTATTTTTACTATATCATTCCTCGCTCATAGAAATTGCTGTATTCGCTCATATTAAGGACAAACGATTTAAAGAGGGTATGGATATGGCTGAACCAATTTATGGTGTACTTTATGAGCATCAACAAACAAAGAAATTGCTCCAGTATGTACCGGAAGAGAGTATCGTTTTTTTATGGCATCAAGATTTAGATGGAGTTGCTGTTAATGGTATGATAGAAGCTAAAGTAAAAGCAGTTATTAATATGTATCGATCCTATAGTGGGACATTTCAACATCCCCATGTATCCTCGCTTTTAAAGGCTGGCATTGCTGTATATGATGTGAAGGAGCTACATCGCCGAAAGGATTACACCTTTGATGGTGAAGAAATGATGATTGATCAAAATGGACTTTATATGATAGAAGGGTTGAAATCGTATAAAGTTGCCTCGCTGGAAGTATACGATCAGCAGCTAGTATTAGAAAAAGATGAACTAGCTCGTACGCATTATTCATCAAGTTATGAGCAGTTCGTCCTTAATACATTAAATTTTGCCAAGAAAGAGCAGCTCTGGTTTCAAACGAAGCCACAACTGCCTCATTGCTTACATGTCATGAAAGGGAAGCACGTTTGTGTTGTAGCGCGAAATACGAACTATGAAAAAGATGTTCAGGTGCTACGTTCCCTTTTAAATCAAAAGAACCTTGTCATTATCGCAGTTGATGGCGCGGCCGATGGCTTGTTGAAAAAACGAATAAAGCCGCACTTTATTTTCGGTGATATGGATTCAATTAGTGAGAGAGCTATGTTTTGCGGTGCAACATTAATTTGTCATCAGCATGTAAACGGTGATTCTCCTGGAAAAAAACGAGTAGATCGTTTAGGGTTGGAGACCGAGCTTATTCAATTCGTTGGCACAAGTGAAGATGTCGCTATTATGGCTGCTTATTGGTCAGAGGTGAGTCGGATCTTTTTAGTAGGCTGTCGTTTAGGAATGGAGGAGTTTCTTGAGAAGGGTCGTCCTGGAATGGGTGCAACATGGTTAGCTCGAATACAAGCAGGAGCAAAAATAACTGATTTAAAAGGGATTCATCATATTGCCTCAAGCTCAGTAGCTTTTAATTCAATGATACCGAAAGTTGAACGACCATCGATGCTAGAATTCGTCCGTTCCTTTATTCAAGAACGTTTCTACGCTTGGAAGAAGAAGGAGGTGCTTTAACTATGTCGGTATCGCTTGTCATTCCAGCCTATAATGAAGCAGAATACATCGTTCAGACCTTGTCATATATAAAGAAACTCGGTGAAAGCGATACAGAATTAATCGTCGTTGATGATGGAAGTACAGATGCAACGGCTTCGTTAGCGAAAGAACTGGCGGATCAACTCATTTGCTTACGTGAAAACCATGGAAAGGGCTACGCTTTGCAAGCTGGGTGGGAATGTGCTCAAGGCGACTATATTGTTTGTTTAGATGCTGATTTAGAAAAGAGCGCATTAGAATATGTAGAGCTTTTGAAGCCCGTTGAATCACAACAAACAGATATTTGTTTGTCCATTATTCAACCAGGAAAAAAAGCGGGAAATGGTTTTGTGAAGAGAAGAGTACAAAAGCTTATCCATCAACAAACAGGAATGTGGCTAGAGTCTCCGCTGTCCGGACAGAGGGCTTTTCATCGGAAGTGGCTTCCTATTTTATTAAAGCAGCGCTATATGGGATTTTCTGTGGAAGCACAAATGACGATTGATCTACTGAATGCGGGAGCGTCCATTTTTGAATTGCCGACAACGATGACGCATCGAGAAATGGGGAAATCCTTGAAAGGTTATACACATCGATTAAAGCAGTGGTGGCAAATCGAAAAGCAATTAAGGAGCGTCCGTGTATGATCAGTCTCATCTCCTTCATTGGCGCAGCTGCGTTCAGCTTTTTCCTTTTCAAGCAAGTAAGATGGGTTGTATACAATTATCAGGGAAAAAAGATTCCATATAGCATCGGATGTTTTCTGATGATTAGTTATGTCATAAGTTTGGTACTTTTACAAGGAAATGTGAGAGCTGGTATGGGCATAAGTCTTATTTACCTGTTCGTGATATGGGGAATGGGGCTGTTAGATGATATTTATGGAGAAGGATACCCTAAAGGATTAAAGGGGCATTTTCGATATTTTCGCGAAGAACACCGTCTGACGACTGGTTTAATGAAAGGAATGATGACAGTTGTTGTGGCGGCACTCGTTGTTTGGCAATGGCAGCAGCTATGGTATGAAGCATTTATCGCCTTTTGGCTATTAGTGAGCTTTCCTCATGTTATGAATTTGTTTGATACACGACCATTAAGAGTGTTAAAGGTGACGACGATCATAGCAGGTATCTTACTATTGGGCCTTCCATTTGATTTCTCACTCATGAGAATGGTAGGAATTGTTACACTCATTTGGCTTTTGATGGAAGGAAGCAAATGGGCGATGCTCGGTGATAATGGCTCAACACTTGTCGGTGCAATGATTGCACTTGTGGTGATACACTTTAGTTCATTGAGCGCTCAATTCATTATGAGTATGACGACGGCTTTTTTTATATGGTATGCAGAGCGAGTATCTTTTTCAGCTGTTATAGAGAAGGTACGAGTATTAAAGGCTTTAGACCAATTGGGGATAAAAAAAGGGTAACGAAACAGGCTTAGTCTGGTTCGTTACCTTTTTTGATTGCAAATCGTGATGAAATCTTCCCGTTTTTCTTATCTCGGTAAAAAATAAAGCCACCTATGAAGCTAAGCCCAGCTAAAAATAATACAATTCCAACAAAAAACTGTATAATTAATGTAGGAAAAGGTGTTAATAAAATTTGAAATATACTATCACGCATTAGCTTAATGCCGTAGCCAGCGATAATGCCTGGAATGACTAGAATCATTAGTGCGATAAAGCGTCCCATTGTTAATCCCTCTTTTATACGCATCATGTTTAATCCTTTTTTATTTTAACGCAAATAAGGTTCGAAGTATAGGAACAGGCATATTGAAATTGTGTCTATTTAATAAAAACGTACTAGCGATTTTATTAGAAAGTAATAGCAACCTTTAAGACCAAGTCATAAAAATAGTGGCATCGTCTTTCGGTTTTGAGTACAATATAAGGAGACCGTTTTGAACAATAGCTTAAAGAAAAGCCATCTCGCGTATTTCTTTACATATTCGATATAAAATGAAATGATACATGTAATGGTTATAAAATTGATTTTTTTGAAATAGAATGTGGACGAGCAGGTTGTTTGATAGAAGGAGGAAGGTATGGCAGAGGAATTTGATGTTGTCATTTTAGGTGGAGGAACAGGCGGTTACGTTGCAGCGATTCGAGCGGTGCAAAATGGGCTGTCTGTTGCGATTGTTGAAAAGGAAAAACTTGGTGGAACGTGTTTACATAAAGGGTGTATCCCTACAAAGGCCTTGCTTCGAAGTGCAGAGGTTCTGCAAACAGCAAAGAAGGCAGAGGTATTTGGTGTACAAACTGGGGAAGTCTCGTTTGACTTTGAGCAAGTGCAAAAGAGAAAGGACGATATCGTTGCCCAACTGTACAAAGGCGTACGTCATTTAATGAAAAAAGGGAAAATCACTGTATATGAAGGAATAGGCAGACTGTTAGGTCCATCGATTTTTTCACCATTGCCTGGCACTATTTCGGTGGAACGAAATGATGGTTCTGATAATACGATGCTGATCGGTCAAAATGTATTAATTGCAACAGGGTCTTCACCACGTACGTTACCAGGTCTTGATGTTGATGGGACGTCTGTGTTGACCTCTGATGAAATGTTGACATTGCAAAAGCTCCCATCCTCAATCGTTATTATCGGTGGTGGTGTGATTGGAATTGAGTGGGCATCGATGCTTGCTGATTTCGGAGTAGACGTAACCGTCGTTGAGGCAAGTGAGCGAATCTTACCTAGTGAGGATGCAGACGTTTCGAAAGAAGCTGCTCGATTACTTGAGAAAAAGGGGATTCAATTTATCGTTGGAGCCGAAGTTGATGTAACTGAGATTAAAAGGCTGACAGAAGGTGCTCGTGTTCCGATTAAACATGAAGGTGAGAATAGATTAATCGAGGCTGAGAAGCTCTTGCTTTCTGTAGGGAGAAGTGCCAATGTACAAGGGATTGGTTTAGAAAATACGGATATTGAAGTCATAGATGGTGTCATTTCTGTAAATGATGTATACCAAACGAAAAATCCGCACATTTACGCAATTGGTGATGTCATAGGTGGGCTGCAGCTTGCTCACGTTGCATCACATGAAGGCATCATTGCGGTTGACCATATCGCTCGGAAGAAAGTGGAACCATTGCCATATGATCAAGTACCAACATGCATTTATAGTTCTCCAGAAATGGCACGTGTCGGTCTAACAGAGGAAGAAGCGCGACAGCGTGGTGAGGATGTACGTACGGCTATTTTTCCATTTAAGGCAATTGGAAAGGCACTTGTACTAGGAGAGGATGAGGGATTTGTGAAATTAGTCGTCAATGCAGACCAAGACGTTTTAGGTGTCCATATGATTGGTCCCCACGTAACGGACATGATTTCTGAATCTGCATTAGCAAAAGTACTAGATGCATCGCATATTGAACTAGCCGAAACGATCCGACCGCATCCCTCGTTATCAGAGATTGTCGGCGAAGTGGCACTTGCTGTTGATGGAAAAGCGATTCATTTGTAATGGAAGGAGAGATTATTTACATGAGTAAATACAATCATAAAGAGCTAGGCCTATCAGATCAAGCTGTCATTGAAATGTATAAAAAAATGCTATTAGCTCGTTTAATTGATGAAAGAATGTGGCTATTAAATCGTTCAGGGAAAATCCCTTTCACCGTCTCTTGTCAAGGACAGGAAGCGTCTCAGGTTGGTGCCGCTTTTGCTCTAGATGAAGGGCTTGATTATATTCTTCCTTATTATCGTGATATGGGAGTCGTATTGTCGTTTGGCATGACAGCGCGTGACCTTATGCTTTCTGCGTTTGCCAAGGCAGAGGATCCAAGCTCTGGTGGTCGACAAATGCCTGGTCACTTTGGCCAACGGAAAAACCGCATCGTCACAGGATCATCTCCTGTAACGACACAAGTTCCTCATGCGGTTGGGATCGCTCTTGCTGGTAGACTCGAGAAGAAAGAGTTTGTCACGTTTACAACGTTTGGTGAAGGTTCATCAAATCAAGGAGATTTTCATGAGGGGGCGAACTTTGCGGGTGTTCATAAATTACCTGTTATTTTCTTATGTGAAAACAACCAATACGCGATTTCGATCCCAGTCGAGAAACAGCTCGGGTGTGCGCGTGTTTCAGATCGAGCAATTGGCTACGGAATGCACGGTGAAACGGTAGATGGGAATGATCCACTTGCTGTTTATAAGGCGGTGAAAGAAGCTCGTGAACGCGGCTTGCGTGGCGACGGCCCAACACTGCTTGAGGCGATTTGTTATCGTTTTGCACCACATTCGAGTGATGATGATGATCGCTCGTATCGAACGGCTGAAGAGGTTGCAGCAGCAAAGGAAAAGGACCCTATTAAGACGTTTGCTAGCTATCTAATCGAGACTGGTGTTCTAGATGAAGCGGGCTTAAACGTTATGAAGGATAGCTTAGCGAAGGAAGTCGATGAGGCAACAGAATACGCTGAAAAGGCACCTTTTGCTGATCCAGAAAGTGCGCTATTACATGTCTATGATGAGCAGGTGTAGAGGGGGGAGAGAAAGATGGCTGTACGATCTTATATTGAAGCAGTAACGTTAGCTTTACGTGAAGAAATGGAACGAGACGAGAAAGTATTTGTACTTGGGGAAGATGTTGGAGCCCGTGGAGGGGTATTCCGAGCAACGAATGGTTTGTATGAACAGTTTGGTGAAGAGCGAGTCATTGATACTCCCCTTGCGGAGTCAGCGATCGCTGGTGTTGGTATTGGTGCTGCAATGTATGGAATGCGCCCGGTCGCTGAAATACAATTTGCTGACTTTATTATGCCAGCAGTGAACCAAATTGTTTCCGAAGCTGCGAAAATACGCTACCGTTCAAACAACGATTGGAGTTGTCCGATCACGATTCGTGCCCCGTATGGTGGAGGTATTCACGGTGCACTGTATCACTCACAGTCAGTTGAGGCCATGTTCGCGAATACACCTGGTTTGAAAATTGTTATGCCTTCAACACCTTATGATGTAAAGGGGCTTTTAAAGGCCGCAATTCGTGACAATGACCCTGTTTTGTTTTTCGAGCATAAACGAGCCTATCGCTTAATAAAAGGTGAAGTACCAGATGACGATTATACGCTACCGATTGGCAAGGCTGATGTGAAAAAGGAAGGCTCAGATATAACCGTCATTACATACGGCCTTGCTGTGCATTTTGTGTTGCAAGCGGCCTCGCGCCTTGAACAGGATGGTATTTCTGTTCATGTCCTTGATTTACGTACGGTGTATCCACTTGATCAAGAGGCGATAAAAGAAGCAGCAAATAAAACAGGGAAAGTATTACTCGTAACAGAAGCAAATAAAGAAGGCAGTATTATGTCAGAGGTTGCGGCGATTATTTCAGAGCACTGTCTATTCGATTTAGATGCACCTGTTCAGCGCATCGCAGGGCCTGATGTACCAGCAATGCCGTACGCTCCGACAATGGAAAAATATTTTCTCATTAATCCAGATAAAATCGAAAAAGCGATGCGCGAGCTAGCTGAATTTTAAGGAGGGATCGAAATGGCAACCGAAATGACCATGCCACAGCTTGGAGAAAGTGTGACCGAGGGAACGATTAGTAAATGGTTAGTCGAGCCAGGCCAATCGGTTAAAAAGTATGACCCCATTGCGGAAGTACTAACAGACAAAGTGAATGCTGAAATCCCATCTTCTTATTCAGGTACGATTCAAGAATTGCTCGTTTCAGAAGATGAGACTGTAGAGGTTGGTCGAGTGATTTGTGTAATTGAAGTGGATGAGGGTGATGCTGAACGTGAATCAAGCGAATTAGAGTCGAGTGAAGCGCCAAAGGCTATTGACAGTATAGATCGCATTGAAGATACAAAATCACAAAAACGTCGCTATTCGCCGGCTGTACTAAGGCTAGCATCTGAGCATCATATTGATTTGGAATCAGTGATGGGAAGCGGAAAAGGTGGACGGATTACCCGTAAGGATATTCAGGCAGTGATTGATAACGGTGGCGTACCAAAAAGCATTCCTGTAACTGAACAGCCAACAGTGAAGCCCCGTTCTGGAACAAATCAACGGCAAGTCGTTACGGAATCTGGAGATGTTGAAGTTCCATTATCTAGCACGCGAAAAGCGATTGCAGCCAATTTGGTCCAAAGTAAGCAGGATGCTCCTCACGCTTGGATGATGGTTGAAGCTGATGTCACGAATTTAGTAAGCTATCGTAATCAAATTAAAGGTGAGTTCAAACAAAAGGAAGGCTTTAATTTAACCTTTTTACCATTTTTCATTAAAGCCGTAGTAGAATCATTAAAGGAGTTCCCAGAAGTGAATGCGGTCTGGGGTGGCGACAAGATTATCCAGAAAAAAGATATTAACATCTCTATTGCTGTAGCAACAGATGATGCCCTGTACGTTCCTGTCATAAAGAATGCTGATGAAAAATCAATCAAGGCGATTGGTCGGGAAGTAAATGAGCTTGCTAATAAGGTTCGCACGGGTAGCATCTCTGGTGACAATATGCAAGGTGGGACATTTACGGTTAATAACACCGGTTCATTTGGTTCAATATTATCAACACCGATTTTGAATCATTCACAAGCGGCAATCTTATCTGTGGAATCGATTGTCAAGCGTCCTGTTGTCATTGAAAGTGATGCTGGTGATATGATTGCGATTCGCAGTATGGTCAACCTCTGCTTATCGCTTGATCATCGCGTATTAGACGGCTTAATTTGCGGTCGCTTCCTTGCGCGAGTGAAGGAGATTTTGGAGAATACGTCAAAGGAAAATACATCGGTTTATTAATAAAATTCTCTTAAGAAGGGCACTGAAAAAGTTTGGTTTCTAACTTTTTTGGTGCCCTTTAATCTATGAACGAAACCGTTTCCTGTTTTGAAAAGCTTAGTACGAGTCGTTTCTCGTATCTAGCTAGCAAAGAGTGAAGTCATTGCTAGTCTAATCAAAGCTACTGAAAAAGTTGAGTAGTCCTTTTTTCAGATGTCTCCTTTTAAGACTTTGCTTAGTCTTGAGAGGATTTTTTGTCCTTTAGTGCGCCATAGTGCATGATTACTCTGAATTTGGTTACGCTATTGGTTGAATACATAAAGGAAAGGATGACGAATTGATGAAGTCATTTTACCGATTATTTTTTGTAGGGCAAGGCTTGTTCATCATTTTATTAGCTTTTACTGCTTTATCCTTTGTTCAGGCTGAGGAGAATACAGCAGAGCAAAGTGATTGTCATCACGAGTGTGCGATGAAATTTCATAAGGAGTTTCACGTTCATCTTGATTACTACTATGATCTCTTGGCAGAAAAGTTTGCTCCCGAGCATCTTGATCAGTGGAAGGAGATCAAGAAGGAAAGAGATTTATTGAAAAAGAAGTGGAAGGAAGCCAAAAAGCGTGGTGATGTAGAAAAAGGTGACCTATTTAATCAAAAATGGTTGGAGGAGCACGAAAAGATTCAAGAACAATTTTCAAATGCTGTTGAAAAACGTGATATAGAAGCTATTCAAGACGTCTTACCGAAGCTATTTTCTCATTATCAAAAAATGAATGAGACGTGGAAAAAAGCACTAGAAGCGTCATCATAATAGTAAAGCTGTTCCAATAAATCGGGGACAGCTTTTTGATTGAGGTAAAACGACTCTTTTAAAAAAATAAGTTTAAGAGTTTACAAATAAGAATAATTACGATATAATTCACTACTGTAATAAAACGTAATGGTTACGAAAGGGGTAGAAGAATGAAGCCTACATATTATATACTAGCTCTTATCCTAGTACTTTCAGCATTTTTAGCTGCGTGTGGTGGCACAGAAGAAGAACTAGAGGAAGTTGATTCTGGTGAGGATGATAATGCGGTTGAAGAAACGATTGAACCGTTAGAAGTGTTTACGACGATTTTTCCATTAGAGGACTTTGCTAATAAAATTGGTGGAGAGTTTGTTGAAGTGACAAACATGGTACCTGTTGGAGCAGATGCACATACATTTGATCCAACTCCACGTGAAATGATTGATGTCGCTGAAGGGGACGCATTCATTTATAACGGGGCTGGTCTTGAAGGATTTGCTGATGCTTTAATTGATACGTTAGAAGGAGAAGATATTCTCATTGTTCAAGCATCAGAAGGAATTGATTTAATAGATTATGATGACCATAGTCATGATCACGATCATGGACACGAAGAAGATCACGACCATGATCATGAGCACGAAGAACATGGACACGAAGAAGATCACGACCATGATCATGAGCACGATCATGGACATGAAGAAGATCACGACCATGATCATGATCACGATCATGGACATGAAGAAGATCACGACCACGATCATGAGCACGAAGAGCATGGGCACGAAGAAGATCACGGTCACCATCACCATGATGAAGATCCTCATGTGTGGCTTGATCCGATTTTGGCGATTACGCTAGCTGAAAATGTAAAAGACGCATTTATTGAATTAATGCCGGAGCAAGAAGAGTTATTTACAGATAATTTCGAAGCGTTAAAGGAAGAGCTTGAGCAGCTTGATGAGGAGTTTCAAGAGATGGTCGATGCAGCGAGCAAGGATACATTTATCGTTTCGCATGCGGGTTACGGTTATTGGCATGAACGTTATGGCTTAGAGCAAATTGGTATTTCTGGTATGTCACCAACCGAAGAGCCTTCTCAACGTCAAATTGAAGAAATTATTGAGCATGCCGAAGAAAATGATCTTCACCATGTGATGTTTGAGCAAAACATTCCAACACAAGTTTCTGAAGTCGTGAAAGATGAAGTTGGGGCAGAGGCTGTCTATTTACACAATTTAGAAGCTTTGATCGACGAAGATGTAGAAAATAATGAAGATTATTTCTCATTAATGAGACGCAATATTGAAGCATTGCGCACGGCGTTGCAATAAAGGAGAACAGCTGGCCTTTTAGGTCAGCTGTTTTTTAAACATCTAAGAATTTATAATGTTTTTTGACGTTTCATCAGGGAGGAGGTAGTCGGATTCGTGCGAGGCGTGGGCTACGCTCTTTACTATGATTGAGAGGATCAAGGCAAAACGATTGGTTTAATTCAAAAAAGAGGGTACAATAAGGAAAGAATATGTAATGCGAATGAGAGGTGGCTTTTTAATGGAATTTAATTTCTTTATGAACGATGTCGTACAAGTGGCACGTCAAGAGATGGACCAAGCAGGCTATGACCAATTATCAACGGCTGAAGAAGTCGATGAAACGTTGAAGCAAGAAGGAACAACACTTGTGATGATCAACTCGGTGTGTGGCTGTGCGGGGGGGATTGCTCGTCCGGCGGCTGCTTATGTGAAAAATTATGATACAAAGCCAGATCGATTTGTTACGGTTTTTGCAGGGCAAGATAAAGAAGCAACAGCTCGTGCTAGAGAGTATTTCGAAGGCTATGCTCCTTCATCACCTTCGTTTGCCTTGCTTAAGGACGGTAAGATTCAAATGATGGTTGAGCGTTATGAGATCGAAGGCCATGAGCCCATTCAAGTCGTTCAAAAGCTTGAGAAGGCTTTTGATGAGCACTGTTCATAAGAACGGATGATATGATATAAGCCTTGCTCAGAACGGAATCAATCTGGGTGAGGCTTTTTTCATTTAGATGAGAGGCTTTTGTTGTTTGCACAAATGAAATCTATTTGTTTGTGAACGAAATATGGTATAATGCCGTTACGAGATAAAAGGAGAGTGTCAAGATGCAAGCATTATATGATCAAATTCAAGTGTATTTAAACATGGATGAGGAGATTTCATTTAAAGAATTTCAATCTTACTACCAAAACGTATTGAAGGAGCTTGGAGAACAAGGAGATTCTTTAAATGAGGAAATGGTTTGGAAAAGTCTGTTTATTGTCGAAAATGTGATGACAAACGCAGAGGGCCGTGCGAACGCGAAAGGACCTGAAGCGAAAAAATATAAAAAAATGGCACAGCGCTTACAGTTATGGGCGAAAAACTTAGCACAACGACTAGGTGAGCTTGGCTATAGCGAGGAAGATATTAGCGAGCGCTTTAATCAAATGTTAGAGGAAGGCGCATCGGAGGAAGCATAGTGTTGTAAGAGAGATGTGAAGGATGCTGCAACTTTTGTGGCATCTTTTGGATGAGGTTTTAGTGAATATAGCTTTTACTTATACAGATGATAGAGGATCCTTTGGTTGACTTCTCTATTATATCAAGTTAGACTATAACGTGTCGTGCGCCTATGGTGAAAGGGATATCATTCAAGATTCCGGTTCTTGCGTTGTAGGTTCGAGTCCTACTAGGCGCGTTTAAAGAGGGAAAAGACGTCATTAGCTTTTTGAAGGCTGGTGACGTCTTTTTTAATTAAAGGAAGAGCACTGGCTTCGTTTGTTACACTCATGATTGAAAGGAGTGCACAGCCATCCATGCTGAAACCAATGTAACGGGTTCGTGCGGCAAAGTAAAGGACGGTTTTCTTTACTTGTAATGTCCACCTATTTTCTTAGCGCGTTCCTTTGCTTGACCAGCAGCTTTCATGGAAACAGCACGAATAATCGAGGCTTTGCCGAATTTATTGTTAATGGCGTCCATCGTTCTCCCGATTTGTTCCTTTCGACCTGTATCAACTTCAAACAAGCTTAATTGCCGCGCGCGATCAGAGCTGAGCTTTGTTAAGGTGACACCGATTTGCCGAATCGGCTGTCCTGACCAAAATTGCTGAAACAAAGGGACTGCAACTTCGTAAAGGTCTAAGCTATAATGACTAGGCTGTGGTAGTGGACGTTGACGTAAAAAAGAGAACGGCTGCTCATAATTGGCCCCTTTGGCAAAGACTTTGATCGTTTCCCCGAGCTGCTTTGATTGACGCGCGCGTGAAGCAACCTCTTCACAGAGCTCAAGCAGGATCACCTTAATTTCTGCTAAGCTGTCATAATCACGCGGCAATGTCATCGCATGTCCAATTCCCTTCGCTTCACCGTCAGCGGATGACTCTGCAAGGGGGGAATCGTCATGGCCATTGGCACTAAGCCATAAAACATGACCAGGAATGCCCCACTTTTTCTTCATTCGCTCAAGGGGTGATTGTGCTAGATGGCCAATTGTGCGAATCGCCATGTTATGAAAGTGACGCTCCATTCGCGTGCTTACACCGAACAAAGAACGTATCGGCAAGGGCCACATGTGAACGGGTACCCCCACTTTTCGTAGCGTAAATCGACCGTCTTTTCGTTTTTTTGCAAAACGGTCACAAGCCATTTTTGCTAAAAGCTTATTATCACCAATTCCAATTCGGGCAAACACACCGGTTTCCGCTAAAATCGTTTCCTGTATCATCTCTGCAAGAGCGTCGACGGATTCATAAGCGTGAAGGCAGCCAGTCACATCAACAAATTGCTCATCAATGGAGTAAGGCTCTACTAAATCAGTAAAACGATACAAAATGTCTGTAATATGTACAGATACTTTCATATATGTCTCCATTTTTGGTTTGATAATGACCAAATCAGAGCATTTTTGTTGCGCCTCCCACAGTCGCTCCGCTGTCTGAATACCATATTTCTTCGCGATTGGACAAGCGGCTAAAATCACTCCACTACGCCGTTTCGGATCGCCGGAAACGACCGTAGGTTTCCCCCGTGATTCTGGATAAAAGCTCTTTTCAATCGAAACATAAAACGATTCCATATCAATTAAAAAAACGGTTCGCTCCATCTTCATCCCTCAGTTCAGTGATGTTTTTGAGTCATAGATGTTTGAGTCACTTTCTAATGCGTGTAGTGAAGACACTTTTTATTCAGTATATACGAACGTCAGTTCTTATTCAAAACGAAATATTTGGAAATGAGAAGGAGAGGATGCTGAAAAAAGATTGACTTTAGTCATCAATTCCGTTAAAATTAAACTTGTCGTTAAAATAATATAACATGATCCGTTAGCTCAGCTGGGAGAGCGCCACCTTGACAGGGTGGAGGTCATTGGTTCGAGCCCAATACGGGTCATTGGGTGCCAAACCCGCGAAATCCTTCTGGAACAAGGATTTCTACGAAGAACATCACTTCAAAAGTGATGTTCTTTTTGTTGAAATCAATTGCTTGCCGACATTTTGCCGACGAAAATCAAAAATTAATGATTTTATGGCAAATTAATCTTATTTTTATGCATAAGTAATGAATCTAATTTATCAGCAGCTGCTTGATCAGCTTTCTTGAGTACATGGCCATATATGTTCATTGTCGTTTTAATATCTGCATGACCCAAACGATCAGCAATTTGCATGGACTCCTTCATTAATTAATAAAGAAGCAGACGTGTGGCGTAAAGCATGAAAATTAATATAAGGCAAGTCATTCTTATTTAAAAAGCGTTCCCAAAAACGATTAATTGATCTAGGGTGATAAGGTTTGCCATTTTCATTAGCAAAGATAAAAAAGCGATCTTTGTCCCATAACTCGTCAACAGCAAGTCTTTCTTTTCCTCTTATGGCTCGAAGTTTCTCAAGAGGTTTTATCAGCGATTTAGGAAGAGATAGGTTTCTTTTTTTTTCTTTTGAACTTAACTCTACATCTATGAAATAACCTTTTTCTTTAGTATAGGTGACCTTTTGTCGAATCATTATTAATCCTTCATTTGTATCTATGTGTTTCCACTCTAGCCCAAGAAGTTCAGATCTCCTTAAACCAGTTGAAATGGCAATTTTAATAGCGATCTGCCAATGTAGTAACTCATTTTCTAAACATCTCATCAACTCAATTACTTGTTCATCGTCATAAACATTTATTTCTTTCCCAGTAACCTTTGGTTTTTCTACTCCTTCAAGTGGAGATTCTTTGATTAGTTTGCACTTAACAGCAAATTTGAAAATACTTTTTAAAATTCGATAGTGATAGAAAATAGTTGCAGAAGACAGTGAACCTTGCTTTCCATCTTGTCTCATTCCTTCCTCAGATAGATTGTGTAGAAAATCAATAATATGAATAGGTTTAATTTGATATAGTTGAAATAATTGAAAAGCGGGTAAAATTCGCTTCTCTAAATGTAGTATATAAGTATCACTTGTAGTGCCTGCTAATTTCTTCCTCGCAAATTTAGGTAACCATTGTTTTTTTACAAAATTCTCGAAACTAATTTTTTCAGGTTCGATATAACCTTCGTCTGTCACTTCAGCAACAAACGTAATTAATTCTTTTTCTACTTCTCTGGAACCTTTAGCGGTAATAGTTTTATATTTCTTCTTACGTTTTTTCTTTTTTGTATGTGGATCGATTACATAACCTAAATCAACTTCTAGCTGCCATTTATTCTGACCTCGATGACGATAAGAACCAGTAGCCAATATGATCACTCCTTAAATAGAATAAAATCTCCTAACGCTTATTAACTGATCATCAATTTCATCGTAATAAACGCTTAACGTCATAACTTAATTGCTCCTCTCCAACTTGCAACCAGCTGTCAAGTTGATACAACGATACTCGAGGCAGAATGTATTGATATATGCAGACCCACCTTATATCCTTTCAACTCGGACGACAACTAGTTACAAACATGAGATGTCTATCGAACAACATATTGAGTTATTAGAGGTACATCCTGGACCTGTTATTTTATCAGGTTATGCTCATCCGCTTTATGATGAAACCTTGAGTAACTGGCGTCGTGAAAGAAAAAAAGCGAAAGCGGAAGGGGGAGCAAAAAGAGAAGAAGTCCTTTGGATAAATCCTGTTGCTGTTGAAAATGGGATTTTTCAAGAGTGTTTATTTTAATGATAGATGCTTTGAGGTGCGGTTTCAAAATGGGGAGATGTTTAAGTATTTCCGTGATAGGACTTGGGGGTGAGACCAGATATGAATCAAAAGGAAGCAAGAGCGTTAAAAGCAGACAAAGACTACTGGAAAAATCTCTGTAAGGAATTATCTAATAAGGACAGTGACCAGGTAATTGAAATTGAACGCTATAAGAAAACGTTACTTTATATCCAACAGCAACTTAAAACACAAAACACCGGCGCTCGATCGAAAATTAGTCAAGCGATTGAGGATGCGTTGGGGTGATGCAAATGAAATGCAATAAGGGAGGAGATGGAATGACTGTAATTAAATTTGAAGTATCACCAACAAGTAGAAAAAGACTTGACGATCTATCTGAAATATTAATGCTTTCAGATTTAACAACCGATGGGCAACGTTGGTCTGATGAACAAATTATTCATTTCACACTTATGAAATTACATGATGATTTTACAAAGAATAAGAAACCAAACACTGGTGAATAGTTCGACCAAACCATGATGAAGGAGTGAAAAATTGAACAAATATTATGCTGTATAATAAGCGCCAGAATAGATGCGCTTTTCATGTGAAGTCTCTCAAATGATTTTTATTTTTTGTTCTCAAAGAAATACTGTGTGAAATATAGTAAAACGGCTTTAATACAAAGAATTATGTAAAAATGCATTTTACTCATATTTTTGAATGTTATAAGACCAAGCCTACTAATTATATTTGTGAATACAAAGTTGAAAATAGCATTGGAAAACATTGTTAATATCATAAAAGCAGGGAATTTTCCGTAAGTAAATTTTAATGTCCAAAGAGTACTTACTATATATAGGCCTAAATTATATGGGCCGCCTCCAATTAGCTTTGGATGAAATTTCACATTGAATTTCCACCAGCCAAACTTATCAGCTAAATAATCTTCCAAAAAGCCGACTCCACTCATTACCAAAGATGCGGGGAGATAACGCTTGAAGGATTTCCATCCAATAAAAGGAGTTGTAAGCCATGGAGTGATTAATATTACCAATAACAAAAGTTTCTTCATATTCACTAATAACCATCACCTTTTTAAATTTAATCTTATTATTTGTCAAAAAATATATTTATATTTAAAAAGAGTGAAATTCTTTAATGCACAGTCCGACCAAATCAAGGAGTGAAAAAGATGAAGCGGAAATGTTCGCGGATTGGGTGACAGAGCAGGTATTACCTACGATTAGGGAGAGTGGTCGTTTTGAAGTACAGCCCTCTTATATGATTGAAGATCCTATCAAAATTTCCCAACCTCATTTCTTTACATTTTTAGACAAATTAATTATATCATTATGAACACATTGAAGTAATTAACTTTTTTTCTACTCCCAAAACAAACACAAACCGATGGAGGTGGCAGGTGATGTAGCATGGCTGAGAAATATGTACAAGCCGAGAAAGATTATGTCAAAGGCATGAAGTATAAAGACATTGCCGAGAAGTATGGAGTATCACTCAACACAGTCAAGTCGTAGAAAAAGCGCTATGGTTGGAATCGTGATATGGGTGCACCAAAAACAAAAAGTGTGCACACAAAAAAACGAGGTGCGCCTGGTTTCCCGGTATTTACCGAATATCGCACCTGCATTATTAATAAGCACATCTAATCGTTCATACCTCACCTTGAATTCCTCGGACATACGTTTGACATCGGCAAATGAGAATAAGTCTGCAATGATTGTATCGACATTGTTATTGCCTGTTTCGGACTTAATTTCTTTACATACTGCCTGTGCGTTGTCTTTATTGCGTCCGTGAATGATTACGGTATGTCCCTGCTTTGCCAAAGCCTTAGCGGCAACCTTTCCAATTCCGGCAGTAGCGCCTGTAATGAGTATAATTTTTTTCATGAGTATTTCTACTGTTTTTGATCGTGAGCTTATGTTTTTCGAATGTTCGTTTATTAATAAAGACAGCTACTTACTTGGCAGCAGCCGAAGCATGTTGATCTCGTTGGATGTACCCAAGCGAATACGCAGCATATAAGTGCCTGCCCCTGATGATACGAGTATCCTTGTTTTGCCATGCTGATGTAGCCCTTTGTTGTAATTGAACACCAGCTCGTTGAGCAGATTAAAGGGGAATACCTGTCCTGCATGTGTGTGCCCTGACAGCATTAAGTTGGCGCCAGCAGCTTCGGCGTATTGCAAGCCAACTGGACTGTGATGCATGAGGACAGTAGGCGTATTCTTCTTTAACCTAAGGTCCGACAAAGTCGATTTGATGGTTTGCGAGTGATCGGACGCATGCATATCGAAAGTGTTTTCATCGGCATTCATATAATCTAGCCCTACTAGCTGAAGTCCATGCGTCTCTACAACTTCATTGTGGAGAATGCGAACTCCTTGCTGCCTGATTAATTTAAGCACACGCTCGTTATCAATATACTTTTCATGGTTGCCTCCAACGTAATAAATAGGTGCTTTAAAGTCAGATAGCGGATCGAGAACGCCAGGTAGAAGAGCTGCGTTTGAGTCAACCAGATCGCCATTGATAAGAACAAAATCCGGTTTTCTGTGATTGGTTTCTTTAGCGATTTTCGAAAGATAATCCCGACTGTTGTGGTGACCTAAGTGCACATCATCGGAGGTGTGCATGACGTTGACCTCTTTTTTTAGCCATGGTATCCGGATTATTCTTTCATCAACTCTGAATGTAGATGCTCTAATGGCGCCCGTTACCGTTACGATAAACGCAAGAACTAAAACCACCGATGCACTGAGAGTTGCGGGCAAATCCCAGATGAGCTGGACAGCATGCTGGATAATAAGTAAGAAAAGCGTGTACACATAGAACATAATGAAATACCCGCTTAGGACATTTAAATGTCCAACCAGTTTGCTTGCCGATTTAACTCCTGCAACAATCGCTGTCGCTGTGCCGGCAATGGCTAATGTAACAACGATAAAAATTAACCAAAGGGAATACAAATCAAAAAGGATTGTAATCGAGAACTAACATACCATAAGGACAAAGCAACAAGTGCGAGCATTGTAATTGGGATTACAACTCCCAATAACTTTTTCATTTATGAAACCTCCTGAACATAATAGAACGATCGTCTATTTATAGAATAAAAATATTTAGGATGCTTTAGGCTTTAATGGCATCCCAAATGATTATATGGGTTTAAAACCACGTGTTCTACACGTGTGAAAATAAAACTTCTAGAGTGGTAAAGTGACAGAAAAAATCTCCAATCGTTATAATAGAAAATGGCCGTCAAACCAACTTCTATAAAACGA
>NZ_JALKEV010000071.1 GCF_023017105.1 Halalkalibacter sp. APA_J-10(15) | reverse complement strand
ATAATGATTATTAACAACAATTTACCTGCAATGAATGCACACCGTCAGCTTGGTGTAAACCAATTTGCTGGTGCACAAGCACAAGAAAAATTATCTTCAGGTCTTCGTATTAACCGTGCTGGTGACGATGCTGCTGGACTTGCAATCTCTGAAAAAATGCGTGCGCAAATCCGTGGATTAGACCAAGCTAGCCGTAACGCTCAAGATGGTATCTCAATGATCCAAACAGCTGAGGGAGCTCTTCAAGAAACTCACTCAATTCTACAACGTATGCGTGAGCTTGCTACACAAGCAGCGAACGATACTAACGTTGATGTAGACCGTGGGGAAATTCAGAAGGAAATCGATGCATTAACTTCTGAAATCAACCGTATTTCGAA
>NZ_JALKEV010000011.1 GCF_023017105.1 Halalkalibacter sp. APA_J-10(15) | reverse complement strand
TGCATGCGCATAAACGCTATCATCCGGTATTAGCACCGATTTCTCGATGTTATCCCAATCTACAGGGCAGGTTGCCCACGTGTTACTCACCCGTTCGCCGCTAACTTCAAAGGAGAACAAGTTCTCCTTAAAGTCCGCTCGACTTGCATGTATTAGGCACGCCGCCAGCGTTCGTCCTGAGCCAGGATCAAACTCTCCATAAAAGTTGAGTTGAATTAGCTCATATACTACATAAAACATTGACGAGATTCCTTGTTGCTCACGCAACAATTGTCTCTTTTCCGCTTGGCTTTTGTTCAGTTTTCAAAGAACTTTCGTCGTTTTTAGCGACCTTTACATCATAACATCAAACTATTTTTGATGTCAAGACTTTTTCAAAACTATTCCGTCGCTCATTTCAGCGACAAGTAATAATATATCATCGAAGAAGAATAACGTCAATACTTTTTTCAAGATCAGCAACATGAATAACTATATTGTTTATAATCCTGGTTACTTACTTGCCGCTCTTCAGCCTTTAGCTTTCTTTTTTCTACTAAATGACGAACGAGTAATTCTAAATCCAAGCGATATGCTTCTAGTTCATTTAATTTCATTAAATCAGTCATTGTAAGAGGTCGTTTTTGCTCTGTCAAAACCATTAAGAAATGACGACTTCCTAAATCCGTCTTCGATTGAATGGAGAGCTCCATCGCCAACAATAATAATTCTATTCTCTTCTCGACCGATTCGTTACTATTAAAAAGCTCCTGATACAATTTATAAATTGGCGGATCTATTCTTTTCACTTGCTCCCAAACGACCACTTCTGAATACATCCCTTGATTAACGATCGACAAACGAGCAAGATGATGAAGAGCGTGCATCATATGACTAAACGAATCAAGAAAGTGCCCTTCACGAAAAAAGGTTTTTCCTTCTTCAAACCTTCTTAATAATTTACTAAATTGAATCGTTAGTTTCTTCTGACGATCTTCAACAGGAAGTGCATCGATTCGTTCTTTAATCGTACGTAAGCTTTCATTTCGATCAAAGACCACTTCTCCATTCACAACCCAATCGATTAAACGGCGATGATTTCCCGTCAATAATGTTTGATCAATCATTTCTATACTAACGCAATGAAAAGAAACAGACTTCCCCTCTATCACATAATGTTGGACACCCCAAGAATACTGAGACTCATCTTTAATAAGAAGAACAACAACGTCAAATCCATCCGTAACCGTTAATGGTACATTTACCTTTTCAACCACAACAATAGCTAAAGTCCCATCATGACTTGTATATTTCTGATACATTTGACGCAAAGATTGATCAATCACCATAGTTCTTCCCACTCCTTATTAATCACATGCAAATCTATACTAACTATTCTCCACATTCAAAAAAATTCCTTCTACAGACAATTCATTTCTCTGTCAAATCCGATAATGGCCTTCTATGGTATACTAGAATTAAAGGAGGCCACTGAAAAAGTACGAATTAACTCTTTCAGTACCTTTGATTTGACAAGCAATGGCTTCACTCGTTGCTCAATTGATACGACACACCCACTTGTATCAATATTTTTAAAACAGGCAACGGCTTCGCTCATTGCTTAAAGGTCACCAAAAAAGTTAAAAATCAAACTTTTTCAGTGCCCTTATGACGAGTTAGGAGGGGAAAACGTGGGATTGAAATACGCAAACAAAATTAACAAAATCAGAACCTTTGCGTTAGGTCTTGTTTTTGTTGGGATATTAGTTATGTACATCGGAATCTTCTTTCGTGAA
This sequence comes from Halalkalibacter sp. APA_J-10(15), assembly GCF_023017105.1. Taxonomy (GTDB): domain Bacteria; phylum Bacillota; class Bacilli; order Bacillales; family Bacillaceae_D; genus Halalkalibacter. The sequence continues at coordinate 163,398 of NZ_JALKEV010000011.1, read as the reverse complement.
TCACAAGTCATTATGATTATTGCCATGCTTCTTGGACTTTTATTTGTCATTTCGAGTACGGTCGTTTATTTTTGGATTGGTATGCTTTCAACAAGAACAATCCAAGTCGTTTGTCCAAATTGCGGTGGCGCAACAAAAATGCTAGGGCGTGTAGATGCATGCATGCATTGTCGTGAACCTCTTACATTAGACAAATCATTAGAAGGAAAAGAATTCGATGAAGCGTACAATAAAAAGAAGCAAGAAAAAGGTGATCTGTCATAACTGACTATCATTATCAAGCATGTTTTCTCATTTGAAGTGAAAGAGACACCTCTCAAAACATTCTTATCTGATCGTCGCTTAGCACATCTACTTCGGTTTCCATTCGCGGCTGGTGAGTTACCTCTGCTAAAACACTACGGCAACTCACCGCCGCCTTCATCTATATCCTACTCTATAGGGATTCCTAGACTCTCCCAAAATCATTTCTACGAATTTTATAACTCGTTAGTTTATAAAAAAGAAACCCAAACAGCTATTAACCATTCGAGTTCCATTGTTTAATGTTGCTTTGCTTTTGTTTGACAATCCGGACAAATGCCATTAATCTCCATTCGATGATTTAGCACTTTAAATCCTGTCACATGCTCAGCAAGTGTCTCCACTTCATCTAATCCCGGATAGTGGAAATCGACGATCTTCCCACAGTCATTACAAATGACGTGATAGTGATCGGATGTAACTGAATCAAAGCGACTCGATGAATCACCGTACGTTAACTCCCTTACGATACCAGCTTCCTTAAAGACGCGTAAGTTATTATAAACAGTCGCGACACTCATATTTGGAAAACGCCCTTCTAACGCTTTGTATATATCATCAGCTGTTGGATGGGTATTTGATTCAAATAGGAATTCTAGAATCGCATGACGCTGAGGAGTCATACGCACACGTGTACTTTTCAACGTTTCAAGTGCATCTTGTAAGCGATGACCAGACATAGTCATGCACCTCTCTTTCAAAAAAACCATTCTTACTTTGTAATTAGTATAATATCGAATGGTCACATTGTCAATCAAGGTAACATGAAGAATATTTTGTAAATAGATCCTGTCGCTAGTTCCAGACATTATTTTATTTTACCATTGAGTCCCCGCCAAAAAAGGCGCAGAGTCCTTCACATCTACTAAAAATGAGGTGAAGCGATGGGCTTGCTTGCTCTTTCTTTGCTTTTTCTTCTCTAAATCAAGACATGCCCCTTTAATCGACTCCTTTAATATAGAGACATCCTGTTCTTCAACCCCAAACAAGAAAGTTGTATTCCCCTTACGCCAAAACCCACCAGAGCTCGCGAGTTCTGTCATACGGTAATCTTTTTGCTTCAATTGCTTTTCAACTTCATCTCTATAGAAGTTATCAATAATACATACAAGCAGCTTCATCGCCTTTCCTCCTCTACCCTGTTACCTATTTATACTCTTCATTGAAAGAATTGGTTCCTGTCTATCCTTCTATTTCATCCTTAATATACATCAACGCCTCTTCGACGTGATCCTTCACACGAACCTTGCGCCATTCCTTAATGAGCTTACCTTCTTTATCAATTATAAAGGTTGAACGTTCAATCCCCATATACTCTTTGCCAAAATTCTTCTTCAGCTTCCACACACCATATAACTCACTCACCTGATGATCCTCATCTGCTAGTAAGTAAAAAGGAAGGTTATATTTATCCTTAAACTTCTCATGTCTTGAGATTGGATCAGGACTTACGCCAATAATGACTGTATTTAAGGCAGAGAAATCCTCCATATGATCGCGAAAATCACATGCTTGTGTTGTACAACCAGGTGTCATGTCTTTCGGATAAAAATACAAAACAACCTGCTTACCACGGAAATCTTCTAGCGATACACGTTCTCCTGATACGTCTTCAAGTGTAAAAGTAGGTGCGGCTTGTCCTATTTCGACCATGATTCAATCATCCCTTCAACCGTTTCTTCTAGAGTAGCTGATGTACACAAGAAATACAACTACCGTCCCATTTTTGCTTGCAAAAATGTGTTCATGACAAATGCCGCTGGTAATAGAAATCCTATAAGAGACTGAACAACCGCAAATAGACGTCCTAATCCAATTGGGACGATATCACCATATCCGACTGAAAGCATCGTGATCGCACTAAAATATATCATATCTAGCATACTAATCGTTTCTCCGAATAATGGGGCATCAATTTGAATGACACGTATACCAATCAGTTCAACTCCTGTATATAAGATCGCAAATGAGGAGATTAACGTAGCATAGACGAGAATGAGGAGCCCAAAGTGACTTAATGAAACAAGATGTGTTGAAGGATGGGGTCGAAAACGTAAGAGCATCAGTAGGCTCACAATCGTTCCAACCGTTGAAATTAATAAAAGAATTACGACAATCAGCTTCATATTTTCCCCTCCCATCCTTTTCATTATATGAATACAAATTGACCATTAGAAGGACATGTTTCCTACATTTCCTAATAGTTTTTCTCCATTTTCACTGGTAAAATAGCAAGGGAACATCTGTACTTATCCCATTACAAGAGGAGGGTTGAGTGATGCAACAGTTAACAGATGAACAACTGTTAGAAGCCTATGCTCAAGCGAGGAAAGCACAATTAAATGAATCCTTTCTCACATTATTACTGGAAGAAATTAAAAGAAGAGACCTTCAAGATGAAATTTAATCATGTTAATCTCCTATTATCCAAAAGGAAGTAATCGGAATACTAATTAAACTTCCCCAGTACTCCCTTCAGGATACTTGCCCTTCTTAGGCATCTATGATTGAATACTATCATGACAAGGAAATAAGTATAGGAGAGATGTCATGAATTGGTCAAAATCAGAGCAATACTATAAAGAAGCACAACAACATATTTTAGGTGGAGTCAATAGCCCTTCACGAGCCTATAAAGCTGTCGGTGGAGGGACACCTATTTTTATGGAACGAGCAAAGGGCGCCTACTTTTGGGATGTCGATGGTAATCAGTACATTGATTATCTTGCAGCCTATGGTCCGATTATTACTGGACATGCTCATTCGCATATTACGAAGGCTATACAAAGAGCAGCAGAAAGTGGCGTTTTGTACGGAACACCGACGACGTTAGAAAACACTTTTGCGAAAATGTTAAAAGAATCGATTCCTTCACTAGAGAAAGTACGTTTTGTCAATTCGGGTACAGAAGCAGTGATGACAACTATTCGGGTCGCACGTGCTTATACAGGTCGAGATAAAATCATTAAATTTGCCGGCTGTTATCACGGACATTCTGACCTTGTTCTCGTCGCCGCTGGATCTGGCCCTTCTACTTTAGGTACGCCAGACTCTGCCGGTGTCACAAAAAGCATCGCCAAGGAAGTGATCACGGTCCCATTTAATGACATTAACGCTTTCGAAGAAGCATTAAAAAGATGGGGCGATGAGGTGGCCGCTGTTCTTGTCGAGCCGATTGTCGGTAACTTCGGCATCGTTCAACCGCAGGAAGGCTTTCTAGAGGCCGTTAACTCACTTACACATGATTATGGCGCTCTCGTGATCTATGATGAGGTTATTACAGCCTTTCGATTTATGTATGGTGGCGCCCAAGACTTACTCGGTGTCCAACCAGATATGACAGCGTTAGGGAAAATTATTGGTGGCGGCTTGCCGATTGGTGCTTATGGCGGAAGGGAGGATATTATGGAAAAGGTCGCTCCACTTGGTCCTGCTTACCAAGCTGGAACAATGGCCGGAAACCCGGCTTCGATGAGTGCTGGAATTGCTTGCCTTGAAATATTACAAGAAGAAGGAATTTATGAGGAGCTTGATCGTTTAGGCGCTCGTTTAGAGGATGGAATTATTCAATTGGCCAAAAAGCACGGTCAATTGATTACCGTCAATCGTTTGAAGGGAGCCTTAACCATTTATTTTACGAATGAAACGATTACAAATTATGAGCAAGCAGAAAACTCAAATAGTGAACAGTTCGCCGAATTTTTTAAAGAAATGCTGAAACGTGGGATTAATTTAGCTCCGTCCAAATATGAAGCATGGTTTTTGACGATTGCTCATACAGATGAGGATATAGTCAAAACATTAGCTGCTGTTGATGAAGCATTCGCTGTGATGAACGCCGCACAATAAATGAGGGATAAACATGAAATTAGGTGCACGCATTTTCAAAACAGGCTTAGCGATTATCCTTTCGCTCTATATCGCTTCTTGGATCGGTCTTGAACCACCTACCTTTGCTGCCTTAACTGCAGCACTCGCGGTCCAACCATCGATATATCGGACGTTCCAAACGATACTTGATCAATTCCAAGCGAATATGATCGGGGCCGTGCTTGCGGTGATATTTGTTTTAACGCTAGGAGCCGATCCGTTTGTCATTGGGTTTACTGTCGTACTAGCGATTGCTCTTATATTGAAATTCAAGCTTGAGCCAACGACCATTCCCATTGCAATTGTGACGATCATTATTATTATGGAAAGCCCAGGGTCTAACTTTATTGAATTTGCTCTAAGCCGATTTTCCCTTATTATATTAGGAGTACTGTCGGCATTTATCATTAATTTACTCTTCATTCCTCCTAAATATGAGACGAAGCTATACCAGAAAATTTTGAACGTCTCTGAGGAAATTCATCAATGGCTTCAGTTATTTATTCGACAAAGCGCTGATCATCAGGCTCTTAAGAAGGATATCGTCCGACTTGAAGAAGAAATAGTCGAGATCGACAACCTGTATTTATATTATAAAGAAGAACGAAATTACTTCATGCGTAATAAATACGCTAAAGCACGGAAAGTCGTTCTTTTCAGACAAATGGCGATCACAACAAAGAAATCCCTTTTCGTGCTAAAAAATATCGCAAGCCGCTTAAATAACCTCCATGAGCAAGCGGAGGAGGTTCACGAATTACTTGAGAAACAACTATATGAGCTTACAGCCTACCACGAGCTATTAATGCTCCGTTATGTTGGCAAGGCCCATGTCGAACAAACCGACTCAACGAAGGCCGCCTTACATGTACGGAAGGAAGCCTTATTTAATCAGTTAATTGCCTTACGTGATCAAGAAACACTAACCGGAGAAGAGTGGATGCACACCCTTCCAGCCATTACTCAACTAACCGAATACCAAGAACAGCTAGAGCACCTCGAACAACTCATTGATAGCTTCTTCAGCTACCACACAAGCGAGAACAAAGTGAAGGTAGAATAAGGAAAACGCGCATCTTTGAATGATCCCATTCTCGCATTTTCTTACCTTTTATAGTCAATCGCTTCCGCGGTATCGCTCTTTTCTTCATTGAATTGCACTGATCCTGGAGCGCAGCACACTCCTCTAAGCGAATTCACTTCATTCTCTTTAATGGAACCTCATTCCGCTATTCCCCCCATTATAGGGTTTGTTACGACCTGTTCGGAACCTCATTCCGCTATTTGACCATTTACGCCCCTCTTCACACTTTTTTTGGCGTATTAACGGAATGACGTTCCACTTCGAACGTAAACCGACTTATTTCGTCCATTTAACGGAATGAGGTTCCGTTCGGCATAAGAAAAAACGCGCTAGTGTTGCGCAAAGCCGTTACAATGGTGTCAGTTAATCTGAAAGTGGGGTTCTTTCAGATTAACGAGTAACGAACGAAGCCCAGCGCTCTCCATTGAATTGCTCACGCCACCTATGAATTATCCTAATCTTCTATGCTAACTTCCTACTGCGACATTGATACAATCCCATTTTAACCGAATGAGAATTACCCTTATTCTGCTCAAAGCCTCACCCCTGGCTTTCTTCACAGAACTATGCCCTATCCCTTCACAAATAAAGCTCTCCTACAACGTCCTTACAACGTCATAAGAGAGCTATTCCTTATAGCTGTTGAACATCAAACAGCTTCTTGTATGCTCCTCTTCGCTTCATAAGCTCTTGATGATTTCCCTCTTCAATAATACGTCCATTTTCGATCACAATGATCCGATCAGCATGAGTAATCGTTGAAAGGCGATGAGCGATGATGAATGTTGTGCGATTTCGAGCGAGCTTTTCCATCGCCTCCTGAATGTAATGCTCACTTTCCAAATCCAATGCTGAAGTCGCTTCATCGAAAATGAGTATTGGCGGATTTTTTAAGAACACACGAGCGATCGCCACTCGTTGCTTCTGACCACCAGAAAGCTTCACCCCACGTTCACCAACCTCAGTCTCATAACCACGTGGTAAATTCATTATAAATTCATGGGCATTCGCCGCTTGAGCCGCTGCGATCACTTCAGCCTCTGTCGCATCAGGCTTTCCCATTAGTATGTTCTGCTTAACCGAATCACTAAATAAAATATTATCCTGCATGACCATGCCGATTTTATCTCGGAGAGAACGCACTTGAAATTCCCGTATATCAGTTCCATCGAACAAAATCTGTCCTGAGGTTACATCGTAAAACCGAGGAATTAAACTAATGAGTGTACTTTTCCCTCCACCACTCATTCCGACAAAGGCGACCGTCTCCCCTTTATTTACTTCAAAGTTCAGATTTTGCAAAATACGATCGTCTTCTTCATACCCAAAGCTAACATCATGAAATGTTACTTGCCCATTTACATGATCCAATGCCTTCGCATGTTCGCTATCCTTAATATCATACTTCTCATCAATAAATTCAAATACACGATCCATTGAAGCAATCGCCTGTGTTAACGTCGTTGACGAATTCACTAGTCTTCGCAAAGGCCCATATAGTCTTTCCATATAGAGGACAAAGGCTGTCATCACACCAACTTCAAATTGATTTGTAATGACAAAATAACCTGATACGAAAATAACTAACAATGGAGCAATATCGGTAATCGTATTGACGACGGCAAACGTCTTAGCATTCCATTTCGTATGATCAATCGCCCGCTTTAGAAAATGCTTGTTCCGCTCTGCAAAACGATCTTGCTCATAGTCCTCTAGCGCAAAGCTACGAATGACGTTCATTCCTTGCACACGCTCATGCAAATGCCCTTGCACCTCAGCCAACGCTTGAGAGCGAACACGAGTTAATTCACGTAGCCTCGCATAAAAATATTTAACGGAAAATCCGTAGAACGGAAACATGGAAATCGCAACGAGTGTAAGCCAAACATTGAGATTAAACATAATAATAAGTGCAATGATAATCGTCGCTAAATCAAGCCAAATATTCATAAGTCCCGTAATGACAAAATTCTTCGTTTGCTCCACGTCATGAATCACTCGTGATATGATTTCTCCTACTTTTCGATTTGAATAAAACCGCAAGCTCAGCTTCTGAATATGAGTAAAAAGCTGGTCGCGAATATCATACAAAATTTTACTACCAATCCATTGTGCAAAGTATTGCCGGAAATATTCAACTGGTGGTCTGACGACAACGAATAAAATCCCCATTACGATCATTACTTGAACAAGAGTTGACATCTTCTCATCCTCGGACATCGCTTCGGCAAAAATAATATCATCAATCACATACATCATCACGAGCGGAAGCATTAATGGAATTCCGAATTTTAATAAACCAATTAATACAGTAATAATAATTTCCTTCCAATATGGCTTTACAAATGCCATGTAACGTTTCATACTTTCCAGTGTCAATCACCCCTCAAGCCATAGCGCCTATCTCTTCTCTAAATTTACTTACCCTTTGGCTGAAACTCTTATTTTAATTGCGTCATACACATTCGTGCTATGTGTACGTACGAAGACAGCGTCACCCGTTTTTTGGTCCTTATTTGTTAAAGAAGTTGTCCCTTTTTAAAGAGACAACTTCTTATAGAAGCTCTTCATCCATTACAACTGGATAAACGCAACCTTTTCTATCGATATTGTAAAAAACGTTCATACCAATTCTCCACAAATTGCGGAGCAAACGGCCCTTTCCGTTGATGGATCCATGATATGAGCTCATCAACACTACGCTGTAATATCGTATCAATAGCCGGTGGATATTCCATCATTTTACTATGCAACTCATATTCATCTTCATCTAAGAGCTTAAAGGTCATGTCAGGAAAAACTTTAATATCAAGGTCATAATCAATATACTTTACCGCCTCTTGATCCCATGTAAACGGAGAACCTAAATTACAATAATAGTATATCCCATCCGAACGAATCATACCTATCGTATTAAACCATTTCTCTGCATCAAAATAGCAGATTGCTGGTTCTCGAGTTCTCCAATGTCGACCATCTGATTCTTTCACTAATATCCGGTCATTCCCTCCAATAATAACCTTTGACGTCCCTTTAAGCACAATTGTTTCTTCCCAAATGCGATGAATCAATCCATTATGCTTGTAGCTATGGATTTCGATGTTGCTACCAACTTTGGGAAAATTCATACGCTACTCCTTTCTATTCAGTTTTAAGACGTCAGTAGGTAGAGTAGGATCCCTTTATACAGTCCAAAACCACATATCCCCTCTATTCACTACCCTGTACAATCACTAAACATTTTCCTTCACTTCCTATTATAACTCTTTCAGAATCGATTTGAAATGATTTGACTATTTTCTAAATGCATTATTTTTTGGATATGTACATGCGTTGCTTGAAAGAAGAATTCGGGAGGCTATTGAACTTAATCATTGCATTCAGCGGAATTACAAAAAAATACCCTCTGGACGTTATGCCAGAAGGTATTTCTGATTGACAGCAATTATTTTTGTTGCTGCTGATTCGCAGAAGCTTGTTGTTTACGAGCTTGAGACTGCTGATTTTGTTGGCGAACTTCTTGCGCATTTGTTTCACTAGCGAACTCAGTGTTTGAGCTAGATCCTTGTGCAGAAGCTGCATTTTGCTTACGAACTTGCTGCTTATTTGTTTGTGCAGCTTGTTGCTGTGCTTGTTGTTGTTGGTTGTTATTCATGTATCTCACCTCCACGATTATTAAGGTGTCCGGGTGGTGAGAACTTTATTCAAAAAAAATTACGTTAATAAAGAAATTCCTCCATCAACAATCAGAGTCTGACCTCGAATCATATGTGCATCTTCGGAAAGTAAGAATAAAACAGACTTTGCCAAATCTTCCGTTTCAACAATTCTCCCTGCAGGCGTACGATCCTTTGCATCATTCAGTAATTCATCGCGATTAGGGAAATGAGTGAGAGCATCTGTATCTACCGCTCCACCTGAAACGGCATTGACTCGAATCCCCTTTTCCGCTAACTCGACAGCTAAATAACGTGTTAAAGCTTCGACTGCAGCTTTTGATACGCCAACAGTTGTATAATTTTTTAAATAGCGAATAGAACCGAGTGAGCTTAAGCTGACAATCGATCCACCACCATTCCTTTCCATCCTCTTTGCCGCTTCCTGCGCACAGAAAAGGAGCGCTTTACTATTAATATCCATCGTCCAATCCCAATGACTCTCCTCTAATTCCATCACTGGTCGCAACACACCAGATGCAGCATTGTTCACAAGTATGTCAAGCCTTCCAAACTCTTCATCAATTTGCGCAAACATTTCTTTAATTTTTTCTGGCTTCCCTACATTCGCTTTAATAACGAGTGCCTTTTGCCCAAGTTCTTCAACTTCCTGTGCCACTTCAAGCGCAGCTTTTTTACTACGCGCATAATTTATGACAATGTCATACCCTTTTTCCGCTAATTTAAGTGCAATATTCCTTCCAATCCCACGGCTACTGCCGGTTACTAGTGCCACTTTACTTTGTTCCACTTCCACTTCCTCCTTCAATACAACAATTCCCTTTATTATAACGTATAGTGCAAATGACGAACAGGAACACTATAGGTGCCTGGTCAAAAAAATATAGCAATTGCTTCCTTCGAGGTCATTCCAAAAGGGAAAACCGTCCTTTTGAAACAACCTCTATAAAAAAGTTTGAACAAAAGTAAAGTAGCCATCATTATTCAGGAGGAATTAATATGTATGTCGGACGTGATATGACCGAGCTTTCGATGCTATCAATTGAACAATGGACAGATAAAGAATTAGCTTATTTTCATCATAGTATGCAGCAAGTAACGCCCTATTTAAATGTAGAAGGTGTGACGATCCATCGCGAAATTATTGAGGAAATAGAAGAAAGAGGGGGCTTAAAGCACGAAGCCACCTGGACTAACGGAACCGAAATTCATCCAGATTAACCGCGTAGAAAGGAAGAATTCAATGGAAAAGCAATTGTATTATGTGAATTTAAACCCGATTAGTATGGATGATATTAGCCCTATACGCGTGAATGATGGTCAGCTCATTGAGTATGAGATTGAGGCGACTTCATTAGAGAAGAAGGAACTCGAAAAGCTCCTTCGCGAAGTACAAGCTCATGACGTTGAGCTTGGGAACTTATTTTCCTTTCGTCATTTCGACGATCAAGAAGGAGATCGCGACAAGAACGAATACCAAAGAGGCTTAAACGACGTGTTTGAGGAGCTATATCGCTTAGGAACAGAAGAAACGAAAGCAAAGATCCGCGAAATCCACCTTATTAATAATGATCAATAGATCCTTGTAGCGAACAACGTTCACCATGAAAGGTCATGGTGAACGTTTTATCGTCATTAAAAGCTATTTGACTGTCCACCGTCGACATTAATAGTGGCACCTGATACCCAACTCGCCTTTTCAGATGCTAAGAAGACGACGACGTTCGCCACTTCCTCAGGTCGGCCGAAGCGCCCTCCTGGAATTTCACCATCAACAAATTGCTTCATTTTCTCAGGGTTCTCCTCCATTCTTTTTTGCCAATTCCCTGTCGGATGTAAGATTGATCCAGGAGCGACACTATTCACCCGGATTCCATCGATAATCACTTCATCAGCTAATGCCTTTGTAAAACTAATCATCGCTGCCTTCGCATTGTTATACGTTGCCTTCCCACCTGACTCACGTCCGAAAATCGATGTTATGTTAATGATTGCTCCAGACTGCTGGGCCTTCATATACGGTAAGGCTAATTTACTAAAGTGCACGGCAGAGAAATAGTTTAATTCAAGCCCCTCGTAAAAAAGCTCCATACTCGTCTCCATAATTGCTCCTCCGTTACTTCCACCAACATTATTTACTAAAATATCTAGCTTGCCATAACGCTCGGTGATATGCTTCATAACATCCTCGCGCTCTGTTGCATTCATTAAATCGGCTGCTATCGTATCAATGTTGTCATACTCCTGTTCTATTTCAGCTAAAGCCTCCTTCCCTCGCGCAACGACGACGACTCTCGCTCCTTCTTCCTGCAGTCCTTTAGCAATCGACAAACCAATTCCCTTTGAACCGCCTGTTACTAAGGCTACTTTTCCGTTTAATTGTAAATCCATCGAATCATCTTCCTCCCGTTTTCAAAACTAGCTACATTGCTGTCGTTTTTTTAATGCTTCAATGATCTTTTGATGTGAAACAGGAAAGGCGTAATCCTCTAGTCGCTCGATTTCAACCCACATTCGCTCAACGGTATAGGCTCCCGACTGATCCCCTGCTGTTCCCTCATACACGTCAATTGTCCACTTCAAATGTGAAAAGGCATGCTCTACTTCCTGCACCTTGTCTTCAAGCTTTAATGAGATGTCATATGTCGCAAATTGCTCATGGATAGCAGTCACCTGCTCGTCTCTCTTCGCTTCCACCATAGGGAATTGCCACAGCCGTGCTAATAGGCCATTATCTGGCCTTTTCTCAATCAGCACTTCCCCTTTATCATTTCGAATGATCGTCGCTGCGAGCTCCTTAGCCTTTGGCTTTTTCTTTTTTGTTTTCACTGGTAGCTCGTCCTGTTTTCCAGCAGAGTAAGCGCGGCAAACCTGGTGCACAGGACAGATTAGACAGCCTGGCGAGGTCGGCGTACAGATGAGCGCTCCTAGCTCCATAAGTCCTTGATTAAATCCAGATGGATCATCCTTATGAATAAGCTCGTATAATATCGTCTCAAAGAGCTTACGAGTAGCTGGCTTAGCAATGTCATTATTCACTAGCAATACTCGCGCAAGCACTCTCATCACGTTCCCATCTACTGCGGGCTCAGGCTTCCCATAGGCGATGCTTAAAATCGCTCCTGCTGTGTATGGCCCTACTCCTTTAAGACTTGATATTTCTTTGCGAGTGTCTGGCACGACTCCGTTAAATTGATCGAGAACCTGCTGCGTCGCCTTCTGCAAATTGCGAACTCTTGAGTAATAGCCTAATCCTTCCCACGCTTTTAAGATTGCATCCTCATCTGCCTTTGCTAAATCAAAAAGCGTCGGGAACTGTCTTATAAATGCTTGGTAATAAGGGATTACTGTATCGACACGAGTTTGCTGAAGCATAATTTCCGATACCCATATTTTATAGGGGTCACTCGTCTGTCGCCAAGGTAGATCACGCTTCTGTGAATGAAACCATTCAACAAGAGCTACCTGAAATGTTTTCTGTGAAAAATCTTTTACGAATGATTGACTCATCTTCTCCCCCTTGTTGTTAAAAAAGCATTGAAAAAGGCCACTGAAAAGTTTGCTTTTTAACTTTTAGTGCCCTTCAAGCAATGAGCAAAATCGTTGCCTGTTTTGGAACAGCATAATACGAGTGAGCACGAATGAAGACATTGCTTGTCAGATGAAAGGCACTGATAAAGTCGATTTGTACTTTTTCAGGGGCCTCATTAAAAAGGTGGTGCCCATTTAGAAGCCGGATTGGATCATCATTCCTCTATTTGACCTTTACCTGCTTTATTCGACTACTTAGCGGATCCTCATTCCGTTATTCAGCCTTCTGATCCGCATTTTCTCTTTTTAACACCGATTTAGAGGAATGAGGATTCCTTTATTCACATTGTATGATATTTTCCCCTATTTAGCGGAATGAGGAACCGTTCCGACTAAGCTTGAACAACCTCTTACACATCTTTTCGTTGAAATGCCCAGCAATGGATTTTCTTCTCTCCACCCTCAATATACGGAACAATCGAGCTGAACACAGGATGCTCCGTAGATTGCCTTAGCTTCTTCAATGCTTGGTAATGAGAAACCGTCGGCACTTCAAACATTTCGACATATAGATATGGCTGATCCTCAGCGACAAACCATTCAACTTCAGTCACATCATAATCTGGCAATGTCGCAAGTACCATTTCCATCGACGCTTCATATTCTTTAATTTTTTGTGGTTTTATTTTATACTCCATGAAAATTTGTAAAGGTTTCGTCATCTTTTCCTTATCTCCCTTTTTAATCTCTTCAGTTTCGGGTATAAATAAACTATACCTATTTTAACCGATAAGGAGGATCTCAGCATGGATACTGGAACACACGTGGTGATGGGTATCGCACTTGGAGGATTAGCTACATTAGATCCCATTGTAGCAAACGACCCGCTCTTACCAGCAGCGGTTATGACCGCAACCATTATCGGTTCACAAGCTCCTGACTTTGATACAATTTTAAAATTAAAAAACAACGCCGTCTACATACGGAATCATCGAGGCGTCACCCATTCTGTACCTGCACTTTTCACATGGCCGTTGCTCATTACAGGTGGCATTACATTATATACAGGCACAAGCAATTGGCAAACGATCTTACTTTGGGCTTTTATTGCTGTGTTCCTACACATTTCCGTTGATATCTTTAATGCTTACGGCACGCAAGCATTAAGACCTTTCTCCAATAAATGGATTGCACTTGGCGTCATTAATATCTTTGACCCTTTTATTTTCATTAGTCACTTAGTTGCTCTTTCCCTATGGCTAGTTGGGCTTTCACCCGGACCTGTCATGCTGTCATTGTATATCATTACCGTCCTCTATTATATATGGAGGATTCTAACAAAGAAAGCGGTCGTACAAATCGCCAAAGAAGCCCATCCAGACGCAACACATGTCTTTGTTTCACCAACTATAAACTGGAGCCAGTGGCATGTTGTTATTCGAACGCCTAGTGTTATGTATGTAACAGAATGTCGCAACAGACAATTTGAATACTTCGAGCAATATGCCTTTGATCCGATTCCTGATACAGCAGTCTTAAATGCCGCACGACAAGACACTAATCTTGATGCTTTTCTTTCCTTTTCACCGACGTATCGTTGGGAAACGTTTGAGAAGGATGGCATTACAGAAGTTCGTTTCGTCGATCTTAGATATCGAAGCAAAGGGCACTATCCATTTGTAGCGATCGTCCAGCTAGATCAGGAACTTTCCGTTATGAATTCCTATACCGGATGGGTATTCAGTGAAGAAGCCTTACAGAAGAAGCTTAACATCGTCCTTCCCTAATCGTTTATTCGATTTCGGCGGTCATTGCGATCGCCGAAATCACTCATTAATGTGGAAACGGATCTTCATTGTTCAAATGGTTAAATTTCTTCTCTTTCGGCTTATAGTGGTGAAGATGTGGTCCATATTGAGCAATCCATTTGGCCACAACCTTCTCCGTCACGTCCTGCCCTTTGTAGCTCCAGCCACCCCTCGCTCTCGTCACCTCAAAATCCTCCCATAAGCTTTCAACCCATGTTCTCGCTTGTTGCATCGTTAATTGTTCATTACGTTCAAGAAGCTGTTCCGTTAAACGTTGAAAGCGAGTTTCCATATCCGTTCCTCCTTTGTCAAACATTGCGTGAAATAATCACATTATATCAAACCATACTATAAGTGAACATGTTTAAAGGAGGGACACTCGTGAGAAATAAAGCAAAGGACTTTCCTAATCATATTAACTTCAAAGGAAGTTCACCGAAAGATTACAACACCTATGAATCATTACGACCAAATGGGACCATTAATACGCGCCCACAAGAGCGAATGAAAAATAGCCAAGAGCAAGAAAAGTAGTTGATCAATCGGAGGTGTCCGTCATGAATAAGGAAACGATGCACGCATTCGAATACAAGAGTCCGTTTGATTCTCCACGAGCCAACCCTAAACATGCTTCACATCAAGTGAACGGTGAAACGCAAATGTCACAGCATGATATCAAAACAAGAATCCACCGCCGAATCCAACGAAGTTAATGCGCTGTAGCAAGCCTTACGATGAGCCTCATTCTTATCGTAAGGCGCTTTTATCATTCATATTATCACCGTAAAAGCTAAACCGATCCCATCCTTTATATTTGATCCTGCTAAAATCCCCATGCTCCCCGGAAATAAGCTAACCCTAACACTACTCGTAATCCGGTATTTGCAATCTTGAACATGAACATTGAAGGGTTGCTTCATTTCAATCAAGATTTGATTACCCGTTTGCTTTAATACCTTAATATTTGCAAAAATAGTCGTGTTGATATAAAATTCATCACACTATTTCGTGCAACAAAACAACGCTCTGAAATTGTTAGTATAGGTATCATTCATTGATACTAATAGACTTCTCCCCTTTTTTTATCCCTCTAATAAGGATGAATTAAAAACAAGGTGGAAAACTATCACAAAATGATTATTTTTACCCTAGTATATCTGTCTCTATTTTCAAAAAAGGCTAATCTACTAATTAACTTATCCAACCAAAAAAGAATTTTTCTCGTAAGATATAACGAATAAAAATTTATTTTAGGGAGGAAGATATTAATGTGTTGGAATGATTGTGTTTTTGGTAGCAGAGGTCACGACCATGACCGTAAGTGTAAGTGTGATTGCAGAGAATTATTTAAAGGTATAACTAGAAATACTCCTGTTAGAGTTCGATTAAGAGGAGGAGACTTTATAGACGCATTCTTCTTTGATGTATGCTGTGATACCGTTTATTTATTCTTTTGCAATGACGTAAGTGAATCTATTAAGCTCTGTTGTGATGATGTGATAGCTGTTCATGTGAGATCTATGTTTAAACATCATGGCTGTAAATAGTAAAGAGGCTGGGACAAAAGTGTTTTAATAGATGAGAAACCGAACAAATACACAACGATGCAAATATACAGTTCATGAAATAGACTTCACTGTTCGGATTCTCAGCTAACTACTTTCGTTATCTCCAACTTCTTTTTGAATATATATATTTCGAAAGCCTTGTTCAAATGCAACGACATCTAATCAAGAGCTAACCTGATCAGATGTCGTTGTCTTTTATTTTCTTTCAAGCAATGAAATCGGAACAGCCTCTAAGCCCTTAGCTCCATCTCGATAGCCCCAAGCAAAATATCCATTCAAATAGTCAACTTGAAAGCTTGACGTGCTCCCCTTTAAAGAATAGATTTCACCAGACTTGTAATCGGCTGGATCTAGTAAATAAGATTGAGCCATTAACATTTTTCGTTCATAAACTGCAAATTCGTTCGACATACCCATTTGTTCTGCCTTCTTAGCCTTTTCGTTAAAGTTAGATATAGCTGTCCGTAACTCATGTTCGGTCATTTCACTGAATCGTTTCTCAGGCACTAGAACTCACTCCTTATTCTTCCTGCAAATATTGTTCAATCATATCAATTGAGAAGCCTTTACGGTAGAGGGCTTGCTTACACTTTTGATTGTACTCCCAGCCATGTAACTGCCGATACTTTTTCCTTATCTTTTCCCCTTGATAACAAATCGCTTCCCATTCTTCACGATCTTGATCTTCATTTTCAAACGTGCTTAGCGCTTCTGAAATAATAGCTTCTGTGTAGCCTTTTGCATATAGCTGCCCAACTAGCTTATCTTTCCTCGATCGTTGTGACAAGCGTTTATCCTGTTTCCCTTTCTTTTCAAGCCACTTTCTCACTTCTCCGACCCATTCTTCAACCGGTATTTCCATTAAATGAACGTCAATAATCTCTTCATTTACTCCTTTCGTCATTAATTCTTGCTTTAGTTTCCTAGGACCCTTCACTTGTGTTAATCGTTTTGTTTGAATATAAGCTCGTGTAAATTCCCGGTCATCTAACCATTTTTCTTGCTCTAATTTCTTTATTGCTATATCAATATATTTTTCCTCCTTCTCTTTTCGAATTAAATAATCACGAATTTCTTTACGCGAGCGCATACGATAAGACAAATAATGAATAGCCAAGTGGTAAACCTTTCTTTCTTCATCTGCATCAAGTAAGTCCCGCAATTCCTTTTCATTGATTTCTTGTCCTTTTTGGAGACGGTACTTGACTAAAACATCTTCATCAACGCTAAAGCCATATTCTTCTCCATTTCCGCGATTCACAAAAATCGAATACCTCGACTTATTCTTCTTTTGAACTTCTATTTTCGTAATAGCTACCATATTTTCAAGACTCCTTCAAACCGTTAATGTTGGCTCTTCATCAAAAAAACCTTACAATAAATCTATACATGTCAATGTCTAAAGGGAGGACATCCAAATGAACATTGCAATCGCAGGTGGCTCAGGTTTAATCGGCTCTGCTTTAACTGAATATTTAACGAAACAAGGATATACTGTTTACATTTTAACAAGAGATGCTACAAACAAACCAGTAAAAGACAATGTTCGTTATGTCGAATGGTTACATGATGATGCTACCCCTGAAAAAGAATTGCAAGATGTCGAGGCTGTTATTAACTTAGCAGGTGAATCAATCGGTTCAGGCAGATGGACAGAAGATCGAAAGCGAGCGATTCTCGACAGCCGTATACAATCAACACGTGCAGTCATCGATTTAATAAAGCATCTTACTCCTACTTTACGCGTATTAGTCAATGCATCAGCGATTGGCTATTATGGCCATTCAGCAAGTGTCACTTTTACTGAAGACTCAGAGCCTGTGGATGATAGCTTTTTAACGACAGTCGTTAATAGCTGGGAAAAGGAAGCAGCTAAAGCTCGTGATTTCGGGGTACGGGTTGCCTTTTGTCGGCTAGGAATCGTACTTGATAAGAAGGAAGGCGCATTGCCGAAGATACTTCTCCCATATAAGCTCTTTGCGGGTGGAAACCTCGGTACAGGTGAACAGTGGATGAGCTGGATACACATGGACGATGTCGTGCGGTTATTCACTTTCGCTATAGAGCACAGCACAATCAACGGACCATTAAATGTCACAGCACCAACCCCTGTGCGAATGAAGGAGTTCGGTCAAACATTAGCAAGTGTGCTAAACAGACCTCACTGGTTCCCAACCCCAGCCTTCCTCCTTAAGATCGCACTCGGAGAAATGAGTACATTAGTACTTGATGGCCAAAAGGTCTTACCAAAGAAAAGCACAGACTTCGACTACACATTCCAATATGCTACGCTAAAATCTGCTCTAACAGATACACTACAAGGGAAGAAATAAGCGACGAGGCTGTGATGAAAGGGTATGAGTTAAGAAAACCGGACCAGAGGGAACTGAAAAAATTAATAATCAGAGGTCACTGAAAAAGTCCTTTCTAGTAACTCAAGGAAGAGTAATGGCTCCGCTCGTTGCGCACCTTGCTATGAGAAACCCACTCATTGCAAGGCTTTCAAAATCGGGCAACGGCTACGCACATTACTTCAAAGCCACTGAAAAAGTTAAAACCAAACTTTTTCAGTGGCCTCAAAAATCAAACTTTTTCAGTTCCTCGACGATGAGATTCTTTAATAAGAATTTCATTTCGTGCGGTTATTTCTTATTTTTTCATTAACGAATTTGTAACTCACTTGTTCATTTTCCTCCTATTTTCTCCCCCTTTTTTGCAATCCACCTTTTCTTTAAATATCTTGTCTATTCTTTAATCTTTCTGTAAAGAAATGATTATTTTTTTTATCAAAATTTCATGAAAAAGTGGTATCTTTTTTATAAAAATACATTTAATATAAAAGAGGATTACAGAGTTATACGTCGTATATTAGTATAAATGATGCATTTCATATGAATTACTAAAGAATTTAACGTTTTATACGTAATTATTCCATTATATAGCGAATGGGAAGGCAATTGGTGCGCCATCAGCTTGGCTGGTTCTAGTGGGTTCGATTCCCACCCCGAATTTGATGTGCTTGTTTATTAAATTCGAGGGTGGAGTCCCATTCTACCCTCAATCAAGGGGGTTTTTTTGATGATTTTAAAACAAAGAGATGTCGCGGATTGTCATCACTTATATGAATTATTAGTAGACCCAGCTGTTTTTCCCTTCGTACGGGAAAAGGCACAAACGTATGATGAATATGTCTTTTTGACAAAGAAGACAATTGAAGCTGAGGAGAGAGGGGAATTGATTTCAAGGACTATTATCGATGAATGGGGCTCTCCGATCGGCACGATTAATTTGTACGATGTTTATGAGCAATCAGGCTTTTTAGGTACATGGATCGGCTCACCTTATTTTGGACTTGGTTATAATCAGAGAGCGAAGGAATCCTTCTTCAATGAATTGTTTTTCTCCTGTGACATTCAAACGGTCTATATGAGAATTCGCAAGCATAACGAAAGGTCCTACCATGCTGCATTAAAGCTGCCTTATTGTACACTTGCCAATGAATTACGTCCTGATATTCTTGAAGTGCTCAACCAAAAGGGAGACTACAACTTATTTCAAATTGAAAAGGATCTCTATCACTTTCACTTCATGAGAACGTCACCAACAATCGAACGAAAAGAAGCATAAGAAAAGCCCTAATGGCGTTGCAGGCAGTCTTTGCAAGAGTTTGAGTTCCGTCTGTGCTTCATCCCACTATTTATGGCTTATTATTCCTCCTCGGTTAACGGTCCCATTTTAACGGCAGGAGGATTTCCTTTAGTCTCTCTTTGCTTGGCGTCAGCTTCCTCTTCTTATCATTAAACTCACTCTATGAGCCATGCTTAGGATAAAACGACTTTCTTTTGACGAAGCTACTACTAATCCAATAAGAAAGTGGTGACACTATGGAAAGTAAAAAACGCCGAGCTCAAGAAGAAAGACGAACACTACGCAAAGCACAAGAAGTGAAATTTGGTTCAGAGTTCAAAGCTGCTGACAGAGCCGCGCGAAGATAACATTCCTATTGCTCCCGGGGGATGTCTCAAACTGTACTTTTGAGACATCCCCCTTTCTCAACTGTCGATTTCTTATTTAGTATCTCACTATAGCTAACATCCATTTTTTTCATATTTTCTTCTTCATAATTTCTTAACAAAAATCCCCCTCCATTTAAACAGCTTAAAAACCCTTATACAGCAAGGGATATAACTCCATTTGAAAATTTCTGATATTTTCAAATTGTAAGGAAACCTAACCATACAGTAGTATTTACAGCCATTCATGTTCTTACTTCCATTCAACCAATCTAAGAGTGGCTCATCACGATTAATCCTCCTATTGGTAAGTTGCGCCATTTTCCCGAACACGCTTATCATAATAATAGTTCGTTTAACAAATTGATTTTCGAAGGAGGAAACTGATATTAAAAGCCAAGGAACTCCTGTAGCGTTGAAAACGGATGAGGTTGTCTTTTCGAAACCTACTGTTAAAGACGGAGCAGGCATGTGGAATTTAGTCAATGAATCAACACTCGATCAAAACTCTGCGTACAAGTACATTATGATGGGTGAATTTTTTGCAGAGACATGTGTTGTAGCAAAAGAGAACGATCATGTAGTAGGATTCGTTACAGCATTTATCCCTCCAGAGCGGCAAGACGTCGTGTTTGTTTGGCAGATAGGCGTTCATTCTTCTCAACGCGGCAAAGGACTCGCGTCAAAAATGCTAGAAGAACTTGTTAATCGACCTGGATGTGCTGATGTTAAGTTTGTAGAGGCAACGATTACTCCTTCAAATGAAGCATCTCAAGCATTATTCCGACGATTAAGCAAAACGTTCGATACAAAATGTGAAGTGAAGGAATGCTTTTCAGAAGACCTCTTCCCTGAGGATGGCCATGAAGAAGAGTTAACATTCCGTATTGGACCTATTCGCTAAGCAAATAAGGACTTGTCAGTGAAACAAAACCATTCCCTTTGTGAAAAAGGGTTAAAAAACAGGAGGAAAACAAATAATGGGTCAAACAGATATGAAGATTTTTGAAGAATTAGAATCTGAGGTACGTAGCTATTGTCGTAGTTTCCCAACTGTATTTACAAAAGCAAAAGGCTACAAAATGTGGAACGAGGACGGTAAAGAATATCTTGATTTCTTTGCAGGAGCAGGCGCTCTTAACTATGGTCACAACGATCCACATATGAAGGCTAAGCTCGTTGATTATATATTAAATGATGGAATTACTCACTCATTGGATATGGCAACGGCACCAAAGGCTGAATTCCTAAAAACGTTTAATGATGTAATTCTAAAGCCTAGAAACCTTGAATATAAAGTTATGTTCCCTGGACCAACTGGAACGAACACGGTGGAGAGTGCATTGAAATTAGCTCGTAAAGTAACAGGACGTACAGACATTATTAGCTTCACAAACGGATTTCACGGTATGACAATTGGCGCATTGTCCGTAACAGGGAATGCCTTCAAACGTAAAGGTGCTGGTATTCCATTACAGAACACTGTGACGATGCCGTATGATAGTTTTGTCAGCGAAAGTCTTGATACGCTAGAGTACCTTGAACGCTTCTTAGAAGATGGCGGTAGTGGTGTAGAAATCCCTGCTGCAATGATTCTTGAAACAGTTCAAGGTGAGGGTGGAATTAATGCAGCACGTTTTGAATGGTTACAACGTGTTGAGCAAATTTGTAAACGTTGGGGCATCCTCCTTATTGTCGACGATGTTCAAGCTGGAGTTGGACGTACAGGAACGTTTTTCAGCTTTGAAAAAGCTGGCATTGAACCTGACATCGTATGTATGTCTAAATCAATCGGTGGAATGGGATTACCACTTGCGATTACATTGATTCGTCCTGAACTAGATATTTGGGCTCCTGGTGAGCATAATGGTACATTCCGTGGAAACAACCATGCATTCATTACAGCAACAGCGTCTCTTTCTTATTGGGAAGATGATAAGTTTGAAAAGGACATCCAAGAGCGTTCAAAACGCATTTTCTCCTTCTTAGAGCGAATCGTTGCGGATTATCCTGAATTAGAAGGTGAAGCAAAAGGCCGCGGCTATATGGTCGGAATCTCTTCTCAAGTGGACGGTCTAGCATCAAAGGTGGCAGCGGAAGCCTTTGAGCGTGGATTAATTATGGAAACATCTGGTCCTAATGATGAAGTATTCAAGCTATTTCCACCTTTAACGATTGATGATGAAGGTCTAAACAAAGGATTCGAAATTATTGAAGATAGTGTTAAAGCCGTTCTAGGTGCTAGAGAGCTTGTCACATCTTAATGAAAATGAACGATTTTAAAAGGGGATCTTAGATTGCTTGAGATCTCCTTCTCTTATAAAAAAAGCAATCAAATCACTACTGACATGGAGGCTATTTAAAATGAAAGTTGTAAAATTAGAAGATATTATTGGAACAGAGCAAGAAGTAGATGGAGGCAATTGGGTTAGCCGTCGTCTCGTATTAAAAAAAGACGGTATGGGCTATTCCGTTCATGATACGATTATTCGTGCTGGAACAGAAACGCATATTTGGTATCAAAACCACCTAGAATCGGTTTATTGTATTGAAGGTGAAGGTGAAGTCGAAACACTTGCAGATAATAAAGTATGGCCTATTAAGAAAAATGAGATTTACGTATTGGACAAAAATGACGAGCATCTCCTACGCGCCAAAACAGATATGCGTATGGTATGTGTCTTCAACCCACCAATTACGGGAAGAGAAGTCCATGATGAGAATGGCGTATACCCAGTAGACGAAGGCTAAATAAGGAAGACCAAAATGGTACAGCCCCCCTAAAGTTGGAGTAGAAAATCTAACTTTAGGGGGGTGTTTTCATGTCCATATTTTGAGAAGAATTTAAAATAAAGCTTGTTACCGAATACTTAGCTGGAAACCTTGGATACGCAGCAACATTTCTTAGTCCATTTCTACATTAATGTAAGAACATTGATTGAAATGACACGTCTTCCTTCTCTACACCTATCTGTTCAAGAAAGTCGAACAACTCCCCAAAAGAGCGACACGGATAAGGGGTTTCACAGACTTTATTCGCTTTTTCAACCTGTTCAATAAACTCTTCATTGTTCCCTAACCCCTCTTGCATCTTCAGAACTAGCTCTAAAGATTCTTCATCCTTTGCCAATGTCATATACCCTTCATTTTTATTATAGTAAATGATAAAAGGGATATGAGTATTCGGATGAATAAACGATGCTTTATACACAACCATTTCAATTCCTTCCTTCTTACACGTATTAGCCTAAGTCACATTTAACCTTTTAAGCTTACATTTTAATTGTTCCTTTTGCGCGACAATTTCTTCAGCAGAGATCGGCTTACTTACGACAAACCCTTGAACGACTTCACATTCATTTTCATACAGCTTATTTAGTTGCTCTTCTGTTTCCACACCTTCGACAACCACTTTCAATTTCAGTAGCTTCGTCATTTTTATAACTGACGATAAGAGAGCATTTGCCTTTTCATTCGTTGTAATATCACTTACGAATGAACCATCAACTTTGACAATATCGATTGGCAAATCTCGTAACTGATTTAAAGAGCTATACCCTGTACCGAAATCGTCAATACTAATACTAACACCTAGCTTTTTAATTCGCATCAAAATTTGCTGAACACTTCCCTTATCCATCGCCATCGTTTCAGTAATTTCTAGCTCTAATCGATTGGGCTCAAGGTCGTTTCCCTTCAAAAACTGTTCGATTTTCTCAATTAAATTATGTTGAAACAACTGGCTAACTGATAGGTTTACAGATATAGAGGGGACATGGATTCCTTCCTCCGTCCATTTTCTCATTTGGATACATGCCTGTTCGATCACCCATTCACCTATTAATAGAATGAGCCCCGTCCTTTCTGCAATCGGAATAAATTCTCCCGGCGAAATCATCCGACCACTTGGATGGTTCCAACGAACTAACGCTTCTACGCCGACTAGATCACCCGTTTGAATATTCAGCTTTGGTTGATAATATAATAGAAGCTCTTCTTGGTCAATTGATTTACGCAAATCCGCCTCAATTCTCATTGCTTCATTAGGGCGTGTATTCATTGATTTATGGAAAAAGGCAAACGGTTGATGATTTTCTCTCGCATGCTCCAACGCATGTTGAGCATTTTTTTGCAAATCTTTCACCGTTTCGCCAACACCATGGAAATGGGTAACGCCAACAGTTGCCGTTAAAAAAAATTCATATTGATCGACTTTAATCGATTGTTCAATGGTCTTAATGGCAAAGCGTATCATCTTGATCGTCTGTTCATTAGGGCGCACCTTACGATCAATAATTGCAAAACGACTATCACTAATTCTCGCTATGTATAAATTTGGACTTAATAATGACTTAAATCGCTTTGCCAATAAGCGAATGACCTCTTCAGCAATTTCCTGATCGATATGCTTACGTATGAAATTCAAGCGATTGACTTTCAAAATGTAGAAACCAAACGGCTCCCCATATTTAATTCGTTCAAATAACGTATATTTTAAACTTTCATAATTAGCAAACTCTGAAACAGGGTCATTAAAGTATAGAAAACGAACCTCTTCCGCCGCTTGCTCCTCTTTTGTAATATCGGTTACGATGCCACCAATGTTCATTAATGACCCATTCTCTGAATAAATCGGGTAAATTTGATCCTGCACCCAGCGCTCTTTCCCATTTTTTTGGATGATGCGATATTTAATCGTTACATTTCCATCCCTTTCGATCTTCTTCTGCCAATATGATGGTGAATACCTCTTTCGGTCATTAGGATGTATCCGTTCATACCAGAGGGTTGGCGATGCCACTAATTCCTCGCTCGTGTATCCAAAGATTTCACTGACATAAGAAGACACACGTAATAGTTCGTTTGTTCGACTATCTCTTAACCACAACACTGAATGGGCTGACTCATACATGCTCTCAATTTGATGCTGCGCTTTGTTCTTTTCTTTTAACCCTATGAATATTCGTACAAGTAACAGAATAAGCATGATATATATGCTAAACTTAACAACTCCTAAAAGTGACTCATCTACAACATAAGGTACGCTAAACTGCAAACCAAGCAAACAAATTAAGACAATTAGTAATTGATTGATCGTTAATAAAGGTTTCCGTATCATCCTATCTTCCCCCATGACAACAACCTAAAACCCGCAATACTTAAGCGCTTACATAACTTTTCAAAAAATGAGGTAATTTTCTCTTTTATTGTATCACGTTTTAACATTTTTTTGACAACATTCTCTTAGAGATTATGCAAAAAGCACCAAAAAATATAGCAATGTCTCCGCTCACTACGCGTCTTGTGGCGAGAAAGAGCACTCACCACAAGACTTTTAAAGGATATAGCGCATGCACTCATTGCTTCGAGGTCATTCAAAAAGGAAAAACCCCCTTTTTAAATGACCTGTCTAATAAGAATTCAGTTATTTTTTCCTCCTTATTTAATAAAATTATGATAGAATGTATTACGATGGAAACGAGGTGATAAGAAATGCAACCATTAAAAAACCCAGGGTTAGCAGCAGTCCTCAGTGCTCTTTGGTGTGGACTCGGTCAAATTTATAACGGCCAAATCGGAAAAGGAATCATATTTATTATTATTCAAGCTATTAATGGCCTTCTTATGTTTGTTTTAATTGGTTTTATTACAGCACCACTTATGTGGATTTGGGGTATGATCGATGCGTATCGAGTAGCAGAACGATTGAATCGTCAACATCAATCAAGATAGCAAAAGCCTAGTGTAGCTTTCGTGTTGCACTAGGCTTTTGTGCTAAGCTAGAATGATTTGTAAGGGGGCCAATCACAATGAACCTATACTTCCAGAACTACATAACCATAATTAAAACAAATTTCATGCTAATTATCATTGCATTAATGCTTTTATTTGTAACCTTTTTCATTTGGGCTGGCTTACCATTTTTCGTTATCGGAAATACCATAGACCTTTTCACCAATCATGCCATCATGTTTTATGTTAGTATTTCCCTTTCAGGTGGATTTCTATTTTCACTCTATTTTCTACCGATTAATCTAAAAGTGGCGAAAAGCATTGCCGCTATAAAAGAACGTGGTGTAGTCCGCTCTTTTTTGCAAATACAACTAATCTGGGTGTTCGTCTGTTCTGTGCTTTTCGGCACTGTGTTGTATATACTTATTCAATTAGGTTGAACATACCGATGGCTAACATTTACAAATGAGGATAGAAATCTGAAATATTTCGCCACGTTATCTTTGAGTTACTTTTCTTATCCACTAATCAAATGCATACTTACTACTGTTACCTTTAATTTAGAATTTCTCACACATGATAGAATTGATCTGGATATGTTATAAGCTCTTTTTGGTCTGCCTTAGAGATCTGATGACTGATTGGTTTATAGCTAATATTAATAATCCGCTCATTGTCTTTAGTTGAGTATGGTGTGAAATTGTTCGTTACTTCACCGCTCAATCGGTTATCAATTGGTAAGGATAGAGCATGATCTAAATGCGCAAAACCAAATTGTTGTAAGGAAATTTGTCGTATGTTTTTATTTTTTTGATCCTTAAAGTAAATAATAAAATTATTTACATCAAAAACAATACTCCAATACGTAAATGTATGTGGAATCCTCTTTCCAATCCAATTCCACATACCTTGCATCGATGGCTTAATAGATACTTCCTTTAGAATTGAAAATGCTTGTTCGACTGCATTAGGGCTAGGTTTTTGATATACTTGCTCAATCAAACGGTATACCAAAGTAAATCGGTCGAGTGAATTTGTTTTTCTTGATAATTGTTGAATAGACTGGTTCGCAAATTGGTTTGCATATTCAAGTGATCGTTCATAACTAGTGTTCGTAATCATGTAATAGGTTGCCTGGTCAATAACGTTTGCCTTACCATTAATAAACTCAATTAAAACGGTTTCCCCCGTAACGTCACAAACCGTATAATGCAATGTATAAATCGACTTTTCAATCCGAACTTCTTCTAAATGCTTGATAACTTCTTTAACGGTTCCAAAATGATCAAGTTGATATTGAATCCACTGCAATTCGTTTAAACTTGGTCTCTCATCTATTGCTGGTAATTCACCGTCTTCATGAAACATCATGGCGATTGCCAACCCGTTTTCATTCATGCCACTCATTGGCAACTCACGACCAAATTGAGTAAATGTCACATTTCCATATTTAGAAATCCAATGCAACCTTTTCTCCTCTTCTTCAGATAACGAAAATTTACTTAGCCCTCGTGGACTTACAACAATTAACCCATGACCATAGTAAAAATCATAGTTTTGCCCCAATAAGAAATGTTCATTATTTTTCATTGTAAATGTTGTACACATTTCGACACCTCCATACTATGTCTTCTTAAAGCTAAGATAGCAGAGTATGGTAGTATTTTTCTTGACTCTCTTTGCTACTTTGATGTAGTCGTTATGTGATTGAAAAGGAAATTTCCATTTTTGATTTATCATCATATGGTCCTATAAATTCAGCTCCGTACCGTTCTATAATAAACTCATTCGTTAACTTTGCTTTTAATAATGGCATGCGATAGTAACAAATAAAATCATAGGTGTTTAAAACTCTTCCTACTTCATCTTGAAAAAGACGACCTTTATGTGTAAAAGTAACAACTTTCGCATTGTGAATTTCTTTTGTTATCATACCTTCTGGAACGATCGAAATATCTGTTACCTCTACAGCTACAAGTTCTTCGTACGTTGCCATTTCATTTGTTAAACCCAAATCAAAGCAAACACGATACAAAACATCGTTTTTTCTGTTTGTTATTTGATCAACTTGCTGTAAAAAGCTTTCAATAACAGGGGTAATAGTCGATATATTTCCATCATGTGAATAACGTCAAATTCCTATTAGTTTTACTGATAGTGTTTCAATTTTTTCACTGACGCGAACTTGTCCGTTCAAGGCTTTTACTTCTAGAATAATGGAATCGGTATTTATTGGTTTCAACTGGTTGGGGATTTTATAATACGGTTCTTTTCGTAGTCTACCTGGAGTTATCCCAAACATTTTCTTAAAATTTCTCGTAAAAACTTCTTGGGATAAGAAACCATACTTCATAGCAATTGTTAAAATATCATCTTGTGATTGTATGATACATTCAGCTGCTCTAGTTAACCTACGTTTCTTTATATAATCATAGATTGATAGTCCAACAACCGCTTTAAATAGACGATAGAAATGGTATTTAGAAATATGTATCCTTGCAATTGCTTGATCAATATCCATTTCTTCTATATGTTTCTCAAAATCATCTACAAACTTTTGGATATCCTCTAAATAATTCAATGTTTACACTTCCTTTATAAACCGCAATCGGCCTCCATATCGATTCAATCATTTTAGATCGGTAAATTCTATTCAGTTTTTGAAGATACGTCAAACCTATCATAAAAAAGGAACTACATTAAATAATACCAAATATTAAACTTACAAAACGTACTCGTTAGTTGACCAAGAACCCCTTAAATATTTAAAGATTTAATGCAGATTAAGCCCTTATCTACCGAAGTCTCTATACCCAATTTAATCGCCATTTCTCGTTATCCGCTTATGCTCCATCAATTCGCCAACTTCTTCAACTATCCCTGTTCTTTAGTTTATGATAAAGCAATAAATAAACATAATATGAAAGTAAAACCCGATAACGGTGTCATAATAAGTCTCTCTTTTTTGCTCTGTGATATTAGGTTTGCTATTGTATTAACACCGAGGAAAATTGTAATAACCCATACAAGTATATTAGTAGATAAAAAATATGACCAATTTAAGACATTTGTATGTTGGAGAAAAACTAAACCCATAAATAAGAGAATCACAGCATTAAAAGCACTCACAATACGAAATTTTTTAGGTAAAACTTTATAATAGCCACCCATTGCAAATTCACCAAAAGGGTACCCGAGTGAAAGTATCACTTGAAACACTGCAACGGACACAAACAAAATTGCCACAATGACTGATGATATGTAGATAAAATCCACTTCTCTAACCTCCTCACTTTAATTTCTTCTTAAAGTATCCTACTTCTATAGTTTAAACCACACATTTGACTGCTCCCGAAAGTTTGCTGTGTATCCCACTCAATTTACTTCAATAAGAAAAAGTCAGCCTTTTTCTTGAAGATTAACCACCGTTAGCTAAATGTCATTTACTGCTACTTAATCAATGACATTATTCAGTTTCTATATTTTTAATGAGCTGAAAAGCCTCCGGTGGCTGACCATTTTCGAGTCTCTGTCTAATTAATTTAGCACACTCTTCACGACTATAAACGGAGGTATCAATTTCCATGTCATAGACACCAGGTATATGGACAAGTTCTTGCCATAAAACAATTGGCTTTGGAACTTCACCATCATGGTTGTAACCAGCATTCCATGTCTTAATCCTCCGTTCCATAATAATTTCAATCGGGCACCGAACTCCTACGAAAAAAACAGGGAGTCCATCCAATATACGAGCACACTCAGGAAGAATTCTTTATGGAACTGAATATCCGTCATGATGTCCTACGTCAACCACAACATTTAGTCCTAAGCGACTGAATTGTGCGATTGTCTCATACATAGCTCGATACATAATTTTTATAGTTGATTCGAGGTCGGGTCGTTCACCTCCAGGTCGTAAACCGATTCCAGGTTGAAATTGTTTTGGAGTCATCTGCATAAACTGGTCTACACCTAAACTCATCCACACACCTTCAAATGTATTCTGGATTACTAAAGCTATGCTAGACTTCCCTGACCTTGGAGTACCATTTAGAATTATTATTTCTCCAGGTTTATCTATTTTTGGCATAGAGAGATTCCTCCTAAGTCACTCATTTTCACTTATTGAATAAAACTGCTCCGTTCGCAAAAAAGCGACAGCCCTGTTCAGCTATCGCCCCGTTAATTTAACAAGACGGACATCCCCTTTTTTACTTGCTATGTATTTCCTTATTTGCTTTTTCGATAATTGTTTTTATAAATGGTTCTTTTTTCTTTGTGTAGGTTGGTCTATCAAACTGATATTTAGAGGCAAGTTCTTTTTTTAATGAAGCGTACTCTTTTGCTACTTGGGGGTGTAACCTAAGATAGTCCCGAAACAATAATTTTTCAATCCACTCACTGCTATTAAATTCACAGATATGAAGATGACAAGTGCCTTGTCCCCATAATCCCTTCCTAAAAAACCTTCTGTCTTTAAACATTGGTTTTGGAACATATTCATATTCTATTTCACTTAAAGGAGGAACATAGTTAGATACTTCATCTAAATCTTGTATACCTATAATGATGTCAATTATTGGTTTAGCTTCTAACCCCTTTATAGACGTGCTTCCAATATGTTCAATTCCTACAACCCTATCACCTAAAATATCAAGAATTCTTTTTTCCTCAGATTCAAATTGTTTTTCCCAATTTGGATTATATTCACTAAGAATAACGATTGATTTCGTCATATTGTCCCACCTATAAAAAATAATGCTTCTTAGATTTAATTCTATAAAGTCAAACAAAAGCCTTCTCCAAAAATTCCTGAATATATCTCAAATACAAGATTACCAATTTCGCAAGCGTAATGCTCTGGTCCATTGCCATGTTGTTCTTTTTTAAATATAAGTCCGAGAGCTTCATAAAAGGTAACAGATTTTTCAATATTGAGTGAGCTAATTACAACAAGGTTTATATAAATGGACATTTAAAAGATCCTTTAGATTTGATTGCCCATACGTTGACATGAATTCTTTCTTCACCTAACCTGCCACATTCGCATTATAGGTTAGCCAGAATGTTAAATATTTCTGACTGAACTTTTTTATATGTTCTTATTCTATTAGTAGCTAGGGTAGAACGTAACTGCCCCTGGGACATTGATCCCATCAACTAAACCGTTTATCCTCTACTTATAGAAGCAAATTGTTGGCTGGATCGGACGTAGGTCTCGTATAACAAGCGAAGCTGTGATCCTGCAAGATGGAATTAGGGGTACCGTTTTACTTACATCGAAATCGACTCCTTATTTAAGATTATTTATACAATATTCAACATAAATACTCTTTATCCTTCAATAAAAAGATCTCCTGATCCAATTGCAGAAACGCTCCCTTAGTTTGAGTATAATGTTTCACAATCATTTTTTATGAAAAAGCGACTATCATCTGAAGAATCGTCCTCGGTTATAATTTAATTTTGAATTATGTTTAAACCTAAGCTCTTCAACAACGCAAAATACTGGGGACAAGTCCAAGACCAGTCCTCTAGAGAGCTGGTCTTTTTTTCCTTATTGATTAATAATCATATCATGGCGAACTACCCACCATTGTGATAAGTTATCATAAAATGACAAATTTCTAGATTTAAGGAATGATATTAAGCTAAAAACAATAGTTAAAAGGCCTCAGTCCAATGGGTTTTAGGACTAAGGCTGTTCTAATTGATTGTCTATTGTCGATCCTTTATGTCCAACGCACAATTTGATCCATACTGTTTCTTGTTTTGGCTCGTTCGGGCTCTTCATTCCGATATCCAAAAGCGACCATCACGGATGCCTTCAAATTCCCTTCCTCTAACAAACCTTCTTCTTTTAAGATTTGGTCTACTGCAGCATAGTCAAATCCTTCAATCGGACAAGAATCGATTCCAGCTAAAGCAGCGGCGGTCATCATGTTCCCCATAGCTATATAGGTTTGCTTGGCAGACCATTCATACATTAAACGTTCATCTTTCAACAAACCACGCACTTCCTGAACCTCTTTTAATGCACCAGAGATATAAGTAACAACCTCTTGGGGCATTTTTTGCACATTTTTCATTTGATCAATCACATATTCGGAATCATACCTTACATTTGTCCGGGCAAGAATGATCAGAAAATGACTCGCAGTGTCCAGTTGGCCTTGAGCTCCAGGTGAAACTGCTTTTAGCTTATTCCTTAACTCCGGATTTTGTACAACGATAAACCTCCATGGCTCTAAACCAATCAAGCTGGGAGATAACCTACCCGTTTCGAGAATATAGTTAAAATCCTCTTCGGATATTTTTTTGATCGTATTAAAAGTTTTGGTAGCATGTCTAAATTGAAAAGCTGAAATAACGTGTTCTTTGCAAATGGGTACTTTTGTATTCATCTGCGCACTCTCCTCCGTTTTTCATTTTATTGTAGAAGGATCTTCAGAGGTTTTCTACGCTCTAGGAGTAGCGTTAGTATGCAATTGGATACCGGAAAGAAAAGGAAAGGATGGCTATTATGAACTACACAAATGAGATATTGGAAAAATGTGGTTTCACAAGCGCTCAAAAGATATTGTCGGGAAAATGGTCCATGCTGATCATTCTGTTTTTAAGTGAAAAAACGATGCGATTTAATGAAATTCAACGGTTGTTTCCAGACATTACTCATGCAACCTTAACCAAGCAGCTTCGCATTTTGGAGGAGTATGGAATTGTTGTTCGTAACGTATATCCTCAAATACCACCTAAAGTCGAATATTCGTTGAGCGATATCGGAAAAAAAATAAAGCCGATACTAGATTCAATTATGGTTTGGGGGGAAGAATACAAAAAATATAAATAGTTACATTGTTTGAAACAATAAACAAGAGCAATACTGTCTAAACAGTACTGCTCTTATGACAAATTGCTAATTTTGCCTACTCATTATCATTTGTTTTCTATCCACTTTTCTGACAATACCAATAATAAAACGTGTTAACAGTGATTTTATAGTCATACTTAAAAAGGTATGATACCACCCCCATCCCTTTTTCCATTTAATTAAGTTTGTTTTCCTGACTGCCCAATACTCAACGAAAAACATAGGAACAGTAAAGTACAATAATTTATAAAAAATGGCGACAAATTTATCATTTTCAGTGACTTGATTATAAAGTATGGTGAAAGTTGGATATATCAAAAAGTCAAATAGGATATGTGTTTGAAACACTTTAGGGAAAAAACGTACTGGATATTTGACTATTCTATACGATGTAATAAAGTTATCTATAATCCCATTTGTCACGGCATTAAATAAATAAACTATAACCCATTCTTTTATCGGTGGCTTTCTAAATAGTAAAATCATTAAACTAATTAGAGTTACAACAGTTGTCGTTCTTAAAAATAATTTATCAAATTTATTTCCCTTCACTAAGCATCCCCCTTTTCTCTCTTAGAATGCTCTGCATATTAGAAATTTATAACAAATTTAATAATCCACATCTTTAGTTTAACATTAATTTCCTTAGCATTGGCATAACCATAGGCCTTTTTAATCCTCTGTTTTTCATTTTATTGTAGAAGGATCTTC
Source organism: Halalkalibacter sp. APA_J-10(15) (assembly GCF_023017105.1). Taxonomy (GTDB): domain Bacteria; phylum Bacillota; class Bacilli; order Bacillales; family Bacillaceae_D; genus Halalkalibacter. Next base: position 130,226 of record NZ_JALKEV010000011.1, on the reverse strand, counting down.
AGAGGTTTTCTACGCTCTAGGAGTAGCGTTAGTATGCAATTGGATACCGGAAAGAAAAGGAAAGGATGGCTATTATGAACTACACAAATGAGATATTGGAGAAATGTGGTTTCACAAGCGCTCAAAAGATATTGTCGGGAAAGTGGTCCATGCTGATCATTCTGTTTTTAAGTGAAAAAACGATGCGATTTAATGAAATTCAACGGTTGTTTCCAGACATTACTCATGCAACCTTAACCAAGCAGCTTTGCATTTTGGAGGAGTATGGCATTGTTGTTCGTAACGTATATCCTCAAATACCACCTAAAGTCGAATATACGTTGAGCGATATCGGAAAAAAACTAAAGCCGATACTAGATTCAATTATGGTTTGGGGGGAGGAATACAAGAAATATAAATAGTTACATTGTTTGAAACAAAAGAGTAGGAGGGGGTGAATAACCCCCGACCTCTTACACCACCGTACGGGCTTCTTCCCATTAACGGCCATTTTATCGAGCAATTCCTGATCTATGATTAATGTTGCTTTCCCATTGACTCGTAATGTTTCACCTAAACCTGGGATAAAAAAGATAAGACCTACTCTTTCGTTTGATAAAATATTACGCATAGAATCCATTCTTTTATTACCAGGTCTTTCCGGTATGATCAACTGTATTTGATTTAACACTTTTACAAAGCCTGCTTGTGTTATTTCAATACCTCACTGGCTAGTTCCAAGAATCATCGTTTTGTAGTCAATCGCAATTTTAGTAGCTTCGTCAATTCATTCTTCAAACTGTTCATTGCTAAGCATTCCTACACCAATTGGATGTACAAATAAGTCTACACCGTGATAATCTTCTCCTTTTATTCGTTGAACGATTAACTCATCGCAAAGAATGTGACCTATTTTCATGCCTTCAACTTCGGCGAAAGCTGTTGTACTATATTTCACACTATCTAATATGATTTCACCCGATCGTAATATGGTTGGAAAATCATACAACATTAGTGAATACAAAATAAGCAATTAACATTCCTACAAGAAAACAAATACTTCTATAGCCACAAATATAGGTCTTTTACTCCACACAGCAATAAACGTCCATAACACAATCCATACCCTTAGATTGGTTGTTACCCCACTAATAAAACTGAAGAACATTCCACTTTCACTACTATTAGATAGAACCGTATCAGAATATTTGGCGATTCTCCCTAATAGAATCCCTACAAAGAAACAAGCACTTATATGCTGGTGCGTTTGTTTTGCAGTATAGGCTTATTTGTTACTCTAGAGTCCTTTATGAAAATTCTCGACACTTTGTCCCCTCTATCCTAACCTGTAAAAATACCTCATTATGGAATAAATACATATTTATTATACATGAAATTTAATCAGACATTGACATCTATTATTACGGTTAACCGCAATACAGATTCTCGTAGATCGTTACATTAGAAGTCCACTGAAAAAGTCCTTTCTAGTAACTCAAAGAAGAGTAATGGCTCCGCTCGATGCGCGCCTTGCTATGAGAAACCGACTCATTTCAAGGCTTTCAAAATCGGGCAACGGCTACGCACATTACTTAAAGGCACTGAAAAAGTGAAAATCACACTTTTTCAGTGCCCTGTTACATGAGCCCTTTTTTGTAAAATTAAATGTACAAAGTCCAATCCATTAAAAGAAAAGAACATAAATTATAGTAGTCCTCTCCACAGAGGAAATATAACAAACTCAGAAAGGGGATTTATCATGTCACAAAATTTAGGGCTTGAAAACCTTCTAAAAGATCTTCTTGATAAAAAGAAGGACGACAAATGCCCGGACGACAAACGCCGGGACGACAAATGTGGTGTAGAACAAGTTCTTAAAAACCTTCCTCCAAACTACCCAATTGGTGGTGTCTTTGTAAAAGGTAAGCTCATTCCAGTAGCTGTTTTCTCAAACATTTGTGATTGTCTTGCATACTTTTTAGATGAAGAATGTCAAGTTGTTGTGCTAGAAGTTGATAAAATTACTGGTATCTCGTTTGGCGAAACACCAGACCCACATTAATCTTTTTATAATAGAGACTGTTCAAAAAGGATGGTTTTTCCGTTTTTTGAACAGTCTCCAAGCAATGAGCGTAGTCGCTACATCTTTTAAAAGTCTTGTGGGGGGTAGTTTTCTCCCCACAAGACTAGTAGTGAACGGAGCCATTGCCACTTTTTTCAGAGCTTTTTGAACAAGTTCTAATAGGGGAAAGAGACTATCTTTCCCTCATTTTATTCTATGTCCTCATTGCCCCAACGTACGCCGTCAATTTTATTTACATGTAATGAATTAATGTTATCCTCATCTGAAAAATGGACCAGCTCTCCTTCCGTATTTAAAAAGCGTGTAGTGGGAACAGAACAGCCATTAAGCATTACTTCATACACGGGATAATTTGCTGGTAATGACTCGAACACTTTTTTAAACGGACTTACGTTTGAAAGTATATTTACTTTCTTTTCGAGTTCTTTTATTCGATTTCTTTGTTCACGACATTCTTCTATTAATGCTTGAAGTAATTCTCTCTCCGAAATATGATTGTTCCTGTTTTTCGTTTGAACAAATTGTTGTAATTCATTTTCTAATTGAGTCATTACATGACAATCATTATCGTGTTCAGAATAGTAAAAACTTTGATTTGCCTTCATGTTATCGTTATTTACGAGATACGGTAAGGAATTAGATCGTTTTTTCATAACATTTTGCTTCTCCTTTCTACAATTTTGAACGCTTAACCATTATGGAAATGGTGAGAGATGCTAGTTTGTTGTACCTTTCACATTCAATCTAATGACATATGATAAAGTATCTTTTTTAGGAAAGAGGTGAAGAAAATATGAGTCACGGCTTTGAGTGCCATTCATGTGGCAAATTCCGAAATGACTTTTTCTCACGTTGTTCTTGTGGAATAGACTTCCGTCACCATGATTTCCACAGAAGACATGATTGTCGTAGTTTATGTGATTGCAAAAGGGATCATTTCAGAGATTGTCAATGCTTCGATAGACATTTTAGAAACAGAGACTGCGACTTCAGACATCGTGATAGATTTTGCGATGACAGATTTAATATTCGCTTAAGAGGTTTAGAAGGTGGCTTTGCTTTCAGATTACGTCAGCTTGTCGGTTGTGTAGTTAAATTGGAAGTTGAATGCGGTGATGAGTGTAACATATTTACAGGGGTTATTTGCCATGTCGGAAGAGACTTTATTGAAATTGAAAAAATAGATGAAGATAGAAGACGCCGTAGAGATTGCCGTTGTACGACTCGACATAGAGAAAAGGACCAAAAAACTGATTTCGTAATCATCCCTCTAGATGAAATCAAAGCAATTAAAGTAATAGACGATAAAAAGCACTGTTAATGAATGTAGAATAATTAGTGTGCTTCCAAATGTAGGCACACTGATTATTCTTTTTCATTCCTATTTTATCCTTCTCGTTTTTTTCCTAGCTTCCTTTCTAATTTTCAGCAAATAAATATCTTCCAAATTCATTACTATTTTTCTTCTACGCATAAATGTTAACTTATCCGCATTAATATCTATAAGGCTTGCTCTAATAAGGTTTCTTTTCATAACGATATAGACTCGTTTACCTAAATGGAAGCAAAGGAAGGTATTTAAATCTAATCCGAAAAACAACTGAATTAATTCTGGTGATTGACCAACGGTTGCCCCAAAGTCTAACGTTATTGCCCTCCGAAGGCAAGGATCGAACATGGGATCGTGCTCATGCTCTTTCTTATGAAACTCTTCATCATGTTTTATTGAACATACATCTTCTAATCGAAAAACTTTAAGAAAACGTTCATCCTCTAATAAGACAAAATCTCTTCCGACTAAACATACGAACCCTTGAACTAATTTCTTCCTGCCTTGTTCTTGTTTAGCAAGCTCAACCTTAATAAACTGTCCTTGCAAACCTTCAAAAGCTTGCCGTAATCTCTCCTCCTCCTGAGCGTCCGCGTCTCCCTCCTCTACATTTCTTCTTGCTAGAGCAAGACTTAACAATAATTCATTAGCTGCTTCAATTCTTCGCTCTAAATCTTCAAGTTCTTCCGGAGGTAAGCACGTATTTGGCGACGGAAATTTCGGTGTCGGAATTCTCTCTGGACAGCATTCTTCAGGGATACAGAAGTCATCTGGCGCATCTGCAGGTACAAAAGCGGGACAGCGAAATTCTTTACAATGATGTTCGCTCATTTATTCCACCTCCTCTATATTGCAAGGTAACTCTAAAATTGGCGGAAGATGAGGCTGAGGTTTACCGTGAACACGAATAATTCCCCACATCCCTAATTCAATATCCCAACGGATGTTCCCTGATCGGTACATATAATCTCCGGGAATGTTGTATAAGCCACCAGCTCCTCCGACGAGACGTGCATCAAGCTTGTGACCGATAATATTTTGGCCTTCTACCGAACGTAATCTCGATTCTACATCTTCTCGATCCCTTTTCCAATAATGTCCATGAAGATGGAACGTATGGGATCGTCTTCGTTCTGCAGGCACGACTAAACGAACGGTTGTCGGGTCTCCTGCATATGCCTCAAATACAGGAGTAGAAGGGTCACCAAATGTTTTCGAACTTGCCCAATCCTGGATTATAAATTTTTCCGTATAGCGATTAATGATACGTTCTGTTCTATAATTAAAGCCTCTCGATCCTTGATCATACGTATCCACTTCACCTGGATCGATTTCTTCAATTAACCCATCTGGCGGATCAAAAATTAATTGCCCGTTTTTATCTAATAAACGTACACCATCATGCATTAGGAGGACAAATTCTCGGAAATCCGGTAATAGTGGATTAGCGATAATAACATTTGCTCCTGATTTGACAGGCTCTAACGTATGTGGATCTAAATAGATCGATCCTCTCGGCTCGGCAATAAATGCCCCAAATGCACCGTGATGACGGTGATTTCTAATATCTGCCATATCCCATAAATTACAAGCACCAAAGGCTTTATCAACGTACCAACGATACGTAATCGATTCTCCCGGTCCAACTGTTTGGTCTGGATTAAAACCGACTGTTTCTCCACTCGACGTTTTTATATCAAAGTCGATTAAATTCGGATGAAGCGAAATACGTGGAGATGGAGGATAAAAGGCTGGTACTTTTACAGCTGGGTAGCCATGTATTCCATCTTCAGCATGAAACAGATTAGGATCAAGTTTGTTTAATAGGTTGATCTCAACACATTCACCAGCATTTGCCCGAATGACTAGAGGCTCAGGATTTATTTTCCCTGATAAAATGTCTTCCACATCTTCTGCTAAGGCAAAGACAATGCCATATGGGTCATGGTCTCCATATTTGTTATACTCAATACACGCTTGAAAAGCGACAACATTAAACCTGCGTATAATCGCTCCATCTGGACATACACAACCATCATCGATCGCTGGATCTGGCGGACAACCTGTCACGATAGGGAGCGGGGTCTCTCTTTCCAGTGGCAATGGCTGATCAGGTAAAGGGATTAAGTCATCTACCTCTTCTTCATAAGCTCGTAAAATACCCCACGTCCCGATCCAAAGGTCTTCGACATCTTCAAACGCCCATAAATAATCACCTGATCGTGGGATAAACGATTCAAACGTAAACGATTCCGATACTCCTAGATGCTCTTGGTTTTTTTCATTTGAATCTAGATCACTACGTTCTTCATTCCAGCGAAGTCCATGGGCTACAAAGCTATGACTTTCTTCATGAGCTCCTTGTAAAATTCGAAAACGAATTGGATCACCCTCATAGGCTAGAAGCAATGGTGTTATCGGGTCCCCGTGTACCGTTGAACTGAAGGAATAAGCAGGATCACAATCTTTATCTAGACGAAATTGCAATGGCTCGTTTTTGTAATTGACACCAAATACACCTGGATCATCTTGAGAGCCAGGAAATGGCGGAGGTGCAATCGGACATTTATCTTTATCAAACAGTAATGCAAAGTCATGAATAAATAGCGTATAATCGCGATAATCTGGTATAAGAGGGTTCGTTACGGTTACTTGCGTTCCGTAGTCTAATTCTTCCCCAGTAGAAGAGTCAAACACAAACGAAAAACGCGGAAGGATATTAATAGAACCAAATAAGCCATGCTGTTGGTGCACCGAGGCAAACAAATGATCATGGAAAAACGTTGCTTTCAATTCAACATCGGCAAACCATTCATAACGAATTGTTTCGCCTGGTAGAACACTACTATCATAATTCCAGCCTACATTCGCGGCATCCGATACGAGTACGTCAAATTTGACAAAATGTACATGCATTCCCGCTTCATAGGTTCTCGTGACAAGTTGAAAAGCGTCCCCTTCAAGAATATTTGGAAGACGATTGGTGAAATTCACGCGAATACATGAACCAGCTTCTGCTTGCAAAACAAGAGGCTCCGGCTCTTTTCTTCCTGCCAACACATCATCAACGTCTTCATCTAACACGTAAATTCGTCCTTTTGGGTCATGCCAGCCTTGACGGTTATAAATAATAGGGAGCTCGATTACCGAAACGTTAAATTCTTTGACGACAGGGTTCCCAAGGCAGGATTCAACAAATACCGCTCCTGGTCGAGCAGTCGGAACCGCTGCATTTTCTTCTAATTCCGTCATTTCTCTCCCACCAACAATGCCAAGCGGTGGTCTTGGAGCTTTACAACCAACTTTTCCTGGAATAAAGTTAGGAAATCCAGGACACTCTAGCGTTGGCTTCGGTGGACACGGACGATCTGGCAGTGGTTGTAACGGCTTTATTGGGACACCGTTCGGATAACATTGGGAGCCATCTTGTAAGGTGTCGAAAATGCGATTAATATTCCACATCCCATCTTCAAAATGAGGATATAAGTGGCAATGCATAATCACATCACCTATAGCTCCGTGTAAGCTTCCTAGACCATACAGAGGTTCAATTGTGTATTTATTTTGTGGGCTAATTGCTTGAGAATCTTTTGTAAAAGAATCAACATCATTTGGATTAAACAACCATTGATGGACGTGATAATGAAAGACGTGTGTTTCTTTTACACCGCCATGCACTAAACGAACTTTGACCGGATCGCCAACATATCCTCTCATAATAGGCGTTGCCGGATCACCGAATACCCACGAGTCATGGTGAACTTCTTCGGAATCACAATCTGGACAAACAACACCCTCTTCTAACAAGCGGGCTCGATTGAGTAACGGCTCTGAGCGATAATTAATCGCATGAACTGATTCTGCGGGCTGACCTGTCATCGGGTTTATCCGTTCATTTCCCGTTAAATCATCATTTTCAGGTTCATCATGAAAATAATAACCATATTCTCTAAACGAAGGTAACATTGGGTGGTGAATATCTGCAATCGCACCACTATTTATCGGCCCACCTGTTACAGGATCAGTCCAAGTCGATCCTCGATATTGAACAAAAATCGCCCCAAATAAGCCATGAATATTTGTACCTAAATCTTCGCCATCAATTGGATTAGCGACATCTGAGAAATAATAAATTCCTTCCTTATTAGCCTTCAAACAATATAAAATTTCCCCACCAGGGGGCACTGTTGTATCTTCATTAAAGCCAACATTTGCACCATCAGAAGTCATAACATCATAGTCTGCTTCTTGGAAATGCATAGAGGAAGGTGTTTTTAATTGATTTTCGAAAAGAATTTCGATTTCATCACCTTCGTTGGCGCGAATTGCCAGCGGTTCGACTAAGTCGACAGGTGTAAATGGATTTTTTTTAACGAGCTCTCTAACTAGCTCTTCATTTTCTTTTAGAACATACATTCGTCCATCCGGGTCATGATCACCAAAATTGTTATAGACAATTCTGATCGGGATCGCAACGACATGGTATCGTCTAAGCATGTTTTTTATTCCCTTCTTTCATTTAAAATTCAGGAATTGTTGGCCAACCATCTCCACGTTCAATATAAAAAACCTGCATCGTATCAATGTTAATTTGCCAAATTCGATTTTCTAACTGTTCAATTTGCGTCCTTTCCACATCCATTATTATTTCGCTACCAACAACATCTAAAATGACACCAATATACATAAACGGAAATTGTGGAACGAGAATAAACGCTCGATTTCCAATGTAACGTGTAAATTCTTCAGCTATTGCTTCTATTCGCCAATCATAAGGGATTTTGCTTAACTCATAGTTTGACATATTTGTCTCTCTCCTCCCGGAAGATAGTCATTACAATATCGGTATTCTAGTCGTTGGATCAAAACGGGTCATTCCAACAACTTTTTGAATTGGAAAGCTAAGCGGCGTAGGAAATTGGAAAAATGGAGCATTAGGCATTTTAATAATGACATCCTCTAACAAAATGGAACCCACTGTTACTTCAACGATTCTCCCAGTAAAGATTGGACGAAATACTTGACCTAAAATATTTAGTTGAGATGCCTCTAGAACGATTAAAACATCCTCACCAATTCGTTCTCTAAATAGATCAATTTCATTTAAACTCGAACCCAACGTGCTTCGATAAGAGCTTTCTTTATTATCTTTCGATTGTTTTGTTACTGGATCTGTTTCTTCCACATTTTCTGCTGTTATTGGATCGAGTTCATCGACATTCTCGTCCTCTGTTTCCGTTGTTTCAGGATAAGTTTCATGTACACGTTTGCTCTTACGTTCGATGATGATTGGTCGTATCTTCTTTTTGCTATTATCCATATACTATTATCCTCCATTTCACCTTATGGATTATTTGACCTCTTCTTCCTCAATAAACCGGTTAATATATGAAAAAACCTTACTGTTTTAATAAGCGTAATATCCGACAGTAAAATCGATTGACTACCTTTCAATCCGTTAATTTCAACTTTTCCATCGTTCGAATGAATAATCTTACCGATGTATTCCATATCTTCTGTCATAATTTCAACACGCGTATCTTTCCAAGTTTGCAAATTGGTTTCTAACGTCTCTTCAAAAAACTGTTGCAGTAAGACATCCTTTGAAATGACTGTTTCACTAAATCGAGTAATTAATTTTTTACGTAATTCCTCATCATAAACAAAATGCTGGTGAGAAGATGAAACCTCAGGTAAACCGTATGGAACCTTGGCAGATTCAATCCTCCAAAAAGGTATCCAAATCCGATCCCTCAAAGACGTGACTGTCACAAAATTACGACCGATTGTGTTTACTTTCCCTATTATTTGAAGTGGCTGCTCTCCTAAGGTGTATATCTCTATTTGTTGGTTTCGTTTATGCTTAAAGAATTTTCTTAAAATCATTGCTTTTTTTCGATCCGGTAATGCTTTGGATAGGTTTAGCAAGTTCGTTCGGTGCATATATTGTTGGACCATTTTCAATTCTTCCGTAGGTAGTTCACTAGCTGGTGACGTTAGTCCTTGCCCATTTTTAAGACTAACGATATTTTCAGCACTTTCTTTTATGTCCTCTTTTTTTCTTTGTTCCCAAAGTTTCTTGGAGTACTCATCTAATCGGATATTAGATCTTTTCATTCTATCCTCCTTTCAGTCCTTAGGTTCATATCATTTTATCTAAACATATGCCCTCTTCAATCTTTTAGGAATAAAATCTCGAATTTTGGGCTTATACAAAAAGCAATTTATTTAATAACTATTGGAAAAAGCTACTTCTAATCGAGGCAAATATTCATATTGTAAAAAGGGAGGTGTTAACATGACTTCATTCATTTTATGGCTGCTTTTTTACGTGAACTTTGTTTTGATTGGAATTACATTTGGCTATTTGTATAACAAACGTAAGCTAATTGGCTACCATTTAGGGATGAATCTAGCAATGACACCAACGGGGCTTATCTCAATTGTAACGGGATTGATTCTTATTTATCATTTCCCTTTCCATTTTACGGAAATAACGATTTTTACAACGATTATTGGAATAGGCATTGGGGTATTGTTCGGTACCTTAGTCGAGTATCAAACGGTCATTATGGGGATCACAAGTGGTGTGATGAGTGGTATTATGGCACCTATGATTGGTGATATGGCACAGCATAGTTTGGTATTAATTGGTTTTGCTCAGATAATTGTCTTTATTGTAATGGGCATGCTTTGTTACTCATTAAGATCTTAAGCTCGGATTATGGGGTGAGGTTTTGAATCGATATTCGTTTATCCTTTATTTAATACTTTTAATATTTTTGTTTTGTTTACCAGTACAAGTCTTTTCTCATGCTATGATTGAAGAAACATTTCCTCAAGCTAAGGAAGAGGTAGGAACAGAAAAGGAAATCGATACGAAAGAAGAAGAGGTTTCTATTTTTAATATCAACAAACTTATTACAGTCGTTAAAGCGATAGAAACGATGACGTTAATCGGTTTAGCTGGGTTCTACTTTTTTATACATTGGATTTTAGGCGAGAAAACCCCACCCCAATTACAGAACCCACTTACCCCCAAAATGGAGATCTCATTCTATATTAGTGTTAGTATCATTTTTATGATGACAAGCTTCAGTCAGCTTTTCCTTCTAACTTATTCTTTTATGGCTAGTCCTTTTAGTCTCGTTGTATTTTTGAACATATTTTCAACTATCGCTTTCACATTAATGGGATTATTTATTTGGATTCGACCGTTAATAGTATGTATTTTGATTTTTGTTATACGAAGAAAATATCCTAAATGGACTCATCTCATTGTGCTATCGTCTATCATACTAACATTTTCATTAACCGGTCATGCTGTCGTCTATCACTCCATCCTTTCTCACTTTATTCACTTAAGTGCAGCAGCCATCTGGTGTGGCGGACTAACTGGTTTCATTATTTATACTTTTTCACGGGAACCATCCTATCTTAAATTGATTTTTATTCAGAGATGTATAACACGTTTTTCATCATATGCGTTAGTTATGTTTATGATCGTCATATTTTCGGGAATCATCATCAGTTTTACGTACTTACATAGTTGGGACATGATCGTTTCTACAACATATGGAAATCTACTAATCTGGAAAGTAGCACTAACCAGCGTCATTTTTTTGATTGCTAGTTTTCATCGCTTTATCTGGTTACCATCATTATATAAAATAGAACAACAACAAGATAAAATTAACCAACTTAAAAAATTTGTATATATTCTCCGACTAGAGATCGTTATATTATGGATCATTGTCATTATCGCTGGAACGCTTTCAACCACTCATTTACCAGAAAACCATACACCAAATGATGTAAACAGACATGAAGATCATCAGCATTGATTTGATCTATTAGGTGAGAGCAAAATAAATTGGAACTCACATTATCCTTTAGTCATATCATTCGTTTTTTTTACCTTTTGCAAGACAAAGAACAACATGTCGATATTAAAACCTCTTGCATGCCTTTAGAACGTACTTATCCTTTTGTTTTTTATAAGATTCCTCAATGACATCTCTATTCATTCGTTACGTATTCAATTCCAACACCGCAACATTTTCAACCTGTGCCGTCCACGGAAACATATCAACTGGCTGAATCGACTTCACTGCATAGCTCTCTTTGCGTAGCTCCTCAACATCCTTCGCTAATGTCGCAGGGTTACAGGAGACGTATATCACCTTTTTCGGTTTTACCTTCTTAATCGTTTGCAGAAGCTGCTTGTCACAGCCTACTCTCGGTGGATCGACGATGATCACATCAGGCTTCCAACCTTGCTTAATCCACTTAGGTAGTAAATTCTCCGCTTTCCCTACTTCATACGTCAAATGATTACATCCATTTTCCTGTGCATTCGTTTTTGCATCCTCAATCGCCTCAGCTATGACATCCATTCCTCTCACTTCAGCAGCTTGATCGGCAATCCATAACCCAATCGTTCCAACCCCACAGTACGCATCAACTACTTTTTCTTTACCGGTGAACGCTCCAACTTCCTTTACTTTGTTGTATAGCTTTTCCGTTTGAAGCGGATTCAGCTGGAAGAACGCTCGTGCTGATAGCACAAACGATGTAGAGCCTAATGTCTCAACAATCGCTCGATTTCCAGAAATAACCGTCGTTCGATCACCGAAGATGAGCGATGTTTTCTTTTCATTCACATTGTGAACAATTGATTTCACTTCGGGTAAGCGCTGATTGATTTCCGCAATGATTGCTTCTTGCCTCGGTAAGTCATTCGTTTTCGTCACGAGAACGACTTGAATCTCTCCTGTCTCAAACGCTACTCGTGACACGACCGAACGGATCGCTCCTTTATGCTTGCGCTCATCATAAATCGATACGTTTAAATCTGTTAAAATTTGCTTTACAACTTTAGTCACACGATTAATCGCTTCATGCTGGACAGGACACTCAGACAAATCAACAAGCTCGTGAGAGTTTCGTGCATATAGACCCGCTCTTACGAATTGTCCCTCCTTTTTCACCTGCATTTGACTTTTATTTCGATAATGCCAAGGGTTGTCCATTCCAATCGTCGGTTGAATGTTCAGCTTATCGATATTCAGCTTTGTATGACGCTCAAACGCTTGTATGACAATACTACGTTTTTCTGCTAATGTCGCCTCATAATTCATATGCTGCAGCTGACAGCCTCCACATTTTTCATAGACGGGACAGGGCGGATCAATGCGTTCACTTGATTTTTTCCTTGTTTTTAATACTTTTGCCTCAGTATAACGAGGATGAATCACCTCAGCCTCTGCAACTACCTCCTCACCAGGTAGCGCGCCTCTTACAAACACAACCTGCTTCTTGAAATAGCCGACACCTTCTCCATTAATCCCAAGTCGTTTAATCGTTAACGGAAACTTCTGCCCTTTTTCCATTTGATTAGACTTTATGTTTTGACTTTGTCCATGTCTCTTCATCCTACTCAACTCCGATCACACAATTCTTCTTATTATAGCATAAGAAGTCGACATCATTTAAAGCTATCAGCATAGGTCAAATGAAAAGAGCATGATATTAACTTAAGCCTGCACCTATCTCCGGTTTGATGCACATTTCTCCTCTATACTCTCACAATCCTGCATCTATCTCCTGTTTGGTGCACAGTTCCGCTAAGAGCTAGGAATGAAATCCTTCCAATTTTCTATGAACTCAGTTTACTTTTCTTCTACAGAAAGGTGCCACTTTCTATATATCTACGAAATCTTCCTAAACTTACTAGACCTCTTTCCTCTTTACCTCTGATAAAATAGATACAGCAGAAACAAATAAAGGAGAGATAACGTGTCAATACCTACAGATATTGCCTCATTACAAATTATGGCACAAGTTTATAAGAAGGAAAGTATGCAAACTATTTTTGAGAAAACAGTGGAAAGCTTAGTCGAGCAAGTTCTGTACATTGATTGGGCCGGAATCTATATTTACGAGCAGCTCGATCATAAGCTTGTCGCCGCTTCGTCCTTTGAAGATGATTTAAAATGGGAATGTAACGGAGAACTAAAATTCCCTATAACCAATTCGTCTGATGAGGAAATCGGCATGCTCATCGTAAGAAGTCGCCAGCCAATCGCATTTGATGTAACAGATGTTAGTACGCTTGAGACCATCGCTACAGCAATCGGTCAAGAAAGCTTTGCCAATTAAATAAGAAAAAGGGCACTGAAAAAGTTTGGGTTTTAATTTTTTTCGTGCCCTTAAAAGCGTTATGCGAAGCCGTTAATAGAATTAAATATTAATGAAAATGGTTTTGTGTGTATCGAGCGTAAACGACAGCTTTTGCGAAACTACTTGCAAAGTACCAACAAAAGTAATCCTCATTCCTCTAATTCAGAGAAAAATCGCATTCTAAAATGAAAATGTAATTCTCATTCCGCTATTTTGGCTTTTATGACTCCTTTTGAACTCATTTAGCTCAAATAGAGGAATGAGGAACCGTATAGAGGAGCACGTGATTTGCGATCCCTTTCGGTTTTTCCAAAATTATCGGAATGACGACCGATATAATAATTAGAATCCGATGCTCTTTTTCTTTGACTCTCCTTAGCTTCTTCAAGGAAACGGTAATGTCTCAAGCTGCTTCTGCAGCATGAGATCATCCAAGCTTTTAAAGACATACCCTTGTTCCCTTAGGTCATCAATGACTCGTGGTAATGCTTTAGCATTGTCGCTTGAAACGGAATGGATGAGCATAATTGCCCCTGGATGGATTCGTTTCATAATTTGTTCATAGGCATAATCTTCCCCCTTTTGCTTGTCAATCTCCCAATCTTTATAGGCCACCGACCAGAATACGTTTGTATAGCCCAACTTTTGCGAAAGTGTGAGAGAACGTTCACTAAACTCTCCTCTAGGCGGACGTAAATAGTGCATCTCCTTGACGCCTGTTAGCTCCGTAAACCGTTCCTTTACGTTATTCAATTCATTAAAAAGTCGTCCATCGCCAACCTTTGGTAAGCTTGGGTGATACCAAGAATGGTTTCCAACAATGTGCCCCTCCTCAGCCATTCTAATGACAAGATCTGAAGCATCCTCTAAATAATGCCCCGTCACAAAAAAGGCTGCTGGTACTTGTTTTTCCTTCAATACATCTAATATGACCTCGGTATACCCATTTTCGTAGCCGTTATCAAACGTTAAATACAACTCTTTCTGACTCGTATCACCGATAAAAAAACCACCTGTTTGTTCAAGCAACTCTATGTAATGAGTCTCTGTTGTTACAGGTTTTTGATCCTTTTCTGGTTTATAACTCCAATTGTAGATCGTCTCTTCATAGGCAAAAGCATATGGAGTGAGAACACAAATGAACAGAAAACTAAGCACGATAACGAACAATCTCTTTTCCATGCTTTCAACTCCTTTTTTCTTTTATAGTGCCATTCCTGCTCATTCTTTATGTATTAAAGCTGAGACTAGACAAAGCGTTCCACTCAAAAGAAGAACCATTAAAATTACTCCTCAGACAGCACACTCTAATAGTCGGTTCATCATTCCTCTATTCTCTCTATTTCACATCATTACGGTTTCTCATTTCTCTATTTATGCCTTAATTCCTTATTCTGGTCTTATTTTGCTCTTATAACAAAAAAGAAATGCCCCATCAGGAGCACCTCTTATTCAACCTATACTTATCGTTAAAACACTCGCTCTTTAAACTGTTCAAGCTTCTCTAATGACGTCTTATCGACATCAGCATGTAAGCTGTTTCCATGTGAATCCATTGTGACAATCGCTGCAAAGCCTTCTACTTCAAGGTGCCACATTGCTTCTGGAATACCAAATTCCATTAGGTCAACACCTTTTACTTCCTTAATACAGTCTGCATAGTATTGTGCTGCACCGCCGATCGCATTTAAATAAACGCCTCCATGCTCTCCAAGTGCCTTCAACGTTTTTGGTCCCATACCACCTTTTCCGATAACCGCACGGATACCAAATTTTTTCATAATATCTCCTTGGTACGGTTCTTCACGAATACTTGTCGTCGGACCTGCCGCCTTAACGTGCCAGTTTTCCTCGTCGTCCTTCATCATAACTGGACCACAATGATAAATAATTTGTCCATTAAGATCAATTGGCGCGTCATGTTCCATTAGATGATGATGAATCGCATCTCTTCCTGTGTGCATCATGCCATTAATAACAACGACATCTCCTACTTTCAGCTCACGAATTTGTTCCTCAGTAATAGGTGCTTCTAGTACGACCTCACGAACCTCATCCGTCGCTTCTGCTACAGCAACTTCTTTTGACGCTTGTTCCAAATCAACCGTTTCGTCATCCTTATACAACCAATCAACAATATCGCCTGATTGTTGATCTAACACAACACCTAACCGGCGATACGCCCAGCAATTGTATGCTACCGATACGAAGAAGCTTGCTGGTAAACGATTCATCGCACCGATCTTACAGCCTAACAGCGTCGCTTCTCCACCAAAGCCCATCGTTCCAATACCAAGCTTGTTGGCATTATCTAACACATATTCTTCTAGCTTGCGTAAATCTTCATTTTCATTCACGTCATCGACTGTACGGAACAACTGCTCCTTTGCCAATGAGTAGCTTGTCGTACGATCTCCTCCGATACCGACTCCAATAAATCCTGCACTACAGCCTTGTCCTTGCGCTTGATAGACCGAGTGCATAATACATTTACGAATACCATCTAAATCACGACCGGCACGACCTAATCCTTCTAATTCTTGTGGCAAGCTGTATTGAACATTTTTGTTCTCACAGCCACCACCTTTAAGAATAAGGCGAACATCAATAACTTCCTTTTCCCATTGCTCAAAATGAATAACAGGCGTACCACCACCAAGGTTATTACCACTATTTTTTCCTGTTAATGAATCGACTGAATTCGGTCGTAGCTTCCCGTCAGCTGTCGCCTGTTCAATCGCTGCATAGATTGCTTTTTTCATTTCAATTTGATTGACACCTACAGGTACTTTAACCTCAAATGTAGGCATCCCCGTATCCTGACAAATCGGTGAGATGTTCTCATCCGCCATACTAATATTATCTGTTATCGTTTTCAAAGAAAGTGCAGCACGAGTTCCCGCATTCTCTTTTGCCTTTGCTGCTACAATCGCACGTCGCACATCATTTGGTAGATTTGTAGACGTTTCCACAATTAGCTTATACATACTCTCCTGAAGCTTCTCCATACCCATCATCAGATCTCCCTTTCCATCTATAAAGTTCTTACTATCCTCTATTATAAAGCGAGAAGCCTATGAAAGAAAAGAAAAAGGAATAGACATGAGGACATTGAAAACATTCACTTTTCAATGTCCTTCATATTCCCCAGCTCTCTTACAAAAGCCCCTTACCACTTGTTTCATTCATGAGCAGGTGATCGGTTTTGTTCGTATAATGAATAAGAGGTGAATACTTTCCTTCTCGCCATTCAATACTTGTCACACTCGTATTCGACAATTGAAATGGACGCTTATGCTTCGGCCATTGATCACCAACAATAATATACATTAAAAAGATACTTAGAAATCCGCCATGTGAGACAACCGCAACATGTTCATTCATATGCTTCTTGAGCATCTCTGAGAGAAAGTGGCGACATCGATCTGTAATCGACTGAGCTGATTCTGTCCCTTCGATTCCTGATAAAATAATTGACGTCTCAATAACATCGGGATACTTCTCATAAATCTCGGTCCGCGTTAAATTTTGTAATGGACCTAAATGAATTTCACGAACATCTTGAGCTTTCACTGGTTTCACATCGATATGATTAGAAATGAGCGATGCTGTATCCCACGCTCGAATTAAGTCACTACTATACAAATGAGCAATGTGCTTTTCTTTTATATAGCGTCCAACCAACTCCGCTTGCTTTCGTCCGTTGACCGTTAAATGGTATTCTTCCTGACCTTGGATTCTTCCTAAAGAATTCCCCTCTGATTCACCATGTCGAATCAAGTACAGCTTCATCTATTTATTCTCCTTTTTGTTGCCAGCCTTTGCGAAATTGCTTACACTTTTCTTCAATATCATCTAACATTGCAAGCACGCGATCAATTTCCTTCACACCTGCCTCTTCTGGATCAATCTCATCTAATACATGTAAAACCGTGTGAAGTCTCTCGTGCAACTCGTCCATTTGCTTTCCTTCTTGTTTCATGCTTTCTCTCCTCTATTCGCTCAAATTCTTTTAAATTGTAACAAACATAGACTCTTGAAACAATCACCCTTTGTCTACCACTCGTCATATCTCTTGTTTTACGTTATGATTAGAGTGGAAAGGAGCACGATGGTAGTGATACATACGAAACAAGCGATTACGCCTAACCATGATCCGTGGGAGGCGTATGAAGATATAAAAGAATACGGCAAAATGGCCTTAACAAACATTGAATTTACAACAACAACCTTATGCAATATGCGCTGTGAGCATTGTGCTGTTGGTTATACATTGCAGACGAAGGATCCCGATCCACTTCCTTTAAATTTGTTAATTAAAAGGCTTGATGAGATTCCAACGCTTCGCTCCATTAGCATAACAGGTGGAGAGCCGATGCTTTCGATGAAATCGGTCGATCAATATGTCGTACCACTTCTCAAATATGCACATGAACGTGGAATTCGTACGCAAATCAATTCGAATTTAACCCTTGATTTAAAACGATATAAAAAGATCATTCCTTATTTAGACGTTCTGCATATATCCTATAATTATGGGAGTGTTGATGATTTTGCTTCAATTGGCTTTGCTGTCATGGAACGCAAGCCAACCTTTGAGCAACGAGAGAATCTTTATAATCGAATGATTGAAAATGCAAAAGCACTAACAAGTGAAGGCGTACTCGTCTCAGCGGAAACGATGATTAATAAACGAACACTCCCTCACCTTGAAAAAATCCATGAGAAAATCGTTGAAATGGGCTGTCAACGTCATGAAGTTCACCCTATGTACCCAAGTGACTTTGCAAGTGCATTAGAGGTCGCTTCTCTTGATGATATTCGCGCTGGTATTCATCGCTTACTTGACACACGTCATGAAGACGTCTGGATGTTATTCGGTACGTTACCGTTTTATCCATGTAATGAGCAGGAGCAAGATCTACACCTTTTAAAGAGACTTTATGATGCAAGGAATGTCACGGTGCGAAATGACCCAGATGGTCGTTCACGTTTAAATGTGAATATTTTTGATGGAAGTGTGATCGTTACTGACTTCGGTGATGAAGGGCCGTCCCTTGGGAACATCCAGCATACACGTCTGCAAGATTCTTACGACACATGGCTTAAATCAGCACTTGCACAATCGCTCCACTGTCATTGCCCTGCCGTACAATGTCTTGGTCCGAATACGCTCGTTAAGGATGCTTATTATCCATCGGTTGATTTTCAAACACGCAAATCAAACATCCAGTAAAACATTCTATTTACTGGATGTTCACCTCCATGGCTATATTCGCAACGCGTCTTCCTCGAAAAACAACATTACCGTGGCTTACTAGAAGAAATAAATGTAAACGAAAGATGATCTTGAACAGGAATCCATGATCCGACACCTTGCTGAGTTACATTTTTCACTTCGAGTTTTCTTTTCCCACCTTTAAACGTTAAATACACCTCACCATAAGTTACTTTCCCTTTTTCATGAATCGCCGGAACATGACTATACAAATATCCAACCTGCTTAGCAGGAACATTATACTCATTTTGCTTTCTCGTCCCTTGTCCAATGACCGTTTCAAACGCAAGTGGTAAATTCGTTACCTCTGCTGCATGAATCATCATCATTTTTTTTACAGCATCACTATTCGGTATTTTTGCGGTTAAACCACCCGTAAACTTCTTCTGCTGCTCCTGGTAATAGGATAGTTTCTTTGAACTGTTCCCACCACGATTATCGACAAAGTTCGTATTTATTTTCTGATGCTGCCAATTCACTTCAGTACTATCAGATTGATACGATAAAGGCCATTCACCTAAATAAATCGATGCTCGAAAGCCAATTGCTAATTTTGAATACTGGATCGTCGATTCATTTAATAATTTGACTAAATCAGGATTCTCAATTGTAATGTCCGTTGTACCCATTAATTCCTCGGCAAGCTCACTCGGCTGCAAATAAGGTAAATCTTGTGTAGGGTTCGTATACGTATTTTCCTTACCGATTTTTATGACGGTATCAGGAACATCAAAGTTGTTTTCTTTCTCTTTCGTCTTGTCGTCTTCTGATTCAGCTAACATATGAATCGGAGACACGATAACAGACAATATAACAATGAACAATATGAGTACACGTTTCATCGTACACTCCTCCTTCAATCTAAACTCTTTTGTGAGTAGTTTGAACAGAGGAAAAAGATATTATCCATCAAAAGGCCAGTAAAAAAGTATGACTCCTCCTTTTTCACTGACCTTATCGTCAATTATGCCTTTTTTCCATTTCATCCCATTTGATTTTCTTCTCAACCCTTGGATAAAACCATTGAATCAACGGTCCAATTAAAACGGTAACTAAGATCGTTCCTAATCCAATCGGTCCGCCAACGAAATAGGCAATCGCTAATGCAAGAACTTCTGTAACTGTTTTGGCAATTAAAAAGTTCACCTTTAGCAAACCTTTAATCGCAAACATCAATCCATCAACCGGAATACGGGCAAACTTAGCTTGTAAATAGATGGAGGCGCCAAAGGCAATAATGACAATACCTAAACATAGAACAATGAGCTGTAATAGAAAAGTTGCAAAAAAAGTATTAGAAAAAATATACAACAACCAAAAATCGATAAAATATCCTAAAACGAAAATCGTAACAATTGAAAATAATTCAGGCTTTGATTTTGTAAGTAAAGCATTTAGAAAAATTAATGCAACACCAATAAAAATAACCCAATTGCCGACAGTATATGTCGTCATATTTGCTAAACCAACATTTAAAGCATCCCAAGCGCCCGTGCCTAATCCAGATATAATCGTTAACGATATTCCAAATGAAACGATAAATAACCCACCGACATAGCTTAGAATTCTTATTGTAAAAGCATTCATCGTTATAACTTCTCCTTATTTCTTGTCGTATCCTTCGATGTCCGTTCAGCAATGTCTTCACTAATCTTTCGCCAATTTCCGTGGAAATAATAGCCGATTGCAAAAAAACTACTCACAATAAAACTAACTCCCATTCCAACCGCAATCCCATTCTCACCTAAAAAGTGCGAAAACAATGCTGTTAATGGGTATCTAAGCAGCCAGAATGAAATGATATTTAGCATTAATATAGGAAACATTGCACCCGCAGCACGTGCGACCCCATTTAAAACAAAATTAATGCCTAAAAAAGGGTAGAAGAACGCGATCGTCTGAACGTACATCGTACCAAAATCAACCGTTTGCTCGTCCTGGATAAACATTTGAATAAGTGGCCTCGCACTAACAAAGACAATCAAACTAATTATAAATGAGACGACAACAATTAATCCTACAGCTTTTTTCGCTATTTCATCTACTCGTTTCCACAGTCTAGCACCGATATTTTGCCCTGCCATACTATTAACAGCTGAACCTAACGTTAATGCAGGTAGCATAATATAGCTATCTAAGCGTTGAGCAGCACCAAATCCAGCAACAACATCTTCTCCATAGCTCGTGACGACACTCATAATCGCTAAAATCCCTGCTGAAATAGTCATCATCGAAAGTCCAGCAGGTAAACCCATTTTAAACAACACGATGAAGTAATTACGATCCGGCCATGTTGGCACTTGAAACGGAATACCCGCTTTCTTTATTGAAAACCATAGACCATAGACAAAAGCTGTTCCCTGCGCGACAATTGTCGCATAAGCAGCTCCATCAATTCCTAAATTAAGCACATGAATAAACAATGGATCAAGTGCGGCATTTAATAACACAGCGATGAAAATAAAACGGACAGGTGTACGACTATCTCCCATCGCTCTTAGAACAGTACCAATAAAATTATAGCCAAATAAAAATAAAATACCGACAAAGTTAATCTGTAAATAAGATTGGGCTAGTGGAAGGACAGGCTCAGGTGTCCCGAGCAATCGTAAAATCGCCCCAGAAAAAAAGAAGCCAATAAATCCTAATAATACTGTTAATGTCCCAAGAACAAAGACAAACGCATTTAAGGACTCCTTCAGTCCTTTCTCATCTTTTGCCCCTTTACGCTGACTTATAACCGTTAATGTCGCACCATTTAATCCAATAATAAAGCTTAAAATCGTAAAGATCACCGTTGCTGAAATCGTAATCGCAGCTAACGCATTAGCCCCTAACAAGTTTCCAACCCAGATGGAATCAATTAATTGATAGGAGGATTGTAAACCATTGCTCAAAAAAATCGGCCATGAAAAGATAATCATCTTCTTTAAGATGGGTCCCTGTGTAAAATCGAGCTGCTCTGCTTTCATGTTCTTTCCTTCTTCCCCAATTCGGGATCAATTTACATCTGCTTGAAGCTTTCCGTCACTTGAATGCTGCCTTTCACCGATTGAACGATTGGACAATTTTTCTTCGCAACTTCCAATGACTTCTCTATTTGCTGATCACTTGCAGAACTTCCTACTATATTAAAATGTAGATGAATATCTGTCACTTCATTTGCACCTGCTTCATTCCTTGTCACATCCGCTTGAATCGTGATATCGTCATATGTAATCCGTTTCTTCTCAAGAACCTTCCGCAATACTCCACCGCTACAAACTGCAACAGATGACACTAGTAGCTGAAACGGTCGAAATCCAAATTCCTCATTTCCAGAAACATCTAATGTCCCAAATTTAAATTCACCTTGAAATCCATTCTCTTTCATTTTAAATTCCATCATTCCACATCCTTTTCTTTCAATTCTTCAGTCTAGTCTAACATACGATGGCTTAAGAAGTGACATCCTAAATAAGAAAAATGCGATAGCGTCTTTTCTTAAAAGCGTTGTGTGAAGTCAACGCCACCTGCAAATTCACCTACATCTCCTCGATTCTTTCCTCACTTACTTATTCGACATTTATACATTCTAATTCTACAAAAAAAGGTGGCCAACGTAATGTGGCCACCTTTTTTCACCTAATTCAGCGATCATTTATATATTATTCAATGAACAATTTGGGGTCGAAACGATTTTTATCTTTTGGAGACACCTCATCTCATTCATGTTAAGAAACAATCTTGAAAATCTTGTTATCCTCCAACGTAATCACCTCATTAAGAATTGACTACAAAATCAGTTACTATCCTATTGTGCCTTTGAACAATGATGATCGTGAACATTTGGTGAGTGAGTAACAGCTTTTGCTGTGCCTCGACTATTATCATGTCCGTTTTCCATGTAACTATACAGACTTTTTTAAGCGATCAGAAACTCGCTCAGTGGCCTTTTATAGAAAAGAATCGCTTTTCTTAAAACATCATCATTTTGCGAATTTCATACGTTCTTCCCTCTTCAAAAACGATTTGAGAGCTTGTCCCCTATGACAAACGCTTGAACATTATTCTTTCAATTTCTTCACTTCTTGTGCAACACCCTTAGTCGCTTGAATCACGTCTTCTGAGCTCTCTTTAATATGAGATACTGTTTCAGACATCGTTTTCAGATCGGTGGAAATTCCTCTTATAGCCTCAGAAATTTCATTAGAAACTTGCTTCATCTGTGTCGTAATTTCCTCACGATGATCACGAATAAAGCGGACGGCTTCTGATACACTTTCTGTTGCATGCTTACACTCCGAAGCGATCTTCGTTCTCCACTCCTTCTTTGTAAGGACAAGGCCAACAGCTACAGCGCCACCAATCCATAAGCCTTTGCATAATGAACCATATTTCTTCTTTTTCGTCAATTCGGTCTTTACTTGTTCACTCATCATCCCATCCTCCTTCACAAGTCTTTCTTTTATTGTACCAATAAGCTTGAGAAAATGAAAAGAAAGGGATGCACGAATTCACAGTGCATCCCTTCATATCGATCAAACCTTAATTATATGCTTGTGTGAGGAAATCATCTGTTTCAACAGATTCAAAGCCTTCATATTCAGCACTTTTTAACTCGTTTAACTCGTTTGCTAAGCGCTCTAACTCTTTTTGCATATCCTCGATCATTCGCTTTTGAGAAACCGTCATATGACCTCGCTCCTTTTATCGTTGTTTTCCCCTGATTGAGCACTCGCTCAGTTTTATAATAAAAAAAAGAAATTCATTACTTTTAAAGTTAAAAATATTCTAACAATAATTCAGTGATTTGTAAATAGTTATAGCTCATTTATTTGCTGAATTAAATTTTTTTCATATTGTTGTCTCTCTATCAACTCGTTGAGACGCTCCACAACAACATGATCGGTTGCCTGATTCGATAATGCATGCAGCTTTTGCTGACGTTGTTGATCTGACTGCTTTTGTTCCGCTACGCCATCGTGATACGAATCAGGCCTATTAAATGGCAATTGGTCGACAGACGGCTCTTGACCTGTCAAATAAGAATATACCCATCTGATCCGATTATAATACAGCCTCCTGCTCGTTAACAGACGTCTCCATATTTGCCGCTCTTCGCGATCAATAGCGATAACAGATAAATAATCGATTCTCAATACGTCTGAGCTTTCGTATTGTAGGATGCTTAACAAATCACGAGGGTTTATTTCACGAGCATATAACATATAACTCAACGTTACCACCTCTACATGACTACTCTTATTGAGGTTGTTGAAAAGGGATTTTTCCCCTTTTTTAATTAACCTCGAGGCAATGGATGTAGTCGCTACATCTTTTAAAAGAAGCCTTGTGGCGAGAAAAGCACTCACCACAAGACGCGTAGCAAGCGGAGCCATTGCCATATTTTTTGGTGCTTTTTGAACAGGCTTTTACAAACATAAATCAACTTTTCAAAAGATTATAATAATTCAATCATTAAACTGTTATTATCTGCTATAATGGTTGTATTACTAAAGAAAAGGTGATGTTTTATGCGTAAACATTCAACATCGTTTCAAGACCTCGTTCAACAAAACAAAAAACAATTACTCGAAGACCCGAAAGCTCTAGATGAAATTGAAAAACGACTAGAAGACAGACAAATGAAAGCAAGCCTCCACCACGTACAAGACGACCCTGACCAAAAAGAAAACGAATGACCATATTCACATGCTAAAAACCGCTCAGACCAATCATGCTGGTCTATTTTTTTGTGCGGGCTTCATTCAAGAAGAAAGCCCGCATGATTACCACCATTCTATGCTTTACGTTCATATATATGCACGTTCACCATTAAGCTCCTATTAAAACCTTTTCATTCCTTTGTTAACGTCATAAATTCATCTATATCTGCTAAAACGACATCTATAGCCTCCTGCCAAAAGTCAGGCTTAGTCAAGTCAACATCGAGATGCTTCCGAGCTAACTCCTCAACACTCATTCGTGCAGTATCCACTAACAAGGCAATATAGCTTTCCTCGTAAGAGCTGCCCACCTCCTGCGCCTTCTTATACAACCCGAGACTAAATAAATAACCAAATGTATAAGGGAAATTATAAAAAGGGACACCGGTTATATGGAAATGCAATTTAGATGCCCAAAAAGTCGGTGAGTAAGTTGAAAGTTGCTGCCCATATGCCTCCTGTTGTGCAGTGATCATTAAATCATTTAATTGCTCAGCCGAAAGCATACCTTCTTTTCTTCGTTCATAAAAGCGAGTTTCAAATAAAAAACGAGCATGAATGTTCATGAAAAAGGCGATAGCTCGAGAAATTTTATTATCCAATAGCGAAATTCTCATTTCTTTCGTGTCTGCTTCCTCCACTAATGCATCTGCAACAATAGCTTCAGCAAATGTCGAGGCCGTTTCAGCAACATTCATCGCATACCGTTGTGCTAATGGCTCCTTCTCCTTCAAACAATGCGCGTGAAACGCATGGCCCAATTCATGGGCTAACGTCGCCACGTTAGACATCGAGCCGTCATACGTCATAAAAATTCGTGATTGCTTTGACAGAGGAAACGTTGTACAAAACCCCCCTGGTCGTTTATGCGAACGGTTCTCAGCCTCCACCCAACCATCTCGCAAAGCCCCTTCAGCGAACACCGCTAGCTTCTGACTAAAACGTTTAAAGTGGCTAATAATTAATTTACATGCCTGCTCGTAAGGAATCCTCTGATCACGCTTATTTGGCAATGGTGCATTCACATCATAAATAGCCATTTTTTTTATTCCTAATAACGTTGCTTTTCGATCCATAAAAGGATAAAGCATTTGTTTATTTTTCTTAATCGTATCCCACATCGCACTCAACGTTTCGTCCTTCATTCGATTCATTTCAAGTGGTTCCTTTAAAACAGAAGACCAGCCTCTCGCTTTATACAACTGGGTACGGAAGCCAGCCAAATGATTTAAAGTGGCCGCAAACAGTCCAGCCTCTTCTCCCCAAGCTTTCTCCGATAAATGGAATGCTCGTTCACGAACTTGACGGTCTGCATCGTGGAGCAAATTTTGTAATTGTCCTGCTGATAGAAATTTTTCTTGGCCATCCTCTACAAATGGTATTTTCATTCGACCGACTGCCTGTTGATACACCTTTCCCCATGCATGGTAGCCATCAATAGCCAATTGTGCTGCTAGCTTCTCTTCAGCTGGTGGAAGCTTTTCCTTCGCACTCTTCCTTCTTTCCAATAGGTGGAAGGATATTTCTTTCATCTTCTTCTTTACTAATAATTGCTCCCACTCTGTTTCAGACAGCAGTGTTAATTCAACGTCAATCATCCCCCAAATCGTTTGCAATGCTGTCGACTGTTCCGTCATTTTCCCCTGCCATAAGGCTGCTTTTTCATCCTTAACATTTTGAGCAGTTAAACAACTGACAAACGCACTCGCCTCTCTTACACGTTGCATCCCTTGTTGAGTGTCAACAATAATTGATTCGAGCTCTTCTACCGTTCTTATTCCCGATTGCAATCGTCCTTCCAGCTCATTGAAAAAATCATCCGTTCCCTCGACAAATTGCTTAAATTCACTTGATGTACTACCTCCCTTAAAGATAGAAGAAAGCTCCCATACGTCTGGATAATTCATACAACTCCCCTTTCCTAATTTGAGGCACCTTAAAAGTTAATAACCAAGCTTTTTCAGCGACCCTTTATTTTACTAGTAGTCTATTTCAATATCGTTCATTCTATCACCTTCACAACGAGGAATGATACGTACAAAGTCCGATCCTCATATACTAATTAACAAGATTACGGAGGAATTAGATGGAAAATAATAGATGTATCAAATGCGGACATACCGAAAACAAAGGGGAAATAACTACAACTGGAACAGCTGTCTAAAATGTTAGACATTTCAACATAACATCGTTGTATATTGCACAAACTGTGGCTACTCAGAGCTCTATAATAGTGAAATGTCTAGCACATCAAATGTCATTGATCTTTCTTGGATAAACCAGCTCAGCATGTTTTAAAAGCCTCACGTAAAAAACAGTGTCTTCAGTCCATTACACTAAAGACATTGTTCCACTGAAAAAGGATAGATCAACGTATTTAAGTACTTTGATTTGACTAGTAATAGCTTCACTTGTTGCTCTCTTCATACGAGAAACCCAATCGTATGAAGCCTTTCAAAACAGGCAACGATTTCGCGCATAACTTAAAGGACACCAAAAAAGTTAAAAACCAAACTTTTTCAGTGCCCTTGCTCCATCTATATCCAGTTAGCCATTAAGCATGCCAACATATGGTGAAATGTCCACATCTAGACGATCTGCTAAGTTTTGTCCTAACTGTTCATCCGCACGATAAAAATTACAAATTGCGATTAACCGAGTTCGCTCCTCTACTTGTGAAAGCTCCGAAACTACGTTAGTCACAAGGATATCCTGCTGCTCCTTCGTGTACTTTCGGTAAATATCCCTTGCTTGCTTGAAGTCCTCCTCTTTCGCTATTTGTTGACTAGCAAGCTGCTTCATTAACGGATACCCCTCTAGCACTACAGAGCCTTTCTTATCACCATTTAATTGATTACTCATGACGAAATCCCCCTTATACCTTCATTTCAACTAGTTCATCACTCTCGACATAAACCTACATAAAAACGAATTATTTATAATTATTATCATTTGATTATATTTATCATTATATATAACCTATTTTTAACTGTCAACTTTTATTTAAAATAGTTATAATTAGGGGGGATCTTTTTAAAGAACTCAATCATGCATCTATCATTGCTTAACAAACCGGCTCAGCTCCCTTTCTAACACCTGTAATCTATTCTCAATTAGAAATCCATAAACTACTTAATTAAGAATAAACGCTTTATTTCACAAAATTTCTTAATAGAGATAATAGGACCGAGCCTTGCTTATAGCGAAATGGAATATCAAAGTTTGTGGCCTGCTTCAGCAAACTCTTTTTCGTCGTAAAGGTTAAAAAGCTATCATAGCCGTGGTAAGCTCCGATTCCACTTTCACCTTTACCACCAAAAGGTAAGTGTGGTGTAGCTAAATGCATAATTGTATCATTGATACAGCCTCCACCAAATGGAATTTGTTGCGTAATCATCTCCTGGAATTCCTTCGTTTCTGAGAAGACATATAGAGCTAATGGATTAGGATTACGATTGGCCTTTTCCATACAGTCCTCAGTTGTAGTGTATGAAAATATCGGTAATATAGGACCGAATATCTCTTCTTGCATAATAGACGCATCCCATGCCACATTCGTTAAAATCGTTGGCGATAATAGATCATTTTCAACATCAACTTCTCCACCTACTACGATTTCACCATCTTCCAAGAAGGATACTAACCGTTTCAAGTGACGCTCACTCACGATTTTTGGATAACGCTTCTGTCGTACACGTTTTGAAAATAGCTTCTTCGTATGCTTTTTTAAAAGCGGTAGAAAGGAATCCATCACCTCTTCATGCACGAGGACATAATCAGGTGCTACACACGTTTGACCTGCATTCAAAAACTTGCCCCAGGCAATCCTCTTAGCAGCCAAATCTAGCTTCGCACTTCGGTCGACAATGGCCGGACTTTTCCCACCAAGCTCAAGTGTTACCGGAGTTACATGCTCAGCTGCAGCCTTCATCACAATCTTGCCTACCTTTGTACTTCCAGTGAAGAAAATATGGTCAAAGCGCTGTTCTAACAAAGCTCGACTCACCTCGACATCTCCTTCAATCACCGTCACATATTCATCATCAAAATACGTTCTAATCATTTCAGCAATGACTTTTGAAGTATGTGGGGTTAATTCTGACGGTTTGATAATTGCGCAATTTCCTCCGGCAATCGCTCCAATTAAAGGTGCAATTGCTAAATGAAATGGATAATTCCAAGGGGCAATAATCAAGCAAAGTCCATGAGGTTCATAATAGACGATACTTTTCGAACCTTTGTGCGTAATCGGTGTCTTGACCTTTTTAGGCTGCATCCATTTTGATAAATGAGTAAGGATATGTGTTATTTCTTGGTAAACCGGGGCAAATTCCGTTAAGAATGCTTCTTCTTTCGGCTTATTTAAGTCAAGCAATAGCGCATCTAACAACTGTTCCTCATATTCCTTTATCGCTTCCTTTAATTGTTTTAACTGATTTAATCGAAATGTTAAAGAGCGTGTACTTCCATTCATGTAATATGCTTTTTGCCTATTAATGACCGTTTCCATAGCTATCTCTTCACTCCCGTCTATATTAACTCTTTCTACCATAATCAGCTTTAATTTCTCCCCACTTCTCGGTGTGCCATTTCTTAATTTCATTCTCATACTGATTCGTTTGTAGCCAATGTTCGGCACGGTCCATCAATGACCAAATGTATTCAGTATGTAGATTTCTTTCTAATGTCGACTTTGCTTTCTTTTGCTTCACCCATTTAATCGCCGTCAAAGAATCCGAATAAATGGTTTTATGACTTCCTTGCTTATGTAAATAAGCGAGACCATGAACAATCGCCAAAAATTCACCCATATTATTTGTCCCTATTTTTATTTCATCATGGGCAAAGAGAATTTCCCCTGTTTTCGTATCGACTCCTTTATATTCAACGATACCCGGGTTCCCACGACAACCAACATCAACGGAGATACTATCCCATTCAATTTCACCATCGTCACATTGTGCTGTCTTCTTCTGCGCCTGTTCACCTTTCAGTGCTCGCTCCGCTTCTTCTCTAGTTGGGTAAGATTTGAATTTAGCACCGACATACCCTTTCACCTGTGCTTCACATTCCATCCACGACGTAAAAATCCCCGTCTTACGCCCTTTCCAAACGACATAAAATTTCTTTTTAGCCAATTTAACACCTCATGAATAAGATTTGTTGTTAATGAAATAGTAACAATGAAATAACGAATTGACAAAGAAAGGAGCATATACTCATGAAAAAGCGCAACCCACAAAAAGAAAAAGCCTTAACGAATAATAAAACACCGAAAGAATCACTTTTAAACGAGGAAGTAGCAAGCGAAATGGTCGATAACGGATCAAACAAAGCGAACAAGAAAAATCGTTAAGCTTCAAATGTTGCACTAATAGATGAACGTTGCTTTATTTTACGTATATCATCGCCTCTTTTGTCCAATAATGGTTCTAAAAAGAGGTGATGAGCATGAATATAAGTATTAATCGTAAGCGTACTGTTCAAGAGGCTGGAGATTTAATTAGCACGAAAGACAATCACCTTTATGCCATCATTGAAGATAAAGGTGAACGTTTTCCTTATCACTTAGTCTGCTTGAAAACCTTCACCATTGTTGAAAGCTATGACTCCGTCCCAACGAATAAAGAAATTGAAGAAGATACCGGAGAAAAAATCAACGGCATTTACGATCATACCGATTCTCACATTAGCGTGTCATAAGAAAAACGCGACAGCGTCTTTTCTTACTACAAATCCGCCTACATTTTCCTCAATTATTCCCTCACTTACTTCTGCGACATTTATCATTTTTTAGCGGGCGTATGTAACCGTTACAATGAGTTTGAGCACAACTGAAAGTGGGGTTCTTTCATACTATCACGTATGAGCCGACTATATCTGTAAACCTTAACCATATCTTCTTAAGCGAGAACAACACGTAAAGCTACCAAGCCCCACGTGTTGTACTTTGTCTATTTCGCTTCTGCCTCTTGCTCTTCAAACCATTCATCTAACACCTTTGCATCCAAGACTCTAGCCTCAACAAAGGCAATTTGCTTGTCAATAAATAAAGGCTGCCATTTGATCTTGAGATCCTTCGCCATACCAACAAGCGTTAATAGCTCTTGCCATGCCACATAGCGCTTATACCAAAAGAATTGAGGCTGTTCTGTTATATATGGGTAGAGATCATCAAACTCAGTGTGCTTACAATCAACCGTTCTCTCAAACTGTCGTTTTGCCGCTTGAAGGCGTTGTTCAAAATAAGAATGTAATTGTTCTTGCTCCATGTTTATGATACCCTCCCATTTTCAAAATAGTTATTCTCTATATATCTATCATACCACGATCATCATCATGACAAAAGGATGACGATTAGCACGGATCTATATACTGTTACCAATATGTCCATCATTCGAGATCACTGGATAAGTTTAGGCTAAGTATTTATCCAGTGGTCTCCATTATTCACCTTTTCCATACACACTTACTAAAAATAGACAACATACAATGATTGACGCTTTCATGCAATCTCGCTATGATAGAATGAGTGTCAATTGTACGAATAAAAAGACTTACAAAGAAAATCTTAATAAGATGGGAGGTTAGTCATGCTCTCCGTCAAAAAATCATTAAATAACAATGTCCTCGTAGCCACAGATTCTAAATATGGAGAAGTCGTTCTTATCGGTAAAGGGATTGGCTTTGGTAAAAAAAGTGGTGAGACGGTATCAGAGGAAGAAGCAGAGAAATTTTTTATTTTAAAAGAAGCAAAAGAACAAGAGCAGTATAAACAGCTACTTGATTATGTTGATGAAGGTTTTATCGGTTTAATGGATGATATGATTCATTTAATCGAAAAGCGCTTCTCCATCAAGCTCCATGAACATATCCATATCGCCTTAACCGATCACTTATTCTATGCAGTGAAGCGTGTTAAGCAAGGTCTTGATATTTCAAATCCCTTTCTTACAGAAACGGAGCTCGCTTATCCGAAGGAATATGCGGTTGCAAGTGAATTAATCGAATATTTGAATGAGTCACTCAACATTCACATTCCACGTGGAGAAATTGGCTTTGTTACTTTGCATATTCATAGCGCCTTGTCGAACCGTTCACTATCTGAAGTCAATAAGCATACACGATTAATTGGTGAGTTAGTCCAAATTATCGAAAATGTCTTATCGATTTCGATTGATCGTCAAGACATTAATTATTTACGATTAGTACGTCATCTTCATCATGTCATTGAACGAATCGAAAAGGAAAATTACATCGATAATCAAGAATCTTTAAAAAGAGTGTTGCAAGAAGAATATCCAATATGCTACAATCTTTCTTGGAAATTGATGAAGATTATGCAGCAAACATTGCACCGCGATGTCCCTGATGCTGAAGCTGTTTACTTAACATTACATCTTCAGCGTCTAGCTAAAAAATAATGTCATTTTTTACTATTCTTTTTACCGTGTGACTGGTCATGCAGGCATGAGAGAAAAGAGAGTAATTCACAATGATTAGGAGACAATAATGTTATCCTATATCATTTGTGATACCTCTTTTCACTCATGTCTTTTTTGTGTTGTGTCGTCTTCATCAAACTATTTATTAAGGAGGAAATTATATGTTTAAGAAGTCTTTTGGCGTATTACAGCGTGTAGGTAAAGCACTTATGCTTCCAGTAGCGCTTTTACCAGCTGCAGGGATTCTGCTTGCATTTGGTGATGCCTTGCAAAACCCTGATATTACATCTGCGATCCCTGCACTTGAAGCAACTTGGGTTGTCATGCTAGCAAGCATCATGCAAAGTGCTGGTTCCATCGTTTTTGATAACCTTCCGCTTTTATTCGCTGTTGGGGTAGCGATTGGTTTATCAAATGGAGACGGTGTTGCTGGACTTGCTGCCATTATCGGTTACTTGATTATTAACGTAACGATGGGTGTTATGGGTGGTATTCATGCAGACATGATTAATGCTGAAAACCCACAATATAGTTTAATTCTCGGTATTCCTACTTTAGGAACAGGAGTATTCGGTGGGGTTATTGCCGGTCTACTAGGCTCCTATATGTATAACAAATTTTTCAACATTGAGCTACCACCGTACCTTGGATTCTTTGCCGGTAAGCGCTTTGTTCCAATTGCAACAGCGTTTTTCGCCCTTTTCGTTGGGGTTCTCTTACATTTCGTTTGGCCTTCTGTGCAAACAGGAATGAACGCGATCTCTTACTTAATGGTCGATTCCAATCGTACGATAGCTGCTTTTATTTTCGGAGTGATTGAACGTGCATTAATTCCATTCGGGTTACATCACATTTTCTATTCACCATTCTGGTTTGAATTTGGTCAATATACAAATGCAGCTGGTCAGCTAATACGTGGAGATCAACAAATTTTCTTTAATCAAATTCGTGATGGTGCAGAGTTAACGGCTGGTACATTTATGACTGGTAAGTTTCCATTTATGATGTTCGGTCTGCCAGCAGCAGCACTTGCGATCTATCATTGCGCACGTCCTGAGAAGAAGAAGGTCGTAGCTGGTATTATGATTTCTGCAGCCTTAACGTCTTTCTTAACAGGGATTACAGAGCCACTTGAATTCAGTTTCTTATTCGTTGCTCCATTATTATTTGCGATTCATACGATTTTCGCAGGTTTATCCTTTATGGTTATGCACATGCTTGACGTAAAAATTGGAATGACCTTCTCAGGTGGGGTTATTGACTTCTTACTTTATGGTGTCTTACCTGGTCGTACAGACTGGTGGCTTGTTATTCCAGTTGGTTTAATATTTGCAGTTATTTATTACTTCGGCTTCCGCTTTGCCATTAAGAAGTTTAACTTAATGACACCAGGACGTGAAGACGATGAAGAAAGTGAAGAAAAGCCATCAAGCTCTACTTCAGAACTACCATATGAAGTATTAAAAGCACTAGGCGGAAAAGAGAATTTAACAAACTTAGACGCTTGTATTACTCGTCTACGCGTTAGCGTTGATGATGTCAATAAAGTGGAGAAAGATACATTAAAGAAACTCGGTGCATCCGGTGTGATGCAAATGGGTAACAACATTCAAGCGATCTTTGGTCCTCGTTCTGATCAAATTAAATCACAAATGCAAAATATTATTAGTGGACGTACACCTGCTCCTGAAGAGGAACAACCTGTTGAAGAAAAGATACAAGAAACAACACCTACTACAAATGGGGAGCTGTCGTTCCATGCACCTATTGCTGGGGATGTTTTACCGATTACAGAAGTTCCTGATCAAGTGTTCTCAGGTAAAATGATGGGAGACGGCTTTGCCATTGTACCATCAGAAGGCTTAGTCGTTTCACCTGTGAACGGTAAAATTATTAATTTCTTCCCAACGAAGCATGCTATTGGTATTTTAGCTGATTCAGGTCAAGAAATCTTAATTCATGTTGGTCTTGATACAGTGAACTTGAAGGGTGAGGGCTTTGATGCGCTCGTTTCAGAAGGTGACACGATTACACAAGGGCAAGAGCTTCTAAAATTCGACCTTGGTTACATTGGGGAACATGCAACTTCTACGATCACACCGATTGTTTTCACGAATTTAGCTGAAGGACAATCCGTTAATGTGCTCGCAGGAAAAAGTGTGAGTCGTAATGACAGTGACATCATTAAAATTAAATAACTATATAAGAAAAAGCAAGGGCGTAAACTTCCTTGCTTTTTCTTAGTATATTATTTATATAAGGAAGGGACTCGACTTGTAAACACTGGAACATCCTGTCGAATGCGCTGAACATCTTCCACGTTTAATGAGGCTAACAACGTCTCTTCCCATTCAACTGAACCGCTAATGATGACTTCTCCCCACGGGTTAATTACTTGAGATTGTCCAGCAAATTCCTCCCCATCATATGCACCGACACGATTTGAACTAACGACATACAATTGATTTTCAATCGCTCTTGCTTTGAGTAGCGTATTCCAATGCTGCTCTCTAGCTAAAGGCCATTCTGCAACAACAACAAGCATTTCCGCCCCCTCCAAGGCCAAAGACCTTGTGAGCTCCGGGAATCGCAGATCATAACAAATGATCAATCCTATTTTTCGTCCCTCTAATTCAAATACTTCTGCCTTGTTATGCCCACCGGTTAAATAATCGTCTTCCTTTAACATCGGCACTAAATGAATCTTATCATATTGGTATACTAACTCCCCTTGACGATTATAGACGAGAGCTCGGTTGTAAAAGTGACCTTTTTCTTTTACAACGATTGATCCTGCTATAACATTCACTTCATATTTTTGAGCTAATCCAGCTAGAAAGAACTCCATTTCATCGTTGTTTTCATCAATTAATTGCTGAAGTTGTGGAAGTGTATACGCAGTGGTCCACATTTCTGGTAAAACAAGCAGATCCACTGAATCTTCTTTACAAACCTCTTCTGCCCAGTTCGCTACTTTTTGACGATTTTGTTCAATCTCACCCGCAATAATATCCATCTGATAAATCGCAACCTTCATCTCCGTTCGCCTACCTTATACTAATATGTGTATGTTTATTTTATCATAATACTATTCATTAAAAGACTAAAGAAAAACGAGGGACTGAAAAAGTTGCTTTTACTTTTTCAGCACCCTCACTGTTAACCCCTTTCTAAGTCCAAATTCTGTACTTTCCTCTCTCGAACCTTTAATAAAAATTGAAAAGCAAAATAAACTACGAAGAAATTACCGAAAATTTGAGAGTTCATAACCCAACTCGAAACCCCTCCAGAAAATAGGTTTGAAATAAAGAAACTCGAACCATTATTTTCACCATATAACGTTAAAAATTGAAACGGAAAGCCGTACGAATACATGTATTTAACTGTATGGAGATGCTCTGGAGACCTATCTGGAATGACTAGTATGAATAGAATGATTACACTGATCGAAACCCAAACCGCTCTACTATCTATATATCCCTTACCCCATCCTCTTTTTTTATATAGAATATATATGAAAATAAGAGCAAATATAAACGAAGTCCATAAGTATTTTTCAGCGTCAATACCAATAAGTGAATAAACAAAGAATGTAACAATGCTTAAAACTGTGCCGCCAACAAAAAGCAATAAGATAAATCGCATTAATTCTAACCCTATTTTCATTTTTCTCCTCCTTACCGATTAGAGGGTACAATAAAGTATACTTAGTTTACCCAGTAACATCCTAACTTTTAAAAATTGGAATTAAATCCCCTAATTAATTCTTTAACTATAACACAAATTGGCTATTTACGAATAATTTTCTATAACCCCAATAGCACCCAAGCCGCTTCATACAGCGTTGGGTGCTCTCCTATTTATCTTAAACCGTTTTCTTCTTCCATACTCCTAGCATGAGAGCTGTAACAAATGCTCCTACTAGAATTGCAAACAAGTAAGCAAGCGGACTTCCATAAACAAGGGGAATAACAAATGCTCCACCGTGCGGCGCCGGTAAACCGATTCCGAATAAGGCTGTTAATCCACCAGCTACAGCAGAACCGACGATAATCGAAGGAATCACTCTTCCTGGATCGGCAGCGGCAAACGGAATTGCTCCTTCTGTAATAAACGATAATCCTAATACGTAATTTGTCTTACCACCTTCACGCTCTTGCTTCGTAAATTTATTTTTAAAGAAAGTCGTCGCTAAGGCAATCCCAAGTGGCGGAACCATTCCACCAGCCATAACAGCTGCGTGCGGTCCAAAGTTCCCAGCATCAATCATCGCAATTCCAAATGTGAACGCAGCTTTATTAATTGGTCCTCCCATATCAATCGCCATCATGCCACCTAAAATAATTCCGAGAATGATCATGTTCGACGTTCCCATACCTGACAACCACGATTCTAAACCACTATTAAAGTCTGCTAACGGACTAACGATCACTAACATCGCCATACCTGTCAAAAAGATATTGAGAACCGGAAATAGTAATACGGTTTTAATTCCTTCTAAAAATTGCGGTAACCCTTCTAACAAACGCTTCATAAATAAAGCGACATATCCTGCTAAGAAACCGGCAATTAAACCACCTAAGAACCCAGCTCCACCTGTTGCAGCAATCAATCCACCTACCATACCCGCAGCAAAACCTGGACGGTCAGCAATACTCATCGCAATAAAAGCCGCAAGTACAGGAATCATCAGACCGAATGCATTGCCACCACCGATCGTCATGAGCATATCAGCAAAGGCATTGTAGCTCGGGTGATCCGGATCACTCGCCTCAATCCCGATAATAAATGAGATCGCGATTAGAATACCACCACCGACAACAAACGGAAGCATATTTGATACACCATTCATTAAATGCTTATAGAAACCGCGGCGCTCACCCGACCCTTCATTTGCTTGACTGCCACGTTCTGCACTTTCATACAGAGGCACTGCTTCTGATAACGCTTTCATGATTAACTCATTAGGCTTACGGATGCCATCTGTCACTCCTGTTTGAATAACTGGTTTACCACTGAATCGAGCCATATCTACTTTCGTATCAGCCGCAACAATAATGGCGTCAGCCGCTGCAATCTCAT
This sequence comes from Halalkalibacter sp. APA_J-10(15), assembly GCF_023017105.1. Classification (GTDB taxonomy): domain Bacteria; phylum Bacillota; class Bacilli; order Bacillales; family Bacillaceae_D; genus Halalkalibacter. Next base: position 93,139 of record NZ_JALKEV010000011.1, on the reverse strand, counting down.
CATCTGTCAGACGATTTTTCACTCCGCCTGATCCATTCGTTTCAACCTTAATCGTCACTCCCTGCTTTTTTGCTTCTGCCTTCAAAGCATCAGCAGCCATATACGTATGCGCAATGCCTGTTGGACAGCCTGTTACCGCTAATAGCTGGAAGTCAGAGCTTGAAGACGGATTCTTTTCTGATTTCAATTGCTCCTCTTCCTTTTCATCAATGGCCTTTACAATTTCGGCCTCTGAGGTTGCTGCAAGAAGCTTGTTGCGAAACTCTTCATCCATTAAATAGGTCGACAACCGTGATAATGTATCTAAATGTGATTGAGTCGCATTTTCCGATGCTGCAATCATGAAGAATAAGTGAGTCGGCTGTCCGTCTAACGATTCATAGTTTAATCCATCTGACGAACGCCCAAACGCAATGGCTGGTGTTTGAACACCGGCACTTTTCGCGTGAGGAATCGCGATCCCATCACCAATTCCCGTCGTACTTTGATCTTCTCTTTCCCAAATCGCTTTCTTGTACTGTGAAGGATCATTTAACCGTCCAGCAGAGTCAAGCTTTCTCACTAGCTCATCAATCGCTGAAGACTTATCAGTTGCTTTCATGTTTAACACAATCGTATCTTTTTTCAACAGCTCTGAAATTCTCATTTTACTCATCCCCCCATTTTGTAATAAACACTTCTTTTGTTAATGTCTCAACAGCTTCTCTTTGGCAAAAGCCTTGCGAGAATGCTGTCGCACTCCCTGAAGCAACGGCAAATGCAAAGACCTTTTCAATTTGCTGTCCTTCACTTAAAGCAGTCAGAAAACCTGCCACGACTGAATCACCTGCACCAACGGAATTAACGACCTCCCCAGTCGGAACGTTCGCCATATAAATCGCATCATCCGTCCCTAAAAGCGCCCCATCCCCAGCAAATGACACAAGCACAAACTGAATGCCTTTACTTAAAAGCTCTCTCACATAGGGGATTGCCTCTTCTTTTGTTGAAATCGTCGTTGAAAATAACTCAGCTAATTCATAATGATTTGGTTTAATAAACGTTGGCTTTTTTTCAATGACAGAATGCAACGCTGCTCCACTCGTATCCACAAAGACTTGTACATCTTTACCATCTATTCTCGTTAACAACCGCTCATAGATTGATGATGGCATCGTTTCAGGAACACTACCCGCTAACACGAGTGAATCTCCATCTTGTAATAGGCCAAGCTTTTTTTCTAAATCATTCAATTCGTTCTCCGTTATTTGGGGAGAAACACCATTAATTTCTGTTTCCATATTACTTTGAATTTTCATATTAATTCTCGTATCTGCGTTGATCGCTGTGAACTCTGTGACAATTCCATCACGCTCAAGCTGCTCTTGCACGAAGCGACCTGTAAATCCACCGATCAATCCGTGCGCCACACTTGTGTGTCCTAAGTTTTTTAATACTTTTGAAATATTAATGCCTTTTCCTCCAGCCACTTTAAGATCAGCTTTTGCACGATTAACGTGACCAAGCTCAAATTGTTCTAATCGAACAAAATGGTCAATCGCTGGATTTAACGTAACGGTCCTAATCATAATGTCACCACCTCTAATGCTGTTTGAGCTTTTAATTCATGATAGTAAGTGTCATCGATTTGCTCGCTCGTTACAATCATCACGTTTTGAATATGAGCGAATGTCGAGAAGGAAACTTCACCGAACTTTGAATGATCAGCTAGAATAATTGCTTGCTGTGCTCGCTCTATGACGTATTCCTTAATAAACGCTTCCTCAGGATCTGGTGTCGTACACTCACCTTTTAAGCTAACACCATTCACACCGATAAACGCTTTATCAAATTGGAACATTTCCAAATTCTTTATTGCACTTCTGCCTATGAATGCACTCGTCCCAGACTTCACATAACCGCCGATGACATGTGTCTTAATGCCTACCTCAAGTAGTGCTGCAATATTCATTAAGCCATTTGTCACAACAACGACGTCTTTTCCCTTTAAGAAAGGAATCATTTCGAGCGTACTCGTACCTGCATCTAAGTAGATGCAATCACCCTCTGCTACAAATGATGCCGCTTTTTTCGCAATTTGTCTTTTTTCATGACTGTTTTTGGCTGTTTTCTCTTCCATTGTTGGCTCAACTAGCTTATTTTGAGGTAATGTAGCACCTCCATGTAATCGCTTTAATTTACCTGCTCGTTCAAGCTCCATTAAATCACGACGGACAGTAGACTCTGAAGCTCCTGTTACATCCATAATCTCTTGAATTTTCACTGTTTCCTCTTCTTGTACCATCGCAATAATCTTCTTTTGACGCTCGATCACTAACATGATCATCACCTCTTATATGTAATAGTATACAGTCAAAACCACTCAAAATCAATCATTATATTTTAAAAACATTCAAAAAAAGCAGTGACCATTCATAAACAGTCACTACTACTTTATCATACAAGCTTTTATTGTTGCAGGTCTTCAAGCAACAATGACAGCTCCGTCCATCGCTCGATTGCCGCTTCTAATTCCGCTTCTACTTGTTCTTTTTCCTTTAATAGTGGCTGAATTTTCCCGAAATCACTACCAGCACCCTCAATGGCTTCCTCAATCTCCTCAACCTGTTGCTCTAGCTTCGTAATTCGTTCCTCAATTTGATCCCATTCAAGCTGATCCTTATACGATAGCTTCTTTCTAGGTTTCGGCTTCTCTTCCTTTTTTGGCTCTGGAGTACTTACTCGCTTCCTTTGCTCCTCCACGTCCTTCTGAACTTCTAAATAATCAGAGTAATGACCTTGAAATCTCGACACTTTTCCATTACCTTCGAACACAAGCAGACGATCAACGACTCGGTCTAGAAAGTAGCGATCATGGGAAACGGTTATGACGACACCTGGAAATTGCTCTAAATAATCCTCTAATACCGAAAGTGTCTCTGTATCAAGATCATTTGTCGGCTCATCCAGAAACAGTACATTCGGCTCCTCCATTAATACCCTCAATAAATATAGGCGACGTCTCTCTCCACCCGATAAGCGCCTAATATACGTATATTGACCTGAGCGCGGGAATAAAAACCTCTCAAGCATTTGCTCGGCTGTAATTTGTGTGCCATCCGCTGTATAAACAACCTCTGCAATTTCTTTTATATAGTCAATGACTCTAAGATCTCCATTAATCTCTTTATCCTCTTGAGTGTAATAGCCGATATGAGCAGTCTCCCCAAACAATACCTCTCCTGAATCAGGTTTGCTCCTGCCAGCTAACATGTTTAATAGCGTCGTCTTCCCCGTTCCATTTGCTCCGACAATGCCTATTCGTTCGCCGGGAATAATAAGCTCATTCAATGAATCTACTATCTGCTGATTGGCAAATTGTTTAGAGACAGCTTTTAGTTCAATAACTTGCTTTCCTAATCTTCTCGAACCAATCGCAAAATCAAACTCACGCTGAACGGACTCATACGCATCTTCTTTTATTTGATCTACGCGCTGAATACGTGCCTTTTGTTTTGTTGTTCTAGCCTTAGCGCCGCGCTTTAACCATGCCAGCTCACGTTTTAATAAATTTTGGCGTTTCTGCTCCTTGTTTTCTGCTTGCATTTGGCGATCCGCTTTCTTCTCAAGAAAGCGCTCATAGTTTCCTTCATAGACAAATAAAGAACCTTGATCTAACTCAAACATATAATTGGTCACACGATTCAAAAAGTAACGATCGTGAGTAATTAATACAATCGCCCCTTTATAATTCGCCAAATACCCTTCTAACCATTCAATCGAAGCATGATCAAGGTGATTAGTCGGCTCATCAAGCAATAGCAAATCAGCTGGTTGAATGAGCGCCTTCGCAATCGCCACACGTTTCTTCTGTCCACCTGACAATTGACCAATTGTTAAATGGAAATCGTGCACACCTAACTTGGTCAAAATCGTCTTAGCAACGGTGTTCGCTTCCCACGCTTCCACCTCATCCATCTTCTGTTGCCACTTTATATACGTTTTTTGGTATGCTTCGTTTGCTGGCTCTCTCTCAAATTTCATTAAGCTTTCCTCATAAGCACGCATCGTGACCATGATGTTTGAATCACCAGCATAGATCTCTTCTAATACCGTAAGATCCTCTGCTAATTCAGAGTGCTGTGACAAATATTCAATTTGAAAATCCTTCGCGTGAACGAGCTCACCTGAATCAGCTCCTTCAACTCCAGCTATTATTTTCATGAGCGAGGATTTACCTGTACCATTCACCCCAATGAGTCCAATTCGTTGCTGCTCTTCTATTGTAAATGAAATATCTTGAAACAAAACCTTATCTCCATATGACTTCGTTAAACGGTCTACCTGCAAAATACTCACATCATCATCTCCTATGGTCTAGCTCCAACGCACTGAAAGGTTCAATCTAATCATTTTCGGTGTACTTAACCTAACCTATCAAAGGGTTGTCCCAATCGGTCTGTTTGGACCTTTTAAGACAACCCTTCATTCGTAGTGACTCTATTATACCTTTAATACCTTCTTAATATCATCTTCTATTTTTTCTGGCTTCACTTGTGGTCCATAGCGCTCAACAACATGCCCTTTTTGATCAACAAGAAACTTTGTGAAATTCCATTTTATATCTGAGCTAAGAAGTCCTTTTTTTTCTTGCTTTAAATATGAGTAAAGTGGATGAGCCTCTGATCCATTTACTTGAATTTTAGCAAACAGTGGAAAAGTCACACCGAAATTCAATTTACACGTTTCAGTCATATCTATATCAGCAACAGGCTCCTGATTCATGAATTGATTCGTTGGAAAACCTAACACATAAAAGCCTTGCTCATGGTAGCGCTGATATAGCTCTTCAAGACCTTCAAACTGTGGAGCTAGCCCACACTTCGTCGCCGTGTTGACAATGAGTAAAGCTCTCCCCTTGTAGACCTCTAGTGATTGCTCTTCTCCGTTTGATTTGTTCACAGTAAATTGATGAATACTCATACAAGCATCCCTCCATTCTATTAACATTTATTATAAAAGAAGGTGATCCAAAAGACGAATATTCTGCTTACCATTGCCTTCTACGTGCAAAGTCAACAAAGCGAAATTTATCAGGCCGATGCCGTGACTCCGTCAATTGAAATAGAGTCGTATCTTCTAAATAGACATGACTTTTAACAACTACAATGAGCGAATAGTCTTCTAAATCGAGTAACGTCCGATCTTCCTCAGTTGGTATTTCAACGGTAATTTCCTTTTTCGCGAAACTAATCGCTAAGCCTAATTCTGACTCAATATATTCATATAAAGAATCTTCAGTAATTTCTTCAGTCAAATCTGGAACTATCGACGTTAGTAAATAATCCTTATCTAAAATAATCGATTCATCGTCTATATCACGAATGCGAACGAGTTCCCATACGGCTCCATTAGCACTCTCATCTAAATAAAACTCAGCTTTTAACGATGCATCTAGCTCTATTTCTCGTAATGATATGACCATCGTTTTTGAACGGTGTCCAAGCTTTTCCGAAACTTCTTTATAGCTAACAAGTCCAGAAATCGGGAAGTTGAACTTAGAAACATCTAATACGATTGATCCTTTTCCTTGCATTTTTTGAATATAGCCTTGCTCCGATAAGAGCTTCAAAGCCTTACGTACCGTTTCACGTGATGTATGGTATTGCTGTCTTAATTCATGCTCAGACGGGAGATACTCCCCCGCCTTAATCGTTCCATTTTGTATTTCCTTTGCAATTTGTTCATAAATCATTTGAAATTTATTTTTCACCATTCATCACCCATTCTAGTGTATCACTTCTTATGGAAAATGAGGGAATCATATGGAGAAAGTGTTAGCTTTTTTTTAAGCTTACGCTCTATACCATTTGTTAGTAAGAGCTCGGCATCTAGATCATGATGCCATTCTTCAGGAAGTTCAAATGAAACTTCTTGACCATAAAAATTATTCATAACAAGTAATTTCTCTTCTCCCTTCACGCGCTCATATACAAATAATTGCGGATGGCCGTTTGAAAGCTGGCGATAGACACCTTCCGTAACAATATCTAATTCATGCCGCAAACGAATTAACTGTTGATAAAAAGAGAAAATCGATTCTTTCTCTTTCATAGCATTCTCCGCATTAATTTCTTTATAATTTTTTGCAACATCAATCCACGGTGTCCCTTTTGTAAAACCTCCATGAGGCTGATCGTTCCATTGTACGGGTGTTCTAGAGTTGTCACGTGATTTTTCTTGAATAATCGCCATGACATCCTCTTCTGATTGCTCTTCTTCCTTCATTTGTCGATAGTAATTTAACGTCTCAACATCTCTATATTGATCAATCGTCTCAAAATAAGGATTCGTCATGCCAAACTCTTCGCCTTGGTATATATACGGTGTTCCTTGCATCATATGAATCGTGGCTGCTAGCATCTTTGCTGATTTTTTATGATAGCTTTGATCATTTCCATATCTTGATACAACACGTGGCTGGTCGTGGTTACACCAAAACAATGCATTCCAGCCACCACCTATTTGCATGTCGACTTGCCATGTTGACAGGATCTTTTTCAACGCTTGAAAATCAAAGTCTGCTAACGCCCACTTTTTACCATTAGGATAATCAACCTTTAAATGATGAAAATTAAACGTCATACTTAATTCACGGCGCTCAGGGTTCGAATAGTCAATACAATGCTCAATGGATGTCGAGGACATTTCGCCGACCGTCATACTATCGTATTTTGCGAGAACGTTTCTATTCATTTCTTGTAAAAACTCATGAACACGAGGACCATCTGTATAAAAGCGACGTCCATCACCCTTGTCATCATTCGGAAATGACTGATCCTTAGAAATTAAATTGATCACATCTAACCGAAATCCATCAATGCCTTTTTCAAACCAGAAATGCATCATATCATAAATAGCTTGACGTAGCTCTTCATTTTCCCAGTTTAAATCAGCTTGAGTGACATCGAAGAGGTGTAAGTAATATTGTCCAGATTGTTTGTTATATTCCCAGGCGCTCCCACCGAATTTTGATTGCCAATTCGTCGGTTCTGCACCATCGACAGGATCTTTCCAAATGTAGTAATCGCGATAACTACTATGAGGAGATGCAATCGCTTCTTTGAACCACGCATGCTCCGTTGATGTATGATTAACAACAAGGTCCATAATGAGCTTCATTTCACGCTTATGAACCTCTGACATCAACCTTTCAAAATCCTCCATCGTTCCATACTCTTCATGTATCGCAAAATAGTCCGAAATATCATATCCGTTATCTTTTTGCGGTGATGCATAAATAGGAGTAAGCCAAATGACATCTACTCCTAATTCATGTAAATAATCTAGTTTTTCAATAATTCCTTGTATGTCCCCTACTCCATTTCCTGTCGTATCATTAAAGCTTTTTGGATATATTTGATAAACAACTGCTTTTCTCCACCATTCCTTCACTGTGGTAGCCCCTTTCTTTTGAATCTGCTTCTTTGAAAAAAGCCTAATAGAAACTGTTCAAAAAGCACAAAAATATAGAAATTATTCCGTTCGCTACGCGTCTTGTGGCGAGAAAAAGCATTCACCACAAGATTTAAAAGATTGTAGCGATAAACTCATTGCTTCGAGTTTATTCAAAAAGGAAAAGCCGTCCTTTTTGAATAATTTCAATAACAAGCTTTTCTCTCCCCATTAGGCTCATTCGCCTATTTTTCATGAGACGATTACTGATCTTTCATCCGTGTCTTCCCGTATAAGAAAGTTAAGACGAACGGCACAACAATAGCAATCACCATTCCAACTAGAAATACGAGCCAATAGCCTGCTGTAATCGAGAAGATCCCTGGCAATCCTCCTACACCAATCGAATTCGCTGTAACCGAATTGACCGTTATCCATACAGCACCAATCGCTGAACCGATAATGGCACATATGAACGGGAAGCGATAGCGCAAATTCACTCCAAACATCGCTGGCTCCGTAATACCTAAATAGGCTGATATGGAAGATGTCATCGATAATCCTTTTACCTTCTCATCCTTTAATACATAATACATGGCAAGTGCTGCCGAGCCTTGAGCTATATTAGACAGTGCTAAAATCGGCCATAAGAATGTGCTCCCTGTACTCCCAATCAGTTGCAAGTCAACTGCTAAGAATGTGTGGTGCATGCCGGTAATAACGAGTGGTGCATAAATTGCTCCATATAACAAACCACCGATAGCCGCAACATTACTAAAGATCCAAACAAAAACATCAGTAATGATATTACCAATCCAAAACGTTACAGGTCCAATCGCGATAAAGGCGATAAATCCAGTCACTAATAAGGCAACAGGTGCCACAATAAGTAGCTGAAACCCATCTGGAATTCGCTTTCGTAATGCAATCTCTATTTTCGCTAACACATAAGCGGCAACTAAAATCGGCAACACTTGACCTTGGTATCCCATCTTAGCAATATCTAATCCAAAAATATTCCAATAAGGAATGTCTCCGTCCTGCAGTGCATCACCATATCCCCACGCATTAAGAAGATCTGGATGAACGAGCATTAATCCAAGGACAATCCCTAATAATTCACTTCCTCCAAAGCGCCTCATTGCCGACCAGCCGATGAGACCTGGCAAAAAGACAAAGGCCGTATTCGCAATAAGATGAATCATATCAGCCAGATCAGCCCACTGCGGAAACATTTCTACAACGGACTGTTCACTGAAAATCCCTTCAGCAGTGAGAATATTATTAATCCCCATTAACAAACCAGCAGTTACAATCGCAGGTAATATCGGAATAAAAATATCAGCAAGTACTTTAATCGCTCGCTGTAACGGGTTTAAATTTTTCTCTGCTGCTGTTTTCACTTCATCCTTTGTCGCCGCTTTTTTTCCTGCAAGCTCCATTAACTCCGCATACACTTTGTCAACAGTCCCTTGTCCAATCACAACCTGAAATTGACCATTTGTTGAGAACGAACCTCTGACAACATCAATTTCCTCCAGCTTGTCCTTATCTACCTTTCCTTCATCCTCCAACGCAAGCCTTAAACGTGTGACACAATGAGTAGCCGATGCAATGTTCTCTTTACCGCCAATCGCTTCCAGAATTTCCTTGGCTGCTTCTTTATATTGACTCATTTTCCACTACTCCTCTCAATATATTTTATTTCAATCGCTATGTTGTATATACAAATGATTACGCTTTCATTGATCTTAACTTGTATATACAATGTTGTCAAGAAAAATAAGTTCCTTTTATTATTTGTTCCATACCCTGTAATTATGAGTTTTAAGCTTGAATTGAAAAGGACATTGAAGAAGTTGTAATAACCTCTTCAATGTCCTTTTACTGTTGCTTTTATTTCTCCCTCAACCACCACGACACTCTTATCCTTTCACAAATCGTTATATAGTGCATCATTGTCAATAAAACAGCTGATACGTTCATCCCGATAATAATGCCATCCATTTGAAAGGCTGCCATCGATCCAAGAACATACATCATAATAAAGGAAACAATCGTTGTATATAAAGCATGTAGAAAGGCCTCTTTCACGAGTCCGAGTCCAATTAAGTACGCTTGCATCGGAATAACAAAATAATGAAACAAGAAGTAAGGCAATAGTAGCTGTAAATAGCGGACGGCTGGCGAATCATCGAAAAATAAGCTCGTTAGCATTTCTGCATAAAAATAGAAAACACAAACAGCTACTAATCCATAAATCGCTGTAATCATCATAACTTTTTGTAGCAACGATCTTAATTTTGCTAAATCCGCCTTATGAAAAGCTTCCGAAACAGTCGGAATTAAGACAATTAATAGTGAATGCGCAATAAAGGCTGGAAAGAAGCCAATCGAAAAGGCCACCCCAGCAAGCTTTCCGTATTGCACCATCGCCACTGATTCAACCATCCCCGAACGGACGAGCGCACTTTTAATAAAAAAGGGCTTAATTGCAAACGTAGCTGAATGAAAAATGCGCAGCCCTGTTGTCGGAACAGACACCGACAATAGCGAATGGCGTACCTTCTTCCAGCCGACTTCAGCACGCGGCTTTTTCTTTAATTTGTGCATCTGGCGCATAAAGGCAATAAATAAGTAGAGAAAGACAAGCGCCTCACTCGCAATGAGGGTAACAAAAGCAATGACTAGAGCAAATTCAATCTGATAGGAGGACCATAGAAAGAAAAAAACTAGTAAAGCAAGCTGAGCCGCCCGTCTAATAAAGTTGGCAAGCGCAATTCTCCCCATTTGCTGTGCCCCCATAAAATATCCCCTTGCTACAGAGGAGAACGTTACAATTGGAATTAAGCTAATAAATAACCACGGAACAACCGGGTGATATTGGTCAAATACCGGTAATAAAGGAAGAATGATAACCGCTACAAGCATACAGATGGCAGCACAAACCGTTGCAAAGCGTAATGCATGCTTGAGCATGCTTCGGTGAAATAATTCTTCCTTTTCTGCAACAAACTTTGAAATCGATATCGGTAATTCTAAGCTAGATAGCACGACAATAAACATCACAGTTGGAAAAATAGCCATATACAAACCAAGACCCTCTTCTCCTAACTCACGTGCTAAGACAACATTTATAATAAATTCTATGCACTCTACTATGAGGGCAACTACGATTAACAATAGCGCACTCTTAAAAAATGTCTTCATCGTTTCTCTCCCTCTTTCATCTGTCCGTACACTATATGAGACAAGTCATAAAAATATCGATACTTAAGTGAAAAAGTTTGACACATTTCCAGACATTTGCGAAAGTTAGAGAGAAAACAACTAATAGGAGGGCTTCCATTGTATATTATTCATGCATTTATATCCGTCAAACGCGAGCAACGTGAACACTTTTTACGAGATGTTCAACCTTTAATTAAACATTCACAAGCAGAAGAGGGAAACATTCGATATGAGCTGTATGAGCAGAGCTCAGCAGACAATCAATTTATTATGGTAGAAGAGTGGAAATCAAAGGAAGCGATCGAGTTCCACTTTCAAACAAAGCATTTCGTTGAATTTGGTGCACAATCCAAGGATTACATGGCTACTCCTCCACAAATCAAGCAATTCGCTGTTCGAGCAGAAAATGACTAGCCCTTTTATTCATCGTGGAATGGTTTCTTACTTACATTCCATTTTTTTATTTCTTCCCTTTATTAAACTTTCCTCCTCCCGCACTCTTCCCATAATCTAAGAAAAACGCGATAGCGTCTTTTCTTAATTGCATCGTGTGGAGCCATCATATCTATAAGTGTACTTCTTTCAGAAAAACGTGTAGCGACGAATAAGGCGACATTGCGAATTCACCTACGATGGGAGGGCCGACTCCTGCAGAAAGAATGGGGAGGGTACTGAATAAGTCCTTTCTAGTCACTCAAGGAAGAGTAATGGCTCCACTCATTGCAAGGCTTTCAAAATCGGGCAACGGCTACGCATATTACTTAAAGGCCACTGAAAAAGTGCGATTTTCACTTTTTCAGTGGCCTCAAGAACGGGCAGGTTGAAATCCACCGGCTCAGCCCGTTAGTTCAACGCCCGCCTGCGGAAAGCGTGCCCCCCATCCCGGTAGCGAGGTCGCAGAGCCGCTCCCTGAATACTAATCAAAAAACCTGTCGACTTGTCTCGCTTTTGCGAGACTTTGTCGACAGGCTCTATAAATTTTAATTCTATAAAAAAAGTATATGAAAACATCAAAATTATCTATTACTTTATGTGAAATTTTTGATGTTTTTTCTACCACTTCCCTCCTATACCATTTTAATAGAACGCTTTCATCTAGATTCATACTTTTCAAACGGAGGTGAATATCTACTTTTTTGTAAGCGTTTCATCTTATGTTTCCCCTAATTTAAATCACGTATATGGAGGTTAAGAATGTTGAAGAAAATACTACTAAGTCTTTTTATTGTTTTCCTAATCATTTCTACATCGTTTCAAAGCGTTTCATTAGCAGAAAGTAGTTTTCAACCACCTAGTGAGGACTGGAATTCATTACAGGATTACATTTTATTTGAAGGAAATCGCGATGGCTGGGGTTACGGGCTTCTCCCTGGAGAAGATAGTGGTTGGGGCTACGACTATTTCATTCCACTCGGAGAGGAGTATAATGGAGCCCCTTCTATTCAATTAACACCAACAGACGATTTCTGGGAAGCGAATTTAACACTTAATGGCTGGCAAACAGGAAACATCGAGCCATATTTAGCTAATGGCTCGCTTCAATTTGCCGTTAAAGGTGAAGATGGTGGTGAAGGCTTTCAATTAGGCTTTAAGGATTCAGTTACAGAACGTTTCTACAATGGAGAGCCATACGAACCAGAGCACGGAGCTGAATCCAACGTTCACATTAGCTTAGACAGTCATGATTATTTTGATATTACAACGGATTGGCAAACCATTGAAATTCCATTAGCTGAATTTATCGATGATGGTTTATTTGATTTCTCACGAGTTCAATTGTTTACGCTTTCAAGAAGCTATCAAACAACTGAAAATGAATTTACCGCATATATAAGTGATATCAAAATCGTCTCAGATGATATTGAGGAAAGCTTTGCTCCAATTAAGGTAAATCAATTGGGCTATTTAATAGATGGGGAGAAATACGCGTATGTAAGCGGCTATTACAATGAACTTACTGCGACCGTCGGCACGCCGTTCGAAGTGAAGAATAGTGCCAACGATCAAGTCGTTTATTCAGGTGAGCTTGAACTAGTAAAGGCTTATGACCCTGCATCAGGAGAGAAAGTCTTAAAAGCGGACTTTTCTAACGTAGAAGAAGGTAGATTTTATATATCCATTGATGGGGAAGAGGATTCCTCTGTCTTTGCGATTGGCACAGAAGTCTACAATCAATTATTAACCGACGTTCAACGTTTTTACTTTTTACAACGTGCTAATGTAGATTTGTTAGAGGAGCATGCTGGTATTTTCGCTAGAGAGATGATTCATGACGGCGACTTCGCGGCTCCACTGCAAACAGACCCATCGACTACCATTGATGTTGCGGGTGGTTGGTATGATGCTGGCGATTACGGGAAATATGTCACTGCTGCTGCTACAGCCGTATCCGATCTTCTTTGGGCTTATGAACTCTACGATGAGGCATTTTATGATGGACAATTGAACATTCCTGAAAGCAATAACGGAACGCCTGACCTATTAGATGAAATAAAGTTCGAAACAGACTTCCTATTGAAGATGCAAGATGACGAAACAGGTGGATTTTATAGTTATGTCATTCGTGATGAGGACCGTACTGTCATGAATGCTAGCATCCCAACTGCACAAACAGCGAATACGGCAGGTGCTTTAGCTCATACGTCTCTCGTCTTTAGTGAATTTGATCATCTTGAAGATTATGCAGCGACTTTACTCGCTTCTGCTGAAGCAGCGTGGGAATACCTAGAGGACAACCCAACTCATATTCCTCAGCCTGATGGTCCATATAACGTAGATCATGATGAGAATAGTCGTTATTATGCAGCTGCTGCTCTTTACCGCGCAACAGGTGAACAGAAATACAGTCAGTACATCTTGGATCACTATCAAGATTTTCCTGATACATTTGGAGATGCTTCATTTTCCCATGGGATTAATGGGATGGAGATGATCGGGCATCATCATTATATGGCTGCTCACGAAACCGATAGTAGCTTCGAGCAATGGTACACCGAGCAATTTAATAGCTGGAGAAACGAAGTGATTCACATTAGCACATCTGAATCGGTATGGCGTAACTCTCCAAACGAATACTACTGGGGAGCCAATACAAATACGTTTACGACACCTTTAAGTCTAGCTGTTGGGAGTCAGTTAACCGATCAATATGACGAAGATGTCCTGCACGTATCAGCAGCTAATATGAACTATGTGCTAGGGATAAACCCTCTTCAGTTAAGCTTCGTTACTGGATTTGGTGAAAATCATATTCACGAAACACATAGTAGTATTTTTAATAGCGATTGGTTAGTTGAATTTCCACCTGGATTCATGGCAGGAGGACCTAACTCGAGCTCAACTAAGCTTTCAAACTTCCCAGCAAAACGCTACAACCATTCAACGATTGATTGGGAAACGAATGAGCATGCGATTAACTACAACTCTCCACTCGTCTTTGTAGCGGCTATGCTCGTCTATCATCAAGATCATTCGATTGATGAAATCGAGAACGAAGAGGAAGAGCCGGCTGAGGAAGAAAAGGAAGAGCCATCAACCGAAGAAAAGGACGATGAGAAAAAGGACCCTCCCGGCGGAGAACCACCGGCAGATGATGGGACATTAACGGATGACAAGGATGATCTTCATAACGAAATACCAACGAAAGAAGAAATCGAGACGATCATAAGCTCGCAGTCAGGATCACCACTTCCAAACACTGCGACCAACACTTATAATCATTTGTTAATCGGCTTACTCATCGTTGCAATTGGCTTAACTACTCGTTTTAGAAATCGAGTACTCCCTTCATAAATATTATTCAAAAAAAACCGCTATGAGTGATTATTTCTCATAGCGGCCTCTTCACTTGATGTGTAACCTGCCTCACTCATTCCCTCCCTTTTCATTCATTTCATAATATAATCCATCGTTTTCCATTAATTCCTCATGTGAGCCTTGTTCTACTATTTTACCTTCCTGAAGAACTAAAATACGATCTGCCTGCTGAATCGTATTTAATCGATGTGCGATAACAAAGCTTGTTCTCCCTTGCATGAGCCTTTTTAACGCATCTTGAATTTTGATCTCTGTAATCGTATCAATGTTACTCGTCGCCTCATCTAAGATGAGAACGGATGGATTAACAAGGATCGCTCTCGCAATCGATAAGAGCTGTTTCTGACCTTGACTTATTCCACTCCCTTCTTGATCAAGCATCGTATCAAATCCCTCAGGTAGTTTCATAATAAAGGAATACGCATTAGCCTTCTTCGCCGCTTCTTCTATCTCTTCATCGGTTGCATTCTGACGACCGTAACGAATATTTTCACGAATCGTTGCTTGGAACAGAAACGAATCTTGCAAGACGAAACCCATATGCTGTCTTAGGCTCTCTCTTTTTAACTCTGATAAAGGAATACCATCTATAAGAATGGCTCCAGACTCTGGCTCATAGAAGCATGATAACAGATTGATAATCGTTGTTTTCCCAGCTCCTGTAGGACCTACAAGGGCAATCATTTCCCCTGCTTTGACACGAAAGCTAACATTCGCAATTGTTTTACTCTCTTCTTCATAGGAGAAATGGACATCCTTGAAGACAACATCCCCTCTTATTTCTTTAATCGGCTTCGCATGTTTCTGATCTGCTTCCTCAGACTCATCAAGCACTTCAAACACACGCTCAGCGCCAGCAACAGCTGACAATAACGTATTGAATTGATTAGCTAAATCATTTAATGGTCTTGTAAATTGTCGAGAATATTCTGCAAAGATAACAATAATACCAACCGTGACAGCACTATTTTCCTGTAACGCCAACATCCCACCAATAAAAGCAATAACGGCAAAGCTTAAATTGTTCAATACATTCATCAGCTTTGGAATAAACCCAGAATAGGTTTGTGCCCAAAAACTAGTCTTTCTTACCTCTTTGTTTTTTTCTTTAAACTGTTGAATGACATGGTCTTCTTGAGAGAATGCTTTAACGATTCGTTGTCCTGATATCGTCTCCTCAATAAAACCATTTGCAGCGCCTAGGTTTTTTTGCTGCTCTTTAAAAAATATCGAGGTTCGCTTCGTAATCCACTTCATTCCGAAAACCATCAAAGGTACAACAGTAACCGTAACAAGCGTCATAAGCGGACTCAACCAAAGCATTACAGCTAAAATACCGAAAAACGTTAACACACTTGAAATAATTTGAATCACCGAGCTATTCAATGTATTACTTATATTTTCAATATCATTCGTCATTCGACTCATGAGCTCCCCGTGCTGTCGTTTATCAAAAAAAGGGATAGGTAGCCTTTGAATATGATTAAAAAGCTCCGTTCTAATCGTATAAACCGTTTGTTGTGCAATTCGAACCATCCAAAAGTGTTGAAGCCACATCGTCAACGCATGAGATACATAAACGATGAGCAAAAAGGCTAGTAACCATATAAGTCCAGAAGTGTTAGCAGCCATTAAATAATCATCAATCGTCACTCCAATTAAAAAAGGTCCTAATAAACTTAAGGCTGAGCTTAAAATAATCATTAAAATAACGAGCATCAACATCCGTTTATGTTCACCTAAATAGCTCCATATCCGTTTCGTTGTATCGAACCAATTATCGATGTTTTTTGTATTTTTAATATTTTTACTACGTTTAATGGATATACGCTCATATTGAAAGGGCCTACTAAATGGATTACTCATGAATAAGCACCTCTTTTTGTTCTTGTGATTGAACTAGCTCTTGATACATCGTCGATTGCTGGAAGAGCTCTTCATGTGAACCTTTAGCAATGATTTGACCATCTTCCATTAAGACAATCAGATCAGCTTCCATCGCTGATGTGATCTTCTGTGTAATGAAAAGTGTTGTACAGGAATGCGAGCGAATTGCGTTTAACAGCTTGGCTTCTGTTCGAACATCTAACGCACTCGTGCTATCATCCAATAATAGAATTTTTGGTTTGCGAACTAATGCGCGCGCAATCGACATTCGCTGCTTTTGACCACCAGATAAATTCACACCTTTTTGACCAATTAGCGTGTCATATTTCAATGGAAGGGACTGAATCGTATGAGCAATCTGAGCTTCTTTCACCGCTTGAGTCATTTCCTCGACTGACGCATTTCGTTTTCCCCATAAGAGATTATCCTTAATCGTTCCTGAAAATAAAAAGACTTCCTGTGGAACATAACCAATCGCTTGACGAAGCTCCTCACTATGAAACTGATTGATTTTGTTTCCATCAATATAAACACTTCCTTTTTGCGGCTCGAACAATCGCGGGATTAATTGAAAGAGAGATGACTTCCCTGAGCCTGTTTCCCCCATAAAAGCAATCGTTTGACCTGCTTCAATCGTCAATGAAATATCGGTTAGTACATCCTCCTTCATAGTAGGATAGCGAAAGTACACATGCTGAAACGTAATGGCCCCTTTTTCCACCTTAGCTGACTGTGAACGTTCAACGTCTTTTTCTGTTTCTTCTTCCAACACTTGCGAGATACGCTCAGCAGAAGCTTTTGTCCGTGAAAAAATAATCACAAACATCGAAAACATGGAGAGCGCCCCTGTTATACGCATCGCATAATTAAGAATAGCGACAACCTCACCAACCTGTGCATTTTGACTTACGACTGCCATATCACCGAACCAAATAATAGCGACAATCGCCGTATTCATTAATAGCAGTAATAAAGGCATCGCTACCTCCATTAAGCGCATCACGTTAATCGTTTTTTCTTTTAATTCCTCATTACGCTTTGAGAAGCGGCTCTGTTCAACTTTACGAGTAACAAATACTTTAATCATTCGAATCGCCTGTAAATTTTCGCGAAAGACGTGATTAAGACCGTCTAAACGCGCTTGAACATCTTTAAATAATCCAGAGCCCCTCTTCATCATCCATGTTAAGAACAAAATAATAATCGGGATCGTTACAACTAGAATAAGGCCAAGTCTAACGTTGACAAACAAAGCCATGATCACTCCGCCAAAAACAATTAATGGCGCCCGAAACATAATACGTAAGCACATAAATATCGTATTTTGAATGAGCGTGACATCATTTGTCATTCTCGTTATTAACGACGATGTTTGAAATCGTTGTAACGTTTCATAGGAAAAGCGTTGAATCTTCTCATACATGTCTCCTCTTATATCATAACCGGTACTTTGACTTACATGACCAGCATAAAAGGAATTAATAATTCCGGAAATGAAGGCAAGTAAAGACATCGCAATCATTATACCTCCCCATCTCATCACAAAAGCCATATCATTTCCTACAATTCCGTCATCAATGATTCTAGCTAATAATAATGGATGAATGAGCTCAACAACCAATTCCACAAACATTAAAGTAAGGGCAATCCATATCGGAATTCGGTAAGGTGTTAAAAATGGAAATAACTTCAGCATGATGCTCCTCCAAGTTCTGTTTGTTCATTCGCATTCTTTAATGTCATAAAAAGCTGTCCAATCAGGTAGTACCCTCGTGGACAGCTTTTGACCATATTCATTTCATTAGTCTTGTAAAATTCGGTCAATTTCATCAAGCTCATCCTGTGAAAATTTAAGATTGCTCACTGCTTGAGCATTGTCTTCGATCTGACTCACCTTACTTGCTCCGATTAGAGCTGAGGTCACCTTTCCATTACGTAGCACCCATGCTAACGCCATTTGAGCAAGTGTTTGACCTCGTCTTGCAGCGACTTCATGTAAGCCTTGAATCTTCCGTATCACTTGCTCGGTCACTTGATCCTCACCAAGAGCTCCCGTCTCCTTAGCTACTCTAGATTGTGATGGTATTCCTTTCATATATTTATTCGTCAATAGACCTTGCTGTAATGGACAGAAGGCAATTGAACCAACCTTCTCCTCTTCTAATACATCCTGTAAGCCATCCTCTTCAATCCAACGATTTAGCATAGAATAACTCGGCTGATGAATGAGCAATGGAGTTCCTAAATCATTTAGAATACGAGTAGCTTCTTTTGTCTGCTCCGCGCTATAGCTTGAAATCCCAACATAGAGCGCCTTTCCTTGACGAACAACTTGATCAAGAGCAGCCATCGTCTCTTCAAGTGGGGTATCAGGATCTGGTCGATGTGAATAATAAATATCAACATAATCAAGACCCATTCGTTTTAAGCTTTGATCAAGACTAGCAATTAAATACTTTTTCGATCCCCATTCGCCGTATGGTCCGTCCCACATATGGTATCCTGCTTTCGTCGAAATGATTATTTCATCACGATAAGGCTTGAAATCCGTTTGTAATATCTTCCCAAACATCTCTTCCGCTGATCCAGGAGGAGGACCGTAGTTGTTAGCCAGATCAAAATGAGTAATCCCTAAGTCAAATGCCCGACATAGCATTGCTCGACCATTCTCAAACGTATCAACACCACCAAAATTATGCCATAAACCTAACGAAATCGCTGGTAAAAACAATCCAGAATGCCCTGTACGATTATATATCATCGAATCATATCGATTATCACTTGCTACATATGTCATATTATCTCTCCTACTTCTTTATGTGCCACCATTAAACAGATTGTGGGTGCTTTTCACTAACCATATCTAATGTAGCCGCTAACGCGTTACTTTCAACTTGTTCTACATTTTTGCATCCAGGAATGACACTTGTCACTGCTTCATGCTTCAAGCACCAGGCAAGCGCCCATTGTGCCATATTAACACCTTCTGGCACTTCATTTCGTTGAATCCGTTCAACTAATTCGAGCTTCTGCTGCAACTGCAATTGATCATGATGAGAACGGACATCACTGTCAACAAAGGATGCTCCTGGCTTATATTTCCCACTTAAAAAGCCACTTGCTAATGGTACTCGTGCCATGACACCTAATTGTTGTCGTTCGCATGAAGGAAACACCTTCTCTTCAGGCTCCGTCTCTAAACGATTATAAACGACTTGAATCACACTAGCATTAAACTCAGATGCCATATCGGTTTGATAAATGTTATCATTAGCACCGATGGAAATACCTAAATGTCTAACCTTCCCTGCTTGAATTTGTTTATCTAACGCTGTCCATAGTCCATCATTCCGAAACGCTTCATCACTACCAGAATGAAATTGATACAGATCAATGTAATCCGTTTTAAGCGCTTTCAGGGATTCATCTAATTGCTGTATCACTTCCTCGGCACTCCAATGATTCGTACGATCAAACGCCCCATGAAACTTATGTCCAAATTTCGTCGCAACAATCCAATCTTCTCGCTCATCCTGCTTTAAATAGTTGCCAATAAAAGACTCTGAAAGGTGGTCACCATAACATTCAGCTGTATCAATAAAGTTAATGCCAACTTCTTTCGCTCGCTGCAAAATAGCATTTACTTCATCTTGGGTAAATTCCTTGCCCCATTCGCCTCCAAATTGCCACGTTCCAACTCCAACTACGGACACGTCTAATCCAGTTTTCCCTAGCGTACGATATTTCATGGACCTAACCCCTTTCGAAAAAATAGACTACTATAATTAGTTCGATAAAAAGAGTGGAAAACCTGCCCAAATCTTCAGAGATTATTTTATCATTCTTTCCTTATGAATAACAAAGAAAAGACATGCTTCAGAAAAAAATAAATTTCTTCTACATACCTAACGTAGCCTTTCTCTAATCTTCCTAGCTACAAGAGCATGATCAAAAAACACCACGAAAAATATAGCAATGGCTCCGTTCGCTACGCGTCTGTGGTCAGAAAACCACTCACCACAAGACTTTTAAGAGATGTAGCAACTACTCTCATTGCTTAGAGGTTGTTCAAAAAGGGAAAAACATCCCTTTTTGAACAACCTCTATAAAATCTATTTTTTTAATTTATAATACGTAATTGCTAACGCAAAGGCGAGCACTGTCCCTTTTACTATATCCATCGAATAATAAGGTACAGACATCATCACTAGACCATTGGACAAGATGCCTATTAATACAGCACCAAAAAACGTTCCTATTGCATTAGGTTTACCTGCTCCGAGAACAGAAAATCCAATAAATGTTGCTGCCACAGCATCCATTAAATATGGAGTACCAGCGTTTATTTCCGCTGTAGCAACTCTTGACGCTAGCACGATCCCCCCGATAGCAGCAAATAGTGCTGATAATAAATAGGCAGTGACTTTATATTTATTAACAGGTATTCCTGATAATCTTGCAGCCTCCTCATTCCCACCTATTACATACATAAACCGACCATGCTTCGTATAGGTTAGGAAAATATGAACGAGAATGACCGAAATGATCATAATAATAATAATCCAAGGAATTCGCCCAAGCTGTAAGAAGAACGAGCTTAACGTTCCCGTTGCAAACGAGCCGTCTGACATCACCATATTTTCAGAAACGGTTGCCCCTTTCGTATACGTTAAAGCAATCCCTTGTACGATAAACATCGTTGCAAGTGTTAGAAGCATATCAGGTATTTTTACCTTCACGATCATAAAGGCATTAAATGCTCCAACAAGTAAAGCCGCAATTAAAGCGGCGAATATCGCTACGAACGTATTTTGTGAAAACCAGACGAACATCGAAATAACGATGGCATTCGATAAGGATGCAACTGAGCCTACTGATAAATCAAAGCCATTGACAGATAAAGAGATCGTAATCCCAATAGCAATAATCGTCACAATTGAAATCGAACGTAAAATATTTATCATATTTGAACTTTGCATAAAGGAATCGGTTGCCAATGAGAAGAATACAATCAGCACAACGATCGTTAGCAACGTTCCATATCTATAAAAGAAACGAAATGCATCAAACTTTTTCTCTTTTCTTTCTGATACTTCTTGCACGTTAGTCCCCTCCAGTCGAGAAATACAGTAGCTCTTCTTCATTTGTTTCTATTGTCTGTACCTCTTTTACCATTTTTCCATCGTACATCACATACACACGATTCGTTACACCAACAATTTCTGCTAGCTCTGATGAAGCATAAATAATCGCTTTTCCTCGCTTCGCTAATTCTTGTATTAAGAGAAAGATATCTTTTTTTGCCCCTACATCAACACCTTTTGTCGGTTCGTCAAACATGTAGACGTCCGCATCAGCAATCAACCATTTTCCAATGGCGATTTTTTGTTGATTTCCACCAGATAAATGTTCAACTAGAGCTAATTCTGATGGGGTTTTGATCCCTAGACTTTGAATCACCTCTACTGACTTTTTACGTTCTGCTCTCACATTTAAAAATCCGAATAGCCTAGTGAAGGAAGACAAGCTAGCCGCTGTCAAATTTGTCGTAACAGATTCTGTTACAAGGACCCCTTCTTTACGTCGTTCTTCTGGAACGAGCGCTAAGCCTTGCTGAACAGCTTGATGGGGTGCTTTCAGCTTTAATTTCTTTCCTTTAAGTAAGACGTCTCCAGATAGATTCGTTGATTTTCCGAATAACGCTTTACATAACTCTGTTTTTCCGGCTCCTACAAGTCCTGCTATTCCAATAATTTCACCTGCATGAACGTGAAAATTCACATCATGTACCTTTTGCTTATCTGAAAGTCCTCTTACTTCTAGGATACGCTCCCCACTCACCTCAAAGCGATCCGGGTATTGATCTTCGAGCTTTTTGCCTAACATTTTCTCAATCACTTCATTTTGTGTTATTTCTGCCGTTCGTACTCGTTGAACAAATTGTCCATTTCTCATCACCGTAATTCCATCACAAATTTGAAAGATCTCTGGCAACCGATGTGAAATGAAAATAATTCCGACTCCACTAGCCTTTAGCTCTCCTACAATACGAAACAATTCATTCGTTTCAGTTTGACTTAAAGGTGCTGTCGGTTCATCTAAAATGAGAAATTGACAGTTTGAACGTACCGCTCTTGCAATTAAGACCATTTGCTTTTCGGCAAGCGTCAATTCATTAACGAGTGCTTTTGAAGAAATACGAATATTCATTTTTTCTAATATCGCTTTAGTCTTATCATGAATCAATGACCAGCTAACAAATTGTTTCTTCCCTAATTCATTAACCGTTTCATTTAGCATAATATTTTCTGCTACCGACAAATAAGAGATCAAAGCCGTGTCTACTTCTTGATAAACAATTTGAACACCGGCATTTTGAGCGTCCTTTGGTGATCGAATTTCCATCTCAACATCATCAAAGGATATAGAGCCTGAATAATGACTATACGCCCCTGACAATACTTTCATCAAAGTCGATTTCCCAGCGCCATTAGCCCCTAATAATGCATGTACTTCACCCGTTTCAATCTGAAACGTTGCTTGATCAAGCGCTTTTACACCAGGAAATTCAATTGATATGCTTTCCATATGTAATGTCGTCATGACGATTTCCCCACCTTACGTCTTTTACTCATACTCTTTCAACATCCTCACCACTTAGCTGAGGGAATAGCAATAGATAAAAAACCTTTTTCAGTTCTTCAAACATAAGGAGGTGTCTAAAAGAGCTCTAACTCCGCTTTTAGACACCCAAAGAGAGGAAACTGAAAAAGTTTGTTTTTTTTACTTTTTCAGTTTCCTTTAAGAGATCCTCTTTAACTTTACTGCTGATAATGCTCTTTAAGCTCTTTCATCCAATCTTCTTCGAAAGCATCTGATTGTCCCCAACCTTCAATAATATCAGCAAGGTTCACCATATTCACAGACTCTTCTTGCCCTAGTAATTGATCTTGTGATACTAATGAAGCTTCAAGGTCATACGTTTGTGGCGTTTCTTCCCCAGCAAGCTTCTTAGCTAAAATTCTCACATTAACAGCGCCAATTAATTTCGGATCAACAGCTGCTGTATACTTCCATGGATTTCCTTCCTCCTGTAGCTCTTGTAAATCTGCATTTGAAATATCAATACCATAAATCGCAATATCCTCACGTCCTGCTTCCTTCAATGCTCTTGTCGCACCAATCGCAAAAGCATCCCACGTTGCAAAGATCGCATCAATTTCACCTTCTGGATACTTAGTTAACATCGCCGAAACTGCATTCTGTGTTTGGACTGATGTATCCTCTGCCGCTACCCCAAAGCGTTCAAGCTCATTAATTCCTGGATGGCTATCAAGTACTTCTTGGTACACATTATTACGTCTAACCATTGGCGGAAATCCATCGACCCATAGGTAAACAATATTCGCCTCACCATCAAAATCTTCTACTAATTGATTTAACGCTAATGATGCTAATTCTTCATCATCTTGAGACGTTAATGTGACACCTTCAATGTCTATTAAACCACCATCTGAATCAAACGCTACAACGCTTTTTCCACTATCCACTAAATCTCGAACACCTTCAATCGTAGCCTGATCATCCCCATGAGAAATAATGACACCATCATAGTCACCATTGACCGCCTGTGCAATCGCATCATGAAATGCTTCCGTATTTCCATTAGCTGTAAATGTTTCAACATCAAATCCAAGAGCTGACCCTTCCTCTTGGGCTCCAGCTAAAAATTGCGCTGTATGATCGTCACCACCGATTTTACGGATGACTTTAATGTTTACATCTTCTCCTTCAGCAAAACGCTCTGGAACACTTTCAAAGCTCACATCACTATCATTGCTCCCAGCTTGTCCTGTTTGTCCTGTGTCTTCAGCTGTACCACACCCTACAAGAAGTAGTCCAAGTGCAAGTGGTGCAATCGCATGTTTCAATACTTTCTTCATTTCTCCAGCTCCCCTTTTCTCTTTCTTTCATCACTATCATTCATTGACCACAAAAGAACCTCTCTTATCCATAAAGAGAGGTTCATCATGCTATGATTGAAATCCTCTCTCATCTTTCAAAGTATGAAGCCGTCATACTTTGCAGGATTTAGCACCGTTTCTCAAGTAAGAACGGTTGCTGGGCGTCATCGGGCCAGTCCCTCTGCCACTCTTGATAAGAGTCTATTTATCTAATTTTCTGTCAAAAATGAATAATCTAACTTTAATACCTTATCGAAAAGAAGTCAATAGAATTCCGACAAGAAAAATATGTTTTTTTACATCATTCAACTAAATCCGCCTCCATGCGAGCCAATTCGCAACTATTACCATAAGTAAATAACCATATACCCCACCAGTAAACTGTAGGCTAACGTAATGACCTAAGAAAAATACACCACCTAATAAGACTAAGCCGAGCATTTGCCACCCTTTACTATCTTGAATAACTTTAAATGATTTGGAGAAAGGACGCTTTATACGCGCAGCAGCCAGCTGACAAATGGCCATATAGAGCATACTTGAAAAGATCAATACAATTAAATCAGGAATAATTCTAATCGAGAAGATCCAAAGAAAAATGATCGAAACAAGTACATACAACGGCAACACTAGCTTTACTAATAATGCTTTTAGTGTTCCTTTAACCGCAAGATGATACCCTTTTAACGGTGAAGACTTATAAATCCATGCTCCTTTGTAGCCTTCAGAATATTCCGCCATTACGACTATAGTTGGAATGAGCAAAATCGTAAAATACATCGACAAATACCACTGACTACTTGCGATCTCTCCCCAAGTGCTATTTCTCATTTCTGAGAAAAGAAAGAGATAAGGCAAGACAAGTGCAAGACCAATAGATGGATACACCTTAAGCTTAAATTGTCGCTCCCTTTTTATGACAATACTAGCAAAATGGAAAAAGGCTCGTTCATCCTTACTAGAGCAGATGATATTTGATATCCACGTAAGCCATCTTTTCTTTCGTTCCCTCGTATTTCTCTCATGACTGTCAAGCTTCTGCAAATAATATTCGAAGGTTGGCATGAATCGTGCGTAAAAGACCATCGCCACAATAGGAACGAAAATCGCTAGACTCGTAAAGCTAATAAAATATGCATTTACAACCTGATTTAAAATGAGCTCAAATAGTGCCGCAAACCAGATAGGCGGTAAGAAAAATTGCCACCACGCTGCTTGAAACTCTATGTTCAAATCGACAAATTCAAATGAACGAACAACAATTTGATACCCAACAATCAGCGCGATAGAAAGTCCAATTTGAACATAATTAATCATATCCTTCAGCACTTCACCATTAAAGAAACGTAATATTAGTAAATATAATAATGTTGTGATGACAATAATGAATAAATTTAAAAAAACGATACTACTTAGAAACAAGAAGGCAAATCCAATTCCTTTCACAGAGATTGCTACAATAAGTGGAATCGCAATAATCGCTAACGATAATTGTATTAAATAATTTGCGACATGAATCACTTTCACCGCCGCCAACGTCTTCTCAGTAATCGGCTTCGTTGCTAGAATCGATCGGTCACGCACATCTAGTAGCACAGTTGAGAAATCCGAAATTAGCGATGACATGACAAGAAACATATAAATTGAAAAGACAATACTTAATTGAAATAAGTACTCTTCACCAAAGAGAAAGGGAATTAAAATAAGACCAAATAGGGCATATAACCCTAATGATAATAAAAATTGATTCTTTTTCTTATCTTCCTTCTTTGCTGAATCGGCAAAAACCGTCGGAACACGTCGCTGATCCATTTCAAACTTCACTTGTAAGATCGTTCTCATGTCAGTAAAATCGACTCCAAACAAGCGAAATACTTTTTTACATCGATCTAATAAACGTAGCAGTAAATAATCCTTCATCCTTACACCTCTTGAACAATCGAAACAAATTTACTTGCGATTTCTCGGTGCTCATGAAAGCCAGTCAATTCATTAAAAATCTCTTCTAATGAGCCTTCTAAATTCTTTTCTCTTAGCTCATCGAACGACCCATCTGCAATAATCTTCCCTTCCGAAATGAGCACAATTCGATTACTAATTTTCTCAACAACATCCATAATATGTGATGAATAGAAAATCGTTTTACCTTGAGAGGCCAATTGAGCCATTACTTCCTTTACAACCATCACACTATTTGCATCTAAACCACTCAGCGGTTCATCAAGAAATAGTACATCAGGATTATGTAATAAGCTTGAAATAAGTAAAACTTTTTGACGCATCCCTTTTGAAAAAGAAGAAATACGAGAATAATAGACCTCCTCCAATTCAAATTGCTTCATTAGTCGACGCGCTTTATAATCAGCTGCTTCCTTCTCAATTCCATACAGCTGACCAATAAACGTTAAATACTCTTGAGCCGTCAGCATATCATATAATTCAGCGACTTCAGGGACATAACCAATCTTCCGTTTATACTCGACTCTTCCATTTGCAATATCTTCTCCAAGAACTTGCACCGAGCCCGTAAATCCTCGGACAAGCCCTAGCATAATTTTAACGGTTGTGCTTTTCCCAGCCCCGTTCGGTCCGATGTAGCCAATAATTTGGCCTTCATACACATCTAAATTTATGCCTCGTAAGACATACTTATCATCATATTTCATCATCAAACCTCGTAATGAAATAACAGGTACCTGATCTGTCATAGTTATAACTCCTTATATCCTAGTTTGTGGACAGTATATCATACAAGACCTCTAAATATTCCCTTTTCTTATCATTCATTTCCATTCATACTTGTTCATTTCGTCAAATCCAGGTGTTACAAGCGCTAAAGCCTTACTGAAAGAGAACGTGTAACGTACGAAACCGCCACCACCGTCAACATCGTTTTATTTCTGTAAAAAAAGAAGAGGCCATTATACAAGATGGCAAGCACCTTGTATTTACAGCCTCTCTTTCAACCGACAATATCGATTAGTACTTCTTTAACAAGTAACGCAACGGAATAACCGAAACGACAATAATTAGTAACGCTGCAGGTGCAGCCAAATGATAAATCGCCTCTGTTGCTTCAAAATAAACCCGGACAGCTAGCGTATCAAAGCCAGGCGGCCTTAGCATTAATGTAGCTGGTAGCTCTTTAATTGAACTTACAAATACGAGCGCCCCCCCTGCTAATACACCGGGAAGAATCGTTGGTAGGATCACTTTAAACATCACCTTCCACGGTGGATAACCGAGGCTCCTTGCCGCTTCATCAATTCGAGGTGACACTAAGCTAAGCGAGGCTTCCCCCGATTGCATCGCTTGTGGTAAGAAGCGAATGACAAAAGCAATCGCAATCATGTAAAACGTGTTATACAACGCTGGAATATGATTATTAAAAATAAAGATCATTCCTAAACCAACAATCACACCAGGTAACGCATAGCCAGCATAGCTTAATTTGTCAATGAAAGTCGTCAACCCTGATGGATAACGTGATTTCAAATAAATAATCGGTAATGCTAGCAGCATACATAATAATGCAGCGAGACCTGATACGAGTATACTATTCCACGCAAAGCCGAAAAACCTTGCATCAAGAGCACCCATTCCCATCCCAATAACCGACCAATAAATCAGAACGGCAATTGGTAAGACAACTGAAACGAGAAACACACAACAAACATACAGAAAGGCGAAAGGTTTCCATTTTCCTAATGATAATATTTCTGGCTCTCGGAATGTATTACTCGTTTGATAATAGTGACTTTTCCTCCGCGTCCTTGACTCAATCCATAAGATCAAAATCGTCAGTACGATTAGCACAAGGCTCAAAACAGAAGCAGAGGCTGTATCAAAGCTCGAACGTTGAAAATAAATCGCAGCTGTAAACGTCACATACCGGAGCATCGCTATAGCACCAAAGTCGGAAAGAACATATAAAGAAATCAGAATCGCCCCTGCTCCGATCGCCGGACGTAAAAATGGTAAATTAACCTTCCAAAAAATCTGCGCTGTATTTAACCCTTGAGAACGAGCCACCTCTTCAAAATTACGATTCATCTTTCGTAATGACGCACTAGCAATAAGAAACACATATGGATATGTAAACATTGTCAAAACAAAAAAAACGCCCCAAAATGAATAAATATTAAGCGGATATTGTCCAAACCATTCGACGAGAAAAGGAATGTCGCGCCACAAATCTCGTAGCCAGCCACTTGGACCCATAACAATAATGTATGTAACCGCACCAACATACGGTGGGATCACGAGCGGCAACGCCAATAACCATTGCCACACTTTCCTCCCAGGTAAATCAGTCCGAACGACTAACCATGAAAGAGAAATACCAATGATGACAGCAAAAGCGGTCACTGCTATTGTCAATGAAAACGTATTCCACAACAATTCAGGAATGCGACCATCTAGCAATCTCATCCAACGATCCTTCCCAGCAAATAGAGAGCGCCAAATGACATAAATAATCGGTATCGACATGATGAGTGCAACTAAACTACCGACGAATAAAAGAACAGGTCCCGGAGGGTTCCCATACCAGCTATTCAGCCATTTTTTTTTCATAAAATGGAGAAGGGTTGGAGAATGATTTTCTCCAACCTTAGGATAAGCTTGATGCTGTTTTTGTTCTTTATTATGATCGTGCTTATCCATGCTGCCCTCTCCTAGTCCATCATTATCTTAAATCAAGATCAAGCCCTGATTCTTCAATTAATGCTCTTGTATCTTCGAAGTAATTTCCTAGTTCCTTCAACGGCATGTCTTGAACATGCAATTCATTGAATGGTAATGCCGCTTCATACGGTGGATCAAGATCTGGGTTAATTGGAACCTCAAGAGATTCACCGACAAATGCCAATTGATTCTCTGGATTCAGAACCCATTCGATAAATGCTTGAGCATTTTCTGCATTTGGAGCTTCATTTACTAAGCCAACACCAGCTGCATTAGCAATCGCACCCATTTGTCCATCCTCTTGATCTGCATAAATAAATCCTACATTATTATCAGATGGCTCTTCTAATTGCTGATGATAATAGTAATTATTCACAAGCCCAAATGCATGTTCACCTGCGCCAACAGCACGACGGATATCACCATGCCCTTCAAAAATTCCAGCAGCATTATCTTTAATCGCAGTAATCCATTCAGCAGTACGCTCATCGCCCCACTCATAGCGTAGCGCTGAAACGTTTCCAATCATACCACCGTTACCACCACGAGTAATCGCATATCCATTTTCAACATTTGCCCATTCTGGGTCAAATAAATCCTCCATGCTTGTAGGCATTTCATCTTCTGAAATTAAATCCTTGTTATAAATAAATCCTCGTGCTCTTGCTGATAATGCAATCCACGCATTATCATCTGCACGAAACTGTTCATCAATCGTTTCAACACCTTCTGGATCAAAGCCTACTAATAAACCTTGACCATTCAAATACTCTAATGCACCAAGATCATTGGAAATAAAAATGTCAGCTTGTACATTGCCTTGCTCTTCTTCAATTTGTAGTGGATCAGCACCATGTAACGCATTAACAGTTACACCTGTTTCATCTGCAAACTTGTCTAATAACGCTTGTACGAAATTTTCATTACGTGAAGAGTATACTACAAGTTCCCCTGATAATTCTACAGCGACTTCATCACTGTCATCATTTTCATCTTCAACGGGCTGTTCTTCGGCTTGATCATCACCTTCTGTACTTTCTGGCTCTTCATCGTTACCTCCGCAAGCAGCAACAACAAACAGTAACAATACAAGTAAACTAGCAAGTAAAAGCTTTAATCCTTTTTTCATCTTGATCCCCCTAATACATTTTATTCACTTAATTGAAAGTGATTATCAATTTCAATTAATAACATAGACTGAATTATAATTGAGCTTATTTCAATTGTCAATATTTTTTCGCAATATGGTTAACATTCCATACTCCATATAAAATGGCCACTACAAATAGGCAGCCAATCCAAGAACACTAAAAATCCACCTCGTAGTGACCACTTATATTGGGCAAAATAATGATAAACAAACGCCTACGCTTCCACGAGCGCAACTAATTCAGTCTTTATATCAAAAGCGACGACCTGTCCGACTTCGATCTCCTGCTCAATCGGAGCGTATACAACGATAGGCTGGACTTGTTCATTGTCGCCTAATAAGACTTCAACCTCTTGATATTCACCACTATAGGTCACTCGCTCTACACGACCAGAATATCCCCCATTTTCTGCCAATTGACAACCTTCGGGACGAATCGAAACACGCACATTTTCCATAAGCTCCTCACTTTGCTTAGGCAATGTAACACGACCAATATACGTATCAACATGCTTTAAATCAGGACAAAGCGTGCCCACTAACAAGTTCGTTTTACCGACAAATTGAGCAACGAAGCAGTTTTTTGGGCAGCGATACATATCCCTTGGTGTGGCAATTTGTTGGATAACCCCTTCGTTCATCACCACCACTCGATCAGAAACAGCAAATGCATCCTTCTGATCATGTGTGACAATAACAGCTGTTGTGTTCGCTTTTCGTAAAATTGCTGTCACATCATATCTCATTCGCTCACGTAAACCAGCATCTAGGTTGCTGAATGGTTCATCCATTAATACAACATGAGGTTTAGGGGCTAACGCACGGGCAAGAGCCACTCGCTGTTGCTGCCCTCCTGAGAGCTCACTTGGATACCTTTTCGCAAATTCACTTAACCCTACTAGCTCTAACACTTCTTTAACACGCCCCTTCTTGGCACGCGTACTCCATTTATTTAAACCAAATGTTATATTCTTTTCTATCGTTAAGTGGGGAAACAACGCATAGTCTTGAAAGACCATTCCAATTCCACGCTTTTCAGCTGGGACATACGTACGATCACTTACAATATCCTGTCCATCAACCGAAATTGTACCAGATGTGGGATTTTCAAAGCCAGCAAGCATGCGTAACGTTGTTGTTTTCCCACAACCACTCGGACCGAGTAGAGTCAGAATTTCACCCTTTTCAATACTCAGCTCTATATGGTCAACTGCAATATGATCAGACTTCGCATATTGTTTCGTTAATTGGTGTAAGTGAATAAAACTCATTATGTATCTCCCCTGTCCTGTTGTTCCTTCTCTTTGAGAATGAAACTCAATACAAATTGAGTTTAGCACACCTATTGAAAAGACGTCAATGACCACTCAACCATTATTATTGACAAATTCATGTATGTAAGATTTAACCAAATTCAGCTGATTGCATGAGATGTCCTTTGCTTTCTACTTAACATGAAGTGGAGTTCCTTTTTGAGCAACACAAACAGGAGTGTCAAACGAATGACACTCCCAAAAGTAAATTCCCAAAACCTTTATACTTACAAGGCCTTTTTCACTTTTTCCTCTCCTGTTAACTCCTCAGAAAGCTCCTCCATCACTTGAGCTTGATCAGCAGAAGATTCATAATATTCATCAGCAAATGAGTTCTTTGGCTCCTCTAACATGAAATAGCAAATGACAAAGCTGACAAACGCTCCACCAGCTAATATGAAAAAGAATTGTTGTGACGATACAAACGTATAAAGAGTTAAATAAATGGTTGCACCGACGTTTCCATACGCTCCTGACATTCCTGCAATTTGTCCTGTAATTCGCTTCTTAATCATTGGAATGACAGCAAACGTCGCTCCTTCAGCCCCTTGTATAAAGACAGAAGTTAACACAACAACAGCTACAGCTAATACAATAGGCCACGAAGAATCTATGAACCCCATTCCAACTAACCCTAATGAAATACCGAACATATAAATAAGCATAATCTTTCGACGGCTACCCATACGATCCGATAATACACCGCCTAAAGGACGAGCCACTAAATTGATAAATGCGAATGATGCTGCAATTAATCCCGCTGTTGCTGGGGTTAATGAAAACGTAAGCTGAAAGAACATCGGTAGCATTGAAATAATGGCTAATTCTGCTCCAAAGTTAGCAAAATACGTACTATTTAATGCCGCAACATTTTTAAACTTATATTGATCATCCTCAGGCACACCTTTCTTTAATAAGGGTACATTCACTTGAAGAATTTTATACACTTGATAAATAAAGACAAGTCCGATGATGATCCATGTGACATATAAGAACGTTTCACTTAAAAAGCCCATCCCCTCTAGTCGCCAAGCACTTAGAGCCAATGCCCCACCTAAAGGAATCGTCCAAAAAATCAACTGAACCATATCGCCCCAGCTACTTACTTCCATCGCACCAGATTTCTTCGGCTTTAGTAACACTTTTCCTTCTGGCGTATCACGTACTGCAAAATAATAAATAATTCCATAAACAAGACAGAATAACCCTGTAAGTGCTAAGGCATATCTCCAGCCATTATCTCCACCGAACATCGTTAATGCAATCCAAGGTAGAATCATCGCAGCAGCGGCTGAACCAAAGTTCCCCCATCCACCATAAATCCCTTCGGCAAACCCTACATCTTTTGGAGGATACCATTCAGAAACCATTCGTATCCCGATTACAAAGCTCGCTCCAATACTACCGAGAATTAAACGCGATATTGCAATTTGCGCCCACGAATCACCAAAGGCAAACACAAAAGCAGGAATCGACATAATGATCAGTAACCCAGAATAAACGACTCTTGGACCATACTTATCAAGTAATGAACCGATAATAATACGCGCCGGTATCGTTAATGCTACATTTAATATACCGAGTGCCGCAATATGTTCAGGCGTTAACCAATTCAATTCTGCTAACATCGTCGTGGCCATTGGCGCCATATTATACCAAGTAAAGAAAGAAACAAAAAACGCAAACCATGTAAAGTGCAAAACTTTTGTTCTCTCATCTTTAAATTTAAATAAATCCGATACCGTCATCTCTAACTTCATCTCCAATCACATGTTTTTAATTCTAATACCATTAATACATGTTAATAGAGCCCGCGTCTGCAATTGCGATAGAAAACCTTCCAAGCTTTATAAGCCAACGCTTTCATGATAAATACACTGTTATATATTCTTCCAAATTTATTGTTTTTTTATTTTTAAAATAGAGATAATGATGGGAAGTTTATACTTTTCTAGGGAGTGAAACAATTTGTTACTTTTAACAAACAGAAAGAAAGAGGATGACGTCTTGAAACAATTTTCTGAAGGGGATTTAAGTAAAAATATTCCTCAAAGTAAAAATCGTCATGTAAACCTGTTCCAAAAAACGATCCACATGTTTAGGCCCTTTCTCCAAATCACGAAACGATCGAGCAAGGATCTTTACGCGAGGGTAACAGGAGTAGCTCAATCATCGGCTAATTTAGAAGAAGAAGTTAGGACCGTTACTTATACGATGAACGAATTAGCACGAGGCATTCAGCAACAGGCAGACGAAGCTATTACGATATCCGAGCAAATGAATCATGTCCATTCAGCAACAGAAAGACTTATCTCTAAGCACTCGCAAATCCTTCAATCAAGTGAGCAAATTGAGAGCACCGTTGAAACTGGAATCAAACATATGAATGCATCCAGTGAAAAAATGAACTCATTAAAAAGAGAAAGTACAATAGGCTACGAAGAAGCACAAAGTCTGATGAATGCTTCTAAAGATATTACACACATTATTGACCTTATTCAAAAGCTAGCTAAACAAACAAGTCTACTCTCCTTAAATGCCTCAATAGAAGCTTCTCGTGCCGGCGAACGAGGTAACGGCTTTGCGGTTGTCGCTAAGGAAATCGGCGAACTAGCTGATCAATCAAAATCTGCCACAGAAGATATTGAAGCCATTATTAAGTCCTTACAAGATCAAATTACACATTCAAACAATCGAACGATGGCTACTTTATCGCTAGTAGATGATACAACTTCTAGTATTAAACAAACTGAAGAAAGCTTTCATCACATTATGGAAGAAGTGCGACAAATCAAAGTCGATATAAAAGCAGTAGAAAAGGAAGGAGACCATCTTAATAAGAGTACAGAAACGACAAAAGGAGCCCTTCACCAATCAGCGGCAATTAACGAAGAGCTTTCTGCTGCGAGTCAGGAGATACTAGCCTCTACATTAGAGCAACAACAAACCATTGAACGAATGAACATAAATATCCATGAGACAACAAAGGATGTATTTGCTCTATCCGCCGTTACATCCCTTTTTACATTACCTAATGACCAAACAAATAAGCATGAAGTCGAAGCAATATTTAAACAGGCATTAACGATTAGAGGAATGATGGTTACTATGATTGCGTCAACGAATTATGAAGAGGTCGTTTATTGGAAGCGGGAAAAGGAACGAGCTGAGAAGCATTTATATAACCAAATAGAAAAGCTTTCTAACGTCGCCACTAGCGAGAAGTGTACATCAAACATTCAGAGGTTCAACGAATTATGGACAACATTTAATGAGATTACAACAATAAATACGAAATTAATGCTTGAAGGCAATGCTGAACAAGCAAAACAAAATGTAGCTACAATCGGACGAAATCAATTTAACAAAATTGTTCAATTATGTACGAATTGGCTGGCATAAGAAGTGCCAGAGGTCTCCTATACATCAGTGAGAGAATCCTAGATGAGGTTATACAGCGATAATAGCGGAACGAGGAACCGCATCGAGTGGGGTGGAATCCCTTTCACTCGTTGCTCTCGGTCCATTTCTAGCTTTATGCCAGTTAAGAGAACCTCTTTCAAAACTCTCCTACTATGAAACCAGCACACACAACATATTTCACCCTATTCCATAAGCCCGTATTTCTTCTTAAAGCGCATAAGGATTTTCATCCAAATACCACCAAAGACGAGTAAGAAGAGTACGTTGGAGGCTGCGTGCATCGTATCAAACAAAGCACTTCCGAAAAAGTAAGGTACGAGAATCGAGAAATTCCATTCGCCATTAACAAAGATAAGTGATAATACACCCCAAGCATTCATGATCCACCCAAACAAATAGCCCCAAGCAATTGCAAATAATACTTTTCCAAATTTTCTTTTTAGCCAAATATGATTTCTCCATAACCCTGCTGTCAATCCAACTAAGCCCCATGCGAGCATTTGCCATGGCGTCCAAGGACCTTGACCTAATATCATATTAGATGCAAGCGCTGCAACAACTCCGATCATCATCCCACTTTCCGCACCAAACACAAAGCCTGACATCATAATGACGAACGTCGTTGGCTGTACACTTGGTATGCTAGCAAACGGAATACGGCTAACAGCCGCAATCGCAGCAAGAACGGCTAATAATACGAGTTCTCTCGCCTCTAGTTTTCTACGTTCAAATCGAATAATAAAGAGAAGAAGAGCTGATATAATAATGACAAAACTAATCCATAAATAGTGATCAGTCCACAGCAATGAGGCGATAATCACGAAACCTACCATTGTCAGTAAAACGACCCAGGTTAATGTTGATCGAAGCATTGCAAAGCCCTCTCTATCGTCATGACGTCATCTGATTTCCCTCGGAACAACCGTTGGATCATTGTTGTATAAAAGAAATTCCCTTTAAAAAAATCGCTTGGTACACCTTCTGATGTAATTTGACCTTGGAACATCATTCCACACGTCGTTGCATAACGTGAAGCAAACTCAATGTCATGTGTTGTCATAAAGACGGTAATCCCTTTTTTCTTTAGTTCCACTAGCATATCACCTAACCGTATCTTTGAAATCGGATCTAATCCTTTTGTCGGTTCATCTAGTAATAGTAGCTTCGGTTTACGAATTAAAATACAAGCAAGTGCAGCCTTTTGTAGCTCACCACCACTCAGATCATACGGATGGCGATCTTTCAAGTGATCTATTTGCAAAGCCTCTAACAAGGAGTCTGCTTCATCTTGATCCGTTACATTCCATTGTGCCATCACCGCTGCTAACTCTTCCCCGACTGTTTCATGTATAAAGAACAGCTTTGGGTTTTGTGGTAAATAACCAACGATAAAAACAAACTCCTCAGATTGCTTCCATTTCATCAATTGACCATCTAGAGTCAGTTTCCCTTTTTGCGGCTTCAGCAATCCCATTAATACCTTCAATAACGTTGTCTTTCCAGAACCATTTCCCCCAACAAGTGCATAAATTTCCTCTTTATAGATCGCCAATGTTAAACGATGAAGAACGGCCTGATCCTCTTCATATTGAAAGGAGACATCTCGCAATCGGATCATTTCCTCGGCTTCATTTGACGCTACCTCAACCTTTTGATCAATATAAGCATTCCAAAGTTGCTGATCTAACCATAATCGTCCTTCTTTCACAGTAAGAGGAATATGTGGCAATTGTTCATTAACAGTCAAAGCTAGTGAGGGTGTTGTCGGCACAAATGGTTGATAAGAAGACTTCCATAACGTTCTCACAACCTCTTTCGGTGTACCACATTCTACAATAGCTCCTTCTTTCATTGCCACAACTTGATCAGCCAAAGCCAACACATCTTCAAGTCGATGCTCAGCGATAATAATCGTCATACCAAACTCTTCATTTAATTGCACAAGCATTTCTAAAAAATCACGAGCACTCACTGGATCAAGCTGAGCTGTCGGTTCATCAAGCAACAAAATATGAGGCTGCATTAGCAAGATCGAAGCGACATTCACCTGCTGCTTCTGCCCACCAGATAGTTCATGTGTTTTTCTTTTCAATAAATCCTCAGCACCAAGAAAATGCACCATTTCAGCAACACGGTTCCGCATCTCCACTGTCGGTAAGCCGATATTTTCTAAACCGAACACTAGCTCATGTAAAACCTCATCTGCTACAACTTGATTATCGGGATCTTGGAAAACAAAGCCAATATCTTGTTCACTCACTAATTGTTCAATCGATTCCCCCTCTAATAACCGTTCTCCTGTTAACTGACCATGAGGTTGAATCGATGGTTTTAACAGCTTTAGCAGCGTACTCTTCCCACATCCAGAAGGGCCTATTAGCACAACAAAATCTCCTCGTTGAATGTCCACGGAAATTTCATTCAATGCTGGCTTTTCACTATCTGGATAGGTAAAGCAAATGTTGTTTAATTGAATATACGCCATTTAATCATTCCACCCCATTCTAGCCATAAAGGAAATAAGAAATAAAAAATAAACAAACATAATAGAAGCATGTCGCCTCCAACCAATTGAAGCGAATCCATGACTGGATAGATCGTTAAATAGCCCAATCCTACAAGTCGACCAATCATCATAATTGTTAAACTAATTAGAATAAAAGCAACACTCAACGTATCGTATGAATACCAACGAAAGTGAGCATATGAACTTCTTTTCCCTTTTCCAAATGCTCGTGCCTTCATTGAGTCTGCCGTTTGTATCGCTTCTTCCAATGAATAGGTCAGCAAAATTTGCACATAGAGTAGCCCTTTTTTCGCTCTTTCACTCCACTTACCACGAGTGACCGAGACCCCTTTACTATGTTGAACCATGCTAATGTCGTCCAGCCTTCTTTTCATAAGAGGAATAAAACGCAATGTTAGCATTAACAGCAAAGCAAACTGTGGCAGCACACGCCCAAACAAAAACAATAACTTATTTGGCGTCATAACTCGGTTAAATGAAATAAAAAGCACAACTATGCTCATAAGTGAAAATGCAGTAATACCACCGTACAAAAGAGCTTCAAGTGTAATGCGACGATTCGCCCATTCAACTAACACATGTGACCCTCTTTGATTAAAAAAAGGATTAGCCATCACGAAAATGAGCGCTGACAAAAAGATAAATAACACCCAACCACGCACCCCACGAAAACGATCATGCAAATATTCACGAAGTAAAATGGCAAAAAAAGCAGCTAACAAATAATACGGGTGTAGCATAAGCATTAATAACGCAATTGCACCACTATAAAAAAGAAAAGTCGTTAATGGATGTAGTTGTTCAAATCGAAGGTTCATGAGGACAACCTACTGTCATTCTTCTGTATATAACCATTCAACGCGATCTCCTGCCTTTACTATTGTTACACCTGCACTTTGGGTAATACTCGTACCATTTACTTTTGCTACCCAACCGCTCCTCGGCCCATAGTCAAATTCATACACATCGGCAATTCCTCGAACATAAGCAGCTGCGCCTCTCCCCGTGTAATCAACGTAAATATCGGCCGACTTACCGTACTTTGTCAGTATATCCAAAACCGTATCACCATCTGCATATTCTACTTCTCCTTCACCCATTTTCCCACTTGGTCCTTGTATCACAATCGATACTGTTGGCTCAGAGGTAGATGTTGTTTTCTCTTCTTTAGGCTTTGACTCATTTGCTTTCGAAGACGAGCTTTCTTGCTTCTTTTCTTCTTTTGGTTTTGAATTAGAAGACTGATTATTGGATGAATTGGAATGAGAGTTCGATGTGGATCGTTCCTTCTTCTCATTCGTACTAGACTGATGATCACTTGTCTGATTCGTTTCTTTCTTTTCTGTCGATTCATTCGCAAGGTCTTCATTCGAAGAAGAAGATGTCGCCTCAGATTGTTCAATTTCCTTCGACTTACTAGGCAACACCACTTCCGCATCCTCTAGCTGTTCAACTTCTTCTTCTGCGTTACTCTCCTCGTCACCTAGTTCTGCACCTTCATCTTGTTCGATTTCAACATCCTCTATTACTTGTTCTTGATCATGACGATCATCCTGATGCTCTTCTTTATTTCCTGTCCCACAACCTATTAAAATGCCAATAGCCATGAACATGAGCAACAAAATTTGGATCCAACGAATTCTCATCCTCACAACACGCTCCTCTACTATAAGCTGATCTACTCCATACCGAAATGAGACCCCCTATTATGACTTAAAGGGCACTGAAAAAGGGAAAGCAAACCTTTTCAGCGCCCTATGCATAAACAAAAGGGATTATTCTTCCTTCATCATTCCACGACGTTTCGTTATCACAAATGCTATCACACCTATTAGCAATAAAACTAAACCAACCAAAAGAAGATTAAATGTATTCGTTGCCGTATCTGGTAACCGCTCACCTTCATCTGTTGATTCCGATGTGTTATTAGAATCTATTTCTTTTTCATTATTATTAGAAGGTAAAGGGGGCTCTGTTTCTACCTTTTCATAAGGATTAGTTGTTTCCTCTTCCTCAACAACAACATCTTCTAATCCATGCTGAACTTCTCCATCAGCTAAAGGAAGATGATACAAAGATCCTTCCCCATTTACATATAGCTGATAAGCAACAAGAGCACGATAGGCTTGGTCGGTTGAAAATGGATCACTATCAGAACCATAGCCATCCTTCCAATAGAATCCACCATCATCATTTTGGAAGCTCAATAAGTAATCAACAAGCCTCGTACTTTCACTATCACTTGGATCCTCTGGCTGGTTTGGTTCAACCCCAGCTGTCGCAAGCGCAATAATAACTTGAGAAGCAGTCGAGCTATTGTCAATTTGCGAAGCATTTGCTTGGATATAACGTAATGCTTCATTCACACTTTGTTCAACTTCTGTTTGAGATGTATGTGGCGCTAATGCGGTGATGGCCATCGCCGTTGTATCCAAATCAGCTGTACTACTTCCATCCCAAGACCAGCCACCACTTTCATTTTGCGCTTCTAGTAAATATGAAATCATTCGTTCACGATCCCACGCTGCTCCATCTGGTGTTTCAAAGCCAGCACTATCTAACGCAATTAAACCATACACAACACCGTTTAAGCCTTGACGCGTTAATTCACCATTATAAATGGCTTCAACGAGGTTGTATCCTTCAATATTTGTCGGGTTGCCACCTGCTGCTAAAATACCTAACGTCACACGCTCATAATCCGTTATAGTACGAAACTGTCCTTCATTCTCTCTTAACGTCTCTTTCACTTGATCTAAATAGCTACTCGGCACTTCTTTTCTTGCCTGTCTTAATGCTATTGCATTCCAATCACCGATTGTTCCAGCAAGAATATAATCAGTTGCTGAATCGATCGCACTTTGAATGACTTCTGGATCAACTCGTTCAGTCTCAGAACCTTCTTCTGTTACAGGATCCTCTTCTTCAGACCCGCTGTCAGCATCTCCGCCTTCATCTTCCGATTCATTCTCAATGAAGACAAAGGAAATCAGGTCTCCATTTGTCAACACGTAGTCACTAGCACCGACTTGCGAAGACTCATCATTAACGACTAATGACCAATAATCAGGATACTCTGCCTTTAAACCATTAATTCCTGTAATAAAATTCCCAAAATCATATACGTCATACTCTAAATTGTCCTTACCGATGACTACCTTAATTAAATCAAAGGCTGTTGCCCCTTCAATAAATCCAAAACTGTCATCATAAGCTTGAACTTCTTCAATTCCTACAATTTCAAGTTCAGCACTATCACTTTCAGCTGTCCAGTCAACTAGTTTAAATGTTAGAATGTCATCTTCATCGACTAAAAAGCTATCTGCGCCTGTTTGTGCTGAGATTCGATTGACATAAAATGCCCAGAAATAGTTTCCTTCTGCCTGCACACCATTAATTGTATGAATAAATTTCCCGTATTGGCCATCATCATATCCAACATTCTCCTCACCGACAGCACGCACGAGTAAGTCAAACGCCGTATCTCCCTCTTCAACCTCATACTCACTAACATCAACCGTAACAATCTGATCACTCTCTTCTAATTGCTGATCCGATGCTTCCTCAGCAAATACCGCCGTATTGACACTTCCAAAGAACAGTGAAAACACAAGCAACACTGCCATCATCTGATGCATCCATTTTTTCATTTTTGTTCCTCCTCATTTTCTATCTATCCATTAAAAAAAGCCCCTCTAACTGAGAAGGAGCTAAAATGTTAAGAGATTAATAGCATCATATACTATACATTCTTAACACCCCTTCTATCCGCGTAGAACATGGTGCTGGCAAAACAGGCAGGTTTCCTGGCTTATGGTCATCGCTTCCTACGTCTTCCCATCTTCATATGAGACAGTGACAATAGTAGGTTGCTCTCATTTACAGTGGCGGGACCGCGTTGGTTTCTCACCAACTTCCCTATTAAACTAGCATTTAATAAATGCTAGCACCTGTTTGATTAACTATGAACTTATCGAAGTAATTATACTCGAACTCACTCTAGTAATCAATATGAAAAAATGTGTAGCATTGTTTTATAAAAACCTGACACATTTCTTCTCAAAAACAAGCCTACCTTTTAAGGTAAGCTTTAGCCTGTCGACAAGGTCTCGCATTTGATTAGTAGTCAGGGTGTGGCTCTTCAACCTCGCTCCCGGGATGGGGGCACGCTTTCCGCAGGAGGGCGTTGAACTAACCGGCTGCGCCGGTGGATTTCAACCTGCCCTTTCCTCCTGCAGGAGTCGGCCCTCCCATCCCGTCCGCTTTTTATGATGAATACTATGATTGTTACATATGTCCGGAAGATCAGCTTCTTCCATATCAGACAACAAACCGAGAAGGGTATCGAGAGTACATATCTAATTCATCTATTTGCCAGACATGACCTGTCTTACACCCATGCACCAAGAGTAAAAGTCATCAAAAGCTGGTTCTACGTCACATTTGGCAAGATGCCTTGGATGAAGACGAACACCTAAGACATTCAGATTTAAACAAAGAGATCTACGCAAAACGTAAAGAAACGATTGAACGTGTCTTTGCAGGTTTGAAACAAAAGCATGGTTTGCGTTGGACCAATATGAAAGAAAAAAAAACTCAATGCAGGCGATGCTTGTTTTTGCTGCCATGAACCTAAAAAAAATTAACCAACTGACACTGGAGAAACACACGTCCTCCAGTGTCACCAACAATAAACAGACGAAATAACGTAGAAACGGCTTTGAGAATCATTTCTCAAAGCCGTTTTGTCTACGGTTTGAAGCCTACCTCTTAAGGTAAGCTTGTTTCTCCCATTAAATACTTATCGCATTCACGTGCTGCTTCTCTTCCTTCATTAATCGCCCAAACGATCAAACTTTGGCCTCGGCGCATATCACCTGCCGCAAATAAACCGTCAATATTCGTTCGGTAAGTACCATATTCTGCCTTTACATTTGATCGATTGTTTAATTGAACATTGGCTTCTGTCAGAAATTCAGTCTCCGGACCGCTAAATCCAATGGCAAGTAACACTAATTGGGCAGGCCAACGCTTTTCTGTCCCAGGTAATTCTTTCCTTATTTTCTTGCCTTCTGCATTCATAAATGTTTCCACTTCAACAGTCTCAACAAATGCAACTTGACCTTGATCATCGCCTATAAATCGCTTCGTCATGACGGCATAAGCGCGTGGATCTTCACCTAATACTGCAGCTGCTTCCTTATGTCCATATTCAACTCGATGAATGACGGGCCATTGTGGCCATGGATTATCGGGCTCGCGCTCGGTCCCTTTCTTTGGATATATATCAAACTGAGTTAGACTCCGGCACCCATGACGAACGGATGTCGCTAAACAATCTGTTCCTGTATCCCCACCGCCAATTACGATGACATCTTTATCCTTGGCCGAAATGTATACACCATCTTCATGACCAGAATCTAATAGACTCTTCGTATTCGTATGCAAGAAGTCCATCGCAAAATGAATCCCTTCTAAACCTCTTCCTTCCACTTCTATGTCACGATGCTTCGCCGCTCCGCCACATAAAATGACCGCATCAAAGTCTGAATGTAGCTTTTTTAGTGGATAATCCTTCCCTATTTCCGTATTCGGTTGAAACATGATTCCTTCTGCTTGTAAGATGTTCACTCGTCGCTCAATTACTTGATAAGGAAGCTTCATTTCCGGAATTCCATACGTCAGTAATCCACCAATTCGGTCATGCCTTTCGTAGACCGTTACTAGATGCCCTGCCTTGTTTAATTGGGCAGCTGCAGCTAATCCCGCTGGACCCGATCCGACAATGGCGACCTTTTTACCAGTCCGATCAGTTGGTGGTGTAGGCTTAACCCAGCCTTCCTTAAAGCCACGTTCAACAATCGCTAATTCGACTGATCGAATCGCCACAGGCGGTTCATTGATCCCTAGTACACACGCCCCTTCACACGGTGCAGGACACGCCATACCCGTAAACTCTGGGAAATTGTTACGTTCATGTTCACGCTCTAACGCTTCCTTCCACTGCCCTTGATAGACGAGATCATTCCACTCAGGAATGAGATGATGAACCGGACAACCTGTTGTCATACCGTTTAACATCATTCCTGTATGACACGTAGGCACTCCACAGTCCATGCAACGTGCTCCCTGCTGCTGGAGCTCCTGCTCTTGATGACGCAGTGTATAATCATCCCAATCCTTCACTCGCTCTTTCGGATCACGTTCAGGTAATGGCTTTCTAGTATAATCAATAAATCCTGTTGGTTTACCCATTGTTCACGTCACCATCCTTCACAAAATCGACGGCCGCTTTACTTTCTTCAAAAGCCGCTAAAGCCGCTTTATATGAGTCATACCCTTTCTCTTTAAATCGATCAATCCTCTTCTTCATCACCATATAATCACGTGGAATCACACGAACAAACTGCTTGGATATCTTACCCCAATTTTTCAGTACTTCTTTGCCTCGCTCACTTTTCGTGTAATATATATGTCTTTCGATCATCACTTGAATATCACTAATTTCTTCTTCACTAGCATGCTCAATAACGACTAGCTCTTGATTGCAGCGTTTCGCAAATTTCTGATCGTAATCGAGCACATAAGCGACTCCACCAGACATACCAGCTGCAAAATTCTTACCTGTTTCACCTAAAACAACGACTTTCCCACCGGTCATATATTCACACCCGTGATCACCAACCCCTTCAACAACGACGTTAGCACCACTATTTCTTACACAGAAGCGTTCACCTGCTATTCCATTCACGTAAGCCTCTCCTGCTGTTGCCCCGTAGAAGGCAACATTGCCAATAATGATGTTATCGGCAGCAACAAATGTAGACCTTTTAGAAGGACGTACAATTAGTTTCCCACCAGACAATCCTTTTCCGAAGAAAT
This sequence comes from Halalkalibacter sp. APA_J-10(15), assembly GCF_023017105.1. Taxonomy (GTDB): domain Bacteria; phylum Bacillota; class Bacilli; order Bacillales; family Bacillaceae_D; genus Halalkalibacter. Next base: position 48,826 of record NZ_JALKEV010000011.1, on the reverse strand, counting down.
CGTTCGCATCGCCAACTAAGCGCATCGATAGCCCTCTTGGAATAAACGCACCAAAGCTTTGTCCAGCTGAGCCAATTAATGTTAGTTTAATTGTATCTTCAGCTAACCCTTCTATTCCGTACCTTTTTGTAATCTCGCTGCCGAGCATTGTGCCAGCAACACGGTTAATATTACGTATCGACAATGTCGACTCTACTTTTTCTTTTCGCTCTAATGCAGCTTCACAACGAGGAATTAATTCTTGCTGATCTAACGTCTTATCTAATCCGTGTACTTGCTCAATCGTTGCGTATCGACTTACTGATTGTACCTCTTCCGGTTGATATAATAATGGGGACAAATCAATCCCTTTTGCTTTCCAATGCTCAATCGCTTGATTGCTCTCTAGCAAATCTGTCCTCCCGATCAACTCATCCATCGTTCGAATACCCAATTGAGCCATATATTCTCGTACCTCTTGCGCAATGAACGTCATAAAATGAACGACATGCTCTGGTGTACCGATAAATTTCTTTCGCAAGCTAGGATCTTGTGTTGCAACTCCGACTGGACACGTATTCAAATGACATACTCTCATTAGAATACAACCTAAAACAACGAGTGGCGCTGTTGAAAAGCCATATTCTTCCGCTCCTAGCAATGCCGCAATCACGACATCCCGTCCCGTCATCATCTTTCCATCTGTTTCTACGACAATTCGATCTCGGAGCTTATTTAATAAAAGTGTTTGATGTGTTTCGGCAAGTCCAATCTCCCAAGGTAAACCAGCATGCTTCAAGCTCGTCCTTGGCGCAGCACCTGTTCCTCCATCGTAGCCACTAATTAATACTAAATCCGCTCTTCCTTTAGCCACCCCAGCCGCAATCGTTCCAACACCTCCACCAGAGACTAGCTTTACACTAACTCTCGCCTTCGGATTAGCATTTTTCAAATTGTGAATAAGCTCAGCTAAATCCTCAATCGAATAAATATCATGATGAGGTGGAGGTGAAATTAAGTCGACACTTGGTGTTGAACCACGAACTTCAGCAATCCAAGGATATACTTTAGAACCAGGTAAATGTCCGCCCTCTCCTGGTTTAGCGCCTTGTGCCATTTTAATTTGAATTTCATCAGCATTTAGTAAATAATAGCTGTTTACTCCAAATCGACCGGATGCCACTTGCTTGATCGCACTTCGCCGTAAATCACCGTTTGGATCAGCAATAAAACGTTCAGGCGACTCTCCACCTTCACCCGAATTGCTTTTTCCTCCTAATCGATTCATCGCAATCGCTAATGCTTCATGAGCTTCTTCACTAATTGAGCCATAGGACATTGCACCTGTTTTAAAGCGTTTCACAATCTGTTCGACTGACTCTACCTCATCAATCGCAATCGATTTTGTTTTTTTAAATAATAATAAGCCACGAATCGATTGTAAGTTATGGTTTGTGTCATTTAACAATGACGTATATTGTTTAAACAACGAATAATCATTGGTCCGACATGCTTGCTGCAATAGATGAATCGTTTGTGGATTATATTGATGATCCTCTCCTTCTTGTCTCCATTGAAAATCATCTCCAGATTCAAGGCGCAGCCTCCCACTACGGTTAGAATGAAATGCCTGTCGATGCTTGAGCCTCATTTCCTCAGCCATCCTATCTAAATTAATTCCATCAATACTTGAATACGTTCCCGTGAAATATTGATCGAGAACAGTCTGATCAACTCCAACTGCTTCAAACACTTGAGCACCTTGATAGCTTTGCAATGTGGAAATACCCATCTTTGACATAATCTTCACAATTCCACTCGTTGCTGCTTGACAAAATGTATCCACCGCCTGCACCTCATCAATCCCACGAATATCCCCTTGTTCAATAAGGGAGCGGATTGTATCAAAGGCCAAATACGGAAAGACAACCTCAGCACCAAACCCTAGCAATGTTGCGAAATGATGAACCTCACGTGGCTCTGCGGATTCAAGTAATATACTGACTTTCGCGCGAAGACCAGCACGAATTAAATAATGATGCAAGCCTGAAACAGCCAAAAGCGGTGGAATCGAATACGAATCTTTATTCACACCACGATCAGAAAGAATGACTAACTCAGTTCCACCCTTGATTGAGGACGCCACTTTTTTGCATAATTCATCTACATAAACCGCTATTTTCGATTGACCCTCCATCGGAACACGAATCGAGAAAATCTCTGTTTTAAATGAACTGTTTGTTAGTTGTCTCCATACCTTTTCCGTTGCGATCGGACTATTGATTTGAATTTTCTTGCAGCTTTCCTCAGTTGGTTGAATGATATTTCGTTCCGGCCCAATTGTCGTTACAACGGACGTAATTAATTTCTCTCTTATTGCATCAATCGGTGGATTCGTCACTTGAGCAAACTTTTGCTTGAAATACGTATACAACGGCATCGGCTTTTTTGACAATAACGCAAGTGGTGAATCATAGCCCATTGAACCAACAGGATCCTTCCCGTCTGTCACCATTGGTTTTATTAATTTATTAATCTCTTCAATTGTATAGCCAAAGGCCACCTGCAAGCGAACTAAATCATCACCAGTCATGGGATCATTGCTTTTCTTATTTGGAGAAAGCATATGTAACGGAATAAGATGTTGATCAAGCCACTTCTTATACGGGTACTGATTGGCATACGTTTTCTTTAGCTTTTCATCTGGAACAATTGTCTTTTTCTCAAGGTCAACTAACAGCATCTTTCCCGGTAGTAGTCTTCCTTTGTATTCAATCTCTTCAGCTGTTATATCTAGAGCTCCTACTTCTGAACCAAGAACAATCATGCCATCCTTTGTCACATAATAACGAGCTGGTCGTAACCCATTTCGATCAAGACATGCACCAATTTGGCCTCCATCTGTGTACACAACAGCTGCCGGTCCATCCCAAGGCTCCATTAAGCAACTATGATATTCATAAAAAGCTTTCTTCTCTTCTGAAATGAGTTCATGGTTCCATGGCTCTGGAATCATCATCATCGCAGTATGAGCAAGGGAACGACCCGATAAATGAAAAAACTCAAAAGCATTATCAAACATTGATGAATCACTTCCGCTCTCATCAATAACTGGAAACAGTTGAGCATATTCTCGCTCAGAAAATAGCTCTGACTGACATAGCGCTTCTCGCGCCTTCATCGCAAGGACATTGCCTTTAATCGTATTAAACTCGCCATTATGAATCGTCATCCGATTAGGGTGAGCTCTTTCCCAGCTTGGAAACGTATTTGTACTAAATCGCGAATGGACGAGTGCTAATGCTGATTGATAATCACGGTGATTCAAATCAATATAGAAGGAATCAAGCTGTTCTGGAATTAGCATGCCCTTATACACGATCGTTTTTGAAGAAAAACTACAGATGTATAACCCATCTCTATGAATTGAATCTGCTTGTAGGCACGCCTTTTCAATTCGTTTTCGAATAACATAAAGCTTGCGCTCAAACTCACTTTGATCATGGATTTCTTTACTAGGCTTTACAAAAACTTGTCTAATATATGGCTTAGACTTCTTGGCTAGGTCACCAACAAATGAATCATTAACTGGTACGGTTCGCCAGCCTAGTAATTGTAGCCCCTCTTCTTCAATCATAGTAGACACAGTTGTCTCTGCTTGCTTACGAACAGCAGGGTCATTTGGTAAGAAGAGCATTCCTACCCCATAAGCGCCTTCTTTATCCGGGAGGTAGATATCTTCTTTCTCACATTGCTTCACAAACAGTTTATGAGGAATTTGCGTTAAAATCCCCGCACCATCCCCCGTACTAATATCTGCGGATTGCCCTCCACGATGCTCTAAATTACACAGGATCGTAATAGCGTACTCAATAATATCATGTGTTTGTTTTCCATCAATATTAGCTACCATCCCAATCCCACACGCTTCATGCTCTTCACTCGGTCGGTACAAGCCTTTACGTTGCCTCGAAGCTTCACTCGGTCGGTACAAGCCTTTACGTTGCCTCGAAGCTTCACTCATTTTAATCACCTCTTCCACTTTCCAATAACTGTTATACATGTAAACAGTCTTATAGTATGCAAAATAAAGTGATTTATCCCCACATGATAGATTACATTGACATATAAGAAAAACAGAGATAGCGACTTAAAGCTACCTTAATTAAATGATTAAGGATTTTATAAATAAAAGGAAGTGAAAAAGTCGATTTTGCAGGGCGCTGAAAAAGTGCGATTTTCACTTTTTCAGTGCCTTTAAGTAATGTGCGTAGCCGTTGCCCGATTATGAAAGCCTTGAAATGAGTGGGTTTCTCATAGCAAGGCGCGCAACGAGCGGAGCCATTACTCTTCTTTGAGTTACTAGAAAGGACTTTTTCAGTGGACTTCGATTTTGCACTTTTTCACTTCCCTCAATAAACCAACGCCTTAACATTTCAGTGTCCTTCATTAAATACGACTTAACTCTCTTAATGATTTCATTACGTAAGAGAGCAGCTCTGGAATATCACTCATATGACGTTCATTTAGCTTCCGATCAAACCGAACTGTTATTTGATTTAAATATGTCCGTTCTTCTCGATGAAAAGTGAACTGAACCGATTGTTCAATCGGCAACCGTGATTGCCATATGTCCTGAAGAATCTGCTCAATTTGTACACATTGAGTATCTATATCTGATAGTTCCATATACAACCGTACGATTAATGAACAACCGACTTCACCTTCAATCTCTAATAACTCTGTTGCAGAATCTAATAAAGATGCACGTAAGCAAACTTCAGCCTTGATGGAAGGGACATCGTTTAATTGGAATTGTATATGGCATATTCGTTCCATTGTCGCAAGATCAACCCTATCTGAGCGATCAACAATTTCTATTACCTGATCGATATTATCTAAATCATACAGTTGATTTTCAAACGCTACTTTTAAGTTTTCATAGTGAGTAGGATGCATACACTCTTCACCTCCCGAACTTTATTTATCTCATTCATTGCAGCAGGTACTCTACTTCACTTACTGAAATAGGCTTACTATAATAAAAACCTTGAACGAGATCGCACTTTTCATTCTTCAACCATCGTACTTGCTCCTCAGTTTCAACCCCTTCAACGAGAACTCCTAATTTCAAGTTATGACCTAGCTGGATCATGGATCGTAGGATTGCTTCTCCGTTCGAATCATTTTGTAGTTGAATAAATGACCGATCAATCTTTAATACGTCGACTGGAAGCTCCTTCAAGTGTCTAAACGAAGAATAGCCAGTTCCAAAATCATCAATGGATAGCTTTATTCCTTCTTCTCGTAATCGTATGAGTTTTTCAATAATGTGGTTTTCATATGTCAATGACCAGGATTCCGTCATTTCTAATTCGAGATATTTGGGGTTCATTTCCGTTCTTGACACAATCTTCATAACTCGTTCTACAAAATCCTCACTAACAAGCTGCAACGGAGAAATATTCACAGCAACCGAAAATGGCTTTAGTCCCTGCTCCATCCATTTCTTCCATTGAAAACATGCTTCCTCTAACACCCAATCGCCTATTTGAATGATAAGTCCTGTTTCTTCTGCAACTGGAATAAAGTGAGCAGGGCTTCTCATACCTAATAATGGATGCTCCCAACGAATAAGTGCTTCTACCCCTTCTAATTCCTCTCCCTTATCACTTAGTTTGTATTTAGGCTGGTACAATAAGTAAAATTGTCTTTCTTCTATGGCCTCCATTAACCCTTTTTCTATATCAATTCGTTCATTTAACTTTAAACGAATCGAATCATCAAAGACCACTATTTGATTCTTCCTCTGTTTTTTCGCTTCATACATAGCTAAATCAGCAAATTGTAATAATTCTGATGCTGTCGTCGCACTATGAGGATATTGACTAATTCCCGCACTTAACGTCACAGTAATTTTCGTTCGATCAATTGTAAATGTGTCACCAATGATATCAATTAAATTACATGACACTTCTTCAAAGTGACTAGCACGTTCGTCAATTAGTAAAATGACAAATTCATCCCCACCAACTCTAGCTAATAGATCTTCAGCCTTTAAGGATTGTTGTAACCGTTTAGCAACTTCCTGTAATAATAGATCTCCTGCTGCATGACCTAATGTATCATTAGTAAACTTCAGCCGATCAAGATCAATGAATATGCAAGTCAACTCTCGTTTCTCTTGAACGAATGATTCTAACTTTTGCTCTAATCGATACCGATTAGGTAGCTTCGTTAACGTATCATGATAGGCCATATGCTCCACTAATTCTTCTGAACGCTTTCTCTCCGTCATATCTCTGAAAAACCATAGCGATTGGTTAAGATCTTCTCCTTTAATCTCATGTCTCTTCACCTCGATAATGTACGAACCTACTTTAATATATGTTTCCTTTAAAAATGGAAATCCCGCCATTAATTCTTGATGATATTTATGAAGATTACGCATATTGCGAGACAATCCAGCCTTTTGAAACAATTGATAAAAGGCCTCATTCGCATGTAAAATAACATTTCCTGTTTCTGTAATAACAATCCCTTCATCAGCTGAATCTAATAATGTCCCTTGGAGTACACCCTGCTTCCGCAAAACTCGATCGAGAACAATAGAGAAAAAAAACAAGACGAAAAGAAGGAGCGTAACGATTACTACAAGAATCGTTAACACTTCCCTGTTGAACATACCCTCATTAGAGATCATATCCGCACCATCTATGTAAAAATAAGAAGCTTCCATACCTGAATAATGCATTCCGGTAATTGCAATAGCCATTAACAAAGAAAAAAGCACCTTCAAATTCCACTTCATCCCTCTAATAGCATATGGTGAGAAGAATCCCACCCATAAAGCCGTCATCGAAGCAATCACAGCTATAACCACTGATACACCGACCAATAGAATGTTATAGGATATCGTGACAGGCTGTATCGCTTCCATTCCGATATAATGCATCATGGCAATTCCACTTCCCATAATGAATCCTGCTAACAATAATTGAACATAATGTGTACCATGATAAGATACTATGTAATAACCAGCTGTACAGCCCACAATTGCCGCTACGACCGAGACGACGACCACAGACGGATCATAATAGATCATTTCAGGTAAACGAAATGCGAGCATAGCAATAAAATGCATTGACCATATCCCAATTCCTAGTATGCTACCACCAGCAAGAAGCCATATCTTCCTTGCTGACCCATGTGTCATTCTCACCCTCCCAGCTAAATCAATAGACGCATACGCTGCCAATCCAGCAATTAAATATGATAATAGAACGAATTCAAAGTCATGCTGTCCGTGCAATTGAATTTCACCTGTCATATGTCACCTCATGTTTGTTTATCATTGCTCGTCAAAATGAATAGAATAACCTAACACTCCTTCTTATATGTTAACATTTCACTCCTATGGAAATAGATTTTATTATATAAGATAACGAGATATAAAGCATCTAGAAGAGCTACACTCTCATAGATGCTTCGTTTTCTACTACATCGTGAATTCCTTAATCTGCTCTTGTAGCTCAACAGCCATGGAACTTAACTCTTCTGCAGTTTTAGCGACAACGTTCATAGATGCAAGAGTCTGCTCAGAAGTAGCAGCCACCGTATCCGTCCCCTCAGTCATTGACTGTGAAATCGTTGAAAATTCATTTATCGCCGCCATCAAATCCTCACCCTTTTCATTCATAAATTGCGTAATTGTTGTCACTTCAGAAATTCTCTCATCGACTTGCTCATTGATTTGTTCAATTTGATCAAATAACTGCTTCATCTCACCCATTGAAACTAGACCAACTTGAACATCCGCTTGTACTCTTTCCATTGATGACACTGTCGAGCTCGTATCCCCTTGAATTTCACCGATCATTTCCTTCACTCTCACTGCTGACTGACCGGATTGTTCAGCAAGCTTACGAACTTCATTCGCTACTACCGCAAACCCTTTTCCATGTTCCCCTGCACGTGCAGCTTCAATGGAAGCATTCAATGCAAGTAAATTTGTCTGCTCACTTATATCTGTCATCGTGCTAATGATTTCATTAATTTCACTCGAACGCTCCTCGAGACGACGGATCATCACCATCGATTGACCTACCGATTCTGACATTCCTGTAATTTGGCCAGAGGTTTGATCCATCTTATTCTTTCCTTCTTTGGAGATATGAACGGATTCATGAGATTGCGACTTTAAATCATCCGTAGCTATAACGACTTCCTTCAAGCCTTTCTGTTGCCCTTGAACAACCTCTAAACTAAGATCTGCTCTATTTTTCACCTTTTCAGCTAATGTCGAAAGCTCTTGGATTTCATAGGCTGTATGCTCACTCGTCGACGCATTTTCTTCGGCACTTGCCGTTAATTCTTCAGAGGAAGAGGTTACTTGCGAAGACGACTCGGCAATGTGACTAATCATATTTTTAAGCTTCACTTGCATTTGATTAATAGAATGCGCCAGTAAAGCAATCTCAGTCTGTCCTTTTTCATCGAGTTCATCTCCACTTAAATCACCCGCAGCAATTTTTTCGGCAGCCACTCTTACGAGGTCAATTTTCTTCGTCAATTTCTTCATCACAACATACAAAATAGTCGAAGCAACTACTGTTATCACAGCTCCAATGATGAATGCTGCCCATGCAAATAAATGAACAGACTCATAGAACTCCTCACTATATGCTGCTACTCCATACATCCAGCCCCATTCATCATAGAACGTCACATACGCATGCTTCTCACGTGGAAAATCCTCTCCCTCATTCATCCACATGTATGTATAATAGCGATCATCCGGATTGGACTGTCCAGCAGCTTCAATCAGCCCTTGGATCATATAGTTTCCATCTGAATCCTGCGCATTGTACAAATTCGTACCTTCATTGCCATGTGGATGCAATACCGTTGTACCATCATCTAAAAAGCCATAGAAGTACCCATCATCCCCATAAGTAAAAGAAACGGATTGGTAATCTCTGTATGGCTGGCCGGATTCGTTCATACTAACTATTTCACCTGATAATTTCACTCTCGCTTGTTCTTGTGCTTCATCTAACGTAATCAAGCCTGCATCGACTTGATCTTGCAACGTTTCCATTAATGAACCGGCTGCATCAACTAAATTCCTTAAATCTTGCTGACCAGCTTCCGTTAATTGAGTTTTTGCAATTTGATAGCTTGAAACACCTAATAACCCAACTGAAACAACCATAATACTTGCCATAATAAGAAAGATTCGATTTGCTAATTGGTTCGTCCACTTTCGTTTTTGCTTTGCCATCATACCACTCCCCCAGTACGCCTCTTATTATTGTTTATCATGATATAAAATTACGCTTTTATCTTGATAAGCTCATAAAGACTACCCATTCGTCTTCATTCGACTTGTTTTTACAATGAAAACGTTTTATATTCTATATATCGACAAGTATAAGTAGTTTATTAACAAAATGCTTCGTTTTTCACATAAAAAAAGGTGCCTTAAAGACACCTCAGACCGTAGGCAAACACCTTTGAAAAATGACTCTCAAAGGTGTTTTTTACGTTACTTTTTCTATTTTCTGTTGATGACACTGAAGGATAGGTGTTCCGTTAGTGCAAGTTGGCAAATTTTTCAAGGTTCATGGCAACAAAAACAAGCATAGCCTGCATACAAAACATTCTGCAAAGTGCACCATAAAACTAGCTCTTTAAATTATTTTAATTCCTAGTCCAGAACGATCTTTTTCTTGTCTTTTTGCTTCATCAATTTCTTTGAAATCATAGGAGCAAATTGAAAGAGTAATATACCAATCATCGCTGAAATGAGTATAAAGATACTGCTAAAGGCTTGTATCATTCCAGTTGCTAGTGTAGCGATAATAATCGAGAATTCTCCTCTTTGTGTGAGCGAAAAGCCCGCTCTTAAGGCAACTTTTTTTGACAATCCATACCATTGCCCTCCAAAATAACCAACAATCAGCTTAGCTATAATTGACCATACAACTAACGTGATCAAAAGTGGAACCATCGGTATCCCTTCGCTAAAGGTGATCGTTGTACCAAAGTATAAAAAGAACAGAGGTAATAATAGATCGCGTGCTCGAAAGACTAGCTCTTCTAACTCATGTGTTCGTCTAGCTTCAGCTAACATTATTCCGGCAAGGAAAGCTCCTAACACCTCAGATAAATCCAAATACAGCGCTAAACCACCATATGCTAGAGCTAATCCAATGACAAATAGAAGGAAAACCTCATGATTCATATAGCGATCAAATACCGGCCCCAGTTTACTAAATAGAAAGCGTCCTAATATAAGAGCACCAGCAATTAATGCGAACACTTTAATAAATAATAACGACATAGAAGAATATGTAATAGCGGTACCAGCTGTTAAACCAACAAGAATCGCAACGAGAATCGGTGCAACTAAATCTTCAAATATGAGAAGCCCCAGCATAAACTCTGATTCTGGATTAGCCATTCTTTTAGAACTTTCAAGCATTTTAGCCGTAATCGAGGAGCTTGTTGCGTACGCAACTCCACCAATGATTAAAGAAGGTATAACCTCTAGCCCCATTAATAGGCAAATCGCAACTGTAACACCAAAACATAAAATTACGTCTAATACTCCTGCAGACATTACTTTTTTCGCAACATTTAGTAATTGTTTAATAGGAAACTCCATTCCAAGCATAAAGAATAGTAGAACAATCCCAATTTCACCAGCGAGATGCAACAAATGTGTATCCGTTATATAGCTAGCAACGACAATTCCCGCCAAAATATAGAAAACGACATTAGGAACCTTCAGCTTCAAGCCCACAAAACCTGCAACAAATAATATAAGAAGTAACAGACCTGCTGCTAATAATTCTGGAAACCCCATGTTATTGTTCCTTTCCTTCACAAATTAATTCAAATTCATCGACCGCGCTCTTCTTCCCGACAATCATAATTGTATCGCCTCGTTCAATTAGATCATCCTCTGCTAAATCGACGATAAAGTCATCCCCCTTAAAAATACCGATAATAGTCCCACCTAGTGGAACTAACTTTTTTACCTCATAGAACTTCATCCCGACTACTTTGGACTTTTTTGGAACGTCTACCCATTCAACAATGACATCTTTTCGAGCCATCTTTAACTTCTCAAGCTTGTCACTTTCTAATGGATTAAATGTAGCACCGAGTAATTGCGCACCTATTTGCTTCGTTTCTTCAGAAGATAAATTAAAAGTAAAAATCGCCTCGTCATCATCACGGTTCTCAAAAAAATACAGCTCTCGTTTCCCAGTATAATGTATAATGATAGCCATCATTTGATCGTCACCATTAATAAAGGTAATTTTCTTTCCGACACCTGGCAAATTAGACATATTCATTTCCATTCCAATCACTCTCCCTCATCTCTCTTTTATTCCTTGTATAAATATGATTTATTATACAACGATCTAATTGACTTCTCCATTCTCAGCCCTTAATCTATATACTCCTACATTCAATTCGGCTACAATTAAACTATGAGAAGGAGGCACCCCAATGGCTGAACCACTTAAGAACATGTACAACGAAACATTCTTTCGACTATTCTCAGAAAAAGTATTAAGCGTATATCCCTCTTTTCAATCTGATACGTTTTTGAAGCTCATTTTTAATGAGGAGTGGGATACTAAAGAACTGAAGCAGCGAATCCGTCATATAAGTGAATGCTTAGCTGAGACCCTTCCAAAGGGTTATTCAAATGCTCTTGCCATTCTTCAAAAGCTCGCACCTACTTGTCGTGGATTTGAATACTTATTCTTCCCCGATTTCGTCGAAAGGTACGGACTTCATTCGCGCGAAGAGTCTCTTCATGCTCTTAAAGAATTGACATCCTCTTCCTCAGCAGAGTTTGCGATTCGTCCATTTATTGAAGCTCACCCTGAAGAAACGATGGCCCTTCTGCTGAAATGGGCTACCAATTCGAATGAGCATGTACGGCGACTTGCAAGCGAAGGCTGTCGCCCACGTCTACCGTGGGCTAAACCACTAACGACATTTAAGAAGGACCCATCGCTTATTATCCCTATTTTACAAGCACTTAAAGAGGATGAAAGTGAGTATGTGAGGAAAAGTGTCGCTAATAATCTCAATGATATTGCCAAAGACCATCCCGCTATAGTAAAGGAGATTTGTTTACAATGGAGAGGGCAGCACCCTCACACTGATTGGATTTTAAAGCATGGCTGCCGCACGTTACTTAGGAAAGCAGATCCTGACATACTAGAATTATTCGGATTTGAACGTCAGCCGCATGTACTAATAGAGGCGCTCACTCTTTCTCAGACATCGATACAACGCGGTGAAAGCCTCACCTTCATATTTCAATTGAAAAATGAGACAAGTACACCATACAAATTAAGGATTGAATACGGAATAGATTTCGTTAAAGCGCGCGGGAAGACGTCGAGGAAGCTATTTAAAATAACAGAAAACACTTATCAAAAGGGGAGCTACTCCTTTGAACGAAACCATTCGTTTAAAGATTTATCAACGAGAAAGCATCATCCAGGGGAGCACTATATCGTTATCATTATTAACGGTGATGAATATGCTCGTTCAACTATCATGCTAACATAATCCTCAATCAGCAACAGGCGTTCCTTGAAAAAGTTAAACTTCCACGGAACGCTTATTTGTATGACTAAAATTCAATTTCCTCCAAATGCAATCCTTGAGCCTCGGCAAAACCTGCACGACTTCGGTCTTTCGTTTGAAGAATATTAGCTACCTCTCTGGCCTGCTTCTCTCCTAACCCGACTTCGATTAAGGTCCCGACCATTTTTCGAACCATATGATATAGAAAGCCATCTCCGATTATTCGAATTGATATTAATCCCTCCATATCATCAATATCGATCGACCGAATCGTTCGTTTCATTGATTTCTTTTTCGACTTCGCATTTGAAAAAGCAGTAAAGTCATGATTTCCTAGAAAGCTCGTACTCGCTTTCTTCATCTCCTCTAGGTTTAATCGATCATTGACATGCATGCTGAACTTTCTTAAGAATGGATTCGTATAGCTTTTGTTCCATATCTGGTATAAATACGTTTTATCCTTTGCATGATAGCGAGCATGAAAACGATCATCGACTTTTTCTACTTCAACAACGCTAATATCATGAGGTAAATATTGGTTAACATAATGTTGTAGCTCTTCGGTAGAAAAGAGTTTACTCAATTTAACATTAGCAATTTGTCCGTAAGCATGGACCCCTGCATCCGTTCGACTACTTCCAACAATCTCGATCTCTTTGCCTTCTAATTTTGTTAAAACTAGCTCAATCTTTCCTTGAATTGTATTCTCTTGATTTCCTAACCTTTGCCAGCCTTTATATCTTGCTCCATCATATTGAATCACCAGTTTGTAATTATTCATGTATGGTACTCCTTCATTATTCATTTCCTGTTCATGTGTGTATCATATCATCCTCATATATGAAATACGAACAAGGGAAGCACTAAAAAAGTGTGGTTTTTAACTTTTTTGGTGCCCTTTAAGCAATAAATCGTCCAAAAAAATGATATGACATTAAACTATTAAGCATAAAATTAGATTTTGCATCTTCTATTATAATAAAATGATATCAAATACAATGAATTTTAAGGAGAATGAATATGAATTTCCATACAGCTCCACACACATTTGTGAGTGCCGTTCATTTACTTGTAGAAGATCTTGAGCGTTCTTTCACCTTCTATACAGAGCTTCTAGGCTTCACCCTTTTTGATAAAAGTGACAATCAAATTCGTTTAACAGCAGACAACTTACACCCAATATTGACCATTGAACAGCCTAAACATATTAAACCGAAAGTTCGACGAACAACCGGTCTTTATCACTTTGCAATCCTTTTACCAAGACGGTCTGATTTAGCTAAGTCTGTTCTTCATTTGAGAAACAACCAGTGGCCGATTGCCTCTTCCGATCATCATGTAAGTGAAGCTATTTACTTATCTGACCCTGACGGAAATGGAATTGAACTTTATACGGACCGTGACCCAGCTTTGTGGCAATGGCAGAAAGAACAAGTCCATATGACGGTTGATCCACTTGATTTTGAAAGCTTATTATCAGAAATACATGAAGATACGGAGTGGAGTAGAATTCCTCCTGAAACCGAAATAGGCCATATTCATTTACACGTTTCTCATATAGACGAAGCCGAACGATTTTATCGTGATGCTTTAGGGTTTGATGTCGTTTGTCGCTATGGTGCACAAGCTAGCTTTCTCTCAACCGGAAAGTATCACCACCACATTGCTATAAATACATGGGCAGGTGTAGGTGCACCGACACCTACGCGGAATGAAGTAGGCTTAAAGCAATTTACACTTATATACCCCTCAGAAAATGCACGGAGTCAAGCCATATATGCTTTACATCAAAAGAGCTTCGAAGTAATTGAGGACAACAAGAAGGTTCTCACTTTCGATCCATCTGGTCAGACAATTGAATTAGACATCCTTAAATAATCAGCTATTTTGTACAAGCCTTTTGTACTACTCTTCTTTTTTTTCTTTGAGAAAGTAGTTTTTTTTCTTGGTAATCATTACTTTTGATATGGCATTTCCCATTAAACAACCTACTTTCTTCCTGCAATTCACCTCCTTTAATTTCGTAAAAAATGATTCTCACTTCCTATGATTTTTATGAGACAATAACAAACGTATTTTGATTACCAAGAAAAGGTGTGATTGTATAATGAGAGAAAATAAAGCTAAGTTTGGGTTAGGGATAGGTATTAGTGTTATTGCCATCTTCTTAATTGGTGGACTTATTGTTTATTCATTCTTGTCATCACCAGAAGTAAAGCTTGCCAACGGTCTACAAAATTTGTTGAACGAAGACCGTGTTCAAGTCGAAAGTGAATTTGACTTAAGCTACGACTTTGACTTCGATGAACTATTGAATGATCCTTACATGAGTGAGATGGATGACTTTGCATTCAATCTTATTGAAGATCTGTTTAATAGTCTTTCAGGAACAAGCTCTATAATCTATGATAAAGAGTTAGATGTTATGGAAGTGTCTGGAACTTATGGAATTTCAGGTGATATTTCAGGTGAAGATATTTCTTTACACATTCCAATATCTATGTATTTCTCTGGAGAAGAGGACGTTATAGCAATTGATTTAGATCCTTACGCTCAATTTATTCCAGAAGCAATTGATGTTATTTCATATAACATTTTACCAAACATCGAGGAAGCTCAAGAGGAATTAGATCTGATTACAGGTGGAGAAGACATAGGAGACTTTTTCTCCAGAGAAGCAAACAATCTATTAGAACCAATGATCGATTCACTGTTTACTAGTAAACAGTTTTCTGATTCGTTAGACTTAGATCGTGACCGTCTGTTTACGCAGTTAGAAGATAACGAACGCTATGTTCTTGAATTTGTATTTGAAAAGATGATTGAGTACTTTGATGAACACAATGAAGAGGAACTGATCACTGAAGAAGACGGGTGGATTTATGTTAACCTTGATGCTCAGCTTCTGCTTCAGTCAATCTTGTATGCATTTGAAGAAGCAAAAGAAAATGAAGAAACTCTTGAAGCTCTTGAAGAAGAATTAGAAGTACCCATTGATACGGCTATTTCAAATACTGAAGAGTTCCAAGAAGATATAAGTGAAATGACATTTGACTTTAACATCGGCTTTCTCATCGAGAGAGGGCAAATTGTAAAGAGCATAACAACCTCGACATTCTCATTTGAAGAAGACGGTATCTCCTTTACGGGCTCCTCAACTGTGAACAGTGAATTCATTTATGGAGAGCAAGCTGCGTTTTCTTTCTACGATGCAGAACGTGATGAGTTAAGTGAGTCTGACATAGACCAGTATCTCTTTGACCTAGAAATGCAAGTTGAGTCACTTCTCGATGAAATATATGCTGATCTTTTTGAAGACATGTACTATGACGAAGAGTTTGACTGGGAAGCAGAGTGGGATGAAGATTATGAATTAGATTGGGATTACGACGAAAGCTATTACGATGAATACTATGACTATGAGCTAACGGAAGAAGAGCTTGAGTTAATTGAATCCATCGAATCGCAAAGCGTTTCTCATGAAGATTTTGATATCTCTGAAGAAGAAATGTACTATTGGGTGCTTGATCTTGAAATTGAAGGCTTTGTAGAGTTTGGTACAGCGGATTATTACTATCCTGAATAAATCTACAGTCTAATGAATACGAAGCCACTGAAAAACTTCTGTTTTTCGTGCTAATAAGATTTTAATTAAAAAGAAAAGGCAAATTCCCTCCATTTTCGGATGAGAATTGCCTTTTCTTTTGCTACTTGTTACTCTTTTTCATTCAAAAGCTTTATTATTCTCTTGGGATTCACCGCAAATATCGTGGTAGCAGCTTGAATTTGCATACCAAACAGACCCGAGGATGATGCAATTTTTAACCCGTGTCTATTTTTTGCTTCTATTTTATAACGTGACTTTGCCATTTCTTTAAACTCTTCTGTTTGTTGAAAAGCTTCTTGATCAGAATGTTCCTCTGATTTAATCGTCACATAATACGATTTTTGTTTTTGCTCCTTTTTTATAACACCCTTCTTGAAATGGACAGATTTTGCACTTTTCAACATCAAATAAGTATCGGACTCGTGGATTCGTCTCTTTCCCTTTTCGTTCATCATATTTTTTGTGAGTAGCCATATGTCAAGCTTTACAAACATACATCCCGGCATCTTTATTAATTAAATTCGAATTCATCATTTTTTCGTGTTCCATGTGTAATGATAGGATGTAGTTTGGAAACAAGGTTCATGTTATTTGTTTTTGCAAATAACATATTGTCTTTTTCAGAGTAGGCTGTTAAATACCCATATATGGACTGAGTGTTATTGTTTCTTCATTTGATTCACCTGCATCTATGTACTACCTAAATGATAAAATAAAATGACAGGGAAGTGTTTGATAAAATGAAACTTCAAACTGTAGATAAAAGGCCTTTGAGTCTCATTTCTCAAAGGTCTTTTTAGACGATTTCTCTTATTTTCTTTTTATCGTTGAAGAGTAGGGGATGTCTATCTTACCTCACAACAAAGCGGACGGGATGGGAGGGCCGACTCCTGCAGGAGGGAAGGGCAGGTTGAAATCCACCGGCGCAGACGGTTAGTTCAACGCCCGCCTGCGGAAAGCGTGCCCCCCATCCCGGGAGCGAGGGCAAAGCTCCCTTTCAAGTCCGAAGTAAACGAGCACTTTTTCAGTGGCCTCATGAATACAGAGGCTGGGACATCATAAAAGTGTTAAATTGAAAAGAAGGAACAATATAAGAATGTAGCATGAAATGTACACATGTGCACCACTATATATTTATTCGTATTTCTTTATTAAAGCACTTTTGTCTCGGCCTCTTTTCCTCTTAATTTGTTTTATACTCTATTTACTTCTCAAACTACTAACGAAGATTACTTCCTTAAACAATTTATAGACATTTATTCTCCTTCATTTTTTTATCACCAGAATAGGCACCTGCCCATATGATGTAAATGTATTTAACTTAAACAGGGAGTGGAGTCGTCATGCTTCAAATTTCTGAGAACCAACATTCGCATTGTATTCGTGCTGAAAAGGTTTATGATTGGATTCATTATATGGACGAAATCACCAAAAAGAAAGTCATCAAATTGCCCTTAACCCCAACCAAGAAAGTAAAAGATCATATGTGCATCAAATTTAAAGTTAATTGTAACGAAAATTCTCCCACGATTATTTGGAAAGCAATAAATGTAATAAGCACAGTTTCTTTCAGCATACAGGCTTCCTCTGAATCTGCATGCGATTTAGTCGTTATGATCGATGACAAAGAACTAACAACACTTACGCCTGGGCAAACATTTAATGCAACTGCTGGATCTTTAGAACGCATTTCCGTACTTTGTAATAGTAACAGTAACGAAGGAATTTGTTGCGGTGAACTTAATATGTCTATCAATTATCAAATTGGTAAAGAAACATGTTTCAGTGATATAAAGACTTCTCGTTGCTTTCTTTCAAATAAAAAAGGAGAACCCATTCACCTTGACACGGATGTATTAATTTGTAAAGAGGTAAATTGTATAGAAGGAAGAAAATCCACTCTATCCCGTTTGCCGAACGGGAAAGCAATTTATCTTCAAGATGTATTAATACGTAACAAATTTTTTATAACAATTGAACTTTTAAATGCGACAGGAACCATTTTACATTCTTGTACATTTCCAATTGACCATGTAACAACGGTTCAACTTTGCGCCCCAAAAGGGACAAATATTCTATGTAAAGTAACAGAATTTCATTGTCTGTCTTTTATTAAATGTATAAAAAAAGATTGTATTGAAATTTGTTATTCCGTTCAGATATGTAAAGATATTAAAGTTATTTACGAAACAACGCTTGACATAAATGGACGCTTGTGTAGTCCTCGTAACCATCAAGACCTAAATCAGCTGTGTACCTTTGAGAAAAAGGCCAGGAAGCAGCCAGACCATTTTTTCCCAATCAAAAATAAAACAGATCCTAGCTAGTAGAACCTGTTTTTCCTATCTTATATTAAATCATCATCTAATCGAATAATCGTAAGTGAAGCTCCTTGCCCACCTTGAAGCGTTGTAACTGTTGCCAATCCAAACAATTCAAGAGAGACTGTATCCCCTGCATTTAGATTCAAAATGATATCTGCGCTATAACTACTTACAGTTAACAATGGGCTACGAGCACTTGCAGCTACTGGGCTTCCATTCACAACTAAACGACTACTTGACAACAAAGCCGCTGTAGCATTTAAGTTATAAGTGATAAAGTACCTACCTTCTAAATTGACTGTAAATACGGTATTTGCCGCATTAACAGTAATATTCCTTAAATTTTGAGCGTTCGGTAAAGGAATTAATGTCCCTCCAAGAAGAACAGTAATAGCCGTTCCTTGCGTATTAGCTGCAAAACCGGATGTCTCAGTCACATTTGGTCCAGGTGGTCCAGGTGGTCCTTCTGGTCCTTCTGGTCCTTCTGGTCCTTCTGGTCCCGCTGGTCCTTCTGGTCCTTCTGGTCCCGCTGGTCCCGCTGGTCCTTCTGGTCCCGCTGGTCCTTCTGGTCCTTCTGGTCCCGCTGGTCCTTCTGGTCCCGCTGGTCCTTCTGGTCCTTCTGGTCCTTCTGGTCCTTCTGGTCCCGCTGGTCCTTCTGGTCCTTCTGGTCCTTCTGGTCCTTCTGGTCCCGCTGGTCCCGCTGGTCCCGCTGGTCCCCTAGGTCCTCTAGGCCCTCTTATGCAGCAATTATCATCAAATCCCATATTTGCCATTTCATATTCTCCTCTCATATTCACCATTCTCATTTATTGCATTATTTTTCAATCTTCCGTTTCACAATTCACTTGATATCGCGGAGTTAAACAGATTAAGCCAGAAGCTATATCATCTGGATTGCCTGATGGCACACTAACTTCAATTCTATTAAAACCAGTAGATGTAAACGCAACACTACTCCCTTCAAATACTGTCAAAGGACCACCTACTAACAAATTCCCATCAAAGAATCTAACTGTAACAAAATCTAATTCTCCAGAATCGTAACCAATAAAACCAGACACATGTACATTTTCTAATCCGGTTATTATATAAACATCTTGTGAAATACCTTGAGGTATGCTCCATCCCGTCGTAATTCTATCCTGCACAAACTTACATTCTGAAGTTTTCCTTACACAATGCTTTGTGCAATTGTGACAACCACAACTCATTCACTACACCCCTCTTTCCCGATAATTTATTACAATTATAATTATTAAACAACCAGGAAAACGGGAACGTACAATGCCTATAAAATAAAAGAAATCATCCACTAAAGATGATTTCCGTTAAATTTCTAAACTCTAACCTCTTAACTACCTTTCATATCTTGATTACTTCCATTAATTGTGCTTCGTCTACTACTAGCATGAATTAAAAATCCAGTACTGACCAAAAACAAACTCCCCGCTAATAAAAAATACGTAAATCGTATCGATCCATCTCCAACTAATATACCAATACTATCTAATATAATCGGAGACAAAAATTGACCTAGAAACAGCATACTTGTCACAACCGCCATTGCCTGCACAACTTGAACACGTGGAACTATACGCGTCACATGATCAAATACGGTCGGCATCAATGATCCAAATCCAAACCCCATCAATCCAACACCACAACCAATGATGATCGCATTTGGTGCAAAAGCTATAATCAAAAAACCAATAGCCATTAACAGTAGCATAACCGTATAGAAAAAACGCTGAAATATTCTCTTTATTTGGGCTAATATAAGACCGGCAACGAAACCGGCTGCTGTTCCAGCCGAAATAACCATCCCCGCATTTTGTGAATTGCCGATGCCTTCTTGCTGCATAAATAAAGCCATATTAGATGGTAATGCAAAGAACACTAGTATAATAAAGAACATAGAAGCACCTGTGAAGTAGACACTTTTTGGTAACGGCTCTAATTTCACCTTACTTCCTCGATCAATGAGCTGTTGTTTCGGCAAAAACAACCAGACAATGATCACGGAGACAACAACTAATGTATACACGCTAAACGCCATTCTCCAACTAATCGCTGACAGAACTCCTGATAATAAAAACAAAACCACACCACCAAGATTATTAACGGCACTTACCTGTCCCATAGTAGTGGTCCGTTCTTGTCCATCAAAGAAATCAGCTACTAACGAGGTCGACAGAGGCATCATTAGACCGACCCCAATTCCTAAAATCGCTCGAAATAATAATAATAACTCAATCGTTGGAACGAGCCCACCACCTAGACCACCAATGAGATAGAAAACCATCCCAATCAGTAAAATAGATTTCTTTGAAAAGCGTCTAGTCAGATGGCTTGAGACAAAAATAAAAGGAATAATCATCACCGAAGGCAAGGTTAAAATCAGTTTAATCGTCGTCTCATTTGAATTCGGAAAGGCAAGAGCGATATCACCTAATGCTGGTGAAATAGCAGCTCCAGCCATCACTGTAAGGAGTGATACCGATAAAATCGCTGTTTTGATCAGTTGCTTATTCATTTACTCCCTTCTTTCCATCAAGCTCCTGAAACACTTTATTCGTAGCAGTATTTCTAAAGGAAATTTCCTTAAGCACTCGTTTTGTTGTTACTACATCTTCTTCAGGTATTCCAGCTGTCGCCTCCTCTAACGTTCGCTGGACTAAATTCATTAAATTAACCTGCTGTTCCTTCCCCTTTGTCGTTAAATAAATTCGTTTGCAACGGCCATCTCTCGGATCCTTCTTCCGATCAATCAGTTGTCGATTCAACATATTTCGAATCAGCCTAGACATGCTTGCCTGATCTCTTCCTGTCCGTTCAGCTAACTCTAATTGTGTCAATCCATCTCGATTCCATAGCTGAACTAAAACCGTCCAATGCTCTGTTGTCGCATCAAACCCATTTTCAGTAAACGTACGTTGCACACTATTAGACAAAGATCTCCCTGCCATTGAGACAAGAAATCCTAACGCATCTTCTAATCGATATGTATTCATCTTTTCAACACCTCAAACGTATCATACTAGCAAAATACTTGTTTATGCAAGTATTTTGCTTGCATAAGTAAACCGTGCAATTCCCTTCTCTGAGTACCTTAATTAGACTTCATTGCCAATTGTAAACTCTATACTCTGAAAAAAATAGGAGGCTGAGACTAAAGTATTTTCATAAATGAGAAGCCGAACAAATACACAGCTGTGCCCATAAACCGCTCCTGAATGTTCGGATTCTCAGCTAAACATTTTTGTTATGTTCCCGACTCACCTCTCAGTCGATCATCCTCTAAATGAAATGCTTGCCTAAATCTTTTCCAATCACACAAAAGCGCTCAAAAGCCTTTTGATACGCTTGATGCCGTTCAAGATCTGGCACAACGACTTCCTTCAACTGAATCGTCTCTTTAATCTCTTTAAAGGAGTTCACTCTACCAATACCGACTAAAGCTGTCCAAGCCCCTCCCCATGCAGCGCTATGATGCGTATCTAATACATAAATGTTCTTCCCAAAAACATCGGCTACCATTTGAACCCAAAAGGACGATCGTGACAAGCCTCCATTCACATAAATTTCTTTCGACTCTCCCGCCATTTCTACAAGCGATTGCTCAATTTGATATAAATTTAAAGTGATTCCTTCAAGAACGGCACGAACGAGATGATGCCGTTTATGAGTCATACTTAATCCAAAGAAATTCCCTTTTGCTTTCTGATTCCATAATGGAGCTCTCTCCCCGTTAACGTATGGAAAAAACAATAATCCATCTGACCCTACTTCAGCCTTACTCGCTTCGTGGATCAACTCCTCCATACCTCCATCATATTCAAGCAACTCCTTTAACCATTGTAAAACAATTCCCCCATTATTAGTCGGCCCACCAATAATTGCAGTTCGTTTATCAAAGGCATACGTGAATGTTTCTAGTCGCTTATTTACTTTCACACCATCTATGAATTGTCGAATTGCACCACTTGTCCCAACAGAAATAGCCACTTCACCAGGTGAAATCGCACCGCTTCCTAAGTTAGCTAGTTGACCATCCGCAGAGCCAATGACACATGGAACACCTTCTAACAATGGGATTTTAGTATCTGACCATTGCGTAATCACTTTTGTTGGTTCCACAATTGTTGACAGCTGTTCTCTTTTTACACCAACTAACGTTAATAAATCATCATCCCAATCATACGTATGTATATTAAAGAGGCCAGTAGCTGAAGCCATTGCGTAATCAACAACTCTTTCTCCAAACCATCTATATAGCAAAAATTCTTTAATCGACATAAAATAGGAAGACTTTACGTAAGGAACATAATTCGTTTTCTTCATCCACAATAATTTCATGAAAGGGGTCATCGGGTGAATTGGTGTACCTGTTTTTGCAAAAATATTTGCACCATTCGTTTTCATGATATCTTCCGCCTGCTCACTACTTCTTCCATCAGCCCATATGATCGCATTCGTCAGTGGGTTCATCTGTTCATCCAGGCATATAAGTGAGTGCATCGCACAGGAAAAACCAACCGTCAACACCTCCCCCTCAAGAACGTTTGCTTTATGCAATATTTCACTCATTGCTTGCTCTGAAAACATGGCAATTTGTTCAGGATCTTGCTCCACCCAGTTATCATTTAAATACTTAGATTCAATCAATTTCTCCGTTTCCGCAATAAGCTTCCCATTCACTGTGAATAAAACCGCTTTCACACTTGTTGTTCCTAAATCCAAACCAATGACTAACTCTCTTGACATATTCTTTTTCTCCTATCCATTCTGTTTTCCTTCTTTTATACTAACATGAACTGATTTGATCTTGGAGGATGATTTATAGGAATAATATTTTTAGAATTATCGGTAGGAAGGATTATAAAATGTATTACAAACTTTGTACAATTGCTTGAATGTCTTGACGCCTACTTAATCGAATGTTACTTTTAGCAATAACAAGTGGTTTTCTGACCTTAAATCAAATTATACTTTTATTAAAAGGATGCGAATAAACGAATGAAACTCGAACAAGCTTATAAAATCATGGAAGTTCCTGAAAACGTTTCAATAGATGAACTAGAAGATAAATACATGATTTGGATCCGTATTTCAAAGTCACAGGAGCAGCTTCAAGACTCCAAATCAGAAGAAAAGTTAGTTAATATGGATCAAATCACCCTTGCTTATACTACGATTAAGAACGATTTAAACGGGATTGATCCAGATGCGACGAACCAACCTACTGGCTTTCGAGAAAAGCTTGATCATTTTTTATATCATTATAAGTTCCAAACCTTTTTTGGCATCGTTCTCGCCTTAATCATCGGATCTATTTTGTACAGCATTATCGACTATCGTATTGAAGAAGCTAGATTAGCTAATCTCCCAGCACCTGACCTAGAGGTACTATTAATAGGTGAATACCATACAGAAGATGTTTCCCCATTAGAAGACTCACTACTAGAACATTTTCCTGAATGGGAAAGAACTGTCGTTAAATTTGAATATGCACCCTCTGAAACTCGAAATGAGCTAGACATGGCTGCTTTGCAAAGAAGACAAATTGTATTTGCCACAGAAGAACCAGATATTTATATAATTGATTTACACCACTTTGATTTGATGAAGGATATGGAGTCATTTCAACCAATTGAAGGATTATCAGAGGAATTACTAGAGA
The DNA here is from genome assembly GCF_023017105.1 of Halalkalibacter sp. APA_J-10(15). GTDB lineage: Bacteria > Bacillota > Bacilli > Bacillales > Bacillaceae_D > Halalkalibacter. Next base: position 24,615 of record NZ_JALKEV010000011.1, on the reverse strand, counting down.
GTATTGACGATAGCCGTCTCCATTATTACCAAGGTGAAAACGAACGAGAGGAACGTTTATATGGTGTTGATATATCAGGAAGTTCTATTTTCGACTCTGTTGATATCATTGCTCAAGAAAAGATCGTAACAATTCGCTTTGATAGTGAAAACATAACGAATATTATCGACTTTCTTGAACAATCAATAATTGAATTGAACTAATAGCTAAGAAGGTCTCATTACAGTCGGAGACCTTCTTTTTAATACACCGTTAAACAAATATAATTTCTTTACGATTACATCAAAAAGGGAAAAACCAAACTTTTTCAATGCCATTCTCATTACATTTGTAGTTGCTCCATTCGATCACAAACCCGTTTCATTAAAGCTATTTCATGACTAATGACCAGTAAGCCAATTCCTCTTTCTTTTGCTATACGTAACAAAGCATCCCAAATTTGCACCTGTGTCACCGTATCAAGCATAGCTGTCATTTCGTCAGCAATTAAAAATTGTGTTTGTGGACCGAGTGCTCTTAATACACAAAAGCGTTGTAGTTCTCCCCCTGATAACTCATTCGGATATCTCTTAAGCCACTTGTGTTGAATCCCCATTAGATCAAACCATTCTTCACTAGGGTCCCAACCTTCTTTTAAAATTTGCTCCATCTTCCACTTCGGATTGACAGAACGTTCAGGGTGTTGATGAATGAGTTGCACCGGGTAATAGGAGTTGGTTTGAATAGCTTTGCCATCTAGCAACACTTTTCCTTCCTTGGCATATTCATAACCAGCTAAAATACGAGCAAAAGTCGTTTTCCCTGTGCCACTAGGAGCTGTTACCCCAACAACCTCCCCATGATTTAAGGAGAATGTTAACTGTCGGAAAATCCACTTATTTTTTTTATAATAAAAGCCGAGTTGTTCTGCTTTAAGTTGCATGATGACACCTTACCATTCCGTTTTCAACGTATCGTACTTCCGGTTTCTTTTTATGACAAATATGAGTGGCCCAATTACAGCGAGGCGAAAACGCACAGCCCTTTATAGACTCACTTAATAACGGCTGATGTCCATCAATCGTTTGGAATTGATTTTGAGGTAATGCCTTCCACAATGCTTGTGAATAAGGATGCTTTAATTGCTCTCCGTTTCCTTTAAATGCTTCGATAGGAGCGATTTCAACAGTCGTACCAGCATAAAACACAGCAACCTTATTCGCAATACGAGTTGCCATTTCGATATCGTGAGTAATCATCATAACAGCAGCACCATCATCAGCTAATTTTCGAAAAGAAGCCAATGTGTCTTTCATCACCTCAGCATCAAGGCCAGGAGTCGGTTCATCAGCAACGAAAAGCTTTGCTCCACTAACCTTTGCAATCGCTAGCAAAATCCGTCGTGCCATTCCACCTGAAAGCTCATACGGGTACATGTCAGCAACATGTTTATCCAATTGAAAGTCATGAAACACTTTTTCCTGAGCCTTATTTTTATTTCCGTTTCTCACAGCATTGCGTACTTGCTTGCCAACTTTCATCGTGGGATCTAAATACGTTACAGATTGTGGGACAAAAGCAATTTCACACCCTCGTAATCTTTCAATCCTCTGTTTCGTTAAATTATGCCCATTATAATACATCCGTCCTTTTACCGTTGCATGATTAGGTAAGATCCCTAACAAAGCGTGCGCTAAAAGACTTTTACCAGATCCACTGGAGCCGACAATGGCGACGATTTCTCCCTCTTCGACCATGACATGTAACTGATGAATAACCTCAAGCTCGTCTTGTTTGAAACGCGAAGTATATTGTTTAAATGATATAGATAAATCTTCAATTTCAAGCAGCGTCAACTAAAGTCCCCTCCCTCATTCATGCGTGTGATATGGATTTAGCAATGTTCGCAAATGACCACCGATTATGTCAAACAGCCTTACTAAAAGAAGTAAGCATAATCCTGGAAAAAAGGCTAACCACCACATCCCCGTTGATAAGTATCGCATCGATTCAGACAAAATAATTCCAATAGCAGGCTGATGAGGTGATAACCCTAAACCTAAAAAGGTAATCGCTGCCTCATGTAAAATCGCATGAGGGAAACAAAGAAAGAACCCGATGAGCATTTGTGGTAGCAAATGTGGCAAAAGGTGCTTCCACGCTATATAATACGTTGATTTTCCTAGTTTATAAGAAATCTGTATATAATCAGCCGACCTTAATTGCATCACTTCTGCTCGAATGACTCTTGCCAAAGCAGCCCAATGTGTTAGTGCAATTCCAATAATAACGCCTTGTATTCCTCCACCAAAAATAAAGGCAATTAAGATTAGAAATATTAAATGGGGAACACTTAAAAATAAATCAATTAACCACGAAATAAAACTATCAACCATTTTACCTAAAGTTGCCGCCATTAAGCCGAGGATAACTGCAATAATGACACTAATACCGGAAGCGATGACTCCTACTCCCATACTTAGAGCTAGCCCCTTTATCGTACGGGTAAACATGTCCCTTCCTAACCAATCTGTCCCAAATGGGTGACTCCAAGATGGTGCAAGGTTACGCACCTCTAGTTGCGTAACAATACGCTCATCACTTAACGCTACACTACCTATTAAGATCACCAGCAACAGGAAGCTCGAAACCATGATTGAAATGAGCATTTTTTTACGGCGATTGAAATTAAGCACCTTATTCATAAACGCTCCTCCTTCACTTTCGGATCAATCATCCGATAAATGAAATCTGCAATTAGATTTCCGAGGAACACAAAAGTTGCACTAAAAAGTACGATACCTAATAATAACGGTACATCTCCTCGCAACCCAGCTTCCACTGTAGCCTGTCCTAATCCAGGATACGAAAATACCTGTTCCGCTAATACAGCCCCACCAAATAACTCACCAAAAGCGGCAAATTGTAACGAAATGGCTGGTAGTGCAATATTTTTTAAGCCATGACGCCGAAGAAGCCTCCAGCCACTTTCTCCTTGAGCACGTGCAAATAAGACATAATCACTCGATAAGACATCAATTAATTTTTCTCTAGTATGCAAGGCAATATTGGCTACACCAATAATACTTAATGTTATTGCTGGTAGCATAAGGTGCTTCACTTTATCTAATAATGTAATATCTTCTGCTAATCTCCCTGCCGGTACTCCTAATCCTACCGGAAACCAACTTAACCAAACAGCAAAAACCATTAATAGCAACAAGCCCATCCAAAAGGTTGGTGTCGAGGCAAGCGTATAGCAATACCATTTAATGGCACGATCCACCCATGTATCCTTCTTCATTGCTGCAACAATTCCTATAACAAATCCAATGACTCCAGATAAAACCCAAGCAATAAACATTAAAACAACCGAATAAAGAAACTTCTCGGCAATAACCTCCGTCACAGGCTTCCGATAAATCATTGATGTACCAAGATCACCTTGGATCACAGCAGAGCCCCAATGAAGAAATTGCTGTATTGGCGGTTCGTTCAACCCCCAATACGCGGCAATTTGTTCACGTTGCTCTGGTCCTACTCTCATCATATCTGCCCCAATATATGCCTGAATCGGATCAATCGGTGAGTATGTCATTAATAGAAAAGTAATGATACACAAGGCTATTAATAACGTACAGAATCTAACGACCTTTTTTGTAATAAAACGTATTAATGAATCAACTTTTACATTCATCTTTTACTCATTCCAAGTCCATTCAGCAATATTATTCGTAATCGGCCAACCATGACCATGTGGTTGAATCGGCTGTTCTCCGATATCCAAACGCTCATGAACAAAATAAACATGCTCCAAATTAACAAGCCACGCCCAAGGTGCATCCCCCAATGTACTAAAACCCGTTTTACCATCCCATTGCGCTTGCTGCCAGTAATCAATGGCTTCCTCTTCAGTTAGAGCCGTTAAAGCTTGATTAAAATAATGTTCAACCGTCTCATTCGCATAATAACCAGGATTAAACCAGTCAACTCCCGCATATTGCACACTATAAACATGAACCATTTCAAGCGGATCATGGCTTCCCCAGCCGAACATAACTGCCTCAGAATGCATCAATTGAATGATTTCATCCCAACTCTTTCCTTCTACGTCGATTTGAATACCAATTGGCTTCAACATGTCAGCTACCGCTAACGCTAACGATTGTCTCGTTACATCATTAGATGGATAAAGCAGACGAAATTCAGCGCGTAATCCTTCCTTTTCACGTACGCCATCTTCATTTTCATCAAACCAGTCATTCTCCTCAAGTAATTGAATAGCTCCTTCTAAATCACCATCCTCGATCATAGTATCTGGATTCCACCAAGGGAGACCATCAACTACCGAATAACCAGGTGTACCAAAGCCCTCCAATACTCCGTCAACTAGTGCTTGACGATCTACTGCCATATTGATGGCTTGACGAATAGCAAGGTCGCTCGTTACGTCATTTCCGATCGGATAACCATCTTCCGTTGTTTCTCCTCTAGCAACGAAAGGAAACATGATCCCACGATTATCAACACTTTGCATCGATTCAACTCTCATTCCAGCTACTTCTTGTAAACCAAATACAGCCGGAACACTAGCAACATCAACCTCTCCAGCTTGTACAGCAGCAAATGCAGAATCTTCACTTAAAAAGACAAACGTAATCTGTTCGATTTCAGAACTCGGACCATAATAATAAGGGTTAGCTTCCACTATTAATTGCTGTCCTTGATCCCATTGCTTAAAAACAAACGGCCCCGATCCAATCGGTGATTGAGCATAATCATCGTCATATGCGTGCTCAGGTACAATTCCAATCGAAATTAATGTATGGATAAAGGTTGATTGAGGCTCAACTAAATGAAACTGAATGGTCAAATCATCTTCAACACGTATTTCATCGATCATCGTTAAGTCTAATATAGAACCACTTTCTTTAGCTGTTTCATAAGTAAATTTAACATCTGATGCTGTTAAAGGTTCGCCATCAGAAAAGACTGCGTCATCACGAATTACCACTGTCCAAACAAGACCATCCGAACTCAATTCATAGTCAGTAGCCAAATCATAATCAACTTCTAAGTTATTATCCCTTTTAAATAATGTACTTTGAAACAAGGGTGAACCGTAACGTCCCCAGCCAGTTGTTGGATCAAAGCCCGTATCTGGCTCCGAACCTAGCGCCAATACTAATTCATTCTTTACTTCTTCAACCGTACCTTCTTGAATTTGTTCAGCACTATTTGGAGCACAACCAACAACAAACAGCGTCAAAGCAAAAGCCATTAGCCCCTTCTTCATCAAATCTATCCACTCCTTTATATTTCTATAAAACTATTTGCATAACTTGAATTATAACATGTGAAAAAGGTAACAAAGAAATCTTTTTTCTTCACAAGATGTATAACTGGCTTTCCATATATGTACCATGCTCTTTGCTGAAAAGAGAACGTCCGAAGAATTTCTCAAAAAAAAATGCTTGAAAAGGGGCACTCCCTTTTCAAGCATATGAATGATCCATATTATGATTGCACTAAATCACAAGCATCAGCTGGCATCCAATGCTCATCTTTTCCATCCCATTTTACATTACAACCAATTGGATTCGTTAAAGGTATACTAATTTCCTTCCCTGTTAAATGCTCCTCTAAAGCACGGTCAAGATCATTCACCTTCATCTTCTCCGACTCACGTGGGTTATCAATGGCTCTTCCTGTGTAAATAAGCTCACGATTTTGGTCAAACACGAAAAAGTGAGGTGTTCGCAAAGCCCCATAAGCTCTTGCGACATCCTGTGATTCATCATGGCAATACGTCCATGGAAATTGCTGCTCTTCCATTCTTTTAACCATTCCATCCCATGAATCTTCTGCATACGTGTTAGGGCTATTTGAATTAATTCCTACAAATTTAACCCCTTGATCCTCAAACCGTTGAACCGTCTTTCGTGTCACTTCATCAGAGCCAGTAACAAACGGACAATGATTAGCCGTAAAGAAAATTACTAGAACCTTTGCATCATTAAAATCATTAAGTGAGTACGTCTTCCCATCTGTTGCAGGTAGTGAAAATTCCGGTGCTTTTTGACCAATTTCTAGTGTGAAAGCCATATGAATAAATTCCTCCTTCATTTCCATTTAATTTATATTGACATACGTGAGTATGACAACAGCTCCTTCATATTGCTACTGATTCTTTTGTAAATAGGTGTACAAGCTTGAATGGTCAAGCTCACCCATGCCTTCCCTATTCATTTCATTCATAAAGCGCTGAATTTCATTTGTAATAGGTAAATGAACATCTAACTCATTAGCAGCATCCAAAACATTGTTTAAATCTTTTAGATGAAGGGCCACTTTAAATCCTGGGTCATATTCTCCTTCTACAACATTGCTTATCTTTTGATCGAGGACGTGACTACCTGCCAACCCATTCCTTACTGCATGATACAGCTGCTCGGCATCAAGATTGGCTTTTTTTGCGAGTGTAAAAGCTTCAGACATCGCTTGAAGGTGTAGCGCTACCATAATTTGATTAGCTAGCTTTGCATAGCCACCAGAGCCAACCGATCCGACATGAACAGGAGAACCCATTACTTTCAGAACCTTCTCAGCATCCTTAACAACCTCTTTCCTTCCACCAACCATTATCGCCAATTTTCCAGCTATCGCTCCTTGCTCGCCTCCGCTTACTGGTGCATCTATGAAATGGATTCCCTTTTCACTCAACCTTAAACTAATTTGTTTTGAAACCTCAGGATTGATTGATGACATATCAATGATAGTTGAACCACTGCTGGCAGAATGAATGACACCATTTTCTCCAAGGATGACCTCTTCGACATCACTCGAATTAGAGACAATCGTAATGATATAATTGGCTCCTACAGCGGCTTCCTTCGGTGTATGACTTACCTCCAGCCCTCTTTCAAGGAAATAATCCGCCTTTGCTTTCGTGCGATTATATACTTTATACAAACAACCAGCTCTATATAAATGCTTTGCCATCGGTAATCCCATAATCCCTAAACCAATAAAAGATACGTTCATACTCCCACTCCCTTGTATAGAACCATTCTACAGAAATCCTCTTTCTCCTGTAACAAATTCAAATCGTTTGAGTGTAGCTTTCTTACACGCACGCCTTCCTTGTTATACTATCGAGCACTCAATAAAAACACCTAAAGAGCTTTACTACCCTTTAGGTGAATGAGATATTTCAATATTTATTTTAATAACCCAACTAGCTTCAAGCCGTGATAAATGCCATCTTCTTCAACTGATTTCGTTACATACTTCGCAGCTGATTGAACTTTATCTACGGCATTACCCATCGCCACACTATTGTAAACCTCTGAAAGCATCTCGATATCATTTAACCCATCTCCGAAAGCGTATTGCCTTTCCTTTGAGTAGCCTAGTTTTTCAACAATCTTCTCAATTCCAATTGCTTTTGATCCACCTTTAGGCAAAATATCGACCGAAAGAGGATGCCAACGAATAAAATCAAACTCTGGATAATTACGCTCATATCGTTCCTCTGAGCCTTCTGGACAGAACAGAAGAGATTGATATAGGTTACGATCTTTATAATAATGAGGGTCATGTGCTGGAAAATGAGCTATTTTTAATGAATCAATACTTTCAGTAATAAATGAATGCTCTGGTGGGACATTCGCTTTCATATCCTCATGATCCATAAACACAACCGGGTGTTCTTGACTAACTGCTTCCTCCGTCAGACGGACCAACGCTTCCGTATGAAGTGGATTCGTGTAAAGGACGTCTCCATTTAGGACGACATACTGTCCGTTATAGCTCACATATGTTTGAATATCGAGTTCCTTACGAATATCCTCAAACATAAAAGGTGCTCTCCCTGTTGCAATAGCCACTTCATGCCCTTCCTCCTTCAATGCAAATATTGCTTTTTTAGTAGAAGGTGGTAATGTCTTATCCTCTCTTAATAATGTACCATCAATATCAAAAAAAATAACGCTCTTCTCTCCCATTTCCAAACCAACTTTCTCTATATAGTCTATTTCTATTATAACGCCTTTTTCCTTTTCTATTCTTCTTATCCCTTCATATTGTATCGTATGGAACGCGTTTCATGTCAACAAGAAACATTCATATCTCTTAGCTCACACTCCAAATATTGCACTCTACCAACTTGTTAAAGACATTTCCACCTATTTTGACAATTGACTTTCAATAATTAATTTTAAATTGACAATTTACAATCAAATTGATACAGTTAACATATGCACATTTAATCAAAGGGAGGATTTCAGTTGGATAGCAAATCAAATCGATATAAGCCTTCTATTATGATGGAACAGCATAAGCACAGCCTTACAAAATCTGAAACGAAAATATATGACTATATCACTTCTCACATTGATCAAGTCCTATACTATTCCTTAACTGAGCTTTCTGAAGCATGCGATGTAGCTGAAGCAACGTTATTACGCTTTTTTAGAAAACTTCACTTCAAAGGATTTCAAGATTTCAAATTTGCTCTTGCTCAAGAGGTTTCATCAAAAAGAACTCCGAATGAAGAAAATAGCACGTATATAGAGAAAATTCGCAACTATATGGTTCAAGCCATTCATAATTCCTATGACCTCATAGACGCTCTAGCACTAGAAGCTGCTGTAAAAACAATCGCACAAGCTCACGATGTCGTTATTTTTGGAATTGGTTCCTCTGGTATTGCAGCTAATGACATGGAAAACCGTTTACTTCGAATTGGAAAACATATTCAGGCCGTTACCGATCCTCACACTCAAGTCATGAGAGCATCAAGTATGACAAAAGAAACGGTTGTGATCGCCATTAGTGTAACGGGTAGTACGAAGGATATCGTTGATACAATACAAATTGCCAAAGCACAAGGTGCAACGATCATTGCCATCACGAACTATTTAAAGTCACCATTAACAAAGCTTGCCAATCAAGTCTTACTTACATCAGCAAAAGAAAGTCCATTAGATAGTGGTTCCCTTATTACAAAAGTTGCGCAATTATATCTTATTGACCTTATTTGTACAGGAGTCACTTTAGAAAATTATGAGCAATCAGTAGAGATGAAGCATCAAATTTCAGAAAACACAGCAAAGAAGCTTTATTAGGATACTTAGTTTCATGATAAAAGAGGTGATAGGATGAAACAGACAAACGGCATTGTTTTCTACAATGTAAACATTCATTGTGAAACAGAGGTCATTAACGGATATATTCGTACAAACAATAAGACCATAATGGAAATAGGACAAGGTGATCCTCATTTAGGAGAGTGTGAATATGCGATAGATGGCAATGGGCACCATATCATTCCTGGATTTATTGATACTCATATTCACGGTGCTGCGGGAGCTGATGTGATGGATGGCGAAGAGGCTGCTTTACGAACGATAGCTGAGAGCTTACCAGCAGAAGGAACGACCAGCTTTTTAGCAACCACTATCACACAATCTAAAGAAGCTATTGACCAAGCGTTGAATACGGTCGCCAACTATCCTATCAAGAATCAGGGAGCAGAGCTATTAGGTATTCATTTAGAAGGTCCCTTCATTAACATCGAAAAGGCTGGAGCACAACCGTCCGAGTATGTCATTCCTCCTTCAATTGAACAATTTAAACATTGGCAAAACGTATCCAATGGACGAATTAGAGTCATTACCCTAGCTCCAGAAATGGATAAACAGGAGGATTTCATTTCTTTTTTAGTAAAGTCTGGAGTAATTGTTTCTGCCGGACATACGAATGCTTCAATGGCAGAAATAAAACATAGTGTCAAAAAAGGCGTAAGTCAACTTACTCACCTTTGTAATGCCATGACTGCTATACATCACCGTGATGTCGGGGCCGTTGGTGCTGGATTATTATTAGAAGAGTTAGTGTGTGAATTGATTGTCGACGGTCTACATGTTTCGCCAGATATGGTTAATCTCATTTATCAACAGGTCGGTCCAGATCGGCTCATCCTCATAACCGACTCGGTTGAAGCTAAAGGAATGCCTCCCGGGACCTACTCACTAGGAGGACAAATCGTGACCACAGACGGAGAAAAAGCGTTATTATCAAATGGAACATTAGCTGGAAGTGTTTTGAAAATGATTGATGCTGCGAAAAACATGCAACAAATGACAACTGCAACGATCGATGACGTGGCGAAGATGGCTGCAATAAACCCTGCCAAACAGCTAGGTCTTTTTGATCATAAAGGGAGTATATCAGAAGGAAAGGATGCTGACTTCCTATTAGTTGACGAACATTTTAATCTTATATATACCATTTGCCGTGGATCAATTGCCTACAAGCGAGAGGAGTACTAACATGAAAACCGTACATTTGCACAACTATGAAGAAATGAGTACGTATGCATACGAAATCATAAAAGCAAAGTTGTTGCATGTCAACGAGCCAGTACTTGGACTTGCAACAGGCTCAACTCCAGAAAGGTTATATGAGCTACTTATAAAAGGCTACACTCAAGAACAGCTCTCCTTTTCGAATGTCACAACGTTTAACTTAGATGAATACATCGGACTCAAGCCAACAGATCGAAACAGCTATCATTATTATATGGATGAGCATCTTTTTAGGCATATTAACATACGAGAAAGTCATATTCACATTCCAGACGGAGGCACAGACAATGCTGAACAAGAATGTATACGGTATGAACAACTTATAAAAGAAAATGGCGGTATTGATGTACAATTGCTAGGTCTTGGATTGAATGGCCACATCGGCTTTAATGAACCAGGAACACCTTTCTCCACTCAAACTCATATCGTTGATTTAAAGCCTTCTACACGCAAGGCGAACGCACGCTTCTTTGAACGTGAAGATGACGTTCCACATCAAGCCATAACAATGGGGATTCAAACGATTATGGAAAGCAAAGAAATTTTGCTGCTTGCATCAGGTGAAAAGAAACGGCCTGCCATTAAAAGATTGCTTGAAGGAGAAATATGTGAGGACTTCCCAGCATCTATTCTCCATAACCACCCAAATGTCACCGTTATTATTGGATAAGAAAAAACGCTATGCGTTTTTTCTGCATTACGTCGTACGTAGTCGTTATTATGACTTGAGTACTTTTGAAAGTGAGGTTCTTTCAAAAATATGTGTAACGTACGGAGTCGACGTCACCCGCGAGTTCGCCTATCCCCTCCTTGATTAAACCTCTAAAGATTTTTTCATTTGATACTGTAAGAAAAACCGCGCAGTCGCTTTTCTTACTTGAACAGGAGAGATACTATGTTAAATACCATTAAAGGACAGCTAATCGTTTCTTGCCAAGCTCTACCTGATGAACCAATGTACGGATCAAGAATAATGGGATGTATGGCTTATGCTGCTATGCTCGGTGGTGCAAAGGCGATCAGAGCGAACAGTATTGTCGATATTCGTGAAATAAAAAAATCAGTCGAGCTACCCGTCATTGGAATTATAAAAGCTAACTATCCAACATCAGATGTCTTTATCACACCTACAGAAAAAGAAATTGACCTTCTACATGAGGAAGGTGTTGATATGATTGCCTTAGATGCGACAAACCGAATGAGGCCTAACGGACAGACAATTAACGAATTCTTCCCTTCTATTCGTAGACGTTATCCAAATCAATTATTCATGGCTGATTGTTCTACATTTGAAGAAGGCCTATTTGCAAGCGAAATCGGATTTGATTGCATTTCCACAACGTTAAGTGGCTATACAAATGCTACAAAAGGACGAATATTACCAGATATCTCACTTGTAAAGGACTTAGCTTATAAGCTTTCCATTCCTATCATTGCAGAGGGAGGAATTCAAACACCCAAACAATTAAAACAATTATTCGAAGTAGGTGCATATTCAGCCGTTGTCGGATCGGCTATTACGAGGCCACTAGAAATTACGAAGAGGTTTGTCAATGAGATAACATAGTGAGTCTTCATATGTTTCATTATTAAGCAAATGTAATATTTTACAACCTTCTATGTATAAAAAGTATATTGTTTCACTTAGATTATTACTATATACTTAGTCCTAATTACACACTAGGAGGTTTCATATGCAAACAGACTTTTTAACACAAACAATTAGGAAAAAGAACCAATTTATGCTTTATGTGTTATATTTAGTTGTTGCAATTGGCATTATTTTAACCTTTTTATTTGACGGTCGGTTCATTGACAATTTATTAGGTATTTTCTTTGCTAGTATACTTAGTATCCTACATTTTAAAAACAAGGTTCCAAAGTTATTACCCTATCTCATCTTTATGTCATTAACTAGTCTATTATTTCTCATTACTTTAATCACACCTGGTGATTTATCAGATTTTTATTTCTTTCTTATCGTTTTATCAGGCTTTTATTTAAGTAAAGCATTTTATCTTGCAAACTCTACAGTCGTAACCATTTGCTTTTTTATATACAACTACATAAATAGACAATTTCCCATCGATGAGTTAGTAGGCTTTTTAATCATTTATTTTATTATTTTTATTACGTTATTGTTGATTATTATCATAGCTGAGAATACAAGCAAAACAGCTGAATTGATGCAAGAGCAAGTTAATGCTTCGTTGGATCAAATAAATGAAGACAAAAAACGTCTTGAAACAGAAAGTATATCCATTGCCAAACAGATGGGTGTTATTCAAGAACAAGCATCTACCAATGTGAAATCATTTCAAGAAACAAATACCGCTGTTCAAGAGGTGGCGACTGGAACACAAGTACAAACTGAATCAGCTGCCAACATTTCCTCATCTGTAGAACGTACGAATGAAGCGATGAGAAATATGCTTAAATTCGTAGTCGAGCTAAGAGCCGAATCTGAAAAGGCAGGAAATCATTCTGTTGATGGTACAAAACAAGTTACGCTTCTAGCTGAACAAATGGAACAATTTCAGAAATTAGTTGAACAAATGTCTCTTGATATGAGTAATCTCAGTCAAATTATTAGCCATTCTGTTCAATCGATTGAATCAATTCAAGAAATAACAGCTCAGACAAACTTACTAGCACTTAATGCCTCTATTGAAGCAGCAAGAGCTGGCGAAAGCGGAAAAGGTTTTTCTGTTGTAGCAGAAGAAATTCGTAAGCTAGCTGAAACGACTGAACGAGCAGCCAAAGATATTTCTATTAACTTAAATCAAATTGATACAACGAATGAACAAACACAGTCTCAAATGACTGCAATCTCAAGTGAAATGCAAACTAATATTCTAACAACTAATGAGACGAAAGAATCCTTTCATCATATTGATAAAGCGATCAACTCTTTACTCGATCAGTTTCAAGCACTTTCGGCTACTGCTACACAAGTCGGAGGCGATTCTGAAGAAATCGAAAAAGCCGTCAATGAATTTGCTTCTGTTTTAGAACAAACAACGGCATCAATTGAAGAAATATCGGCAACAGTCGAAAATCAATCTTTACGAAATGAAGAGCTCCAAACAATCATTGAGGAGACGAGTAGCAGAGTTGAGAAGTTAGTAAAAGAATAAAAAGATTCATACAACTACTTAATAAGGGCACCGAAAAAGTTTTGTTCAACTTTTTCGGTGCCCTTTCAGCAATGTACGTAACCGTTTCTTATTTTGAAAAGCTTGATATGAATGGGTTTCTTGTATTCAAATGTACTTGTACTTTTTCAATGACCTACCACTTAATAGGGAGGATTTACGCCCTCTATTTTTTCATTTAAAAAGCTTCTTCAATAGCTTAAATAGATCAAATGTAGTACGCCTATATACTTTATTATATGCATGTTTCTTCGGGCTCCGAATCCAGCCATATCCACGTGGCATTTTCATACCAGCACGATGAACGACTTGCCTTTTTATACTTGTCCTAGCACGAATTCTCTTCTTCAAGCTAGGCTTTCTCATTCCAAATTTCATAGACGTTCACCTCATTATTGGCTTTGTTATAGCCATAACAAAAATACTCTTATTACAATGATCACACATCGTAATAAGAGTATTTACTACTTTATTTTGACTTATTTCGATTATAAATATCAAATCCAACTGCTGCAAGTAATACTAAACCTTTAATTGCTTGTTGCCAATCAATCGTAATACCGATTAAAGACATTCCGTTGTTCATAACACCCATGACGAGACCCCCGACGACAGCACCGACAATGGTACCGACACCACCAGCCATTGAAGCACCACCAATGAATGCTGCGGCAATCGCATCAAGCTCAAACATCGTACCAGCTCTTGGAGTTGCTGCATTCAATCGAGCCGCATAAATTAAACCAGCGATTGCAGATAAGAAGCCCATATTGACGAATACCCAGAACGTCACTCGTTTTGTTTTAACCCCTGATAACTCGGCAGCTTTTTGGTTACCACCTGTTGCATAAATGTGCCGTCCCATAACCGTTTTATTCATAATAAATGAGAATACTACAATTAACACAAACAAGATGACTAGAATATTTGGAATTCCTCGATAAGATGCTAAGACAAATGTGAAAACATTAATAACCGCTACCATTGCAACAAGCTTGGCAATGAAGAAGCCTGTTGGTAATACCGAGAATTTGTTTTTCAGTTGAACACGACGTTCTTTTAACTCACTGAAAATAACAAGCAGTGAGAGCAAAGCACCAACTATAATCGTCAAAACATGATAGGAGGATAAACCGAGAAATGGGATATCCGGAATAAAGCCTGAACTAATTAAACGGAACTCTGCTGGATAAGGGGAGAGTGATTGCCCCCCTAATACGACCATTGTTAACCCTCTGAACAAAAGCATACCAGCTAATGTTACGATAAAAGAAGGCATCTTTAAATAAGCGATAAAGAAACCATGCCAAGCACCAATGAGCGCACCTAATAGTAAACATAGGAAGATTGCAACAACTGTTGGCATTTGCATTTCAATCATAAAAATTGCAGCTATTGCTCCTACAAAGGCACAAACTGAACCAACTGATAAGTCAATATGACCCGCTATAATAACCATAACCATCCCAATAGCTAGCACAAGAATATAACTATTTTGTAAAATAAGGTTTGTCACATTAAGTGGCCGTAACAAAATCCCATCTGATAAAATACTAAATAATAGAATAATAAACATGAGCGCCACGATCATGCCATATGATCGCATATTACTTTTCAGGATATCACCCAACTTCATGTCCATCGCCCCCTGTTCTCGTCATATATTTCATTAATGTCTCTTGGTTTGCTTCTTCTCTAGGTACTTCTCCCGTAATACACCCTTCACATAACGCATAAATGCGATCACTTAACCCGAGTAGCTCAGGAAGCTCAGAGGAGATCACCAAAACGGCTTTCCCTTGAGCCGCTAGTTCATTAATAACACTATAAATCTCATATTTAGCTCCGACATCAATACCACGGGTTGGCTCATCTAATATTAAAATATCAGGCTGAGACAAAATCCATTTGCTTAAAACGACCTTTTGTTGATTTCCGCCACTTAAATTCCCTGTCTTTTGATCGATACTAGGGGTACGAATATTCATCTTCTTTCTAAATCCTTCAGCTTCACGTATTTCTTGATTTTTATCTACGATTTGATGCTTTGATAGCTTTTCAAGACTCGTTAATGAAATGTTATGTTTAATATCATCAATTAAAATTAACCCATACGTCTTTCGATCTTCTGTAACATAAGCTAACCCTTGGTCAATGGCATCTTTAATCGACTGTACGGAAATTTCTTTTCCTTCTTTTATTAATTGCCCTGTAATGTTCTTTCCATAGGATTTACCGAAAATACTCATAGCTAATTCTGTTCTTCCTGCCCCCATCAGCCCGGCAATACCAACAATTTCTCCTCGTTTCAGATGCAAGTTCGCATTTTTAATGAGCTTTCGACCTGCATGTAGAGGGTCATCAACATTCCAATTCTTCACTTCAAAGATCGTTTCACCAATGATAGGCTCTCTCGGAGGAAAGCGATTTTCAAGGTCACGTCCAACCATTCCTTTAATAATTCGATCCTCCGTTACCTCTCCACTCGTTAAAGACAACGTTTCAATCGATTGACCATCTCTTAACACAGTCAAGTTGTCAGCAACATACGAGATTTCATTTAATTTATGTGAAATAATAATCGATGTCATCCCTTGCTTTTTAAACTCTAATAATAAATTTAATAAATTCTCACTATCTTCTTCATTTAATGCAGCTGTAGGCTCATCCAATATAAGAAGCTTTACCTTCTTAGATAGCGCCTTTGCGATCTCCACTAGCTGCTGCTTCCCAACTCCAATGTCCATTGCAAGCTTTCGTGGTTCATCTGTTAAACCAACCTTCGCCAATAGTTTAGCTGCTTCATTAATAGTTTGATTCCAATTAATGACCCCTTTATTCGCTTGCTCATTTCCTAAGAAAATATTTTCAGCAATCGACAGCTCTGGAATGAGTGCTAATTCCTGATGAATAATCACGATCCCTAGTTCTTCACTTTCTTTTATATCTTTAAATTGACATACTTTTCCTTCAAATAAAATATCACCATCGTATGTCCCATGTGGATAGACGCCACTTAATACTTTCATCAAAGTCGACTTCCCTGCACCATTCTCACCTACTAGAGCATGTATTTCTCCTGTTTCAACTTTGAAATTGACATGATCTAGCGCCTTGACACCTGGAAAGGTTTTCGTTATATTTTTCATTTCTAAAATGGTATTAGCCATGTTCGATCACCTTCTTCCTTAGATGTAAATAACGATTTAGTGATAGCTATCATCACTATCACTAAATCGCTTACAAAACCTTTTCAAAGATTATATGATGATGATTTTATTCTTCTTCAAAGTCACTCTCATCATAGTATCCACTTCCAACTAACACTTCTCTATAGTTATCAATGTCAACAGAAACAGGCTCTAATAAATACGAAGGAACGACTTGAACACCATTATCATACGTTTCAGTATCGTTCACTTCTGCCTCTCCATCTTGAAGAACAGCATTAACCATTTCAACTGCCTTCCCAGCTAACTCACGAGTATCTTTGAAAATCGTTTGTGTTTGCTCTCCTGCAATGATCGATTCGATCGATGGACGCTCTGCATCTTGCCCAGTTACGACAGGCATCGGTAAATCTGCTGAACCGTAGCCTACACCTTTTAATGAAGAAATAATTCCAATACTAATTCCATCATATGGTGAGAGAACAGCATCTAATGTTTCGTCTGTATAAAAACCACTTAATAGATTATCCATACGCTCTTGTGCTAGTGATCCATCCCATCTTAATGTTGCAACTTGCTGGAAGTCTGTTTGATCACTTTGTACAACTAATTGGCCATTATCAATATAATGCTGTAAAACAGATAATGCACCATCAAAGAAGAAATAGGCGTTATTATCATCAGGAGATCCCGCAAACAATTCAATATTGAATGGACCTTCCCCTTCATCAAGTCCTAAATATTCTTCAATGTATCTACCTTTTAATACACCGACCTGGAAGTTATCAAAAGTTGCATAGTAACTAACATGCTCAGAATTACGAATTAATCGGTCATACGCGATAACGGGTATATCCATATCCGCAGCTAAATCTAGTACTTCTGTTAGTGATTCACCATCAATCGAGGCAATCACTAACGCATCTACTCCACGTGTAATCATATTCTCAATTTGGTCTATTTGATTTTCAATGACGTCTTCTGCATATTGCAAGTTTGTGTCATAGCCTAGCTCCTCAAATTGCTCAACCATATTATTACCATCAGCAATCCATCTCTCAGATGATTGTGTAGGCATCGAAATCCCAACTGTACCAGTTCCATCTCCACTAGCTTCATCTCCACCACAAGCTGCAAGCGCTATCATACCAATCGAAAGAATAAAGACAACTAACCATTTTTTCATTTCTATTTCCCCCTTAAAATGATGTTGTTTTGTCTTGCTTATAACGTCATTCTAAATGAAAGCGCTTCAACTTTCTTTGCAATATCTTTTAAATTTTTATAAATTTTTAACCTTATACATGTTCGAAACAATTTATTATTACACTCAACTTTTGAGATTAAGGTCAATTAAACTACATTTTTTCCAAAAGATAGAGGAAAGCCGACCGCTACCGGAATGGGGGCACGCTCCTGCAGGCGGGCGCTGAACTAACTGGCTACACCAGTGGATTTCAGCTTTCTCTATCCTCCTGCGGAAGTCGTCCATACCATCCCGTCCGCTTGAAATTTTTATCAAGATATGATTTGCTCCTACTTCGCTTCGTAAAACTCAAATAACCATCCATCATGAACTTTTCAGATGAATGGTTATTTAAATGTGTCCTTTACGTAATCGACCATTTGAGAACAGGTGAAGTGAGTTTAAACTTATAATCATTAGTGATTCAACTAACATTGATTTATTTAAGAGGTTATTCCAATAAAATTGCTACTAATAGCATATACAAGGGGGTTTATTTACTACTTTATGGTAGTATTAGATTTATATGTTTTTCTTTAACTAAGCACTCGATCAAGTAGCATAAAGAGAGGGGAATAAAAGTAGTGAATGAATTTCATAAGGCGTTAACATATGTAAATAAACATTTTTATGAGCCCAATCACTTCGTTATAAAAACTATCCGCGAAGAAGTTCAAAATTCTGATTACGGGGCAGGCGTATTTCAGCTAAACTCGAAATCGGTTAGATTTAGAGTTGCAAAGAAAACACCTACTAAGATAGGACAGTTTGTTGCTTTTTGGGAAAAAGATAAAAATCATAAAAACCAAGCCTTTTCTTATGAAAAGGCTACCGATTTATTAGTTATCAATACTTTTACTAGCAAAAATATTTTGGGACAATTCGTTTTTCCAAAAGTAGTTCTTGTAAAACAAAATATCCTTAAAACAACTACTACAAAAGGAAAAATGGCAATTAGAGTTTATCCTAGTTGGGAAAAACCAACTAGTAAACAAGCTGTTGAAACACAAAAATGGCAATTAGAATACTTTTTTGAGATGAATCATACTAATCATTTATTTCACCAAGATTTATTAAAGTTATATTCCTAAAGTAACAGCATTCCTGTAATAAAAGATGTACAAGAGGGGTGTTGTGTGAATTACGATGTACATAACATTCAAAATGTAAAAACTTATTTCTTGATCATCGTCCAAGACATATAACTTCAAGCGAAACTTTCAAAAGAAGTTTCACGTTATATTAACAAATTATCACATTACGAATAAGCTAAGTAGAGTTTTATGTTCTAATCCAAAAGCTAAGATTAGTCTGATGATGCCATCTTCCCCTTTCGATAGCCATTTGGTGTAACACCAACTACCTTTTTAAAGGCCGTACTAAAATAATGCTGCGTTTCATAGCCGACCTGCTGAGAAATTTCGTTAATCGTTAAGTCTGTTGAATGTAGAAGCTGCATCGCTTTTTTTATTCTTAATTTCGTTAATGCATGCACAAACGAAACTCCGACTTGCTGTTTAAATAACCGACTTAAATAAGCAGATGACACATGTAGCTCGCGAGCTACAGTCTCAAGTGTTAATCTAGACTCATGAAAGTGGGTACTCATATACCGCTCGGCGCCTCTAACAATCTGTGAGACTTCATTTTGATCATATAGTGCTTCTTTACAACGCTTAATAAAAGATGGAAGATCACCTACATCACCGTGAAACGGCTCCAACCTATGAACAATGCGAATTTTTAGTTTCTCCTCCACCTGCTGTTCAATCGTAACAAACCTTTCTTCATCTAAATCATTCCATATACATACATAAATACAGCCTGTAATCGACTCACGAACAACAATGGCCTCTTCATTAGATACTCCATCCTTCACTTGTTCTTCAAGTGAAAATAAGATCGATTGTTTTTCTTGCTCAGTTAGTAGAGCTTGATTGACTTCCATCTCTGGCCAACGGAAGACTCCTCCCCATTTAGGCGCTGACTGAGGCAGCTGCAAAAATTGAAGCTGCTCCCTTATGTCATGGTCTAATAATTCACCCCTTATCCACTGTAGACAAAATCTTTCTCGTAGTAGTGGGACATTGCGTTCGAGTTGTTTGGAATGCTGCTCTATTTCTTGTTCTCGATCCTCAAAATGACGTAGTTTTAGACAAATCTCGTCCAAAACGCGATATAGCTCCTTTGTATCCACCGGCTTAATAATATAATCAACTACACTTAATCGAAGAGCCTCTTGCGCATAAGAAAATTCATCGTGACCCGTAATAATAATGACTTTACAATTCGGAAGCTCCTCACTCAAATGCTTAATCAGTGTCAAACCATTCATGATGGGCATATTCAAATCTGCTAACAAAATGTCAACCTGATGTTCAACAGCAAATTCAAATGCTTCCTCTCCATCTTCTGCCTCCGCTACAACGTCTAAATTTAATTGATCCCAATCAACAGACTCTCGAATGCCTTCACGAATAATCATTTCATCATCGGCTATTAAAACCTTCCAACGCTTCATTATTTCTCCCCCTTCATTGCCGATTGTAGCGCTTGGTGATTTTCTAGAACTGGATGATAGATCGTCACAATCGTCCCTTTATCCAATTCACTCTCAATCTTAACCCCGTACTGATCACCAAACGTTAAACGTAACCGTGCATGAACATTGACGACACCATACCCTGTTGTTAAACGACTTTCCATTTCATCCTCAGTACTTCCTAAAAAGGAATTAAGACTCTCTCTTAGCTGTAGCAATGTTTCCTCTGTCATCCCCTTCCCATTATCACCAATTTGAATAATGAGCATTTCATGTTCGACCTTTGCTTCAATTGTTATCAGCCCTGGCCCTCGCCTTTCTTTAATCCCATGATAGATTGCATTTTCAACGATCGGCTGCAAAACGATTTTCAATATCGATAGATGCTTTAAATCCGGTGAGACTGTTAATGAATAATTTAGTTTATTTTTATACCGAACCGATTGGATTTGGAGATAGTTTTTAATATGTTCCATTTCATCCTCCAATCGTATAATCGTCCCTCCCTTGCTTAACCCAATGCGAAAAAGCTTCGAAAGTGATCCCACTAAATCAGCCACATCTGGTGCATCTTTCTTACGCGCCATCCATTGAATTGTATCTAGTGTATTATAGAGAAAGTGTGGCTTGATATTCGCTTGCAAGCTATGAAGCTCTGCTTCTCGCTTCTTTCTTTCTTGACGCTCTGTTAAGGAAATTAATTTATGAATCTGTTCGATCATCGTATTAAAGCTTCTCCCTAGACGCCCAACTTCATCCATCCCCCCCGCCTTATAACGGCTCGTTAAATCTCCTGATTCAGCTTTTTGCATCGCACGCATTAATTGATTAATGGGGCGTGAAATCGTATGAGAAAGAAAATAGGATGCCGTAATCCCGACAAAGCATACAAAGAATACAAATGTAATGACATAAAAAAGAATTTGCTGTACTTCAGCAACAGATTGATCGCTTGAAAATACACCGACTGTGTTCCAATCAGTAAAAGTCGATTTTTGATAAATAAACTGATATTCTTCACCGTTAAGATTTCCTAAGGAAATTCCGTAATTTTGACTGAATGTTGTCGAGATATCTAAATTGTCTAAGTTGGACTGTGTTGGTGAATAGACCGTCTCTCCTTCTTGGTCAATCACCATTAAATAACCAGACTTCCCTAAACGAACATCACGAACCGCTTCCTCAATCACACGAAGCTTAAGGTCAATCAAAATAACTCCTTTCTCCCTGTTCGTTTCCGCATCCATGATAGCGCGAACGACTGTAACGATTTCATCTTCTCGATAATTAACATGCGAAGTAATTCTTCTCCCTTCTGGTTTACCAATTGTTTTCGCAATTCCATTATTCTCAACTGCTTGGCGATACCAGCTTTCATGAGTTAATTGAAAGGCAGATCTTGTATAGAGCTCATTGCTTAAATAATCGCCTTCGCTATTTACGACTAATATCCCTGCTATTTCTGGATGCAACGTCGTAAAATTCTGCAAAAATTTAGATATTTCATATTCCTCATCAGGTGTCATTTCCTTTTGGTTCAATTCTCCATCAAGAAATGATTGGATGTTCGGATCAAAGGAAATAAAATAGGTCATGTTTTGAACATTTTCAATATGTGATTCAACCGTACTATTCACTTTATCAATGAGTTGTAACGTATTATCATTAACCTGTTGATCGATAATTCGATCAACCGCCCAACTTATTAAAGCTCCTAACAACAATGACGGCAAAATACTAATAAGTAAAAAGTGAATAACGAGCTTATATCGGATCGGTAAATTATTCATTTCAGACAGTTTTTGCAACATGATTTTCACCTAATCTGCGTAGTAGTAGTCAACATTTTCATCTGTTACAATTGTGATCCCTGTATCGACATAGAGTGGTAATGGAGCGGTATCTCTCGTTTGCAAAATTTGTGGCTCTGTCAGGTCATGTTGCAGATGAAACAAGTACACTAGCGACCAGTAACCCATATTCCATGTTCCTTGTGCCAGCGTTGCTGAAATAATTCCTTCATCTACTAAATCCAACGTGCCCTTATCTGTATCAAAGCTAATAATTTGTACATCATCAACCCTCTTCTCTAAACGAATAGCATCTCCTACCCCGACCCCACCATTCGCCTCCGTTGCAAAAATCCCTGAGATATTTGGGTACTCTTCCATTAATTCATGTGTAACATTTCGCGAAAAGAGACTGTCGCCTTGTCCATCCTCAATCGAAATAACTTTCATATTTGGATATTCTTTCTCTAATGTATCTTGAAACCCTTTCGTTCGTTCTTGATGATTGAGTTGATTAGGGAGAGTAATGACAGCTACCTCTCCCTTTTCATTTAATAACTTAGACATCTCATGCGCAGCCGTTACACCTGCATTATAATTATTCGTGCCCAAAAAAGAGTCCGCCTTACTTTCTGCAGCACCCGAGTCAAATAGGACTACCGGTATACCTGCATCAACGGCCTTATCAATCGTTTCAGTTAAATCAAAAGGATCAATTGCCGAGATGGCTATACCTGCTGGATTTTTAGCGATGGCTTGTTCTAATACAGTAATTTGCTCTTGAATGTCATATTGCGCAGCACCTCGATACTCAACTGATACATTTAACGCTTGAGCCGCATCTTCAAACCCTTTTAAGCTACTCTTCCAGTAATCCATCCCTGACTGAAACGTAACCATAATATAGGTTTCATTAATATCCCCTTGTAATCCTTGAGTATCCCATGGATTAGGCGTGGCTTCTTTAAAGTGAAAATGATAAACATAAATCATAAAAACCCCGATAAGTGCAACATAGACAAATAATAGCTTCTTCACTAATCATGTAACCCCTTTCAAAATGTACCTGAATTCAACGACAATCAAGCTTTTAAGTCTCTTTCGTTCCAGTGTTATTTCTAGTTGTTACAGTTATATCCATTTACAAGTCTTCCCTTATTTTAATATAGAGACGTTACCATCCTTTATATCTATGTTTCATTTTACCATGTTTCGGTTACAGTACAGTATACTCGAAATGATTAAGAGAGGAGAAGTGCGAATATGGATATTCAAAAAGAGATCGAAAAACTAGAAAAGATCTATTTAGAAAAATCCAACAAAATCTTAACTATGTACTTAAACACAGATCGCTCTGACCCTGACCAGCAAGGGGGAGAATGGAAAATCCACCTTAAAAATGGTCTACGGAATTTCGAAAGTTATTTGAATGAAGTAGATAACGAGGAGGAAAAAAGAAATTACTCCATTGTAAGAAAAAAAATAGAAAGATATATGAAGGAAAACGAACAAAGTCTAGCAAGAAGTGTTATTATATTTGCGACAGCAGACCAATCAGTATGGTTTGCAGAGAAGTTTCAAATGCCTGTTCAAACAGAGTTTGAGTGGAAGGAAGTAGCAAACACAAGTCAATTAAGAGAATTACATCAAACATTCCCAAAAACAGGCGTGATCCTCACACAAAAAGAACAAGTCAAGGTTCTTGATGCCGAACTCGGATCTTTAAAACAATCACATCATTTCCAGCTAGACTTAGATACAGAAGATTGGCGAGAGTACGTAGGCCCTCATGAATCTCGTGCAACCGTTGGAAGTGGAGGAAAAAGCACACAACAAGAAAAGTTCCGCGAACGGTTTGAAGCAAATCGTTATCGTTGGTATAAGAGTCTAGCATCCACACTAGATCGATTGGCTAAGCACGCAGGCTGGCAAAATATTTATGTAGTTGGTGATAAAGAGGAGACGAATGATCTTTTGAATCATATGAACAAAGCCATTACAGATGTGATTCATAAAAACATGCTGAATCACGAAGAGAAACAAGTACTTCATGAAGTTGTCCTATAATAAACGTGGTGTTCCAATTGCTTTTATTGTCTGAAAAAAACATTCAGACAACTGTATCACGGACGAAGTTTGAAGCCTTAAGTAACTTATAGACAAAAGCAGAGGCTGGGACAAAACCCTCCTCTGATAAATAGAAAAAGGTTAATTTGAGTACACTCAAATTAACCTTTCAGCCTGTCGACAAAGTCGACAGGCTGGTTTGTTTAGTAGTCAGGATTCGGCTCTTCGACTACGCTACCGGGATGGGGGGCACGCTTTCCGCAGGCGGGCGTTGAACTAACCGGCTGCGCCGGTGG
>NZ_JALKEV010000070.1 GCF_023017105.1 Halalkalibacter sp. APA_J-10(15) | reverse complement strand
CCTCCTGCAGGAGTCGACCCTCCCATCCCGTCCGCTTTTTCTAGTGGGAAAAAGGAATGTTGCTTCTCTTCAAAATAAAGACAGGTAATCAGTTTTTTTCTATAATATAAGTGAAAAAAGGACAGGGGTGAATAAATGATGATGTCAAAAAAGTTGGAAGATAAGCGAATGCAAATGGAGATGGTTTGGATTGAAAAACTAGTTCCAGAAGACCATCTTGTTCGTAAATTAGATCACGCGATTGAGTTTGATTTCATTTATGATCTTGTGAAAAATCTGTACTCTTCTGATAAAGGTCGTCCTAGTATTGATCCTGTCGTGTTAGTAAAAATGGTGTTCATTCAATACATATTCGGCATTCGCTCTATGCGCCAAACGATCAAAGAAATCGAAACAAACGTCGC
>NZ_JALKEV010000069.1 GCF_023017105.1 Halalkalibacter sp. APA_J-10(15) | reverse complement strand
GCAGCTACGAGGACGGAATGATCACTGCGAACTTTGGTGATGTGACGGATACCGAGTGGCGGACGGTGACATTCCACGCGACGATCGACTCCGGCTATGCGGAGCAGACGATTGAAAACATCGCCGTCGTGGATGGAAGCAACCTCGATGAGCCAGATGAACCATCAACGGACATCGAAGTGGAGCTGAAAGATCCAGAGGTCGAATCGGAGAAAACGGCCACCCTTCTTGAAAAAGCGGACGGAAACACCGATGACGATCATCCAGAAGTAGGCGATACGCTTCTGTATACGATTGAGGCACGAAATACGATTGAAGACAGTCAAGTTGAAAATCTAGTCATCTCCGATGTGATCCCAGAAGGGTTGGAATATGTGCCGGGAACGCTAAGAGTGAACGGGGATGCCG
>NZ_JALKEV010000068.1 GCF_023017105.1 Halalkalibacter sp. APA_J-10(15) | reverse complement strand
GGAGAACTTGTTCTCCTTTGAAGTTAGCGGCGAACGGGTGAGTAACACGTGGGCAACCTGCCCTGTAGATTGGGATAACATCGAGAAATCGGTGCTAATACCGGATGATAGCGTTTATGCGCATGCATAAACGCTTAAAGATGGCCTTTGGCTATCACTACAGGATGGGCCCGCGGCGCATTAGCTAGTTGGTAAGGTAACGGCTTACCAAGGCGACGATGCGTAGCCGACCTGAGAGGGTGATCGGCCACACTGGGACTGAGACACGGCCCAGACTCCTACGGGAGGCAGCAGTAGGGAATCTTCCGCAATGGACGAAAGTCTGACGGAGCAACGCCGCGTGAGTGATGAAGGGTTTCGGCTCGTAAAGCTCTGTTGTTAGGGAAGAACAAGTGCTATTCAAATAGG
>NZ_JALKEV010000010.1 GCF_023017105.1 Halalkalibacter sp. APA_J-10(15) | reverse complement strand
GATGGACACACCGCTGGTGTACCAGTTGTTCCGCCAGGAGCATCGCTGGGTAGCTACGTGTGGACGGGATAAGTGCTGAAAGCATCTAAGCATGAAGCCCCCCTCAAGATGAGATTTCCCATGGAGTGAATCCAGTAAGACCCCTTAGAGATGATGAGGTTGATAGGTCTGGTGTGGAAGCGTGGCGACACGTGGAGCTGACAGATACTAATCGGTCGAGGACTTATCCAAGAAATTCTGACGTGTTTCCTATTCATGATCTAGTTTTGAAGGAATCTTTCTTTCAACCATATAGTGAATAAAGAGAACCAAGACATTCGAGGAAGCAAAGAGGGAATGCCCGGAGCGTATGAGGAATACGTGAGGACATGAACGATGCAGCTGACGAAGGTCGACGGTTATCTGATGTTCAAAAGTCCGGTGGTGATAGCGAAGAGGTCACACCCGTTCCCATGCCGAACACGGTCGTTAAGCTCTTCTGCGCCGATGGTAGTTGGGGGCTTCCCCCTGTGAGAGTAGGACGTTGCCGGGCGAACAAGTACAATCCGATAGGGTTGTGCTTTTTTTATGTGGACAAATGGGAGTGCTCAAGGTGCAGAAGAGCACTATTCCGGAAGGAACAGCATCATCTGTGAAAGAGCGGATGGATTGCCGTGAAGAAGCATCAAGAAAAGCAACATGTCCCCCTGTGAGACGAATGGTTTATGAACCTCAAACAAAAGAATGGTTTACGTTGGACCAATCTGAAAGGGTTGGAAAAAAATCAATGCAGGCGATGCTTGTTTTTTCTACCATGACCTTAAAAAGTTAGCCAACTGGCACTGGGGAAACACCCACCCTCCAGTGTCACCAACAGAAAATAGAGGAAATAACGTAAAAATGCCTTTGAGACTTTTTTCTCAAAGGCATTTTGTCACTAGCTATTTTCTTTACTCCTAATATGTCCGGCAAGTGCATACAATGCAATCGTGGATGCAAAATGTGAAGATACATCAGTGGGGTCTTGCTGTGGATAGACTTCTACAAAATCCATTCCGATAATTCCCCGTTTCGTAAATTCATAAATAAGTGTAAGAAGTTCATAAGAGGTTAGCCCATTTCCATCAACGGGTCCTCCTGGATTAAAAGCGAAATCAAGCACGTCACTACATACACTTAAATAAACAATATCCGTATTCTGGCTTGCTAGTTCATAGATCGATTCAGCAAGTTCTCTTATGTTAGGTACTTCACGGATGTGATTAATGGTAAACGTTTTTGCGCCAGCTTCTTTGGCGAACCGACCACTCTCAGGTTTATTTCTTGGTCCGTGAATACCGGTATGGATCAAGCTTTCATTTACTACACCATCAAGCTCATACAACCTAGCAAAAGGGGTTGAGCGAGCATATTGATCCCCCTCATGGTGGGGCATATTATCATAATGGGCATCTAAATGGATAATACCTACCTTTTTGTTCGTTGTTTCAGTCAATGCTCTTACAATAGGATACGTAATGCCATGGTCCCCACCTAGAGCTAGTGGGAATTTATTCGTTTTCCATATACGTGAGGCAAATGTTTCAATCCGATTCATCGTTTCTTCCACATTAGCAGGTACAACGTCAACATCACCAAGGTCAGCTAACGATAAATGCTCAAACACGTCAATATCATCTAATTCAGGCAAGTAGCCACTGTATCGAGCAGAGCATAAGCGCATCACCTTTGGACCTAGTTCGCAGCCTGTATAATCTCCCCACGTAACTGCCCCTTCCCAAGGAACACCATAAATAAGGACATCTGCATCTTTAAAAGAATGCTCATTTGCAATTTCTGCACCTAGAAAAGGTGGTGTATTGCCGTATAACATCGAACCCATAGGACTCTCCTTTCGAATCATTCGTTTTTGATACTTTTCCCGAAATGAAGAGAATCAAACAAGAATATTTTAGAGGTTTACTTAATGAATATTTTACCAGCTACTAGGTGATACTACCTTTATCTATTTTTTCTAGGAGTGGAAATATGCCATTTATTGCTTCTGTTAGTCGATTAGAGCCTGAATATACATTAAACCAAGATACGACGACTGAATTTGCGCGTGAATTATTTCAAGAAGATTATCAAGATATCGAGCGTTTGTTGACTGTTTTTCAAAATGGACAAATCGATCAGCGTCAATTTGCCGTTCCAATTGAATGGTTTCAAAAGGAACACTCATTAAAGGAACGAAATGATCTCTATATAGAACTTGCGACCCAATATTCAGTTAAGGCCATTGAAAAATGCTTAAATCAACCCTTTTTCTTAAAAAGAACGATTGAGTATAAGCGGATTGATGCGATTGTTTGTGTCACGAGTTCCGGAATGTCTACCCCTAGTTTGGATGCGAGAATTATGAATCATCTGCCTTTTTCTCCACATACGAAACGAATTCCGTTATGGGGCTTAGGTTGTGCGGGAGGAACGGCAGGTGTGAGTCGAGCGTATGAGTATTGCCGTGCTTTTCCTGACCAAAATGTTCTTGTCGTATGCGTCGAGCTCTGTAGCTTAACGTTTCAAAGGAAGGATCGATCAAAAAGCAATCTCGTTGGAACGTCCTTATTTGCTGATGGTATTGCATGTGCGTTGATTTGTGGTGATGACTCAAGTGTGGGGAGTGACCTTAATCAAAAACGGTCCCCTTTTGTCGTCTCAACCGAATCAACATTAATGCCGCATTCTGAAGATGTGATGGGGTGGGCTGTGAAGGATTCTGGTTTACACGTTGTGTTTTCGAGAAGTATTCCAGCTATTATTCGTCAATGGCTACAGCCAACAGTCGTCTCTTTTTTGGACAAAGTAGGTTTGAAGATAGGAAATATTTCGGAGTTTATTGCTCATCCTGGTGGAAAAAAAGTACTAGATGCTTATATGGAAAGTTTACATATTAATGAAGCGTTATTGACAGAGTCTAAAGACGTTTTAAGGAAGCATGGTAATATGTCTTCGCCAACTGTTTTATATGTGCTTGAAAAAATAATGATGAAGGACCACCAAGAAGGGGAATATGGATTGATGGCTTCACTAGGCCCAGGATTTTGCTCCGAGATGGTACTTATGCAATGGGGAGGGATGAAGGAAGGATGATTGTATACCTATTCATTTTCTTTATTATCGCCCAACGTGTAATAGAAGTTATCATTGCTAAGAACAATGAACGATGGATGAAAGGGCAAGGAGGCTATGAAGTAGGCGGGGAGCATTATGTTTACATTGTAATCGTACATGTGATGTTCTTTGTCTCACTTTTGCTCGAGGTCACTGTAAGATCTCCGCAATTTTTCGTATGGTCGATTATTCCTTTTAGTTTCTTCATGATAGCACAAGTATGTAGAGGGTGGGCTTTGTCCTCATTAGGGCGCTTTTGGAATACGAGAATTATCGTTTTACCAGGTGCAAAGGTGAAGGTCAAGGGACCTTATCAATTTATTCGCCATCCTAATTATGTAATCGTCATCACAGAGCTGCTCATGCTTCCTCTAATGTTTCAAGCATATGTAACGGCCGTAGTCTTTACCATTCTTAATGGATGGGTGTTATCGATTCGGATTAAAGAAGAGGAGAAGGCCTTACGTGAGGCGACAGATTATGACGTACAATTTACACATAAAAAGCGATTTGTGCCAAAAGCTGATAAATGAGTATCTAAAATGGCATTGATAAAGTTTGGTTTTAACTTTTCGGTGTCCTTATTAGTACATCTTTTCATTCTACCTTATTAATGATAAGCTATTGAACAATTCATATATTAGGAAGGAATGGACTTGTATTGACAAAACAACGTAAGAAGAAATTTGAAGTTGAAGAAGGAGAAACAATAGAGCAATGCTTAGATCGTATGAAAAAGGAAGGCTATCAGCCGATGAGAAGGTTAGAGAAGCCGATATTTGAAGAACGAACTGAGCGAACAACGAAAGAATACGTACCAATTCGTCAGAAGATTGTGTTTGAAGGGGTTTTGACAGAAAACGAACAATAGCAGGAAATGGTTTTCTTAATGTTCGACATTTTATTGACATAATGAGCAGTTCCTTGTAAGATGTAGCTAGATGATTGAATAAAAGCGAAATAAACCTCATATATCATTGGAGATAGGGTCCAAAAGTTTCTACCCAGTTACCGTAAATGACTGGACTATGAGGAAAGGTCGTTGCACTTTGGAACTATGAAAGCGTAGAAGTTGCTTCCTTTCTCTCGAATATAGAGTGATAAAGTAAGCTTTTTCTATGCTTTTTTCTATGATTTTTTAAAAGAGCATGTTGAAAAATCACCAAAAACATGGCGATGGCTCCGTTCGCTACGTGTCTTCTGGTCAGAAAACCGCTCACCACAAGACTTTTAAAAGATGTAGCGACTACGCTCATTGCTTAGAGGTCATTCGAAAAGGGGAAAATAGCCTTTTTTGAACAGCCTCTAAAAAAGTGATTATTCATGAAAACATCTCAGAAGGAAAAGGGGCGAATAAAACGTGAATCCAGAAGTGGGCGTCATAATGGGAAGTACATCTGATTGGGATACAATGAAAGCGGCATGTGACGTGTTAGATGAGTTAAAGGTGGTCTATGAGAAAAAAGTTGTTTCGGCTCACCGGACACCGGATTTAATGTTTGAATATGCAGAACAGGCAAGAGAACGAGGGATAAAAGTCATTATAGCAGGCGCAGGAGGAGCTGCTCACCTTCCAGGTATGGTTGCGGCGAAGACGACGTTGCCTGTTATTGGCGTGCCTGTACAATCAAGAGCGTTACAGGGGCTTGATTCCTTATTATCGATCGTTCAAATGCCGGGTGGAGTTCCAGTAGCAACGGTTGCTATAGGAAAAGCCGGCGCGACAAATGCGGGTTTACTTGCAGCGCAATTATTAGGAGCCTTTCAACCAGAGGTACACAAGCGCTTAGAAGAACGTCGAGAGAAGACGAGACAAGCTGTCATTGAAAGCAGTGAACAACTATGAAGCGAATGATCAAACCAGGACAAACGATTGGTATTATTGGTGGGGGACAGCTTGGCCGAATGATGGCGATTGCAGCTAAGCAAATGGGTTATCGCATTGCTGTTTTGGAACCAGGTCAGGATTCGCCCTGTGGGCAGGTCGCTGACTATGTCATAGAGGCACCATATGATGATCGTGAGGCAGCGAAGAAGCTTGCCAAGATCTCAGATGTCATTACGTATGAATTTGAAAATATTGATAGTGAAACGGCAACATGGCTTACGGAGGAGGCAGATTTCCCTCAAGGAGCAGACGTATTACGGTTTACTCAGCATCGTCTATTAGAAAAGGAAACGATTCAATCGGTAGGCATTCCTGTTGCCCCTTTTCATGCCATACATTCGATTGAGGATACAGAAGGTGCTATAGAGGAGATCGGATTTCCTGCTGTTTTAAAAACCTGTCGTGGTGGATACGACGGAAAAGGTCAACGAGTTGTGAGAGATAAGAAACAATTAACAGAAGCAGCAAGTGAGCTATTGAAACAATCAGAATGTGTTCTTGAAGCGTGGATTCCATTTTCTCTTGAGCTTTCAGTGATCGTAACACGGTCTAGAAATGGAGAAACAGCTGTCTTTCCAGTAGCGGAGAATGACCATAAGGATAACATATTACACCGTTCATACGTACCAGCACGAGTGAATGATCAGGTGATTGAAGAAGCAAAGCGAATTGCTCTGACACTTGTGACGGAGTTAAATGTCGTTGGGACATTGGCGGTGGAGCTTTTCATGCTTGAGGATGGCAGATTATATGTCAACGAATTAGCGCCTAGACCACATAATTCTGGTCATTATTCTATTGAGGCTTGTGTGACATCACAGTTTGAGCAGCATATACGTGCTGTCTGCGGATTGCCACTTGGTTCAACTGATTTATTACGACCTGTCATTATGGAGAACATCCTTGGGGAGCATGTTGACATGGTTATGAAGGGGTTGCCTAATCTGAACGAAGCAAAGCTCCATTTATATGGGAAGTTTGAAGCAAAGGAAAAGCGGAAGATGGGTCATCTAACAGTGACAGCAGAATCATTAGAAGAAGCAGAAAGACAGCTTGAGCGTGTTATGAAGGAGTAACGAGGTTTGTTAAAAAGATAAGAAAGTATAAATTCTAGGCAGACTGCGTGAGAAGAACCGGAATAGCTGTCGGAGAAATTTAATGAAGAGCGTTGGATTCGCTCGTTACGTGTTTTTCTTAGAGGTATTCTGAACTGATAAATATAAATATGTGGAGGCTATGAACCTATGATCGAACGTTATACGCGACCTGAAATGGGATCAATCTGGACTGAGGAAAATCGTTATCAAGCGTGGCTTGAAGTTGAAATTGTTGCATGTGAGGCATGGGCTGAGCTTGGAGAGATTCCAAAGGAAGATGTGCAGAAAATTAGAGAAAATGCTAGCTTTGATGTGAACAGGATACTTGAGATTGAAGAAGAAACTCGTCATGACGTTGTCGCATTTACCCGTGCGGTTTCTGAAACGTTAGGTGAAGAGCGAAAGTGGGTTCATTACGGCTTAACGTCAACTGATGTGGTTGATACGGCTCTTTCCTATTTATTAAGGCAGGCTAATGACATTTTACTTGCCGACATCGAACGGTTTATTAATATTTTGAAAAACAAAGCACTTGAGCATAAATTTACGATTATGATGGGTCGTACTCATGGCGTTCATGCTGAGCCGACAACGTTCGGATTGAAGCTTGCCCTTTGGTATGAAGAAATGAAACGTAACCTAGAGCGTTTTAAGCATGCAGCAGAAGGCGTGCGCGTAGGTAAATTATCAGGAGCTGTTGGCACATTTGCGAATATTGATCCTGCAATTGAGGAGTTTGTTTGCAAAAAGCTAGGACTTCAAGCAGCGCCTATATCCACACAAACTCTGCAACGTGATCGTCACGCCGAATATATGGGAGCACTTGCTTTAATTGCGACATCAATTGAGAAGTTCGCAGTAGAAATTCGCGGTTTACAAAAGAGTGAAACGCGTGAGGTAGAGGAATTCTTTGCAAAAGGACAAAAAGGCTCGTCAGCTATGCCACATAAGCGTAATCCGATCGGCTCAGAAAATATGACAGGTCTTGCAAGAGTTGTTCGTGGACATATGTTAACGGCATATGAAAATGTACCGTTATGGCATGAGCGTGATATTTCTCATTCATCTGCTGAACGAATCATTTTACCTGATGCGACAATTGCGTTGAATTATATGCTAAACCGTTTCGGAAATATCGTGAAAAACTTGACTGTATTCCCTGATAACATGAAGCGTAATATGACACGGACGTATGGGTTAACTTACTCACAGCGTGTTCTGCTCACCCTGATTAATAAAGGAATGGTACGTGAAGAAGCATATGACCTTGTTCAGCCGAAAGCGATGGAAGCGTGGGAGAAGGGTGTTCAATTCCGTGAGCTAATCGAATCGGAGGAGCGCATTACGAGTGTACTATCACCTGCTGAAATTGAAGAATGCTTTAACTATGAACATCATATGAAGCATGTTGATACGATCTTTAGAAGAGTAGGTTTAGAAGACTAATAAATTCGGAGGTTCGATCTCATGAAAAAAGGCGACTTGCTTTACGAAGGAAAAGCGAAGAAGATCTACAAGACCGACAAGCCTGCTGAGCTTTGGATTGAGTATAAGG
The DNA here is from genome assembly GCF_023017105.1 of Halalkalibacter sp. APA_J-10(15). GTDB lineage: Bacteria > Bacillota > Bacilli > Bacillales > Bacillaceae_D > Halalkalibacter. Next base: position 166,914 of record NZ_JALKEV010000010.1, on the reverse strand, counting down.
ATGCAGCAACTGCATTCAATGGAGAGAAAAAGGAAACATTAGCTGGGAAGGCGCGTTTAAATAACGAAATTACGACGTTGATCTTTGATTATTTACAAAAAAATGGTGTAGAAAGCCATTTCATTAAACGTCTCTCTGAAACAGAGCAGCTCGTGAAGGAAGTAGAGATTATTCCCCTTGAAGTTGTTGTCCGAAATGTCGTAGCAGGAAGCTTATCAAAGCGTCTTGGAATCGAAGAGGGGACACAGCTACAAAAGCCAATAGTGGAATTTTACTATAAGGATGATGATTTAGGTGATCCACTCGTAACAGAGGATCATATTGCCATTTTAGATGTTGCGAAACCGGAAGATTTACTCGTTCTACGTGAAAAGGGACAAGAAGTTAATGAGCACTTAATCGCACTGTTTGATACGTTAAATGTTCGTTTAGTTGATTTTAAGCTAGAGTTCGGTCGTACGAAAGAGGGAGACATTTTACTAGCTGATGAAATTTCTCCTGATACTTGTAGGCTGTGGGATAAAGAGACGAATCAACGATTTGATAAAGATTTATTTAGACGAAATATTGGGAGTTTACAAGAAGGATATGAAGAAATCTTATCACGCTTAGGAGGCGCATCATGTACAAAGTAAAAGTATACGTTACGTTAAGAGAAAGTGTTCTTGATCCACAAGGAGGAGCAGTGAAGCGTGCCCTTCACACGAAAGGCTACAAGGAAGTAGAAGAAGTGAGAATTGGTAAGTACATGGAATTGACATTAGCAGATACATCTGATGTTGAGAAACGAATAGATGAAATGTGTTCAAAATTACTTGCGAATACTGTTATTGAAGACTATCGCTACGAAATCGAGGAGGGTGTTACTTCATGAAATTTGCAGTGATTGTCTTCCCAGGATCAAATTGTGATTCTGATATGTATCACGCGATTCGTGATGGTATTGGCGAAGAAGTAGAATATGTCCGTTACGATGAGACGTCACTTGAAGGCTTTGATGGCGTATTGCTACCAGGAGGTTTCTCTTATGGTGACTATCTCCGTTCTGGGGCAATTGCTCGCTTTGCACCGATTATGGATGAGGTTGTCGCTTTTGCCGAGGCAGGAAAGCCAGTATTAGGCGTATGTAATGGCTTCCAAGTGCTTCTTGAAGTCGGTCTGTTACCAGGGGCGATGAAGCGTAATGATGGACTGAAATTTATTTGTCGACCTACGAATTTGGTCGTTGAAAATAATGAGACGAAATTTACTTCTAATTATGGGCAAGGTGAGGTTATTAACATTCCTGTCGCACATGGTGAAGGGAACTATGAGTGTGATGAGGAAACGTTAACGAAGCTTGAAGAGCAGAAGCAAGTCGTATTCCGTTATGAGCAGCCGATTAACGGATCGAAAGCGAACATTGCTGGAATTGTAAACGAAGGTGGTAACGTATTAGGAATGATGCCACACCCAGAACGAGCGGTTGAAGCATTGCTTGGCCGTGAAGATGGATTAAGACTTTTTCAATCGATTGTGAAAAATTGGAGGGAATCTCATGTCACTACTTCTTGAACCAACAGCTGAGCGTGTGAAAGAGGAAAAGCTATACCGTGGAATGGGTCTTACGGATGAGGAATTTGCGATGGTTGAGGGTATTCTTGGACGTACCCCGAATTATACGGAAACGGGCATTTTCTCTGTTATGTGGTCGGAGCATTGTAGTTATAAAAATTCCAAAGTCGTCTTAAAGAAATTCCCAACTGAAGGAGAGCAAGTGTTGCAAGGGCCTGGAGAAGGTGCGGGAATTATTGATATCGGTGATGGACAGGCGGTTGTGTTTAAGGTAGAAAGTCATAATCATCCATCAGCGATTGAGCCATTTCAAGGGGCTGCTACTGGTGTTGGTGGGATTTTGCGTGACGTCTTCTCAATGGGAGCGCGTCCGATTGCATTATTGAATTCATTACGCTTTGGTGAGCTTGAATCAGAACGTGTGAAATATTTATTTGAGGAAGTTGTTGCAGGAATTGCTGGATACGGTAATTGTATGGGTGTTCCAACTGTTGGTGGAGAGATCCAATTCGATCCATGCTATGAAGCAAATCCACTTGTTAATGCAATGTGTGTCGGTTTAATTGATCATAAAGATATTCAAAAAGGTCAAGCAAAAGGTGTTGGTAATACCGTCATGTATGTAGGTGCTAGTACGGGGCGTGATGGTATTCACGGTGCAACCTTCGCCTCTGAGGAGCTTGGAGAAGATGCCGATGAGAAGCGTCCTGCGGTTCAAGTTGGCGATCCGTTTATGGAAAAGCTATTGCTTGAAGCGTGTCTAGAGCTCATTCAAAATGATGCGTTGGTAGGTATTCAAGACATGGGAGCTGCAGGCTTAACGTCTTCATCTGCAGAGATGGCAAGTAAAGCAGGCTCTGGAATTGAGATGAATTTAGATTTAATTCCACAACGTGAAAAAGGAATGACACCTTATGAGATGATGCTTTCAGAATCTCAAGAGCGTATGTTAATTGTCGTGGAAAAAGGTCGTGAGCAAGAGATTAAGGAGATCTTTGACCGTTGGGGTTTGCTTTCAGCAGAGGTTGGTCATGTGACTGACGATAAGCGCCTGCGTTTGCTTCATAAAGGTGAAGTTGTTGCAGACTTGCCAGTGGATGCTCTTGCTGAGGAAGCTCCTGTTTATCATAAGCCTTCTAAGGTGGCAGAGTACTATAAGAAGTTTCAACAGATGGAAAATAACGTACCTGTTATTCAAGATACGAAAGAAACATTCCTGCAATTGTTGAAGCAGCCAACGATTGCAAACAAAGAATGGGTTTACGATCAGTATGATTATATGGTGCAGACGAATACAGTTGTTGAACCAGGTTCTGATGCAGCAGTGTTGCGTGTGCGTGGTACTCGTAAGGCACTTGCGATGACGACAGATTGTAATTCTCGTTATATTTACCTTGACCCTGAAGTAGGTGGTCAGATTGCCGTTGCAGAGGCTGCGCGTAATATTATTTGCTCAGGAGCGAAGCCACTTGGATTAACAGATGGCTTAAATTATGGTAGTCCTGAAAAGCCAGAAATCTTCTGGCAATTAGAGAAATCAACAGATGGAATGAGCGAGGCGTGTCGTGTATTAAAAACACCTGTTATTGGTGGAAACGTTTCGTTATATAATGAGTCGCACGGTGTAGCCATTTACCCAACACCTGTTATCGGGATGGTAGGACTAGTTGAGGATGTTGATCATATTACGACCCAAGCGTTTAAACAGCCTGGGGATGTGATTTATCTTTTAGGTGAAACGAAGTCAGAATTTGGTGGTAGTGAGCTACAAAAGCTAGTGGATGGTGAGTTATCTGGGAAAGCACCAGTGCTTGATCTTGAAGAGGAAAAGCAACGTCAAGATCAGCTATTAACAGCTATTCAAAAAGGCCTCGTTCAATCAGCGCATGACGTGGCTGAAGGTGGGCTAAGTGTTGCGTTGGCAGAATGTATGACGTCTGGTTCGTTAGGTGCCGATGTAGTAGTAGCAGGTGATGCTGTTTCTGCGCTATTTGCTGAATCGCAATCTAGATTTGTCGTTACGGTTAGCCCGGATCAGGTAGCAGACTTCGAAGCATTGGTTTCTGGTACTAAGATTGGGGTTGTAACAGATACAGCTGTGTTAACGGTGAAAGGTGAAGAGCAACAAGTGATACTTGAAGCAACTCAAGAAGAAATTGTCGAGGCTTGGAAAGGAGCCATTCCATGTTTGCTGAAATCAAAGGCTTAAATGAAGAATGTGGTGTGTTTGCGATTTGGGGACATAAAGATGCAGCTCAACTAACGTATTATGGTCTTCATAGTTTACAGCATCGCGGTCAAGAGGGAGCAGGTATCGTCGTATCAGATGGCGAACAATTAACGATTCACAAAGGTCTAGGGCTTGTAAATGACGTATTTAGCCCGAATGATTTCAAAGAATTAAGTGGTCAGGCTGCAATCGGTCATGTTCGGTATGCCACTGCGGGAGGAGGAGGCTTTGCCAATGTGCAGCCTCTTATGTTCCGCTCACAAACAGGGAGCATTGCGATTGCTCATAACGGAAATCTTGTCAATGCAACAAGCATGAAGCACCAGCTAGAAGGTCAAGGGAGTATTTTTCAATCGACTTCTGATACAGAGGTTGTTGCGCATTTAATTAAGCGTAGTGGCTTTGCTTCTCTTGAAGAACAGTTTCGTAATGCGTTAACGATGCTAAAGGGTGCCTATGCGTTGGCAGTCATGAATGAGCAGCAATTAATGATTGCTCTTGATCCAAATGGCTTACGTCCATTATCTCTCGGGCGCTTAGGTGAAGCGTATGTCGTTGCATCTGAAACGTGTGCATTTGATATTATCGGTGCTGAGTATGTTCGAGAGGTTGAGCCAGGTGAGTTAATTGTCATTGATGAAAACGGTCTACGATCTCAACGTTTTTCGGGTTCATCTAACCGTGCTATTTGTAGTATGGAATATATTTATTTTGCTCGACCAGATAGTAATCTTGATGAGATTAATGTTCATACATCAAGAAAGAATTTAGGGAAACAGCTTGCCATGGAGTCACCAGTTGAGGCGGACGTTGTCACAGGTGTGCCAGACTCTAGTATTTCAGCTGCGATTGGATATGCTGAACAGTCTGGGATTCCGTATGAACTAGGGATGATTAAGAACCGTTATGTTGGTCGAACGTTTATCCAGCCTTCCCAAGAGCTACGTGAGCAAGGTGTGAAGATGAAGCTTTCCCCTGTTCGTGGAGTTGTTGAAGGGAAGCGTGTCGTGATGATTGATGATTCGATTGTACGTGGAACAACGAGTAAGCGAATTGTGAATATGCTAAGAGATGCTGGAGCTATTGAAGTCCATGTACGAATTAGCTCCCCACCTATTAAGCACCCTTGCTTCTACGGAATTGATACATCGACTTCAGGTGAATTAATTGCGGCTAATCATTCAATGGAAGAAATGCGTGAAATGATGGGAGCTGATTCCTTGGCGTTCCTTTCAACGGACGGGCTGATGGAAGGGATCGGTCGTACGGATGATTCACCGAATTGTGGTCAATGTTTAGCATGTTTCACAGGGAGCTATCCTACAGAGATTTATCCGGATACGTTACATCCTTATGCGAAGGTTTAGAAGAGAAGGGAGCCTGAATTGATGTCAGAAGCATATAAAAAAGCAGGTGTCAGCTTAGAAGCTGGCTATGAAGCAGTAGAGAGAATGAAAAGCCATGTGAATCGTACGAAGCGTCAAGGTGTGATCGGTGGACTTGGAGGCTTTGGAGGAATGTTTGACCTCTCCTCGTTAAACTTAAAGGAGCCTGTTCTCGTTTCTGGTACAGATGGAGTGGGAACGAAGCTGATGCTTGCTTTTATGATGGATAAGCATGACACGATTGGAATTGACGCTGTGGCGATGTGTGTGAATGACATTGTCGTTCAAGGGGCAGAACCTCTTTACTTCCTTGATTATATTGCATGTGGAAAAGCCGTTCCAGAGCGTTTAGAAGCGATTGTAAAGGGAGTCGCAGATGGCTGTGAACAAGCGGGCTGCGCTCTCGTCGGTGGTGAAACGGCAGAAATGCCTGGGATGTATAGTGAAGATGATTATGACATTGCTGGCTTTGCCGTTGGAGCTGTTGAGAAGAAAGAAATGATTTCAGGTGATAGGATTGAAGAAGGAAATGCTGTCATCGGTCTTGCCTCAAGTGGTGTTCATAGTAACGGTTTTTCACTTGTTCGCAAAATTTTTCTTCAAGATCATGGCTTTACACTTAAAGATACAATCGATGAACTAGGAAAATCATTAGGTGAGGAATTATTAATACCAACAAAGATATACGTCAAACCATTGCTAGCATGTATGAAGGAAATAGATGTTCGAGGAATGGCTCATATAACAGGTGGAGGCTTTTATGAAAATGTACCGAGAATGCTTCCTAACGGCTTAGGAATTCACATTAATCATGGTTCTTGGCCTGTATTGCCGATTTTTCATGCCCTCCAATCATACGGTAAGTTAACAGATGAGGAGCTTTTCTCAACTTTTAATATGGGGATTGGCATGGCAGTAGCTGTACCTGAGCAGGAAGCGGCTCGTGCCATTGAATTGTTGAATGAGCAGGGTGAAGATGCTTTCTTAATCGGGAAGGTCATAAAGGGTGAAGGAGTCACGATCGGAGGCATTAACGAATGAGAATAGCAGTGTTCGCTTCAGGTAGTGGAAGTAATGCTGAAGCTATAATTCAAGCAACAAAAAAGGGAACATTAGATGCAGAGGTTGCTCTCGTCGTTACAGACAAGCCAGGTGCGAAGGTCGTTGAACGAGCACAATCTTACGGCATTGATGTGTTTGCTTTTACTCCTAAGGATTACAATGGCAAAGCGGCATTTGAACAGGAGATCGTTTCTAAGCTAAAGGAGTATGACATTTCCTTTCTTGTTCTTGCTGGTTATATGCGTCTCGTTGGTGAGACATTATTAGAAGGCTATGAAGGGCGGATGGTGAACATTCACCCTTCATTGCTTCCTTCTTTCCCTGGGTTGGATGCGATAGGTCAGGCGTTTGATGCTAAAGTGAAAATCACAGGTGTTACGATTCATTATGTCGATTCTGGAATGGATTCGGGTCCTATTATTGCGCAAGAGTCTGTTCGCATTGAAGAGATGGATACAATTGAAACGTTACGTCAAAAGGTACAAGCAATAGAGCACACGTTATATCCAGAAACTTTGCAGAAGATTTTTACAAGTAAAGAGTACAAATGAGTTGATAGTAATTCTATTTGAAGGGGCGGAGTAGATATGAGCAAGCGCGCATTAGTGAGCGTTTCAAATAAAGACGGAATCGTTGAATTTGTTCAACAACTTGTTGATCAAGGGTTTGAGGTCGTTTCAACGGGTGGGACAAAGAAAGCATTACAGGATGCAGGGGTACCGGTTATTGGAATCTCTGAAGTGACGAACTTTCCTGAAATTTTAGGTGGGCGTGTGAAAACACTACATCCAAATATTCATAGTGGTCTTTTAGCGATGAGAGATCTCGACGAACACCAAAAGCAATTGCAAGAGCATAATATTACACCAATTGATTTAGTAGTCGTTAATTTATATCCATTTAAAGAAACGATTGCGAAGTCGGATTGTACGTTTGCTGATGCAATTGAAAATATTGATATTGGTGGTCCAAGTATGCTTCGTGCGGCAGCAAAGAATCATCAGCATGTAACCGTTGTAGTAGATCCTGATGATTATGATACGGTTTTGTCTGAGCTGAAATCAGGTGATACTGTGACTGTTGAAACGAAGCGTCGTCTTGCAGCGAAGGTGTTCCGCCATACAGCAGCTTATGATGCGCTAATTGCTGAATACTTTACGGATGCAGTTGAAGAAACAGAGCCAGAAACGTTCACAGTTACATATGAGCGTAAGCAAGGATTGCGTTACGGTGAAAATCCACATCAACAAGCGACATTCTATAAGAAACCATTAGCTGATCATGCCTCCATTGCAAGTGCAAAGCAGCTTCATGGGAAAGAGTTATCCTATAATAACATTCATGATGCAGATGCGGCGTTAGCGATTGTTAAGGAATTTAGTGAGCCGGCTGTTGTTGCAGTGAAACATATGAATCCATGTGGGGTTGGGACAGGTCAAACGATTGAAGAAGCGTACAATCGTGCATACGAAGCTGATTCTGTTTCTATCTTCGGTGGAATTGTTGCGGCTAACCGCGAAATTGATCAAGCAACAGCATTAAAGATGAAGGAGATTTTCTTAGAAATTATTATTGCTCCTTCCTTTACGCAAGAAGCGATTGATGTGTTAACAGCGAAGAAGAATCTACGTTTACTTACGGTTGATGTGAAGAAGCAATCGAAGCCTGAAGCGATGCTCACATCGATTCATGGAGGTCTTCTTGTTCAAGATGAGGATACGTATGGCTTTGAAGATGCAAATATTGAAGTCGTGACAGAGCGACAGCCGACTGAAGAAGAATGGGAAGCGTTGAAGCTAGCATGGAAGGTTGTCAAGCATGTGAAATCTAATGCGATCGTATTAACGAATGGACAAATGACGGTTGGAGTAGGAGCAGGTCAGATGAACCGTGTCGGTGCAGCAGATATTGCTATTGCTCAAGCAAACGAGCGAATTAAAGGTGCAGTGATGGGGTCAGATGCTTTCTTCCCGATGGGGGATACAGTAGAGCTTGCTGGTAAAGCAGGCATCACAGCTGTTATTCAGCCTGGCGGTTCTATTAAGGATCAAGAATCGATTGATATGGCCAACAAATATGGCATTGCGATGGTTATGACAGGCGTACGTCATTTTAAACATTAGACAAAAGAAGGAGTGCATAAGCGGTGAACGTTCTAATTATTGGTAGTGGCGGACGCGAGCATGCATTAGCATGGAAAGCGGCGCAAAGCGAGCAAGTTAAGGAAGTCTTCGTTGCCCCTGGTAATGATGGAATGATAGATGTAGCGACACCTGTCGCTGTTGCAGAAAATGACCATGAAGGGCTTGTGGCTTTCGCGAAAGAAAAGAAAGTTGCGCTTACGATTGTAGGTCCTGAAGTACCTTTGTTAGCTGGTGTCGTTAATCGATTTGAAGAGGCGGGTTTACGCGTATTTGGACCGAAAAAAGATGCAGCGCTGCTTGAAGGTAGCAAATCGTTTGCGAAATCAATGATGAAGAAGTATAACATTCCAACAGGTGGATATGAAGTATTCACGAATTATGAACAAGCAGTAGCTTATGTGAAAGAACAAGGTGCTCCCATTGTCATTAAAGCAGACGGTCTTGCAGCAGGAAAAGGCGTGACTGTTGCGATGACAGAAGAAGAGGCCATTCAAGCATTAGATTCAATGTTAAATGATGAAGCCTTCGGTGAAGCAAGTGCACAAGTCGTCATTGAAGAATATCTTGAAGGTGAAGAGCTATCTCTAATGGCGTTTGTTCATCAGGATACAGTGATTCCTATGGTCGGTGCGCAAGACCATAAGCGAGCGTATGATGGGGATAAAGGTCCGAATACAGGCGGTATGGGATCGTATTCTCCAGTACCACAATTTACACAAGAAGATGTTCAGGAGGCTGTTGATAAAGTATTACAGCCAGCGGCAGATGCACTTATTTCAGAAGGGACACCTTTCACAGGGTTCTTGTATGCTGGATTAATGATGACAACTGCAGGCCCAAAAGTGATTGAGTTTAATGTTCGCTTCGGCGATCCTGAAACACAGGTCATTCTACCAAGGCTTGATTCTGACCTTGTTCAGGTCTGTATCGACTTGCTTGATGGTAAGAAACCTGAACTAAATTGGTCAGATGACGCGGTCATTGGAGTTGTCTTTGCGACGGAAGGCTACCCAGGTTCATACCCTAAAGGGACGGTCATTGAAGGTTTAGATCAGCTTGAATCAGACATTCTTGTCTTCCATGCTGGAACGAAAAAGGAAGATGGTCATTGGAAGACAAATGGTGGGCGTGTGTTTCTCATTGCATCTAGACAGTCTCATTTGCAAGATGCACAAAAACGAGTGTACGCACAGGCTGAATTAATAGGAAAAGAAGGCTTATTTTATCGTACTGATATTGGCTACCGTGCTATTTCGCGCCTCGCTTCTTCATAAAAAAATAAATAATGGCGACAATCGTCCCAATAACCATTGCATAAACGAATAAGGAATCAAGCGCAAATTCAGTAAAATCAAACATGTTGTCTCACACTCCTTTTGTATTAATGTGACCGATTTGTATTTATTTTATGATACCTTTTAGCAACAACTACTATAAGTTGTTGCTTTTTATGATGTCCTTTAAGCAACGAATGAAGCCGTTGCTTATTATATGAAAGTTATGTATGGAAACAGTCGATATTAAAGATGTGCCAAATGGAACCTCATTCCGTTAAATGAGTGAAAAACGCTGTTTATGCCTACCAAGAGGAACCTCATTCCGCTAATATGTAACAAAAAGAGGAAAGTGAAGCTCAAACGATTAAATAGCGGAACGAGGTTCAGAAAAGTCAGTCAAAATAAGCATAACCTCGGAAATAACGGAATGAGGTTCCATCAACTAGAGTATAGTAGCGCATTTTATTATTCCTTACAGGTTTGTTACAAACGTTTCTGTTTATGTAAAATAAATGTAAGAAGGAAAAAGCCTATCCATACAGTATAATAACTATAGCAAGAAATGCCTTATGAGAGGTGCTTGCCTCCCACAAGGTAAATGTTTACTGAAATGACTATTGGTAAGGTGTTGTAGAATGATCACTAGTTGGTTGAGAATCACTATTTTTTTCCTCAACAACATGGTGAGTCTTCTGATTTGCCAAGTACACTAATGGACAAAAACGTGTAATCCCTTCAGCTACTTTCATACTGCCTAGCATCGCTATTAGTATTGGTGCTGCTGATGACTGTCTCTTTGTCAATTTAGCTGTTGACCATGCGAGAATGGTAAGTCCCGCTGTAATTCGACATAGTGAATTAATTAAAGAAATGTTTGGTTTCATGTTGGTTAGCTCCTTTACAAATTCTTCACAGAAAGTTCGTGAACATTTTTAACATCTTTTATTATTTGATTAAGAAAGTTATGTTAAAGTAATGCTAAAGACTTATAGAAATGAAAGTAGTGATGACGATGCCAGAACGATTATATCGATGGACAAAGAAACGAATGCGTCAACAGCTTGAAGTAGTGAGAGGCGAACGTCCTCCTTCACTTGTTCTCAAGAATGCTACTTATCTTAACGTAGCAAGGCGAAAATGGGTTCGAGGTAACATTTGGGTTTCTGATGATCGAATTGTCTATGTCGGCAACGAATTACCAAATATGGTTTACGATACAGAAATAGTGGATTGTCAAAATATGAAAATTGTGCCTGGCTATATGGAGCATCATGCACATCCTTTTCAGTTGTATAATCCCCATACATTTGCGAAATATGCAGCGATGACAGGAACAACAACATTACTTAACGACAATATGATGTTATTTTTGCATCTCGAAAAAAAGAAAGCGCTTACGTTCATTGAAGAGTTAGATGAGCTACCTGTATCAATGTTTTGGTGGGCACGTTATGATGCTCAGACTGAGCTTTTAAATGATGATGCCTTCTCGAATTCGAAGATGAAGGAATGGCTGGATCATCCGCTAGTCATTCAAGGAGGGGAGCTTACGGCATGGCCGAAAGTGTTAGAAGGGGACGATGCGACACTACATTGGATGCAGGAGACAACTCATTTACGAAAACGAATTGAGGGACACTTACCAGGAGCTTCAAATAAGACCTTATCTCAGTTGGCTTTATTAGGTGTTACGGCTGATCATGAAGCGATGACAGGTGAAGAGGCTGTAAGGCGTTTAGATTTAGGCTATGTCACATCGTTGCGCCATTCGTCAATACGACCTGACCTTGCAAGGATTTTAAAAGAAATGAAGGCTATCGGTATTGATCGATTTGATCGCTGCTTATTAACGACGGATGGTTCACCACCGTCATTTTATAAAGATGGAGTAATGGATAAACTAATTGCGATAGCTATTGAAAGTGGAGTTACTCCGATTGATGCATACTTAATGGCTAGTTATAACCCAGCTGTTTATTATCAGCTTGATCATAAGCTTGGTATGATTGCTCCTGGACGTATTGCCCACTTAAATATCATCCAAGATGAATTCCACCCTACCCCCATTTCGGTCATCGCAAAAGGACAATGGGTGTTAAAGGACAAGAAGAGATGTGTGACGTTTGATCAATTTTCATGGGATCAATATGAGACAAAGCCGTTTCATATTGATTGGGACTTAAAGGAGGATGAGCTTCACTTTTCAATGCCTATGGGAATTGAAATGGTTAACTCCGTTATTTTAAAGCCGTATCGTATCTCTGTGGAAGGTTCACATCCTACGATAAGAAATGGTCATGATGAGAGTTTCTTTGTGATGATTGACCGATATGGGAAGTGGCAGTTGACGACGATGATTAAAGGCTTTGCTACACATGTTCAAGGCTTTGCTAGTACATTTACGGTTACAGGTGATATTATACTTATTGGGAAGAGTGTGCCTGATATGGTTCGCGCATTTAATGCATTGAAGGAACAAGGCGGGGGATTAGCGCTTGTTGAAAGCGGTGAAGTTATTGGAAGGATTCCGCTCGAAATATTTGGGATGCTCTCAAAGAAAGCAATGGAGGATTTAATTCCAGAGGAGGAGGAATTTGTTTCTCTCCTGCGAGAGCGGGGCTATAAGTATGAAGATCCAATTTATAGTATGCTTTTCTTTTCATCGACTCATTTGCCGTATATTCGAGTCACGCAGCAAGGAATTTATGATGTTAAGAAGAAAACGATACTCTTTCCTGCGATTATGCGTTAAACTAGACGTAGAGGAAAGCGTTACTAAGTTAAAGGGAAAAAGGTTGTGCGACAGATGAAAGGAACGAAAATCCTAACGGTACTACTAGTAAGTGGGATCATGATAGCAGGATGTTCGAATACCGAAGAAACTAAATTGCCGGATGAAGAACCTGAAGATTCGGTAGAAGAACCTATTGAAGAAGAACTAGAACCTTCTCCGCTATTCACTTATCCGTTAACTGGGCTACAAGCAGAGGAAGAAAGTGGAGATCGAATAATCGGTGTAACGATCAATAACGATCCACGAGCTCGTCCGCAAACAGGGCTCGTGGACGCTGATGTTGTTTATGAATTATTAGCAGAGGGAAATATTACTCGTTTTGTTGCGTTGTACCATAGTATACTTCCCGAAAAAATTGGTCCTATTCGTAGCTCTAGAGCTTACCATATTGATTTATTAAAAGGCTATAATAGTATTTTTGTTACTCATGGCTGGAGTCCCGAAGCTGAGCAGCGACTAACGGTCAATAGAGAATTGGATTATATTAGTGGTATGAAGTATGATGGTACGTTATTTCAGCGGTCATCAGATCGTGTAGCGCCTCACAATTCTTACATTACAGCTCGTCAGATTCTTCAAGGGATCGAACAAGAAGGGTACGAGCGTACAGGTGATGTTCCTACATTCGAGTTTTATAGCCTAGATGATGAGTATGAAGTTGAGGGTGAGAACGCCGAGAGTGTTGTTGTTCAATATTCAAGCGGTCATCGCATTAATTACGAATTTAACGTGGAATTATCAGGTTATACAAGAGCAAACGGTGAACTACAAACAGCAGATCATGAAACAGGGGAGCCACAGTTGATTGAGAATTTATTTGTAGTCGAAACGTCTCATCAGGTTGTGGATGAACAGGGACGCCGAATGATTGATTTAAACTCTGGTGGACAAGCTCTCTTGTTTCAGCATGGGAAAGTACAATCAGTTGATTGGGAAAACCTAGATGGGATTATTACACCTGTTAAAGATGGTCATGTTGTTCCACTCGTACCAGGACAAACGTGGGTGAATGTCATTCCGATGGGGATCGATCAACATATTATTTATTAATGTTTGGATGTCAGAAGGATGTGAAAAAATGCAAATTGACAAGCTAAGAGGGAAAGAGCTCGACCAATTATTTAAAGCAATCCTGTCATTGAAGGATCTGGAAGAATGTTATGAATTCTTTGATGATTTATGCACGATTAATGAAATTCAATCGTTAGCGCAACGGTTAGAAGTGGCGAGAATGCTACAAAATGGCTACACATACCATAAGATTGAAACTGAAACAGGTGCGAGCACAGCAACGATTTCTCGAGTGAAACGTTGCCTCAATTATGGTAATGATGGATATAAGATGACATTAGACCGTGTAAGGGAACTCGGTGAAAACGCAGAAGCGTAGATGAGAAGAGAACGACAGGTGGATGATAAGGGCACGGAAAAGTTCGGTTTGTAACTTTTCCTGTGCCCTCGTTTGTTTTTTGTAACATATGCAAAGTGACATTCTGTTGTAAAAGGAATGCTTCGAATGCGCGCGTTACATGCTTTCTGATAGAATAACCTTTTTAGAAAAGCTCACCCACGTTGTAACGACTCAACACGGAGGAATTAATAAAAGACTGCTGAACAGGTATTCTTAGACTTTCTTTTCTCAGCTATTTAAGATACGATATTCCTCAAGAATATGAGCGATGTTAAAAAGAGGTGTACGAAATGTGTGTAAAAATAAAAGCAAGGTTAAAAGCAGCAACAAAGGCTGAGAAAGCAGATACTGTCATTAAGAATGGCAAGATAATTGACGTTTTTACATTAACGATATATGAGGCGGATGTAGCGATTACCGATGGCGTTATTGTTGGTATCGGCGAATATGATGGGAATGAAGTAATTGATGCAAAAGGTGCGTATATTTCGCCGTCATTTATTGATGGACATGTACATATCGAATCTGCTATGGTTCCACCTGAGGAATTCGCACGCATTGTTGTTCCAAAAGGAGTCACAACGGTGATGGCCGATCCGCATGAAATTGCGAACGTTGGTGGAATGGAAGCTGTTCGTTATATGATTGACGCTGCAAAGGGGCTTCCACTTGATGTGAAGGTGATGGTCCCTTCTTCTGTTCCTGCTACCTCCTTTGAAAATAGTGGTTCGAGTCTTACCGCAGAAGAAGTTGAGACGTTATTTCAAGAAACGGAGGCGTATGGATTGGCGGAGGTGATGGACTATCCCTCTGTCTTCTCTGCTCAGAAGGAAATGCTTGCAAAGATCAGTGCAGCGAAGAAACGTCATAAGCCGATTGATGGTCATGCTGCGGGCTTAGATACAGTTGGGATTAATGCATATCGAGTAGCTGGAATTGAGAATGACCATGAAGCCGTAACAGCTGAAGAAGCATTGGACCGTATTCGGCGTGGCATGTACGTGTTAATGAGAGAAGGAACAGCTGCGAAAGATATTGAGGCACTATTGCCGATATTAACCCCCTCTAATGCGAGAAGATGTGTGTTTGCAACGGATGACAAGCATTTAGATGATTTAATTGATGAAGGCAGTATTGACGCTTCTATTCGTAAAGCCATTCGATTAGGTGTAGAGCCCCTTCAGGCGATCCAAATGGCCAGCCTCAATGCAGCAGAATGCTTCAAGCTAACAGAAAAAGGAGCAATAGCACCAGGCTACGAAGCGAGCTTTTTATTCATTGAGGACCTGCAAGAATTAACGATACAGTCTGTGTTTGTAAAAGGAGAATGTGTCGCACAAAATGGGAAGCTTGTTCAATCTATCCGAGAGTATGTAGCACCTCCAGCCTATTTATTAGAAAGTGTTCATATGAAATTGAAGAAAGAATCGCTTCAGTTAAAACTTGAAGAAGCCAATAAGGCCAATGTGATCACTGTTACACCTGGTTCAATTGTGACAAAAGCAATGGTTGAGGAAGTCACGGTGGAAAATGGCCTATTTGTTCCATCTGTTAAACAAAACCAATTAAAGCTTGTTGTTGCAGAAAGGCACCATCGATTAGGGCATATAGGAGTTGGTATTGTAAAAGGCTTTCCGATCAAAAATGGTGCAATTGCCGCATCAATCGCTCATGATTCACACAATATTGTTGTATGCGGAACAGATGACGATAGTATATATAGGGCGATCTCACATGTTGCTGATTTAAAAGGTGGTATTGCTGTTGTGTCAGAAGGGGAAGTGTTGGCCGATGTATCGTTACCTCTGGCAGGATTAATGTCACTTGAATCTTATTCGACCGTTTACCGATCATTGAGCGCATTAGAAGAGGCTTTAGTGAAAATTGGGTTTGATGAAAAATGGAACCCATTTTTAACTTTATCTTTTTTGGCGTTACCTGTTATCCCGGAATTGAAATTAACGGATTTAGGTTTATTCGATGTTCGTTCCTTTTCTCATATTGACGTTGGAGTGAACGACGTGTAAATTTTTTTTAGAACGAAACAGGCGTACTGGCTCATGTTGGGCAAATTTGACGAAAACGTTCAAAAAAATATGCTTGCAAATAATAGTGGTATTCTGTACCATATACTATATATCGTAATAAAAAGTGAATTAAGCAACTATATATTGATTTTTGTGGAATGACGGTGTATTTACTACTTAATAGGGAATCTGGTTAAAGTCCAGAGCTGCCCCCGCAACTGTAAGTGTGGACGAAATGAAAAATCCACTGTGTAAGCTGCTAGAATGAGCTAGTTTACATGGGAAGGTTCAGAGTAGAACGAAGCACGAGTCAGGAGACCTGCCGTATTCCAAAGTCAGCTATCTTCGGGGTGTAAGAAGTGAGACGGCCTATTCTACATAATGTATGGTGAATACATATGCCGTTTCGCGCCCTTCCCACATGTGAGAAGGGCGCTTTTTGTACCTTCAATAGTTGTTTTCTCATTTAAATAATTGTGTCGTTTAAGGGAGAGTGTATCGAAATGAATCAAACTCTTGAAAAGAAATCATTTCAGGAAGCTTTAGTAGCTGGATTTCCTCAATTGAATGTTGAGCAGTGGATTAACAAGTGGAAGGAAACCGATACGTGGGATAATCGTGCATTAAGCGCGCTAACTGAACTAGATATGGATCAGCCTGACTGGACATATGTTGCAGCTAGATGTTATTTAAATGGTTTATATGAGCAAGTACAAACAAGACGCCAAATTGATGATGAGTATTCACAGTTTTCAGCATTAATAGAGGAACTAGTTGAAAAAGGGATTTATGATGAACGATTAAATGCATATACAACAGACGAGCTTCATGAGCTAGAAGCTGCGTTTCAAGGGAAAGAAGACGAGCGCTTTACGTATGTTGGCATAAAGACTTTAGCAGACCGTTATTTAGCTCGTGACTTTGATGGAACGTTATTAGAGCTTCCGCAAGAGAGATGGATGGTCATTTCGATGATGCTCATGGTCAATGAGCCAGTAAAAAAGCGTGTCGAACTCGTTAAGGAAAGTTATTGGGCACTATCTCATCTATACATGACAGTTGCAACACCGACCCTTGCGAATGCAGGGAAAAAAGGTGGTCAGCTTTCGAGTTGTTTCATTGATACGGTTGAGGATGACTTGCGTTCGATCTTTGACAGCTGTACCGATGCAGCAACAGTTAGTAAAAACGGTGGAGGGCTTGGTGTATATCTTGGCAAGATTCGTGCTAAGGGCTCAAGCATTCGTGGCTTCAAAGGGGTTTCATCAGGTGTCATTCCATGGATGAAGCAATTAAATAACGTTGCTGTTAGTGTGGATCAGCTCGGTCAACGTCAAGGAGCGATTGCCGTTTATTTAGATGTTTGGCATAAGGATATCTTTTCATTCTTAGACGCGAAGCTAAACAATGGAGATGAGCGCCAACGAACACATGATTTATTTACGGCAGTCTCCGTACCTGATGTATTCATGGAGGCGGTAGACAATCGTGATAACTGGTATCTGTTTGATCCTCATGAAGTGAGAGAAGTGATGGGCTTCTCGTTAGAAGATCATTATGATGAAGAAAAGGGTGCCGGGTCCTTCCGTGAACGATATGAGCAATGTGTCAATCATCCGTTACTATCGAAGGAGGAGGTTCCAGCCATCGAAATCATGAAACGAGTTATGATTTCGCAGCTTGAAACAGGAACACCGTACATGTTCTATCGTGATACAGCGAATCGCTTAAATCCGAACTCTCATAATGGTATGATATACGGCTCTAATTTATGTACAGAAATTATGCAAAATATGAGTTCAACAGTTATCACAGAAGAAGCGCTTGAGGATGGAACAATTCGTATTACGAAAAAGCCTGGGGACTATGTTGTTTGTAACTTAAGCTCATTATCAATTGCGAATGTATTGAAGGATGACGTCTTAGATCGTGTTATTGCAATCCAAATTCGGATGCTAGATAATGTTATTGATATTAATAAGCTTGATGTGAAGCAAGCTGAACTAACAAACCAAACGTATCGTGCGATTGGTGGCGGGACGTATGGCTGGCATCATCATTTAGCACGTAATGGTATTAAGTGGGAATCAGAGGAAGCAGTACAAGAGGTTGAGCGTGTCTATGAGAAGATCAATTATGCTGCGATAAAGGCAAGCCTTTCAATAGCGAAGGAAAAAGGAGCTTATCCGAAATTCAAAGGCTCTGAATGGGAAACAGGTGCTTATTTCAATAAGCGCGATTACAATACTCCACAATGGCAGGAGCTCCAAGCTGATGTAAAAGAGCATGGTATCCGTAATGGTTACCTATTGGCGGTAGCTCCGAATGCAACGACGGCTCTTATTGCGGGTTCAACTGCTTCAATTGATCCGATTTTCTCGAAGCTCTACATGGAGGAGAAGAAGAATTATCGTATTCCAGTCGTAGCACCTGAGTTAAATTCAGAGACGACATGGCTCTATAAAGCAGCTCACCTAATCGATCAAAAATGGAGTATTCGTCAAAACGGAAGAAGACAACGTCATATCGACCAAGGGATTTCTTTTAATATTTATGTTCCGAATAATGTTCGCGCGAAAGACCTACTTGAATTGCACATGCTCGCATGGCAGGAAGGGCTGAAGACGACTTATTATGTTCGATCTACATCTTCGACAGTTGAAGATTGTGAGAGTTGTTCAAGCTAAAGAGGGGAGAGAGCGGTTATGGTAGATACAATGAAGCAACGAAAGCTATATGATATTTATGCACCGAATGCATCAACAGGAATTATTAATGGAGAAAGCTCTAATGTTCTAAACTGGGATGATGTACGCTTTTCTTGGGCTTACCCATTATATAAAAATATGCTCGCAAACTTTTGGACACCTTTTGAGATTAATATGACCCATGACGCGAAGCAGTTTCCTAATTTATCCAATGACGAACAAGAGGCGTTTAAGAAAATTATTGGACTTCTGGCCTTTTTAGATAGTATTCAAACGGATTATACGTTACGTGTAGCTGATTATTTGACAGACTCAAGTATGGCTGCATTAATGAGTGTGCTATCATTCCAAGAGGTTGTCCATAACCAAAGCTATTCGTATGTGCTATCAAGTCTTGTGCCAAAGTCTGTGCAGGATGAGATCTATGAATATTGGAAGAAGGATGAAGTCCTAAGAGAAAGAAATGAATTTATCGTAGATGGTTATGAGGAGTTTGTCGGTAATCCAACGCCGGAGTCATTAGCGAAATCCATTGTCTATGATGTAATTTTAGAAGGATTGAATTTCTATTCAGGCTTTGCCTTCTTCTACAATTTAGCGCGTCACCAGAAAATGGTTTCGACATCAACGATGATTAATTATATTAATCGAGATGAGCAGCTTCATGTTCACCTATTTGCTAATATTTTCAAAGAGCTGCTGAAGGAAAATCCTGAGCTTGATAATGAGGAAATGAAGCAGTTTGTTGAAGATGCATTCAAAAAGGCAACAGAGCTTGAGATCAATTGGTTCCGTTACATTATTGGTGACCGGCTAGAAGGGATCAACCCTGAAGAAATGGAATCCTATTTAAAATTTATCGCAAATAAACGTGTGAAGCAGCTTGGTTATGATTATATTTACCCTGAGCATCGCACGAATACGATGCGTTGGATTAAAGCATATGAAGATGTGAACATGGCAAAAAGTGATTTCTTTGAACAAAAATCACGACAATATGCAAAAGTTTCAAGTGATAATGGATTTGATGAATTATAAGAATGATCATAAGGGTGCCAATAAGGTTGCAATAAAAGCCTTGTTGGCTTTTTTTTTTGCCGTACATTTGCAAAAATATGCTACTTGCGTTTTCTTCATAATAGACGACAACGTTTTGCTTATTTGATATAATGAAGGCTTAGATGCAGTAGAAACGGAGTTGAATGTTTTGCTTGAGTATCAGGAGTGGCGCCATGTTTTTAAGCTTGATCCGAATAAGGAAATAACAGATGAAGCGTTAGAAAAAGTATGTGAATCAGGTACAGATGGCATTATTATTGGTGGGAGTGATGGTGTAACGTTAGATAATACGTTACACTTATTAGCACGTGTAAGGCGTTACCCCGTGTCCTGTGCGTTAGAAGTATCTGATCTTGAAGCGATTACGCCAGGCTTTGATTATTTTTTTATTCCGTCGGTATTGAATAGTCCTCATGTTAAATGGATTACAGGATATCATCATGCAGCTGTTAAGGAATACGGAGCGATTATGAATTGGGATGAAATTGTCGTTGAAGGGTATTGTGTGTTAAATGAAGAGTCTAAGGTTGGCAGGTTAACAGAAGCGAATGCGCAACTGTCAACAGAAGATGTCGTTGCTTATGCGAGAATGGCGGAAAGCCTCTACAGAATGCCGATTTTTTATGTTGAATATAGTGGAAGGTATGGCGATGCTACGCTTGTGAAGGAAGTTGCGAGTGTGTTAAACGAAACAAAGCTTTTTTATGGTGGTGGCATTCGTTCGCTTGAACAAGCTA
This sequence comes from Halalkalibacter sp. APA_J-10(15), assembly GCF_023017105.1. Taxonomy (GTDB): domain Bacteria; phylum Bacillota; class Bacilli; order Bacillales; family Bacillaceae_D; genus Halalkalibacter. The sequence goes on along the minus strand of NZ_JALKEV010000010.1, from coordinate 146,526 downwards.
AGGAAATGTCTCAAGCTGCAGATGTGATTGTTGTCGGTAATTTCATTTATGACGATTTAGATGCGGCACTGAAAACCGTTCAAGCTGTGAAACAATGATTGATTGAGGATGAATAAAGAGTTAAGATAAATGATAAGAACATTCGTTTGGTGGTGGGAATATGCAAACAAATATCATTGAAAAAATGCTCGCTGGTTTAAACCCGGAACAAAGGCAGGGTGTGACCCATACGGAGGGCCCGTTATTATTAATGGCTGGGGCGGGTAGTGGGAAAACACGTGTGTTAACGCATCGGATTGCGTATTTGATACGTGAGAAGGCAGTAGCTCCATGGAGTGTGCTGGCGATTACATTTACGAACAAAGCAGCACGAGAAATGAAGGAACGTGTTGCAGGATTAGTAGGGCCGATTGCTGAAGATATTTGGATGTCGACCTTTCACTCGATGTGTGTACGTATTTTGCGGCGTGATATTGATCGAATCGGCTATAATCGTAACTTTACTATTTTAGATTCGACAGATCAGTTATCCGTCATTAAACAAATATTAAAGAAGCAAAACATTGATCCGAAGAAATTTGATGCAAGAAGCATACTTGGGATGATTAGTAGTGCCAAGAATGAACTGAAAAAGCCCGATCAGTATGCGGCAGTTGCTCAAGGACCTTTCGAGCAAACCGCTGCTGATGTTTACATTGACTATCAAAAGCAATTACAAAAGAATCATGCGCTTGATTTCGATGATCTTATTATGAAAACGATTGAGCTATTTCATATTGTTCCAGAGGTTCTTGAATTTTACCAACGTAAATTTCAGTATATTCATGTGGATGAGTATCAAGATACAAATCGTGCACAATATGTATTAGTGAATCTATTGGCTGATCGTTATAAAAATATTTGTGTCGTCGGGGATTCCGATCAGTCGATTTATCGCTGGCGTGGTGCTGATATTGCCAATATTTTATCGTTTGAGGAGGATTACCCTGACGCAACCGTTATTTTACTTGAACAAAATTATCGTTCGAGTAAAATAATTCTTCAAGCGGCCAATTATGTGATTGAAAATAATCGTAACCGTAAACCGAAGAAGCTATGGACAGATAATGAAGCAGGCAATAAAATTGGCTATTTTGCGGCTGATTCTGAACAGTCAGAGGCTCAGTTTGTTGTCGAGATGATTCGGGAAGCGGTACGTGAGAAAGGCTTTAAGGAATCTGATATTGCGATTTTGTATCGAACAAATGCCCAATCTCGTGTTATTGAGGAATTCTTTGTGAAATCAAATATCGATTATACGATGGTCGGCGGCACTAAATTCTATGATCGTAAAGAAATTAAAGATGTCCTTGCTTATTTAAGGCTAATTGCTAACCCTGATGATGATATTAGCTTACAGCGCGTTATTAATGTGCCGAAGCGTGGGATTGGGGCAACGACTGTTGATAAAGTTGCGGATTACGCTGTCAACCAAGGCTTAACACTGTTTGCTGCCCTGCAAGAAGTCGAACAAATGGGATTACCAGCTCGTACAGCAAACAAATTAAAGGATTTTTCAGAGCAAGTGAGTCATTGGGTACAAATGCAAGAATATTTATCCGTTACAGAGCTTGTTGAAGAACTGCTTGAGCGTACAGGGTATCGTGATATGTTGAAGAATGAGCAAACGATTGAAGCGCAAAGTCGGTTAGAAAATATTGACGAGTTTCTAACGGTGACGAATGAATTTGAAAAGCGAAATGAGGATAAAGCGCTCATTAACTTCTTAACTGATCTCGCATTAGTGGCTGATATTGATCAGTTAGATGAAGAAGACGAAGGAAAACCAAAAGAGGCAGTTACATTAATGACGCTTCATTCAGCGAAAGGGTTAGAGTTTCCGCTAGTCTTCCTTATTGGGATGGAGGAAGGGGTATTCCCTCATAGTCGCTCTCTATTTGAACAGGATGAAATGGAAGAAGAGCGTCGCCTTGCTTACGTAGGTATTACACGAGCAGAGCAACAGCTCTATATGACAAATGCCCGAATGAGGACATTATATGGTCGAACGAACACCAATCCTCCATCGCGATTTATCGCCGAAATCCCAGATCTTTGCATAGAACCATTGCATGAAGTGAAGGAGGAGCCGGCTTGGTTACATACACCTAAGCCAACAAATCGCCCTCCTGTAGCACAGGCAAGAGCAACCGTATCGACAACGGGTGGAGACCAATTCTCATGGAGTGTCGGTGACAAAGCTGAGCATAAAAAGTGGGGCGTTGGTACCGTTGTTAGTATAAAAGGGACCGATGACGCGCTTGAGCTGGACATTGCGTTTCCGAATCCGACTGGTGTAAAGCGATTATTTGCTAAGTTTGCACCCATTACGAAAATATAGAGAGGACGAGGAGAATGGAGCGACAGGATGCCAAAAAACGTGTGGAAGAGCTACGAGCAATAGTGGAGGAGTATGGATACCATTATTATGTGTTGGATCAACCACTCGTTTCTGACGCTGAATATGATCAATTATTTCACGAACTATTAAAAATAGAGACTGAATTTCCAGACTTACGTACGGAGGATTCACCGACTGTACGTGTCGGAGGTGAGCCTCTACCCCATTTTGAAAAAGTTGAGCATCGCATTCCGATGTTGAGCTTAGGAAATGCGTTCTCAGCTGATGACTTATCTGATTTTGATCGTAGAGTACGTCAATTGGTCGGGGATTCTGTTAGTTATACATGTGAATTGAAAATTGATGGACTAGCCATTTCTCTTCAGTATGACCAAGGTCGCTTCGTTCGTGGGGCAACTAGAGGCGATGGAACGATAGGTGAGGACATTACTGAAAACTTAAAAACCATCGCTGCGATTCCACTTAAGCTAAAGGAAGCTGTAACGATTGAAGTACGTGGTGAAGCCTACATGCCTAAGCCCTCATTCGAGAAGCTTAATGAAGCGAAGGAAAAATTGGGAGACGAGAAGTTTGCTAATCCTCGTAATGCAGCAGCAGGTTCATTACGACAGCTAGATCCGAAGCTTGCAGCTAAACGGAATTTGTCGATGTTTACTTATGCCATTGGTTCGATTGAAGGAAAGGAGATTCAAACTCACAGTGAAGGTCTTGATTACTTACAGGAGCTTGGTTTCCGTGTCAATCGTGAGAGTAAACGATGTGAAACGATTGAAGAGGTCATCCGCTATACAGAGGAATGGGTTGAAAAGCGTGCAGATCTTCCTTATGAAATTGATGGTATTGTCATTAAAGTCGATCAATTAGCCTTACAGGAAAAGCTAGGCTTTACAGCGAAAAGTCCTCGTTGGGCAACGGCATTTAAGTTTCCAGCAGAGGAGGTCGTAACAAGGTTGGAGGATATCGAGCTGAGCGTTGGTCGGACAGGTGTGGTGACACCGACAGCTCTATTATCCCCGGTAACGGTTGCGGGGACAACGGTGAAGCGAGCTTCCTTACATAATGAGGACTTGATCCGTGAGAAGGATTTAAAGCTAGGTGATTTTGTTGTTATTAAAAAGGCCGGAGATATTATTCCTGAAGTCGTGAACGTCTTAGCAGAGCGTCGCGATGGAACGGAAAAGGACTTTTCGATGCCAACTCATTGTCCTGATTGTGGAAGTGAGCTTGTTCGATTAGAAGGAGAGGTCGCTCTTCGATGCATTAACCCACAATGCCCTGCACAAATCAAGGAAGGGCTTATTCATTTTGTTTCTAGAAATGCAATGAATATTGATGGTCTTGGTGAACGTATTATTGTGCAATTATTTGATCATGAGTTAGTTCGTGATGTTGCCGACCTATATAAGCTTGAGCGCGATACATTGCTGAAGCTTGAGCGAATGGGCGAGAAATCTGTTGATAATTTACTACAAGCGATCGAAAAAACAAAAGAAAATTCATTAGAACGGTTGTTATTCGGGCTCGGTATTCGTTTTGTTGGGGCAAAGGCGGCTAAGACATTAGCAATCGAATTTGAAACGATTGATCAGCTTGTTCAAGCTACCGAAGAAGAGCTAGAGGCGGTTAATGAAATTGGTGAGAAAATGGCTGCTTCCATTCGTCGTTATTTCCAAAAGCCAGAAGTGTTAGAGCTACTTCAAGAATTAAGAAAATTAGGAGTCAATCTTGTATATAAAGGGCCTAAACGACAAAGTGTTGATAGTGAACAGAGTGATAGTCCGTTTGCTGGCAAGACAATTGTATTAACAGGAAAGCTTGAGCAGCTAACACGAGATGAAGCGAAGGAAAAAATCGAAGCACTCGGTGGCAAGATTACAGGAAGCGTGAGTAAGAAGACTGATCTTGTCATAGCAGGTGAAGCGGCAGGCTCGAAAAAGAAAAAGGCAGAACAATTACAGATCGAGATTTGGGATGAAGAACAGATGCTTAAGCATCTATAATAAAGAGTAGGGGAGAGGGGGGAAACGGTGATGAAGAAGTCGTTAGGTCTTTTGATGATTGCCCTACAAGCTATCATTTTGTCAGGATGTCTTTCATTATTTCCTGAAGATGAAGAAGTGGAGAGAGAAGAGGTTACAGATCCGGATGAACAAATGGTAGAGGTTGTACCACAGCTAGTAACGCCGGATAACTATTATCGTAGTGTCTTATATGATGGTGCTTATCTTCACGGGGAATCACGTGGATTTGGGAATTCAGTTGTGTATAACCGATTGGATTTAGACAAGTTAGAAATAGGTTTACAACGAATTGCACAAGAATACTTTGAACCAGAGGAGTATTTCTTTCGAGAAGGTCAGTTTATTCGCCGAAACCAACTTAATGCTTGGTTGATGAGGTACGATGAAGATGATAATCCTACTGGTTTGAATCCACCACTTGGAGATGAAGATGATTTAAAAGCGCAGGAGGAAAATCAGCCTCGTGTGTTATCACATATATTAGAGCACAATTATTTAGTAGAAAATTCAAATGGGCAATTTAATTTAGGTGGAATTGTCATTGGTTTATCACTCAATAGTGTCTACAATTTTCGAGTGGAAGATGAGGAAGGACTGTTTTATTTCTATGAAACGGACATTCCAGATGATGTGATCGAAAATGAAGGACAAGAGTTAGCCGATCGTGTGTTAGAGCGTATCCGTTCGGAGAATTTTGAAGAGGGAGCTTTTACCGATATACCGATTGTGTTTGCGCTATTTCAAGAGGAGCCTCGTGACTCAGCTATCCCTGGGCGATTTATCGCAACGGCGAAAGCAGACCCAAATAGCGGTATTGATCGTTGGCAACGAATTGATGAAACGTATTATTTATTCCCATCACGTGACGCCAATAATAATGTTCGTAATGAAGCAGATCAATTTCAACGTTTCAGTGATGATATCCAAGGATTTTTTGATACGTATGTCGGTGTAGTTGGGACAGGGCGTTATTTAGATAACCAGATTCAAGAGCTAACGATTGAAGTTCCTATCCGTTATCAAGGAACAGCAGAAATTGTTGCGATGACGCAATTTGCCGCTAATCAAATTCAAGAACGCTTTGATGAAGGCTACAAAATAACACTTGAAGTTACATCCATTTCAGGTAACGTCGAAAGTGTCGTCATTGTGAATCCGAATGAAGAACCAGTCATTCATATATTTTAAATGGATTGTTTTAAGAGTGTCCAAAAAGGTGAAACCTTTTGGACGCTCTTTTTTACATAATCAGAATTTATAAGTGGTTCCCCGATTCTAGTCTTTCGATTGGATGGAAACGGGGGCAGAGGTCATTGCTGTATGCGGTTCCTCATTCTTCTATTTCTCATCTATTTCCCTTTTTCATGTCGTTACGGTTCCTCATTCCGCTATTTCAGATTTTATTGCTCTTTTTGGAATTATTATGCTTAATTAGCGGAATGAGAGTTTCACTTTCTTCTCAGAAAGCTGTTTTTTTCCGATTTAGAGGAATGAAGGTTCCCTATTTGATAAATCAGAAATTAAATTGTCCCAGAAGTTAGGGAAGGGGAGTGAGGAAGATCTAGAAGGGTTCGCATTCGCGGGTGGCACACAATTTCATGAAAGAACCCCACTTTCATAAAAACTTAAAAACGTTGTAAGAAAGACGCTATTGCGCTTTTCTGAATGTATAATCCCCCCCAATTTGCGACATTCTAACAAAGAGAATGGTTAAAGAACTATAGGGGGTTAATGAAATGAAGAGAGGGTTAGATATTGTTGGCGTTCTAGCTGTATGCTTGATGATCGTAACAGGATGTGGTACGGGAGGGGATGAACAGCCGATTGAAGATACACCTGGAGATGAGCCAGTTGATGAACAACAAGGTGATGCGGAAGACACAGACTTCACTGTTGGAATGGTTACAGATGTTGGTGGTATTGACGATAAGTCGTTTAATCAGTCCGCTTGGGAAGGGTTAACGGAATTCGGTGAAGAGTTTGGCTTGGAACAAGGGACAGGATACCGTTATGTACAGTCTAGTGATATTGCTGATTTTGAGCCGAATATACGTAATTTAGTAAGAGAAAATGTTGATTTAGCATGGGGGGTTGGTTTCCTCATGAATGATGCGATTAAAGCCGTAGCTGAACAAAATGAAGATGCTCAATTAGCGATCGTCGATTCGGTTGTAACAGATGATAATGATGATCCTATTGATAATGTTGCAAATGTGATGTTCAAAGAGCATGAAGGCTCCTTTCTAGTTGGGGTAGCCGCCGGATTGCAAACGGAAACAGACCGTGTTGGATTTGTTGGTGGTGTTGAAAGCGGGTTAATTAAAAAGTTTGAAAACGGATTCAAAGCAGGAGTGAAAGCTGTTAATCCAGACGCAGAAATTACAGTTCAATATGCCGAAAGCTTTAATGATGATACGATTGGTGCCCAAATTGCCAATACGATGTATAGCCAAGGAGCTGACATTATTTATCATGCAGCTGGAGCGACGGGCTATGGAGTATTTAATGAAGCGATCAACCGTGTACGGAACGGTGAAGACGTGTGGGTCATTGGAGTCGATCGTGATCAACATGAGGAAGGTATTTATGAAGGTGATCAATCCGTTACGCTTACGTCAATGGTGAAGCGGGTGGACCGTGCCGTCTATCTTGTTTCTGAACAGACAATGAATGGAGAGTTTCCTGGCGGCGAAATTCTCGAATATGGGTTAGATGATGAGGCTGTTGGAATAGCGCCAACAACAGACAATATGTCTGGGGAAGCTTTAGACGAGATTGAAGATTATATTGAAGACATATTAGAAGGCGACATCGATGTACCTGAAACCGATGACGAATATGAGGAATATGTAGATTCACTTTAATTAAATGTTCATTGTTGGAGTCGTCCGTTCTGGAAATGTAGACGGACGGCTTTATTAGAGGAAAGTCGAGTTTCTTTCTTTAGGGGGGCTGCTATGTGGGTGAGTATGTAATTGAAATGAATGGGATTCGTAAGGAGTTTCCTGGGATTGTGGCAAACGATCATATTACGCTTCAAGTACAAAAAGGTGAGATTCATGCGTTGTTAGGAGAAAATGGAGCTGGTAAATCGACGTTAATGAACGTCTTATTTGGCTTGTATCAACCAGAAAAAGGCGAGATTCGAGTAAGAGGTGAACGTGTACATATTACAGATCCGAATGTGGCAGATCAATTAGGCATTGGGATGGTTCATCAACACTTTATGCTGATTGAGTCGTTTACGGTAACTGAGAACATCGTACTCGGTCATGAGCCGAAAAAAGCAGGCCGTATTCATTTAGAAAAAGCAGCGAAAGATGTTCAAGAGCTTTCCAATCGTTATGGCCTCCGTGTTGATCCATATGCCAAGGTTGAATCAATTTCAGTCGGCATGCAGCAACGTGTTGAGATATTGAAGACGTTATACCGCGGAACGAATATTTTAATTTTAGATGAACCGACTGCTGTGTTAACGCCACAAGAAATTCAGGAATTGATGTCGATTATGAAGGTGCTCGTTCAGGAAGGGAAGTCGATTATTCTCATTACGCATAAGCTCAAGGAGATTATGACCATCTGTGATCGATGTACAGTCATACGTAGAGGGAAAGGAATTGGCACGGTCGATGTGAAGGAAACAAACCCGGATCAGTTAGCGGCAATGATGGTCGGACGAGATGTGAACTTTTTTGTGGAAAAGACACGAGCTACACCGAAGGAGACGGTATTATCTCTTTCAAATGTAACTGTGAAGGATGCAAGAGCTTTAGAAATTGTAAGCAATCTTTCATTGGAGTTAAAAGCTGGTGAAATTATTGGACTTGCCGGAGTAGATGGAAACGGTCAAAGCGAGTTAATTGAAGCCATTACGGGATTACGAAAAGTTGAAGCAGGGCGTATTACTTTAAATGGGCACGATATTACGAATGTGCCGGTTCGAAAAGTAACGGAATCAGGAGTTGGACATATTCCGGAGGATCGACATAAGCACGGACTTGTCCTTGATTTTTCAATTGGAGAAAATATCGTTCTACAAACGTATTACCGAAAGCCGTACTCGAAGCAAGGCGTGTTAAACTATTCAGCCATTTACAAGAAGGCGAAGCTGCTAATAGAAGATTATGATGTTAGAACGCCAAGTGAATATACACAAGCTCGTGCTTTGTCTGGTGGGAATCAACAAAAGGCCATTATTGCCCGTGAAGTGGATCGTTCACCTGATTTACTCATCGCGGCACAGCCAACTCGCGGTTTAGATGTTGGGGCGATTGAAGCGATTCATCGCAGGTTAATTGTGGAGCGAGATAAAGGAAAAGCCGTTCTTCTCATGTCATTAGAGCTTGATGAAATATTACATGTTAGTGATCGAATTGCGGTTATATATGAAGGAAAGATTGTCGATATAGTTGATGCTGAGATAACGAATGAGCAGGAGCTTGGTTTCTTAATGGCAGGAGGTCAAAAAAAAGAAAGAGGTGGAGCGAAGTCATGAATAAGTGGTTAACCTCTTCCCGTTTACTGTCGTTATCGGTGCCGGTTATTGCCGTTCTGTTAGGTATTGTTATCGGAGCCATTGTGATGGTTATTAGTGGCTATAATCCACTTGTCGGCTATCAAGCATTATTGCGGGGGATCTTTAGTGATGCCTATTATATCGGTGAGACGATTCGTTCGATGACACCACTTATATTAGCTGGATTATCGGTCGCTTTCGCCTTTCGAACAGGTTTATTTAATATTGGAGTGGAGGGCCAGCTCATCGTTGGTTGGCTTGCATCCGTATATGTCGGGCTAGTGTTTGATTTACCAGCGGTTGTCCATTTGCCAATAGCGATAGTGGCAGGAGCTTTGGCGGGTGCAGCATGGGGGTTTATACCTGGATTTTTAAAGGCACGCTATCACGTTCATGAAGTGATTGTGACGATCATGATGAATTATATTGCTCTCTATACTGCCAATTACTTAATCCGCGCTTATTTAATTGTCCCTGGAGAGAGAACGGATACGATTGCCTCTAGTGCATCTTTAGCTTCGATCTTTTTAAAAGAGCTAACGGACTATTCTCGCTTGCATTATGGCATTATTGTTGCTGTCTTAACATGTGTGCTTATGTGGTTTATTTTATGGAGAACGACAAAAGGCTTTGAGCTTAGAGCGGTGGGTTTCAATCAGCATGCATCACGTTACGCTGGTATGAATGTTCAACGGAATATCACGCTTTCGATGGTGATTGCTGGTAGCTTTGCAGGCGTGGCTGGGTCAATGGAAGGACTAGGGACATATGGCTATATGAATATTATGTCTGGCTTTACAGGTGTGGGCTTTGATGGAATTGCGGTCGCCTTATTAGGGGCAAATACCGCTATTGGTGTATTTTTATCAGCCTTTTTGTTTGGAGGCTTGCAAATCGGGGCACTCACGATGCAGTCACAAGCAGGTATCCCTGCAGAGCTGATAGATATTATTATTGCGCTCATCATTTTCTTTGTCGCTTCAAGCTATCTCATTCATTGGATCATTAACCGTGTGAAAAAGGAGGAGATTTAAAGTGGATGTTATGCAAATATTAGCATTAATCATTCCGGCGGCAATTTATGCGGCAGCTCCGTTGATGCTAACAGCACTTGGCGGGCTTTTTAGTGAACGTTCAGGTGTTGTAAATATTGGACTTGAAGGGTTAATGGTCATGGGAGCCTTCACGGCAATTGTTATGACATTAACGTTAGAGCGAATAGGGATCGGCGCACTTTCAACGTGGCTAGCCTTACTCGTTGCTGTTTTATTTGGTGCCATATTCTCCTTATTTCATGCGGTGGCCTCGATTCAATTTCGGGCTGACCAAGTTGTGAGTGGTGTCGCGTTGAATTTCTTAGCGATTGGCTTAAGCGTCTTTCTCGTTCGTCTCTTCTATCAAAAGGGGCAAACTGATTTTATACAAAATCGCTTATACCGTTTCGATATTCCATGGTTAAGCGATATTCCGGTCATTGGTCCATTATTCTTTTCGAGAGCGTATATGACATCGATTATTGCCATTGCACTCGTATTTGTCGTCCTCTATGTCGTTTATCATACCCCTTTTGGCTTACGACTCCGATCTGTAGGTGAACACCCGATGGCAGCGGATACGATGGGGATTCAAGTTAATCGCATGCGTTATATTGGAGTGATGTTAAGCGGGGCATTAGGTGGATTAGGCGGAGGTGTGTATGCTGTGACGATATCAGGGAATTTCTCAGCAAATACGATTGTCGGACAAGGGTTTATGTCATTAGCCGTTTTGATATTCGGGAAGTGGCATCCACTTGGCGTGCTAGGGGCGGCTCTGTTCTTCGGGCTTGCACAAGCACTGAGCATTACTGGGCAGCAAATCCCCTTGTTTGCCAACGTTCCAACCGTGTTTCTTCATATTGCTCCTTATGTCCTAACGATTTTTGCATTAGCAGGCTTTGTTGGTCGCGCTGATGCACCGAAGGCAATCGGGAAGCCTTATATTAAGGGATCGAGGTAAGGTAGTCAATTCTTTTGGCAACTTTTATACACAATTTACTAGTACCCTAAATACCGAAATAACCCACTCACTTGTTTCTAAAAACAGGGGTGGGTTTTGTTGTGTATGATTTGATAAAAATTAAAAATGAAAACTAGCATGATGAATGGACTGATACTTCGAAGAAAATAATACGTTAATACCTATTGTTAAAGTTTATGTGAAAGTATCAAAAAAATAGTTAAATTGTCCTTCTAAGTATTTATAGAGTAGGTATATAGAGAAAAATAGGAAGAATCGGATAATGAGACATGAGACTATAGGTTTATTTTTCTTACTAGAAGGATGAATGCAGTGCCAAAAGTTCTGTTTCAGTTATAAACACTTGCATAAATCTGTTCATATGCTATTTGTTAAAAAAAGGTCTATAAGGTAATCTATTCTTGTGGAAAACTGTCTATTTATTGGGACAAAAATGAAATGGTAAGAGGTGTATTAAAAGGGGTGATGGAGATTGTTTAATTGGTTTAGATCAGATACGGAGAAAAAAAGAGATGACTATTGGAAGCTTTATGAACGATTACAGGATGCGAAGGATGACCATGACCGCTTAGTGAGAGATGCAGATTCTGCCTATTCAAGCTATCGTAACGCTGTTCCTTTTTTATCTGAAAATGTGATTCCATCAAATGATTTCACTCCTGCTCGCCGTCGTTTAAATGATGAGTTTAATCAGTATTTAAATGAAGAAAAAGAGAAACGAACAGAGCTTGTGCGCGCGATTAATCAAGCATATGAGCAGTATTTATACTATCGAAACCAAGCCATTCGCGAGGAACAAGAAGCGAATAAATAACCTTAATCATGGCCAATAGGAGGGAGAACCGATGTCAAAGGATACAATCATTCATGATCGCCGATTACAAACAGCACAAGCAGAGGCGAGAAAGCTAGAACGATCGATTGATCGAGCTTATTCGAAATGCGAAACGCTCCATTCCTTTGTTCAATCTGCGAATTGGAGAGGGAGTGCACGTGATAGCTTTCTGAGCTATTTAGACATTATTAAACAATACCATGCGGAATTAAAAGAAGCGGCTCCGTTACAAACACGTGCGTTGGAAAATATTGATCGCTATAAAAGTGATTTCCGTCATCATGCTTCTGTTAGGAAAGTGAAGCGGTTATGATGAGTACCGAAACAGATACGGATACATTTCGTGTTCCTGAGCTCTATTTATTAGCGTCAGCCTTTGGCGGTCATGCCCTTTTTGGCTTACCAGATAAGAAGATGTATCAATTAAAAGGAGAGGGTCCTTTTAAAGAAGCATATGCCGCTTTAAAGGAAAAAGGCATTCTATCAGAGGAAGGAAAGTTAACGAAAAACGGAGCTGTCATCATTCGAACTCTACAAACCTATTACAATAGTAAAAAGTTTGTCCGCGTTCATAATGCGATGTTTGCGTTTCAAGGAGAGCAAAAGGATGATATGATCCTACTCCTTGAGGTAGAAGAGCAAAAGGCTTATAAACTAATGGTCATGGCCAAACCATTTGTATTAAAAATGCTAGCTGAGAAGCTTCCGGTTATTTCAAGAGTCCCTGATGAGAAGGAGCGAACATTTCTTAAAGAAAAAGTACCAGAAAAAGAACGGATCGAGCTTGAACAATATGAACCTAACGAAGAAATGATGAACTTAGAAGTCTTCCATCTGAATGAAGTGCCACGTGTGATCACGAATCTAGCTTATTATCAGCAATGGCTTATTTTTACGAAACAAGATCAGTTAGTCATGGTCGATACGGTGACCAAAACGTATTATTATGCAAGTCAATATTATTTGATGAAGGTGTTATTCGATGAGCTCGAATTCCCATACAAGGAGGGTCAATAGATGGCGCATTTACCTGCTCGTGGAGCATCAGTTGGTATTACGGTTGATCCGGATGTCATCACGTCTGTGTACAGTCAGCTAGATGATATTATTATCGAGCTTGAAAGTGAAGCTTTACCTGCGATTAAGGAGCTTGGTCGCCTTCGCTTCTATGAAGCGGGCGAAGCGATCGAGGCGATGGATGTCTATCCAGAGGCGAATGAGAAGTTTCAGGATCTTCTCGATAACTACATGCGGGCGTCGACTCTCGTTGTCGACATACTCGTGACCATGATCGAAACCGACGAAGCGATTGCAGAACAAATCTTTGCAGCGCTGGAGGTTTGACGATGGATGTAAAATATAAGCAAGCAGACTGGGAACAAATGAATAGTGGATTGCGAGACTTGATCGGCTTAGGTAAATGGGGAAAAGGAGCGATTGATGACTTGAAGGATTTATCCAAGCTAATGGATAAAGTAGAGTCTGATTTATCAAAGTTCGATAGCGATGGTGTGATCTCGTTGTCTCATCGTAACCAAGACAGCAAATACCAAGAGCTATTTGAGGATTTCAAAGTGATTACGGAATTCTCGAATGACGTTGGCAAATTGGTGAATGAGACGATTGATGAACCCTTTCATAAGGATATCGATTCATTCGTTGAAAAAATGCGAAATACATCGATCTCTCATTTTACGACCGACAATCGAATTGGCGCGACGGACACAATCACCTCGCACTATGCCGGTTATCGGCAAGAGCATGTTATTGAAAAAAAGGAAATCGGATTAGAGGACCTCTTTAACGGTGACAATTTCTATGCCGAACAAATGAAGCTTGAATATGAGCTCTGGCAAGGACAAGTGTCAGACGAAGAGATCACCTATGAAGACTATCAGCTTGCGGCTGTGAATATGAACGCCTTTCAATACACGTCAATAAAAGACTCGCAAATGACGAAGGAGTTTTGGGTGAGCATCGCTGCAACGGTCGTCATTATCGGAGCAACGATCATTTGTCCGCCAGCAGGATTGGCATTAGGCGTCGCTTATGGTACGTTAGAGTTAAGCAGTGCCGTGTCTGGAACCGATTGGATATCTGGCAGAGAGATAGATACAGGAGAGCGTCTCCTACGTGGCGGTCTGGCGCCACTTGATATCATTCCAGGCGTCAGTGCGGTGAAACGATTTGGTACGGCTGCTCGTACCGTCAGCATGGGAACAGACCTTGCCCAAGCAGGATCACGTACAGCTCTGACAAATCGCCTGACATCATCAGCGCAACAACAAATGCGTACCGTCCAGGACGTCGTCGTCACCGCAGGCAAACAGGCCGATGCGCGCTTACGAAGCGCAGGCCAATTCATGAAGGACCAAGGCGCGAATGCCGTCGTGAAAGTAGCCGATGATCTAACGGAAATAGCGAGGTTAGGAGATAAAGGCATCACAGCGATGAAGAACGCCATCCCGCAAAACGGATTCGCCTTGGATGGCATGGGGACCACGGCAAGAATCCCAGCCGAAAACGCCCACACGCTTGAACATGCGACGAGTGGATTGGCGAATTGGATGAAGAGTAGTGTGGGGAAGGTTGATGGTGCGGGAAGTAGCGTAGGTTCTAGTGGTAGTGGGGTTAGAGTGGCATCCCAAAATAGTGCAAAGAACCAAATAGGGGAAGTTCTAAGAAAGCACAATTTAACGTTGGGTGACTTCCAAGAATTGAAACTAAAAAGTGTATTGGAATTAACTAATAATGAAGTTCGTATCATTAAGGAAATAAGAGATTCGGTGCCTCTTATTACAAATGATACTCTATTACAGAAAACAATTTCACATAGTGATATAGACAAGTATATGTCAGGTCAGTATGCAGAAATTGGTGGATATATTGCTAAGTTTGATGACGTTGGTCATATTAAGGACTATGGTGATGTGGTAGAATCATTTCGGCTTGACTACACTTCATGGAATGGGAACAGGCCATTTCCGGAAGATGGGAATGTATATGGGAAAATTAAATTTACAACTAGCAATGTAGAAAATATTGAGATTCCTTATGGTGAACGTTTTGGAGGTAGGAATACAGATGGTCCACCATGTACCCAGAATGGCTTTACAGGATCAAGAAATGGTGAAATAGTCCCAGAATGGCAATTTGATAATAGATACCTTCCAAATGATGGTGCGGAATTATATAAAGTAGCGAACGGTAATGAAAAGCTAGTTGCTATATTTGATAGTGACCTAAAAATGTTTATACCTGTCAAATAATAAAGGAGGGGAAAGTATGGAAAAGGGGATTTTTGCAAAATATATGAACAAAATCTATAGAGTGAGTAATATTGATGGCGATACTATAAGGCTAGTTAGTGAAGATAGAGCGGATTTGAAAAATGAGTTTAAAGAAAAAATTTATCCTATCAACTATAAAGATAGGTCTAACTTACCTAGGCTTTATATCAAGGAAATAAAGAAAGCTAAAATTGATGAAATTTATGAAATTGATTATAAAGCAAAGTACAAAGGGAATATACTAAATTTAAGTATTAATAAAGTAGGTACAGAATTAAGGCTGGGGACTACTGATACAGAATTTGCAAAGAATAATGGATTTGAACGAACCGATAAATATTATTATGAGAAAACAGTAAACCAGGATGAGATTGAAATTATAAAAATTAAAAAAAATCTATAGTTTAGAGAATCAGTTATTTTCAAAGAAATGAAGTTTTATGGTTTTGGGTTATGAGCCCTGGATACTTATAATCATACTATGGAATTGATAAGAAGTTCGTAGCTACTGAAACTCTACTAAACCGTTTACTAATCTTTAAAACAGCATCGACTCGTAGCGGTCAATCTATTAATCACTTTTTAACAATAAAGGAGAACCAAAATGACAGTAGAAACAAAACAAGCGAAGTGCCCATACTGTGAAAGCAGCGATCTAACAAAAAAGAAAAGAGGCTGGACGATTACAACTGGGATATTTGGTATGAATCAAATGCAATATCAATGCCATGAGTGCGGTAAGAAATTCATGGAGAAAAAAGCGAATTTTGATTGATAGAAGGAGTAGACATGAAGATAATAGAGCGAAATTTATTAACGTTGTACCTATTATGTCTTTTCACCTTTAATATCTATTATTTCTATTGGGTATTTGAGACATCAAAACATATGGAAGAGGAAAAGCCTTCTCCTGGAATGGTTGTGTTTCTAGGTATCATCACAATCGGTATTTATTTAGTGTATTGGAACTTTAAAACAGCTAAAGAAATCTATACATATGCTCAACGTAAAGGATACAAAGGAATTAGCGATCAATCGGTTCTTTGTCTCATTTGTAGCTTGATCCCTTTCGGTGGTTGGTTAATCTCGATGGGACTCATACAGACAAGCATGAATACGCTCCATTTTTTAGAGAATCGAAAGACATTACGTGCATCAGGCGAATAGACAACTTAAATAAGGTAATCGTCAATAATCCCCACCTTAGTCTTAAGTGGGGATTATTTGGCGATGACAATTTCTATGCCGAACAAATGAAGCTTGAATATGATCTCTGGCAAGGACAAGTGTCAGATGAAGAGATCACCTATGAAGACTATCAGCTTACGGCTGTGAAAAATATAAAAAGCCTAATTTCTCGGTGCTACAAGCGAGAAATTAGGCTTTAGCTACTTCATTAAAGCGCGCTCGATTGTTGAAGATTATTGCTTAACACTTATTCAAGATAAGCACTTTTATTGTAAGTATAGTATTTCGCAAGCTTTCTTGTAGGAAAAAACGACCTTCACCCGAAGAGACGTACTCTCTCTAATAAATGTTAATCTATTTGCTGTTAGAAAACGCCTGAGCAATCACTTTTGTAGCCTTTGCAATGAGTTCATCATTAAAGCTTGCATTCTCTTCAGTGCGACTTGACATGATCGCAATAATAATCGGTTCTCGATTTGGTGGCCACACAATCGCTATATCATTTCGAGTTCCATAGCCACCAGCCCCGGTCTTATCTCCAACCTCCCAACCTTCTGGTACACCAGCTCGAATGAGGGAATCACCTGTCGTATTCCCTTTTAGCCAATTCGTAAAAATTTCTTGCTTATCGGCAGGAAGGTACTCACTGATTCCAAACACCTCAAGGGTAGTTGCAAGTGCTTTGGGGGTACTTGTATCCCGTGAATCACCAGGAATAGCTTCGTTCAAATCTGGTTCAATACGGTCAGCCTTTGTGATCGTATCGCCACTTTCTCGTAACGCCTTTTCAAATCCATCCGGTCCGCCTAATTCTTCGAACAGAAGATTTCCTGCTGTATTATCACTATACTGTATCGCTGCTTCAGCTATCTCTCCTAGACTCATCCCTTTGTTCACAAAGTCTTCTGTAATCGGAGAATAGGTAACAATATCTTCATTGGTGAATGTCCTTACTTCCTCAAGCACAGATATCGGATTTTGCTTTAATAACACAGCTGCGGCTAGGGCTTTGGATGTAGATGTGTACGCAAATCGTTCGTCCTCACGAAATTCCACGGTTTCTTTTGTTCCTGTGTCAATGGCATAGACCCCAAGCCTCGCGTCATATTCCTTCTCAAGTTGTTCAAATTTTTCCATTGTGGTTTCTTTTTCCGTTATCGTTTCTGATGTTTGGTTCGTTGTCCCCGTATTTTCTGTTTCTGATTGTATTACAACCTGTTCTTTCTCATCTGAGCAGCCTACAACCATAAGCACCAAGCCTATCAGTGCTAGTATTTGATAAAACCATCTTTTGTTCATGATGTAAATCCTCCTAATTATTTGATTAGACACTTATGTACGAATTAAAAACAACCTTATTCAAGGAGTTTTAACAGATTACATTTGTAGTCTTATTACATCTGTAGTATAGTATTACATGTGTAATCAAATAAAGTCAATTCTTTTTTCTGACAATCAAGCTACTATAAATATGCTATATACTTGTTTTTTGAAATTTAAATGTCAAGGGAGTGGGTGTTGAAGGACATGTTTTTAACTCATTTTATAATAGGTCTATTGGTGTCTTCATTTTCCGTTACCGTTATTCTACTTATACGAAAATGGTTCGGAAGACAACTAACAGCAAAATGGCACTATCATTTGTGGATGTTTCTTTTTATGGCTTTAACACTTCCATTCATACCAACTGATCTATATAATTTTAGTTCTCTCTTTAGCGGTGGGGATACATATCAGACTCATGCACCTAGCTCTAATGTGGACATAACTGGAACTGATATGATGCAGGGATTACACCTGATACAAGACTTTTCTGTGTCGGTCAATCGGCCGGATCTGTCCTTATTTAATATGGGAGTGATGAGTTTATGGATGTTAGGGGTGCTTTTATTTACCTTTATTATGATTCGTGGATGGCTCACACTTAGAAGGATAAGGAATGATTCTTCTGCGTTTTCCAATCAAGAAGTTCTCGTGCTTTTCGAAGAATGCAAGAAAAGACTACAAATTAATAAATCAATAAAGATTGTTATTTCGAAAAGAGTTCAATCTCCAATGATATTCGGACTTTTTCAAACATATATCGTCTTACCTTCTCAGCATGAAAACTGGCTTAGTTTGAAAGATTACGAATATATCTTTCTTCATGAACTGAATCACTATAAAAACAAGGATTTGCTGACAAATTACGTGATATTGTTCTATCAAACCATTTATTGGTTTAATCCACTTGTCTGGGTTGCTTTTAGAGAAATGAGATTGGATCGGGAAATTGCATGTGATACATCAGTTTTACAGTTACTAGATGATCATTCATTTAGTGAATATGGACATACAATCATTAATTTTTTGGATCTTTCAAAACGGTCAAGTAAGCTACAGTTAGTAACACAATTAAACGGTTCGAAGCTTCAAATCAAAAAACGAATTGAACAAATTTCTGCCTATAATCATTCCGAAAAAAAATCAATAAAAAAAAGTGTCTTTATTTATGTGTTGGCCAGTATCATTTTGACAATTCAGCTACCTTTCATTTCCGTATTTGCGACGGAAAACGACCGATACTATTTTAATAATGACGGAGCCGTTTATGAAGATTTACATCAATTCTTTAAAGGGTATGAAGGAAGCTTTGTTTTATATGATCATAACGCAGAGCAATATCGCATTTATAATGAAGAGAAAAGTACGTTGCGGGTATCACCTGATTCCACATACAAAATCTATAGTGCTTTATTTGCACTAGAATCAAATGTGATATCACCCGAAGAATCCACCCTTTTATGGGATGGGATGGAGCAACCTTATGAAGCTTGGAATATGGATCAGGATGTCTCATCTGCATTACAAAAGTCTGTAAATTGGTATTTCCAAGAATTAGATCGCAGAACAGGATTTGAAACAATCCAATCCAATCTAGAAGAGATAAACTATGGAAATTCCGATGTATCTGGGGGAATGGGTGAATTCTGGCACGGATCTTCATTAAAAATTTCTCCAGTCGAGCAAGTCGAACTACTACAAGCCTTTTATAATAATCAATTGGGATATAAGGAAATGCATATCAAAGCTGTGAAGGAAGCACTATTCCTAGAAAAGAATGAAGAAGCTCGCCTATCAGGAAAAACAGGTACAGGAGCAGTGAATGGGAAAAACATCAATGGTTGGTTTATCGGGTATGTAGAGACGAAGAACAATACTTATTTCTTTGCTACCAATATACAAGATGAAGATGATACATCTGGAAGCAAGGCGTTAGAAATTACTTTATCAATTTTAAAAAATTTAGGAATTTATTAAAAATGGAGGGGAGAAATATGGAGAAAAACATTCCCAGTATATCAGAATCAGAATGGGAAATCATGAACGTGCTTTGGGATAAAGCCCCTCAGACAGCGAATGACATCATAAATTCCCTACGGGGGAGTGTCGATTGGAAGCCGAAAACCATACGCACTCTACTCGATCGATTGGTTCAAAAAGATGTAGTAGGTGTTAATAAAAATCAAAGAGTTTACACCTTTTATCCGCTCTATACACAGGAAGAGTGCCAACGTGCGGAGGCAGAATCATTTATCAAGCGAATCTATGGAGGTACCCTTAAATCCATGCTTGTCCAATTCATTCAGGAAGATACCCTATCTGATGAGGATATCAATGAACTACGCCATATTTTAAATAAGAAACCTAAATAACAATAATATTTTAAAAAGCGATTTGGTATTTTTCCAAATCGCTTTCTTCTCTGTAAATACTTTGTCCGTAAGTCATAATGAACGAAACGGCACCGGTTTGCTAAATGTAGGTTGCACTTGGTCATAATGTTCGTGTCAAGCGTGACGTTTGATATTTCCAATAATCACGACTAAACAAATGCCCAAAAATATGTATGTCATTCACTTCGTTTTCTTGCTTTACGTACGATGATAACGAACGTAAAGGAGGGGAGAAAGTGAGATGTACGTATAGATTTTTGCCATATGTATTGTCCTTGGTATTAATTTTCATCACTGCGTTCACCTTCTATATGTATGGGAGTGCTGATACAAATCCAGTCACTGCTTCAGATGACACCCAAGAATCCAACGGTGAAGAGAGTGATCTAAGAAATACGATAACAAATGAGATAAATACCGAGGCAGGAAATGTTGACAATTCCATCATTAATGAAGTGAATGTAAGTAATGGTGAAATCAATAATAGCGTTGAAAATACCATTAACAGCAAAAATGGCGATATAGGTAATCATATTGAGAATCACATGAGCGGAGACGATGCGACCGTTGATAATCAAGTGGAAAATAATATCACGAATGGTTCAAACAACACAATTACTAATCATATTACGAACAACGTCGAAGTGAATGTTGATGTCCATGTAAAGAATAACTTGGTCAATAACGTAGAAGGAAAAGGTGACGATGGAGAAAGCGGTACGGATGAAAATGGTAACGGTGATGAAGCAGGCCGTGAGGAAGAGAATGGGGACGGTAATGGAAATGGAGAAGCCTCCAATGGTGAAACGCCTGATACTGTTTGGGGAGTTGATTCAGCAAGCTTGACAACAGAAGATATGCTTTCATGTGTTCGTGAGAATTTTGGGGACCCGAAAGTATGGGCTAGGTATTTAGGGGATAAAGACGGGGTTTCCTATGGATTGACTCACGAAGAAGTGGAATTTCTTCACGAAAATGATATTGATATTATGGTCATTTGGAACCATTTCACGGATGCGACTGGTTATGAAAAAGGACAAAGCGAAGCGACAGCGGCCATTGAAATGGCTAGGGAGTTTGATATTCCAGAAGGTGTGGCTATATTTGCTAATGTGGAACCAATCTATCCTATAGATGCTGATTTCCTATTAGGCTGGTACGATGTGATGGAAGAGTCCGAATATGAATCTGGTGTGTATGGGATTTTTCACCCGGATCGTGAACTGTACACGGCCTATGAAACGGCTGCCGAGGAGAATACTAGCTTACTAGAAAACAATTATGTGTGGACGTCTTCACCGAATATTGGCATTACAACAGAAGAAAATGCACCAGAGTATGATCCTGAAGCACCTGAAGGGTCGTTAATCGCTGGCTGGCAATATGGAATTGATGCACAAACATGTAACATTGATACAAACCACTTTGACAGCAATGTGTTTGACGCCCTGTGGGATTAGAGTGTTTTAGAATTGAATCGATCAAAAAGAAGGGGCTGCCATAGGAATGATTTCCTTCATGGCAGCCTACTATCATTAATATATTCTTATACGTCTCCTTAAAGCAAGAACGAGTAGACCAACAAACATCAGAATAATTCCGTAAAAAAGGACATTGTATAATGGGGTCGCTGTACTTGGCAGCTGCTCGTCTGTCGTTTCATCTCCGCGTCGTCCCGCATCAAGTTTGCCCTCATGTCCGTTAGGGTCAGTCTCCTCTATTGAAGGTGGGGTTAACCCACCGTTCTTTGGCGGCGACATAGTACCATTATCTTCATCAAGCTTTTGTCCATTAGGAGGTGTTGGTTCTGGCTCTTTCGGGTTCGGTGAAGGGGTCTCTCCCTCATCATCAGGTATTGGATCTTCTTCGTCAGGTTCTTTTGCTTCTAGTGAAGCCATAAATGCATAATAGGTATCCCAAATGTCCCCCCATTGGATTTCGCCGTTTCCATCTCGCTCAAAGGAAACAATGGTTTGCAAAATGCTCGTTAGCTCCTCTGGTAATTCATCTCCTTGTTCATTTTTCGATTGTTTGCCATCATACATAAAATTACGATGAGAGTTCGCAGATGAAGGATAACGGTCTGAAGATGAATGCTCTTCCGTATGGAAAGAAACGAACCCATCGATCGTAAAGTCTGATGTAATGTTTGAATATGTTGTAAAATCGCTATTTCTTTCTGCATTGTTAAAGGAAATATTGTCATAGGCGATGACACCTGGATTACTGTTACTTGTAAATCCAACCTTTCCATTTCCCCATGCGATGCTATTACGGATAATGTGCGGGACATGAATCCCTTCCCCACCTAGCTTGAAGCCGTTCTTATCGCCTCCTCCTTCTGTACCGTCTGTTAGGAAACCGTTGTTGAAGGCGAGGCTGTCTTCAATGACGACAGCGCCAATTGGTCCCGTACCAACTTTTGCATATAAATCAAAGCCATCATCGATGTTGTTATGAGCAATAACACCACGAAGAATGTTCCCTTCACCAGAAGTGAGTTTGACAGCGAATCCATCCGCATTGTTTTCGGCAGGGTCACGGTTATCGAAGGAGACACTATTCAATATAAGGTTATGAGATGGCCAATCAGTGATATCCGTTAAGGTTCCATCAAGGCGACTAATTTGTAGGCCTGAGTCGCCATTATCATAGAATCGAGCA
Organism: Halalkalibacter sp. APA_J-10(15); assembly: GCF_023017105.1. GTDB lineage: Bacteria > Bacillota > Bacilli > Bacillales > Bacillaceae_D > Halalkalibacter. Next base: position 123,876 of record NZ_JALKEV010000010.1, on the reverse strand, counting down.
TTTTCAATGATATTATGGTGACCACCGATGTGATAGCCTTTCGTATTACCAGCTGAACGGGTGAAATCGAGACCTTCTACATGCCAGTAATCACCTTCGTGGAGCATCCCATGAGAACGTCGATCAAAATCAAAGATTGGTCGTGCGTCCGGTGCAGCAACAAGGTATTTCATGTTATCTTTCGTGCCATTATTGTACTTTCTAATGTGAAGGGGCTTGTCACGAACATAATGGCCATCTAAGACGATAATTTTTTGACCAGGACGAACATAATCAATCGCCGTATCAATATCTAATGGATTGTCAGCGAGTCCTGTATTCGTGGGAGCTCCATCAGGCGAAACGTAAATGTCTCCGTCTTCAACAAAGGAACGATGAGTGACCGAATAGTTCGTGACGATGCGATCATAAGATGTTAAATATTGTGTATCGTCAGGCAGGAATGAAATGCTAAAAGGTGTGTCGGCCTGCTCGGTTAATGTTGTAGGGATTGTGACAGTGTTGCCACCTTCTACGAATTGATTAACAGCAATATGGTTAGTGCCCTGGCGAATCGTGACGACACCCGCTACGTTTGCTCTAGTTTTTAATTCATAATGAATGTCTGATGTCCGATCAAGTGATAGTACATCGATTGTTGGTGTGATAGCTTGTGCAGGAGGCTCCACCTTAGGTGCATCCGTAGCAGCGGCCGTTACTTGTAAATCAATGTTATGAACTTCAATAGTGGCTTCTCGTGCCACATAGAAGCCGACGTACATGTTTGAACCTTGGACGTTCATGATCTCTGGTTCAAATAGTATCGTTTCCTCACCGTCATTGATTTGTCCGATGAAACCACTATTTGTCTTTGCTAATGTCAAACGATAAGGTTCATTCGGATAAGTGTTCTCACTTGAAGGTCTGCGTGGGTCGAGCATGATCTTTTCGATTCCTTTGCTTCCTTCTCCGTCAGGTGATAATACCCCTGTTCGGGCAAATAGCTGTGTACCATTATCGTCCCTTGTCCCTCCAGCGAACCCACCGATGGCCGCTATATTACTCGAAAACACACCTGAATCCCCATGTGTACCGATCGCATCACGAGCCATAATGCCAAATGACTCTTGTCCATCATGAGGGGTTTTCGCATAGTGATGAACTTGAATATCGGCTGATAAGACAAAGTTATCTTTATTGGCATCAAGCTCTGTGTAATAGTAGACAACTCCGTCATGGTCACCAGTAATTTTTCCTGCATTTGCATGTGCATGTGCTTCGAGAAGGACAGTTCCTTCTTCTGTTATTCGCCAGTCGTTTCGGCTTTCTGATACGGACTGCCCAAACATGATGAAGTCAAATTCATAGTCAGTCGGTTCGCGGACGGTAACAGGAAATGAAATGGACTCGATATCCGCTTCAGTTGGTTGAATAATGATGTCATAGACGCCTGCTGTAGAGCGATTAAAGTTCGTGTCTTCGATTGTGTAATGTTCATAAGGCTCACGGTCACCATTATCAAACATAAGCTCAACGTTTAGTCCTGTTGCGTCAAATTCTTCGTTCAAGGAGTAGGTTGTTTTCGGATAGTGTGCCACTTTTAAACCGATGGCTTCACGTTCTTTAACATGTAACATGAGCGCTATGTCGATTCCTTTATGGGAAAGTGTTATCTCTTTTTCGCCAGTAGATGCCGTATCCAACGATGTAGTAGTATACTCTGAACGTGTTAATCTAACGTCTGAGCCGTCATCGTAGACCGCATATAAAATAAGGCCAGACAAGTCTAGTGAATCACCGATAAAATATTGTTCTTTTTCAGGAGGCTGCCTTATTTCTAGATGGGAAATGGTTGTGTTTGCGACAGTGATCATGAACGTTGTTGTGACAGAAGGGCTTGTAGTTGAACGAATCACCACTTCTTTTGTACCAGAATGCTGAAAGGTGAAGTGCTCATCGACGATGGTTTCATCAATCATCACTTGATAGTCGTCTAATGATAATTCAGAATAGGAGAAGCCGTCATTAAATTCAGCGATGACGACAAGCCCATGTGGATCGAATGTATCACCAAGGAAATAGGTTAATGTAGCAGGTTCGTATTTGATATCTACATTTGTTACGGTGAGCTCACCAATGGTTAACTCGACATGTGCGGTAGCACCACCAAAATGAAGGCTGATTGTATTCGTTCCAACTGTACTACTATCAAAACCTGTCACGATGTAGTCAGCTTCTGTTAAAATCGCTGTTGAGCCGTCTGAATAGACAGCGGTTACGTTCAACCCTGATAGGTCTAATTCTTCGCCAACTAAGTATTCTGTTTTCATCGATTCCGAATCGATGAGAAGCTCACTAACGGTATTCGATTCTACCTCAATTGTAAAATCGCTAAATGTTACATAGGCGTCACGAGCAACATAAAAACCGGCAAATAATTCATTTGTAAATAAATCGTTTATTGAAAAGGTTTCTGTTTCATCATTGGATGTGAGCACGTACGTATCCCCTGATTTGCGAATAGAGAGATCGTACACTTCATCGGAAGTAGGGATCGCATTTGTTGCAAAGGTGTCCCCTTTAATCTGAGAGGCTCCTTCTTTATAAAATGGTTTCATCACTTGATCGACAGCACCGACGGCAACATAATTGGCAGTTTGTACGCTAGAATCACCGTGCTCTCCAATGTCATCACGCAGCATGAGACCAAAGGACTTTTGATTTGGCGTGCTAATGCCGCCGTTTGCATGAAAGCTCTGCACATAAGCACGTGCTCGAATGGTGAAGTTTGCTTCTGAAGGAAGTTGCTTCGTATAAAAGGAGATTCCTTCATCACCGCTCGCAATTTTTCCACCTAGTGCTTCTAAGGAGATGGAGCCGTCCTCATGATAAATGGGGTCAGGGTTGCGAATAGGATCACTGGTAATACTCGTATTACCGCCAAATGCTGTAAAGAACCAATCACTAACGTCAACGTGACCATCGATTGTAAGATTGATGTCACTATATGTGATCGTCGTGTTTCTTGCAGCAAATAAGCCGATATATGGTGTTTCCGCGTTGAAATCATCAATGACTTTCGTTTCATCTCCTATTGTCAGCTGATATACATGACCATCTTTGCGAAGGTGAAGGTCATATGGCTCATCTGGAGCTGGGGTGTTTGCTGTAAAGGTCAGTTCATCAGGCGTTTGTAAAGTGTCATTCTCATATTTGTAAAAGCTGCGCATTTCTTGACGAATCGCCCCTGTAGCTAAGTAATCACCGGTAAAATGATTGTCGCGTTCATTTTCTAATATGTTACTGCGAAGCATGATTCCAAAGGAAACTTGATTATTGGCATCCCAAGAATCGATATGAGCCTTTGCTGAAAATTCAAAATTAGCATTCGGGTCGATTTCTTGGAAATAATAGACGAGCCCCTCGGCACTGCTAGCGATTTTGCCACGGTTATTCGAGGCTCGTAATGTTACGCTGTTATCACTATTTTCTGTTATTTCAAAGTTGTCTATCGTGATGTCGTCTGTCCCAATATCTCCCATGACGCTGCCTGACCAATCACCTGAAACAGTCATTATGCTATCTTCATTCTGAAGTTCGTCACGTGTATCTTCTGCCATTGCTAAGGTGTGAAGGTTAGAAAATAAAAGCAAAACGATCATAAACATGGATAAGTAGCGCTTATTTTTCTTTTTCATCATGACCTCCTAATAATAAAATGGCACAGCAAGGCAACGTATGAGTTCATACTGTTGCAGCGAATGAAGCTACCTCCTTTCGTATGGTCATATTTATACTCTTCGGCTTAATGCCGAATGAATATCTAATGAGAAACAACGTTGTTATGGAAGGGTGAAACAACGTGACCTTCTAGGTGATGGAAGGATTATGAAGGGAATAGTGACGTTGATAAAAATGGTACAGTGTATTAACAACGTTGTTAATACACTGTAATTGTAATCGCTTACAAAAAGAAATGTCAATAACTTTGTTAGAAGATAGTAAGTTTGTCCCGCTTTATTGCCTACACTAAAGGAATTTGGTATCATTAATAGTATTGTCAATACGTGTGAACTTTTTTTGGAGGTGAAGCAAGAATGTCTCGAATTTCAGAGAAGCAAGTGAAGCATGTCGCCAATTTAGCAAGGTTAGCAATTACTGAGGAAGAAGCGAAGATGTTTACAGAGCAATTAGATGCGATTATTACGTTTGCGGAGCAATTAAATGAGTTAGATACAACAGGTGTCGAGCCGACGACTCATGTCTTAAATATGAAGAATGTGTTACGTGAGGATAAAGCGGGTGAAGGGCTACCAGTAGAAGATGTATTGAAAAATGCACCTGATCACGAGGATGGACAAATTAAAGTTCCATCCATTATTGAATAGTTGGGAGGTTAGCGAGATGTCATTATTTGATCATAAAATGTCAGAGCTTCATGACATGTTACATAAGAAAGAAATTAGCGTTTCTGATTTAGTCGATCAGTCCTATAAGCGTATTTCAGAAACAGATGACAAAGTGAAAGCATTCGTAACGTTAAACGAAGAGAAAGCACGTGCCTATGCTGCAGAATTGGACGAAGCACTTGGTTCAGACAGCGAGCGCGGGCTTTTATTTGGTATGCCGATTGGGGTGAAGGATAACATTGTAACAAAAGGCTTACGAACGACTTGCTCAAGTCGTATTCTAGAGAACTTTGATCCGATTTATGATGCGACTGTTGTGCAAAAGTTAGCTGACGCACAAGCGGTAACCATTGGTAAGCTAAATATGGATGAGTTTGCGATGGGCTCTTCGACAGAAAACTCTGCCTTTCAAGAAACGAAGAATCCCTGGAACTTAGATCATGTTCCTGGTGGGTCAAGTGGAGGTTCAGCAGCAGCTGTTGCGGCTGGACAAGTTCCCTTTACGTTAGGATCAGATACGGGAGGTTCGATTCGCCAGCCTGCTGCATATTGCGGAGTTGTTGGTCTGAAACCTACATATGGTCGTGTTTCACGATTTGGACTAGTGGCATTTGCTTCATCATTAGATCAAATTGGTCCTGTAACGAAAACGGTTGAAGATAATGCGTACTTATTACAATCAATTGTTGGTGTTGATCCGATGGATGCAACATCAGCCAATGTTGAAGTGCCTGACTTTTTATCAGCTTTAACGGGTGATGTGAAGGGCTTGAATATTGCTGTACCAAAGGAGTATTTAGGAGAAGGAGTACAGGAGGAAGTTAAGCAATCGGTTCTTGATGCGTTGAAGGTTCTTGAAGGACAAGGCGCTACGTGGGAGGAAGTCTCGTTACCACATTCGAAATATGCATTAGCAACGTATTACTTACTGTCTTCTTCAGAAGCTTCAGCAAACCTTTCTCGCTTTGATGGTGTTCGTTACGGCTATCGCACCGACAATGCCGATAACTTACTTGATATGTATAAGCAAACGAGAGCAGAAGGATTTGGCGATGAAGTGAAGCGTCGTATTATGCTGGGAACATTTGCGTTAAGCTCAGGCTATTATGATGCCTACTATAAAAAAGCACAGCAAGTTCGTACATTAATTAAGCAAGACTTTGAGAAGATTTTTGATCAATATGATGTCATTATTGGACCGACTTCACCGACGCCTTCATTCAAAATTGGTGAAAATACAAAGGATCCATTAACGATGTACGCGAACGATATTTTGACGATTCCAGTAAACCTTGCGGGGGTACCGGGTATTTCTGTCCCTTGTGGCTTCAAGGACGGATTACCGCTTGGCTTGCAAATTATCGGGAAGCACTTTGATGAAAGCACGGTTTATCGTGTTGCTCATGCGTTTGAACAAGCAACAGACTATCACACGAAGAAGCCGACATTGTAAGGGAGGGATGAGATCGATGAGTCAATTTGAAACGATTATTGGACTTGAGGTCCACGTAGAGCTAGAAACAGATTCGAAAATTTTCTCAGCAAGTCCCAATCACTTCGGATCAGAGCCGAATGCAAACACGAGTGTGATTGATTTAGGATACCCTGGGGTCTTGCCTGTTTTAAACCGTTCAGCGGTTGAATTTGCTATGAAGGCAGCGATGGCACTCAATTGTGAGGTCGCGACTGACACGAAGTTTGATCGAAAGAATTATTTCTATCCAGATAATCCAAAGGCGTATCAAATTTCGCAATTTGATCAGCCAATTGGGGAAAACGGCTGGATTGAAATCGAAGTGGATGGCTATAAGAAGCGTATTGGAATTACACGTCTTCATCTTGAGGAAGATGCAGGAAAGCTAACGCATTCGCCAAACGGCTATTCGTTAGTTGACTACAACCGTCAAGGGACACCGTTAATTGAGATCGTATCAGAGCCAGACATTCGTACACCGAATGAGGCGTATGCCTACTTGGAGAAGCTGAAGGCAATCGTACAATATACAGGCGTTTCTGATTGTAAGATGGAGGAAGGCTCTCTACGTTGTGATGCGAATATTTCCCTTCGTCCAGTCGGTCAAGAGAAATTCGGAACGAAAACAGAGCTAAAGAACTTAAACTCCTTTAACTTCGTTCGCAAAGGATTAGAATATGAAGAGAAGCGTCAAGAGCAAGTACTCCTTTCTGGTGGAGTAATTGAACAGGAAACACGTCGCTATGACGAAGCAGCAAACAAAACCCTTTTAATGCGTGTGAAGGAAGGTTCAGATGATTATCGATATTTCCCTGAGCCTGACTTAGTTGCTCTTTATATTGATGATGAGTGGAAGGAACGCATTCGTGCCGATATTCCAGAATTACCAGATGCACGTAAGCGACGCTATGTCGATGAGTTAGGATTACCAGCCTACGATGCAGCCGTCTTAACATTAACGAAGGAAATGTCTGATTTCTTTGAAAGCACAGTTGAACAAGGAGCAAGTGCTAAGCAAGCATCGAATTGGCTCATGGGTGAAGTTCTAGGATATTTGAATGCAGAACAGAAAGAATTAAAGGATGTTGCCTTAACACCAGAGGGTTTAGCTGGTATGATTCAACTCATTGAAAAAGGAACGATTTCTTCAAAAATTGCCAAAAAGGTGTTCAAGGAATTAATTGAAAACGGCGGCAATGCTGAACAGATCGTGAAAGAAAAAGGACTTGTGCAAATTTCTGACGAAGGTGAGCTTCTGAAGATGGTGACAGAAGTACTTGATCAAAACCCGAAAATTATTGATGATTACAAAAATGGAAAAGAAAAAGCGATCGGTTCTCTAGTAGGACAAGTGATGAAAGCTTCAAAAGGAAAAGCGAATCCACAAATGGTCAACAAGCTATTACTAGAAGAAGTGAAAAAGCGTTAAGAGTGATACAATATCCTCATTTGCTCATGGAGCAGTGGGGATTTTCTTTATTAGGGAATAGGCGGAGATTTTAGTGGAAATTAAGAGTGAACGTGCATCAGAAGGCGGGATAGGTGTAGGTTTGAGAGGAAACCAATCGGGGAAATGAAATAGAAGCAGTCGCCGTGCACCATCAGAAAGAGTATCCAACTGATGAAATAAAATAACTCACTAAAGATTTTGAGAATTATATATGTATCAGCTACGTTCATTGCCTATAGACTAGATGTAAGGTACAATATGTTAAGGACATGACAAAAATTGGTGATTATAAAGGAAAAAGTAGGGGATCTACGATGAAACGAGCTCGATTGATTTATAACCCGACATCAGGACGTGAACAAATCAGAAAGAATTTAGCGTATATTTTAGAACGATTAGAAAAATCAGGCTATGAAACATCGGCTCATGCCACAACAGGTGAAGGCTGTGCAGCGAAGGCGGCACGTAAGGCTGGGGAAAATGGGTATGATCTCGTTATTGCAGCTGGTGGGGATGGGACCATATTTGAAGTTGTGAACGGTTTAGCGAATTTGAAAGAAAGGCCAACAATAGGCTTAATTCCAGCAGGGACAACAAATGATTTTGCGAGAGCTCTACACATTCCACGAGATGTAGAAAAAGCATGTGATGTTCTTTGTGGAAAGCATGTTGAACCGATCGACATCGGTCAAGTCGATGATCGCTTTTTTATTAATATTGCAGCTGGTGGAACGTTAACGGAGCTAACATATGAGGTGCCAAGTAAGTTGAAGACGGCGGTTGGTCAGCTAGCATACTACTTAAAAGGAATAGAGAAGCTACCGCAAATTGCCCCGCAGCATGTGCGCATTGAGTATGATGGTAAACTATTTGAAGGCGAAATTATGATGTTCCTCGTATCGAATACAAATTCGGTAGGCGGTTTTGAAAAGCTCGCTCCTGAAGCGTCGTTACAGGATGGAATGTTTGATTTTATCATCGTCAAAAAATTATCCTTTCCTGAGTTTCTCCACTTAGTTACACTGGCAATGCGTGGAGAGCATATCAACCATCCGAAGGTGATGTATGTCCATGCAAATCGGATAAAGGTCGAGGTAAGGGGAGAAATGCAGTTAAACCTAGATGGAGAGCATGGCGGAGCGCTTCCTGCTGAATTTGTTAATTTGTATCAGCATTTCAAGATGCTTATGCCAGAGAAGCGTTCGTAAGTTGAATCTAACTAGTAAGAAAGGTTGTTTTAGGATGAGACGACTAAGCCTCATCATCGTCTTGTTAATAGTTGGTGGATGTTCATACACAGAGAACTTGTATGAAGGAGAAAAATTAACTATTGCTGTACTCGGATATACACCTTTTTATATGGAGCGGCATGTTGAGTACCATTTGGTCGATATCGATGAGTTAGAGCAAGAGATGCATCATGTTGATGCGGTTTTCGTAACGGAGGATGCTTTTGAACAGGCGTCAAAGTCTGACTATACAAGTATGTTTAATGAAATGATGGTACCGGTCTTTTTCATTGGTCTTAATAAGCCCTATTTTATATTTACAGAAGAGGGATTAACGTATCAGCATTCCTACAATCATGAGGAAGAACAATCAAGTGGTAGGGTAATTCAAGGATACATGAACCAAGGTAATGGAGAAATAATAACGTGGAAATTAAGTATTCCGGATAGAAGAGATACGGCAAATGCGTTTCTGTCTATTTATACAATAATTAATGAAATCCACAATGAAAACAGCCCTAAGGCCCTGCAGTTCCATAGGGCTTTTTCATGTTGTACAAAGGTGACACTTCCTTCTTGCCTCCATTTTCTTATTACGGCAGTTCATGCTACAATTCAAATAGTGATTAGGCGCTATAAAGAGGCGTCACTGTAGTGGATAGTGAGGGGATGAACGTGGCAACGATAAAAGAAATTGCCGAGAAAGCAAATGTATCAACGGCGACAGTATCAAGAGTACTCAATCATGACAAAAGTCTTTCGGTAACAGACGAAACGCGAGAGCGGATTGTTAGTATTGCAAATCAGTTAAATTACGTGCCCGTCCGAAAGAGACAAACAGAACGAAATCAAGTGTCAGTAGCGATAAATCGTATTTTTGGTTTGGAAATGTGGTATGCACCTGAGTATGAATGGGAGGATACGTATTTCTTATCCATTCGTAAAGGCATTGAGCAAGAGTGTAGTGAAAGAGGTATTACTCTTAGAAAATTAAAGCACGACTGGCGGGACAAGCGTGAGAATTATGAGGATTTAGATGGTCTTATTGTCATTGGAGCGTTAGAAGATGAGACGAAAGTGGACAAAGTAAGTCCGGTTGTATTGGTGAACGACTCAACGGAAAATCCAAAGTATGATAACGTTGTCCTTGATTACGAAAAAGCAACCGAGCAAGCGATTGAATATTTACTTATGTTAGGTCATACGAATATAGGCTTTATCGGTGGGATGCACCAATCAGGAGAAGTAGACTTGCGTCAGAGAGCATTTGAATCTATTTTACAGAGGAAAGGGTTGCTGAACGAGGAGGATATCTTTCTTTCCTCACGTTTTCTCGTTAGTGATGGCTACAAGTGTATGAAAGAATTAATTCAGAAAGAAGAGCGACCGACTGCTCTATTTGTAGCTAGTGATGCCATGGCTATTGGGGCAATACGTGCTGCGCATGAAGCTGGGATGAAGGTGCCTGACGATATAAGTATTGTTAGTTTTAACGATGTTGAAATGGCCGCTTTCACACAACCTGCGATTACAACGGTTAAAGTGTACACAGAAGAAATGGGACGAACGGCTGTGAAGCTTGTTCTAGACCAAATAAACGGACGAACGATTCCAATTAAGGCGGTACTTCCAACGAATTTAGTGATAAGAGAAAGTGCGAAGGAGTACAGATGAGTTTGAGTTAAAGCTCTCGTCAATTAGCGAGAGCCTTTTTGTGATATAAGTGAAAGTAAAGAAGGATGTTGGAGTCAGTACACGTTGATTTGAAAGTGAGACTGTTCAGATCGGCATAAACCCTTGTTGTAACTATGCATGTATGAGCGTAATTAAGAAAATAGGCTAAAAAAGATTGACATGGAATACTCACTAAGTTATCTTTTAGTTAATAAAAATAATTATTTACTAAACTGAACTGAGGTGGACTATTTATGGCTAAGATTACGTTTATCGGAGCAGGGAGTACGGTATTTGCGAAGAATGTGTTAGGGGATTGCATGTTTGTTGAGGCATTAAATGGTTTTGAATTCGCTCTTCATGATATTGATGAAACGAGATTAAAAGATTCTGAGAAAATGTTATTGAATCTAACAAACAACTATAACCCATCCATTAAAGTGAAAGCGTATTCGAATCGCAAAGAAGCGTTAAGAAATGCGAAATATGTGATTAATGCTGTGCAAATTGGTGGATATGAACCAAGTACTGTTATTGATTTTGAAATCCCGAAAAAATATGGGTTACGTCAAACGATTGCCGATACGATTGGAATTGGTGGACTCTTTCGCTCATTACGAACCATTCCGGTACTTTTAGATTTTGCGAAGGATATGGAGGAAGTATGTCCAGATGCTTTATTCCTTAATTATACAAATCCAATGGCTGCACTGACAGGAACGATGCTTCGTTATACGAATATTAAAACAGTTGGTTTATGTCATAGTGTACAAATTTGTACCGATCATCTATTCAAAGCATTAGAGATGGAACACAACGGAATCGAACAGAAAATTGCTGGAATTAACCATATGGCATGGTTACTTGAAGTCAAAAAGGATGGTAAGGATTTGTATCCAGAAATAAAAAGAAGAGCAAGAAAAAAGCAAAAAGAAAAGCATGATGACATGGTTCGCTTCGAACTCATGGATAAGTTCGGCTACTATGTGACAGAATCGTCTGAGCATAATGCCGAATATCATCCTTATTTCATTAAGAGCCGTTACCCGGAATTAATTGATCGCTTCAACATTCCATTGGACGAATACCCGCGTCGTTGTATCAATCAAATTAAAGGCTGGGAAGAAATGCGTGATGAAATGGTAAACAATACACAGCTTACACATGAACGTTCACATGAATACGGTTCGTATATTATCGAAGCGATGGAAACGAATAAGCCATTTAAATTTGGCGGTAATGTCTTAAATGAAGGTGGGCTCATTTCGAACTTGCCAATGAATGCGTGTGTTGAGGTACCGTGTGTTGTCGATCGTAGTGGTGTGATGCCTTGCTATGTCGGTGCTTTACCTGAGCAGCTTGCAGCCCTTAATCGCACGAATATTAATACCCAGCTATTGACGATTGAAGCAGCCATGACATTGAAGAAGGAGCACATTTATCAAGCGGCTATGCTTGACCCGCATACTAATTCAGAGCTATCCATGGATGATATCATCGCATTGTGTGATGACTTGATTGAAGAACATGGTGATTGGTTGCCTGAGTATAGATAACATCTTGCATAAAAAGAGACGGTGTGTCATTGGTTTTTGACACACCGATCATATTGAATAGAGTAATAATTAATCTACTTTAAACTTCTTGACTAATGCTTGTAAATCATCTGCTAATGAAGAAAGGGCTTGTGCAGAGGAAGAGACTTCTTCCATTGAAGCGAGCTGTTCCTCCGCTGATGCTGCGACATTTTGTGAATGGGATGCCGTTTCCTCTGCCTTCTTGGCAACAGTTGAAATAGTACTGGTTACCTCGTCGGAACTGGCTGATATTTCTTCTGCTGTTGCCGCCATACTATCGACTTGTCCAGATACCTTTTCAAGCTGTTCAAGTATTTCTTTAAAACTTCCTTCTGTTTCTTGAGCAATTTTCATACCGCCTTGAACATCAATGAACACATGATCAATGGATTGAGTGGATTGCTCCATATCCTTTTGAATCGTTGAAATCAATGATGTAATTTCGGATGTAGACTGCTGTGATTGTTCTGCTAGTTTACGGACCTCGTCAGCGACTACTGCAAATCCTTTCCCGTGTTCACCAGCACGAGCGGCTTCAATTGCTGCGTTTAAGGCGAGCAAATTTGTTTGTTCTGATATGTCAGAAATGACTTGTGTAATGTCACCAATTTCTTTTGAACGCTTGTCTAACATTTGAATGACGTGACCACTTTCTGCAACGGACTCACTAATTTTCTCCATTTGACGAACCGTTTCATTCACATAGCTTTCACCAGACTCAGCTTTCTCACTTGCAACGAGTGTCGCCTCCGAAATGAGAGTTGCATTTTCAGCTATGTTCTGAACACCTTTGTTGACTTCTGTCAACGTATTAGCACCTTCTTCGATTGAAGCGGTAGAGGATTCAGCACCACTTGCTACATGTTGAATGGATTCTGTAATGGTTTCAGTGGCTTTACCGGTTTGTTCAGCACTTGCCGTTAATTGTTCTGATGATGAGGCAAGATGTTCTGATGTTTGTTTGACTTCCTCCATCATTTCTTTTAAGTTAGCTGTCATTTTATTGAAGCTCGTAGCTAATGATGTTAACTCATCACCAGTTGCATCGGAGACAGTTGAAGTGAAATCACCATCACCAGCTGCTTCTAATGAACTAGATAAATGTGAAAGACGAGATTTTAATCGACGAGTAAATACCATCGTACACGTAATGGCCAGTAACACAATGATTACGAGTACGATGATAAATTTAATCAATACCTCAGTTAAAATCACATTAATGGTTTCTTGGGAAGCACCTACATAATAAATACCAACAGGCTCGCTTTGACTATTGTAAAGTGGCATATAGGCCGTTTGATACGTTTGACCAACAACGTTCGCTTCACCGAAATAATACTCTCCTTGTTCTAAAACAACTTTTGCGACTTCATCAGATGCTTTGGTCCCTACTGCTCGTTCTCCATCGATCACAACATTTGTTGCAACACGAGTATCCTCTCTGAAAATAGTGACGGTATTACCGGTATCAGCGCCGATTTCGTCAACGATTTCAAAATTCTCTTCTAATGATGTCACTCCCTTATATAGTTGACCATCACGGATTTCCCATTCTCCAGGATATTTTGTATCGATGTAGCGGTAGGAAAGTGCAAGGTCACCACGCGCCTTCTCAATAGCAAAATCTTCAATACCATCAGTCACACTAAAATAAATAACACCACCGATAATAGTCGATAGAATGAGTATAATACTTAAAACTAATATGTTAATTTTAGCCGTTAATGTCTGCTTCAAACGTTTCACCTCTTATGTTCATTTTTAAAAGTCTAGTAGATTATAACTAATGTCGAAATATAAGCCAATAGAAAAATAAGAAAAATGTCGCATAAAGTTCAAGAGTGTCGAATTATTAGAAAAAGTGGAGATGTGCTACAATACGATATAGGAAAAAGCAAAGGACGGATAACGATGAACAAGCAATCACCTCCAGTAAAGAAAAACGATCAGCTACACGTCACGATTCAGGATTTGACACATGAAGGAGCGGGAGTAGCGAAGGTGGATGGCTATACTCTTTTTGTACCGAAGGCCTTACCAGGCGAAAAGGTCAATATAAAGGTTGTTAAGGTAAATAAAGGCTATGGATTTGCACGAGTCATTCATATTGAAGAGGAAAGCCTTCATCGTGTGGAGCCACCATGTACGATTTACGAACGTTGCGGTGGCTGCCAAATGCAGCATATGAGCTATGAAGGACAGCTTATATTTAAGCAAAAGCAAGTGAAAGATGTGTTGGAGCGTATAGGGGGCTTGAGAGAAGTCCCCGTTCACCAAACGATCGGGATGTCTGAGCCGTGGCGTTATCGTAATAAAGCGCAGGTTCCAATGGGAGAAGAAGGAGGGCTTGTCATTGGTGGCTTCTATCAAGAGCGCAGCCATACGATTATAAATACCGATAAGTGCCTCATACAAACAGAAGAAAGTGATGATGTCGTTCAGCTCATTAAGGAGCTGGCGAACGAATATGGTATTCGCGCCTATGATGAAAAAAAGCATCGCGGGACATTACGTCATGTCGTTACACGTAAAGGATACGAGACGGACGAGCTCATGGTCATCCTTGTGACTAGAGGGAAAGAACTGTCACATAAGAAAAAATTACTCGATGAGATAAAGAAGAAGCTACCAAATGTAAAATCAATCGTCCAAAATATAAACCCGAAGCGAACGAATGTCATTTTTGGTGATGAAACAAACGTACTTTGGGGGGAGGAATACATTTACGATTATATCGGGGATATTAAATTTGCGATTTCTGCACGCTCCTTTTTTCAAGTGAACCCAGAACAAACAAAAGTTCTATACGAAAAAGCACTTCAGTATGCGAACCTTACAGGAAGCGAAACCGTGATTGACGCATATTGCGGTATCGGAACGATCTCCCTGTTCCTAGCCCAAAAAGCGAAGCAGGTCTATGGTGTTGAAATCGTGCCTGATGCTATCGCTGATGCAAAACGAAACGCTACGTTAAATGGAATCGAAAATGTTGATTTTGCTGTTGGAGAAGCTGAAAAGGTCATGCCATGGTGGTACGCCCAAGGTATTCGTCCAGACGTCATTGTTGTCGACCCCCCTCGTAAAGGCTGTGATCAAGCATTACTTGAAACCATTCTATCGATGAAACCAAAGCGTGTTGTCTATGTTTCCTGTAACCCAGCCACGTTAGCGAGGGACTTGAAGGTATTAGAAGAGGGGGGATATGAGACGAAGGAAGTACAGCCGGTGGATATGTTTCCGCACTCAACACATGTGGAGTGCTGTTCACTACTAATTTATGAAGGTAAATAAAAGATGTAACAGTGAGTTAAGAGCCTTTTCTTAAGCAATTGAAAGGCTCTTTTTTTATTAAGGATTTTGAAGGATTGAACAAATTTATTGATTATTTCCTTTATTAAAAATATGGTAGTGTAGGATTAAAGATAAAATCTAGTTTTACACTTTAGTCGTTATTCAACTACGAGGCAGGTTTGTTTAACAAGCATTACCTCCACCTCATGGATAAGCAGGACGAAGGAATGTATGGAGAATCCTGAGAGACATGGGAGGGTGAGCGACCATGAGTGTCGTGGAGATTAGGAGCACGGTCACTTTTTCATTCCAGACTTAACCAGTTTGGGTGTTAGGATAGATTGCCACTTGTGAATATTTTTAAGACCTACCACTCTCATCCAACTATTCAGCTGTCTTTATAATTGGTCGTTTATAAAATCCTGAGATATCAAGAGTATGTAAGAGATATTTTTACTTTATAGAGGGAGGTGGAATTATATGCCTAAAATTGACAATATGTTAGCAATTCTATGGATGCTTCGTTCAGGTGAAAAAATTACTGCAAAACAAATTTCAGAAAAGTTAGAGATGAATATAAGGACTGTGTATCGTTATATTGATACAATTTCAACAAGTGGCGTACCTATAATTTCAGAACCAGGACATAACGGTGGATATACTTTATTGAATAATTTTATTGAGGCTCCTCTTTTTTTTGATTTTGAGGAGCAAACTTCACTATTTCACGCTGCTATTTTTGCAGAAGAAGCCGGATATTATGGAGGTGAAGCACTAAATAGGGCCATTTCAAAACTAAGTAAATACTCAAATCAAGAGCAGGAAACAAAGATAAAACAACATTTAACTAGTCTTGAAGTAATAAGTCGATTAAGTTCACTCTCTATGGAACCTTTTTTGAAGGAGTTAGAGCAGGCCATAGCTGACGGGTACTCAGTAAAAATTCTTTACCACAAAAGTGGCGAAAAGCAATTAAATTATCGATTGGTCGATCCGTACAGAATTATCTATTGGAATAATAAGTGGTATGTGATTGGATTTTGTCATCTTAGGAATGATATCCGTAGTTTTAGAGTAGATCGAATTGAAAGTCTAATGCTAACCGAAAATAAGTTTAACCGGCCAGAAAATTTTTCAGCACGTGACTTTTTTATAAAAAGTCTTCTTCCAACTATAGAAGATAAGGAAGGGATTATTTCTTTGGTTATTAATGGGGATAAAAGTGTATTGGCTGATATTTGCCAACACTGGTTTTTAGGACATTATTTACAAGAACGGACTTCAAATCAAGCAGTTTTTCTTCTTGAAAAAGATATGATGCATACATATGTACCTTATTTACTTTTACCGTACAATAAATCTATTAAAGTTATTGAGCCAATAAGTCTTAAGAAAAGACTTATTGAAGTTCTGTCGGAATTAATAAAATTTCATCAAGTATGATAACTTCCCTGACGTTAACTGTCAGGGAAGTTATCTTATAATAGCTATATCAATTGTGATTGGAGTGTTATTGGATGCAAACAAAAAAAGTTTTTCTATATGTATTTAATACAATGTCAGACTGGGAATATGGATATTTAATTGCTGAACTAAACTCAGGAAGATATTTCAAAAAAGATTTAGCACCTTTAAAAGTAATTACAGTAGGAGCTAATAAAGAAATGATTACTACTATGGGAGGACTGAGCATAAAACCAGATATTTCCCTTGATGAATGTACTCTTGAGAGTAAAGATCTTTTAATTTTACCAGGAGGGACTACTTGGAGTGAAGAAATTCATCAACCTATCTTGGAAAGAATTGGCCAAGCTTTAAAGCTTGGCACTATTGTTGCTGCAATTTGTGGTGCAACTGAGGGCCTCGCGAATATGGGATACTTAGATACTAGAAAGCATACAAGTAATAATTTAGAATATACTAAAATGGTATGTTCTAACTATAAAGGAGAAAAGTTCTATGAGTTGGGATCTGCGGTATCTGATGCGAATTTAGTTACTGCATCAGGAATAGCTCCTCTGGAATTTGCAATGGAGGTACTGAAAAAAATAGATGTATTTACACCAGATGCATTACATTCATGGTATAACCTAAATAAGACTCATAAACCTGAATACTTCTTTCAGTTAATGAATTCAATAAATAAATGAAGTAACTGAATAGCTCAATTTCTCTATTTTGATTTGTAGAGAAGTTGGGCTTTTTAATTTGGAATTTCCTTATCGTTGTAAATCCGTATTTTCCTGACGCTACCCCTTGTTTCATTCTGTTTTGCAAACAGGGGAAAATGATTTGATGGTCGCTGATATCTTTCCGGGGCAACCTTATGTTATCGGAGATCAGGTGAATATTTGCATTACAGTGACGCAGCAAAACGAGATTGAAGATATGTTTAATAAAATGAGCGAAAAAGGCAAGTAATGTTTCTGTTGCAAGAAACCAATTCAGTCCCTACTATGGGGCAGTGAAAGACCGTTTCAACGTTACGTTCCACTTTTTCAAGAATGATACAACACTTGGTTGGAGCAGAAAATAAAAAAAATGGTCGGGGAGAAATCCCCGGCTTTTATAAAATTGATTTCATTTAAACCTTTTACAGTTTTTTTATGAAATAAACATTTGTAAATTTTGGATTTTTTTATGCTCATGCCCTGTCTCGACTTCTTTTCTTTCCCTTAGACAATATTTTGAGAATACTTTGTTTTAAAACGAAAAAAGCTGAAAAACATTCAAAAAAAGGGTTATGTAGGCAAGTTTTTATTTTAATGAGAACGGGGAAATCCAGGTTGAAGTCAGATGATTTTGGTTATTTATTGGTAAAGGTGTATAAAAAGGGCGTGTTTACAAACAATACCAACGATTTAATGTTTGTAACCATTCTTTTCGTTACCTAGTCTTAGATTAGTATTGGGATGGTAATCGCGAAATAGTTAACGGAAATACATAAAAAGGAGGAAACAGAAGTGGATAATAATCAACAAAATAATGAGCTTTCTAATTTAGAAAACTTAAAGGATCAACAGTTAGAAACCTTTCGAGTTGATCACAAAGGTACTAAATTAACAACGAACCAAGGCGTACGAGTTTCGAATACTGATGATTCGCTTAAAGCTGGTGAGCGAGGGCCTACCTTGATGGAAGATTTTCATTTTCGGGAGAAAATGACTCATTTTGATCATGAGCGTATTCCTGAACGAGTCGTTCACGCACGTGGTTTTGGAGCTCATGGCTACTTTCAAGTGTACGAACCGATGACAGAATTTACGAAAGCTACATTTTTACAAGACCCGTCTGTTAAAACTCCTGTTTTTGTACGATTCTCAACAGTTGTTGGATCTCGAGGTTCTGCAGATACGGTTCGTGATGTCCGAGGGTTTGCAACGAAGTTTTATACTGAAGACGGAAATTATGATTTAGTTGCCAACAATATTCCGATATTCTTTATACAAGATGCAATAAAGTTTCCAGATGTCGTACATGCTATTAAACCAGAACCACATAATGAAATTCCACAAGCTTCTGCAGCTCACGATACATTTTGGGATTTCGTAGTAAGTAATACTGAAACGGCTCATATGATCATGTGGTTGTTATCTGACCGCGGTATTCCAAGAAGTTTTCGAATGATGGAAGGGTTTGGTGTTAATACTTTTAGGTTTGTGAATGAGCAAGGGAAGGCACGTTTTGTGAAGTTTCATTGGAAGCCTTTACTAGGAGTGCATTCTCTTACTTGGGATGAAGCTCAAAAGCTAGCTGGGAAAGATCCTGACTTTCTCCGGCGTGACCTATGGGAAGCGATAAATATGGGAGAATATCCTGAATTTGAGCTTGGAGTCCAATTGATCGAAGAAGATGAAGAATTTAAGTTTGATTTTGATATTCTCGATGCAACGAAATTTTGGCCAGAAGAACAGGTCCCCGTTAAGATTATCGGAAAAATGACCTTAAACAAAAATCAAGATAACTTTTTTGCGGAGACTGAACAAGTAGCTTTCCATCCTGGTCATGTAGTGCCAGGAATTGATTTTAGTAATGATCCCTTACTGCAGGGACGTTTATTTTCTTATACGGATACTCAGTTGCTCCGTTTAGGAGGACCCAATTTCCATGAGATTCCAATTAATTGTCCGATTGCTTCTATAAATAATAATCAACGCGATGGTTTTCATCGGATGACGATCGACAAAGGTGCCGTGAGTTATTCACCAAATTCACTTCGAAATAACTCTCCCCAACCAGCATCTGATAAAGAGCATGGATACACACATTATGCTGAAAAAGTAGAAGGGCAAAAAATCAGGAAACGTAGTGATAGCTTTAATGATCATTATCGTCAAGCTACTCTTTTTTGGAATAGTATGTCACCAGCCGAAAAGAAACACATTATTAAAGCTTTTCATTTTGAAGTTGGAAAGGTGCAGGACAAACAAATCAAACAGCGTGTTGTTGAAATGTTTAATAACGTGGATAGTCAATTAGCGATTCAAATTGCTGAAGGAATTGGTGTGAATCCTCCTGCGAATCAAGGAGAAACTGGAGTAACAACCTCCTCACCAGCGGTAAGTCAAGAAAATACAGTGAAGCAAGCGAAAACGAGAAAGGTTGCCATTCTGATTGAAAATGGCTTTAACTTTAATGAGGTAACACAAGTCATGACTGGATTATCTGCAGCGGGAGTTCATGCCGACCTTATTAGTAAAAACTTAGGCATGATTACAAGCGTAGAAAGTCAGAAACTTGAAGCGAATAAGAGTTATGCTACCAGTGGAGCGATTATGTACGATGCACTTTATATTCCTGGTGGGAAGGGATCTATAGATCTATTGATGACTCATAAAGAGGCTAAGGACTTTATCAATGATGCTTTTGTCCATGCTAAACCAATTGGAGCTACGAATGAAGGTGTCGACCTTTTAGGTTCATCTGAGGCTCAACGAACATTGTTAGCAGACCTTGAATCTGGAGCTCAAATATTTACAGATATGGGGATTGTGACAGTTCGGAACGAAACGGATTTAAGTGCGTTTCAACAAGAATTTATCAATGCCATTGCACTGCACCGCCATTGGCTGCGGGAAAATCAAGATGGGAAAATGAGTGGCTAATTAATCAGGTGGAAGATTTCACCTGATTTTAACTTTCAAAAAAGCATTCTTAAAGTTTGGGGTGAACTAAAAAAGGTTTTAACAAGATGATATGTTGTCACATTTTCTTTAACTTATTCCAATTTCCATGCCATTATTAGAGGTTGTCAATGGTTTAGCGGAATACCGATTGTTCGTCTTGAAAAGTACAATGCTCGATTAAAGTAAAAAAAGGTAAAAAACAATAAATATGTATGTTAGCGAGCAAACTTACGCATCATATACGAGTAAGACCAAATACATCTTAAAGGGGAGTTTCTTATGCAACAAAACCAGCAAGCACAACAAGCAGCACAACAAGCAGCGCAACAAGCTCAGCAGGCCATTCAACAAGCACAACAAGCCGTTCAACAAGCGACGCAACAGGCGAATCCACAAGCGATTCAACAAGCACAGCAACAATTGCAACAAGCTCAACAACAAATGCAACAAGCGCAAAATAGTGCTCAGCCGGCCCAACAACAGCAATTCCAACAAGTACAGCAAGAATTACAACAGGCTACACAACAACTTCAGCAAGCACAACAACAACAAAATCAACAACAATAATTTAAATTCTATTTTACTAATGAAAAGAGGGTGTCGTAAGGACATCCTCTTTTGTTTAGGTTTAAATGTAATTTGTAACACATATTTTATTAAGAGATGAGACGATTTTTAAAAGGAAGAGAGCCTGTTTCGTTGATAGTATAGAAGCATAATGGACTGGATCAAGATCTTTCTGACAAGGGCATTTCGATAATCTTAGATGGGCTATTGATCGAAGTCCTGTCCTGATCGAACCGAACCCTATGCTATGTTCGCGAAACAAGTGTAGACATGGTTTTGGATTAGTTAGCGGAGATAACTCTAAAGAGAGAAGAATAGGATTTAAGCTAACGGGATCTTTAGTTTATAATAACAAATGGGGAAAGGTTGTAAGAAGAACTGCTCCTCTTACCTACTGGTAAAAAAAGTTGCCACATATACCAGTTAAGCAACTTTGTACATTTGATTTATAATTAAAGTTCAGCAGAGGCATGACTAACCCATGTGACAAGCTGTTCGAAATCAACTGTATCTCCTTTGTGTATTTTCATTGTCTTTCTTTCAGGAGGTCCGTTAAATACTCCCTCTGGAAGATCTAATGTTACGGCATTGAAGATAGTAAAGCTAACTGCTGTTTTGGAAGTTGAGATAACAGCAGCGTATTTCCCGTTTTTTAAAAAATGTGGCTTTTTGTATTGAATACGTTCATGTACATCTGGTATTGCTTGGTGAACGGTTTCAAGTAGATTAGTAACAATTTCACTCTGCCAGGGTTCATTTAATGTATCAATAAAATCAGTTATTTCTTGGTTCATTTTTTCATGCTCCTTATCAATGATTTATTAGTATAAATTATTCAACAAATTGAGTTGATCTTGTAAAATAGCATCCATCAAGGGCATTGAAAAAGTTTGGTTTCAACTTTTACGGTACCCTCTCAGCAATGTGTAAAACCGTTGCCTATTTGTAGCTCGGAATGTCGTTTGTAAAAAACTCACTGATTGGTGTTTCACCTTATGTAGATGATCCATTTCGGCAATTCATTGCTCGATTTCGTAAAAGGGTTCTTTCATGTTCATTCTTGGTCAGTGAAGCAGCACGTTCAAATTCACTACGAGCCTCATCATATCTCCCTAGCTTCACTAAAAGATCACCTCGTATACTAGGTAAAAGATGATAGCTTTTTAAAGATGGATTAGAATAGAGTTCATCTACTATTTGGATGCCAAAGTCCGGGCCAAATGCCATAGAAATAGCTACTGCTCTGTTTAATTCCACGATTGGTGAAGGCATAACTCTCGAAAGAGCTTCGTAAAGAGCTGCAATTCGTGGCCAATTTGTCTCTTCTTCAGAAGGCGCAAGAGCATGGCAAGCAGAGATAGATGCTTGCAATGAATAGGGGCCAAGTGACTTCCCTAGCTTTTTGCTACGCTCAAGTGCTGCTATGCCACGTCGGATCAATAATTGATCCCACTGAGCCCTTTTTTGGTTCTTGAGAAGAATAGGTTCACCTTTAGAATTCACTCGCGTTTTAAACCTTGAAAACTGAATTTCCATTAAGGAGACAAGTCCATGGACTTCCGGTTCAGTAGGTGCCATTTCGGCTAGAACACGTCCCAATCTTAGTGCTTCTTGACATAGAAAAGGACGAATCCATTGGTCACCAGAAGTTGCAGAATAACCTTCATTAAACATAAGGTAAATCACTTCAAGGACTGTTGATAATCGCTTCATAAGTTCCTCTCCAACAGGAACCTCAAAAGGCACTTCTTTTTTGTTTAAGGTTCTTTTCGCACGGACAATTCTTTGAGCAATAGTGGATTCTGTGACGAGAAATGAATGCGCAATTTCCTCCGTGGTAAGTCCGCATATTAAGCGCAGAGTCAAAGCAACTCGTGCATCCTGTGATAATACGGGATGACAGGTCATAAAAATCAGACGGAGGAGATCGTCATCAATCTCCTCATCTAATACATCATTCATATCCTCGACAGTAAATAAATCACTATGACTAGCAATTTCTTTATATTTTTGATCCTGTACGTTCATTCTGCGTAACAGATCAATTGCACGACGTTTAGCGGTTGTCATCAGCCATGCACCAGGGTTTTCAGGTATACCAACTTGCTCCCATTTTTCAAGAGCAATGACCAATGCATCTTGAGCAAGATCCTCCGCAAGACTAACATCTCTTACTAATTTAGTGAGTTTTGCGATGAGCTTTGGCGATTCTATCCTCCAAATCGCTTCAATCGTTCGATGTGTTAGTGATACACTCACGCCTTCTTAAGCTCCTCTCGAAGTTCAGCCTCTTTTACTAATAATTCTGGGTTATCCGTCAAATCCTCTGGTTCAAATACTTGTCTAAGCTCAATCTCACCCTGTCCAAATCCATGTGGGTCTGGCATACGTAATGCCCATTCAATCGCTTCTTCTCTAGATTTAACTTCGATCAATGTATAACCTGCAATTAATTCTTTAGCCTCCGTAAATGGACCGTCCATAATTCTTGGTTTTTCACCAGGCTCCGGATAGGAAATCCTTATACCATTCTTGCTAGGCTGAAGTCCATCACCAGCCAGTAAAACACCTGCTTTTACCAACTCTTCGTTATAATTTTGCATCGCTTCAATAAGCTCAGGACTAGGCATTATTCCTGCCTCTGAATCTGAAGTGGCTTTTACAATCATCATAAACCTCATAATTAACTACCTCCTATTTTATCGTGAAGCATTTTATCAAAGTCGCATAATCGCACAAATGATAAGCTTCTATTTATACAACGAGTATGTGTTAATGAAATCGACACAAATCCGAATTTTTTTACATTTTTTATTAATGATTAGCCAAAAAGAATGATGTAAGCTCCGGTGATATCTTTTTTGTATTCAACTTCTTAGTATGGCCGAGACCCTTTTTACTCAATAGTTGAGCGTTAGGGAGTACGTCTGCTAATGCTTGAGCGCTATTTCGTAAGGAAGCAGGGCTCTCTGTCCCTTCTATTACGAGCGTTGGAACCTTGACACTGTTCTTCCATGTAGCAGGCAATTTCTTTCCTTCCATATATCCTTCCAATAATGCAGCATCATAGGCGAGTGTATGCGCAACTGCCATCAGATTAGACCACACGCCTGGTATTATCCGCATCATGCTGACAACAAATGAAGGAGCTCCCATCCCTTTGGTCATGAAATACTTAATGGCCGTAGCCCGTTCATTATTGGAAATTAAGTCTGTCGTATGCTTCGTAAAGTCTTTTGGTGGCTTACGATCTCCTTCCTTTACTACGAAAGGAGGTTCATGTAGAGCCAATTTGGTAATGTTTACTCCTTTGTCTGCTGCCCTCAGTGCAAGAGCAGCTCCAGAAGATAATCCCCACACATAAGCAGCACCACCTGCCTCGTCAATTAATGCTTGAAGATCTTCTATTTCTCGTTCAACATCATACGGCTGAGTATCACCGCTATCTCCTCGGCCCCGTCTGTCATAGTTGTAAACCGTAAAGTACTCTGATAACAGGTATGCCAATTCAACTTGCTGTGGGAATTTACGGTAGCTAAATGCACCTCCGACTAATATGAGGGCCGTTCCTTGACCAACTTTGTCAAAAGCAATTTTTGTTCCGTCTTTCGATGTAACTGAATACATAAGTTTCCTCCTTTGTCGGTGTATTGATTATTAAGATAGCTAGCTTCTAATATTCACATATTTTCTATGCCTCTAATAGGACGACGAGAAACGATATTCAAAATCGACAAATTTTTAAAAAAGATTTATAAATTCTTGGCTTTATGGATATCGAATAACATCATACATTATGGTTCTTTGCATCTTAAATACGCCAATTATGTATGAATATCCTTTAAAAAAGGTTGAGTTTTTGAGGTAGTTCTTTGACTAAAGTAGTTTCTTAAGAAAAGGGGATGGTGGTGAAGCTGTTGAACGTTAGAATAAAACGATATAAGCAAGGAAAAATAATTCGACCCGTATAAATGGTTGAATAACGCAATCCATGAGAAATTTCTAACGAGCCTAGATGTTAAAATACGAACTACATAGTGGAGGTTAGAATGTATGAAAGGTTATGGAGGCGATACGATGATTACGAGAGCGATACAAATGACCATTTTTGTGAGGGATCGACAGAAGGCTAAAGCCTTTTATACTGAAAAGCTAGGTTTTACAGTACGTGATGAGGTTGAATTTTCACCAGGTTTTCATTATTTAACGGTTTCTCCAAATAAAAATAATGAGACTGTCATTGAACTCGTGCAGGCTAATACTGAGGAAGAAATGAAGCTAATTGGAAAACAGGCAGGAGAGCAAATAGTGATTATGTTCCAATCGAATGACATTGAAAAGGATTATTTAGAAATGAAGGGTAGAGGTGTGGTATTTCATAGTGCACCACAAGATGTTCCTGGTGGGAAAGGTGCTGGGTTTGAGGATTTATATGGAAACAAATATGATTTGTTTCAACCAGAAAAAAATAGTTGAACGTTTTATTTATATGTTTCGTATAGCCATTTCCGTTCTGGAAGTGGCTTTTTTTTAGAATTTATAAGTATGGCAGTAGCAGAATGCAAAGGTCACATGCTCGATGCGGTTTCTCATTCCTCTATTTAAGCTAAATGAATCCAAAAGGAGCCATAAAAGCCAAAATAGCGGAATGAGGACTACATTTTCTTATAAGGAAGTGTTTTTTCTCTTATTTAGAGGAATGAGGATTACCTTTGTTCGTTTGCACTGTGTAAGTAGGTTCGCAAAAGCTGTCGTTTTTCTTAGCTAAAGAATGTATTTTAGAGTTGCTTTTGTTTAAATCATTAAGTCGCATTAATATAAATGTAATCGTTTTTCTTGACAGTGCGTTATTTTGATTTTTAACTATGTGGAAGGGGGGAGCATTATGAATAGAGAGAAAATGTGTAAACAAATTCGAATTTTTAGCTTGATTATGCTTGTTTTCTTCATCATGGCTTGTTCATCTGATGGAGAGAATAAGGAAGGAACTCAAGAACTGAAACCAGATAATGTGACATTAATTACAAAGGTTCTTCCGTTAGGTGAAGTTGCGTATGCGATTGCAATTGATTTTGAGGAAGAGGTCCATTCATCGACAATTTCAGAAGCGAGCTTTGAAGTAGAGGTTATGAAAGATGAGGAGATGGAATCGAGAACGATTTCATCTGTTTATACAAATGATCAAGCAGAAATTAGTCAGGTTAGCAGGACAGGCCGATTTGTCATTATTGAACTAGATACGAGTGATCCGAATTCGAGTATGCTTTCGTTCCAACATGAAGCTTTTTTACATACGAGGAAGGAGCTTGCTTATACGGTTACTCAGAAGGAAGATATAACAGTAAGCAGTGGGACTATTTTTGTTGCATCCACAGAAAGAGTTGAGCCACTAGATGTGAAAACGCCAATTGTTGATCAGTTTGGCGAGTTTACGTATCGAAATGAAGTAGGGAGTGAGATGCCATATCGATTATTCGAACCAACTACAAAGTCTAATGAAGAGTATCCTCTTGTATTATTTTTACATGGCTCAGGAGAACGGGGAACTGATAACGCTTTACAGCTTCTAGGAAATCAAAGTGCACTAGTATGGGCTAATTCTGAGCAACAGGCGAACAACCCAGCCTATGTCTTAGCACCTCAAGCACCGGCACATGAGGAATTGACGGCCTACTGGACAGAAAAGCCTAATGATTCATTGTTAGAGGAGGTACTAGAGGATGTTATGGAGCAATATCCTATTGATCGAGATCGTATCTACGTGACGGGTGTTTCCAATGGGGGGATTGGCACATGGCATATTGCTTTGAAGCGACCTGATTTATTTGCGGCGGCCGTTCCTGTTTGTGGAATAGCTATTATAGCTAATTATTCAATTGGAGAGCCTTATACGCCTTTAGAAGATCCATCTGAATTAGAACCGGTCAAAGATATGCCTATTTGGGTATTCCATGCAGCTGATGATCATCTTGTTGATGTCCGATTCAGCAGAGACGCCGTTGCGGCGCTTAAATCGATTGGTGGGAGAACGATTCATTATACGGAGTATCCAGAAGGAGCAGTAGAACCAGATGGTCACTTTGCCTGGATTCCCGCTTATCAAAATCAAGAAATGATTGACTGGGTATTTCAACAATCAAAATGAAATGAGAATCTAAGTGTATAAGGAAAAAGACTTAGGTATTGCTTTAATGAGACATGGAACGAAAACTAGCTGATACGCCTACTGTTCAAAGGTTTCAAGGGTGCTATTTGTCCGTGTTTGTTAGAGATATTTCTTATGCTATACTAGTAACAATCTCATTGAACTAAAGAGTGCGAACATAAAATAGGAAATTCCTCCTATCCAAATAAATGAGTTAAGTTTTTTATGTTTAATATGGGGTTAACTCCCATATTATAATGGAAGTTTCCTGAACATCATTCAACCCCTATGATTTAAAGGGTGTCTAGCCAGAAGTGTTCTGTCTAAGGTCAGTCGTGTAAAGAAAGGAGGATCATGGAATGGTACGTATTGCAATAGTGGAAGATGAAACTAGTTATCAGGAACAGCTCATTGAATTCCTAAGAAAGTTTCAAAAAGAGAATGAAGTAACGATTGAATTTGAAACGTATTCTGATGGTGATGAATTTATTGATCATTATAAAGCGCAATTCGATATAATCTTAATGGATGTTCAAATGCCACTTATGGATGGGATGTCAGCAGCAGAAGAAATTCGAAAGATAGATTCAGAAGTCGTTATTATGTTTATTACGAATATGGCGCAATATGCGATTAAAGGATATGCAGTAGATGCATTGGACTATGTGTTAAAGCCGATTACGTACTTTTCGTTTTCTGAACGTTTGATTAGAGCTCTTGAAAGAATGAAGAAGCGTGAATCCAGCTTTATTACGATAAAATTAAAAGGTGGAATGGTAAGGCTGGAGCTTTCAGATGTGTATTATGTGGAAAGCCAGGGCCATAAGCTAATTTTCTATACAAAAGAAGGAGAGTTTACGTCTTCTGGAGCTATGAAGGATTTAGAAGAAGAATTATCAGAGTATCATTTCTTCCGTGGACATAAAGGCTACTTGATTAACTTGGAGCACGTAGATGGAATGAATGATAGTTATGCTGTTGTGAAAGGGAGTGAGCTTCCTGTAAGTCGCACAAAAAGGAAAGCATTCTTAGAAGCTTTAGCTGATCATTGGGGAGATGTCATTAAATGAACGAGCTTTTTCCAGAAATACCTAGGCTGTACACGGCATTTGCCGAATGGCTAGCATGTATCGTCTATATTTCAATATTGAAAAGAAGGTTAAGTGGTTGGAGGTTAATAGCCTTTGCAAGCGGCGCTTTAATTGTACAATCTGTGTTCCTCGTTGTGACTAGAGATTTACCGATCATTTTTTGGGTCCCTAGCATGCTTGTCGCTGTTGGGATGATGTTTTTACTTATCTATATGTGCTGTGATATCACGGCGACCGAAGCAGGATATTTTAGTGTGAAAGCTTTTGTTGTAGCTGAATTAGTCGCATCCTTACAATGGCAAGTTCATTTTTATTTATGGAGTGGTGAAAGTAGTCATAAGCTATTTGAAATCATTCTGTTAATGGTTATGTATGGGCTTGTCTTTTTTGTCATTTGGCTATTAGAGAAACGTCATATACCTGAAGAAGGCAAGCTAAATATAAGGCAACGAGAGTTATGGTCTACAGTTGTGATTGGTGCAGCTGTCTTTTTTATAAGTAATTTAAGCTTTGTGACAGCTAGAACGCCTTTTAGTGGACAATATGCACAAGAAATATTAAATATTCGCACCTTGGTCGACTTAGGTGGGTACGCGATTTTGTATGCTTACCATATTCAACTGAATGAGTTAAGGGTTAGGCATGAGCTAGAAGCGATGCAAAATATTCTTCAAAATCAATATTCACAATATCAACAATCGAAGGAAAGCATTGAATTAATTAATTATAAGTACCATGATCTAAAGAATCAGATTATCGCTCTTCGGGCGGAAGAAGATCCGGAAAAAAGAAATGCCTATCTGAATGAAATGGAGGATGGGATAAAAGCGTTTGAAGCACAGAACAAAACAGGTAATAAAGTGTTAGATACTTTGTTAGCAAGTAAACATATGTATTGCATTAAAAATGGCATTACCTTAACGTGTGTAGCCGACGGAACATTACTTAATGATATGGATGTTATAGATATTTGTACGATTTTTGGGAATGCGCTTGATAATGCTATTGAGTACGAAATGCAGGTTGAAAATGAAGAAAAAAAATTAATCCATGTTTCATTATTTAGTCAAAAAGGTTTTTTGATGATTCGTTTTGAAAATTACTTTGAAGGAGACTTGAAGCTCGAAGGTGATTTGCCGGTCACGACCAAGAAGGATAAATCTTATCATGGGTATGGTCTAAAAAGTATTCGCTATACCGTCCAAAAGTATGATGGTGTCGTCAATGTCGGACAAAGGAACAATTGGTTTGAATTAAAGGTTTTAATTCCGAAGAACGATAGATAAATGATGAAGAAAAATAAATTAAATGCTATGAATAAAGCTTGGGTCCCTGTTAAGGATTGATCCAAGTTCTTTTTTGTCTACTGTTCATGCAAAAAATGCTACCGTTTATGAGATTGTCCTGCACAAATTGATTAATATGCTAGATTTAATTTTATAGTTTTGAAGGGAAGTAACGTTTATACATAAATGAATACCTTTTCATTAAGTGGTGTTATTGTACTGCGTTGTATAAACTTTCTCTCCCTATGATGTTGGAAGGGGGGCTATGAACGTTTCGCTTCAAAGGAATTGAAGGTGCTTTCATTTTGAGAGCTTAAAATGATGTTATTGAGTAAGGAAGGGGTAAGGGATTATGAAAATGATGTTTAAAAATGCAACTGTGTTAATGACAGTGCTCATTTCCTCATTTCTACTAATGGCGTGCACAGATGATGATGCCGCTGGAGGAGATCCAATCGAACCTGAAGAACTTGGTTCAGGAGAGGTGAAATGGGAAGAGACAGAAACTGAAGATGGGTATGTTATTGTCACAAATGATGATGGAAAAACTTTAGGCTATTCAAAAGATTCAGGAGTGGAACTACTTCAAGTCGATGGATATGCTTTTAAAGATCTAAATAATAACGGTGTTTTAGATCCATATGAAGACTGGAGATTAGAGGCTGATGAAAGAGCGGCTAATTTAGCGTCATTATTGTCTCCGGAAGAAATAGCAGGTTTGATGCTATATAGCTCCCATGTATCTAGTGTTTCTGAGGAGCTTGAAGAGGATCAAATTGAATTCTTAGACATTGGTGGTCGTGCAATGTTAAACGCTGCTAATTCAGCAAGTACAACTGATACAGTAAAGTGGAATAATGCGATGCAGGCATATGCAGAAGCGACGGGTTATGGTATTCCGGTTATTACAAGTACTGACCCAAGAGAGGGTGGAGTTTCTGGTATTCCTTCTAATCTAGCATTAGCTGCGACTTTTGATTCTGAACTTGTTCAAGAGATGGGTAATTTAACTTCTATCGAGTATCGTTTACTTGGTATTGGAACGTTACTTGGACCGCAAATTGATATTGCTACTGAGCCACGTTGGAATCGAGTGGATGGAACATTTGGTGAAGATCCGGCACTAGCTAGAGATCTGACAAGTGCATTTGTTCATGGTGTACAATCCACATTTGATGAAGATGGGAATGATCTTGGCTGGGGTCCTTATAGCCTGAATACGATGATTAAGCATTGGCCAGGAGACGGAGCAGCTGAAGGTGGTCGTGAAGGTCATTCATTCAGAGGGAATGCTCAAGTATATCCAGGTGGACAATTTGATACACACCTCATACCATTCGTAGACGGTGGATTTAACCTAGATGGAGAAACAGAATCTACTACGTCCGTCATGGCATCGTATTCGATTGCCTTTGAAGAGGATGAAACGTATGGTGAGTTAGTTGGTACGGCATTTAGTGAATACAAACTCAACGATTTATTACGCGATCAATATGGATTTGATGGTGTTGTTACAACAGATTGGAGTACAGTTGATGACCTTGAAGGTGGTTTTATGCAAGGGAAGCCTTATGGGGTATCTGAACTAACAAAACCAGAACGTATTTTGAAAGCGATTCAAGCAGGGACGGATCAATTTGGTGGATTGAATGATCGAGACGTTGTTA
This sequence comes from Halalkalibacter sp. APA_J-10(15), assembly GCF_023017105.1. Lineage (GTDB taxonomy): Bacteria > Bacillota > Bacilli > Bacillales > Bacillaceae_D > Halalkalibacter. Next base: position 92,911 of record NZ_JALKEV010000010.1, on the reverse strand, counting down.
TTGAGGCTTATGAATTAGGTGCTGAGGAGCTAGGCGAAGATGTGATTAATGAGCGTTTTGAAAAGTCAGCAGAGCGTATATTAAATGGTTTCTTTACTATTGGATTGTTCGAAAATCCATATGTTGATTTACAAGAGGCGGAATTGACGGTATTAAGTGAAGACAACCAATTGAAGGCTTATGAAGCGCAATTAAAATCAATAGTGATGTTGAAGAACTCAAATAATGCCATTTCATCCAATGATAGTGATGAAAAGCAAACTGTTTATGTACCAATGATTTATGTGCCATATGAAGTCGATTATTTTGGTGGAGTAACAGAAGCGGAATGGACATTGCCGGTTGATATTGAACTATTAGAAGAACACTATAATGTTGTGACGGACACTCCGTCAGAGACATTAACAGGTCCGGAAGACGATGATGGGAATCCAACAGTTGCGGTTGAGGATATTGAACGTGCATCGGCTGGAGACTTAGCATCAGTTGATTTCGCATTGCCGATTATTACAAGTCCTGTGAATGAAGGGAACTATTTTGCTGGATTTGGCTATGACCAAGAAAATGAGGAGTATATTCCAATCTCTCTACAATATGGGGAATATACAGCAGATTCTGAACATGTGCGTCAAGAATCAATCTCTGGAGATATTACGGTCACTGAACAAGTAAGTGGTTATGTTGTAGAAGAAATTGAAGAAAAAGAAAATCGTTCTTATTATGGGAACACGGCAATAATTAAAAATTACGAAGATCTTAATACTGTAAAATATGCAGCGGAAACTGTGCCAGAGGATGTTCCAGTTATTGTTGCTATCAGAGCTGATGGACCGATGATTATGTCTGAAATTGAACCATATGCAGATGCTATTCTTGTGGCGTTCGGATGGAGTACAGGTTCGGGTTATGGAATTGAAGATGAAGCTTTACTTGAAATTGCGGCAGGTAAGGTAGAACCATCGGCCCTATTACCGGTACAAATGCCTGCTAATATGGAAACAGTAGAAGCTCAATATGAGGATGTACCTCGTGATATGGAAAGCTTTGTTGATAGTGAGGGCAATGAGTATGACTTCACATTCGGTCTTGACTGGTCTGGAGTCATTCAAGATGAACGTACTGAAAGATACGATGTTCCAGCATTGGTGACACCAGACAACACAGGTAGTGAGTAAGGGTTTTAAGATAAAGTGAACATTATATAAGGTCTTTAAGGATTGAATTTTGTGTTTAACAGGGCATTGAAAAAGTTTGGTTTTGAACTTTTCAATGCCCTTTAAGCTATGTGAGCAACCGTTTATAAAAAAAATTCTACCGTTCATGCATTTGAAATGTTCAAATAAATATCTATGTTAGAATTTCTTCATAATCACATTAAGAGTTATTTGTAATGAAATGAATACCTTTTCAGTATTAATTTTAAAATCACTCTAATCCTTTGCAAAAGTCAAGTGTTAGGGAGGGAGTAACGCTTTTAATGTGGCGTAAAATGTAAACTACTTATGATATTCGTTTAAGGGGGAAGAAAGAATGGCAGGCAAAAGTAAGAAAAAATTCCGCATTCTTATGAGTGTATTTTTGTCAGTAGTGCTCTTATTGGGGGTAGCAGGAAATGTTGCATTAGCATATTTTTCTGATGTAGTAACGATGTACTTTGATGAAATTGATGTAGAAAGTGCTGAAGCTGTTGAAGCACGTGACCATTCCCAAGGGGTAGCTTCGAAAATCTCAGATGAAGGGATTGTCCTTCTACAAAATAACGAAAATATGCTGCCTTTAACTGAAACGACGCAAATAAACGTGTTCGGGTGGAGCTTCACAAACCCTGTTTATGGTGGAACGGGTTCAGGTAAAGTAAATGCAGATACAGCAGTAAATCCAAAGCAAGGACTTGAAAATGCTGGATTTGAAGTGAACGAACAATTATACAATGATTATGTTGCTACAGGGCTTGAAAGACCTATTATTGATATGGATGGTCAAGACTGGACAATTCCAGAGCCATTAGCTTCAGATTTCTATACAGATGAACGCATGCAACAAGCGGTGGACTTTTCGGATACGGCAGTCATTTTCATTGCTCGTTCGGGTGGTGAAGGGGCCGACCTTCCACGCGTAATGGACGGACCAGATACATTTGATCCAGATGGTGGTTCATTTAGTGCAACAGGTAATCGTTACGGCTTCGAAGATGATCTAGATCCGGATAAACATTATCTTCAGCTAAGTAATCGTGAGCAAGATATGGTTGATATTGTGACAGAGCATTTTGAAAATGTCGTTCTAGTTGTTAATAGTAGTAACACGTTTGAGCTTAGTTGGGTAGATGAATATAGTGAAATTAAAAGTGTCCTCTCTGTTGCGGGTGCAGGACAGAACGGCTTTGATTCATTAGGAAACATTTTGACTGGTGAAGTGAATCCATCTGGTCGCACAGTAGACATCTATACGAGAGACCTTCTCGATCCACCAGCCATGACGAATTTTGGTGATTTCAATTATGTGATTGAAAATGCAGATGGTTCCTACTCTCATGCTGTGGATGAGAGAGATGTCCTTCTGAAGTATGTAGAGTATACAGAAGGAATTTATGTTGGGTATCGTTTTTATGAGACGGCCGCAGCCGAAGGGATTATTAATTACGATGATGAAGTTCAATTCCCGTTTGGATATGGATTAAGCTATACAACGTTCGAACAAGAAGTCGTCCCAGGTAGTTTGAATTGGGATGATGAAACGATTTCCTTCGATGTAAGTGTCACAAACACAGGGTCTGTAGCTGGTAAGGAAGTTATACAAGCATATTTCTCAGCTCCATACACTGGAAATATCGAAAGGTCAGCTATTGATTTAGCTGCATTTGATAAAACAGATATCATTGATCCAGGTGAGTCTGAAACGGTAAATATTTCATTTGCAGTAGAAGAGATGGCTGCTTTTGACTATAACAGAATCTACAGCGACACAGGCTCATATGTGCTTGAAGAAGGGGAATACACGATTTATTTAAATAGTAATTCTAATGAGGTTATTGAAGAAGTTGAGTCAAGAACGTTAGAAGAAGTTGTTTTTGATAATGGACGTTCTACAGATGATCAAGTTCCTGTCAATCAGTTTGAAGAACTTGAAGCAGGAGAGGGAAGTATCGCCACGTACCTTTCTAGAGAAAATGGATTTGAAAATATGGATGAACTCGTTAATCACGAAGAAATTACTGTGATGACAGATGATGGTGAAGAAACAGTACGAGGTAAGCTTGTAGACGAAGATTTTGTTCATTTGGTGAACAAAAATCGTTATGAAATTCCGGAAGATACAATGACGGAAGCACCTACAACGGGTGTCGATAATGGATTGATGTTAGATGAGTTTACGGGTGTGGACTTTCATGATGAGAGCTGGGATGATCTACTTGATCAACTATCTGTAAATGATATGGTTGATCTGGTAACCCTTGGTGGTTATCGAACGGTTGAAATTGAAACTGTAGGCAAGCCTGTTACCCATGATTATGATGGACCATCAGGTATTACAGCGTACACGTCAAGATCAGATACGTCAGGCACGGCATTCCCGGCAGGTGTCATGCTTGCACAAACATGGAATATCGATTTAGCGACACAAATGGGTGAATCTGTCGGCGCAGAAGGGCAAGCGTACAATGTAACAGGTTGGTATGCACCAGGAATAAACATTCATCGTTCTGCATTTAGCGGAAGAAACTTTGAATATTATTCTGAGGACCCACTTGTATCAGGTAAGATGGCAGCAAACAAAATTGAAGGTTTTGAAAGTCAAGGTGGATTTGTTTACATGAAACACTTTGCGCTTAATGACCAAGAGGAAAACCGTACACTCGGTTTGATGACTTGGGCGAATGAGCAAACGGTTCGTGATATTTACTTGAAGCCATTTGAAATTGCCGTGAAAGAAGGCGGAGCAAGTGGTGTTATGTCAGGGTTTAATAGTATCGGGACCGTTTGGGCTGGTGCAAGCTCTAATCTACTACAAGAAGTATTACGTAATGAATGGGGCTTCCGTGGTCATGTGAACACAGACTTCTTCTTAGGAGATTTCTACCCTTACATGGTAGCTGAACTTGGCTTCCGTAACGGAAATGACCTTTTACTCACTGGTACAGCACCAGTCGGGGTACCTGAGGTGAATACTAGCAGTAATGATACTTTATGGGCAATGAGAGATGCTTCTCACAACATTCTTTATACAGTAGCGAACAGTGGTGCAATTGATGATCCTTTAAGTAGCGATATGCCGACTTGGGTGAAGGTTACAATTGCAGTAGATATCGCGCTCCTTGCTGCTATTATCGGTGGATTCTATTTCACATTCCGCAAGCCCAAGATTAAAGTTGATCCTGCAAGTAATTAGATCCATGATAATTGATTAAACATTTTGTTAGGTAGAGTTTCAGGTTGTGTGTGCTTTTAGTATTTAACAAACCTGTATAACAAAAATAATAGGGTTGGCGGTACTCTTCTTGAGTGCCGCCAAATTTCAAAAAGAGGTATGTGCAATGAAATACAACGATCTGATTAAAAAGATGACCTTAGAGGAAAAAGCATCCTTAATGTCAGGGAAAGACTTCTGGCAAACAGATAGTATAGAACGTCTAGGTATTAAAAGTATGTTTCTTGCTGATGGACCACATGGTATTCGAAAGCAAGCAGAGGCAGCTGATCATTTAGGTCTTAATGAAAGTATTCCCGCAACGTGCTTTCCAACAGCTGCGACTGTAGCGAATAGCTGGAATGAAGAGCTCGTAGAAAAAGTTGGTGAATATCTTGGGGAAGAGGCTGTGTCACAGAACGTAAATGTGCTTCTAGGACCAGGAATTAATATGAAAAGAAGTCCCCTTGCTGGAAGGAATTTCGAATATTTTAGTGAAGATCCTTATCTTGCTGGGAAGTTGGCTGCTGGAATGATTAAGGGCATTCAATCTCACGGTATATCAGCTTGTGTTAAACATTTTGCGGTTAATAACCAAGAGGAAAGACGGATGTCCATTGATACGATCGTTGATGAAAGAACGTTACGAGAAATTTATTTAACTGCATTTGAAATAGCGATTAAAGAAGGCCAATCAAAGACGGTTATGTCTGCTTATAATATGTTAAATGGCGCGTATACAAATGAGAATATCCATTTAATGAGAGAAATTTTACGAGATGAATGGGAGTATGAAGGTGTCGTTGTAACTGACTGGGGAGGTAGTAACGATCGCGTTGCTGGGTTGATTGCAGGGAATGAATTAGAAATGCCTACAACTACAGGTGAAACGGACAAGGAAATCATTGAAGCGATAAACAAGGGTCTCATTACAGAAGATATATTAGATGAATGTGTAGATCGTTTACTCGATTTATTGTTTACAACGGAGAAAGTCTTTGAGAAGGAAAAGAAAGATTTTGATATTAAAGAACACCATCAAATGGCTCAGGAAGTAGCGGAAGAATCTATTGTTTTATTGAAAAATGAAGAAAATATACTACCATTGAAGCAAAATGAAAAAGTGGCTGTTATTGGGGATTTTGCTCAAGAAGCAAGGTATCAAGGGGCAGGATCATCCATTGTGAATCCAACCGTATTGGACAATACATTAGAGTCACTTGAAGAATCAGGTTTAACGTATATCGGATTTGAAAAAGGCTTTGATAGATATGGAAAGAAAAGCAAGAAACAAATAGATAAAGCATGCGAATTAGCAAAAGAAGCTGATGTCGTCCTTCTATATATCGGTTTAGATGAAGTGACAGAAGCAGAAGGGCTTGATCGTCAAAGCATGAGCATTCCTGAAAACCAAATTGAATTAATTCAGGCCTTACACAAGGTGAATGCGAATATTGTAGCCGTACTTTCGTGTGGAGCAGCGGTCGAAATGCCTTGGATTGGAAAAGTCAAAGGGGTGCTACACAGTTATTTAAGCGGACAAGCAGGGGCAAAGGCGATATTAAGAACGATAGTAGGAGAGGTCAATCCGTCTGGTAAATTAGCGGAAACATATCCGATTAAACATGAAGATACACCTGCCTATTATCACTTCCCTGGTAAAGAAGTGAGTGTTGAATATAGAGAAGGTCCTTTCATAGGATACCGCTATTATGATACAGCCAATGTGAAGGTGCTTTTCCCATTTGGTTACGGTTTAAGCTATACGACGTTTGAGTATTCGGAAGTTCAAGTGGATAAGGGTGGTGTGACGTTTAATATAACCAATACAGGTGATCTAGCAGGGAGCGAAGTAGCCCAATTATATGTTGGCTGTCAATCTACTAATATATTTAGACCGAAGAAGGAATTGAAAGGTTTTACGAAAGTGTTCCTAAATCCAGGCGAAACAAAATCAGTCACGATTCCATTTGATGATAAAACATTCCGCTATTTTAATGTCAAAACGAACCAATGGGAAATAGAGGAAGCTTCTTATAACATTATGATAGGTGCGTCGTGTTCAGATATTAGATTAGAAGAAACTTTAGTTGTAGAAGGTACAGGAGCTCCTCTTCCATATGAAAAGGATGTGTTGCCGTCCTATTATTCAGGGGAAGCGAACCAAGTTAGTATAGAAGAATTTGAGGCTCTGTTAGGCTATAAGGTTCCGGTATCTACATGGGACCGAACAGTACCACTAGGATATAATGATACGATTGCCCAATGCCAATATGCGAAGGGATTGTTTGCACGTTTTGCTTTTAGAGCCATTACATTATCTCATTCATTCCTATGGAAGATAGGGAAACGAAGTACGGCGAACCTTATTATGATGTCCGTTTATCATATGCCATTTAGAGGGATGGCAAGAATGACTGGTGGAATCATGAATATGCCAATGCTTGATGGTGTTTTAATGATTGTGAATGGGAAGTTCTTTAAAGGTTTACGACATGTGCTAAAAGAACGAAAGAAAATGGTGAAGGCTCAAAAAAAGAGTCAGCATTTAATGAACAATAGTAACAAAGGAGAGGTACTATGAGTAAGGAAAACGTAAAGAAAGCTAGTGCCTTTTCAGGAATCGCCAATTTATGGAATCGGATGAAAACAAAATATCCTAATAGTGTTCAGTTTTTTGTGTTTTTTATGCTGAGTAATGGGATAACGGTTCTCCAATTAGTAATGATGCCAGCGTTTCGGAGTCTGTTTGCTCAAACGACGTTAGTGAGTACTAATTTTCAAATATGGCAAGTTGGTACAAATACAGATGGAAGTCCTTACTATATATTTGACTATGCAGCTGGCCCTATTTCAGAAGGAGGAGGAGGCGGCCTTGCCTTTTTCTTAGCTGTTCAAATTACCATTGCGATTGCACAAATTATTAATTTCTTTGCACAAAGAAGCATTACGTTTAAATCAAACAGTAGTATTTGGAAGGCGGCATTTTGGTATTTTGTTGCCTATGTCATTATAACCATTATTGCTGCAGTTGCTCTAGGCTTCTATCAAACTCCTGTCTATAATTTCTTTATGAGTACGTTAGGATGGGGCGGTTTTGGAGAAACGGTCGCGGATGTTGTAACGATGATTATTAATAGTGCTATTTCTTTCTGGGTGTTCTTCCCTATTTTCAAAATTATCTTTAAACAAGTGCCTGAAGAGCCGAAAAAACCAGAAAAGGTTGTGTGAAAATGAAGTTATTATCAGTAGTTATTCCTTGCTATAATTCTCAAGACTATATGAGGAATTGCATTGAGTCCCTTTTGCCAGGAGCAGAAGATGTTGAGCTAATTATAGTCAACGATGGATCTTATGACAAAACAGCAGAAATTGCTGATAATTATGCAAGAAGATATCCAACGATTGTAAAAGCTATACACCAAACGAATGGTGGACATGGTGAAGCAGTAAATACAGGAATTAAAAACGCAACGGGAATGTATTTCAAGGTTGTAGACAGTGATGATTGGGTAGATATTAGAGCATACCTTGAGGTCTTAAAGACATTAGGTGAGTTTGTCGAAGAAAATAAGTCTGTTGATATGATGATTAGTAATTTTGTCTATGAAAAGGAAGGCGCAAAGTACAAGAAAGTCATGAAATATGATGATGTACTTCCGGAGGATGTTGTCTTTACTTGGGATGATATCAATAATTTTCGTAAAGGACAATATTTGATGATGCATTCTATTATCTACAGGACACAGCTATTAAAAGACTCCGGATTGGAGTTACCTAAGCATACCTTTTATGTAGATAACCTGTATGTTTACTTGCCGCTAGCTCATGTAGAGAAAATCTATTATTTAAATGTTGATTTTTATCGATATTTTATTGGTAGAGAGGATCAGTCTGTGAATGAAAGTGTCATGATTAGGCGAATCGACCAACAAATAAAGGTTAATAAGCTAATGATCGAACAAGTTGATCTTAAAGCGATTAAGAACAGCAAACTTCAACAGTATATGATGCATCAGCTAGAAATTGTTACGGTCATTTCCTCTATATTATTAATTCGTTCAGGAACAAGAGAAAACCTGAAAAAGAAAAAAGAATTGATGAAATATATTAAAGAGAGAGATGAAGTGCTTTATCACAATATTCGTTATGGGTGGATGGGTCATCTTATTAATTTACCAGGACGTTTTGGACGAAGCATTTCTGTAGGTGCATATAAAGTATCGCAAAAATTAGTTGGATTTAATTAAATTCGGATAGGATTAACGAATTGGAAGCATTTATCGAGTCTTTTGAAATGATGTCATTTCATAGTCTTGAAAGATGCTTCCTTTTTTATATGACTTCTAATGTAGTGAATTTACACAAATATTTACTAAAGTTTTTAAAGTGTCTTTTAAAGACACGTGTGTTATTTTTACAGAAATCCTTATTATAAAGAATACAAGTTTCGAAATGAATGAAGGAAAAGACAGATGTAAGCGCATACGATTAAAAGCGATCCTACAAAAGAAAAGAGGTTAAAACATTGAAAACATTTAACAACCCTATCCTTCCTGGTTTTTATCCAGACCCATCAATTTGTCGAGTGAACGATGACTATTATCTTGTCACATCGTCCTTCGCTTATTATCCTGGTGTGCCTATTTTTCATAGTAAGGATTTAGTCAATTGGGAACAGATTGGTCATGTGTTAGATCGACCAACTCAGCTTCCGTTAGATGGGCAAAGACAATCACAAGGTATTTTTGCCCCGACCATTCGTTATTATGATGGTGTGTTCTACATGATTACAACGAATGTTGGTCATGGGGGGAACTTTTTTGTTACGGCGACTGATCCCTCTGGTCCTTGGTCTGATCCTTATTACTTAGATGCTCCAGGTATCGACCCTTCCTTATTTTTCGACGAGGATGGAAAAGTCTACTACACTGGGACAAGGCCTGCGCCTGAAGGGGAGAAATATAGTGGAAATTGGGAGGTATGGCTACAGGAGCTCGATTTAGAAACGAAGCAGCTGGTTGGAGAACCGACTGGGTTGTGGAGAGGTGCATTACGAGATGTGATCTGGCCAGAAGGTCCGCATCTATATAAAGTGAATGGCAGTTATTATTTGTTAATTTCTGAGGCTGGTACAGGACATCACCATGCCGTTTCAGTAGCGCGAAGTGAACATGTTTCAGGCCCCTATGTTGGTAATCCAGGTAATCCGATTTTAACACATAGACACCTTGGCAAAGAGTATCCAATTGTCAATGTTGGGCACTGTGATTTGGTGGATACGCAAAATGGTGAATGGTGGGCAGTTGGGCTTGCATCTCGTATTTATGGTGGATACTATCGAAATCTCGGTAGGGAGACATTCTTACTACCTGTTACATGGGAAGACGGCTGGCCTGTTATGAGTCCGGGAACAGGAAAATTAGAGATGGCGTATCCACTACCTGATTTGCCAACTGTTCAATCGCTGATTCCATCTGTATGTGATCATTTTGAAGAAGAGAAGCTTGATTATATATGGAACTTTATACGTACGCCGAAAGGAAAGTTTTATAGTTTAACAGAACGTCCCGGACATTTAAGCTTGAAGCTTAGACCGCAACAGATATCTGAGCTTGTGCAGCCTAGCTTTGTTGGTAGAAGACAACAGCATATGGACTTTGCCGCTTCTACGGCTATGGAATTTACACCAACGAGTGAAAACGAAGAAGCTGGTATCGTTTTACTTCAAAGCCATGAATACCATTTTAGATTTGTATACACTAAACAAGGCAAACAACAAGTTATGAGGTTGATTAAATGCACAGAGGGGAATGAAGAAGTGCTAAAGGAGCTGCCGATTGATGCGGCGAAAGTGTATTTAAAGGTTCAAGCAAAAGGTCAGGATTATAGTTTCTATTTTGGGGAAACAACAGCTCATTACAAGGCATTGATCGAAAATGTTGATGGGAGAATTTTAAGTACCGATGTAGCTGGGGGGTTTGTAGGAGCCGTATTAGGTATGTATGCTAGTTCTAATGGATCTAGTAGCGATGAGAAAGCCTATTTTGACTGGTTTGAGTATGTAGGAATGGAATGAGTCATAACACAAATCGCCGTCACTTCAAATAAAGTGACGGCGATTTAATGAATTAATTAGTTGAAGCTTGCTTAAGTTCTTTTCGTGCTAGATCAAAGCGATCTGCATTCATCACTTTCACCCAAGCTTTGATAAAGTCATTGACAAACTTTCCTTTGTTATCATCTTGAGCATATACTTCTGCGATTGAGCGTAATTCGGAGTTAGAACCGAAGATTAGATCCGCACGAGTTGCTGTACGAACAACCTCACCTGTCTTACGGTCGCGACCATCATATACGTTACCGTCTACAGGCTTCCACTCTACTCCCATATCAAACAAGTTCACAAAGAAGTCATTTGAAAGTGTACCTACACGATCTGTGAATACGCCGTGTTGTGTTCCACCATAGTTTGTACCTAGAACTCGCATACCGCCAATAAGAACAGTCATTTCTGGTACTGTAAGGCCAAGTAATTGAGCTTTGTCGACAAGAAGTTCTTCTGCTGTAACGCTATATTCCTTCTTTTGATAGTTACGGAAGCCATCAGCAACTGGTTCAAGCACTTCAAAGTTTTCGACATCCGTTTGCTCTTGTGTTGCATCACCACGACCAGCCTCAAATGGAACTGTTACATCAAAACCAGCGTCTGCTGCTGCTCGCTCTACTGCCGCACTACCACCAAGTACGATTAAATCAGCGATGCTAACCTTTTTATCTAATTGGCTTTGGATGCCTTCTAATACTGTAAGAACTTTATTAAGTTGCTCTGGTTGATTCACTTCCCAGTCCTTTTGTGGAGCGAGACGGATACGTGCACCATTGGCACCACCACGGTTGTCTGAACCACGGAACGTACTAGCAGAAGCCCAAGCTGTCGTAACTAGCTCACTAATGGTTAGTCCTGAATCCAAAATCTTTGTTTTAAGCACTTCTACTTCTGCATCTGTTAATTCATAATCAACTGGAGGTACTGGGTCTTGCCAGATTAGGTCCTCCTCTGGCACCTCTGGACCTAGGTATCTTGCTTTAGGACCCATATCACGGTGAAGTAATTTAAACCATGCACGAGCAAAGGCATCGGCAAATTGATCTGGGTTCTTATGGAAACGGCGAGAAATTTTCTCGTATTCTGGGTCATGACGTAATGCTAAGTCAGTCGTAAACATGACAGTCGGGACTTTCTTGGATGGATCTGCTGCATCTGGAGCTAGATCTTTCTCATCAGGATCTACAGCTAGCCATTGATATGCGCCAGCAGGACTCTTCGTTAACCACCATTCATATCCGAACAATAAATCGAAGTATCCATTATCCCATTGTGTTGGGTTGGCAGTCCAAGCCCCTTCTAAACCACTTGTGATCGTGTCACCGCCTTTACCACTTCCATGAGTGCTTAACCATCCAAAGCCTTGAGCTTCAATTGGAGCAGCTTCTGGATCTGGCCCAACATGAGAAGGATCTCCTGCACCGTGTGCTTTACCAAACGTGTGTCCACCAGCAATAAGAGCGACGGTTTCTTCATCGTTCATTCCCATACGTCCAAACGTTTCACGAATGTCATGAGCACTTGCAATCGGGTCTGGCTTACCATCTGGACCTTCTGGATTTACGTAGATAAGACCCATTTGTACAGCAGCAAGTGGATTCTCAAGTTCTCGATCACCTGAATAACGTTTAGTTCCAAGCATTTCTGTTTCAGATCCCCAGTAGATGTCTTCTTCTGGATGCCAGATGTCAGCACGACCTGCGCCGAAGCCAAATGTTTTAAGTCCCATTGATTCAATGGCAACGTTTCCTGTTAGAACGAGCAAATCAGCCCAAGAGATTTTGTTTCCGTACTTTTGTTTAATTGGCCAAAGTAGGCGACGAGCTTTATCAAGATTGCCGTTGTCCTCCCAGCTATTAAGTGGAGCAAAACGTTGTGCGCCAGTTCCAGCACCACCACGACCGTCACCTTGACGATACGTACCTGCCGCATGCCAAGACATACGAATGAAGAATGGGCCGTAATGACCGTAGTCAGCAGGCCACCAATCTTGCGAATCTCTCATTAAATCATGAAGATCTTTCTTCAAAGCTTCGTAGTCTAGCTTTTGAAATTCTTCTGCATAATTGAAGTCTTCTCCCATAGGGTTTGATTTCTTGTCATGCTGACGTAGAATATTTAAGTTTAGCTGGTTAGGCCACCAATCTTTATTTGTTGTTGGATGTGATGTGTGGCTAGTGACACTACCATGTAAGAATGGGCACTTTCCACCGCTTGAGTTATTTGTATGCATAGTAATTCCCTCCTAAGTAAAATGAATAATTAATGTCTGTACTCATGAATAAAACTATGAACAAAAAGACAATAATTATTATTATGTAATTATTATAATAAACTATTTCTTAAAAAGAAAGAATAATAACTCGAAAATATATAAATTTTTTATTTTACCCGTTCAAAAAGTTTCGGTTTTCATTTGAAGCACACTATTCTTAGAGGTTCATAATGATAGTTAAGCTTGGTCAAATAACAGCTTATAAGAGTAGAAGAAAGGTGATTAGAATAAGGAGATAATTAAATGTTACTATAGTATATACACTGATCATCAAACGAAAATGACTAAATACTTAAATTTTTATTTAATTAGGTCATGGATGCTGTCTATTTTCATTCTAGTTGAGGATAAAAACCTTTGAATGAGACGAATGTAGTAGAATAATGATTTCGTATCTTTGTCAATTAAGTGACCTTAATTGATAATTAGAGAAACGATATGAATGATAGAAGGACCTACTGCTCACTTTTTAAAGGGTTTAAGGGGGAAGGAGGAGGATTCGTGGGAGGCATCGGCTTCATCGTTACTCGTGCCACTTTTAGACAACAAGTAAGAAATGCACTGAAAAAGTTGAATTGGACTTTTCAGTGCATTTAGTTGTGCAGTTTATTATACTACTATGAATTTGTCACCGTTTCTTTGACATCTTTTGTATCGCTTTTTACTTTTGATTGAATGGCTACCAATTCGTCATCAACAATTTGTTTAATTTGTTTGCCAGCATCTTTCTCTTCAGTCATCATATGCCTTATCATACCTCGAATGTCATCGATCGTTACTTCCTCTTGTTTGTCCGTTTTGTTTAGGAGGTGCGTAGCTTCTTTGACGATTTTATCGGTTTGTTGTTTGACGGATTGTGATACATTTGATGAGCTTTCGTTAAGAATAGTCGTAAGCTCACTTAATTTTTCCTTAAGTTCATGTGCTACCTCTTCGGTTTTGCTCTTACCGTTCGATAATTGCTTACTAATGTCTTCACGTAGTTCATCACCAGACTTTGGAGCCGTTAGTAAAGCGGCTGTAGCTCCTACGACACCACCTACAACAGTACCTATTGCCACATTTTTTTGATTACTCATTATAACAACTCCTTCATTAGGTTATATAGTTCTATACCTTTTTTGAGCTAAGTGAAACCTTTTTCTGAGATTTTTATAGAGGTCATTCAAAAAGGGCTGTTTTAGAGGCCACTGAAAAAGTTTGGTTTTAACTTTTTCAGTGGCTTTGAAGTAATGTGCGTAGCCGTTGCCCGATTTTGAAAGCCTTGCAATGAGTGGGTTTCTCATAGCAAGGCGCGCAACGAGCGGAGCCAGTACTCTTCCTTGAGTTACTAGAAAGGACTTTTTCAGTGACCTCCTGTTTTACCCTTTTTGAATGATCTCTAAGCAATGAGCGTAGTCACTACATCTTTTAAAAATTTTTGTGGTGAGTGGTTTTCTGATCACAAGACGTGTAACGAACGGAGCCATTGCGGTGTTTTTTTGGCACTTTTTGAACATAATCACTTGTGAGATGTCGTTCGAAAATATTGAATAGTTGTATCGATAAAATCTTGAATTAATGGTGTGATAACTCTATTTTTTTGATGGATAAGGTGAATAAAACGATCCTGCTGAAAGTATGGGATTTCTTTGTAAACTAACTCTCCTTGCTCGACTTCTCTTAATGAACATCTTTCTGATACGATCGCGACCCCCATATTTTTCTTTACTGCTTCCTTCATTGTTTCAGTCGCAGAAACCTCCATAACGATTGAAAGAGTAATGTCATGCTCATGTGCCCAATTATCGATGAGCAGTCTAGATGTTGATCCTTGTTCATGCATAATAAACGTTTCCTTTATTAAGTCGTCTATTTCGATGTTCATTTTAACTGCTAGAGGGTTATTGGGATGTAGGAGAAGCTTTAAATCATCTTTAAAAATCATACGAGAAGTGAAATGCTTTCCTGGAATAGATCCATACGAAATAATACCGATATCGAGCTCATAGTTTTTTATTTTTTCCATTATGATTGTTGCGGGTTTTACTTCTAGTGACAATGTTATTTCTTCATGCAATGATTTAAATGAGACAAGCTGTTCCGGTAAGAGGAAGGTTGCTGGAGTATAGGTAGAGCCAATGCGTAAAGTGCCGCGCTGCCTTTCATTAAAGCCGGCTATTGTAGACTCGATTTCTTCTGAAAGCATTGTAATTTGCATAGCAAGAGGGTAAAGAGATTCTCCTGCTTTTGTAAGTTTTAACGTCCTAAGAGAGGATGGTTTGAACAGCGGAATACCACATTCCTCTTCGAAACGCTGGAGGTGAAAGGTAACAGTGGGTTGTTTAATATTAAGACGTTCCGCAACAAGCTTTAGCTTTTGTAATTGTGCAGTTAGAACAAAAATTTTTAATTGCTGTAGATTCATTATGGATCATCCCTTCATGTCAATTTATTTATCAATTATAGATATCATCTATTTTATATTAAATAAAATAGATGATATTTAATATTTTCTTTAAGTTTGTAACAATCTGCATTTACAAAGCCCTGATACGATTTAAGTGAGAAAGAAATATGAAGAAAGAGGGTGAAGAGATGTTAAAAGAAAACCTGTTTAAGGATTTAATGTTTTTGGTTGTCTTTTTATTAGGTCTATTAATAATGTTTGGGTGTGGAAGTCAAGTGAATACGGATGAAGCTGTAGCAGAAAAGGAAGATTCCCCTAATATGAAAAGTAGTAGTGCTGAAAGTATCACTTCTGAAGAGCCTTTAATTGTCTATGCTAACGACTTTACAGATGAAATCGGTCCACTATTTGAAGAAGAAACTGGCTATCAAGTCGAAGTCATTCATGGTGGTGGTGGTGAAATTCTAGCAAGAGTAGAAGCGGAACAAGGCAATCCGCAATGGGATGTTATTTGGATGGATGGACATGCTTCATTACATAGTCTTGCTGATAGGGGAATGTTTCTAGAAGGCTGGGAGCCTGAGAATCTTTCGCAGCTTTCGACAGAAGGAGAGAGTTTCTTGCCTAGTACGAATGCTTATTTTCCAACAGGTATTCACGCTGCAGCAACGCTAGCTTATAACAAAGATGCGTTTACTGCGGAAACAGCACCGACAACATGGGAAGAGTTTTTCCAATTAAGTGACATAGTCGGTATGGCTGATCCTGGTGTGGCAGCACCAGCTTATCCAGTTGCTTCTTGGTTCTTCTATGATATGGGGATGGACGAGGCGAAAGCCATGTTTGATGAGACGTTTCAAGAGAATCGATTACGTGTTTATCCGAAAAATGGGCCACTCGGAAGTGCGCTAGTAAATGGGGAAATAAAAGCTGCTGCTCTGCAGGAACACAATTCCTATGGTTTAAAGCTAAATGGGGAAAATATTGAAATTATTTGGCCTGAAGAAGGAGTTCCAGGATCAGTTCGCGTTGCTGCAATTGGAGAGCATTCGGAAAACATCGAAATAGCGAAAGCGTTTGTTGAATTTCTATTAGATATGGAAACTCAAAATCAATTAACACAAATGGATGATACGGATAGTTTTTTTACGCCATTAGCAGAAGGGGCAACGGTTAGGCCTGATCGAGAAGTTAATCCTAACATTGTCGTTCCAGATGTCGAGTGGGCCTCAGAACATGAAGCAGAAATTAAACAATGGTTTGCTGATCGAGCTGTACAATAATGCTGGAAAGGGATTTATATGATGGATGAAAAGATACAAAATTTTAAAAGAGTGAAAAGCTGGACATCTCTTTTCCGAGCAAATTATTTAGGAGTAGGGGTAACCCTGCTTCTGTTTGTTCTCATCTTACTCCCGCTTATAGCGGTATTAATTCAAATTTTTCTACCGGGTGTTTTTTGGGGAGAAAGAGACTTTATTGGATTTTCAAGTGTTCTAGAAATTTTTGATCGGCCACTTTGGTTATATTCATTGAGGAATTCACTTGTTTTAGCATCAGGGACTGCCTTTTTTGCAACAATACTTGGCGGTTGCTTAGCTATAGTACGAACATTTTGGGCCTTTCCAACAGCGAGGCTGCTTGATATAGCCGTGTGGGCTTTGCTTATTACACCATCTTTTATTATCGCACAAGGATGGATCTTATTTGCAAATGGAAATGGATTGGCCTATCAATGGTTGGGCTGGGAGTGGGTGTCGGCTTTCGTGTTTCAACCATTTGGTCTCATAATTGTTATGACGCTAAGTAAGTTTTCTTTAGCATATTTAGCAGTGGCTGCAGCACTTGAATGGAATGTGAAGCGTTATGAGGATGCGGCAAGGCTATGTGGTGCAAATTCCTTTGTACTATGGCAGAAGGTCCATATTCCAATGATATTTCCCGCCTTTTTAGCAGGGTGGGCACTTGTTTTTATGGATACTATCGGGGATTTTGGCTTACCATCTGCATTAGCTACTGTTTATCGTTTTCCGACACTTCCTTATTCTATTTATACGGCGATTCATACGTCACCTACTCGATTTGATCAAGCTGGAGTATTGGCATTTTATTTAGTTGTAATCCTTATTTTGGCGCTGTTTTTTTTATTTCTTTTTATGAAAAAGGCAAGATTCGATTTTTTAAATGCTCAAGCTGTGAGGTTTCAACCGAGGAAATCGAAGCATGCTATGTGGTTAATGGCAGGGAATTTGCTGTTTCTTCTTATTATAATAGGGGTTCCCATCGGTTCGAGCTTTTTCATCTCAATAATGGATAGTATGAGTGGAGGCTTAGCTATTAATAATATTACATTTCATAACTATTATATGGTTCTTTTTGAGGATTCGCAGTTTCTAATGAGCTTAAGAAATTCCATATGGATTGCATTTGTCGCAGCGATCATAAGTGTGATCATTGGCTTTTTTGTTTCTTATGTTTTGTTTTTTACAAACTTTCGTTGGAAAGGATTTATCCAATCAGTATCACTAATCTCATTAGTAGTTCCGGGAGTCGTTTTAGGGATAGGATATATTTTTATTTGGAATCAGGCGTGGTTAGAAACAATTAATCTTCATCTATACGGTACACCATGGATTGTCGTATTAGCAGCTATTGCTGGAGCCATCCCATTTGCGGTTCGATTACAAGCCGGAGCTTTTGCAAAGGTACCTGCGAACATGATGCACGCAGCGGCCCTTCAAGGAACCTCGAAAGTCCAAAGGATGAGATTCATTATTTTACCGCTAGTACGTAGCTCCCTCATCGCAGCGGGATTAGCATCGTTTGGTACAAGTATATTTGATTTAGCCATAACGAAAATGCTATATCCACCAAATTATCAATTAATTCCGATCACAATTGATAAGTCGTTTGAACAGCTTAAGTATGGTTACAGTACAGCAGCAACGATTATTAGCGGAACGGTTGTTTTGTTATTAATCGTGCTTGCCGATCTTCTGTTGAAGAAATGGCTTGTAAAAGATATTGAAAGCCAAAAGATGAAAGGAGAACTTGAACATGACTATGCTTCTTAAAGTATCCAATCTCAAACAACGCTATGGTAATGTATATGCTTTGAATGATGTTACTTTTACTATTTCAGAAGGAGAAATTATTGCGATACTAGGTCCATCAGGTTGTGGGAAATCCACTTTGCTACAACAAATTGCAGGAATGCAACAACCATTTATGGGAGAAATAGAAATGGATGAAGTTGTGTTTGCAACGAATCAATATCAACTGGCATCAGAAAAAAGAAAGGTTAATATGGTCTTTCAAGATTATGCACTATGGCCACACATGACTGTTTTTGAGAATATTGCCTTTGGTTTAAAAAGAAAGAAGCTATCGAAAAAGGAAATAAGAGATAGAGTGGAAGAGTTAGCTACTTTAATGAAGCTTGATGGATTGTTGGAAAGATTACCAGCTCATTTGTCAGGTGGACAACAACAGCGAGTAGGAATTGCACGTGCATTAGCTACAAAGCCTCGTCTCTTGCTTATGGATGAACCACTTTCGAATTTAGATGTTAAGCTTCGGATTGAAATGAGGCATGAACTCTCGTTTTTATTAAGAAAGTTAAATATTTCTGTACTTTATGTAACACATGATACGGATGAGGCCTTTGCGATTGCGGATCGAATGATGATACTTAAGGATGGTCAGATTGAACAGTTCGATACACCAAGAAACGTGTTTGAAGCACCAGCTTCACCTTGGGTAGCCCAGTTGTTGGGCTATATTAATGGTCTTCAAGGAGAAGTAGCTCCTGCTATTGAAGGGAAGGTGAGCTTGCTTGCCAAAGTGCATTCACAATTCGTATCTGGTAATCAAATTGGGGATATCGAGCAGGGGGATGTTGAAATTTTCTTTCATCCAGAAGAAGTGAAGCTATATGCTGAGAAACCGAATGTAGATCCTGAATTAAATCTATTAATGGGCCAAGTACATCATGTTGTCTATGAAGGTTTGCGTTGGCGTGTGTTTGTGAAGGTTACGGAAGGACTAATCGTAACGGCACATTATGATACGCCTATAGACTCTAACACGGATGTATGGATGACTTTTCCTACAAATAGAACTTTTCTATATAGGAGCACATATATTTGAGCGGTCGTTTACTCGTTATGTCCGATATTCATGGGCATAAAACGATGCTACATCGGTTATTGCAACTAGCAAACTACGATCCTGTAGAGGATACTTTCGTGCTACTTGGAGATTATGTACATAAAGGCCCAGAATCATTAGAAACACTACATTACATTCGTCAATTAAAAGATAATGGTGCGATTGTTATAAGGGGAAACCATGAAGATAAGCTGATAAAAGGGATTAAAAATGAGCTTGAGTCCCCATTAAGTCCAGAGTGGTACCGCTTTTTATCTACTCTTCCATATTATTATGAAGACCGTCAATTCATCTATGTACATGCAGGTATACGGCCAGGGATTCCTTTAGAGTTTCAAGCAATTGAGGATTTGACAACGATTCGAGAGGATTTTTTCTTCAATAGAAGTAAATTACCGAAGCCTGTTATATTTGGTCATACACCAACGTATCGATTAGGGGCATCGATAGGTGAAATTTGGATTGATGAAAATAAAGTTGGAATTGACACGGGGGCTGGGGAAGGATTATTTTTATCATTAATTGATTTAACGTATCATGTGATCTATCAGGGTAATTTAGCAACTAAGCAAATCGTTAAAAATGCTATCACAATAGCTTAAGTCTTAGTCTTGAATGTGTAAAAAAACTGATTAGGCATTTAAGTCTAATCAGCTTTTTTCTTCATCATTATGAATAGTCGATCATTCTACTACACTGACTTCTCAATTTGATCGTTAGCCATTTGTCCTACAAAAGGCAGTTGGAAGTCACTTCCTTGGTACGCCTTATACATGCAATAAAGCCAAAGGAATAAACAAAGGGGTGTGAAAAATACCGGTAAGATCACTCCTAGAATTGGAATCATCCCTACAACGAAGCCGAAAATGAATAAAATGGCCCATAAAAAAATAGATTGAAAGGCATGGTAACGTATAAATTTGTTCTCTTTTTCAATGAATAAAAAAATAATTCCCGTAACAAAACCAGCTAGATAGCATAGTGCACCCGATACATTTTGTGTCATACCTGTGGACGTCTTCTCTTCCTTGTCATTCATTTGTTTCTCTTCTTCCATTTTAATCCCTCCATAATTGAATGTTGAAGAATAAATAATAATGTTTAATCGGTGTGTCTGGAATGATTGTATATGTATCCATCACTCACCTATGTAAAACAATATTATGTAATGTTCTTCATAATAGTATGGTAGTGTATGTATTGTCAAATATCGCCTTAATCGTAAAAGAGGTGCAAATATGGTTCTTAAGTCCTGATTGTTGGCGAATGTCTTAGCTGTCCATTCACGGAAAGATTACGATTTAATTTATTGAGTTCGATTCATTGAATAGTAGCTGTAATCACTGTTTGTGATTTTTTCCCATTAGAGGCTGTTCAATGCAATGTACGAAACCGTTATCTGTGTTGAAGCTTGAGACGAGTGGATTTCTCGTATCAAGCACTTAACGAGTGAAGCCATTGCTAGTCTAAAAATGGATTTGTACTTTTTCAGTGGCCTTCAGGTTTTCTTATCACGAGACGCGTAGAGAACGGAGCCATTGTCACTTTTTTTTGGTAGTTTTTGAACATACTCTATTCAAATGGTTGAATGTTTGAATTATGAAACCAGAACAAATTTGAAAACGTAAGAAATGATATAGGTACCTTGAGCATGAGCGAGCAAAAGGGAATCTGAGTGTGTAAAGGTAGACTGTTCGACCTAATGACTCTTTCTTAAATATGTTATACAATTTATCGAGTGGTGGTAATTGATAACAATGTCGCTTATATTTTGTGAATTGACTAGAATATAACATCTTTTAATGACTAGTTGTTGGCACGAATTGGTTCACTATGTCAATAAGATTATAGGGAGGTATGTTAAATGAATATTTTAGTGAGATTTCGGGAGATTATGGCAAGTAATATTCATGCAATGTTAGACAAAGCTGAAGATCCTGAAAAAATGATTGATCAATACTTACGTAACTTGAACAATGATTTAGGGAAAGTGAAGTCGGAAACTGCGACGATTATGGCTGAGGAGCAGCGCGTACAAAGAGACCTTGATGAGTGCGTCGCTGAAATGGATAAGATGCAAAGCTATGCTGTGAAAGCGTTGGAGGCAGGAAATGAAGACGATGCTAGAAAGTTTCTGGCTCGTAAATCTTCAATGTCCGTCCGGGAAACAGAGCTAAGAAATGCTCATGCTGCAGCTGCTTCTAATGTTGTCAAGATGCGCGAAATGCATGATAAGTTAACAGCAGATGTGAAGGAATTAGAAGAGCGCAAAACATTAATTAAAGGAAAGCTTGCAGTTGCAAAGGCACAAGAAAGAATCAATAATATACATTCTTCAGCAGGAAGTGCCAATCGCTCAATCTCTGCCTTTGAACGAATGGAGCAAAAAGCCAATGCAGCATATGATAAGGCTAATGCGATGGCTGAGTTGAATGTCCAGCCAAAGGATGACATCGATGATTTAATGGCTAAGTATAGTACCGGTAGTACAGGGTCAGGATCTGGTGTAGATGATGAGCTTGAAGCGTTAAAAAGAAGTTTAGATGATAAATAGATAGAAGGTAATGAGAAACTGCAGCACTATGCTGCAGTTTCTTCTGAAATGGCTGAAGAGGAAGTGAAAGAATGGTTATACATTATAAGTGTCCTAGCTGTGGTGCAGATATGAAGTTCGATAGTGCATCAGGGAAGTTATCATGTGGAAGCTGTGGAAGGCATGATGACATTGAGTCGTTTCCAAAAGAAAACGTGTTACATAAGTTTGAAGAAGGGGAAGCGATTCAATATCATTGTAAGAATTGTGGTGCTGATATTTTGACAGATTCAGATACAACAGCGACGACATGCTGCTTTTGTGGGGCGGGTGTTGTGCTCGCTGATCGTCTATCGGGTGATCTGGCACCAGCGTTCGTGATTCCATTTCAAATTAATAAAGATGAGGCGAAGGAAGCTTTTAAGAAATGGTGCAAGAAGGGCAAGTTAACACCTAAAGGCTTTATGACAGCAGACCGTATTAAAAACATTACGGGTATGTATGTACCTTTTTGGCTGTATGATTTAAATAGTAAAGGCGATGTTGACGCGGTTTGTACGAAGGTACGTAGGTATACAAGAGGTGACTATATTTATACAGAGACAAGATATTTCGATGTGTCTCGTAGTGTGGATCTCCAATATGTCAAAGTTCCAGTAGATGCTTCTGAGAAAATGGATGATGAATTAATGGATAAGCTTGAGCCCTACAATTATAGCAATCTTAAAGAGTTTAATACCCCTTATTTGGCTGGCTATATTGCTGAGAAATATAATTATGATGACAAAGAGCTACTACCTCGTGTGCAAGCAAGGGTAGAGAATTATGTAGATACGTATATCAAATCAACAACTTCTGCATATCATACGACAACGATTAAGAGAAAACGCTTGGATACGAAGCAGAATCAAGCCTATTATACCCTTATTCCGGTATGGATGGTCTATTATGATTACGGAAACAAGGAGCATATTTTTGCGATGAACGGACAGACGGGTAAGGTAGTTGGAAAGCCACCGATTAGCTTTGGTAAAGTTACTGCATGGTTCTCAGGGATCGCTGCAAGCACTTTTATTGTGTTAAGGACGCTTGCATGGCTTATGGGAGGCGACGTTTAAATGAAAAGGTCTTTTTTAATCGTTATTTCTATCGTGCTATTATTTATGTTTATCCCTTTATATCCTATTTTTGCTGAAACGGAGCAAAAGCTCTATGACTTTGCCGAGTTGTTAAATAACGAGGAAGCTGCTCAAATTGAGGCGCTTGCTGATCAGTATAGTGATAAAAATGAAGTCGACATATTGATCGTAACGACGAACGATACGGAAGGTAAGGGTGTGACTCGATATGCGGATGATTTCTATGACGAACATAGTCCAGGATATAACCAACCGAACGGTGATACGGCCCTATTAACGGTGGACCTTGAGGGGCGTGAACTTCAGATTCAAGGTTATTATCGAACTGAAGAGTATATTGATGATCATCGTGCGACGTTAATTCGTGAGGAGATTACACCTAATTTGTCAGACGGCAATTATTTCGATTCTTTTTCGATGTATATCGAATTAGTCGATCGGTATTTGAATATAGAACCGGATTCGGATTATGAGGAAGCTACTTTCTTTTCAGCTTGGTGGTTCCATTTGATCGTTTCGTTAGGAGTAGCGGGACTTGTTGTTTTTATCATGGCCTATAATGCTGGGGGGAGGAAGACGACGAATGATAAAACCTACCTCGATGCTAATAGTTTAGGTGTCACTCATAGGAAGGATCGTTTTGTTAGAAAATCTGTGACGAAGACGAAGAAGCCGAGCAAGAATAATAGTAGTGGTGGTGGCGGTCGGACAGCAGGTGGACATTCTCGTAGTGGAAGCCGAGGAAGCTTCTAAAGTGTACAGCTTATTTAAAGAGAGGGGAATTCGATGTTTTTTCGAAATCAATTTGCTAATGTGGTCGAGTGGGAAGAATTTCGTGATGATATGATTTTTTGGAAGTGGAGTAACAAAGAAATTAAGAAAGGAAGTAAGTTAATAATTAGACCAGGACAGGATGCGATTTTTTTACATTCTGGACGAATTGAAGGGATTTTCAAAGATGAAGGAAGCTATGATATCGAGTCAGAAATCATCCCGTTTTTGTCAACGTTAAAAGGGTTTAAGTTCGGTTTTAATAGTGGGATGCGTGCTGAGGTTCTATTCGTTAATACGAAAGAATTTACGGTGAAGTGGGGAACGAGAAATGCGATTAATTTGCCACATTCGCAGTTACCTGGTGGGCTGCCGATCCGCGCAAATGGGACATTTAATTTCAAAGTCAACAACTATATTGATTTAATAGATAAAATAGCTGGAGTGAAAAGTAGCTATCACGTTGAAGACGTGAAGCTCCGAATTACTTCTGTATTGGATCAATATTTAATGAAATGGATTAGCCGTGAAGGGAAGGATATGTTTAACCTTCAAGCGAATGCCTCTGATATTTCCAAGGGGATCAAAGAAGATTTAGATATGAATATTATTGAAGATGGTATGACGATTACGCGTTTCAATGTGAGGAGCTTTAACTATCCAGAGGAAATCCAGCAACGTATTACGAAATCAGCCTCTCATTCTATGATTGGCGACCTAGGTAAGTACCAGCAAGTCGAAATGGTTGATGGCATGGCTTCTGGGAAAGTTCAAGGTGGTGGTACAGCCTCTGATATGACTGGTATGATGATGGGAATGAATGTAGCGAATGAAATGATGAAGAATATGAATCAACATCAGCAACCTTCTCAACAACCCCAGCAAATTAATCAGCAACAGGCGCAACCACAACAGACATCATCTAATGATCAACCACAAGCAGGAGCAACTGAAAAGCCCAACTTCTGCCCGAACTGTGGGACGAAAGCAGCAGGCGGAAACTTCTGTACAAATTGTGGATTTAAGCTAGTATAAGGTTTTATCAGCAGTCCCCCTCTAACAAATTGTTGGAGGGGGTTCTTGTTATTTCGATATTAATGCTAAAAGAATTCAATGTTTCCTTATGTTCTAGCCTCTTTACGGAGTTATTACGAATCTAATTCAGAGGTCTAAGATTTGAACAATAAATTAGGGCAAAACAAAAAGCTTGAAACGGAGTTTATGATCAAATATAATCAATTAAAGATATTAAAGATCTGTAATAGTCCTAGTTATGAGGTGACAACTATGAAGTATTCAAAAGCGACTAATTATGCTCTACACACGATGGTTTACTTGACGTTAGCTCCGAAAGGGAAATCTGTTGGAGTTGAGCAGCTAGCAACTGTTCAAAATCTTTCAGCAACTTATTTGTCTAAAATATTGACCAAGCTCGTGAAAGCAGGGCTCATTGAATCGACTCCAGGGGTGAAAGGTGGGTATAGTCTTGTCAAAAGGTCTAGTGAAATTTCCTTTTTAGATGTCATTTATGCGATTGAGGGAAATACGACTTTGTTTACTTGTTCGTTAGAGCATGAAACGTGGTCTAGGAATGAAGCCTGCGTAATTGAAAATGTGATGATAGAAGCAGAAACAAAAATGAAGGATGAACTAAGTAAAAAGAAAATTGTCGATATTGCGAATAAGATCGCTGTTAAGACGAAGCACTATGCTACTTGAACATTATCGTAAAGTGGCTCATCATGTGATTGATACTTAAGGATCAAAAAAATTTAGGTTAATTGCAGATATTAAAACTCTATAATAGATTTAATAATGAGGAGGAATAAGTATGTTATTAGATTGTGTCATTATTGGTGGTGGGGCAGCTGGTTTAAATGCTGCACTTGTACTTGGAAGAGCGAGAAAGGATATCGTTCTCATTGATGAGGATAAGCCTAGAAATGCAGTTACACAAGAATCGCATGGGTTTATTACGAGAGATGGAATTCATCCATCTGATTTTAAAAAGATAGGAAAAGAAGATTTAAGTAAGTATACGAATGTTAAGATTCTAAATAATCGAGTGATCGATATTAAGAATGATAATCAAGCGTTTTTGATTGAGACAACAGCAGGCGAACCTCTCCGTTCTCGGAAGGTAATATTGGCTACGGGTCTTAAAGATATTCTACCTACTATAGAAGGAATTGAACAATTCTATGGTAGTAGCTTATTTAGCTGTCCATTTTGTGATGGATGGGAGTTAAAGGATCGTGCATTAGTTGTCATAGCAGAAAATGATCATGCCTTTCATATGATAAAGATGATTTATAACTGGAGTGAAGACTTAGTTATTTGTACGAATGGGAAAGATATTTTAACACAAGAGCAAAAGGAGCAACTAGAAACGAAGAATATTCAATTAATAGAGAATGAGATTGTAGCTTTACGAGGAAGCAATGGTCAGTTAAAAACGGTACAATTTAAAAATGGTCGTGAAATAAAAAGGGAAGGTGGGTTTGTTGTCACTGGATTAAAGCAATCGTCAGCATTAGTAGAAGCGCTAGGCTGTAAAATGAATGATAGAGGTGGGGTGGAAGTCGACCCATTTGGACGAACGAATATTGAAGGTGTGTATGCATGTGGAGACATGACAATTTCAAATCCTGCACAATTAATTATTGCTGCAAGTGCAGGGAGTAAAACGGCTAGTGGTGGTGTTGTTGCTGATTTGGTGAATGAAGATTTTTAAGTTTTTTGTTTTGTGCTCTTGCGCCTTCCGTTACGTTCCATGCTAATCTTGAATTATGACATGGAGAAAGGGTGTAATTATGATGAATGAGGAGCAGACTTTTACGATTAGTGAGTTTGGACGGCGTGCGAGAATTACAGTGAGGACGTTACGATTTTATGAAGAGTTAGGTTTACTTGTTCCGACTAAGCAAAATCATTCGGGTCATCGATTGTATGGTATGGAAGAGTTAGCGAGACTACAGCAGATTCAGTCGTTAAAATTTTTAGGCTACTCTTTACAGGATATTAAGAGTATTCTAACGGATGAAACGATTTCTGAAATAGAAGAGTCTTTACCGTTACAGCATAAGCTATTAGTCGAAAAAAGAGATGAATTAAACCGAGCGATTGAAGCAGTGGAACGAGTTCAATCCTTAATTGAAGAAGAAAAGCCTATTACGCCAACTGTTCTCACTTCATTATTGTATCAAATCGAGCACGAGGATGATCAAAAAGAATGGATCAAAGAAAACTTTTCAGATGATGTGGCTGATCGATATTTATCTCTTTCGAAGGAGCAACGAAATCAAATGGATACGGAGATGTTAGATGTACTAGCATCCATTAAGAAATTGATAAAAGACGGTATCGCTCCACAATCACAAGAGGCATTTGATGTTCTAATTAAGTTAACAGATGTAGCAACAAAGCATGTAGAAGATAAAGAGGAGCTTGCTTTGCAGCTTGAACAAATCGAAGACTTAACGGAATCGGACATGATAGATTTTCAATTCCCTAGCTTTTGGACAAAAGAAGAAGAGGCTTATTTAATGGAGATTGGAAAGGCGATGGAAGCTATGTATCGTGAGAAAGGTGGAGAAGTTTAGAGTTCAGTTATTTTAAAAGGTAATAATGTAATGAATTAGGCTCGTTACACGTTCCACTACTTAAAAAACTTAAAAACGCTGTAAAGGCTCCGCGCAATGCTTATAAGAAAAGGCCGCTACGAAGTTGACTAGCAATGGCTTCGCTCATTGCTCTCATGATACGAGAATCAAATTTTTTTTAGTTCTCATGATAGGAAGTTTTTCTTATATAAGCAGGGAAATGAGAGAACTCTATCGAATAGTTTGATGCATGTTTATTAACAATCGAGGTGATCTCTATGCCGAAAGTAATGTTGGTATTTCCAGAAGGGAAGCATAAAGTGTTAACGATAAGCTATGATGATGGGAAGGGGGCTGATCGAAGGCTCGTTTCACTATTTAATCAATATGGACTAAAAGGAACGTTTCACCTGAACTCAGGTTTAATGGGTATTGATGATCGAATTGCAATAGATGAAGTAACTGAACTTTATGAAGGCCACGAGATATCGGCACACACGGTGACTCATCCTACTATTGCTAGATCTCCGAAAGAGCAGCTTATAGAAGAAGTCATGAATGATCGTAAAGCGTTAGAGTCTGTTACCGGCTATACGGTTAGAGGGTTGTCATATCCAAATGGGTCGTATAATCAAATGATTAAAGAATTATTGCCGCATCTAGGGATTGAATATGCCCGTACAGTTCATAGTACGGGTACATTTTCGATGCCTGATGATTTCCTCGAATGGAATCCAACCTGTCATCACAATCATCATTTAATGAAGTTTGCTAAAGAATTTATAAGCCTTCATAAGCAACAATATTTGTATATGTTATATGTTTGGGGTCATAGCTATGAGTTTGATAACGATAAGAATTGGGATATGATTGAATCGTTCTGTAAGCTGATTGGCGGACGTGAGGACATTTGGTATGCAACAAATATTGACATTATTGACTATTTAAAAGCTTTTCGGAATCTGAAATTTTCAGCTGGTAGTCAATTTGTCTTTAATCCTAATGCACGGTCTGTGTGGTTGAATGTTGACAGCACCATTTATGAGATAAAAGGCGGGGAACAAGTAAGGTTAAATTAGTTGCGAATATTTATAAAAAGTGATCAATCCATTTAGGATAGTTGAATCCTAAGAAAGGCACTGAAAAAATTGGGGTTTCAACTTTTTTGCTGATCTTAGCCTAAGGGCTTCTTCTGTGAGCACTAGGATTAACATTCTTTGATTCGTTCCTGTATAATACTCACTACATAACAAAAGAGAGGTGGCAATTTAAGTGAGTAAACAAGTGATCGTCTATTCAGCTGATGGCTGTGTAGAATGTACGTATGTGAAACAAATGCTAGAGAATGAAGGGATCGCTTTTGAAGTAAGGGATGTACTAAAGAATCGTGAGTATCAAAAGGAAGTTGAAAAGTTTGGGTTTATGGGAATCCCTGTTACGGTGTTGGGTGATAGAGCAGTGAAAGGGTTTAATCCTGAATTAAAGGAAATTGTAGAGTTAGCTAAAGGATAAAGACACTTATTAGTATGTTACATGGCCCTTCATGTAAGGTAGTCCCTTTCATGAAGGGTTTAAAGTGATGGAGAAAAGGTGGTGAGGAGAAATGAAGAAACGTCAGGCGTTTAATCCATATTTACCGAGCTTTGAGTATATTCCAGATGGTGAACCTTATGTATTTAATGACCGACTGTATGTTTATGGATCACATGATCGGTTTAATGGGAAGCTTTTCTGTTTAAATGATTATGTTTGCTGGTCTGCACCTGTAGATGATTTAAGTGCT
This sequence comes from Halalkalibacter sp. APA_J-10(15), assembly GCF_023017105.1. Classification (GTDB taxonomy): domain Bacteria; phylum Bacillota; class Bacilli; order Bacillales; family Bacillaceae_D; genus Halalkalibacter. The sequence continues at coordinate 63,733 of NZ_JALKEV010000010.1, read as the reverse complement.
TGGCGATATGAAGGGACAATTTATCGAAAAAAACAAGACCCGATGAATCGACTAGGCTTGTATCAAATGTTTGCACCTGATGTAGCGAGAGGGGCAGATGGAAGGTATTACTTATATTATACGTTAGGTTTTCGAAGTGTGATTGGGGTAGCTGTGTGTGATGAGCCTGCTGGTGAGTACGAGTTTTATGGGTATGTCAGCCATAGAACCGATGGTCGGAAATTATCAGAAGAGTGGGGAGCTCCTTATTTGTTTGATCCTGCTATCTTTGTTGATGATGATGGGAGAGTCTACTTATATTATGGTTTTGCACCGAAGAAGCCTGTTCCGTTTTTTCTTACAGGCTGGAAGAAGAAGGTCTTTAATGGAGGATATGTTATTGAGCTTGATTCTGATATGAAAACTGCTATATCGGAGCCTAAATTAATTTTTTCAAAAGTCGGTCATGCAGACGGTACGGGATTTGAAGGACATGAATTTTTTGAAGCAAGTTCAATGAGGAAAATAAACGATACGTACTATTTTATTTATTCCTCGATAAATGGTCATGAGCTTTGTTATGCAACGAGTAAAAGTCCAACTCGTGATTTTGTTTATGGGGGAACGATTATTAGTAATGGCGATTTATACATTAATGGCTCAAAGAAGGACCAAGACGCGTTAAATTATATCGGGAATAACCATGGAAGTATTGTTGAAGTTGAAGGGCAATGGTATGTATTTTATCATCGACAAACGAATCGTCATCATTATTCAAGGCAAGCGGCTGCGGAACGTATTGAAATAGAAGATGATGGTTCTATTGAGCAAGTAGAAATGACAAGTTGTGGCCTGAATCAAGGTCCTTTACGTGGGGAAGGTAAATATGAGGCAAGGATAGCTTGTCACTTAATGTCTCGTAATGGAGCAGGTCGGTATGGCGTTTATTTTGGTCATGTGACTTTTAAAGACCACCCTTATTTTACCCAAAGTGGTAAGGATCGTGAAAGTCGGCCAACACAATATATAGCAAATATGAGAGATGGTGCGAAAGCAGGGTTTAAATATTTTCAACTAGATCATTTAAAAGGAATCTCTGTAAAGGTTTGTGGTCAGGCAGTTGGATTTATATATGTGTCAGATTCAATGGATGGGGAACCATTTGCGAAAATAGAAATTGAACCAAGTAAAGAATATCGCCAATTTCGTACGAATACAAAAGTTGAAAATGGAGTGAAGGCGCTGTATTTTACCTTCAAAGGAGAAGGTGCGCTCGACTTTTATTCATTTGAGTTAATAGCATTGGAGGCCTCCTGCTAGGTCTCATCAAGAGAAAAAAGACGAGATAACGTAAAAGCGAGGCTGGGACAAAACAAAAGTGTTTAGCTGAGAATCCGAACATTTAGATAACGTAGCGAAGTATATTTCAGGAGCGGTGAATGTGCTCCACTCTAGATTTATTCGGTATCTCACTTATGAAAATACTTTTGTCCCAGCCCCATTTGTTTTTCCTTTTCGATCTTACCTTCATCTTGTTAATCAGTGATAAATTCCTTTTGTACGGTTGTTAAAGCAGCAGCGATCACTTGATGCATGTCATAGTATTTATAGGTCGCGAGTCGACCACCGAAAATAACGTTTGCTTCTTTGTCAGCTAATGCTTTGTATTTTCGGTATATCTCGTTATTACGGGCATTATTAATGGGGTAGTAAGGTGTATCACCAGGCTCCCATTCTTTCGGGTATTCCTCTGTAATGACAGTTGTGCTTTGTGTGCCAAATTCAAAATGCTTATGCTCAATAATTCTTGTATAAGGTGTTTCTCTATCTGTGTAATTAACGACGGCATTCCCCTGATAATTCTCTACATCCTTTAACACTCTCGTTTCAAAGTGCAAGCTACGGTAGTCTAAGATACCATATTGGTAGTCATAATATTGGTCAATCATGCCAGTAAAGACGACTTTATGTGCTAATGATTCTAATTCATCTCGAGTTTGAAAAAAATCGATGTTTAATTTAACGTCGATTCCTTTTAACATTTTTTCAATGATAGAAGTGTAGCCTCCGATAGGAATTCCTTGAAAGCGATCATTGAAATAATTATTGTCATACGTAAATCGAACAGGAAGCCTTTTAATGATAAAGGCTGGGAGCTCAGTCGCAGCTCGTCCCCATTGCTTTTCCGTGTAGCCTTTAATGAGCTTTTTATAAATGTCCGTACCGACTAAAGAAATGGCTTGTTCTTCTAAATTGCTAGGCTCTGTTATGTTAGCAGCTTCCCGTTGCTCCTTGATTTTACGTTTTGCTTCAGCAGGAGTCGTTACACCCCAAAGCTTATTAAATGTATTCATATTAAAAGGGAGATTGTACAATTCCCCTTTGTAATTTGCGATCGGAGAATTGGTGTAGCGATTAAATTCAGCGAATTGATTAATGTACTCCCAAGTGGCTTTGTCATTTGTATGGAAAATATGTGCTCCGTACTTATGTACGTGAATATCCTCGATTTCCTCTGTATACACATTACCTCCAATATGATCACGCTTGTCTATGACAAGGCATGATTTTCCTTTCTTTGTAGCTTCGTATGCGAATACGGAGCCGAATAGTCCAGCTCCGATAATTAAATAATCATACATGCGAATGTCCCCTTTATTTTCTGGTTGAATGTCTGCATTTGTTTGCACATCTTCATTTCTTTCTTATTATATCAAATATCCTTTTGTTTAAAATAGCAAGCTTATTTATGTTTAACAGGTTATACAATCTAATACGTACCAAGCTTTCAAGCGTACATATGAGAAATGAGTCAGTGATTATGATAGAATCGCCATCATACGGCTTTTTTAATCTTAATAATGTCTTAAGTTTGTTATGAATTTGTAAAAAAGGTGGTTATTAAACATAAAAAACTAAGAAAGCCTCTATCTTAAGTGATAAAGGGGTTGTAAAATGAATGAAGAAGTTGTAGAAATTTTTCTTAGTTTAGCTAGAGCCTGAAAAGGACGAAATGTAAAGGTAGTGTGCATATGAAACTATTATCAGTAGTTATACCGTGCTATAATTCAGCAGAGTATATGAGGCATTGTATTGAATCTCTGTTGCCTGGAGGAGAATATGTAGAGATACTGATAGTGAATGATGGCTCAGTGGATCAAACGGCTGCGATTGCAGATGAGTATGCGAAACGACATCCAACGATCATCAAAACAATACATCAGGAAAATGGTGGGCATGGTGAGGCTGTTAATACCGGTATTAGACATGCAACTGGGGTGTACTTTAAAGTGGTTGATAGTGATGATTGGGTTGATATTAGAGCCTATTTGAAGTTACTAGACACACTTCACAGTCTTGTAGAAAAAGAGAAGCAAGTTGATATGATTGTCAGTAACTTTGTTTACGAAAAGGAAGGTGCCACTTATAAAAAAGTTATTAAATATGATAAGGTACTTCCAGAAGGTAGAGTGTTTACTTGGAATGAAATGAAGAAGTTTCCAAAAGGGAAATATATCTTGATGCATTCCGTAATCTATCGAACTCAGCTGTTACGAGAGTGTGGATTAGAGCTACCTAAGCATACTTTTTACGTAGACAATTTATATGTGTATACACCACTTCCATATGTGAAGACTATGTATTATGTGAATGTTGATTTCTATCGATACTATATTGGTCGGGAAGGACAATCTATTCAGGAAAGCATCATGATTAAAAGGGTGGACCAACATATTAAGGTGAATAAGCTTCTTATTGAGACCGTGCAAATCGATGAAATTAAAGACGAGAACCTCCGACATTATCTGTTAAAGCATTTAGAAATTGTAACGGTCATTTCAACCTTCCTGTTAATTAAGTCGGGAACAAAGGAAAACCTTCGTAAGAAAAAGGAGCTTTGGAAGTATATTAAAAATAAAGATGCTCATTTGTATGGTTTTTTAAAATATGGTTTATTAGGGCCAATTGTTCATCTACCTGGTCGCCCAGGTCGGATGGTTTCAGTTGGGGTTTATAAAGTCTCGCAGAAATTAATTGGATTTAATTAATGAAGATTTTGTACTTTACCGGCTACGATCGATGAAATTTGCCGAAATGATCAGTTACAGGGTAAAACCGTATTGAAACCACGCACTGTTTTCATAAGCGCCTCCTAGTACGTCAAATGTTCAAATGAAGGAGGTGCTTACCTATGTCAGAAACTCCATTAACCATTGTACCTTTCCAACTTCATAAAGAAGCTTCTTCATATTTGCTATCTGCTTTACAGATGTTTGCATATTGTCTTAATCAAGAAGGTGATAACGTATTTGCTGAGTATCCTAGTATTTATACGGCTCTTGGGATGATTTTATTAAATGAGCGGTAATGTCACTTTGTTCGTTTATACGGTGATTGATATCCGGTCTGTTATTCTATAGTTCGGTTGTGGGTTACGGATGTATAAGCGTATTCATTCAATGAAAAGAATGTATGTTACAATCGCACTAACAAATAATCCTTTTTGATTATTTAATAAGGAGATGGATATGTCAAAGTCAAAGCCAATTTATGTGGAGACACTTATTAATACTGAAATGGAGAAATTGTGGGACTATACACAAAAACCGGATGTACATCAGCAGTGGGATTTGCGTTTTGCGAACATCACCTATTTACCGAAAGAAAATGAAGGTGACCCGCAGCATTTTCTATATCAAACGAATATAGGCTGCGGATTAACGATTAATGGAACAGGTGAAAGTGTTAAAACAGTTATGAAAAAAAATGAGCGCGTTTCATCATTGAAATTTTGGGCGAATCATCCGCTTTCTTTAATTGTGGAAGGGAGTGGCTATTGGAAATATACACAAACGAGTGATGGGATTGTTTTTCTTACGCAATATGATTATGCTACTCGTTTTGGCTATTTGGGTAAATTAATGAATGTTGTATTTAAACCCCTTATGGGATGGGCGACTGCTTGGAGCTTTGACTGTTTACGATTGTGGCTGGAGAAGGGGATTTCGCCACAAATGTCGATGATGAGAAGTCTTTTTCATATCATTGCTAGCTTTGTGCTTGCTTTTATTTGGATATACCAAGGGTTAGTACCGAAAGTATTGTTTCAAGATGCGGGAGAGTTAGAGCTGTTACAAGGTACTGGTTTGTTTCAAGGACAAGAGGAGTTGTTCCTCTATATATTAGGAGTGCTACAAATAGGTTTCGGGTTATCGTTTTTATGGTTAGGTCGGTATTGGTGGTTGCATGTTATTAATATTGTAGCGCTGATTTGTTTAGGAGTAGGTGCTCTAACGAGCAGTGCTTATCTGTTGGCGGCGCCATTCAATCCGCTAACATTAACAATGGCTATGATTGGATACTCAATACTAATGATTTTGAATCTGAAGGATTTGCCGAGTGCTGATCATTGTAAGAGAAAACGAGATCGTAGTAGGTGAAGAAAATGCCATCAATCTATGAAAGAGCTTTGGGAGAAGATTACCAATACTTACATCCGAAAATTCAGCGTAAGTTTGCATTGTCGAGTGGACAAGCTGTGGCAAGCAGAGCCGAGGGAGTCATGAATGAAATATGGGGTGGCCGCTTCTGGATGCGCCCATTTCTTCATTTTGGGGGAATGAAACATTTGACTTTCTCAGAACGTGGACAAAATATTCCATTTTCCTTAGAGAATTATGCATATATGAACTCATTTGGACAGGACTGCATGTCTTGGATACGAAGATTTCATTTTAAGCAAATTAGACATTTTGACGCAACGATGGTTTATAGTGAAAAGCAGAAGAAGGTTATAGATTACTTAGGTTCTGATCAGGACTTAGTTACAAAACTTGATATAGACGTTTTGTCAAATGGAGGAATAAAGCTCGTATCTGGGCCACTGTTTATTAATAGAGAGCAAAAAATTTTGAAACTTCCAAGTCTTTTCTCAGCAAAAGCAACTGCGAAGGAATGGTTTAATGATGAGCAAAATAGGTATCACATTGAAGTGGATGTGAAAAATCGTTATTTCGGAACGATTTTTGGCTATAAAGGAACGTTTACGGTTCAATATTATGACTTTAATGGGAATCTTCCGAGTGAGGTGAAACCACGTAAAGAAAAACCATTGAACTTGCTTTAAAAAGGAGAGAACGATGACAAGAACGATCATGATACAAGCAATAGCTGGACTTGCCGTTTGGCTTGCGTCTTTTTTTATTGTTGATATCGGACTAATTGAACGACTGTTATTATTTTCCATACTTGTGCTCGTACCGTTGATTCTTTACTTGACAGAAACGAAGGATCGTCATGGCGAATACTTTAAAACGTACAGAATCGCTGTTCATTTATTTTCGGTTGGTTCACTAATGGCATTTATATCTTTTTTCTTTTCACCAGGGGTACTAGCTGGGATGGTATCTGTTGGTTGGTTATTGTGGACAGGTATAGTGTTTGTCTATGGATTCATTAGGTTGGCGGCAAGGGGATTGGCACTTCTTGAGGAGATGAGTATTGACATTGGCTTAATGTATCTCTTGCTCGGCGGTGGCTGGTTTACGTTGTCTCAATTTGGAATCGATGTGATGAATTTTGGTTCATTAATTATCCTATTAACAGCCATTCATTTTCATTATTCAGCCTTTGTGACTCCTATTTTTCTTGGGTTGTTAGGAAGAGTGCTTAGGGAGAATGAGTATATGCCTATAACCTATCGGCTGGCAACGATCGGGGTCATGATTAGCCCGATAGGTGTGGCAGTTGGTATTACATACTCTCGTTTGGTTGAATTTACTTTTGTTGTATTGTTTGTACTATGTTTATGGATGTATACACTTCTCGTTATTAAATATGTACGAAAGAAACAAGCACATTTGGTCGGGTATCTTTTAATTAGTTTATCGGGTTTGATTCTTCTGTTTACGATGTTTCTTGCCTTTTATTATGGACTTGGTCGCTTATTGCGAGTTGACCTGATCCTTATCCCTGATATGGTGACATTACACGGAATTGGTAATGCGTTTGGCTTTGTGTTAATTGGTGTATTAGGCTGGCTAATAATCTTGCCTAAAATGTCTATGAACATATATGGAATCCCATTTAGCCACATCACAGGAAAGTGGAAAATAGGAGCAAATTTTTTTGAGAGGAATCAATTAAAAGCTGATAGTCGTTACCAAGGGCTAATGGATGATTTAAGTTTATTCGATCAATATGATTTTGATCCTCATCGAGTGAATGATGAGATTAGACAGTTCTATGAGAATCCCCTTTCCTTCAAGCTAGTATCAAAAACATATTGGCATAAGGGATTTCGATTGTTATCGAAGCTATATAAATGGATCAGTAGAAAAATGGAGCAAATTGATTTGCCATTACATGATCAAAAGGAAGAGCTTGAAGTAAACAGTAAGCTGATTGCGATAGATCCTAATGAAGATGGAAGAGAGCGACCTCGCGCGTGGATACGAACTGATAAAGAGTCGGGAAAGGCTGTTTTTGTAGCCTCATACTCTTATCATACTTATGGAGAGAAAAAATATTTAAACATCGCACTGCCTCTTCCACTCGGCCAAATGACAGCCGTTCTTCGCTTTGAAAATAACGAGTTTGAACACGGAGACGATGGTCTTGTGTTGACGAGTCAACCGAATAAATTTGGGAAAGGTGATGAAGGCATTTATTATGTCACAAAATGGTTTGTGATTCGCTTGCCTCTTGATGAACGTTTTCAGTTAAGGGTGGAAGACGGTAGTGAGTCGATATTGAAAGCGAACCATCGTATGTGGTTGTGTGGAAAACATTTTTTAACGATTGATTATTGGATTAGTAGAAATAAATATGAATAATGTCTGTTCCTCAATTGTTAGTAGCAGCTAACGATTGAGGTTTTTTTATAAATAGAAACTATAAAGATCAGAGGAGTTTTAAGTCTGATGATGAGAAGAAAGCTATTTATTTTTCAAAGATTCAATTGACAATGATTCTCATTGTTATATACTATATGAAGCTCTTATCATAGATATTGATGATCATCGATATCTATTCGATAGATGACAAACGATTAAAATTATAAAAAGGGGAAGTACAAATGAAAAAGCTATTAATTTCATTGTTGTTAATTTTCATACTCGTTCTAAGTGCTTGTGGAAGTGACGAGTCAACAGATGTAAGTAATTCGAAAGAAAGTGATCCAGAGGCTGATGCTGAAATGATAACGTATGAGTCAGAGCTAGGACCAGTTGAGGTTCCTGCTAATCCGCAGAGAATAGTTGCCCTTACTAACGGACCGAATGTTCTTGCATTAGATGGAAACATCGTCGGAATTGATGAATGGACAGAAGCTAATCCTCTATTTACAGAACGACTTAAAGGCGTTGAAATCGTATCAGATGCAACCTTGGAGAAAATTCAGGAACTAAATCCGGATTTAATTATTGCCGGATCTTGGCAAGAGAATCTTGATAGCCTAAGTAAAATTGCACCGACTGTTGTTTACACTTGGGGTGCATTAGACTATTTATCGCAGCAGCTTGACATTGGGAAGCTCTTGAATAAAGAAGAAGAAGCGGCAGCATGGATAGAGGATTTTCAAAATCGCGCTCAATCAACTGGAGATGAGGTTAGAGCGCTAATCGGTGAGGATGCGACTGTTTCTGTTTTTGAAAATGGAAATGATGAGCTTTATGTATTTGGAGATGATTATGCACGTGGGACAGAAATTCTTTATCAAGAAATGAAACTGAACATGCCTGAACAAGTAGAAGAAATGGCTCTGGAATCGGGTGTTTATACACTCTCTTTAGAAGCTGTTCCTGAGTTTGCTGGAGATTATATAGTCTTAAGTAAAAATCCGGATGCTGATGATTCAATGTTTGAACTGAATACATGGCAGAACGTGCCGGCTGTTCAAAACGATCAAGTCATTGAAATTAATAGTAAAGCATCGACCTATAGTGACCCGATCACACTTGAGTATTTACTTGATATATTTGAAGGTTACTTTTTAGATTAAAAAAGCATCAAGCATTAGTATTAATACCCTCAACTGTTAGTGATTCTAATAGTTGAGGGTATTTCATTCCTAATGGCCTTAACGCGTTCTTCTAATCCTGAATTTGAAAATGTCATTGCGCAAGTAGTCGTAGCTCAGCATTACTGGTCTGTTTAGCTCATCGTAATGTAACTGTATCATTTGCATAACCGTCGTATGAGGGTGGATGAGTAGCTTTTGACAATAGCGGTCAATATGAAGAGGGACGGCTAGCTCAGTATCGCTACGTACGGTTCTAATGTGACAGTTATTCTCTAGGAACTCTGTTAAGGAACCATGTAGCTCCTCTTGTTCGAATACATTTCCTACAATGGATTTTGGCATAAGGTTCAATGAGCAGACGACAGGTTCGCCGTTTGCAGTACGAATACGTTCATGTTGGACAATGGGTTCTCCCTCATTAATAGATAAATAGTCTGCCCATTCTCTTGTAGCCGGTACGACATCGGAATACTCCTTTTTTTCTCCTTCGATTAATCCTGCTGACTGGATTAATTCTCCGATCTTCGTTAGTTTTTCTAAACTGTTATCAATGTTTGGTAGAGGTGTTGTAACAAATGTACCAACGCCATGCTTCACATTTACTTTTCCTTCTTGTTCTAATAACTTTATCGCGGAACGAAACGTTTCTCTGCTAACGTGAAAGGATTTGGCCATTTGCATTTCTGAGGGTAGTTTTCCCCCAATTGCTAATTGGCCAGATGTGATCATGTCTTCTATCTGTTCTTTAATCACTAAATAACTAGGTTTGTCTAATGTTTTCTTTGACATTTTATCCACCTCTAGACCTCTTTTTATTTTGAGTATACCATTCTTTGAACTATTAAATGATTTTAATTTATAGAAAGAGATTATTTTTTTATATCGAAATCGGTATAATGCAAGGGTTTAATGCTATTTGTAAAAAGTGTATTAAGAAAATTTCATAGAAAATTTACACGTTTTAAACAATAGCTTAATGAAAGTCTAGTACGATCAAATTACGAAGACGTCTATACAACATAAATGAGGAGGTCTGTATGTCTCAAGCAAACACAGAATTACATAGCAATAAACATGTAAGAATAAATAAGAAGAACGAACGAATCAGATTGATAAAAAGAGGGATTCCTCTTTATATCATGATGTTACCTGGTGTACTGTTCTTCCTCTTGTTTAAATATGGACCGATGGTTGGCTTGTCCGTTGCCTTTATGGAATATGATCCGTTTAAAGGCTTCTTCCAAAGTGAGTGGGTAGGAATTGAACATTTTATTCGACTGTTTGAAGAGCGTGTTTTCTTAAGTTTATTATGGAATACATTTGTGTTGAGTATTTATGATATTATCTTTTATTTTCCTGCACCTATTCTATTAGCTCTACTATTAAATGAAATTCGGTTACGTTTTTTTCGGACAACCATTCAAACGATTTTATACACACCGCACTTTGTATCATGGGTTGTTATCGTTGGGATCACCGTTATGATGTTCTCGACACAAAATGGAAGCATCAATAACCTGCTTGTTGATCTTAGATTTGATCGGATTGAACTTATGACAGATCCAGGTTATTTTCGACCGTTATGGGTCATTCATAATATTTGGAATGGGATGGGTTGGGATGCGATCGTTTATTTGGCGGCGATGTCTTCTATTAATCCACAGTTGTATGAAGCTGCTAGGGTGGATGGGGCAACTAGATTGCAAATGATTTGGTATATTACACTTCCTTCAATTATGTATTTAATTGTGATTATGTTGATCTTACGCTTTGGTGGGTTTATGGATTTAAGCTTTACTCATATTTACTTACTTCAAAATTCCTTGAACATGAGTGTTTCAGATGTATTTGATACATATGTGTATCGTGCAGGTGTTATTGGTGGGCAATTTAGCTATACGACTGCAGTTGGTTTATTTAAATCAGTGATAGCACTTAGTATGGTCATGGTCGCAAATACGATTGCAAAGAAGATGGGGAAGGAAGGGGTTTATTAATGAGGAAGCTTAAGCTAACAGAGGATAAACTATTCGATCTTATTGTCTGTACGATGATCTCTCTCATTACATTAACAGTTCTATTACCGTTGCTCTATGTGTACGGTAGTTCAATCGCAGAACGAAGTGAATTTGTAACTAGAGGCTTTTTTATCATACCGAGAGAGCTTACGTTTGATGCTTATATCTATTTAATGAATAACAAGGAGTTTCTAAATGCCTTTAAAAACGCGGTAGTGATTACAGTGGTAGGGACGTTTTTGAATGTTTTACTCACTACGTTGATGGCATATGGCTTATCAAAAAAATGGCTACCAGGACGCACAGTGATCAATTTTATGGTTTTATTTACAATGCTTTTTAGTGGTGGGATGATTCCACTTTACTTAATTGTAAATAGCTTAGGGCTGCTTGATTCGTATTGGGCGATCTGGTTAACGAGTGCGATTTCTCCGTTTTATTTAATCGTTATGCGTGGCTTGTTTGGTAATATTCCACGTGAGTTAGAGGATGCAGCAAGAATTGATGGTTGTGGGGAGTGGCGTTTACTACTGACGGTTGCCTTACCATTAGCGAAGCCGGCGATTGCAACCTTTACGATTTTTTATATGGTTGCGCATTGGAACTCTTATTTTGAAGCAATTTTGTATTTACATGATCAAAGTCTAATGCCGTTACAAGTCATGCTTAGGCGGTTGATCATACAGGATGAAGAATTATTAGGAAGTGAAACAGCAGACATTTTATTTAGTCCAGCTGTTCCGATGGCTGCGATTGTGATTACGATTACGCCTCTTATTATCGTGTTTCCTTTCTTTCAGAAGTATTTTAATAAAGGTTTTTTATTAGGGTCTGTGAAGGAGTAGGAGGAGAAAATGAACAGAAAGGAGTTGGTTGATGAACCGTTTGTTATTCATAAGATTATGGTGATGTTTGTCTAAGGTAGTTAAAAAAGGAGGATGGAATAAGAATGAAGAAATATGGATGGTTTGTATTGTTATTGCTGTTCGTTTTAGTTGTCGTAGGTTGTGCTACTAATAGTGAAGAGACTATGCAAACAGAGGAAAATAAAGAATTATTAGATGCAGAGGTAGTAGATGACTTTGAACCATATAACTTTGATGAACATTTAACGATTTCGATGCTAACAACTGGTTCACCCATTCAATATGAAGGTAACGCAGTATTTGAATACATTGAAGAAAAATTTAATGTCACGTTTGATATCCACTATTATGATCGTGATGATTTTGATACGTATTTAAGTACTCTTGCAGCAAGTGGTGATTTACCAGATATTTGGCGCTTCGGTTATAATGATCCACGAATGTTTAATGATTGGGCAGAACGCGGTGCTTATTATGATGTGAAACCTTTGCTTGAATACCATCCGGAGCTTGAAGCTGGAATACCGACGTGGGCATGGGAAGTGTTAAATCCACCAGGGCACTATTTTGGGGTGCCTGAATACCGCTTGCAAACAAGAAATGTACTTGCGATCCGTCAAGATTGGCTCGATAATCTTGGATTAGACGTACCGGATACATTGGAAGAATTTTATGAGGTGGCTCATGCGTTCGCTAATCAAGATCCAAATGGGACTGGTCGGAATGATACAATCGGCTTTTCTGCTCTAGGCTTGTTTGCAGAAGAAGGAACAGCATGGAGAGGCGGAGCATTCGGGCTTGCGCGAGAATGGAAAGAAATTGACGGTGAGCTTGTGCCATATCAAGCGCAATTGGATGAGTTAACAGAATATATTACATTTATGAGGAAGGCTTATGAGGAGGATGTGTTAGATAAGGATTTCATGCTGCATAGCGATTGGCGTGATGCTAATGAACGCTTGAGTGAAGGAATTGCTGGTATTGAATACGTGAATCCAAATAGTGTTCATAGGAAAGAAGCAGAGGATATTAAAGCTCATGATCCGGATGCGGCGTTGACGTTCCTTCCCCCTCCAGCTGGTCCAGATGGGGAAAGAACGACACCGACAAGGCCTAGTTATTTTAAAAAGGTGATTAATGCTAATGTTACTCAGGAAAAGGCGCATCGAATTCTAGCGATCTATGAATGGAACATTACGGAAGGATATGAAATTACACGTCATGGTTTAGAGGATATTCATTATACGGTTCATGAAGATGGTACGGTTGAACAATTAGATGCATGGGAAGAGCATGAGCCGGCATCAATTGGAACGGATATATTAAGAGCATGGAATCCGTTGCATCGGGCTTACTGGTGGTTAGGTGAAGAGTTTGAGCAAGAGTTAGCTGCTCAATATGAAATGAATGAGAAGTATATTTGGGAGGATGATAACCCCGGATTAGTCTCGGACAAAAATGTTGAAATCGGTGCGCAGCTAAATGCGGAGTTCGAGCAAATGTTAACAGAGGTTGTGGTCGGTAGAAGAGGGATGGAGGATGTTCAATTAGCTGTTGAACAATGGCTTGAGAATGGTGGACAAGAAATCATCGATGAAGTGAATCAATTATATTTTGAATATAACACTGCGCGTCAATGAAAATGGAGGTATATAATGAAGATTGATTTGCATACACATGGAAAGTTGAGTAAAAAAGCAGAATTTACGTTAGATGGGTTTCGTGAGCATGTTCTACAAGCGAAAGAAATTGGTTTAAGTGGCTTTGCGTTAACAGAGCATTTTAATACGACTAACTTTGAATTTATTTATGATACATTAGATGCCCATTATTCTTATATGAATGACTACTATGATGTGGAGGGCTTGCGAGTATTTCCTGGGATGGAGGTTGATATTCAAGAGGTCGGTCATATTCTCCTCATCGGAAAACGTCAAGACATGAAAGAGATAAATGAATTCTTAGTTCCGTATCGTGCAAAAGAGAGCTTTATTCCTTTTGATAGCTTATTAGCATTCGTTCGTCCTTATCATGTCTTGAAAATCGGTGCACATCCATTTAGAGAATCCAAAGGGCTAGCTCATCTTGATAAGGGGCGTTTAAAGCAATTAGATGCTTTAGATTTAAATGCGACAGATTTATACCATCAAGGCCTGAAAATGAGAATGGAATTAGTTATTTTTGCAAATGAATTACAGCTTCCTGTTGTTGCGGGAAGTGACACTCATCACTCTCTTCAATTTGGTAGTGTTTATAATGATTTGAGAGAAGAAGTCTCTACTATTCAAGAATTGAAAGATGTGATTATGAGAAATGCTTATGATATCGAGATTTCACCATGTTTAAAGGAAAAGGTAAAGGCAGCCCGTTTAGTTAAAAAAACATTAAAGAAAAGTTTGAGTGTTTAATGAGTAGTAAGGAGAGACGGCCGAATATTTTACTCATTTTACTTGATCAATTGCGGGCTGATTACCTTGGGTATGCACAAACGGTTGTGCATACCCCGCATATTAATCGCTTGGCGAAGCGGGGCGTGACATTTACTCAGGCAGTTTGTAATAGCCCAGCGTGTGTTCCTAGTCGCGCATCAATGATGAGTGGTCGATATCCGCATCGGATCAATGTGTTAAATAATGATCAGCATTTTCCTTTAAATCAGAAAACGTATATGCAGGAATTACGCCAGGCTGGTTATCAAGTTGCTGGAATTGGAAAGCTTGAGTTACATAAATCAGACCTTCAATATGGAGAAAAAGGAAATAAACCGATTAATTATCATTTTGGATATACACATCCATTTGAAACGGAAGGGAAGATGAGCTCAGCGAAATCTCATATAAAAAATGGTCAAGGACAGTTGTTGACAGGACCCTATCAATATTACCTTGAAGAAAAAGGGTTGCTGCAAACCTACATAGAAGACTATCGTGGCAGAGAACGACGGCCACCGTGGTATTCGTCCTGTTCTATCCTAGAAGAACAAGATCGTATTGATTCTTTTGTGGGGAGGCAGGCGTGCTCCTTTATAGAAGAGGCTTCATCTGAGAATCCGTGGTTTTGTAGTGTGAACTTCTTAAGCCCTCACGATCCGTGGGATGCACCAAAGCGTTATTATGATATGTATAAGGATACTCTGTTCCCTCTATCTATTCCTAAAAAACAAACAGGTAAGCCGTCTTGGATTATTAGAAGACAAAAGGATCATAGTGCGAATCTGACAGAAGAGGCATTAAATGAAGTGAAAAGGCATTATGTAGCAATGATTACACATTTAGATGAATGGGTAGGAGCATTGGTTGATCGTATAAATGAACGCCATGAGGAACGAGAGACGATTGTTCTATTTGCTTCTGATCATGGCGAAATGCTAGGTGATCATGGATTGTTTAGAAAAAATGTGATGTATGAAGGAGCTGTACGTGTTCCGTTAATTATTTCAGATCCAACTGAAAATCATATTGCTGGAACGAAGAATGACGAATTAGTGGAACTGATCGACTTGTTTCCGACCATTTTGGAAATGGCTGGTATTGATTGTACCTCACATAATATAGATGGAAAAACATTGTATCCGATCATTAAAGGGCAAGCAAGAGGCAATCATAAAGCATTTCAATATGCTCAATGGAATCAAATTAAAATGGTTCGTACTCATCAATATAAATTGATAGAACATGGTGAACAGGGAATGGAATTATACGACCTACAAGCGGATCGTAAGGAACTGAATAATCTAGTCAATGAGAAAGAAGATATTGTCTACTCATTGACTCAATTGTTAAACCAACTAGCATAAATATAAAAAATCCTATTACGAATTCAATTGAATTCGTAATAGGATTTTTTACGTATAATGATAATATAATTATGAAATAATTAATAGTTATATTTCTATTTTGTGTTTATTTTGTTATAGTGTTAAATAAAAGGTTTATCAATACAGGTGAAAAAGGGAGATAGATCGTATGACAAAAACAATGATAAGGAACCCCATATACTGGGCTGATATTCCCGATGTTGATGTGATTCGGGTTGACTCTGTTTATTATATGGTGAGTACGAGTATGCATACAGTACCAGGCTGTCCGATTATGAAGTCAGAAAATTTGGCTGATTGGGAGATAGTTGGTTATGTGTTTGATACGTTAGAGGACAATGATGCTCATTGTCTGTTAGATGAGAAAGGAATTTATGGACAAGGGTCGTGGGCGGCTAGCTTACGCCATCATAATGGAACATTCTATGTTTGCTTCTCTAGTAATGATATGAATCAATTTTACATTTATCAGACTAAAGATATTGAAAAAGGTGAGTGGGAGCGTTCAACGATTGAAGGCATTTACCATGATCCCGCTCTGTTATTAGATGAGGAGCGCGTCTATGTGATCTATGGCTGTGGTGATATCCGAATGACAGAGCTAACAGAGGATGTAAAAGCAGTCAAAGAGGGTGGAGTGAACGAGCTGCTGCTAGAAACTGAAAAGGAAGGGATCGGTCTTCGATGCGAAGGGTGCCATGCTTACAAACTGAACGGTTACTACTACTTACTATTTATTGAATGGCCAACAGGAGGAAATCAGAGAAGACGGCAAATCGCATATCGTTCTAAGGAGCTACTTGGAGAATATGAACGTAAAGTTATTTTGGATGACGATATGGGATATTTTAATAAAGGGATTGCTCAAGGTGCTATTTTCGATACACCGACTAATGAGTGGTTTGCGATGTTGTTTCAAGACCATGATGCGGTTGGAAGAATTCCATACATACTGCCTGTAAGCTGGGAAGATGATTGGCCGATGATTGGAATCGATGGAAAGGCACCGGAAGAGTTTGAAATCGATTTGCAAACAACGACAATGAAAAAGCCTCTTGTCATAAGTGATGAATTCTTTTATGAAGACAATGAACTAGCATTGAATTGGCAGTGGAATCATAATCCTGATCATGATAAATGGTCTGTGAAAAAGCGTCCAGGTTATTTGCGGCTAGAAACGTGTCAGCTAGTAAGTAGTGTGTTACAGGCACGAAATACGTTAACACAACGGACAGAAGGGCCAAAATGCTCGGCTTCAATTAAGCTTGAGCTAGCTCATATGGAGGCAGGTGACCATGCAGGGATGGTTGCTCTTCAAAGTCATTTCGGTACGGTTGGTGTTAAGGCTTTGGGTCGTAACGACTATCGTGTTGTGATGACGATGAACGAAGACGGACATAATGAAAGAGAAATCGAAAATATCCCATATGAACAGGAAGTAATCGATCTCAAAGTTGATTTCAACTTTATTGATAGTCAAGATTTAGCGACATTTTATTATTCATATAACGGACAAGAATGGAATCAAATCGGGGAGCCTTTACGGATGAAATATACGTTAGATCATTTTATGGGCTATCGAATTGGAATCTTTAATTATCCGACAAAGAGAACCGGTGGGTATGTAGATGTTGATTATTTTCATTATGAAAAAATTAAACGATAAGTGTGCTTGTAATAGAATGTTCTAAAGGGTAAAGACCTTTTAGGGCATTCTTTTTTGAAGAAGTATGAGGAGTAGTCAAGTTGGGTGTGTAAGCCGGTTCAGGGGTGGCGTCGGCTTCATACGTTACATGTTAGTCTGAAAGAAGGATCCCTTCAGATTAACTCAAGCACTTGTAACGATTACGACGTAATTAAGAAAAGACTGTTGCTCAGCTTTCCTTATTGTATAGCTAGAATGTCATCATTATTCAGAACGTAGACAAAAAAATTCTCAAAGGTATTTTTACGTTACTTCTTCTATTCAAAGCGTGCCCCCATTCCAGTCAAAGCGACGTATCGTAGCAACTAATCAAAAAGCCTGTCGACTGTTTCGATTTTGCGAGACAGTTGACAGGTTGAATGATTATGAATATGTTAAATCCTTATTTCTTTTTATTTCGTTATGATAAGTAGAGGTGGTGAGAGAATGCCGACTGATCAAGAATTAATAGAGGAAATTATAAATGGTAGTCAAGCTGCGATGGAAGTACTAGTCAAAAGACATTATAAGCTTATTTTTTCATACGTTTATCGAAAAGTTGGCGACTATCATCTCGCATATGATATGACGCAAGAAGTGTTTATTAAGCTGATGAAATCAATTACCAGCTATCACAATAGTGGAGAGTTTAAGCATTGGCTGCTTAAAATTGCGGTTAATCAGTGTCGTGATTATTTTCGAAGTAGCGCTTATAAGAAGAAAGCTGGTGAAGAAGAGTTGGGTACTCATGTGCCAAGTCATCAGGAGTCAGTATGGGATTTAGTTAGCAAAAAGGCTGATAGTGAAAAAGTAAAGGCAGCCGTTGCGCAGTTACCTGATTACCAGAGAGAGGCCATTATTTTACGGTTCTATCACGGTTTGAAGGTGAAGGAGATTTCTGAAGTAACCAATAGTAAGGAAGCAACGGTAAAATCAAGGGTCAAGCAAGGAGTAGACAAGCTCAGAAGATGGTTAAAAGGAGGGGACGAGAGTGAAGAAAAACGAACATTTCGATAAGTTTAAGAAATTACAGGATGAATTAGATTGTTATATTGTGAAATTTCCCAATGATGAGATGATTGAGTCAACTGTTGATTCATTAAGGCAATATGTTCCTCAGAAAGAAACGCAGGCTAGTTCAAAAATCGAGAAGATGAGAGCGTTGGTTTCTCGGGCAGGAAGGGAGATAGCGTTTATTCATAAAGGGTTTTGGGCTATAAGTTGTTTTCTATTATTTATTGGTTACTATATCTCGAATGTGACGATGACAAACCCACTCTTTATTCTTATTTTATTAGCTCCTCTTCCCTTTGCATTAGGGCTATTAGAAGTGTTTCGTGCAAGAGATAAAGGACTACTTGAGATGGAGATGGCATGTAAACATTCTGTTTATGAAGTCGTTCTTTCAAGACTTTTCATCATTTCTGTCTATAACATCATCCTAATGGTTGGTGTGACGATTTTAGTCATGCCGAATCTTCCTCATTATTCTCTTTGGGAGGTTTCGTTAACTTGGATGACACCTTTTACATGGTTTGTGGCTCTTGCTTTATTTATTAGCGTACATGTTCGTGGATTGGTGTTTGTCCCTTTATTTATGGCGTTATGGGCCATGTTTAGCTTTCTTTTGTTCTCACAACATTCATGGGTAGAGGTTATCACTCATGTGAATCTTGTTCTACACGTCGTGTTCTTACTAGTAGGAGCCACTCTATGTGTCATTCAGCTTAAGCGCACGGTAAGGAAATATTCATCATATGAAAGGGTGGGAATCGGTGAAGCTAGTTTTTGATAACGTTGCGAAGAAGTTTAAGGATACATGGGCGGTGGAGCCCTTTTCGGCAGAACTAACAGAGGGTGTCTATGCGTTGTTAGGGCCAAATGGTTCAGGGAAGACAACGTTGATGAGAATGACTGCACATATTTTAAAACCAACTTCAGGTAGAATCTTGTTAGATGGGAAGGATATATCGTTGTTGGATGAAAAGTATCGAGATTTATTAGGGTATTTGCCACAAGACTTTGGCATGTATCCTCATTTTACTGCTGAACGTTTTCTTAATTATTTTGCTAGCTTAAAAGGGCTCGATAAGCAGCAGACAAAAGAGAAGGTAACTGAAGTATTGAAGATTGTCCATCTAGAGGAGAGTCGGAAAAAGAAGGTGAGGACATTTTCAGGTGGGATGAAACGACGCCTTGGAATTGCACAAGCATTATTAAATGATCCACGTATCGTAGTTGTCGATGAACCAACGGCTGGACTTGATCCGAAAGAACGAATTCGATTTCGGAATTTATTATCAGATATTTCTCAGGAAAGAATTGTATTATTATCTACACATATTGTTTCTGACATTGAATATATCGCAAAAGAAATATTCATCATGGAAAATGGAAGCTTGAAGCAAACGAGCAATGTAGACGGTCTACTAGCTGAAATGGATGGTAAGGTGTGGAAGGTGCTCATGAAACAAGAAGAATTGCACTTGGTACAAACTCATTATAAAGTCGGTAATATTCAGAGAAAAGAGCACGAAGTCGAAGTTCGCATTGTCAGTGATGAACAGCCGTTTGATCATGCAAAGGCAGTGCCCCCTACATTAGAGGATGTGTATTTGTACCATTTCTATGAGGAGGTTCAGGAGAATGTATAAGCATGAATGCTATAAGATATTTACACGTAAAAGTAGTTACGTCGTGTTTGCTCTTGTGCTTGCTTTAATGGTTTATGCAGAGAGAGTGCCTGCTGATTGGAACATGGCAAGTGACATATACGAGGAGTTATATGAAGAACTAGGTGGACCGGTATCTGAAGAGAAGGAGTCGTATGTTCGTGAACAAATGGAGGCTTCAGATGCCCATGAACTAGGTATTTATACAGAAGAGGATAGAATAGCTGGAGAAGTCTATTACTTAGTGTCTCTAGCAGGACTAGGGTTACAAGAGAATACGGCTCGTCAGAATGAACTGAAGGAACAAATGGACAGGTTAAGTGCTAGTCGTTATGACTATAGAGTAGCTGAAAAGGAACTTGGGATGCTAAAGGAAGTTGAGAGTTCCTATGGCTTTTATATTGTTCAAGCGTGGTTAGGAATGTTTCATTTCATCGAGCCGTTTTTTTCTGTTATTTTATTAGCCATTTTAATTTTGATTGGCTTATCTCCTGTTTTTGCAGATGAATTTACTCAAAGGACAACAGGGCTCATTTTAGCGACGAAGAATGGAAAGAGTCATTTGGTGACCGCGAAATTAATGGCAGCTGTTACTTATATCGTTACAATATTTCTATCGTTGCATGTCTTTAATTTTATTTTACAGCTTAATAAGTATGGTGGGATACAAGGGTGGAATGCGCCGATTCAAAGCTTGAAAACGGCGTCTCCGTATTCAAATTATTTTAACTCTCCATTTGCATGGGAGGTTTGGCAATTTTATGCTGTTACATTAAGTGTGCAATTTTTTGGAAGTGTTGCTTTCGCATTAGTCGTTCTTAGCGCCTCCGTTTTTACGAGAAATGCACTCGTTACGTTTTTTGTTTCTGGCGTGGTTTTAGGTTTACCTCGCGTAATGAATGTGATCGGTTCAGAATATCAATGGGCACACTTTCTAACGTCTTTTAGTTATATGGAAACGTTACGAATCGAGAGGTTATTTTCATCATTCAATGCTTATAACGTGCTAGGGCAACCGATTTTATACCCCGTCTTGCAAGTGATCATATATACGATTATTTCCGTTTGCTTGATTGGGTTCATTTATCGTGTGTTTCGTAAGCATCAGGTAAGTTATTAAAAGGAAGAATGTGCTGGCTGATCGTTTGCAGTCAGCTCTTTTTATTCATAGTGCGTAATGTACAGATAAGCCGAATGGTTGAGCAGATTATAATGATCGAAAACGTAATAAGTAATAAAATTGGATGTGAAACAGTGTCGTAAATGGTGAGAAGATAAAGTAAGCAAATGAGAGATATACCAACTAGAATAAAGTCTAGTGCAAGTAATAAAATCGATTTCCGTGTGTTATGTGTATTAGGATTAGCCATAGTTGCATCTCCTTTTTCCATGTTAGGTATATATTAACATAAGAATGGGTCTGAGTAGAGTGACTTTTTTAAGATTTTGGTTTACGTGAGTATCACTTGATTTTTTGTTTGTGATGTAACGTTAGTAAACAAGAGGAGAATAGTTAGTAGTGTATGTTGGAAAAATCGGTTAGCTAAAACATTACTTGTTTTTATTGAGATGCATTTATGGGCTTAGGTAAAAGGCGATTAGTAAAGTAGTCCCTTTTTTTAAAGAAATAAGTGTAAAACTATTAAAAGAAAAAGCTAAGATAGCCATTTTTTTAATAAGTGTTGTGATTAGCTTGTATTAAGTTAACGATAAATATAGTAAGTCTCTCAACAGAGATAAAAATTACATTTTCTAAGTGAACTGATAATGCAGAGTAGATCGTTTGAGCCGTGTTACTGTTTTAAAAACATTGAATAATAAAGTGGGTATTAGAGGGGACTAAAATATAAATGTATGTACGTGGATATTAGAATGAAGATGCTAAAAGGGGTTGTTTTAAAAGGTGTGTTTATTGATCTTTTAAAACAACCTCTTTCTTAAAAGAGAATAAATTGTAAAGGAGATGCGGAGGAAATGCAAGCTGATTGGTGGGAAAATGCTATCTCCTAGTATAGGAGAACTACATGTTCATTCAAGATATACACAAGGCATCAGAACTTACACGACAAAAAAATCAATCATGAATCCATGTTTAAGACACATAAATCTATATACTTAAAAATAAACTAATTATAATATATTTATTAAGTAATGTAAGCGCATACGTAATCTTTGAGTGATTAGCGAACTAGTGTTAAACAAATATTTTTTTAGGTTTTGTCATAATAAAGGTCAGACATCTAGTATTGGCTCATAATTTATTTCGAGTTATCCATTAGTTTATTAAACCTCTGTATCATTTGTTTTTCATTGGTGTCAATGTAAACATTTACGGGGGAAAACTCAAAATTATCGAAGGAGGTGGTGTATGTCTAAAGTCAATTCTGATAGTGGTGAAAGTGGAAAGGAAGCATGATCAAAAAGACCAATATGAGGGGGTTGTTTTTTATGAAAGCGCTTAAATTATCAATGCTTTTATGTATCGTTCTAATGATGTTCGTTGGATTAATCGCATGCAGTAGCGATGGAACTGGAACAACTGATGAAGTAGAAATAAATAGTGATGAAGAAGGAAATGGTGATGAAGAAGGTAACGAAGGTGAAGAGGTGGAACAAAATCAAGCCGTAGATCTTGATGGTCGTGTGATTCGCATTGCTAATCACTGGGATATGACACCACCTGGGGGAACTGAACTAAGAGATATGATCGTTGATCGACATGCTGAAGTTGAAGAGAAGTACAATATTACTATTGAATATGTTGAAGTAACATACGATGAGAAAGTAAGTACGTTAACAAACTCGATTTTGGCGAATGATCCGTTTGCAGATTTAGTTAGTCTTTCAACTGCTCAGACTGCTGCATTAGTTAAGGAAGAGTATTTAATCCCAGTAAATGAATTTGCTGATTTAAATGAAATTGCTGTTCCTAAAATATCTCAAGAACTAGGAACGATGGATGATCAATTTTATATGATTGGAAGTACGGTGAATCATAGTGGTGGTTTGTTCTATAACAAAACGATGTTTGAACAAGCAGGTTTGCCTGACCCTTATGAACTACAAGAAAAAGGGGAATGGACATGGGACGCAATGCTTGAAGCTGCAAAAGAATTAACATCAGGAGAACAATTTGGAATGAGTGCTGACCATAACGCACTTCCTTTATTTTTAATCTCGTCAAACGATGAAGATATCTTAGATATTTCTAATTTAGAAGTGAAAATTGATTCGCCGAAAGCGACAGAAGCACTTGAATTTATGGCAGCGCTTTATAATGAGCATCGTGTTATTAAGCCGAATGAAGGTGATAACTATGAAGATCCAAAGCGTTACTTTACAGAAGGACTTACCGGAATGGTCATAGGTTTTAGTTGGGAAATGGAAGGACGTGCTGATCTTCCATTTGATTGGGGCTATGTTTACTTTCCGAAAGGACCACAAGCTGATGACTATATAGTTCCAGTTAATAGCTACGAAGGGTTAACGATACCTATCGGGGTTGAAGATCCTGAAATTGTATATCAAATCTGGGAGGATCTACAAGTATGGGAGATTTTAGAGGATGAACGAAATGAGTGGTTTGAAATTATTTCTCCTAATATGGAAACATATAACACGCTAATTGATATGCAAAATAATGTCATTCCGAATTATTGGCCCGCTTATGGACTTGAAGAAGCATTTTATGAAATGAATGAGAATATTGCAGAGGGGGTTGAATCGCCTTCCCAAGCAGTTGCAAAAGTGAAAGGTGAAGCGCAGTCATTAGTAGATGAATTTACGAAATAATTCAATTGTAGCATTAAGTAATGATTCCATTTTATGTGTTTTTGTATGATCAATAATGAAATAGGTAGCTGACCAGCTACCTTCAGTTTAACACATATAGAGAGATTAAATAAAACAATGAACCCCTTGATATAAATGATTGATACAGGGGGTTTAGTTAATTAGTAAGATTATTAAATGAGTAGGAGGGGGCTTGATTTGTTGCTTCAACATGCATTAAAAAAATCGATCTATGTAAATTTAGCGCTTCTTCTAATTGTTTTTAATATTCTACCATGGTTTGGCTCTGTTCACGTTTATGCAGAGGAGGATCTAAATGGAGAGGAGTCAGTGAGTGAGCTAGAGAGAAGCGATATAACTATACGTGATGACCTCTATTCTAACTATATTGAGCGCTACCAAGGTTTTTCTCGACCTAATCAGGAGATCATTATTCAGGCAGAGGATTATACAAAGATAAAAGATATGGATATTGAGGTTACTGAGATCGATCAAGGTGCGGCTGTGAAAACAGATGAGATAGGTATGGTTGAATGGGAAGTGGATGTCCCGGAAGAGGGATTGTACAACATTGGTATCCGCTATTTTCCTATTGAAGGTAAAAGCTCTTCTATTGAACGAGAATTATTGATTAATGGAGAGCTACCATTTCAAGGTGCAGCCACATTGACCTTTCCACGGACTTGGACTAACGAATTAGATGAAATTGAACAAGATAACCGTGGAAATGATTTAAGACCAAGGCAAGTAGAACAGCCGATATGGCAAGAAGTGAATTTAAAAGACTCTGAAGGGTATTACACGGAACCGTACTTATTTTATTTTCATGAAGGTATCAATACTTTACGGTTTGTTTCGTCTCGTGAGCCGATGTTAATTGATTATATTAAGATTTATCAGATTGAGGAGATTCCTGAATATAAGGAAATTCAGCAATATTATGATGAGATGGGATACACAGAAACAAGTGGTCACATGATTAAAGTACAAGGGGAGCATGCAACCTTGAAATCAGATCCGACACTGTATGCGACCAATGATCGTAGTAGTCCATCTACAGAGCCATATGATGTATCTAAAATACGAATGAACACGATAGGAGGGTACAATTGGCGCTGGCCGGGTCAATGGATCACTTGGGAAATGACTGTTCCAGAAGATGGATTATATAAGATTGGTGTGAAAAATCGGCAAAACATGCTACGCGGAATCTATTCGACGAGAACAATAATGATTAATGACGAAATTCCGTTTCGAGAGATGGAGCAAGTGTCTTTTTATTATGATAACAATTGGAAAATGGAAGTATTTGGTGATGATGAACCCTTTTTATTTTATTTAAGTGAGGGAACTCATGAGCTCAAAATGGAAGTCACACTTGGGAATATGGCGCCATTGTTACGTACTGTGGAGGCGAGTGTTCTTGAGTTAAATGAAATTTACCGAAAAATTATCATGATTACAGGTACAGTTCCTGATCCATATCGCGACTATGAACTAGAAAAGAATATACCAGAAATGACAGAGGTGTTCGCTAGACAAAGTCAGATATTATCAGAAGTTGCTGATGAATTGGCTGATTTAACAGGAGAAACAAGTGATCAAACGGCCATTTTAAATACTATGGCCTATCAGTTAAGTGACTTTGTTCAAAGACCAGAAACGATTCAGCGTAGACTTGATTCATACAAAATCAATGTCGGTGGTCTAGGGACATGGATTTTAACCGTTCGTGAACAACCATTGGAAATTGATTATCTCATTATTGCATCCCCTGAACAGGAAATGCCTGAAGCAGATGCATCCTTTCATAGCAAAGTTAAACACGAAATAGGTGCTTTTGCTCACTCTTTCTTTGAGGATTATAACAGCATTGGGAATGTGACGGAGGGTGATGGAGATGATGCGATTACAGTTTGGATTGGAACTGGTCGTGACCAAGCACAGGTTTTGAAAGCTTTGATTGATGAGTCATTTACTCCAGAAACAGGAATCCATGTCAATTTACAGCTAGTACAAATGGAAAATTTACTACCAGCTACACTTGCCAATCAAGGACCTGATGTCGCTATGCAGGTTGGTAATGAAATTCCTGTTAATTATGCAATGCGAAATGCTGTGGTTGATGTAACTCAATTTTCTGATTTTGAGGAGATAGAACCTAGATTTCGAGATAGTGCTGTTTTGCCTTATCGATTTAATGATGGTGTCTTTGGCTTACCTGAACAACAAATGTTCAGCATGCTCTTTTATAGAAAAGATATTTTAGAAGAGCTGGGTATTGACGTTCCGCAAACATGGCAAGACGTTTTAGAAATGATCCCAGTTTTACAGAGAAATCATATGGATTTAGCTCTGCCATTACTACAAGACCCAGAAAATCCTGGTGATGTACAAAACCTAATTCCAAATCAAACGTTTACAATGATGCTCTATCAGGAAGACGGTGAACTGTATAAAAATGATGCGAAGGTAAGTGCTCTTGATTCTGCTATTGCCATGAGTGTATTTAATCGCTGGAGCAGCCTTTATACAAATTATAAACTGCCTCTAAAGTTTGACTTTCCAAACCGATTCCGTACAGGGGAAATGCCAATTGGCATTGATGATTATACATTTTATAATCATCTTTCAGTATCTGCACCAGAAATTCGAGGATTGTGGGAGTTTGCGCCAATTCCAGGTACAGAGCAACTTGATGGCTCCATTCGCCGCAATGTAGGGAGTACTGGAACAGCTGCAATCATAATGGAAAAAGCCGAAAATAAAGATGCAAGTTGGGAATTTTTAAAATGGTGGACTAGTAAAGAAATTCAAGTTCGTTTCGGAAGAGAAATGGAAGGTCTGATGGGGGCAGCAGCTCGTTACCCAACAGCTAATATTGAAGCTTTACAAGAGTTACCATGGCCAGTTAAAGATTACGAAAGATTAGAGGAACAGTGGCAATGGGTGCAAGGGGTGCCTGAAGTTCCGGGTGGTTATTTTACAGGAAGGCATTTAGATAACGCTTTCAGAGAAGTAGTAAACAATGGAACGAACCCTCGTGAAGCTTTAAGTGATTATATTATTTACATTAATGATGAAATTAGAATAAAGCGTACAGAGTTTGACCTGCCGCTGGAATAGGAGGGGTTACATATTTTAAAGGGTGAAAAACATTCAGAGAATCTAACGATTGAGAAGTCAGGGCAACTAGTCTCGTATAAAAAACCTAAAAGGTTGCAAAGGTTAACAAGAAATTTAAAGCTTCATAAGCATTCTTACATCTTAATGGCGCCTTATTTCCTTTTATTCTTTCTCTTTACGATATTGCCTGTACTGATATCAATCGTCGTAAGCTTTACCTATTTTAATATGTTGGAATTTCCGCGTTGGGTCGGTTGGCAAAATTACGCAAGACTATTTTTAGAGGATGATGTCTTTTTAATAGCTTTAAAAAATACGATGTTGTTTGCAGCTGTTACTGGTCCAATTAGTTACGTAGCTTGTTTCATTTTTGCTTGGTTAATTAATGAATTTAATTCAAAGTTGAGAGCGTTTCTTACGCTAATTTTTTTCGCTCCTTCTATTTCCGGGAACATCTTCTTTATTTGGTTAATTATTTTTTCTGGAGACAGCTATGGCTACGCCAACGGCTTTCTAATGAAAATAGGCATTATTTATGAACCAATTCAGTGGCTACAGGATCCAACTTATATTCTGGCAATTATCATGCTCGTGCAATTATGGCTCAGTCTTGGAACTAGTTTCCTTGCGTTCATTGCTGGTTTGCAAAATGTTGATCGCACGATGTATGAGGCTGGTGCGATTGATGGGATTCGTAATCGCTGGCAAGAACTATGGTTTTTAACGCTTCCAGCGATGCGACCGCAATTAATGTTTGGCGCGGTTATTCAGATAACAATGACGTTTGCAGTTGCGGATGTATCAATGGCTTTAGCAGGCTTTCCGAGCGTTCAATATGCTGGTCATACAATTGTTACCCACTTAATTGACTACGGTACTATTCGTTTTGAAATGGGCTATGCCTCAGCTATCGCGACAATATTATTTATCATTATGATGACAACAAACCTAATTATACAAAAGCTCCTGAGAAAGGTGGGGGAATAGTTAATGGCGTTGACCTTAAGATTGAAGTACAAAAAAAAGAAAAAGCTAAATCGATCATGGTGGGGAACGCTTGGACTATTTGCTTTTATCGGGCTTTTTGGTGCTTTTATGGCATTACCACTAGTGTATACGATTAATAATGCATTTAAACCGTTAGATGAGATTTTCTTATTTCCACCAAGATTTTTTGTGAGAAATCCAACCTTTAATAATTTTGTTGATCTTGTCCATTTAATGGCAGACTCATGGGTTCCGTTCTCGCGATATGTTTTTAACACGTTTTTTATTACAATTGTTGGAACTGCAGGACATATTATTTTTTCCGCAGCTGCTGCTTATCCATTAGCGAAGCATAAATTTCCAGGAATGAATATTTTGTTTACGCTTGTTGTTTTATCGTTAATGTTTTCTCCACACGTTACGGCAATTCCAAACTACATGACGATGTCAGTGCTTGGCTGGGTGGATAGCTATTGGGCGATTATCGTTCCGTCATTTGCATTTCCACTTGGGTTGTATTTGATGAAACAATTCATGGAACAACTTCCTGATAGTTTGTTGGAAGCGGCAAGGATTGATGGGGCAAGTGAATACAGAATTTTTTGGCAAATTGTGATGCCGTTAGTGAAACCGGCATGGCTGACATTGATGATTCTTTTGTTCCAACAATTGTGGGGTACAGATGGAGGAAATTTTATTTATAGTGAAGAGTTGAAAACAATGAACTATGCAATGGGACAAATTATTCAAGGTGGGATTGCCCGTGCTGGAGCCGCAGCTGCTGTGGCATTTATGCTGATGTCCGTTCCTATCATTGTATTTCTATTTTCACAGGCTAGTATTATTCAGACGATGTCATCTTCAGGGATGAAGGAATAGGAGGGAGTCAATTGAAACGATTCAATGTGAAATGTGGAACGCTACTGTTGCTCCTCTTACTCTTTTCTACAATGCTAGCACCATTGGGAGCAGCTGCAAATGCACCGTATCCTGGCTATAACTATTCATATTGGGAAAATACAAACCCTTCGGCAATTCCATACTTACCAGGGGAAATTTTAGATGGAATAGATGAAGAATATGGCCGTTTACGCTCACCTGAGGATGTTTTCGTTACGCAGGATCATGACATTTACTTACTAGACTCAGGCAATAATCGAATTCTTGTGTTTGATGAGGGCTTTACGTTCATTCGATCGATTGAGGAGTTTAAAAATGGATCGGAAATAGACCAATTTAATCATCCACAAGGGATTTTTGTCACTGATGATGGATTTATTTATGTGGCAGATACGAACAATCAGCGGGTTGTTGAACTTACAAAAGACGGAGAGTTTATTAGAGAAATTGGTAAACCAGAATCAGATGTGATTCGTGCCGGCTTTGAGTACTATCCGGTAAAAATTGCAGTAGATCAAGCAAAGAGAATCTATGTGATTGGACGTGGCATTTATGATGGAATAATCGAATTTGATTCCGATGGCCATTTTTCAGGTTTCACGGGCGCAAATCGAGTCACCTTTAACCCAATCGAATATGTATGGAGAGTGTTTGCTACACGTGAACAGCGTGCTCAAATGTCCCTATTTATCCCAATTGAGTTTAATAATCTGGCGCTGGATGATGAAGGGTTTATTTATACAACCAATTCAGAACGGAATACGAATACTCCGATCCAACGATTGAACCCAACAGGAGAGGACGTGCTTAGAAAACAAGGGTATCACGATCCAATCGGAGATTTAGAGATCGCACATGTTGGTCATTACGCAGGGAGTTCAACCTTTATAGATATTGATGTGAATAATTATGGGGTATATAGCGCTCTAGACCTGAATAGAGGGCGTGTATTTACCTATGATGAAGATGGTAATTTACTTTATGTTTTTGGCCAAATTGGTGAGCAACGAGGGACGTTTCGTAATCCAGTAGCGATCGCACGATTAGGGGAGGATGTTCTCGTTCTTGATAAAGGTTTCAATCGAATAACTCGGTTTGAAGCGACGGAATTTGGCAGTCTTGTCAACCAGGCTGTTATGCATTACCACAAAGGGAACGATCAAGAATCAGCGAACTATTGGCATGAGGTTTTAAAGTTAAATACCAATTACGAAGTTGCATATGTCGGAATTGGAAAAGCGTTGTTAATGGAAGGACAAAATAGAGAAGCGATGGTTTATTTTGAAAATGGGAATAGTCGTCAGTACTATTCTAAAGCTTTTAAACGATACCGCCAAGAAGTGATGCGCGAGCATTTTGGTACGGTAATGACGGGAGTATTTGCGCTTGCCTTATTTTACGTCGTATTCCGAACATATCGAAGGATTAGGAGAGGAGGAGAACGTGTTGCTGCGAAATGAACTGATTCGATATCCAATTTACCTTTGTATTCACCCGTTTAAGGGATATTGGGACGTGAAGTATGAAGGGAAGGGTCGACTGAACATTGCTCTAACCATTCTTCTCATGTTGACTGTTGCCATTATTATTAAACGACAATATGCAGGATTTATAGTTAACTTTAATAATCCAAATGAACTAAATAGTCTTGATGAGCTTGTGTTCATTGTATTGCCATTTTTCATTTGGTGTGTGGCAAATTGGTCGATAACGACGCTAATGGATGGTGAGGGGAAATTTAAAGAAATTATTATTGTTACAGCTTATGCTTTAGTACCGATGATCCTCATCTATCTATTTACAACAATGATGAGTCAGGTTATTACCCTTGAGGAAGCTGTTTTTTATTTCTTTCTGGATGGGGTAGCGACTATTTGGTTTATCTATTTGTTATTTGTAGGAATTATGACCGTCCATCAATATACGGCAACAAAAACGATTGTAACGATCTTTTTAACGGTCATGGTTATGGGAATTCTAATTTTTTTAGGTCTACTTTCCTTTAGTTTATTCCAACAAATTTATTCTTTTGTTGAGACAATATTTAAAGAGCTGGCATATCGAACCTAAAGGTGGAGAGGAGGACTGACATGATTAGCAGCTGTAAACGAGGTTTCTATTTTTTACTTGTCATTGCAATCATCCTTCCACTTGTTTTCGAGCAAAAAGTTGTAGTTGCTGTGGAAAATGAAGAATCAACTGAGTTCGTAGAGGAAGAAGCTGAGATAGATGTACCTGTAATGGATGATTCAATAGTTGAGGCAGAATTGGAAGTAGAGGAAGTAGAGCTTAGTGAACGGGATGATGTTACAGAAGAAGACATAGAAGCTCATTTAGATGAGATGCAATTGATGTCAGAAAACGGCGATTTAGAATTATATTTTCATCGTACAACTGCAGAAATAGCAGTTAAAGTAAAAAAAAGTGGTCAGGTTTGGTTCTCTAACCCAATTGATCGTCAAACAGATACGGTTGCATCTGGTGAAAACAAGACGATTCTTCATTCACAGTTATCATTAACTTATTTTCATCCTACTGGCCAAACGAGTCGGATGCATAGTAATGAAAGTGTTAGAGATGGACAATTTGAATCCGAAACGATCGAAAATGGCGTCAAAGTAATCTATACATTGGGAGACACTTCAAAAGGAATTGAAATGATTCCTGAACGAATTAGCAGAGAACGATTTGAAACATTAATTTTAAATAAAATTGAAGATGAAGATACGAGAGCTGATTTAGAAAGTCGTTTTCAATACATTCAGGAAGAGGACATTTATGAACGACGGGAGGTTTCCTTCGATTCAAAAATTGTTTTAAATCGGACAATTGAGCTTTTTGAAGAAATTGGTTATACAGAAGAAGATATAGCGATTGATAATGCAGGTGGAAGTGAACTAGCAGAAGAAGGATATGGAAAACCGAATTTTGTTGTTCCTATTCAATACGAATTAGATGGAGATCATTTAATTGTTACGGTCGTAGGTGAAGAACTTGAACAAAATGAATCCTTCCCTATTAGTGAAGTGAAAGTACTTGAATTTTTTGGAGCTGCAAATGAATTTAGAGAAGGTTATACATTTGTTCCTGATGGCTCAGGTGCGCTTATTCATTTAAATAATGAAAAGGTAAATTTTCAACCTTACCTCGATAGAGTATATGGAGAGGATAAGGCTACATTTGTCAGAGAACAAATGGAGATTAGTGAAAAGATTCGTTTGCCAGTGTTTGGTATGAAACAAGAGGAACAAGCATTTATCGCCATCATTGAGCAAGGAGATGCGATTTCTTCAATTGGAGCAGATGTGGCTGGAAGATTGAATTCTTATAATACGGTGAACAGTCGCTTCAATTTGAGAGAGGGGGCACAGATCACGCTAACTGGTGGTGAAAGAGCTAGTACAATCACTATGTTTCAACAAGATGGCTATCAAGATAATATGAGAATACGTTACAAGTTTTTAGATAGTGAAAAAGCAAGCTACTCTGGGATGGCTGAGTATTATCGCAATTATTTATTAGAAAGTACTCATTTATCTCCTTTAGAACCAATAGAGGAGCTCCCATTTTATTTAGAACTCGTGGGTTCCATTGTGAAAAGAAAAGCATTCCTTGGTGTGCCTTACCAATCAGTTGAAAGTGTAACGACTTTTGAAGAGGCAGAAGAAATCGTGAATGAGCTCAATGATGCCGGTGTTCATAATATTAAGCTGAGATATTCAGGATGGTTTAACGGTGGCTTGAAGCATAAGGCACCAAAGAGTGTGAAGGTTGATTCGCAAATAGGTGGAAAAAAAGGACTAGAAGAATTTCATTCCTTTTTGCAGAGCAAACAAATTGATCTTTATCCAGATGTCACGTTTTTAAATGTTCAACGTAATTCGTTTACATTCAATCCTTCTCGTGAAGCATCAAGATATGTGAATCGTCAGCCAGCTATTCAATATCCATTTAATCCAGCCAGTTTTAGAAGAGATCGTAACAAATTACCATATTATGTCCTTTCTCCTGTAAAGCTGCCTGATTACGTCGAAGGCTTCTCTAATGATTTTGCAAAATTAAATATAAAAGGTTTGTCTTTAAGGGATATGGGAGACGAGTTGAATTCAGACTTTCGTGATAAAAACGTTATTAATCGTGAACAAGCTAAAAGAATGATTCAGGAGCAATTTAGTGTATTGGATAATCAATTTACCAATTTGCTAGTAGAAGGAGGCAACCTAATTGCTCTTCAACATGCGAACCATATCTTACACGCACCAACTTATAGTTCTGGATTTAATATTACAGATGAAAGTGTCCCTTTCTATCAAATGGTTATCCACGGTTCAATTGATTATACGGGAGTGCCCGTCAATTTAAGTGCTAACCAAAATATTAACGATCAATTGTTGAAAGCGCTTGAAACAGGGTCAAATGTCTATTTTAAATGGTTCTATGAAGATTCATCAATTGTCAAAGAAACGGAGTTTGATGATCTTTTCTCGATGAATTATCAAGTTTGGTTGGATGATGCTATTGAAATGTATCAGGAAGTGAATCAAGTATTAAATGAAGTTCGTACAGAAGTAATCACCACACATGAAAAAGTGGCTGAGGGAGTCTATCAAACAACTTATAGTAATGATGTAAACATTCTTGTAAATTATAATGACGATTCGGTCTCGGTAAATGGTGTTGCTATTGAAGCGGGGAGCTATGCAGTCATTCGAGGGGGGATAGCAAATGTTTCAGAAAAGTAAGATGACCCTTGAGCAGAAAAAGGGTAATTGGGGCTGGCTATTTATAGCCCCGTGGCTCATAGGCTTTATCACCTTATTTGCTGTTCCTTTATTTCAGTCACTTCGATATAGCTTGAGTGAATTGAGTTTAACACCTTCGGGCATATCGTTGGATTCGGTAGGAATGTCAAACTATCAACAAGCGTTAACTTATCATGTTGACTACAACCGAACCTTGATTGAAGCATTATTAGATATGGTCGTGAATGTTCCGTTAATCGTTATTTTTAGTTTATTAGTTGCCACTTTACTTAATCAGAAGTTTAAAGGGAGAATGGTAGCAAGAGCTATATTCTTCTTGCCAGTTATATTGGCTTCTGGAGTTATAGCTTCTATTGAAAGTGGGGATTTTCTTCAGAGTATGATGCAGCAAGGAGGCCCAAGTTCGCTTGAAGATACGGGTGGCATGAGGAGCTCACAGCTAGAGAGAATGCTAATAGGTTCGGGGATGAATGAGGTTCTTATTAGCTACTTAACAGGAGCGGTTGATCGAATCTATGACATTATTAGTGCTTCTGGTGTGCAAATCA
Source organism: Halalkalibacter sp. APA_J-10(15) (assembly GCF_023017105.1). Classification (GTDB taxonomy): domain Bacteria; phylum Bacillota; class Bacilli; order Bacillales; family Bacillaceae_D; genus Halalkalibacter. The sequence goes on along the minus strand of NZ_JALKEV010000010.1, from coordinate 29,559 downwards.
TTATTTTTTTAGCTGGCTTGCAGGCTATTCCATCTCATCTATATGAGGTATCAAATATTGAAGGAGCTACATCTTATGAAGCATTTTGGAAAATAACGTTTCCGATGATTAGTCCGCTTATTTTAACAAATGTGATTTACTCAGTCATCGATTCGTTTACAGGTAATGATATGACGACGTTAATTCAGCAGACAGCTTTCCAACAATTTAATTTTGGTTTGAGTGCTGCAATGTCATGGATTTACTTTCTAATTATTGCCGTAACGTTAGCGATTGTAACGTATTTTATTTCTAAGAAAGTGTTCTATCAATGATGGCGTTAACAAGGAGGGGTAAATTTGCCTATTCCAATAAGTAAATTAACAAAGAAAAAGCCTAACACTTTGATTAACAAAGAGCGGATAAATGTAAGCTTTGAAAAGCTAAAGAATATGGCGATGGTTTTATTTAGAACGATTCTTATTATTGGCTTATCCTTTGTTATTTTATATCCAATAATTATAAAAGTGTCTATTGCTTTTAAGCATAAGTCAGATTTATATGATCCTACAGTTGTATTTATTCCGAAAAATTTTACGTTAGAGAATTTTCAATATGTTATCGAAACAATGAATTATTTTCAAACGATGTTAAATTCATTTGTGTTATCTAGTGGAACAATGTTGTTGACAACTATGTCTTGTGCATTAGCAGGGTATGGGTTTGCTCGATTTAAATTTAAAGGAAGAAATGTTTTGTTTGCCCTTGTCATTTTAACGATCCTTGTACCACCGCAAACGATTATGGTACCAACGTATCTTCAATATCGAAACTTTGATATTTTAGGGGTCATTGCGCTGTTTAACGATGGGAATGGAATCAATTTATTAGGGAGTTATTGGCCGTTTTTAATTTCTTCTGTTACGGGGATGGGCTTAAAAGCAGGTTTGTTTATTTTTATTTTCCGTCAATTTTTTAAAGGGTTTCCTAGAGAAATTGAAGAAGCAGCTCTTGTTGATGGGGCAGGAGTCATAAGGACGTTTTACAAAATTATGTTGCCGAATGCTGTACCGGCAATTATTACTGTCATGCTATTTGCGTTTGTTTGGCAATGGAACGATATTTTCTTCACAACCATGTTTCTTGATAACGCAAATGTTATGTCAGCTAAATTGCAGTCTGTAGGTTCTAATATTGCGCACAGGTTGACAGCTGGTGATGGAGCAGGTAGTGTAGATCCATCTTATTTATCGATGCTTGTTAATACAGGTGTATTACTTTCGATGCTGCCGTTAATTATATTGTATATTTTTGTTCAAAGGCATTTTGTGGAAAGTGTTGAGCGGACAGGAGTGGTTGGATAAAGGTAGCAGATGTATTACATGATTTGAAGTGGACGCGTTAACCGTGTCCACTTTTTGGTAGTGTTTTTTATTTTGTGATCATTTAGAGTACCGGAAGTAATAGTAATGTGTGCTGTTCTAGCTTTTATACTTTCCCCACTTTTTCAAAGGTCCGGTAACATAGCCGAAATACCACATAACTACCAATACTAAAGATAACGAATAATAATGCTGGTAAGTACAGCACTAAAATCACCATCCCAACAATAATAAACAAGCAAAGCAATGTTGTTGGAAAATACATTATCGAAAATAAAAAGGCATGTTTAATGTGTCCCCAAAACGATAATTTAAAATGCACCATAACTGGAATGATAAAAGCTGTATTAAAAGCAACTAATAATCCAATTACGAACAATAAGGACGTCATTAGTAAATTGGCGGTCGATTCAAATTCAGCGATGATAGCAAGATCAATATAAAAGATAAATAAGCAAATCCCCCATAATATCCCATATGCGAAGCTGTGCTTGAAGTTCACTTTGAAATATTGAAAAAATGGTTGAATAACACCACTGTCTTTTCCTTGAACCCAGTCCCTTATTACAGCATACATTGCAGCAGTTGCAGGAAATAAAGTTATGATTGGGAGTGAAAACAATAACCAAATTAGATTCAATAAAAAGAAATTTGTCATTTTTTCTAGGAAATAATATAATTTACTATTAACAATATTCACAAGGACACCTCTGTCATCGATTCTAAATGTAAGCGTTGCCATAAAAATCAAAATAAAGATTTATAACGATATTCTTTTGGTGCAACTTTTTTAATTTTTTTAAATGTTCTTGAAAATAAAAATGGGTCTTGATAACCGACAGCTTTAGCAATATTGCCAATCGAAAGGTCACTATTATTTAACAAAGTACATGCCTTATTAATTCTAAGCTGGATTAAATATTCTTGTATGCTACAATGAATATTTTTTTTGAAAATAGAACATAGATAACTACGATCAAGTCCAATGAAATCTGCAATTTCAGATACAGTAATCTTGTTCATATAGTTCTGCTCAATAAAATCAACCACTTTTCTAACATAGTCTGCTTGATTACTAGTTTTTTTATAGTGATTTTTTTTCTGAGTATGCGTATTTGCTTGAATTAGGAGAGATAATATTGAATAAAGTTGTCCAGTTCGTTTTAACTCAGCAGCCATATTACTATCATTTTCACTAATTAGTTCAATAAAATGCTGAATCAGTAGTTGGTCTTTATCGTAATTAAAGATTGGATGACTTGCACTTAAATTGGCAAGACGGAGGAATGATTCTGCATGTACTCCATGGAAGCCCACCCAGTAATAATGCCAAGGGTCATGACTATCTGCTTTATAATATGAAACCATCTTTGGGCAGATAAGAAATCCGTTGCCTTGTTCTAAGTGATACGTTTTACCATCAATAATGAATATACCCTTCCCGGAAAAGACATAGTGGATTAAGTAATCTTCTCTAGCTTTAGGACCTTGAAAATGATCAGGGCAGCAAAGCTCAGAACCATATTGATTTAAATATAGATCATTGTATGGAATACTATTAGTAACATACTTGAGTATTTGCATCGCATCCCCCCCTAAAAACTAATAGTCGTTTGTAAGCATTATATCATAGGGAAGTTGGAAAGATGACGTATAATTTTTATATGAAATGTTCGCGTATAATAAAGGGCATTCTACAATTGCAAAGGTCATACTTTAATGATCAATTTCATGAAGCTGAAAGGAGTCGTTATGACTATCGAACATGGTTGGAACCTAGATCACAGCTATACAAAGTTACCAAATTCATTTTATTCACATCAAAAGCCAACACCCGTCCCGTCACCTGAATTAGTAATCGTAAATGAACGTCTGTCTGAAGAATTAAGGTTAGAGGCTAGCGAATTAAAAGGGGAAGAAGCTGCACAAATATTCGCAGGGAATCAATTTCCACCGGGGTCTGACCCCATTGCACAAGCCTATGCAGGTCACCAATTCGGGCATTTCACAATGCTTGGAGATGGTCGGGCGATTCTCTTAGGTGAACAAGTGACACCAACTGGAGAACGAGTAGATATTCAACTGAAGGGAGCTGGGCGGACACCATATTCACGTGGAGGTGATGGTCGAGCTTCACTAGGTCCGATGTTACGTGAATATATGATAAGTGAAGCGATGTACGCATTAGGTATTCCGACAAGTCGCAGCTTAGCTGTTGTGAAGACGGGGGAACTAGTATATCGCGAAACGGAGTTAGATGGAGCCATTTTAACAAGAGTTGCAGCTAGTCATATTCGTGTAGGAACCTTTCAATATATTGCTCAGTTTGGTGAGAAGAATGATCTGCAAGCTTTAGCGGACTATACAATTGATCGGCATTTTGCTTATATTGCTGATAATCATCAACGTTATTTGCGTTTATTAGAAGAAGTTATAAAAAAACAGGCAAGTTTAGTTGCAAAATGGCAGCTCGTTGGATTTGTGCATGGTGTGATGAATACGGATAACGTGGCGATAAGCGGTGAGACGATTGATTATGGACCATGCGCATTTATTGATAAGTATGACCCTACGACTGTATATAGTTCGATTGATCGACAAGGGCGTTATGCATATGGAAATCAACCATATATGGCTGCCTGGGGGTTGGCAAGGTTGGCAGAAGCGATCCTCCCTTTGTTACATGAGGACAAGGAGCAAGCAGTTAAGCTAGCGGAAGGGGCGATTGCGACATTCTCAGAATCCTTTCAAGAAGAATGGTTAACTGGAATGAGAAAGAAGCTAGGGTTGGTAGATGGAGAAGATGGCGATCAAGAGCTTATTAACAGTCTTTTGAAAATGATGGATACCCATGAAGCTGATTATACGAATACATTTAGAGCGCTAACATTGGGTCAATTAGATGAAGAAGCATTATTCGAAACGAAGTCCTTCCAAGCATGGCATAAGCAATGGATGGAGCGGTTAGCTAAACAAGGTCATTCTGAGGAAATCGTTCAGGAACGAATGCAAAAGTCCAACCCTGTGGTCATCCCACGTAATCATCGTGTAGAGGAAGCGTTGGCAGCGGCTGTAGAAGATGATGATTATGATGTTATGAAACAGCTTCTTCATGTATTAGAGAAACCATATGATTATTCTATGGAATTAACGAAATATTGTCAGCCACCAGCACCATCGGATCGTCCATATCAGACTTTTTGTGGAACTTAATTGATATAGTGTGGTTAGAAAGACATGTTAACGGGTAAATGGTTAACATGTCTTTCTGTATTAAGAAAAGACGCTATCGTGCTTTTCTTACATAATCAAAATTTATAAAATTCATGGAAGGAATTGTGAGAATAACCGAAGGAGCTATCGGAACCACTCAGTGAAGAAGCGGGGGGCAAAGGTCACGTGCTCTATGCGGTTCCTCATTCCTCTATTTAAGATAAATGAGTCCAAAAGGAGCCATAAAAGCCAAAATAGCGGAATGAGGGCTACATTTTCTTTTCAGGAAATGTTTTTTCTCTTATTTAGAGGAATGAGGATTAACTTTGTTGGTTGTCCCTATGCAAGTAGGTTCGCAAAAGTAGTGATCACGCATTGATGAGCTACACCCTATGAACGGCTCGGCACAACACTTATAAGAAAAGATGCTATCGCAGTTTTCTTATGTCATAAATTCATCACTCCTTTGTAACAAAATTGTTTGATTTGTGATATTTTTCACATACATTTCCGTTATACAATAGGTAGTATCTTCTGCTTATGAAAGGGAGAGGACAAGGAGGAGAGAAGATGGATTCAGTTGAATTTAGTCGATATTTAACGATGATGACATTGTCAGTACATGTCATCTATGCAACTCTCGGTGTGGGTGTACCAATTTTGATACTTATTGCTCACTGGCTCGGCTTAAAGAGGAATGATGAGCATTATTTGCTTATGGCAAAACGCTGGGCACGAGGGTATGTGATTACAGTTGCGGTTGGGGTTGTGACCGGAACGGCGATTGCTCTCCAGTTAGCGCTTTTATGGCCTAGCTTTATGGAATTTGCTGGTCAGCTTATTGCGTTACCATTATTTATGGAGACTTTTGCGTTTTTCTTTGAAGCCATTTTCTTAGGAATTTACTTATATACGTGGGACCGTTTTAAAAATCCATTTAAACATTTTATGCTCTTAATTCCAGTATTAATCGGCGGAGCGATGTCGGCATTATTTATTACGTCTGTTAATGCCTTTATGAATACGCCACAAGGCTTTGCGTTAGTTGATGGACAATTGACCAATATTCAGCCGTTTTTGGCGATGTTTAATCCAGCGATGCCAACGAAGGTTGGACATGTGCTCACATCAGCATATATGACTACTGCCTTTGTTCTAGCCTCAATTGCCGCTTATCATCTATTAAAGGGAAGTCGTCACGAGTATCACCGTAAAGGACTTGCGTTAACGATGAAAGTGGCTCTTATCTTTTCGATCGCGACAGCCGTTGTTGGTGACTTTTCAGGGAAGTTCTTAGCTGAGTATCAACCTGAGAAGCTTGCTGCTGCGGAATGGCACTTTGAGACAGAAGAAGAAGCTCCACTCGTGCTGTATGGGGTGTTGACGGAAACGAATGAAGTTAAATATGCGATTCGTATTCCATATGCGCTAAGCTTTTTAGTGCATAGTAACTTTACAGGTGAAGTGGTCGGCCTTGATCAGTTTCCAGAGGAATATCATCCTCCGTATATCGTGCATTACTTTTTTGACATGATGATTACGATTGGAATAGGGTTAACGGCGTTGGCACTTTTCTATATAGTGGCCCTTTATCGCAACTGGTCGTTTATTAAGACGAAATTATTCCGACGGTTGCTTGTTGCCTCAGGTCCATTGGCGATGCTTGCCATTCAAGCAGGGTGGTGGTTTGCTGAAATGGGTCGACAGCCGTGGATTATGAGAGGATATATGACAACGGCCGAAGGGGCAACTGATTCACCATATGTATGGGTGATGTTTATTGCTTTTGCCGTGCTTTACCTTATTTTAGTTGTGGGTACGGGTGTTGTATTATCGAGAATGTTTAAAAATAACCCAGTTGAAAAAGAATTAGAAAGGCAGACTGACGCCAAGGGAGGTATTGCAAAATGACCGTTGAAATTATAGGGATTTCCGTCTTGTGGCTATTCCTTTTTGGCTATGTCATTATTGCTTCCATTGACTTTGGAGCAGGCTTCTTTAATGCATTTACGATTGTGACGAAGAAGAACCATATTGTGAATACGGTCATTCAACGTTACTTATCCCCTGTTTGGGAGATTACAAATGTCTTTCTTGTGTTTTTCTTTGTTGGGATGATCGGTTTTTTTCCAAGTACAGCTTACTATTTTGGTACAGTTCTCTTAATTCCAATTAGTATATCGATTATTTTATTGGCGCTACGTGGTAGCTATTATGCATTTGGCACGTATGGGACAAAGAAAGGTCATGTCGGATATACACTTATGTATGGTATAACTGGTGTCCTTATTCCGGCGTCTTTAACGACAGCGTTAATTGTGTCCCAAGGTGGTTTTATTCATACAACGTCATCAGGGCGGATTGAGCTCGATTATATTGGGTTATTTACAAGCCCGTTTGCATGGTCGATTATTGTTCTAAGTCTTGTCAGTGTTTTGTTTATTTCTGCTAGCTTTCTAGCTTATTATTCATCTGTTGCAAAAGATAGGAAAGCTTTGTACCTCTTTCGAAAGTATACGTGGATTTGGAGCTTTCCGACGATTGTAACGGCATTAGGCATTATTATTGAAATGAGGTGGCATAATCCTTCCCATTATGAAGGGTTACTATCTTTATGGTGGTTGTTTGCTCTTTCGTTTGTCTGTTTCATCGTCAGCCTATGGTTATTAAGGAAGCAGTTATACGGTAAGTCGTTTATCTTTGTTGTATTACAATTTGCGATTGCCTTTTATGCATACGGAGTTTCACGATATCCATATTTATTATATCCAGATGTAACGATTTATGATGGGTTTACAAATGAAACGATGGCGTATACATTAATTGTCGTCTTTATTTTAGGGTTCATGCTGTTGATTCCATCGCTATATTTAGTGTTTAAATTATTCATTATGAACAAACCATATATCCAAAAAGGGAAATAAGGAGGAACGATAAGATGTACAACTTTCTATTGTTTTATGCTCCTCTTCTTGTCGCCGGGCTTGCGATTGTGCTTTCCTTTGTTATGGCACATAAAAGTACGAAATATGAGGATTAGCTGATGAAAATTTTGCAAAGGTTAGCAACGGCTGAAAGGAAACCATATTCCTTGTTATATGTTGTAGCAATTGCTTTTGGAGTAGTCGTTATCGCTCAAGCGTATTTGATTGTAACGATTGTAAATGACGTGTTCCTACGAAATGTAGCGTTTGAACACGTCATTGTTCTATTATTTGTGCTACTAGGTGTGTTATTAATGAGAGCATTGCTTTCATATTGGAGCAACCGATTAGGTGTCAGCATGGCGACAAAGATTAAAGAGGATATTCGGAAACGTTTATTGCAGGCGTATGGAAATGAATCATTATCAATGTCTTATCAAGGACAATCTGGTGCAAAGGTTAGTGTCATGCTTGATACTGTTGATGAAATAGATAGCTTCTTTCGTCAATATGTGCCCCAACGAATGGTTTCGACGATTGCACCAGTGATGATCTTAATTGTGATTTTTAGTCAACATGTTTATTCAGGCTTGATTCTTCTAGTGACAGCACCATTTATCCCTGTTTTTATGGCGATTATTGGCGGAATGACGCAGCGGAAATCAGAAGAAAAGTTAGAAAGCATGAAAGCTTTTTCGGGGCGTTTTCTTGATACATTGCAGGGAATTGAAAGCTTAAAGGTATACGGGAAATCAAAGAAATATAAAGAACTCATTCGTCAAAGTAGCTTACGTTTTCGTGATACGACAATGGAAATATTAAAGGTGGCTTTCACCTCTTCGTTAATGTTGGAATTTATTTCGATGCTTAGTATTGGACTCGTTGCACTAGAATTAGGGTTACGTTTAATTGTGTTTCAGCAAATTGATTTTTTTACAGCCTTTTTTATTTTACTACTAGTTCCAGAATTTTTTAATTTATTGAAGGAGCTAGGAAGTGCGTTTCATGCTGGGAGAAGTAGTAGTGGTGCAGCAGAAAAAATCGAAGAAGAGCTTCAAAAAAAGGAGCAACGAATGGAATGGGGACATGAGCGATTCAATGAGAGGATTTCCTCCTTTCAGTTACAGAATGTCCATTTTCATTATCGTTCAGAGGGCTTTAAATTAAATGGCATAAACACTCGGTTGCCTCGACATGGACAAGTGGCGTTAGTTGGAAAAAGTGGAGCTGGTAAAACGACATTATTACATATCATGTCTGGTTTGTTACAGCCTACTGAAGGTGGATTGTATGTCAACGGTCTTCCGTTAACGTCGTATAAAGAGAGTGAATGGTTTAACCAAATTAGTTATGTCACACAGCATCCTTATTTATTTGCAGGTACGATTGCTGAAAATATAACGATGGGATTAGATGTAACGGAAGAGGAATTAAGAGACGCTGCTGAAAAGGCGGGTATTCTTGATTTAATTACCTCTTTTCCTGACGAGTTTCAAACGATGATTGGTGAAGGTGGAAGAGGGTTATCAGGCGGTGAAAAGCAACGTATTGCGATAAGTCGTGCCTTTTTAAAAAGGCCAGCCATCGTTTTATTTGATGAGCCGACTTCTGGTCTAGATTTAGTGACTGAGCAGGTGCTTCATGCTTCGATTGAACAGCTTGCTGAGCAAGCGCTTGTCATAACTGTTGCTCATCGCTTGCAAACGATTAAGAGAGCGAATTATATTCTTTTTCTAGAAAATGGAGCACTGTTAGCTGAGGGAAAGCATGAGCAATTATTAAAGCAATCTGAACGTTACGCGCAAATGCTCTCAGAGAATCGGGAGGTGGAATAGAGCATGAATGATCTTCTACCTATTGTGCGGTTAATGATGCGGGAAAAGAAAGACGTTATTTTATCAGTCGTTTTTGGCTTTTTGGCCGGTGTGACGGCTGTCGGCTTATTTGCTGCAAATGGCTACTTAATTTCCCAAGCTGCCTTAGAGCCTCCTATGTATGTATTAATAGCTATGGTAGCGGTCGTGAAAATCGGTAGTTTCACTCGGGCTTTAAGTCGTTATGCCGAACGGTATTACTCTCATCGAGCAACCTTTACAATGCTTAGTGATATGCGTGTTTATTTCTATGAAAAAATAGAAAAGATAGGTGCTTCTTTATTTCGAACGTACCGCAGTGGTGATTTGTTAGCGCGAATTGTTGGTGATGTGGAAAGCTTGCAAAACTTTTTTTTACGCGTTCTCTATCCACCAATTATTATGGTGTTAGTCTTTTTTAGTACGATATTCTTTGTTTCATTTTCTTCAATAGTCATTGCTGCGTGCATATTAATTGGATTGTTCTTGACAGGTTTTGTCATCCCAGCTTGGTTTGCTAAAAGGCAGAAGAAGATCAGTAGCGATATTCGTCAAGAAAGGGCACAACTTTCTACTGATGTAGCAGAATGGTTCTATGGATTTCGAGAATTGAAAATTCATCAGCAACTAGAAGGCAAAGAACAGCAATTGGGAGATCAGTCAAAAGTGTATGTTCTAAAGCAAAAACAAGAAGGAGTGCAATCCGCTTCTAATCAAGCTTTTAATGTGGCAGCCGCACATCTTATTTCATGGTCTGTCCTTGCTATTGGAGCTTACTTCGTTACAACTGGACAGCTAGATGGTGTTTTATTAGCGATGCTTGTGATGATTAGCTTTATTGTCTTTGAGCATTCGGTACCTATGGCTATTTTCCCGATTCATTATGATGAAAGCGAACAAGCTGCCAAACGGTTGGAGGCGGTGACAGCAGAAGGTGACAGAAAAGAGAGAGTTACTACTCAACTGAATATGAGTGAATGCGCACCATCGCTATCATTCCGTCGTGCATCATTCGGATTTGCCAATGAATTTCGAAAGACACTGGAGGATATTACAATTGACTTCCCATCAGAATCGAAAACAGCGATTGTTGGACCAAGTGGATCTGGAAAGTCTACGCTCATGCATATATTATTAAAATGGTATGAGACAGAAGGTGAAATCCATGTTAACGGTGTGCCAATTGAGCAAATTGATCAAGAGTCTATTTGGGCACAGGCAAATGTTGTTTATCAAAGAAGTCAGTTCTTTTATGGTACGGTAAGAGACAACCTTCTTTTATTTGAGGAAGAGTGGACGGAGGAACAGTTAGAGCAACTGTTAAAGGATGTTCAGTTATCACACTTCAAATTGGATGATGCAGTGATGGAAGGTGGAGAAAATTTATCAGGAGGGGAAAAGCAGCGATTAGCTTTGGCAAGGGCTGGTGCTAAAGGTGGGCGATTATGGCTCCTTGATGAACCGACTTCATCCGTTGATATGGAAACAGAGAAGAAGCTCTATCATTGGCTTCATCAGCAAGCTAAGGAGGATACGCTCATTCTCATAAGTCATCGGCTTTCAGGGCTTGAACAAATGGATCAAATTGTAGTGATGGATGAAGGCAAGGTTGTTGAAGTCGGGACGTATGCAGAGCTAATGGAGAGAAAGGGTTTCTTCTACAAACTTAAAGAGATTGAAAGTAGTTTGATTTGAATATGTAGAAGGGATGATGAAGTAACATATAGAATAGATTATAGTGAAAGTAGAGTTTAGTTGAGATGAGAAAGGTGAGATGAGTATGGGACAAGTGAAAGTATTTGGGTTAAAAGATGTATTAAATTCGCGGAAGAAGCTAGTATCGAGTATCATTCATTCTTGTATGGTTGATGCTTTAGAGTTTCCAGAAGAGAAAAAATTTCAACGATTTTTCTTAATGGATGAGGAAGATTTCTTCTTTTCAAATGATCGAAGTGAGAACTATATGGTAATTGAAATTAGTATGTTTGAAGGACGCTCGATCGCAACGAAAAAGAAGTTGATTCAGTTGTTGTATGAGAGACTTACGAGTAAATGTAAGATGAGGAAAGAAGATATTGAATTAACGATCTTTGAAACACCGAAGCATCATTGGGGGATTCGCGGCTTACCTGGTGACGAACTAGCCCTAAATTATAACGTTGACCTTTAGGTTTGTTTGTGAATAGGTATCTTAAAAGGATTCGCGCGGGCAATAGGGAAGTTGAGCGCCGTAAATGGCTACGGGTAATAATTTACGATACACACAAACGCTGTCGATCGCCATATATGATTCCGTGCAAGCAGATCGAATGGTGGATGCTCATTTCATGCTTGGTTGGAGGGAGGGAAGGATCATGGCTAAAACAGCTTTAATTGTTGGGGCGACTGGATTGGTGGGGCGAGAGCTATTAAAGATGCTATTGAAGAAAGGAAATTATGATAAAGTTGTTGCGATCGTACGAAGACCTTTAAAAATTGCAGATCAGAAGCTGACAGAAATCGTGACCGATTTTGATAAGCTTGATGAATCAGTGATTGATTTTCACGTAGACGATGTGTTTAGCTGCATAGGAACAACGATTAAGAAGGCACAATCAAAAGACGTCATGTATCGAATTGATGTGACGTATCCCTTACGAGTAGCAAAGCTATCTCGAAAAGCAGGTGCGAAGAAACTTCTTTTTGTAAGTGCAATGGGTGCGAATGCGAAATCCTCAATCTTTTACACCAGAATAAAAGGAGAGCTTGAGGGTGAGGTGCAAAAGCTAGGTTATGACTCCATTGCGATCTTTCGCCCTTCCTTACTGCTTGGAGAGCGTGCAGAATTTCGCTTTGGTGAAAAAACAGCCGAAGTGATGTTTAGAGCTTTATCCTTTCTTTTTGTCGGACCTTTACGAAAGGTCAAAGGGATTGAAGCCAAAACCATTGCTTTGGCAATGTATGATGTAGCCCAAGCTGAAGAGAAAGGTATAGCCATTTATCAGAATGATGAAATTGAAAAAATAGGTTCTCTATCAATAAATAATGCCTAAAAAGCCAAATAACGTTGAGGTTGATACAAATGAGAAAAATTCCATTTGTATCAACCTTTTATTCGTCATGTGAAATACAAAGCAAAATAAATCATAATGCGTACCCTTCAATAAAATTTAGTGCACATTGAGAATGATGAGCAGCAAGTCTTTTTGCAAATTTCTGATCCGAGTATCCCCTATGAAGCAGCTTTAAACCACCGGAAGTTAATGAAATGTGATGATGGAATCGATAGAATAGCATCCTGTTCGGATCGAGAGTATCATTCTTTAGAAAACGGTAAAAATTCCTGAAACGAAAATCTAAAAAACTATGTTCGTGCTCAATGTCAAAAAAGCCAGCACCTTCGATATCGATCAAATATGGTTCTAGTTTGTCATTAACCAATACGTGGTCAGGACCTAGTTCACCATGTATAAATCCATAACGGCTTCTAGGTTCAATTTTTGATTCAAGCTCATATAAAGTATCGAGAAGTTTGCTATGGTTAGCTTGAATGCTGTCCATATGTTGGGAAGCATAGAATAGCTGTCTTTTTGCATTCTCCGTCTTCAATTGATGGCAAGGTTTCGGATTGATACCTCTATGATTCGCTTTACCATACGTGCTACTTTCGTTAGCATGCATGTTAGTTAACATATTCCCCAACCTCTGAAACAGTTTATCTTGAACCGTTGAGTCAGAATGATGGAAGTAGTCTTCTGCTGTATGTCCGTTTACGTATTCAACGAGAGCATAATCAAACGAATAACGACTCCTTTCCTTATTGAGATTATAGAGAGAGGGGGTTCGTATTCCTCGTTGCGTTAAATACATATTATTTAGCTCAAATAAATCACTGCCGAAGGATTGTTCAGTTATATTTTCAACTTCTTTTTCTTTTTTGAAATAATTCTTAGTAAGATCCCACACATATAGAACACAAGAAAATCCATTGCTGCATTGAATCCTGTAGACGACCTTTTGTGCACCACCATGTATTTGTGTAACATTAGAAACCAAATGACTGGTGCCAAAGACATTTTTAATATAGTCCTGTAAATCAATTAGATTGAGGGGACAAATGACTTTCAAGAAATAACACTCCTTTTCTTAAGTTTTGCCGGCAACCATACTATATAAAAAATCTGGCAAAAAAAATAGACTGTTTCTTGGAAATTTGTTATGATGTTGTAAGAGTTCTATATAAAAATAGCGATTAAAAAACCCCCCGTTGGATTCCAATGGGGGTTCTTTGGTGTGATCATTTCTCATAGGGTGTGGGTGTCGTATATACTAAGCGATTGTTATAATTTAAACGAGCTTTTTAATGAGACGGTTAGGTTGAAGACAGGCTTCTCTTTTGTTGAATCTTTAGGATCAACGTTAAAGTAGCCATGTCTGAAAAATTGGAACTTCTCTTGTACTTGAATGGCTTTCATTGTTGGTTCAACATATCCGTTAAGCACTTGCATAGAATGAGGATTAATTTGATCAAGGAAGGTCTTTTCCTCGCCCTCTTCCTCATTTGAGTCTTCCTTTAATAGAAGTGGCTCATATAAGCGGAATTCGGCTGGAATGGCTTGGGATGCTTCTACCCAATGAATCGTGCCCTTCACCTTTCTACCTGTGAAGCCCGTTCCGCTTTTGGTTTCAGGGTCATACGTACAGTGAATTTCGATTACATTTCCTTCTGGGTCCTTAATCACTTCTTCACATTTAATGAAATAAGCATGCTTCAGCCTAACCTCGTTGCCTGGGTACAAGCGAAAATACTTCTTCGGAGGATTTTCCATAAAGTCTTCCTGCTCAATATAAATCTCGCGTGAAAAAGGAATTTGTCGCTTACCCATATCCGGATTTTCTGGGTTGATTTCTGCATCAAGCCATTCGGTTTGCCCTTCAGGGTAATTTGTAATAACGACTTTTAATGGGCGAATGATTCCCATTGTTCGTGGTGCTTTCATCTTTAAATCTTCACGAACAAAGTAGTCTAGCATTTGCGAATCAACTTCACCTGCTCCTTTGGATACGCCTGTTTCCTTAACGAATTCACGAATCGCTTCAGGTGTATAACCACGACGTCTTAAGCCTGATATCGTAGGCATACGAGGATCATCCCAGCCGTCAACGATCTTTTCATCTACAAGCTGCTTCAATTTACGTTTACTCATCACAGTATTTGTAATGTTCAAACGACCAAATTCAGTTTGCTCGGGTACATGTTCCATTTCACACTCAGCGACGACCCAATTGTAAAGAGGACGTTGATCCTCAAATTCCGTTGTACATAACGAATGAGTAACACCTTCGATGGCATCCTCAAGAGGGTGAGCGAAGGCATACATCGGATAAATACACCATGTATCACCAGTGTTATGATGTGTCGCATGAGCAATACGATAAATAACAGGGTCACGCATGTTGATGTTTGGTGAACTCATGTCAATTTTGGCACGTAATACTTTTTCACCATTGGCAAATTCTCCGTTACGCATGCGCTCGAAGAGGTCAAGGTTTTCCACAATGGCACGATTTCGATACGGACTATCTTTTCCTGTTTCTGTTAATGTCCCACGATATTGGCGAATCTCTTCTTGAGATAAGTCATCAACATATGCTTTTCCTTTATTAATAAGTAAGACAGCTCGATCATACATTTCTTGAAAGTAATCAGATGCAAAAAAGAGACCATCCCAATCATAGCCAAGCCATTCAACATCTTCCTTGATCGCATTGACATATTCTGTGTCCTCTTTCAATGGATTGGTGTCATCAAAGCGGAGATTCGTCTTACCGTTAAAATCATCCGCTAGACCGAAATTGATGACGATTGACTTTGCATGCCCAATATGTAAATAGCCATTTGGCTCTGGAGGGAAGCGAGTGACGACATGGTCTCTCTTCTTTGTCTCTAAGTCATTCTTTATGATGTTTCGTATGAAATTGGAATTCGTATGGTCCATTTGTATCATCCTATCTTATAAATTCTCTGTGTATCATTTTTCCAGATTGTCGGTTACTAGACAATATTGTATCACAAGTCATTCCGTGAGCAAATGTACGATTGATTTGCAGTGCTAATGATACATCTGGCGATACTCAGTCGGAGTCATTCCTTCGTGTTCGAGAAAGCGTTTGTTGAAATAACTAATACTTGTATAGCCTGATTGTTCGGCAATTTCTTTAACGGTTACTTGTTTATCCTTAAGTAATAATTGTTTACTGCGTTGTAATCGACATAACGTAATGAATGCCATTGGAGTCATTTGTGTAGCTCGCTTAAATAAGCGGCAAAAATAATAATGACTTACTTTTGCTTTGTTGGCCCAATAGTCCAATTCAAAAGGCTCACAGGCTTTGTCTTGCATCTGTGGTAAAAGACTGTGAATACGATCATCTAGCTCCGTATTTTCAGTTACATGTCTTGGCTGCACGTTTGTGATGAACTCGATGAGGAAGGCATAGGTTGCTATTGAAATGGGTGATAGCTGTCGCAAGCAATATTGATCAGCTTTATTTAGAAGCTGTTCATGAGCAGCTTCTAAATGGGTAATTTGTTGAGCTTTCCATAAGATAAACCGTTGAAAGCCTTTTTCGGATAGAAATGGTTGTAGATGATCTCCATAAAAATGTACCCATCTCACATCCCAAGGGTCATCTTCACTACTATAGTAGCATTGCTGCTGCATGGGGAAATATAAAAAGGCATCTCCCCTTTTAACTAAAAAGCGTTCCTGATCAATTTCTACGTAACCAGTACCTGAAAGAATAAAATGAATACTAAAGTTATTTAATGTACCTACATCTCTTTTGACATAATGATCGGGTTCACCTGAGTAATGTCCAATTGATTCAGGTAAAATGAGATATTCGTGTTTTGTCAATGTCGGGAAGAGTGCTTGTCTTTGCATAAGATACCCTCCTTGTTGTTATGATTTAGTGAATGTAAAAATACCGAAGCTTGTTAAGCTACTTAAGGTGTTGAAAGTTGATTTAGAGAATAGTAGAAGACAATATTGTTTCATTTGATGTCAATAAACTTATATTTTTATTTTATTCTTTATTTATTATACTAGCAATATAGTGTTAATTTAAAGGAGGATGACGATGGAAAAGGTTCGTTGGGGAGTTATTGGAAGTGCAAATATTGCGAAGAAGTCTGTTATTCCAGGTATTCAGCAATCTGAAACAGGAGAAGTTGTGGCGATTGCTAGTCGAAATAAGGAGAAGGCTGAGGAAGCTGCAAAGGAATTATCTATACCAATTGCATATGGCAGCTATGAGGAATTACTTAATGATTCTACGATAGAAGCGGTCTATATTCCATTGCCGAATCATCTACACAAAGAATGGACAATTCGCGCTGCTGAAGCAGGTAAGCATGTTTTATGTGAAAAGCCTGCAGCATTAAATACAGAAGAAGTGAAAGAAATGGAAGCGGCGTGTGAAAAAGCAGGAGTTGTATTTGCCGAAGCGTTTATGTATCGATACCACCCTCGTTATGCAATGATTCGCGAAGTAATGGAATCAGGAAGAATTGGAGAAATTCGAGGAATACATGGAACATTTACATTTAATAATGCCGAGGATTCGAGCAATGTGCGCTATAAGAAAGCATGGGGTGGAGGGTCTTTATATGATGTAGGTGTTTATCCAATTAGTGCAGCTCGTATGCTGCTAAGACAGGAACCACAAGCAGCAACGGTTCATGCTTTTTACTCTGATGAGCATGATGGTGTTGATATGATGGTTTCAGGTTTGTTGGAATTTAAGCACGGTGTCGCCATGACGTTTGATTGTGGGATGTGGGCAGCATTTCGAAATACACTTGAAATTGTGGGGACTGAAGGGCGAATCGAAGTTCCTTCGGCGTTTGTTGGCCATCAATCGGAGGAAGATCATTTTTATGTGATTACGAATGATGGAAAATCAGTAGTTGAAGTGCCTATGCTTAATCAATATGCACTACAAGCAGATGCTTTAGGGGAAGCGATTCGGGGTAGTGAACCTCTTCCTTATCCAGCTACAGATGCTGTCTTGAATATGAAAGTGCTTGATGCATGCTTAACGTCGGCCCAACAACGCCAGCGAGTTGAAATCAAGTAGGAGGGCTTTAATATGAAAACAATCAAGATTGAAGGGATAGAGAAACGATTATCTGTATTGGTTCAAGGGTCTGATTATTTTCGGCCAAGCAATTATGACAAAGTTTGTGAAGTGTTAGATCGATATTTTTCAATTGGTGGGAATACGATTGATACGGCTCATGTTTATTGCGGTGGAGAAAGTGAGGTGGCCATTGGCCAGTGGATGAAGGAGCGAGGGAATCGCAAGGATGTGATCATTTTAACGAAGGGAGCACACCATGATGAGAGTGGTCCTAGAGTTAATCCAGAAGCGATTACAAAAGACTTGTTTGAAAGCTTAGATCGTCTTGGAACGGACTACGTTGATTTGTATGCTCTGCATCGCGATGATTTGAGTGTTCCCGTTAGTGAAATTGTTGATGTATTAAATGAGCATATTGAGGCTGGAAGAATCAAAGCGATCGGTGGCTCAAACTGGACGGTCCAACGTATTCAAGAAGCGAATGAGTATGCCCAATCGAACGGACTGATTGGATTTACGTTTAGTAGTCCGAACTTAAGCTTGGCAAAGCCAAATGAGCCATTTTGGTCAGGATGTGTTTCAGCAGAAGCAGAGGATTGCAAATGGCATGAACGTAATCAAATTCCGATTCTTTCATGGTCTTCACAAGCAAGAGGTTTTTTTACAGGACGCTTTTCACCTGAGGATCGTAGCAATGAAGATCTTGTTCGTGTCTTCTATAGTGATGCTAATTGGGAACGTTTACGGCGTGCGGAAGAATTAGCTGAGGAAAAAGGTGTGACGGCTATTCAAATAGCACTTGCCTATGTATTAAATCAACCATTTCCAACAGCTGCCTTGATTGGGGCACAAAATGAAACGGAATTGAATTCGTGCTTAGAAGGCTCAAAAATCAAATTAACAAATGCTGAGGTACGTTGGTTAGAGAATGGAGATGCAATTTAAGAGAAAGGAACTGTGGAAGTTTGGTTTTTATCTTTTTTCAGTGACCTCTTTAAGAGGAGTGTCTCAAAAGGCATGAAAGTAACCTTTTGAGACACTCCTTTTTCTGGAAGGCTAAGCATTTAATCAAGGTAGTTTAAGTGGAAGAAAAGACTACTGCGAAGCTTTTCTTAGAAAAAAGTAAGGTCTTGTGGAAACGGTTTTGGCTTCTTACAAGTGCTTTTCATTTTGTAATGAGTTTCGTTTTCTGATGAGATATGAAACCCATGCATCGCTTCTAATACATGATACGCTAATTCGCCACTCGCTCGGTGAGGCTGACCAGTTAAAATGGCATTGGCCATATCAGCGACTCCAATTCCCCTACTGTTTTCCACTAACTGATGAGTGTGTGCAATTTCTTTGAAATCCTGTTCATCACGTTTTCTCACTTTAACGACACCACTGAATGTATTAGGATCAGGTACGAGCATCGTTCCTTCACTTCCGTAAATTTCGATAGGAGGTAAGGTCGAGCCTCCGAATGCGTCGAAGCTTGTTGTTAAAGTCGCCATCGCCCCACTTGCAAAATCAATAACCCCAGAAAGGTGAGTAGGCGTCATGACAGTGACCTTTTCTCCTGCTTTTGGTTCACTTAAGATCGTTCGTACTGGATAACTAATACGAGCAGAGCCGGCTATTTTTTTCATCGGTCCGAGAAGGGCGGTGAGAGCTGTTAAATAATAGGGTCCCATATCAAACATAGGACCGCCACCTTCATCGTAATAAAAGGCAGGATCAGGGTGCCAGTGCTCGTGACCACGACCAATCATAAAGGCTGATGCGCCAATGGGAGTGCCAATTTCTCCTCTTTCAATCACTTGAATCGCTGTTTGGATTCCGGCACCTAAAAAGGTGTCAGGAGCAGAGCCAACGAGAAGGCCCTTTTCCTTGGCCTTTTGCAAAATGGCGTTCGCCTCATCTGTTCTTACA
The DNA here is from genome assembly GCF_023017105.1 of Halalkalibacter sp. APA_J-10(15). Lineage (GTDB taxonomy): Bacteria > Bacillota > Bacilli > Bacillales > Bacillaceae_D > Halalkalibacter. Next base: position 10,170 of record NZ_JALKEV010000010.1, on the reverse strand, counting down.
GTAAAAGGCTTTTCAGTATAGACGTGTTTTCCAGCATTAAGAGCTTTGAGACAGACGTCTGCATGTGCTTTCGGGATCGTTAAGTTAATAATAAGCTCTACCGAAGGATCATCTAAGATTTCATCCACGGTGTAAGCCTTTTCGATTCCAAATTTATTTGCCTGCGCTTGAGCTCTTTCAAGGCTTATATCAGCACAAGCAACGAGTTCAATATGATTCAAGGTGTGGCAATTTTTAAAATAAATCGAGCTAATATTGCCACATCCGATAATGCCTACTTTAATTGTGTTCATTTTTACCTCCGAATGGTTCATTATAGTTGGCTATCACCCATGCCTGTATAGGCAGTGTTCATCTGTTCTTGTTTTCCACTATATAAAGCTTTTCCTTCTGCAGCCCATAAGAATCCTCTTCTCATCATAAGAGAAACTTCAGGCATAGCGATAACATTAGCTACGTGACCTAATGAATTATAGAAGACACGGCCGACACCCCAGCGCTTCGTCCAAACGACAGGCATGTCAACTGACTTATTTAAGGAATGGGGACCTTCAATGACAGGGAATCGAGTCGTTGCCAGCACTTCTACTGCCGGATCAACATGCAAGTAATATTGTTCGCTACATACTTCAAAATCTGAAAGTCCTTCTAAAATGGGACTAGATGTGCTTTTAATATGAACTGTGTAATCAACGCCATCATTCCCAGGGTGAGCAACCCAATTACCTCCTGTCATGAATTGCCAATCAACATTCGTACGGAAGGAGTCACACATTCCGCCGTGACAGCCTGCTAAGCCAACACCTGCTTGGACAGCTTTAGAAATGTTAGCTACGTATTTGCCTTCAATTTCTCCCATCGTCCAATGAGGAACAATTAAGTCTAGCGATTCTAGTTTCTCCGGATCGTTGTAAGAATCTAATGTATCAGATAGTTCAACATCAAAATTCTCTTCTTCTAAAATGGTTTTAAATAGATTAGCAACTTGCTCTGGTTCATGACCATCCCAGCCACCCCAGACGATTAATGCTTTTTTGTTCATATGATCACTCCTAAATGAAAGTTTATAAATCTGAAACTTGAACCCATTGGCGTTTCTCAATCGATAAATCAACAGCATCTAATACTTGCTGACATTTGACGCCATCTTCAAAGTTTGGAACAGGCTGACGATTCTCTGCAAAGGCTTCTAGCAATTCGGTTACAGCATGAATAAATGTATGCTCATAGCCGATCGTATGCCCAGCTGGCCACCAAACGTCTGAATAAGCGTGAGCCTCATCGGTTGCGAGAACACGACGGAACCCTTGAACATCTTCTTCATCATTCTCAAAGTACACTTGAAGTTCATTTAAGCGTTCAAAGTCAAAGATAACGCTTCCTTTACTTCCGTTGATTTCGAAAGAATTTGTACTACGATGCCCTGTCGCAAAGCGAGTTGCTTCAAAGCTACCGAGAGCTCCGTTTGCAAACCGAGCCATAAATAATGTGGCATCATCAACAGTAACCTCGCCTTTTGGTGAGTTCTCGTCTCCTGATGCAGATAAACCAGTCATTTCTGTTGGTAGTGGGCGCTCCTTAATGAACGTTTCGTTCATACCAATGACTTCTGAGATGTCCCCGATTAAGTAGTGAGACATATCGATTAAATGTGCCCCTAAATCACCATGTGCTCCAGAGCCGGCGATCTCCTTTTGTAATCGCCATACAAGAGGGAAATTAGGGTCTGTGATCCAATCTTGGAGGAACCAAGCGCGAAAGTGATGAATCTTTCCTAAACGTCCTTCATCTATCAGCTTTTTAGCTAGCATAACAGCAGGAGTAAATCGATAGTTGAAGTTCACCATATGCTTTACACCTGTTTCTTTGACAACGGCAAGCATTTCACGTGCATCTTCGAGTGTAAGCGCTAACGGTTTTTCGCAAAAGACATGCTTTCCGGCCCTTGCTGCAGCGATTGCAATTTCTTTATGAGCATCGCTCGGTGCATTAATATCTATGACATCAATATCGTCTCGACTAATAAGATCGTTCCAGTCAGTCGTGTACTCTTGCCAACCAAATTGTGTAGCAGCTTCAGAGACACCTTGCGGGTTACGTCCACAAATTACTTTCATTTCTGGACGAATGTGCTTCGGAAAAAACATCGGAAGGTCACGATAGGCATGACTGTGCGCCTTCCCCATAAATTTATAACCTACCATCCCGATATTAATTGATTTCATGCTTCTCAATCCTTTCACTTATTTTTTAATATGAGTTGAGGCACGCTCTTTGATTGTGACTGGTAATCTTTCATGAATGTCATTCGTATGTCGCTTCGTCAGCTTCGTTAATACATGATGGGCAGCTAGCTTTCCCATATCGAATAATGGAACCTTCACAGAGCTAAGTGGTGGGTGAACCATACGAGTGAGATCAGAATCATCATAGCCCATTAGTGCATAGTCACGTCCTACTTCATAACCCAATTCACTTAAGCCTTGCATTAATCCAATTGCCATTCGATCATTCGAAGCAAATATGGCATCAATTTCTGTCATAATGGGAGCTATTTCTTGAGCTCTATTCATTCCACTAGTCCGGCTATAGTTACCTTGGAATATCCAACGGTCATTTATATGAATTCCTGCTTCCATTAAGGCAGATTCGTAACCACGCTTCCGTTCTTGGCTGTTTGAGTACGTGCTAGGTCCGTTAAGAAAGGCAATGTTCTGATAGCCTTTTTTTATGAGAAATGTCACGGCTTGTTTGCTTCCTTCATAATGTTCGGCATCAATGGAGTAAAAGGGTTCATTTTGAAATGTTTGATTAACGAGACAATATGGAACGCTTGCTTGGTGAAGCTTTGATAATGATTCACGTTCAGATTTGGTATCTTTTGAGCCGAGAATGATACAGCCATCGACCTTTTGTGAGTGAAAAAGCTGCGTATAGTCGAGCTGCTCGTCAGGTGATTGAAATAAAAGGAGTAAGCCATAGTTCTGTTCAGCTAGCTTAATACCAATTCCGCTCAGAATCTCAGAAAAATAATACGTTGATAGAATACGAACCTTTGGTAAATAAGGTACAATGACACCGATGTTTCCACTTTTTCCTTTGGCAAAATTTTGTGCAATGGCATTTGGATAATAGTCTAGCTCTTTTGCTGCTTGGAGGACTTTTTGTTTTGTTTCTTCGCGTAATGGAGCAACGTTATTAAAAACGCGTGATACTGTAGCTTCAGAAACGCCAGCTCGTTGCGCGACATCTTTTCGTGTTGCTAACGGAACCACCACCTTACTTTATATAATGTACACGCGTTCATTTTGCTTCTTTTTCTATTCTTTGTCAATAGCTTTTATGAAAAAATGTGTAGAAGGATACAAATTTTATTTGTACATACACCTGTCATTTTATGTTAATGTATATTTTAATCAAGTTTTTAGGAGGTTATGATGAATAAACAGCTCATACAATTTCAACAAACAATGGATGAGGTTAAGGGATTGAAGGAGAAGTCTACGGAGTTCTTACTACAACCGATTGCTAAGGGTAAATGGTCGACGAGAGAAGTGGTTGCTCATATGTATTATTGGGATGAGTATATTTTAAAGCAAATGGCGCCTAATATAGCTGATGGTGAGCGGTTACTAGCATTTCCAGATCATGATGAGCATAATGAGAAAGGGCTTGAGCTTGTCAAAGATTACACTGCTCGGCAGATCATCGATCTATTTCTTGAAACAAGGGAGAAGCTTGTTCGCGAACTAGAAAGGGTCGATGATCATATTCGTTTTATGATTGGAGCAGGAAAAAGGCGGTTCTCTATCGAAAGCTTTGTTACGATCTTTGTTAGACACGATGCTCATCATTTAAAGCAAATTCAGGAATTAGAAAAGAAGTGATGAGTAGACCTTCATATTTAGAAAGGTAAGAGCTTAATCAAGTTGATCCGTTACACGTTGAGTCTGAAAGAATTCCACTTTCAGGCTCAAGAAGAAGGAGGGATATAGGTGGAAAGCGGCGGTTGGAATGTTGTTATTGTTGATGATGAGTGTCTAGTAAGAGCAGGGCTCAAACATATAATTAATTGGCAACAGGAGGGCTTTTCAATCGTGGGTGAAGCTTCAAATGGGAAGGAAGCATTGGAGCTTCTTAGCAGGAAAACCGTTCATATCGTGATCACAGATACGGTCATGCCTATTATGAATGGGAAAAGCTTAATTAAATCAATCAAAAAGCTATTCCCTCAAATACAAATTATTTTATTAAGTGAATTTGGCGAGTTTGACTATGTGTATGAGGCAAGTCATTATGGAGTGGTTGATGTTTTATTAAAAAATAGAATTAATATGAATAAGCTACTAGACTCATTAGAAAAAGCGAAATACATTATACGAAAGGAGAGAAAATGTTATTTAAATCACTTATTTAAGACGGTCGTATTTGAAAATGATTTAAGAAACAAAACGGCATTAGCATCATATTTTAAAGATAGTCACTATTTTCTTTTAGGACTCAAAAATGAAAGCGCTACCAATAATGAAAGTTACATCGACTATCAATGTGATCATATTTTAGAAGTATTACAGAGTGAGCAAGAAAGAATACCCTGGTTTCTAGTAGAAGAAGGGAAAAAAGCGATCTTCTTTATTAATGTAAATATAAAACGCTTATCTAGTATTAAGCATTCTATTTCTCACTTAAGTAAGGTTAATAGCCATCAACGTACCTATTATGTTTTGTCAGATACGTATGAGAGCTTACAAGAATTATGCTTTGTAGGAATGAATGATCTTCGTAAGCTCTTTACGTATACATTTTTCTATCCTGACCAAACATTCCTTACAATGAAAGATTTACCTTCACAAGTATATAGAAATCGATATTTTGATTTAGACTTATTTATACAACAATTAAGAAATCAACAGTATAATCAAGCACTTTCCTATTTACAAACTCATATCACATATCTATCCACCGAATATAGCCAGAAGGAATACGAATTTAAACGATTTGTCCAGACGATGATCATGACCCTTTCCTCATTCATCATAGATAAGAGATCTGATATTGATCAAATGAAGTGGTCTTATATCAAATATATAGACGGTTCTCCTAATATAAGAAGAGTATTATTGGTGTGGAATCGTTTTGTAGAAAAAGTAAAAGACAGTTTTTCTCAATCTCATGAGCACTCCGATCAAACGAGCATATCTCGAATAAAATCATATATGAAAGAGCATTACACTGAACCGATTTCTTTAAATGATGTCGCAAGTCATTTTCATTTTAATCCTTCCTATTTCTCAAAATACTTTACGACTCATAGTGAAGAAAGCTTCATAGAATATTTGAATAAACTCCGAATTGAACAGGCCAAAAAACTATTAGTAAGTGATTCAGTACTTATATCTGACATTTGTCGTGCGGTAGGCTTTACTGACCACAGTTACTTTTGCAAAGTATTTAAAAAGGTGACGAAACAATCTCCAAGTAAATATCGTGAAAATTCTATGAAGCTAGAAAAAATGATAAAAACAAAAAATAGTACAAATATATAAAAAAAATAAACTGTATAGACAAAAATGAGACGAATCAATCGAAAGATAATTCTAACTGTGAATGATAGGGAGATGCTATCATTATCAATAATGAAATCGGTTTCAAAATAAGGAGAGGAGGAAAAGTTTTCTACTCGCTAAAACTAGTTTGATGTTCTCAACTCGATATAAGGAGGAAGAGGTTATGAGGAAACCGTTATCGATACTTGGCATTAGTGTATTGTTTATCATTAGTTCATTTATACCGGCATGGTCAGCTGACTCCTTTCAGGCAACTGCAGCAACAAATGTCGACCAATCGATCCAACTAGATCCTAGCTATCAGCATGAGCCATTTGACGGCTGGGGGACCGCTCTTGTTTGGTTTGCGAATGTGATTGGTGGTTGGCCTGATGAGGCAAAGGAAGAGCTTGCCGACTTACTATTTGCAGAAGAAGGACTTCATTTGAACATCGGAAGGTACAATATTGGTGGTGGAGATTCACCAGAAACAGAGCCATATATGCGTTTAGGTGGAGCTGTGCCTGGTTATTGGAATCGACCTGCTGAATTCGGGCCACCGGAAGATGCAGATGAGAGCTGGGAGGAGCAAGAGAATTGGTGGGATCCTTCAAATCCAACGCATTGGGATTGGCAAGCTGATGAAGACCAGCTGTGGTGGGTGAAAGCGGCCATGGAAAGAGGTGCTGACACGTTTGAAGCTTTCTCTAATTCACCCCCTTATTTTATGACACAAAGCGGCTACACCTCAGGTAACTTCCATTCATGGGACGATAATATTAAGCCTGATCAAATTGAAAATTTCGCGAAATATTTAGTTCGTGTTGTCGAATATTTAGAAGAGAACGAAGGGGTTCAATTTAAGACACTATCACCGATCAATGAGCCTAATAACGGTTATTGGGGTGCAGGAAATCGACAAGAAGGAGCCAACTGGGCTCCAGAAACACAAGCGGCTATGATTAATGCTGTTTATGAACAATTAAGTGATTCTGCAGTTGATACAGTCGTATCAGCAATGGATGAAACGAATCCGAGCCGTTTTCGCTATAATTGGGAGCACTATGATGAAACGACACGAGCGAATATTGGACAATTAAATGTACACACATATTGGCCAGCGCAACGGACTAGTGTGAGAGATATCGCAAAGGGCGTCAGCACACGATTGTGGATGTCAGAGGTTGATTTAGGTCCTAGTGGCATTCCGCAAAACCATGAAGATATTCGACCAGCCTTAGCCTTATCTGAGCGTATTCAGACCGATATACAGGAGCTAGAGCCAAAAGCATGGGTATTATGGCAAGCGATTGAAGATGAAGTGAACATGAACGCTGAGCACGAGAATATGAATTGGGGGTTAATTCATGTTGACTTTGACCCAGATGATTTTGAACAATTAGACTATCATATTAATAAAAAGTATTATGCAATGGGGCAATATAGTAAGTTTATCCGTCCAGGATATCAATTTATCAATTCAAACAATCGTGATGCTCTTGCGGCAATTGATCGTGAGCAGGATCAAGCTGTCGTCGTCTATACGAACCATTCAGCAGAGAATGAGAAGGTGGAAATTGATCTAAGTGCTTTTGGAACGATTACTGAAAACGCAAAGGCAGAAGTATATGTGACATCGCCTTCAGACAATTTAGCTAAAAAAGAAGAAAGGAACGTTCATGACGATTCACTTACAATGAATGTGCAACCACAATCAATTACGACCTTTGTGATATCAGGTGTATCGGGCGTTAATATAGATAACGCCTTTTTAAAGGAAGAACAACCGTATCATTTCATCAATAAAAATAGTGGGAAAGCATTGGATATCGGAACAGATAACGAATCCATTGTGCAAAAAACAAAGGAAAACGAAGAAGAGAGCCAACATTGGCTGCTTCAAAAGGCAACGAACGGATTCAGCCATACCGAATACTATTATATCGTTCATCAATCGTCAGGGAAGGTACTGACTGTGAACGATGGTGCGATATTGGATGAAAAAGATGAAGGTGATGATCGCCAAAAGTGGCTTCTTTCTACATTTGGAAATGGTGAATACACTTTATTGAATGCTGAAACGAGAACAATCTTAGAAGTTGGTGGACAATCAACGAATGAAGATGCACCTGTTGGAGTGTGGAATCCAAATGCAGGAAATCATCAAATTTGGCAGTTAGAAAGAACGGGCATAACAGAGATGGAAGCTGTTGAAATTGTGACGATTCCTGGTGTCAAGCCAGAGCTACCTGCAGAAATTTCGATCACTTATGGTGATGGAGCGCCTGTTATGCGTCATGTTGAATGGGAAGAAATGGATGCGTCATTTTACGCAGAGGAGAATGAATTTACTGTAGAAGGGAAGATAGAGGGTACAGATGTTGCTGTACTTGCGACTGTCATCGTAAGTCATGTCGTAAATATTGAACCAGTTCTTTTAAAGGCTGTTGTCGGGCATGCGCCGTCTTTACCGAGTAGGGTTCCTGTATTATTGGAGAATGGTGCAAAAGGTCAAGTGAATGTTTCATGGAATGAAATCAATTCAGAGCTATATCATGAAATAGGGAAATTCACTATTTCTGGAGCGTTAGCAGGGACAGAGGTAGAAGTGAAAGGATACGTACAAGTAGGAGAACCAGCACTAGAAAATGTTGCGTTGAATCCTAGAGATGTCAATCTTGAGTTTCCACAAGCATCGGCTTCTTTCACAGGTCAGTGGGATAATATTCGGTATATTCATGATGATGATTATTCGACTGATAGATGGACGAATTGGGATCCTAATTCTTGGCGTGAGGAAGACTGGGTAGCGATCGACTTTGGGGAAGAGAAAACGATTTCTCATATTGACTTCTTTTTCTATGATGATGAAGATGGCACGAGACCTCCTTCGTCCTTGCACGTGGAATATTGGACAGGAAGTGATTGGGAAAGAGTTAAGCAAGGTGAACTGGAGTTAGATGAAACGGTTCGAACAACAGAAGCATCATTAACCTTTGAGCCAATAACAACAACAAAAATGCGAGTTGTTATGCAAGCGATGGAAAATGCTTGTATCGCAATTGTGGAATTAGTTGTATTAGGAGAAAGTAAGACGATTTCTCAATTAGGAACGGATGCTACGTTAGAAGCGATCGTGGTTAATGGTGAATCGCTTCAAGGATTTGATCCACTTACATTTGATTACACGTATGAATGGTTTTCAGACAATCATGAGTTTCCTGAAGTTGAAGTCGTGACAAGTCATTTATTTGCTAATTATGAGCTCGACTATTCATCATCAGAGAATGGTAAAATTATAATGACTGTTTTAGCAGAGGACAGTGAAACGAATCAAGTATATTCACTATTGTTAATACCACCGCCTGAAGGAGAGGAGCCACCACCTGGAGGAGAAGAGCCACCGCCTGAAGGAGAGGAGCCACCGCCTGAAGGAGAGGAGCCACCACCTGGAGGAGAAGAGCCACCGCCTGAAGGAGAGGAGCCACCGCCTGAAGGAGAGGAGCCGCCACCTGGGGGAGAGGAGCCGCCACCTGGGGGAGAAGAGCCACCACCTGGGGGAGAAGAGCCACCACCGGGCGACGATCAGCAAAAGGGAGAGGGAGAAGGCCTCCCCGATACCGCTACGAATGTCTATCAAATCATGTTGATTGGATTTATTCTGCTTATAGTAGGACTCTTGTCGGTGTCCATTAGTCGAAAATTAATAGACAAGAGTGATTTTTAAATCAAGAAGAGGCTGGGACATAACTAGCTTCAAATAGTGAAAAAGGTTAATTTGAGTGTACTCAAATTAACCTTTCAGACCGTAGACAAAACGGCTTTGAGAAATGACTCTCAAAGCCGTTTTTGTATTTTTCGTATGGTTTTTCGGCGATGGCACTGTCGGTTGGGTGTTCCTCCAGTGCCATGTCGCCAGTTTTTTCAGGTTCATAGCAGCAAAAACAAGCATCGCCTGCATCGACGGCTACGACTTGTGGCTTGGTGACCTTCTCTTTTAGTTGATCAAATAACTCGTGAAATACTTGGCTATCATGAACATTGGCAGGGGTAACAACGGTTCCAAGAACAAATCCATTCGAATCACAGGCGGTGTGGAGACTGTACGCAAACACTTTCTCTCGTTCGCTTTTCACATAATACCCACTTTCAGGATCCGTTGTGCTCTCCTTGACCTCCCTCGAAGTGTCCTTCGCCCGAGGAGGAAGAGGCTTTTTTCCGTTTTGTACTCGTTCTACATTGATTTCTTCTTCTAGTTGTTTTTGATACGCTCGAGTTTCTGAGTGAACTACCTTCTTACCAAACTTTCGCTTATTGGCATTCGCTTTTACATGCGTGGAATCAATGAACGCCACATCTGGGTTCACAAAGCCTTTTTCCATTGCATTCCGAAGGATGCGGTAGAAAACCTGTTCGAACACATCACTTTCGCGGAATCGGCGGGCATAGTTTTTCCCGAACGTAGAGAAGTGGGGGATTTTATCATCGAAGCCAAACCCTAAAAACCAACGATAGGCGACGTTTGTTTCTATTTCTTTGATCGTTTGACGCATTGAACGAATACCAAATATGTATTGAATAAACACCATTTTTACTAACACGACAGGATCAATACTAGGACGAC
>NZ_JALKEV010000067.1 GCF_023017105.1 Halalkalibacter sp. APA_J-10(15) | reverse complement strand
GGAGCTGCTCTGCTACGTACGAAACCCCGACCCAGAAGCAGGTCGTCTACGAATGGTTTAGCGCCAGGTTCCACACGAACGTGCGTTCAACGTGACGGGCGAGAGGGCGGCCCCCTTTCCGGCCGCACCCCGTTTCCCAAGACGAACGGCTCTCCGCACCGGACCCCGGTCCCGACGCCCGGCGGGGGGAGACCCCGCGCCGCCGCGGGGACGACGCGGGGACCCCGCCGAGCGGGGACGGACGGGGACCCGGCTATCCGGGGCCAACCGAGGCTCCTTCGGCGCTGCCGTATCGTTCCGCCTGGGCGGGATTCTGACTTAGAGGCGTTCAGTCATAATCCCACAGATGGTAGCTTCGCCCCATTGGCTCCTCAGCCAAGCACATACACCAAATGTCTGAACCTGCGGTTCCTCTCGTACTGAGCAGGAT
>NZ_JALKEV010000066.1 GCF_023017105.1 Halalkalibacter sp. APA_J-10(15) | reverse complement strand
TAAATGATTTCAGGTTCTTTGAAAACTAGATCATGGAAGAAACAATGTTTGTTTCATCGGTGTTTTGCATTCGCAAAACGAATGATTCAAACGAACGTCAAGAATTCACATTTTTATGATGTTTTTTTCGTTGTTCATCATCGAAAAAACATCGATGACAAAGAGACACAAGTCATTCGAGGAAGCAAGTGGCTGAAGGAATGGAACGTAGTTGTCTACGTGACATGACCGAAGACACGAAGCTGACGAAGAAGGACGCCGTGGATCTGCCGTCATGATTTGGTAAAGAGAACCGAGAAGAACAAGGACATGAAATTCTGGAGACTCGCAGCGTACACCCGTACGTGAGAATCGGAAGAATGAAATGGACGAAGGTATTCGAAGGTGATCTGTAGCCAAAATGGTTAAGTTAGAAAGGGCGCACGGTGAATGCC
>NZ_JALKEV010000065.1 GCF_023017105.1 Halalkalibacter sp. APA_J-10(15) | reverse complement strand
CGATTCATCACATTCGAAAACGAAGGAGATTGTGCCGAAGTTATATCCGAGACACTCTTTATAATCGCATCTATTTCCTTTGAAATGCCTTCTAATTGCTTGTACATCCTATGTATATCTTCTTCTTGATCCTCTATGTATGATTGATCCAACACCGTCAGATCATTTGAGTCGACATTCGTTTTGAAATCATTGAGATGCTTCATCAGATTTCTCTCTAGCTGATGCGATAAACCGATAAACGCCTGAAGAAGCGTGCCGTGATAGTCACGAAAATAGGTCTTCGCTGCATTCGCCGTTTCTCCTTTAAACGTCTCCATCTCGATAATTTGATTAATATTCGACTCGACCTCGCTTAATCCTAAACGAAGAGCGTTCATCTCCTTTTTTTGTTCTTCCACAAAGCTTTGCACTTCTGAAAGGTTCACTTTTAAATT
>NZ_JALKEV010000064.1 GCF_023017105.1 Halalkalibacter sp. APA_J-10(15) | reverse complement strand
AGGTTATGCGAAATGAAAGATGTCGAAATCATCGAAGCACATGCCATGAAGGACCACATTCATATGTTAGTAAAGATACCTCCTAAATTATCTGTGTCGCATTTTATGGGCTACTTAAAGGGAAAAAGTTCGTTGATGATCCACGATCGTCATGCGAATTTAAAGTATAACCATGGGAATCGCACATTTTGGGCAAAAGGGTATTATGTGAGTACGGTGGGATTAAACCAAAAAACAATTGAAAACTATATTCGTAATCAAGAAGCAGAGGATCGACTACGAGACCATATGACGAAGAGAGAATATGTTGATCCATTTAAAGATAAGTAATAGAAGTGAACGGTTGACGGTCAGTTTAGAGTCCCCTTTAGGGGGCAGTCAGTAAAGTGCCCTTATAGGGCGAAATTAAAACCGCCGGTTCTACCGGCGGATAGTTACT